>NZ_JAKZLD010000003.1:0-496483 GCF_022808835.1 Geothrix mesophila
GTGCCTTCGAACTTCGTGAAGCGGCCGCTGACCTTGGCGAGCAGGTGGCTGACCTTGAAGCTCACCTCGCTGTGGACGGGGTCGATCTTGTAGGTGTCCTGGCCGGCCAGGGCGGGCACGGTCGCCAAGGCGAGGGTGGCGAGCAGGGTGCGGAAGGGGTGTCGCATGGAGCCTCCGGAGATTAGGTGTTTCACCATGCAATTCAGTCTAGGCGCTTCCAATGAAGTTGCAACACCTTTTTTGGGGAAACCATGTCATCTTGGATCAGCCGGAGCAGGACCATGCACATCCAGGAAGAACTCCAGATCACCAAGCCCCTCGAGCCGGGCCATGAGGTGGCCCTGGCGATCCTCCTGACCCGGGAGTATGTCGCGCGGCTCTTTGACCAGGCGCTCTACGAGCCGGAGGACCTCTCCGACCAGCAGTTCAACGTGCTGCGCATCCTCAAGGGCGGCGGCAAGGACGGCTACCTAGTGAAGGACATCCGCTGCCGCATGATCTACCGCTTCGCGGACGTGCCCCGCCTCGTGAACCGGCTGGAGGCCCGGGGCCTGGTGAAGCGCTGCGAGAACCCGGCCGACCGGCGGGGCAGCCGGGTCCAGATCACGGCCAAGGGCTTGGCCCTGGAGGCCCGCATGCATGACCGCCACCAGGCCCTCAGCCAGCAGGTGGACCGCTGCCTCTCCGTGGAGGAGCGCACCCAGCTCCTGGCCATGCTCGAGCGTCTGCGGGACGACTACCGGACCCAGCTGGAGACCCTGGGCAAGTAAATCGGCGGGCGCGGCTCAACGGTCGAGCTCGCCCGCGACGACGATCACTCGGCGCGCCGCGTCGCCTTCGGCACCGTGAGGCTCGCTGCGCTCGTCCTCGTGACATCCGTGCCGTTACAGGCTGTGGTTGTTCAGCGGTCCAGTTCGCCGGCGATGATATTCATGGCTCCCAGGACGGCGACGGCGTCGGCGATCAGGCAGCCCTTCACCTGCTCCTCGAAGCTGCTGAAGATGGGCAGGCAGGGGGGACGGACGCGGATGCGGTAGGGGTTCTTGCCGCCGTCGCTCACGATGTAGAAGCCCAACTCGCCGTTGGCGGCCTCGGTGGCGCTGTAGACCTCGCCGACGGGCATGTCGATGCCGTGCATGATGAGCTTGAAGTGGTGGATGAGGCTCTCCATCCGCGTGTAGACCTTCTCCTTGGGCGGCAGGGCCACCTTGTAGTCGTCCACGATGATCGGGCCCGGCTCGAGGCGGTCCAGCACCTGGCGGATGATGCGCAGGCTCTGGCGCATCTCCTCGATGCGCACCAGGTAGCGGTCGAACACGTCACCGGTGGTGCCCACGGGGATGTCGAAGTCGTAGGTCTCGTAGCCCAGATAGGGCTGAGCCTTGCGGAGGTCCTGGGGCACGCCGGCGGCGCGGAGGCATGGGCCCGTGTAGCCGCTGTTCACGGCGTCCTCGGGGCTGATGGCGCCGATGCCCTTGGTGCGGTCGTACCAGATGGGGTTGTGGGTCAGCAGGCGCTCGCACTCGTCCACGGCCGCCTCGCACTCCACGAGGAAGCGCTCCGTGAGGGGCACGAACTCCGAGGGGATGTCGCGGAAGAGGCCGCCGATGCGGGTGAAGCTGGTGTGCAGTCTCTGGCCCGCCGCCATCTCGAAGAGGTCGTAGACGGTCTCGCGCTGCTTGAAGAGGTAGAGGAAGGCGGTAAAGGCGCCGATGTCCACGGCGTTCACGCCCACGCAGACGATGTGGTCGGCGATGCGCGCCAGCTCGGAGACCAGCACCCGAATCTGCTGGGCCCGCTTGGGGATCTCGATGCCCAGCAACTTCTCCACGGCGCAGGCGTAGCCCACGTTGTTCATGATGGAGCTGCAGTAGTTCAGGCGGTCGGTGAGCGGGATGAACTGCTGGTAGCTGAGGCTCTCGCCCAGCTTCTCCACGCCGCGGTGGAGGTAGCCCATCTCCGGGGTGGCCCGGATGATGGTCTCGCCTTCGAGCTCGAGGACGATGCGCAGGGTGCCGTGCGTGGTGGGGTGCGAGGGCCCGAAGTTGACGATCATGTGATCGCCGTCGAGCATCTGGCGGGAGAGGGCGATGGAATCCATGGTCATAGCGTCCTCAGCCCCTGGTCCGTTCGCCGTTGTTGTAGGGAGCGGTGCAGCCTTCCATGCAGAAGGGGTCGCCGCCATCCAGGGGGAAGTCTTTCCGGAGCGCGTGCCCCTGGAAGTCGTCCCAGGTGAGCAGGCGCTTCAGATTGGGATGGCCCTCGAAGCGGATGCCGAAGAGGTCGAAGACTTCGCGCTCGAACCAGTCGGCGGTCTTGAAGCGGCCAGTCAGGGTGGGCATGGTCTCGCCGTCGGCCACGGGCACCTTCACCCGCAGGCGCTCCTGGCTGGCGAGGTTGAGCCAGTGGTAGACCACGTCGAACCTCTGCTCACGCTCCGGCCAGTCCACCGCCGTGATATCCACGAGGAGCTGGAAGCCCTCGCGGTGGAGCAGGTCCACCAGGGCGAGGAGGTTCCCCTTCGCCACCACGATGGTCTGGTCGCCCCGGAAGTCGTGGCGGTCGGAGATGGCGCCCGGCAGCTGTGCGTCGATGTGCTCGATGATCATGGTCCGTCCGCCTAAAAGATCGTGCCCGCGCCGTGCTCGGCCGCGTCCAGCAGCATCTCGCGGATGGTCTGCTGGCCCGTGAGGCCCTTCTCCGCCTGGAGCGCGTCCTGCCGGGCCAGGCTCTCGTAGAACCGCGCGATGTGGTCCTTGCGCATGGAGAGGGATTCCTTCTCGATCTTCTCCTGCAGCTTCATCACGCCGTAGAGCATGCTCTCGGGCCGGGGCGGGCAGCCGGGGACGTAGACGTCCACGGGAATCACCCGGTCCACGCCCTGGAGGGTGGCGTAGGTGCGGTACATGCCGCCGGAGCTGGCGCAGACGCCGAAGGAGATCACCCACTTGGGCTCGGCCATCTGGGCGTAGATGGTGCGCAGCACGGGCGCCATCTTGTTGGTGACGGTCCCCAGGATCATCATCATGTCGCTCTGGCGGGGGCTGAAGCGCATGGCCTCGGCGCCGAAGCGGCTCATGTCGTACTTGGACGCCTGCATGCTCATGAACTCGATGGCGCAGCAGGCGGTGCCGAAGGGCATGGGCCAGAGGCTGTTCTTGCGGCCCCAGTTGACCACCGCGTCCAGGCGGGTGGTCACCACCGCGTCGTTGATGTTCATCTCGGCCATGGTCAGTGCTCCCACTCGAAGGCGCCCTTGCCCCAGGCGTAGATGAAGCCCACGAGCAGGGTGGCCATGAAGCTCAGCATGGCCGCGAAGGTCCACAGGGCATGCTTGAAGGTCACGGCCCAGGGCAGGAGGAAGGCGGCTTCCACGTCGAACAGGATGAACAGCATGGCCGTGAGGTAGAACCGCACGGAATACTTGTGCCGCGCCCCGGGCTGCTGGATGGGCACGCCGCACTCGTAGGGGCGCAGCTTGGCCTCCTGCGGGTTGCGGGGCTTGAGCAGCGCCAGCGCCTTGCCCGAGAGGAACAGGATCGCGACGGCCGTCACGGCGGCGACCAGCAGCAGGATCAGGACCGGCAGGAAGGGCGATACGGGTTGGGCCATGGCGCTCTCGGGCGGAGGGTTCCGCGAGGATCCAGCTTAGCGCCCTTTGCGGATCCCGAAACCGTGCCAATATCACAACCCCACCGGGCCCCCGGGTTGAGGATAGAATCACCACTTCCACTGATCTGCCGGGATTGTCATGAGCGACCTCAAGCTGCGCGTCAAAGAGATGATCATCGAGCGCCTGAAGCTTGAGGGCCTGACCCCGGACCAGATCGAGGACCAGGCCCCGCTCTTCGGAGAAGGCCTGGGGCTCGACTCCATCGACGCCCTGGAGCTTGTGCTGGGCATCGAGCAGGTGTTCGGCGTGAAGATCGAGGACGAAGCCGCGGGCATGCGGGCGTTCAAGTCCGTCCAGGCCCTCACGGACTTCATCGCCGAGCACGCCAAAGCCTGACGTCCCGCCCATGGACATCCTGGCCCACCTCCCGCACCGCGCGCCCATGCTCCTCGTGGACCGGCTGCTGGAGCGGGAGCCGGGCCTGCGGGTGGTGGCCGAAAAGCTCGTCACGGCCGGCGAACCCTACCTCCAGGGCCATCCCGCCGGTCGCGCCCAGGTCCCCGGCCCCCTGCTGCTCGAGATGCTGGCCCAGGCCGGCGGCTTCCTGGAGGCCGGGACCCTCCACGGGGCTTCCATCTTCCTGGCGAGCGTGCGGGACGCCCGGTTCCACGCCCCGGCCTTTCCCGGGGACCGGCTGCGCCTGGAGGTGGCCGCGGAGGGCGCCTTCGCCGGGCTGATGCGCCTGCAGGGCACCGTCACCTGCGAAGGGCGCGACCTCTGCACGGCGACCCTGCTGGTGAAGCGCCTATGAACCGCGTGGTCGTCACGGGCCTGGGCATCGTGAGTTCGCTGGCCCTGGACCGCGAAGGCACCTGGTCCGCCATGCTCGCCGGACGGGATGGCCTGGGGCCCCTCTCCCGCCTGGACCTGCCGGCGGAACCGGCCCAGGTCGCGGGCCAGGTGGCCCTGGAGCCCCTTCGGCACCAGACCCTGTGCGAGGTCGCGGCCCTGCGGGCCCTGGTGGAGGCGCTCGGCGGCTTCCAGCCCGATGGCGATCCGGCCCGCATCGGCGTCTTCCAGGGCGCGGGCACCAGTGGCCTGCCCGTGGCCGAGGCCTACCTGAAGGACCGCCTGGCCGGGCGCCGCGGCCGGGCCGCGGAGTCCGCCTACCAGAGCCCCTGCACGGTCACGGACGCCCTCGCCCGGGGGCTCGGCGCCGAAGGCCCCCGGGCCACCGTCATGAACGCGTGCTCCTCCAGCCTGCTGGCCCTGGGCCAGGCCTGGGAGCGCCTGGCCGCCGGGGAGCTGGACCTGGCCGTGGCCGGGGGTGCCGAAGGTCTCTGCCGCACCACCTACGCCGGGTTCTCGAGCCTCAAGGCCGTGGATGCCCGGAAATGCCGCCCCTTCAGCCGGGACCGGGCGGGCCTCAACCTGGGCGAGGGCGCCGTGCAGATCATGCTGGAGCCCCTGGACCGGGCCCTGGCCCGGGGAGCCACCATCTACGCCGAGGTGCTGGGCTACGGCGCCAGCATGGACGCCCACCACGCCACCGCGCCCCATCCCGAGGGCGAAGGCGCGGCCCGGGCCATGGCCATGGCCCTCCGCACGGGCCGGCTGGATCCCGCCGAAGTGGACCTGGTCTCCGCCCACGGCACGGCCACCCCCGCCAACGACGGCGCCGAGTGCCTGGCCATCCGCCGGGCCCTGGGCGCGGCCGCCGACGCCGTCTCCGTCACCAGCACCAAGAGCCAGTTCGGCCACACCCTGGGCGCCGCCGGAGCCTTCGGGGCCGCCGCCGCCATCCTGGCCCTGCGGGACCAGGTGGTGAGCCCCACCCTGCGGCTGGAGGATCGAGATCCCGCCTGCGACCTGGACTGCACGCCCCTGGCGGCGAAGCCGCGGCGGATCCGCGCGGCGCTGGTGAATGCCTTCGCCTTCGGAGGCAACAACGTCAGCCTGGCCCTGCGCCGCTGGAGCGGGGCATGAGCGGCGACCTCGTCATCACAGGCCTGGGCCTGGTGCTTCCCTGCGGAGACGGCGTCGAGGCCGCGGGGGCCGGTCTCGCCTCGGGGCAGCCCTGCTTCGCGGACCTGCCAGAAACGCTGGGCCAGGGCCGGGGCGCGATCTGCGCCGCGTTCAACCCGGCTGGCATCATCCCGCCCATGCAGCTGCGACGCCTGGATCGCGTCTCACGCTTCGCCTGGGTCGCGGCGCACCAGGCCTTCCGGGACGCGGGCCTGGATCCGAAACCGATGGGCGACCGCATCGCCGTGGCCGTGGGCACCATGACCGGCGGCAGCGAGGCCAGCGAGGCCTTCATGCGGCCCTACCTCCAGCGGGGACCCGACGGGGCCTCGCCCCTGCTCTTCCCCAACACGGTGGCCAACGCCGCCAGCGGCCACCTGGCCCTGGCCTTCGGCCTGAAGGGCCCCAGCGCCACCTTCGTCGACCGGGAGAGTGCCGCCCTCGCGGCCCTGGAGCAGGCGGCCCGCTGGCTGCGCGGCGGCCTGGCGGATGCCGCGCTGGTCCTGGGGGCGGATGGCCTCTTCCCCCTGCTCCTCGACATCTGCCGCGGCGCCCGCCTGCTGGCCCGCCACGGCCATCCCGAGGTCGGCTCCGGCCGGGGCTTCCTGCCGGGCGAAGGGGCCCAGGCCTTCCTGCTGGAGCGGCGCGACCGGGCCGAAGCCCGGGGTGCCCGCCCCAGGGCCCTCCTGCGGGCCCTGGCCTCGCGGTCCACACCCGGAGATGGAATCGAGGCCCGCGCCCGCGCCTTGGCCGAGGCATCGACCCAGGCCCTCGGCGGGGCCGTCCCGACGCGCTGGATCGGCGGCAGCAACGGGCTGGGCCGGCTCGACGCCCTGGAGGCCCGCCTGGCCGCCGCCCATCCGCACTGGCCCGTGGCCCGCTTCCCCAAGGCCCTCTGGGGCGAGTTCGGCGGCTCCGGCGGCCAGCTGCTGGCAACGGCCCTCCTGGAGCCCGCGGATCGCGCCCTCGTCACCGCCCCCGCCAGTTCGGGCGCCCAGTTCGCGGCGCTGTTCGAAGGCGTTAGGCTGGAACGACGATGATCCAGCGCGACCAGATCAGCATCGGCAGCCAGTCCATCCTGTGGGTGGCGGGCGTGGGCGTGGGCCTGGTCACCCTGGCCTTCGTCCTGGGCGTGCAGGTCGGCAAGCAGGGCGCCGCCCTGCGCCGCCCCGCCCAGAAAGGCGTGGAGGAGGAGCTCAAGGACCTTCCCGAGCCGCTGGTGGACCAGCTCAAGATCTTCGAGGGCGAAGGCCCGGACAAGTTCGTGACGGCCCCGCGGGTGGACGCCACCGCCCCCAGGCCGGAGCCCAGGACCGAACCCAGGACCGAGGCGGCGCCGGCCCGGGAGGGCGCCTGGACCCTCCAGCTCGTGTCCACCTCCGATGCGGCCGAGGCCAAGCGTGTGGCCGAGAAGGCCAAGGCCGCCGGCTTCGCCACCACCACCCTCAAGGACAAGGGCCAGCTGAAGGTGCGCCTCGCCAAATCGGCGGACCGCGCCGCCATCGACAGGACCGCCGAGAAGCTCAAGAAGGCCGGCTTCAAGCCCTTCGCGGTGAAGGCGGAGTAGCCCTCACCACCAGGGCCCTCAGGGTTTGGGATAGACCCGGATCCCCACCCATTTTTTAAGGATCACCTTGCCCGGCGCGAAACCACGGGGCTTGCTGATGTCGGCGATGCGGGCGAGGTGGACCTCCACCTTGCCGCCGTCCCGGGCCTTGCTGTGGTAGGCGGCCAGCTCGGCGGCGCGTTCCAGCACGTGGCGCGGCAGCTCGCTCAGCTTGTCGGGATTGCGGATGACCACGTGGCTGCCGGGCACGCTGGCCACGTGCAGCCAGAAGTCCGTGTTGTCGGCCACCTTGAAGGTGAGCTGATCGTTCTCCGCGTCGCCCTTGCCGATGAGCACCTCGAAGCCATCCACCATGACGCTGCGGAAGGCCATGCCCTTGCCATCCTTGCGTTTCGCCTCCGCTCCGCCCATCCGCTTCGTCCCCTTGCCTTTCACCGAATCTTTCGCGTTCCCCTTCGCACCCAGTTGTCGCGCGAGGGGCGGCTCCGGCGCAAGGCCCGAGGCCTCGGCTTCCATCCGCTTCGCCCACGCGGCCCGCTCGCGAGCCAGCTCCGCCTCCAGTTCCCGCACCCGCGCCAGGCCCCGCTCCGCCTTCTTGGCCGCGGCGAACCAGGCCTGGGCGGCGTCCTCGGCAAGGCGTCCTTCCGGGAGAGGCACGCGCGTTCCATCCAGCAGCACGGCCTCGCCCGTAGCCCCTTTGAGGCGATAGAGCTCCGCCGCCAGGCGCGTGGCCTGAAGCTTGAGTGGCAGCACGGCCTCGTGCTTCGCCCGGTCCCGGGCCAGGGCCTGGGCCAGGCGGTCCATGCGCGCGACCTCCGCCTGGCGCTTCCGCTCCGCCGCGGCCTTCGCGGGAGCCAGGATCAGCGCCTCGGCACGTCCCTCGGACCAGGCGTGATGCCGCTCCAGCAGACCCCCATCGCCCTCCAGGACCTCGGGGATCTCCCCCGCCAGGGCCCGTTCCAGGTCCGCGCCCCAGCGCTCCCGCCAGCGACGGAGCGGGGGCGGATCCTCGGAGGGCGCCGGCGCCGCAGCGGGGAAGGGCGAGCCAAGCCCCAGGCGGGGGATCTGGGTGTCCAGGCCGTCCGCCCGGATGCCGGCCCGGCCGGGAATGGCCTGGAAGGCCAGACGCACGGTCTCCAGGCGGCCCGTGATGGCTCGCCGTTGGAAGACGAGGCCCAGCCAGCGTTCCCGGGGATCCCCCTCCACGGCCTTCAGCCTCGCCCCCTGGAGCCAGGGGCCCCATAGCTTCCCGCTGTCCTTCGGGGCCTCGGCCTGAAGGCGCGCCCAAGCCGGATGGCCCGTGTCCAGCAGCCAGAGTTCGGGCCTGGGCTGGAGCAGCAGCACCCAGCCCTCGGCGGCCTTCCGGCCCGCCCAGCGCAGGCCCAGGGCCCGGTTCGAGGCCCAGACGGCCTCGACGGGGAGCTCGCTCCGTTCCCGGAGCCAGGTCCGGCCCAGGGCCAGAATCAGGGGTGCATCCACGGACTCACCTTTCTCTGTTCTTTCCACCCGACGGTGGCCATCATGGGGCAGCCTCCCCGTCCAGCATCCCATGCTTGGCCCCTGGGAAGGTTCCTACCTCCGCCCTCATCCGGCTTTCCTCCCCCACCTGACGCTGGACCCATGACGATTGCCGCTGCCAAGGCCACCAAGACCCTCCAGGTACTCCTGGTGGACGACAATCCCATCCAGCTGAGCCTCCTGCACCACCTCTTCCAGCGGCACGGACACACCACCCTGGAAGCCAAGAACGGCGCCGAGGCCCTCATCGTCCTCGCCACGGAATGCCCGGACGTAGTGGTGAGCGATTGCGTCATGCCCCTCCTGGACGGCTACCAGCTCTGCCGCCTGCTGAAGGACGACCGGGCCACGCGCAACCTGCCCGTGCTCCTGCTGACGGCCCAGGGCGTGGGCCTGGCGCGCTTCTGGGCCAAGACCTGCGGCGCGGACCGCTTCCTCGTGAAGGGGCGGGACCTCGACCATGTGGTGGAGGCGGCCACCTCCCTGGTGGAGCAGACCGACCGGCTGCGGCCCCTTCCCGGCACCCCCCGGCTCGCCCAGGAGAACTTCGGCGTGGACGCCATCCAGCGCCGCCTGGCCATGGCCCTGGAGCAGCGCGTGGTGGAGACAGCGCTGCGCGACTCCATCTCCCGCCTCTACACCGTGGAGCACGACACGCTGCGGCTCATCCGCGGGTTCATCGAGATCCTCCAGGAGCTCGTGCTGCCCGGGGCCATCCTCGTCTCCTACATGGGCGAAGAAGGCACCGTCTGCCACGGGGCCCACGGCACCTCGGCCAGCGAGGAGGACCGCCAAGCCCTTGAGGCCGCCCTCCTCCAGCTCTCGCCCGCCGGGGTCCCGACCGAGTGCCGCTGGCACCCCGTGGATGACGGGGACGAGCGCCGCCGCACCCTCCGGGACCCGGTGATGCGCGTGATGCCTGCCCTCATGCCCGGCTACCCGGCCGTGGGCGCCCTGGGCTTCTTCGCCGAGCGCCGCTCCGTCGAGGAGTACGAGCGTCTGTTCGAGATCGCCAACGAGGAGCTGGGCCGCCTCCTCACCCTGGAGGACTCCCGCCTCCGCCTCTACCACCAGGCCATCCGCGACCCGCTGACGGGCCTGTTCAACCGGCGCCACATCCTCGACATGCTCAAGATCGAGGTGGATCAGTGCGGCCGCTTCGGACAGAGCCTGTCCGTGATGCTCATCGACCTGGACCACTTCAAGGCCGTGAACGACCGCTTCGGCCATGCCACCGGCGACCAGGTGCTCAGCGTCATGGCCCAGCGCATGTCCTTCGCCCTGCGCAAGGTGGACCAGCTGGGCCGCATCGGCGGCGAGGAGTTCCTGGCCTACGGGCCCCAGACCGAGCTGGAGGGCATCCGCGCCCTGGCGGAGCGGCTCCGCGAGCAGGTGGTCCTCGAGCCCCTGCCGGGCCTTCCCAAGAACGACCGCGTGACGTTGAGCGTCGGCCTGGCCACCTGGGAGGGTCCCGCGGACAGCCTGGAGCGCCTGCTGGCGCGGGCCGACAAGGCCCTCTACCGGGCCAAGGCCGAGGGCCGGGACCGCGTCATCGGCTGACCTGTCGGCAAGATCGGGCCGCTTGACAGGGTCGGAACCGCCATTCCATGATTCCATACGCTTCCGTATGGAGACCTCATGGCCGAGCTTCCGCAGGATCAGTCCGCCTCACCGGATCTCACTGAGCGGGTGGCCCGCCTGGAGGCCCAGGTGGCCTGGCTCCTCCAGCGCCAGCAGGCGCCCACGCCCCCACCCGCCGCGCCCAGGCCCCGCAAGGCGCCCGCCGCGCCCCGGAAGCCGATTTCCCCGGTGGTCTGGATCGCCGGTGCGGCGGCTGCCCTCTTCCTCGTGGGGGCCACGTTCTTCTTCCACTGGGCCATCCAGCAGGGGTGGCTCGGGGCCGAGCTGCGCTTCGCCCTGGGGCTGCTGGTCGGCGCCGCCATCGCTGGCACCGCGGGGAGACTCATCCTCGGCGAGGGGCGCCGCCTGGGTGTGGCTCTGCTCCTGGCGGGCCTGGGTACCTTGCAGTTCACCTTCCGGGCCGGGGCCATGGCCTACCACTTCTACCCCGCCACCCTGGGCCTGGTGGCCGCGGCCCTGGTCACGCTGGTGGCCGGCGGCCTGGCGGCCCGGGGCCGCAGCGGCGGCGCCCTGACCGTGGCCCTGGTCTCCGGCCTCGCCGCGCCGCTGGTCTTCAGCCAGGGCGGGCACCACGAGGTGGCCCTCGCGATCTACCTGGCCGTGCTCATGGCCGCGGCGCTGTCGGTGCCCTACCTCGCCAAGACTGGAGAGGCCTGGCACGGCGCCCGCTGGACGGCGCTCATCGGCACCTGGCTCCTGCTGCTCCCCGCCTGCACCGAGGTGCTGAGAGCCGATGCCCCGGCCTTGGCGGGCCTGCTGGCCCTCCATCTGGCCCTGGCCGGAGGCTGGGCCTGGTTGCCGGGACGGGAGGAGAAACCGGGCACGCCGACCGTGCTCTGGCTGGTCGCCTCGATCCTGGCCACCACGTACGGCGGCCTGGTGTGGAAGCGCCTGGACCTCGCGCCCGAAGCCTTCGCAGCGCCTGTGCTCGTCCTCGCCACCTTGAACCTCGCCCTCGTGAAGCCGCTGCGCCGCCGCCTGGGCGGCCGTCAGGCGGACTGGGGCCTGCTGGCCCTGGCCGCGGGGCATCTCGCCCTGGCGGTGCCCGTGGCCCTGGCCTGGCGCTGGGTGGGCCCCCTCTGGGGCGTCTTCGCCCTGGGTCTGGCCTGGGCCTCCCGGAAAGCCGAGGAGGGCGAGTTCGCCCAGGAGGCCACCGCCCTGCGCTGGCTGGCGGCGGGCATGGCGCTGCTCACCACCTTGCGCTGGGCGTTCCACGGGCTGGACAGCCTGTTCTTCCATGGCAGCGGATCGGTGCCCTTCCTCCATGCCGCCTTCGTCGAAGGCGCCCTGGCCTCCGCCGCCTGGTTCCTGCTCACGCGGCGCGGCGGCCCCCTGGGCGTGGTCTCGTTCCTCGCCCTGGAGGTGACGGCCAACGTGACCCTGGCCTTCGAAGCGGCCCGGCTGGTGCAGTGGCTCCAGACTCCCGCCCCGACCGCCTGGGGCCCCTCCCGCGCCGCCTCCATCGCCATGACGCTGGTGTGGGCCCTGTCCGGCGCCTGGCAGTGGATGCGCGGCCTGGGCCAGTGCGACGCGGCCCGCCGCGCCCTGCTCGCCGCCGGCTACGCCTGGATGGGGATCGCCAGCTTCAAGCTCATCGTGTCGGATCTCGACCGCGCCGACACCCCCCTGCGCGCCCTGGCCTTCCTGGGTGTGGGGGCCATCGGCATGGCGGCCGCCATCCTCGCCCACCGGCACCATCCCGAGGGAAACGCATGACCTCTATCCGATTGATCGCTCCCTTGGGCCTCCTCCTGCTCGGCCTCGCCTGCGCCCGCGAAGACGCCGCAGCCCTGCGCCGGCGGCCCATCCCGGCGTCCGCCGCCAGCGGATGGGCCCGCCTGCCCCTGGACGCGGACGCCCAACGCCAGATGAAGAGCGCCTGGATCGGCGATGCGGAGGGGCGGAGCGTCCCCTTCCTGGAGGCCCGCGAGGGTCTCTGGGAACCCCGCACCCTGGCCCTGGACCACCTGCTGACCGGGCGGGACGCCGAAGGCCGGCCCACGGCCGAGTTCTCGCTGAAGCTTCCCGAGGGCTGGCGGGTAGGCGAGCGGGAGACGCTGGAACTCGACTTCGACCTCGACGGACACGCCCCCTGGGTGGCCCAGGTGAAGGCCGAGCGGCGACGCGAGGACGAGGGCGACGGCGGGGCCTTCATCGCCTACGATGCCCCTGCCGCCATGCACCTCTACGACCTGTCGCCCTCGGGCCACCGGCACACCCTCCACCTCCCCTGGGACGGCCAGCGCTACCGCTTGGCGCTGCTGGCCACGCAAGGGGAAGCTCCGCGCATCCGCGGCCTCTCGGTGCGGGCAGAGACCCGGCCTGAAGCCCTGGAAGCGGAGCTGGCTCTCGAGGGCGCCCTCACCCCGGAGCCGGGCCGGCCGCGAACCTGGCGGCTGACGCTGCCCGACACGGAGCGCATCGTGGGGCTCGACCTGGTGCTGGCGCCGCCAGCCGCGCCCCTCGCGCCGGACGTCCGGGTGGGAGAGCATGCCGAGACGGAGCGGCCCGGGATGGCGCAGACGATGGCGCAGACCTGGACCGGCCGCGACCTCGTCTGGAACCTCCCGGCGCTGGGCACGCGCTCCAGCCGCATCGCCCTCGCGCCGACGCTGGCGAAGACGCTCACCCTGACGCTGCCCGACGGCGCCACGCCCCAGCAGGTGCGCGCCCTGGTGCGGCGGCAGACCCTGATCTTCCCCGTGGAGGCGGGACAGGCGTACGTCCTCCACCTGGGGGGGGAGGCCAAACCCGCGCCCGGCAGCCTGGGCGCCCTGCCCTCCCTCCAGGTCCTGACCGCCGTCGCCCCCCTGACCCTCGGCGCCAGCGAGCCTGATCCCCAGGGCCTTCCCCGCCGGGTCGGGGCCGATGAGCGCGCCCGACCCTGGATGCCCTGGGTGGCCGGGATCGCTGTACTGATCCTGGCCGCCGCCGCATGGGAGCTGCTGAAGGGGAGCCCCGCCGCATGACGCTCCGCGCCCTCCTGCCCGCGGCCCTCGCGCTGGCGGGGTTCGCGTGCCGCTTGCCCCTGGCCGACCTGCGGCCGGAACCCGGCGGGCCGGCGCTGGCCCTGGCGGTCCACGTCGAAGACCACAGCCGGAAGCTCGCCCGCCTGAAGGAGCCCGGCGGAGAGGCCGACACACCCGAGTCGCGCAGGGCCGCCCTCGAGGCCCAACGCGCGGCCTTCGAGGCCGACCTGCGCGCCGAGGCCGCGGCCCGGAGCCTGCGCCTGGATCCGGCCTCGGACCTGCGGCTGGACCTGACCATCACCAGCCTGGGCGAGGTGCGGACCAAGTACATCGCCTGGGGCATCGCCAGCGGCGTGGGATGGGGCGTGGGGGTGGGCGTGCTGGCCCACGACCCGCGGCTGGCCGTGGGCCTCGGGGCCTACGAGCTGCTCGAGGAGAGCGCCTTCTGGATCGGCGGCTCGGTGCTCATGGGCCGCTGGTCCAGCCCCGCGGTGGTGGAGGCGAAGCTCCTCCGCGCCGACGCCGGGAAGCCGCTCTGGGAGGAGACGTACTACGTGCTGTGGGCCCGCCGGGAGCTGGGGGCCCTGGCCCCGGCCGAGCAGGCGAAGCGGGAGCGCCAGCTCCACGCCTCCCTCCGCAAGATCGAAGGGAAGCTCTTCCACGACCTCGAGGCCATGCCCGGCTTTCCCCGCCCCCTCAGCCCTTCGCGGCCCCGGGAGTCGCCGGCCGCAGCTGCACCAGCGCCACCGCTCCCAGGATGACCGCCATGCCCAGGACCTGGCGCGGGCCGAAGGGCTCGTGGAGGATGAGGCCCCCCAGCAGCACGGCCACCACCGGGTTCAGGTAGGCATAGGTGCCCATCTTCGCCGGCGGCCAGGCCTTGGCCAGGTAGACGTAGGCGGAGAAGGCCAGCATGGAGCCGAACAGGGCCAGGTAGATCGCGGCCCCCACAGCCCTGTGGGTGAGCGGTCCCCGCAGGAATCCGCCGGTGAGGGGCGCGACTGTGAGTCCGATGACCGCGGCGGTGGCCATCTGGATGCCCACGTTGGTGAGCAGCCCGCCACCGTGGACGAAGTGCTTGCCGTGCAGCGTGCCCCAGGACCAGATGATGGGCGCCGCCACCAGGGCCGCCAGCCCGCCCATGTGAACGCGCGTGCCGCCCGAAGGCCACACCAGCACGCAGACGCCGGCCAGCCCCAGCAGGAGCCCCATCCAGCCCTTGGGGCCCAGCGGCTGCTTCGCCATGGAGAAGACCGCCAGCCACAGGGGCACCAGGGCCGCCAGCACCGCCGCCAGGCCCGAGGAGACGTGCAGCTCGGCCCAGGAGACCAGCGCGTTGGAGCCTCCCAGCAGCAGGGCCCCCACGATCATGAGGTGGCCCACTTCCCGGGCCGGGGGCCAGGGCTCCCGCCGCAGCCGCCCCACCGCCAGGGCCAGCACCGACGCGAGGGAGAAGCGCGCCGCCACTAGGCCGTAGGGCGTGAAGGACTCCAGGCCCAGCGCGATGGCGAAGTAGGTGGAGCCCCACACCACGGCCACGGTGAGGTAGGCGAGCCAGGCGAGCATCAGGGCGTGCCCATGCCCGCTTCGCGCTCCACGCGGCAGACCCGCAGGTGGAAGGATCCGTACCACCGCTCCCGGCCCAGGCGCTGGGCCACGGCATGCTCGGCATGCGCCTTCCACGCGGCGATGGAGGCCTCGTCCTTCCAGTAGGACACGGTGATGCCGAAGCCCTCGGCATCCCGGGCGCTCTCCACGCCGAGGAAGCCGGGCTGCGCCCGGGCCAGCTCCACCATGCGGTCGGCCATGGCCCCGTAGCCCTGGTCGCCCGGGGTGCGCTGGCTGCTGAAGATGACGGCGAGGTAGGGCGGCTCGGGGGTTCGCGCGATCACTTCTTGGCCTTCTTCCCCGCGGCGTCGCCCGCCGGGAAGGGGCTGGGGCCGGCCTTCTCCCAGTGGGTCTCCAGCACGATGGTGGTGCGCGTGGTGACCATGGGACCCAGCGCGCGGATGCGGCGCAGGCGCTCGGCGATGCCCGCCGGCGTGTCCGCCACGACCTTCAGCATGAGGGCGTCCTCGCCGGCCACCGTGTGGGCCTCCAGGATGTCCGGCTCATCCTCCAGCGCCTTGATGAAGCGCTGCTCGATGGCCTCGTTGTTGTCCTTGTAGCGCACCGCCACGAAAGCCACATTGGGCTTGTTCACGGCCGCCGGCGCCACGCGGGCCGCGTAGCCCGCCAGGATGCCGTCGGCTTCCAGGCGCTTCACGCGATCGATGATGGTGGGGCGGCTCACACCGAGCCGCTCGGCCAGTTCCGCGTGGCTCATGCGGCCTTCCTGCTGGAGCAGGGCCACCAGGCGCCGGTTCAGATCGTCTTCCATCAACGTCTTCGCCATGCTGGACTCCGGAAATGGGGTTGATGAGAATCATTGAACACTGTGCTAGAAGGTTCGGCAATACGGATGACAACCCGTAAATGACCCAGGTCGAGGTAAAATGCAGGCAGAGGTGCACATGGACTTCGCCCGACCCTTCACCGGCCAGAGCTTCTTCCTGATCGCGGGGCCCTGCGTCATCGAAAGCCGGGAGCATGCCCACCTGATGGCGTCGAGCCTGCGGGACCTGGCGGAGGCCCGGGGCATCCCCTTCATCTACAAGTCCAGCTTCGACAAGGCCAACCGCACCAGCCGCGACAGCCACCGGGGGCCGGGCATGGAGGAGGGCCTGGACATCCTGGCGGAGATCCGCAGCCGCTACGGCGTGCCCGTGCTCACCGACGTCCACGAGAGCGGCCAGTGCGGCCCCGCGGCCCAGGCCGTGGACGTGCTCCAGATCCCCGCCTTCCTCTGCCGCCAGACCGATCTGCTCCTGGCCGCCGCGGCCACGGGCCGCACCGTGAACCTGAAGAAGGGTCAGTTCCTCGCGCCCTGGGACCTCCAGCACGGCGTGGAGAAGCTCCAGTCCGTGCCCGGCCACGGCCCCGTGTGGGTGACCGAGCGCGGCTCCAGCTTCGGCTACGGCAACCTGGTGGTGGACTTCCAGAGCTTCCCCCACCTGCGCAAGACGGGCTGCCCCGTGATCTTCGACGCCACCCACAGCGTGCAGAAGCCCGGCGCCCTGGGCAAGGCCACCGGCGGCGCGCGGGAGATGATCCCCACCCTGGCCCGGGCCGCGGCCACGGCCGTGGACGGCTTCTTCTTCGAGGTGCACGACTGCCCGGAGAAGGCCTTCAGCGACGGCCCGAACGCCATGCGCCTGGAGCAGTTCGGCGCCCTGCTCGATGAGCTGCTGGTCCTGTGGAGGGCTGGCCGCGCCGCGGCGCAGCTCGATCCCGCCGGCAAGTGAGGGTCGCGATGCCGGAGGCGATCAAGGCCGGGCGGGCCCTGGAGCTGCGCCCCCTGCGCCTGCGTGACGCGCGCCCCCTGTTCGCCCTCGTGGACGCCAACCGCGACCGCCTACGCCACTGGCTGCCCTGGCCCGACGACAACCGCAGCGTGCAGGATTCCCGCGCCTACATCCTGAGGGTGCGGGCCCAGGCGCGCGCGGGCATGGCCCTGCCCTTCGGCCTCTGGTGGAAGGGCGACCTGGTGGGCGTGGCGGGTTTCGTGTGGCTCGATCCGGCCAACCGCAGCGGAGGCATCGGCTACTGGCTGGCCCGGGAGGCCGAGGGCCACGGCCTGATGACCGCGGCCGTGTCGGCCCTAGCCCGCCACGGCTTCTACGCCCTCAAGCTCAACCGCGTGGAGATCCGGGCCGGTGTCCGCAACCGCCGCAGCCGCGCCATTCCCGAGCGCCTGGGCTTCCGTCACGAAGGCACCCTGCGCCAGGCCGAGCGCCTCGTGGGCCGCTACGTGGATCATGCGGTGTATGGGATGTTGGCGGAGGAATGGCGGACCCGATAAACCACTTGCGCGCCTGGCAGTAACCGGGGCATGCGCCGCTGGATCCCCCTCCTCATCCTTTCCGCCCTCCCCCTGGGGGCCCAGGCGGCCATGGTGTCGGTGATCCGCCAACCCAAGGCCACCGCCGCGGAGTTCACTGTTCCCATCACCGACCTCCAGGTGCGGGACCAGGGCGATTTCGCGCACCTCCACCTGGGCGTCGGCCTCGGGGCCCGGCACTGGGACGACGGCGACACCAGCCTGCGGTTCGTCATGGATGCCAACGCCACCGCCAACGCGGTCTTCGTGGGATTCGGCGCCATCGTGGAGGTCCCGCCCGGCGAGGGCGCCTTCCTCGGCCCCCGGCTCCGCATGGGCTGGGCCTTCCACCCGGCCTGGGCCCTCAGCCTCGAAGGCGAGCACCTGGAACGTCCCTTCACCGACGGGATCACGCCCCGCCGGCGGAGCGCCCTGGGGCTGGCCCTCACCGCCCGATTTTGAATTCCGGCCCGGCCTTCAGCGGAGCCGGAAAGGCATCGTCAGGCGGAACCGCGCATACTGCGGCACCCCGTTGAGCTTGGCCGGCTCGAACCGCCAGGCCAGGGCGTAGCCGATGGCAGTGAACAGCAGGGGCACCGGCCCTTCCCGCGCCTCGGCCCGGACGGGCTCGCCCTGCGGATCGATGATCAGGTCCAGCACCACCGTGCCCTGCACGCGGGCCAGCTTCGCCGCGGTCGGGTACGGCGGCGCGGGCGGCTGGCGCTTCACGCGGATCTGGCTGAAGTCGAAGTCCACTACGCCCCCGGCCTTTTGTGCGGGCGCGGCGGCGGGGGCAGGCGTCGATGGTTTCGCGGCCGCCTTGACCTCCCGGATCGGGGCCGGAGGCGCCAGGACCTCGTCCAGGCCCTGCCTGAGCACACCGGCGACCAGATCCTGGAGGCCAGCATCGCCCTTCTGCCCAGCCACCCGATTGAAGAAGGCGATGCGGGGCGGTTTTCCGGGCACGTTTCCGGTCAGGTCCCGGTCCTCCCATAGCGAGCAACGCGCTCGGACCTGGCAGATGGCCAGGCCCTCCGCCCGGACGACCTGAATCTGCAGCCCGAGTTGGAAGGCGTCCTGCGGTCCCGCTTCCAAGGGCGCCACCCGGGTCAGGCCGCTCCGGTCCAAGAAGCGCTCGAGCTCGGCCTCCAGGCGATCGGCCTCGAGGACGGCCGGTCCTTCCGTCGAGTTCTGCGCCACCTCCACCACCACCTTGGACGGCGGCGCCGAGGGGTGGGGTGCGCCTGGCGCAGCGTCGAGGTGGAAGGGTACCCGCAGGTCACATTGCACCCGCGCGGGTGTCCCGTCGATGACGACGGGCTGGAAGGTCCAGGCTTGCAGATAGGCCGCCGCGGCCTCGCGAAGCAGCCTGGGGCCCTCCAGGGCCTCGGCCCGCTCCACCCACCCGGAGCGCGAGATGGTCAGCCGCAGCAGAACCTCGCCCTCCAGATTCGCGAAGCGGGCCAGGGGAGGGTACGGGGGCGAATCGGCCCGTTTCCGGACCACCAGACGCTGGAAGTCGTAGGGCACCGGGTCCGTCGTCGCGGCGGGAGGTGTCACCAGGGTGCCCGGGCCCGCCGGCGCAGGCTGGGCCAGGGCCGGGAGGAGGGGGCTGAGACAGGCCAGGAGACCGGCGGCGGGGCGCATGGGAACCTCGGGAACGTCGGGCCAGTATAGGAGGCTCGGCGGAGGCCTACTCCACGCCCGCCGCGTAGGTCAGGTTCAGCAGGGCCATGGCCCTCGTGACCTTGCCCACGCTGTTCTTGGTGGTGTCGGTGTAGAGGATGCCGCGGCGGTCCAGGGCCTCGTAGTCGAAGTTGCCGTCGCCGCTGAGGTCGAAGCAGAGGGCGCCATCCTTGATCCAGTCCGTGCGGATCTGGTAGCCGGGGGCGGGAACCGCGCTCACGATGACGTCCGCCATGCGGACGAAGCCCTCCAGGTGCGCCGGATTGGTGGCGGCGTGGCAGAGGATGGGCGTGCCCTTGAGGTTGGCCACCATGGCCGTGAGGGGCCGGCCGATGCGCAGGCTGTCGTTGATGACGAGGACGGTCTTCCCGGCCATCCAGCCGTCCCCGAAGCCCCGCTTGAGGGTCTTCACGATGGCCCGGGCGGTGCACGGCGTCATGCAGCGGTGCTGGGAGCCGTCATCCAGGCGCTTCCGGTACTTGGTGAGGAAGCCGATGTTGATGGCGTGGAGGCCCTCGATGTCCTTGCCCGGATCCACCAGGTCCATCACCTCGTCATCCTTGATCTCGGGGTAGCGCAGGGGATAGAAGATGAACACGCCGTGGGTCTTGTCGTCCTGGTTCAGGCGGGCGAGGAGCTTCACGAGCTGCATGCCGTTCTCCACGCGCAGGTCCGCCGCGTTGATGCCCAGGTCCTCGCAGTCCTTCATGAGCCAACGCTGGTAGGTGACGCTGCCGGGGTCGCTGCTGCCGAGGATCACGCCGAGGCCCGGGGAGAACCCGAGCTTCTTCACGTTCGAGCGCACCAGGTCCAGGTAGTGCCGGGCGGTCTCCTGGCAGTCGAGCTTCCCCGTGAGCGTGGTGGGCATGCGGCACCTCAGCTCCCAGTTTAACAATCCGGTGCCCTCCCGGCGGATCAGGGCTCTTATCCTGGTCTGATGCGAGCATCCCGACCCGACCCCGGCGAACTCCAGCGGCGGCTCCGGGCCGCCTACCCCGATGCCCGCTGCGCCCTGGACCACCGGGACCCCTTCCAGCTGGTGGTGGCCACCATCCTCAGCGCCCAGTGCACGGACGCCCGGGTGAACCTCACCACGCCGGCCCTCTTCGCCCGCTACCCCGACGCCGCCAGCTTGGCCGAGGCCCGGACGGACGAGCTGGAGGGCCTCATCAAGTCCACGGGCTTCTTCCGCAACAAGGCGAAGAACCTCATCGGACTCGGGCAGGCGCTGATGGCGAAACACGGCGGCCGCGTGCCTTCGGACCCGGCCGAGCTGGGCGCCCTGCCCGGCGTGGGCCAGAAGACCGCCAATGTCGTCCTGGCCAACGCCTTCGGCGTGCCGGCCCTGGCCGTGGACACCCACATCTTCCGCGTGGCGCGCCGCCTGGGCCTATCGAAGGCTGCCACGCCCGAGAAGGTGGAAGCGGACCTCTGCCGCCTCTTCCCCCGGGAGGACTGGATCGAGCTGCACCACCAGCTCATCTTCCACGGCCGCCGCACCTGCGATGCCCGCCGCCCGGACTGCGCCGCCTGCCCGCTGCTGGACCTCTGTCCCACGGGGTTGGGGCAGATGAAGGATCCGCACCTGGGGGTGAGGCTGACCCTCGCCAGTCCTCAGGCCTCAGGCCTCAGTCCTCAGGCCGCGGCACCCGGCACACAGATTCCCACGGGAGACACGCCGAAACGCATCGTCAGCCTGGTGCCCTCGGTGACGGAGCTGCTGGTCCAGTGGGGCCTAGCGGCGCGGCTGGCGGGGCGGACGCGGTACTGCATCGAGCCGAGGTGGATCCGCAACACGGTACCGGCCGTGGGCGGCACCAAGAACCCGGATCTGGACCGCATCCGCGACCTGGCCCCGGACCTGGTGATCCTCGAGCGGGACGAGAACCCGAAGGAGGTCGCCGACGCCCTCGCGGCCCTGGACATCCCCTGGATGGCTCTGGAGATCCGGACCGTGAAGGACTGCGTGCGCGCCCTGCGCCAACTGGGAGAACGCCTCGGCGCCGTCGAGGCCGCCGAGGCCCGCGCCTCGGCGCTGGAAGCCACGCTGAAGGGACGCCGCCGCAAGGGCCCCCGCACCTTGGCCCTCATCTGGAAGGATCCCTGGATGAGCGCGGGATCCGACACCTACGTGGGTGATCTCCTCCGGTCGGGAGGCCTGACACCTCTCGGCCCGGACCGGTATCCGACGCTGACCGACGAGGATCTGGCGGCCCTCGCACCCGAGCTGATCCTCCTCCCCACCGAGCCCTACCGCTTCAACCGCCGCCATCAGGCGGAGCTGCAGCGGCGCTTCCCGGACGCGGACGTGCGCGTGGTGGATGGCCAGGCCCTCACCTGGTACCTCAGCCGGACGGAGCAGGGCCTCGACCTGGTACGGAGCTTCCGATAGGGTGGTGGGCAATCCCCACCGAGAGGTGTCCCGTGTCGCGTCCTCCGCTGTGCAGCCTTCTCCTGGCCCTCTCCGGCCTCGCCCTGGGGGCCCAGGGTATCTTCAACAACGCCAACAGCCCCACCGATCCAACCTGCCCGAGGATCATGCAGGAGAAGACGGAACTGAACGACAAGAGCCAGTATGGTCCCAACGGGGCGGACGCCTCCACGGTCCGCTACTCCCAGCGGGGGGATCAGTTCTTCCCTCCCGCGGAACGCAAGGACGTCTCCGCCTTCGCCGCCTACGACGAGAAGAACAAGGGCATCTCCATCGCCAGCCTCAGAGGCAAGGTGGTGCTGGTGGGCCTCTGGAGCAAGAACTGCGATCCCTCCGCCAAGATGCTCCAGGAATTCGCCAGCCTCTATCCCAAGAAGGGCCAGTACGGTTTCGAGATCCTGGCGATCAATTTCGACGAGAACCAGCAGGACAGCGGCATCGAGGGCGGCTGGCGGGCCATCCACAAGTTCATGAACCGCAACCGCCAGTTCTTCGAGAGCAGCCACATGCCCGTCTTCACGCCGGGCCTTGGCAAGGAGGGTCCCTCCAACTTCATGGACATGGTCTACTCCGTGCCCGTGCTGTTCGTGGTGGACCGCCAGGGGAAGCTGGCCGAACTGCACATCGGCTACCATGACGGCTTCGTGGGCCAGGCCGTGATGCGCGCCCTGCGGGAGCGGGTCGTCTCCCCCACCCCGATGCCGACCCCGGCGCCGGCCCCAACTCCAGCCCAGGCCCCGCCGGCGGAACCGGGCAAACCCGCCCAGCTATGACCTCGTGAATCGAGGTATCCTATCCGGCGAGCCTGACCGCCTGCCGGAGGATCCATGCCGCTACCCCTGATCTCCCTGATGATGGCCCTGCCCGCGCTCCAGGCGCCCGCGCCAGTGTCCACGCCCGCGCCCGCGCCGGCACCCGGCCCCCAGGCCGTGCTCGATGCCGCCCGGGCGAAGGCCAAGGCCGTGATGGAGGCCCGCGCCGCCTTCATGAAGGCCGGCGGCAACACCAAGGACTTCCGCGGCGACTGCGCGAAGGAGCTGGTGGACCTGGACGCGCACCTGGCGGTCGAAAAAGCCCCGGAGCTGCGCCAGGCGCTGCTGGTGAGCAAGCTGTTCCACCTCCAGCTGGCCAAGGCCGAGCCTGCCCCGGCCTTCCTGGCTCAGCTGAAGCAGGAGGTCCCACCCACCGCCGCCGCCTGGAGCCTGGACCCCGGCCTGCTCACTGCCCGCGCCGAAGCTGATCCCAAGGGCTGGGACGCCTACGTGGCCGAGGCGCGGGCGAAGCACGCGGATCCCGAGCTGCGCCGCACCCTGCTCTTCGAGCACTTCTGGGAGCGCCTGGACGCCAAGGACGAGGCCGCCTGGAAGCCCGCCTACGAGACCTTGCAGAAGGACTTCGGCAGCAGCCGCCAGGCCAAGCAGGCCCAGGGCATCCTCGAGGGCGAGCTGAAGACGGGCCTGGGGCGCCCGGC
The DNA here is from genome assembly GCF_022808835.1 of Geothrix mesophila. NCBI lineage: Bacteria > Pseudomonadati > Acidobacteriota > Holophagae > Holophagales > Holophagaceae > Geothrix > Geothrix mesophila. The sequence continues at coordinate 22,841 of NZ_JAKZLD010000003.1, forward strand.
GCCGGCCTTCCACCTCCAGGCCCTCGGCGATCCGAAGACCATCTACACGCTGGATACCTTCAAGGGCAAGTACGTGCTCATCGACTTCTGGGCCACCTGGTGCCCGCCCTGCCGCGCCGAGATGCCCTCCATGCACGCCGCCTGGGCCAGGTTCAAGACGAAGCCCTTCGAGATCCTCTCGCTCTCCTTCGACCGCCGCATCGAGCACATCGCGCCCTTCCGGAAGCAGGCCGCCACGCCCATGCCCTGGAAGCACGCCTTCATCGAGGGCGGCTTCCAGAACCCCGTGGCCGACGCCTACGGCGTGAAGGGCATCCCCAAGCCCCTGCTCGTCGGCCCCGACGGCAGGATCGTCGCCAGCGGCGCCCAGCTCCGCGGCGAGAACCTGGAGAAGACGCTGGAGACCTTCCTGGGGAAGTGAGGACGGCGGTCAACCCCGCTTGGGGATTTGCGCATTGATGATTCATGGGTTATGTTCCCCGCATCTGGAGGTCCAGAGCCGGGGGATCCCATGGCCACGCCTTCGCCAGTCCGTACCGCCGCCGTATCGGGCGGGGCGCTCGTCCTGCTCCTGGCCCTCCCGCTCCACGGGCAGGAACCGGTCCTGAAGCCCGACTGGGAGGGGTTCGTCGGGCTCTCCCTCGTCTGGGCGGACTACAGGCCCGCCTTCCCTGTCGCCGGAGCGCCGGATTCCCGCACCACGGCCGGCTTTGCGCTGCATGGAGGGGGGCGCTGGCGCCGGACCTGGGGGTTCGAGGTGGACCAGACCTTGTACGGAGACTTCACGGTGATCACCGCGGGGGTTTCGGAGGACCGGGACGTCTGCACCACCAGCCTCACGGGGATGGCCTGGCTTCCCCTCGGTTCCGCGTCTGCCTACGGCCGCGTCGGGGTGGCCTACTGGACCGCCACCAGGGGCGAGGGTTACGTCTTCCTGACGGATTCGGGCGAGACCACCACCTCGGGCTTCACCCCTCACCTCGGCGCCGGCGTCGAGGTGCCGCTCGGGAAGCAGTGGCTCCTGCGCCTGGACGGGAGCCTGTTCCCCCGGGTGCTGTCCCATCGCCTCGTCCGCGTGAGCGCGGGCGCGGCCTGGCGCTTCTAGGCGAGGCCGCCGTCCCTCACTTTCCTTCCAGCCAGGCCTTCATGACCTCGGGTTTCTGGAAGCCCAGGATGCGGCGCAGCTCCCTGCCGTCCGCGTCCAGCAGGAGGACCGTCGGGTAGCTGCGGATCTGGAGCTTGGCGGCCAGGTCCTTGCGCTTGGCGTCGGTATCGATGCGGATGGGCACGGCGTTCGCGGCGATCCACTGCTTCAGGGCGGCGTCGGGCCAGGTCTTCTCGTCAAGCTCCTTGCACTGGGCGCACCAGTCGGCGTAGATGTCCACCAGCACGAGCTTCTTCTCGGCCTTGGCCTTCGCCAGCGCGCCTTCGAGGTCCTGCTCCATCCAGCCGGCATGCTCGTCCACGACGGCCGCCACACCGCCCTTGGGCAGCAGGTCCACCTTGAGGTAGGTCTCCACGGTGCGCACGCCCAGCAGCAGGGCCAGCGCCAGCATCAGCAGGGCGAGGCCCTTGCGGAGCTGGCCCACCAGGCCCGCGGCCGTTTCGAAGACGCCGAAGACCGCCGCGCCCGCGAGCATCACCACGGCCCACATGGCGAAGTTCGCCCAGTCCGGCACCACGAGCCGCACGTTCCAGGTCGCGAAGCCCAGTACCACCAAGCCCATGCCCTGCTTGAACCGCGTGAGCCAGTCGCCGCTCTTGGGTAGGGCCGCCGAGAAGGTGCCCACGGCCAGGAACAGCACACCCATGCCCAGGGCGAAGACAAAGAGCTGGAGCCCGCCCATGAAGACATCGCCCCGCTGGGCAATGCCCACCAGCACCGCGCCGATGACGGGCCCCACGCAGGGCGCCGAGAGGGGTCCCAGCACGAGGCCCATGAGGAAAGCCCCGCCGAAGCCCTTGCGGGAGCCGTCGCCCTGCAGCTTCAGGGCGAGCCCCTGGGGCAGCGCGATCTCGAAAGCCCCGAAGAGGGAGAGCGCGAAGGCCGCGAAGAGCAGGGACACAGGGATGAGGAAGGCAGGCTTCTGCGCGAAGGCCCCGAAGGCCGCGCCGCTGCGGGCAGCCAGCACGCCCAGCGTGGTGTAGGTCACCGCCATGCCCAGCACCAGCATGGCAGACAGCGCGAAGCCCCTGGCCTTGCCGCTGCCCTTGGCCCCCACGATGGCCATGGTGATGGGGATCATCGGGTACACGCAGGGCGTGAGCGAGGCCCCCATGCCCGCCAGGAAGACCAGGAGCAGCGACCAGAACAGGCCCGAGTGCTCGGAGACAGGCGCAGGCGCAGCCGCCTGCGCCGTGGGAGAAGGTGAAGCCGCAGGGGTCGCCGGCTCTGCCGTTTTTTCCACCGGAGAAACCGCAGGTTTCTCCGCCGGCACGGCCGCGGGCGCGGCCACCGGAATCTCAGCCGCCTTCACCTCCAGCGTCCGCGTCGTCGGCGGGAAGCAGACACCGCCCTCGCCCTCCGTGCAGGGCTGGTAGGTGACCTCGAGCTTCACGGTGCCGCTGAGGCCCTCCCCGCGCAGGGGAATGCGCACGGTGCCGTGCCACACGCCGTCGCCGATCTCGTCCTGGGCGTCCGTGGCGGGCAGGGGGCCCACCTTCAGCGTTCCGGCGCCGCCCTTCTTCGCCACCTCCATGAACGAGGCCTTGAGGTGGGCGCCCGGCGGCACCGTGAGCACCACGGCCCCCTTCTGGAAGGCCAAGCTCACGCTCTTGATCGCATCGAAGGAGGGATCGGCCTTCTGGGCCCAGGCGGTCGCCGCCAGCAGAACGGAGCAGAACAGGGACTTCAGGAACCGCATGGGCACTCCAGGCGTGCCGTGGGGCACGCTCCATGATCCCCTGGGCGCACCGTCCTCCGCCAGCGGCCACTGCGATGGCAGGGGCCGGCAATCAGGACAGGCCGCCCGCCGCCCGCTGGACGAAGTTCTGGAGGCCCATCTGCCCGATGAGGTCGAGCTGGGTCTCCAGCCAGTCCACGTGTTCCTCCTCGCTCTCCAGGATGTCCTGGGCGAGGTCGCGGCTCACGTAGTCACGGATGCCTTCCGCATAGGCGATGGTCTCGCGCAGATCCTTCATGGCGTCCATCTCCAGGGCCAGGTCGCCCTCCAGGACCTCCTTGGGGTTCTGGCCGATGCGCAGCTTGTGCAGGTCCTGCATGCTGGGCAGGCCCTCCAGGAAGAGGATCCGCTCGATGAGACGGTCGGCGTGCTTCATCTCGTCGATGGATTCCCGGTACTCGTGCTCCCCCAGTTCCTTCAGGCCCCAGTTGCGGCACATGCGGGCGTGGAGGAAGTACTGGTTGATGGCCGTGAGTTCGTTGCGGAGGAGCCGGTTCAGGTGCTGGATGAGGGTCGCATCGCCTTGCATGGGGCCTCCCCTGGAAAGGCCCTCACCATAGCCACCTTTGCCGGTTCTTCACAACCCTTTCAGCTAGCCTTCGGGATGCCGGGATCGCCCCAGGCCGGTCGGCATCGGCCCCGGCAGCCCCAGGGCGTGGCTTGCGGATCCAGGGCCACCCCCACCGGCTCCCCGGCCCGGATGGCCAGCACCGCCTCGGCCATGGCCCCCAGACAGCGCCCGCAGTCCGGCCTGGCCTCCAGGGCCTCGAAGACCGCCTTCACCGACGCCGTACCGCGTTCCCGCACGGCCCAGACGACCTGGTCTTCCGTGATGGCGTTGCAGACGCAGAGATACATGCCCAACCTCAGAGTTCCATTCTAGATAAAAGAGAAAGAGTCTCAATATTGAATTGTGTGATCTCCGCCACAATCCCCACCCCTGGCGGCTCGATTAGGCTGGAATCATGACGCTGAGCCCCACCTTCCCCTGGTCTGAACCCCTGCTGGCGCGCCTTCGGGCCCACCTGGCCGCCGAGCCCTTCCCCCGGGACGCCGCCCATGACCTGGGCCACATCCTGCGGGTGGCGCGCGTAGCGGGCGCCCTGGCCGCCGAGGAGGGGGCTGACGCCGAGATCTGCGTGGCCGCGGCCCTGCTCCACGACCTGGTCTACCGCCCCAAGAACCACCCGGAGTCGCCCCTCACCGCCCGCTTGGCCGCGGACCTGGTGCCCCAGTGGTGCCGAGAGACGCCGGGGTTGGAGACGAAGGCGGGGGCCATCGCCGACGCGGTGGCCACCCACAGCTGGAGCGGGGGCCAGGCCCCCGGCAGCCTGGAGGCCGCCGTGCTGCAGGACGCCGACCGCCTGGAGGCCCTGGGCGCCATCGGCATCGCCCGGGTCTTCGCCACGGGCGCCAGCTTCGGGGCCGGCCTCTGGCACCCGGAGGACCCCTGGGCCGAAGGCCGCGACCTGGATGACAAGGCCTGGAGCCTGGATCACTTCGAGCGGAAGCTCCTCAAGCTGGCTGCTGGCATGACCACCGCCGCGGGCCGGCGTCGCGCCGCGGCCCGCCAGGCGGTCATGACTGCCTACCTGGCCGCCCTCCGCGCGGAGCTGGGGCCGATGACCGAGCCCTGACCACCGTTCCTCATGTCCGCAGTCCCATGGCCGATAGCTATACTCAGCCATGCCTTTCACCCTCTCGCTCCGACGCCCCTTCGTGGCCGATCATTTCCACAACCTTCCTGGATTCCAGGAGGATCGGCACGGGCACAACTGGGAAGTCGAGGCCACAGTCGAGCTGGTCTCCGAAGCTGACGAGGCGGCCTTCGCCAAGGCCCTGGATGCCTGGCTGGAAGCCGTGGACTACCACCTGCTGAACACCCTTTCCCCGCTGGAAGGACGGAACCCCACCGCCGAGGCCCTGGCCGAATGGGCCTTCGAGCATCTGCGCGAGGCGGACCTGCATCCGCACAGCGTGAGGATCCGGGAAAAGGCCAACTACTGGGCGCTCTGCCGGGGAGACGCCACGTCATGAGACCCGCCCGCAGGCCAAGTCCGGGCCCAAGTCGGCGGATGGGCCTGTGCCTGTGTCTGGGCCTGTTCCTGGCTTTGACGGGCTGCGGGCACCAGGCGGGCCGGGAGGCGGCCGCACGGCCCGCTCCTCCGTCCAAGCCCGCCACCTCGGCCCGGAAGGACTGGTCGTGGCGCCCCGTGGGGGGGCTGGCCATCCTGGAGGGCGAGCTGGCCACCCCCGCGGAACTGGTGCTGGAGGGACGCTCCATCCGGGAGGCCCGCTTCGCCGAGGCCGGCCCGGTGCGCTGGGAGATGTTCCGGCCCCCCGTGGGCGAGACCGCCCTGCTGCGCACCGCTTCCGGCCAGATCCTGGCCCGCTTCGAGTTCGTACTGCCCCCGCCGGCCAGGGTCGCGCCGCCCCTGAAACCCAGTGTCCGCGCCGCTTCCGCGATCCCGTCCAAGAGGCCGCATGCCGATCCGCCGGCCCGAACTCCGAGAGCCTTGCTCGCATCGCCCGCCGCCCCAGCCCAGGCCGCCCTCCTTCCGAGTCCCGCCCCGTTCCTTCTCCCCCATGCCGCTCCGCCAACCCCGGGCTCGGGCCCCTGGCCCGGAATGGGCGAGGCGCTCAACCTCACCCGCGGTCCCGGGGGGCAGAAGCGGCTGCTGCTCAGCTTCGATGGCGGCTCCAATGCCGAGGTCGCCACCGAGATCCTCGACACCTTGAAGGCCCGGGGCGTGCACACCACCATCTTCCTCACGGGCGCCTTCATCCAGCACTTCCCGGCCCTGGTGAAGCGCATGGCGGCGGAAGGGCACGAGCTGGGCAATCACACCATGAACCATCCCCACTTCGCGCCGGGCATGAAGCGCGATCCCAAGTGGACCAAGGAGCGGGTGCAGCAGGAGCTCCTGGAGGCCGATGCGGCCCTGGTGCGCCTCCTTGGCCGCCCCATGGACCCCTACTGGCGGGCGCCCTATGGCGAGCAGACCGCCGAGATCCGCCGCTGGGCCGAGGAGCTGGGCTACCGCCACGTGGGCTGGAGCGAAGGCGCGGACACCCTGGACTGGGCGACGCCGAAGGAGCGCCGCCTGTACCGCAGCGGGGACGCCATCCTCCAGCGTCTCAGACAGCGCCTGGACCGCGATGGCGACGGCCTCATCGTGCTCATGCACCTGGGCTCGGAGCGGGCCGAGAAGGACCGGCCCTCCGCGGGGCTGGGGGCCTTCATGGACCGCGCACGGCGGGAAGGCTGGGCCTTCGTGCCGGCCAGCGCCTTCCTGCACGACCTCGGCAAGCCCGCCTGGAACCCGCAACTCCGCCTGGCCTTCCTGCAACCTCCGGCCCCCGCGCCCCAGGCCCGCTGAGCGCCGCGCCCCTGGGCTACACTGAAGCCCAGACACCTTGGAGGCGCGTTGCAGGGGATCGGCCGTTGGATGCTGAGGGCGGGACTGGGCTTCGTGGCCCTGGTGCTGCTGCTCTCGCTGGCCAGCTTCCATCCGCTGGACCCGCACCCCTTCACCCAGGGCGCCGCCGTGGCGGGCGTGCAGAACCTCTGCGGCACCGTCGGGGCCACCATCGCCGGCCTGCTCCAGACCCTCATGGGCATGGGAGCCTGGATCGTCCCGCCCTACCTGCTCTGGGAGGCCTGGCCCCGGGAGGAGCACCGCTGGCCCGGTCGCCTGGCTTGGCTGGGCCTGGCCCTGGCGGTCTGGACGGCCCTCGGCGCCTTCGGCAGCCGGTCCTGGCCGGGCCTTGATGGCGTGGGCACCGTGGAGATCCGCTGGGGCGGCTGGCTGGGAAGCACCCTCTGGCCCGCCCAGCGCCACCTCCTGGGCCCCGTCGGACTGCCCCTCTTCCTGGTCCTGGTGATGCTCACCTGCGCCCTCGTCCTGGCCCCCTCCGTGACGCGCGGCATCGGTAGGCTGCTGCACCGCTGGCTGGGCGAGACCGCCTGGCCCTGGATGAAGCCCATGCCGGCGAAGGGTTTCCAGGGTTTCCTCAGCATGGTGAAGCGGCCCTTCCTCCGCGGCCGGAATCCGGACCAGCCGGACCTGGATGCGGCGGATGGCGCGGCCCTGCTGGCCCTGGCCCAGCGCCAGGAGGCTCTGGAGGCCCAGCGGGAGGCCCTCCTGAAGGCCGAGCTGGAGACGGCGGAGGCCCGCAGGAAGCAGCCCCTCGTCCGCGCCGAGGACCTGCTCCCGGCCATCCAGTCCATCAACCTCGACGCCACCCAGACCCTGATCGACGCGCAGCCGCTCCCCACCTCGGCACCGACACCCCCCCTGCCCGCCGACGCCCCCTTCCGAGCCAAGCTGCTCGCCGAGGCCCCGCCGCCGCCCAAGCCGAAGCCCACCGTGGCCAAGGTCCAGGTGGCCAAGGACCGCTTCGGGCGGGAGATCGTCCAGCCCCCGCTGCCCCTCACGGAACCCACTCCGGCGCGCCCCCTGCCCGCTCCGCCCGAGCCGGAGCCGGGCCCGGCCTCCCGCGAGACCCTGCCTCCTCGCCGGCTCTTCGATCCGCCCGGCCAGCACGCCAAGGCCGACCTCGCCGCGCTGGAATCCATCAAGGAGGTCATTGGACAGAAACTGTCCGAATTCAAGATCAAGGGCGCGGTCACCGGCATGCAGCCCGGCCCCGTGGTCACCGTCTTCGAGTTCCAACCCGATCCCGGCATCCCCCTGTCGCGCATCCTGGGCATGGAGGAGGACCTGGCCCTGGCCCTGCAGGCCGAGGCCGTCCGCATGGACCGCATCCCCGGGAAGAACCTGGTGGGCATCGAGGTGCCCAACCCCAAGCGCGAGATCATCACCTTCCGCGAGGTCATCGACAGTCCCGCCTTCCGCGACACGCCGGGCCTGCTCCAGCTGGCGCTCGGCAAGGACATCGCCGGCAAGCCCGTGGTGGCAGACCTCAACAAGATGCCCCACCTGCTCATCGGCGGCAGCACCGGCAGCGGCAAGAGCGTGGGCGTGAACGCCATGATCTGCTCCTGCCTCGTGCGCGCCCTGCCCGACGAGGTGAAGCTCATCCTCGTGGACCCGAAGATGGTGGAGCTGGGCGTCTACGAGGACATCCCGCACCTCTGGGCGCCGGTCGTCACGGACATGAAGGAGGCGGGCCGCGTGCTGAAGTGGGTGGTGGCCCAGATGGAGGATCGCTACCGCCGCCTGGCCCTGCTGAGCGTGCGCGACCTGAAGGGCTTCAACACGAAGATCGCCGACGCCGGCGGCTCGATGGACATCTCCGAACGCACGCCCAACCCGCGCTGGCCCGACCGGCCTGCGGTGCTGGACCCCATGCCCCACGTGGTGGTGGTCATCGACGAGCTGGCGGATCTCATGATGGTGGCCCGCAGCGAAGTGGAGGACAGCATCGCGCGCATCGCCCAGAAGGCCCGCGCCGTGGGCATCCACCTCATCCTCGCTACCCAGCGGCCCTCGGTGGACGTGGTCACGGGCGTCATCAAGGCCAACCTCCCCAGCCGCCTCAGCTACCGCGTGCGCACCAAGATCGACAGCCGCACCATCCTGGATTCCGGCGGCGGCGAGCAGCTCCTGGGCGCGGGCGACGCGCTGTTCCTCCCCAACGGCGCCAGCCATCCCAAGCGCATCCACGCGCCCTTCCTCACGGAAGACGAAACCCTGCGCCTCGTCACATGGCTGCGGGAACGCGGCCGCCCTGACTACAACCAATCGCTCGTCAGCGCCATGGAGACAGAAGAGGAGACCGCCCTCTTCGATGAGGCGGAGATGGGCGGCGGCGACGACATCTATGACCGTGCCGTGGCCGTGGTGAAGCGCGAGCGGAAGGCCAGCACCAGCCTGCTGCAGCGCAAGCTGAACCTCGGCTACGGCCGGGCGGCCCGGCTGATCGACCGCATGGAAGAGGAAGGGATCGTCGGTCCCGACCGGGGCGCGGGAAAACCCCGCGAGGTGTTCGCCCAGGCCGAGTGATTCCGCAGGTCTGCTTTTTCATTCCCCCGCGAGGTGGGCTGAAGCCTCCACCGGGGTGTCCGTAGACGGTGGTCACAATCCGGCAGGCCCGGCAGGGAAAGGGCCCTAGACTCCATTCGTACATGACCACGGGAGAGTCTATGGCATTCCACCCCCACCTCATCCTTCCGCTGGCAGCCGCCTGCGCCCTGGCTACCGCTCAGGCGCCAGCCCCGAAGCCGGCCTCCGCGAAGATCTGCACCACCTGCCACACGACAGCCGCCGACAACCTTCGCGGCCACTTCGACAACCTGATCCTGAAGAACAACTCCTTCCAGCTCAAGATCGACGAGCGCACGGAGGTGCTGCGCTTCGACAAGGCCGCCCTGAAGGTGGTCACGCCCGAGCCCGCCGCCAACCCAGAGGCGGCGCTGAAGTCCATCGCCAAGGGCCACGAGGTGCGCGTCCAGTTCACCGAGAAGGACGGCGTGAAGACCGCCGTGGCGGTGTTCGCCAAGCCCCCCGTCAAGCTGGCCGCCAGCGAGATCATCACCCTCGACGAGCTCCAGAAGCTGGTGGTCCTCGGCCCCGAGAAGGGCCACTACTTCCTCTTCGACTCCCGTCCCGCGCCGCGCTTCATGGAGGGCGCCATCCCCACCGCGGTGAACCTGCCCTTCCCGGCCTTCGACAAGAACGTGGACAAGCTGCCGGCCGACAAGGGCGCGCTGGTGATCTTCTACTGCAGCGGGAAGACCTGCAACATGAGCCCCGGGTCGCTCGCCAAGGCCAAGAAGCTGGGCTACACGAACGCCAAGGTGTTCGTGGATGGCATGCCCGCCTGGACGAAGAAGGCCTACGGCGTGCTGAGCCCGGCCTCCATGAAGGCCGCGTTCCTCGACACGCAGACGCCCCTGGTGGTCCTCGACGCCCGTCCCGCCTCCGAAGCATCCAAGGGCTTCATCAAGGGCGCCGTGGCCGCGGATCCCGCGAAGACGGCCGACCTGCTCAAGACCTTCCCCGCCGCCAAGCTCAAGCCCCCGGTGGTGGTGGTGGATGAGACCGGCGGCGACGCGGCGAAGGCCGTGGCCTCGGAGCTGGTCAAGGCCGGCTACGTGGGCGTGAACGTGCTCACCGGCGGCTTCAAGGGCTGGCAGGCCGCGTCGATGCCGGTAGAGACGGGGACGCTGGCCACCAGGGCAGCCTTCGTACCCAAGCCCCGCCCCGGCGCCATCGCCGCGGCGGACTTCACGAAGCTCGCGAACCTGGCCCCGGCCGAGCGCGGCGCCGTGATCCTGGATGTGAGGAACCCTGACGAAACGAAGAACGGCATCATCAAGGGCGCCGTCACCGTTCCCGAACCCCAGCTCCTGGCCCGCCTCGCCGAAGTTCCCAAGGGCCAGAAGGTGATCTGCCACTGCTCCACGGGCATCCGCGCCGAGCTGGCCTACCACCTGCTGAAGGAGAAGGGCTACGACGTGCAGTTCCTCCCCACGGAGATCACCATCATCGACAGCGGCGAGTTCACCGTCGACTGAATCCCGTCGCCCGCACCAGGAAGGCCGGCCCCAGGGCCGGCCTTTTTTATGCCAGACGCCCCCAGGCAACACTCAAGTCCGGCCGGGCGGGACCGATAACGGAAGGCATGAGGGTCTGCCATGGACGCCAGCCTTGCCCCCTACCACCACCACCACCAGGAGCTGCGGCGCCTGGCGCGCGAGCATGAGGCCCGGCTGGCTCCCGCCCTGGTGCGAAGCCATCCGGATCTGTGCCTGGCCGGCGCACAGGCCCTCCTCGCCACGGTCAAGGCCCACCTGTCCATGGAGAACACCGTCCTGTATCCGGCGCTGCTGGAGGCCATGGACGCCGACATCCAGGCCACCGCGAGAGGACTGGAGGCGGGCCTGGGCGAGCTGAAGACCCGACTGCGCCAGTTCAGCTACCACTGGCCCAGCGCAGAAGCCATCCGGCTGGCGCCGGAGGCCTTCATCGAGACATCCAGGGACCTGCTCCAGGTCCTCCGCAGGCGGATCGACCTGGAGGAAGCCAGGCTGTTTCCCCTCGTGGAACGGGCCTAGGCTCGTTTCAATTCCCGGAAACGGCCTTCGCGCGCGGCACGCGCCAGCGACTGCGCTGCGCGGGATCGGCCATGCCCCCGGCGTGGCAGGCCTTGCAGGCGTCCAGATGGGTGTTCTGGTTCCGCCAGTAGGCCCGGGCCTCGCCGCCGGTCTCCTGGCGGCGGTCGATGGGCACCTGGGGCCAGTAGAACGTGAGCGCCGGCGTCTCACCCTTCATCTCCAGGGCGTAGAGGGGGCCGGGTTCGGTGCCGGGGCGGCCCCAGCGGTCTTCCAGAGTGCTGAGCACCACCAGGGAGCCCGGCGGCAGGGTCCGACCGGCCCGGTAGGCGGAGGCGGCGGCGGGATTGGCCCAGGCGCGGATCCACCGGCCGCCATGGGCGGGAGACTTGACGGGCTCCGCGTGGATGGCCTCCAGGGAGGCGAAGTCCAGGGCCCGCACGGGAGCCTGGGCCTCGGGATCCACCGGCGGCGCGGGGGGTGCCTGGACGACCTTCACGGGCGCGGGGGCAACGGGCCGACCGGGATGGGCCAGGCCATAGCCGGAATAGCCGGTCGCCAGGAGGGCGCCGGACCAGGCGAGGCCCAGCAGCAGCGCGAGGACGCCCAGGCTCTGGTGATCCTTCCGCGGGCGGTTCATGGACCAGAGTGCGGGGACCGAGAGGAGCGCCGCGGCGGTGGCGATCACCGCATGGCGGAACAGCAGGCCATCCGCTCCCAGACCCGAGGCCGGCAGGGGGAAGATCCGCCCGGCGGGAATCAGCGCCGACAGGCGGCCCAGCGCGGGGCCGCTGACCAGCGCGGCGATCAGGCCCAGCAGGCCGACCCAGCCCAGGTACCGGCACACCGTCCACCAGGGGCGCATGCCCCGTCCGGCGCGCTGGGAGGCGAACAGCGCCCAGGGCAGGAGCAATCCGGTCGCCACCGGGAGGTGGGCCAGCAGGGCGTGTTTGAGGGCAATCCATTCCATGGGACCCACGCTCGGAAGGGGCAAGACTCACCGCAGTCTGCCAGTGTCTGGGAAATCCTGGGAGTGGAATTCCTGTCACAATCGGCGGCATGAAGCAGATCCTCCTTCAGCACGTCCAGGAGTCCGTCCAGCTCAAGCAGGCCTTTTTCGCCCGGGAAATGGACCACCTCCTCGCCCAGGCTGACGACATGGCCGAGCGCCTGCGCCGGGGTGGCCGCATCCTCGTCTGCGGCAACGGGGGCAGCGCCGCGGACGCCCAGCACCTGGCCGCGGAGCTGAGCGGGCGCTACCTCAAGGAGCGGCGCGCCCTCGCGGGCATCGCCCTCACCACGGACACCTCGGCCCTCACGGCCATCGGCAACGACTACGGCTTCGATCAGGTCTTCTCGCGGCAAGTGGAGGCCCTGGGCCGGCCCGGCGACCTGCTCATCGGCATCAGCACCAGCGGCAACAGCCCCAATGTCATCCGGGCCGTGGCCTCCGCGAGGGAGCTGGGCGTGCGCACCCTGGGCCTGCTGGGCCGCGACGGCGGCAAGCTGGCGGGCCTGATGGACGACGCCCTCGTGGTGCCCTCCACCGTGACGGCGCGCATCCAGGAGATCCACCAGATGATCTACCACTTCTGGTGCGAGGCCCTCGATGCCCAGTTCTGAGGCCTTCGGGTGATCGCCGCCGCGGGACTGCTCGTTTTGGCCCTCCTGGGCCAGCCTTCGCGAACCTACTACTGGCGCGATGCCGGCGGGCAGACCCACATCACCAACACGCCGCCGCCGGCCGACGCGGAGATCCTGGAGCCCCCGCCCCCGCCCGCGGTGGAGCCAGGCCGCCCCCACCAAGCCCAGGCCGGCTCCCAGAACCTGATCCCTCGTGGCTACCGCCAGGTGACGCTCACCCCCACTCAGAAACAGGCCTGGGAGGCCCTGGACCAGCACCTGCTCCGGGCCCGGACCGCCAACGACCGCCGCACCCTCGAAGCCGTCACCGACTCCCTCATCCATGACTGCCTCTGGGGCAATGGCCTGTGGGCCATGCCCCTGGTGCCACTCCTGGCGCTGGCGCTCATGGTCCTCATGGGCTGGTGGCTGGCCCTGGGGCTGGGCACCACGCTCCGCCTCCCGGTGGTGGGCGGGTTCCTGATCCTGGGCCTCGCCTTCGGCCACCTGCTCCTGAACGTCTTCCTCTATCATCCCCAGGCGGCCCGCCTCCAGCAGAACCTCGAGCTGCTCGAGCTCCACATGGGCGGGCGGATCCCCCGGCCCGAACGCCATGCCTTCCTTCAGCAGCGGTACCAGGCCCTGGAACGGACCGCGGAGCCCACCCAGGCTCCCTGGCGGTTCCCGAAAGAGGTCCGGACCCTGCGGGAGGCCGTGAAGCAGGTGATGGTTGACCCCTGACCTTCCGCCCCCCCTGGCGGAGAGGCTGCCGGCACTCAGGGCCGCCGCGCACGGGGAGCCGCTCGGGCTCTACCTGCACATCCCCTTCTGCCTGGACCGTTGCACCTACTGCTCCTTCGCCACCACCCGGGACCGCGACCTCCAGCCGGCCACGATCCGGCGCCTGACGGCCCAGGTCCGGGCCTGGGGCGCGGCCCTGGATCGGCCCGCCGTGGACACGCTCTACCTGGGCGGAGGCACCCCCTCCCTGCTCTCTCCGGAAGAGCTGGCGGCGCTCACGGCCACCCTTCGCCAGGCCTTCGACCTCTCGCCCCTGGTGGAGGCCACCTTCGAAGCCAACCCCGGCACCGTGGACCTGGCTTGGCTCCGGCAGGCGCGGGACCTGGGCTGGGACCGCGTGAGCCTGGGCGTGCAGGCCCTGGATGACGCCCTGCTCGCGCGGCTGGGGCGTATCCACGGCGCCACGCAAGCCCTGGAGGCGCTGGACCTGGCGGAACGTGCCGGTTTCCGCCGCCGCAGCGCCGACCTCATGGTGGGCATTCCTGGACAGTCGCTGTCCAAAGTGATCGGAGACGCCCACACCCTCGCCGCCACGGGCCTCGACCACCTGAGCGTCTACCTCCTGGACCTGGACAAGGCCTGCCCTCTGCGCGCCGAGATCGACGCTGGCCGGCTGGCCCTGCCCTCCGAGGACGAGGTGGCCGACGTCTTCGAGGCCCTCCAGGCCGAGCTTCCGCCGTTGGGCCTCGCGCCCTACGAGATCAGCAACTACGCCCGTCCCGGGGGCGAGTCCATCCACAACACCCGCTACTGGGAGCGCCGCCCCTACCTGGGCCTGGGCCCCAGCGCCGCCTCCCAGATGGGGGCCTTCCGGTGGACAGAGACCTCCGTCATCCCCGCCTGGGCCGAAGGCCGTGGCGAGGTCGACTTCCAGGAGCTGGACGCGGCCGAAGCCCTGGCTGAGATCCCCCTGCTGGGCCTGCGCCTGCACCGCGGCGTGGACTGGGGGGCGCTGCGCCGGCAGGCGGAGCACCTGAACCTGCGGCCTCTGACGGATGGGTGGGAGACACGGCTCCGGGCCCTCGCGAAGGAAGGCCTCACGCTCTGGGAAGGCGACCGGGTGCGCCTCAGCCCCCGCGGCATGCTCATGAGCAACGGAATTCTGCAGATGTTCGTATGACGTACCTCGGCGAAAGCGCCGCCCTGCTGACCTCCGCGTGCTGGGCCCTCAATTCCGTCTGCTTCACCGTCGCGGGCCGGCGGGTGGGGTCCGCCAGTGTGAACCTGGTGCGGCTGCTCATGGCCTGGGTCCTGCTGATCCTGCTGCACCTCGCGCTCTACGGCCAAACCTTCCCCTGGCAGGCGGGGACGGCACGCCTCGGCTGGCTGGCCATCTCGGGCCTCATCGGTTTCGCTGTGGGCGACGCAGTGCTCTTCGAGGCCTTCATCGTCATCGGCGCCCGGCTGGCCATGCTGCTCATGACCCTCTCGCCCATCTTCAGCGCCCTGCTGGCCTGGCTGTTCCTCGGCCAGAGCCTGAGCCTCTCGAAGGTCCTGGCCATGGCCGTCACCCTGGGCGGCATTGCCTGGGTGGTGTGGGATGGCGGTGATCGTGAATCCCATCCCCACCTCTGGCGCGGCGTGACCCTTGGTATCGGCGGCGCCCTGGGCCAGTCCGTGGGCCTCCTCTTCAGCATGAAGGGCCTGTCAGGCGGCTTCCCGCCCATCTCCGCCAACCTCATCCGGGTCACCGCGGGCCTGGGCGCCCTGGGGCTCTATTTCATCGTCACGGGCCGGCTGCGCGACGGGCTGGGCGGCCTCCGCGATGGCCGGGCCGCGGCCTTCATCGGCCTCGGTGCGGTCACCGGCCCCGTCCTGGGCGTGGTGCTGTCGCTGGTGGCCATCGCCCGGGCCCCCATGGGCGTGGCCGCCACGCTCATGTCCCTGTCGCCCGTCATTCTGCTGCCCGTCTCCCATGTCGGATTCAAGGAGAAGGTCGGCTGGCATGCCATCCTGGGCACGCTGCTGGCCCTCGCGGGGGCCGCGGCCCTGTTCTTCGTCTGACCTTCCCCAAAACGACACAACTCTCGCGGAGTAACGCGGAGGAAGGGCGCCTGAGGTCCGTGTTCTTCCTCTGGGGTCCTCCCGCTTCTCCGCGATCTCTGCGAGTGTGGTTTCCTTGTTCCTGAACGTCCGAGGAGTCCCGATGCCCCTTCGCAAGGATCCCGTCAGCTGGCTCTACCCGCCCGTCGAACCCACCCGGGTGCTGCGCCTGAAGGTGTCGGACCTGCACGAGCTGTACGTCGAGGAGACCGGCAACCCGGCGGGCAAGCCCGTCATCTTCCTCCACGGCGGCCCCGGCGGCGGCACCAGCCCCAAGCACCGGCGCTACTTCGATCCCGAGAGGTACCGCATCATCCTCTTCGACCAGCGCGGCTGCGGCCAGAGCACGCCCTACGCCGAGGTGAGCGAGAACACCACCTGGGACCTGGTGGCCGACATCGAGCGCATCCGCGTCGAGCTGGGCATCGACCGCTGGATGGTCTTCGGCGGCTCCTGGGGCGCCACCCTGGCCCTGGCCTACTCGGAAACCCATCCCGAGCGGGTCACCGAACTCATCCTCCGGGGCATCTTCCTGCTGCGCCAGCGCGAGGTGGACTGGCTCTACCAGGAGGGTGCCAGCCGCATCTTCCCGGACGCCTGGGAGCCCTACCGCGATGCCATCCCCGAGGCCGAGCACGGGGACTTCCTGCAGGCCTACGCCAAGCGCCTGCTCAGCGAGGACCCGGCCGTGAACCTGCCCGCCGCCAAGGCCTGGAGCATCTGGGAGGGCGCCACCAGCAAGCTGATTCCCGACCCCGACTTCATCGCCTCCTACGGCGACGAGGCCACCACCCTGGCCTTCGCCCGCATCGAGTGCCAGTACTTCCTGAACAAGGGCTGGATGGACGAGGCCCAGCTGCTGCGCGACGCGCCGAGGCTGAAGGGCATCCCCGGCGCCATCGTCCAGGGCCGCTACGACATGGTCTGTCCCATCGAGAGCGCCTGGGCCCTGTCGAAAGCCTGGCCCGAGGCCGACCTCGTCATCGTCCCCGACGCCGGCCACAGCGCCTACGAGCCCGGCATCTCCAGGGCCCTGGTGGCGGCCACGGAGCGCTTCGCGGGCTGAAAATGCGAGGACAGGATTAAAAGGATCTGCTTATCGGCGAGCCTCAGCCCGAAAAGCTGAAACCGCAGAGGTCGCAGATGGGCCCAGAAAAAGCGTCCATAAGCGGAGGTTTGCGGAGGAGCCGAGGGAAGCGGAGGGAAAGAAAACGCGCCTTCCGCGTTCCTGCTGTTCAGCCTTTGGCCCTGTTCTTGAAGTGGTCGTACACGAACCACGCGACGCCAGCCACGATGAGCACACCGATGACAGCATCCAGCTTGTGGAAGTACTGGCCCAGGGTGTTCCACTTCTCGCCGAGCTTGTAGCCCACCCAGGCCAGACCCAGGCACCAGGGCAGGCTGCCCACGAAGGTGTAGAGGTGGAAGCGGGTGCGGTTCATGCGGGCGATGCCGGCGGGCAGGGCGATGAAGGTGCGCACCACGGGCAGCAGGCGGCCGAGGATGATGGCCTCGGAGCCGAAGCGCTCGAAGAAGCGGTGGGCCTGGTCCAGGTGGCCCGTGTGCAGCCAGACGTACTTCCCGTACTTCTCGATGGCGCGCCGGCCGCCCCAGGCGCCCACCTCGTAGGCGGGGATGCTGCCCAGGTTGCAGCCCAGGGCGCCGAAGATCCCGGCGATCCAGATCTGCGCCACAGGGCTGCCGGCGCCGAGGCCCAGGAAGGTGAGCTTGCCCTGGAAGGCCAGGTAGCCCGCGAAGGGCATGATGACCTCGCTGGGCAGCGGGATGCAGGCGCTCTCGATGGCCATGAGCAGCATGACGCCCAGGGGCCCCATGGCGGCCATGAGGGCCACCATCCAGGCGATGACGGGAGCGAGGAGCTTCTGGAGCATGGGCGTGTCCCAAAAGGACAAGTCTAACGGGGAGTTACACTGGTCCCATGAGCGAGGATCTCGTCCGCAACCGCAAAGCCCTGCACAACTACCACGTCCTGGAGACCTGGGAGGCGGGGATCGCCCTCCAGGGCACCGAGGTGAAGGCCCTGCGGGCGGGCCTGGGGCAGCTGCAGGACGCCTACGTGGACGCCGTGGCCGGGGAACTGTGGCTGAAGCAGGCCCACATCTCCCCCTACGAGTTCGGCACCTACGCCAACCACGATCCCCTGCGCCCCCGCAAGCTGCTGCTGCACAAGGCGGAGATCACCAAGATGACCGCGAAGGTCGTCCGCAAGGGCCTCACCATCATCCCCCTGGCCATCTACCTGAATGAAAAGGGAACGATCAAGGTCAAGGTGGCCCTGGCCGAGGGCAAGGCCGTGGGCGACAAGCGCGAGGCCCTGAAGCAGCGCGAACAGAAGCGCGAGATGGACCGCATCCGCAAGGGCGCGCGGGAGTAGCGAAAAAACAGCTGGTCACGGAAGACACAGAGGATCACGGAAGACACGGAACAAGCCACAGCGACACAGATCCGGATCTTGTTTTCATTCCGTGTCTTCCGGCTGGTTTCCGTGCCTTCCGTGACCAGCGTTTTCCTATACGTTCCACCCGCCCTGGGCGAAGCGCGCCAGCCTCTCCTCGCTGCCGCGGAGGGCCAGGGCGCGGGCCACGAAGCGGCCGATGGGGTCGGCTTCGAGGTTCACGGGGTCGCCGGGACGCATGGCGTCCAGCGCGGTGCGGGTGACGGTCTCGGGGATGAGGGCCACAGTGAACCAGTCCGTGCCGCAGTCCACCACCGTGAGCGAGATGCCGTCCACGGCGATGGAGCCCTTGG
Source organism: Geothrix mesophila (assembly GCF_022808835.1). Lineage (NCBI taxonomy): Bacteria > Pseudomonadati > Acidobacteriota > Holophagae > Holophagales > Holophagaceae > Geothrix > Geothrix mesophila. Next base: position 41,000 of record NZ_JAKZLD010000003.1, read on the forward strand.
CGGCGGTCATGGACGCCAGCTCCGGGGGCATGGCGAAACGCCAGATGCCCTCGTCGATGCCGCCTTTGGCGCGGGGCCGCTCCAGCAGCCGGCCCACGGCGTCCACGTGGCCCGAGACCAGGTGGCCGTCCAGGGGATCGCCCACCCGCAGGGCCGGCTCCAGGTGCAGGGTCGCGCCCAGGGGCAGGCGGCCCAGGGTGGTCTTCTGGAGCGTCTCCTCGCTGAGGTCCGCCTCCCAGGCGCGCCCATCCACGGCCACGCTGGTGAGGCAGGCGCCGTTCACGGCGATGCTGGCGCCCAGCTCCGCCCGGGCCAGCAGGTCCGTCGGGGCCGCGATGCGCAGGCGCGCCCCGCCGGGCCGGGAGGACCGGGAGTCGAGGGTGCCGAGGTGGCGGATCAGACCGGTGAACATGGGGACAGCTCCGGATCCATCATCGCGCAGCTGGCGTCTCCAGGCGGCTGTTCCGCGAGCCGAAGAAGAAGTAGATCACCAGCCCAATGCCCAGCCAGCCGAAGAAGCGGTACCAGGTGAGGGCGGGCAGACCCCTGGCGATCCAGAAGCAGCCGAGGATGCCCAGGGGCGCCACGATCCAGGCGAAGGGCATGACGAACTTCCTGGGGGCCTCGGGCCGGCGCTTCCGCAGGATCAGCACGGCGGCGCAGACGATGACGAAGGCGAAGAGGGTTCCGATGTTGGCCAGCTCCACCACCTCGTCGATGTTGAGCAGGGCCGCGGGGATCGCCACCAGAAAGCCCGTCAGCACCGTGGCCGTGGAGGGCGTCTTGAACCGGGGATGGACCTTCCCGAACCAGGAGCCCAGGAGGCCGTCGCGGCTCATGCTCAGGAAGATGCGGGGCTGACCCACCTGGTAGACGAGGAGGGCCGCGGTGGTGGCGATGACGGCGCCGAAGCTGATGACGGCGGCGATGCCACCCATCCTGTGTTGGGTGAAGATGTAGGCCAGGGGATCCGCGATGCCGCCCAGCCTTGTGTAGTGAAGCATGCCCGTCACCACCAGGGCCACGGCGGCGTAGATGACGGTGCAGATGATCAGGGAGCCGAGGATGCCCCGGGGCAGGTCGCGGCCGGGATCGCGGCACTCCTCGGCGGTGGTGCTCACGGCGTCGAAGCCGATGAAGGCGAAGAAGATGATGGCGGCGCCGGCCTGGATGCCCCGGAACCCGTGGGGCACGAAGGGATGCCAGTTGTCGGGGCTGATGAACTTGATGCCGAGCCCCACCACGGCCAGCAGAATGATCACCTTGACCACCACCATGACGCCGTTCACCCGCGCGCTCTCCTTGATGCCGATGTAGCAGAGCCAGGTGATGACCGCGGTGATGATCACCGCCAGGAAGTTGATGGTGATGGGAAAGCCCCCCACCGTGGGCGCGGCCTTCAGCACGTCCCAGTTGGCGAAGGTGGCGCCGCCGCTGATGAGCCCGGCCTTGGCCTGGGCCAGGGCCTGGAGCTTGGCGCCGAGGTCCATGGCCGGCACGCCCTGGGCCAGCTTGAGGGCGCTGCGGGGGTCCATGCCCAGCCAGCCGGGGATGTCCACGTGCAGCACCGTGGACAGGAAGCTGCGGGCGTAGTCGCCCCAGGAGATGGCCACCGCCACGTTGGAGATGGCGTATTCCAGCAGCAGGTCCCAGCCGATGATCCAGGCCATCAGCTCGCCGAGCGTGGCGTAGGCGTAGGTGTAGGCGCTGCCGGACACGGGGATCATGGAGGCCATCTCGGCGTAGGCCAGGGCGGTGAAGCCGCAGATGACCGCCACGATGAGGATGCTGAGGACCAGGCCCGGTCCCGCCGGGAGGCGGCCGTCGGCCATGTTGCCGGCGGCGGCGGTGCCGATGCTGGAGAAGATGCCCGCCCCGATGATGGCGCCGATGCCGAACATGGTGAGGTCGAAGGCCCCCAGGTTCTTCTTGAGCTGGTGTTCCGGCTCATCGGCGCTGGCGCGGAGCTGCTCCAGGGTTTTCGTGCGAAGGACACGTTCCAGCATGGGGGGCCTTGTGGGGATGAAGGACCATGCTAGCAGGGGGATATCCGGCCACATGGCGAGGTAGGCTGGAGGGATGAGCACGAAGCAGGAGCGAAGTGCCACTTTGGCGCAGCCGAAGCCCGAAGGGCGCGGCGCAGGGAGGCTCCGCCTCGGCAAGCGGAGTGCGCCGGAGCACGCGACGCGTGCATTAGGCGGAGGCGCCGCGTGAGGCTGTGGAGCGACCGCCGCCTTCGCCTCTCCCTGACGGGGCTGGGCGCGCAGTGCCTGCTGACCCTGCTGGCCGTGGGCGCCTTCTCCGTGAACACCGGGAACAACCTGCTCTACCTGGTGTTCTCCCTGATGCTGGGCCTCTTCCTGGTCTCCGGCGTCGTTAGCCGCCGGGCCCTCCAGGGACTGACGGTCGCAGGCCTCGAGGAGGGCAACCTCTTCGCCCGCGTCCGGGGCGGCCTCCGGCTCCGCGTTCGGGACGAGGGCCGCGGACGGATCCGGGGCCTGGAGCTCCACCTCACCCTGGAGGACGGCCAGGTGGAACCCGGCTTCCTGGGCCGGACCACCTCCGGCGGCGAGATCCTGGTGGTCCTCCAGGCCCGCGCGGGCCACCGGGGCTGGACAAAGGCGCGCCGACTGGAGTTCCGCACCCGCTTCCCCTTCGGCCTGGTGGAGAAGGCCCGCTTCATCGACCTGGATCAGGATCTGCTCATCCTGCCCCACCCCCGCACTCCGCCGGCTCCTCCCGCAGGATGGCGGGGCGAGGGCCACCGCACCGTCACCCAGGAGGGGACCAGCAGCCCGGAGGGGGCGCGGCCCTGGCGGGCCGGGGATCCCCCGGGCCGGGTCCACTGGAAGCGCACGGCCCAGCGCAGCCAGCTCTGGGTGCGCACCTTCCACGAGGAGCGGCCCCAGGGCCTGCACCTGCGGCTCGACCTCGCCGCCTGGGCCCCGGGCCGGCCCTTCGAACGGGAGCTGGAGCGCCTCTCCGGTGCGGTGCTCCAGGCCCGACTCCAGAAGCGGGAGGTCAGCCTGGAGCTCCAAGGCGCCCTGGAAACCCGGGAGGTGCGGGGGCACACCCCCTGCTGGCGCGCCCTGGCCCTCGCCAAGGCCGAGGGTTCCGGAGACGCAGCGGCCCCCGGGAACCTCCGCTAATCTGAACGTGACGGAGGCGCCGGTGTTCGACGATCCCCAATCCCCATCCTGGACGCCCCTGCTGGAGGCGGCCTGGAAGGCCCGGGCGAATGCCCACGCCGCCTACTCCCATTTCCAGGTCGGGGCGGCGCTGCTGACCGCCTCGGGGGACGTCGTGGCCGGATGCAATGTGGAAAATGCCGCCTATCCCGTCACCCTCTGCGCCGAGCGGGGAGCCCTCAGCGCCGCCGTGGCCGCCGGCCTGCGCCCGGGAGGCCTGGTGGCCGCCGTGGTGGTGACGGACGTGGACATGCTGACGCCGCCCTGCGGCGCCTGCCGGCAGGCCCTGGCCGAGTTCGCCGAGCGCCTGCCGGTCCTCCTGGCCAACCGCCGGGGCCGCGAGCTCCACCGCCTGGAGGACCTGCTGCCCCACAGCTTCACGGGACGCAACTTCAGCTAGATCGCTGGATCTATCCAAGCGGGCCCCCGCCGCCTACACTTTCCGAACCGTCAGGCATCTTGAGGAAGTGAATGGCCATTGATCGCGTCAAAGTCAAGAAAGAAGCCGACAAGCTCTTGACGGCGGGGAAAGTCGATCGGGCCATCGAGGAGTTCCACAAGCTCGTCGAGGACAACCCCAAGGACTACGCGACCCTGAACCAGATCGGCGACCTCTACGTGCAGATCGGCCGGGCCCGGGAGGGCGTGGAGATCCACAAGCGGCTGGGCGGGGCCTACGAGCGGGACGGCTTCCACGCCCGCGCCGCCGCCATCTTCCAGAAGGTGGTGCGCAACGCCCCCGAGGACATCGACGCGGCCCAGCGCCTGGCGGACCTCTACCGCCAGATGAACAAGGTCACCGATGCGGTGAAGGTCCACCTGCAGGTGGCCGAGCACTTCCAGAAGAAGGGCCTCATCAAGCGGGCCCTGGAGGAGTTCAACAAGGTCGTCGACCTGGACCCCAAGAACCTGAAGATGAAGGTCAAGCTGGCCGACCTCTACAACAAGGAGGGCATGAAGGACCGCGCGGCGGGCATCTACCTCGAAGTGGCCGAGTCCCTGGCCATGGAGCAGATGCACGGGGAGGCCAACCAGATCCTCGAACGCGCCAAGTCGATGATCTCCACGCCCCATGTCTTCCTCACCCAGAGCCGGCTGGGGGTGATCCAGGGCGACTATGCCCTCGCCGCCCAGCACCTGCGGGAGGGCCTGGCCAGCAACCCGCGCGACACGGAGCTGCTGGAGGCCCTGGCCGAGATTGAACTCCGCAGCGGCCACCCCGACCGTGCCCTGGAGGCCCTGGGGGAGATCGCCCAGCTCCCGGAAAAGTCGCTTCCGCTGGCCGAGAAGGCCCTCCGCAACCTGGTGAATGCCGACCGCGGCAACGAAGGCCTCCGGCTGTTCGCGCCCATCGCCCGCGAGCTGGCCCGCCGGGGCTCCGGCGACATCGTGGGCCGCAGCCTCCGGGGGGCCATGCAGAGCGCCATGAGCCTCGAGACCTGGGTGCTGCTCGCCGAGATCGCCCACCAGAGCGGCAACCGGACCGACCAGGTCCATGCCCTGCAGAATGCCTACAGCCTGGCCCACCAGGCCAATGACCAGGCTCAGATCGGACAGCTCGCCAACCAGCTCCGCGGGTTGGGCGTGGTTCCCGATGCCTCGGCGCCGCCGCCAACCCCCATCCAGCCCGGTTCCCCCGCGGGCTTCCAGGCCCCGGCGATCATGGAGGCCACCCTTCAGGGCGGGGGGGACACGGAGCTGGATCCTGTCCGGCGCCTTCGCATCGAGCAATTCTCCCGGGAGGCCGAGGCCCTGCTGCGCGGCGGCAGCCACGACCGCGCCGTGGAAAGCTACAAGAAGGCACTGGAGCTCGATCCATCGGATCTCGCGATCATCGAGGCCATCGTCGCCGTGCACCGGACCACCGGGCATCTCACCAAAGTGCAGATGCAGTACGTGCAGAGCGCCCAGGCCCTCAACCAGCTCGGCAGGAAGCGCGAGGCCGCCCAGCTGCTGGATATGGCCGAGCAGCTCTTCCCTGGATCGACCCGCATCCACCGCCGGACCCTGGGACTGCCCGAGCCCGGCGCCCGCCTGCCCGAACCTCCGGCCCCCCCGCCGATTCCCGTGCCGGCCCCGCCTGCGCCGCGACCGGCCATCCCCCTCGCCGCGCCAGCCCCCATCCCCGCTCCCATTCCCGCGCCGGCACCTGCACCCATCCCCCTACCCGAGCCCCTGCCCGAGCCCTCCCTCTCCCTGGAACAGCCCATCGAGCTGGAGCTTCCCGACCTTGCTCCGGCGCCGCCCGCCAAACAGCCACGCACTCCGTCACGGGAGCCCATCCCCCTGGGCGAAGGCCTGCCCGTCCTCCCGGCCGCGGCCCTGCCTTCGACGCCCACAGCGGCGGCAGTTCCGCCTGCTGCGCTCGACGCCTCCGACTTGAGCTGGATGGACGAGACGCTGTCCGACCTGAGTGCCGGATCGGATGCCGTCTCCTCCCCCACACTGCAACTCCCCCCCATGCCCACGGGCATCCTCTCGCCGGAGGTCGTCGAGGCCCTGCCGCCGCTCTCGGCCGCCGAGCCCTGGGCGCCCCCGGTGGAGCCTGCCCTCCCGGATGAGCTGGTCGGCCTCCTGGGCGACATCGACTTCCAGCTCGACTACGGAAGCCCGGAGGAGGCGGAGGTCGAGATCCAGGCCGCCCTCAAACAGTTCCCGGGGCACCCTGAACTGGAAGCCCGCATGGAGCGGGCCTCCATCGCCCTCCAGAAGCTGGGCCACGCCCCCAAGGCCAACGCCCTGGAGGAAGGCGACTTCGCCAATTCCTTCTTCGACCTCACGGATGTGCTGGGCACCGCCCTCCTGGATACGGGCGAAGGCGAGGAGATGCACGACGCCACCCATGTGGTGGAGAAGATCCAGAGCGTCGACGAGCTGTTCAGCGCCTTCCGCGAGGGCGTGGAGAAGCAGGTCAAGGGCGACGACTACGACACCCACTACAACCTGGGCATCGCCTACAAGGAGATGATGCTCATCGATCCCGCCATCGAGGAGTTCAAGATCGCCATGGGCGACCCCGAGCGGACCCTCGAGTGCTGCTCCATGCTCAGCATCTGCGAGCAGAGCCGGGGCGATCTCCAGGCCGCCGTGGACTGGCTGCGGCAGGGCGTCGAGGCCCCCGGCTTCCCGCCCGAGGACAGCATCGGCCTCCGCTACGACCTGGCCGAGATCTACCTCCAGCAGGGCCAGGCCGCCCTCGCCGCCGCCGAGTTCAAGGCCGTCCACGAGATGGATCCGGATTACCGCGATGTCGCGGCGAGATTGGCGTAGCCGAGTGGAAAAACGAAGACAGGATCAACAGGATTCAAAAGCAAAAGCTTTAATCCTGTTGAGCCAGCTTTCATCCTGTTAGGCCTGTCCCCTCTTTTTCTCAGCCGAGTGCCCGGCTGCCGCTGGCGCCCCAGGGCTGGAGGGCCTGGAGGGCGGGCTGGACAGGCTTGCCGGGTCGCTGGAGCTGGGTGAGCTCCAGGGCGCCTTCGGGGGTGGTGAGCCAGGCGCCCTCCTTGCCCCAGAGGAGCTGGCCCGGGTCGCGATAGCAGGTGCGCAGGGCTCCCACGCCGCAGACCTTGAGGGGCTGGCCCTCCACCTGCAGCTCGGATCCCGGCCAGGGCCAGAGAGCCCGCACCTGGCGGTGGAGCTCCGCCGCCGGGCGGTGCCAGTCGAGGTGGCCCATGTCCTTGCGGAGCTTCGAGGCGTAGGTGGCTTCCTCGTGGCGCTGCTCCACCGGCCGGCCGCAGCCGCAGAGCAGCAGCGGCAGCTGGTCCATGAGCAGCTCGGCCGCGTCCTCCGCCAGGGTGGCCAGCAGGCTCTCGGCCGTGTCCCCATGGCCGATGGCGCGGCGGGACTGGGCCAGGATGGGCCCTTCGTCCAGCCCCGGGGTGAGGCGCATGAGGCTGACGCCCGTCTCCTCGTCCCCCGCCAGGAGGGCGTGGTTCACGGGCGCCGCGCCCCGCCAGCGGGGCAGCAGGGAGAAGTGCAGGTTCCAGACGCCGTTGGGGCAGGAATCCAGCATCCAGCCAGGCAGCAGGTGGCCGTAGGCCACCACCACGGCGAGGTCGATCTTCAGGGAGTCCCACAGCTCGCGGGTCTCCGGCGCCTTCCAGGTCGGGGGCTGGTGGATGGGCAGGCCCAGTTCCAGGGCCGCCCCCTTCACCGGCGGAGCTTCCAGGTGGCGCCCTCGGCCCGCGGGCCGGTCGGGATTGCAGAACACCGCCTCGATCCCCTCCTCGGCCAGGGCCCGCAGGGCCGGGACGGCCGCGCGGGGGGTGCCGAGGAACGCGATGCGTGTCATCCCCGGGCCTGCTTCTGGTACTTGCGTTGGATGACCTGGCGTTTGACGGGGCCGAAGTACTCCACGAAGAGACGGCCGCGCAGGTGGTCAATCTCGTGGCAGAAGGCCCGGGCCAGCAGATCCTCGCCCTCCAGCTCATGCCAGCTGCCGTCCTTGGCCCGGTTGCGGATGGCCACCTTCTGGGGGCGCTCGAGCACTTCCCGGATGCCGGGAATGGACAAGCAGCCCTCCGGCCCCACCTGGCTCCCTTCGGTCCGGACGATCTCAGGGTTGATGAGGACCAGCTTCTGGGCCGGGTCCTCGCCGCAGGAGCAGTCGATCACGGCCAGGTTCAGGTTCACGCCGATCTGCGGCGCCGCCAGGCCCACACCCTCCTCGTCGAGGGCCGTCTCGAACATGTCGGACACGAGCTGTTCCAGCTCGGGGGTCCATTCCCCCACATCCTCGCTGTTCTTCTTCAATCGGGGATCGCCCCAGGTCAGTACGGGCAGGACGGCCATGCATTCGCTCCAGCATTCCAGTGTAATCCATTGCCGTTCCCGAGGTAATCTGGGAGGTCCGTGCTCCGGAGCCCCGCATGCTGCGTTCCTTCCGCCAGGTCTTCAAATCCAACCGTACGCCCATGGCCGCGATCATGATCGTGGTCCTGCTGGGCCTGGTGGCGTATCTGGCCCCCTCCGGGCGTGTGGATACGCCGGACACCGTCGTGGCGAGGGTCTACGGCCGCGACGTGCTGCTGCGCGACCTGGCCGAGCACATGCAGGAGCTCTACCAGCGCTATGGCAAGCAGGCCAGCCCCGAGGCCCTCAAGCCCTTCGTCCAGTCCCAGGCCCTGAAGGACCTCATCAACCAGAAGCTCATGGAGGAACTGGCGGAACGGCACCACGTGGTGGTGACGGATGAAGAGGTGGGCGCCCGCCTCCGGGCCTTCCTGAAGCAGTACCCCGTCCTCCTGGACGCCAACGGCAACCTGAAGTCCACCGCGGAACTGAAGCAGATCTTCCAGGACACCGGCTTCAACCCGGCCATCCAGGAGCGGAACCTGCGCAGCGAGCTGCTGCGCACCAAGCTCATCCAGCAGGCGGCCGTCCAGGTGCCCGTGGACGAGGCCTGGCTGGCGGTGGAGAACCGGCTGCGCAACGAGAAGGTCGCCTTCCAGCAGGCCACCCTGGCCGTGGATCCCGCCGCCGTGACCGATCCCGGCGACGCCCCCCTGGAGGCGTTCTACAAGGCCGGCGGTCAGCGCTTCCTCCAGCCCCCCCGCCGCGTGATCCAGTACGTGGCCGTGGATCGCGCCGCCCTGGGCAAGGACCTCCAGGTGGACGACACCACTCTCAAGGCCGCCTTCGAAGCCCGGAAGAACGATTTCATCGAGTTCAAAGCCCGCCACATCCTCTTCAAGGCCGAGGGCGACACCCAGTTCCAGGAGGCCACGGCCAAGGCCGAGCTGCTGCGGGAACGCCTCGTGAAGGGGCAGGACTTCGCCAAGGCCGCCGAGGAGCTCAGCGAGGATCCCAGCGCCAAGGGCAACGGTGGCGACCTGGGCTGGTTCAATGCCTCGAAGATGGTCAAGCCCTTCTCGGACGCCGCCGCGGCCCTCAAGCCCGGCGAGATCAGCCAGCCCGTGCGGACCGTCTACGGCGTCCACCTCATCAAGCTGGAGGGTCGCCGGGAAAAGCGGTTCGAGGAGGTCAAGGACCAGCTGGCCCGCGAGATCTCAGAGGACCGGTTCAACGCCCGCGCCCAGGAGCGCCTGGAGCAGATCCGCAAGCGCGCCAACGGGGGCGACCTCGGAGCCGCGGCCAAGAGCTTCGCCAGCCAGGCCCAGCTCAGCCAGCCCTTCAGCAATGAGCCCGGTGCCCAGTCCGAAGGCCTGCCGGAACTGCCCCAGATCGCCGGCGAGGCCTTCCGCCTGAAGGTGGGCGAGGTCTCCAAGCCCATGCGGTTCGCCGATCGCCACATCCTCTTCCGCGTGCAGGAGGAGCTGCCCGAGGCCGTGCCGCCCTTCAAGGAGATCCGCGCCAAGGTGCTGGCCGCCTACCGCCTGGAGGAATCCCGCAAGCAGGCCCTGGCCAAGGCCGAGCAGGCCATCAAGACCGGCGGCCTCCAGGCCGTGGGCCCCGTCTCCGACCAGGCCGCGGCCCCCCTCAGCGGCCTGCGCGACCTGGTGTCCCACCCGGGCATCCGCAAGGCCCTGCTGGACACGCCCGTCGGCCAGACCACGCCCCTGCTCTGGGCTCCGGACGGCAAGCTGTGGGCGGCGCGCATCGTCTCGCGGGAGCCTGCCCCGGCCCTCGACTTCGAAAAGCGCCGGAGCCTCATCCAGGAGGTCCAGACCTCCGAGGCCCAGAAGCTCCTCTCCGCCGAGCTCCAGTCCCTGGACCAGGAAGGCCGCCTGCGCCCGGGCCTCAGCAGCTTCTGGGGCCACTTCGGCGGCATCTACGTGAACGCCAGCGCCGTGCAGGTGCCGGTGGAGGAGTAACCCCGATCACCTCGCCTTCTTCGAAGGCTTCGCTTGACTGGAACGGTTGAAGGCGACCGCCTCGCGGACGAGCGCCTTGAAGGTGGACGCGTCCACCGAATCGCCCTCGCGGATGTCGATGGCGCGGCGCGCATTCCCGTCGAGGCTCGCGTTGAAGAGGCGCCCCGGATCCTCCAGGGACGCCCCCTTGAGGAAGGTGAGCTTCACGGCGTTCTTGTAGGATTCACCCGTGCAGATGATGCCGTCGTGCGACCAGGTTGGCGTGCCCATCCACTTCCACTCCTCGACGACATCCGGGTCCGCCTCCTGGATGAGCTCGCGGATCCTGCGGAGGGTTTCCCCGCGCCAGTCCCCGAGTTCGGCGATCCTTTGCGAGATGAGTTCCGGCGCCGACCGGCCTGAGCCTGCTTCCGACTTCTTCATGATTCCACCCCTGTCATTCCATGGATCCGACTCCCGTCGCCCGGCGGAGGGAGAGGAGCTCGCGAAGCCGGGCATTCCGCGCATACAGGCCGCCCCAGGCGAACGTGGCCACGGCCAATGGGATCATCGCGCGCGCCGCATCCGCGATCCGCAGATGCGCGGCCACCGCGCCGCCGAGATAGCCGGTCATCAGGATGACGGCGAGGACGGACGTTCGCGGGACAAGGTAGAGCACCACCAGGACACATTCCGCGATGACGATGGGGACGATGGCTGATTCGGGAAAGCCATAGGCCGTGACGATTTCAGCCACGGCGCTGCTGTGGTGGGTGGCCCGGACCCAGGCGCTGCTCAACAGCACCGCGACCGGAATGAAGGAGAGGACCCGGCCGATCCAGCGCATCCAGCGAGGGGCGGAGATCTGGTTCAAGACAGGCCTCCCACCACACGCTCGAGGCCGGTGAGGAATGCCTGCCAGCCGATCTGGGCGCCCTGGTAGGCCTGCTGCTGATCCGACCGGAAGCCCGACTGCTCCATGCGCAGGTGGGTCCCCGTGCCCGTGGGGGTGAGCGTCCACGTGACGACGGTCTCGAGACCGTGGGCTTCCCACGTGTAGGACAACGCTTGGTTCAGCTCGACCGCCAGGACACGGCACTCGACCACGCCCCAGTTCGCGCGCAGATTGAACCGGTGGCCCACGGCGGGCTTGAAGTCGTTCTCCATCAGCCAGGCTTCAATGAGCGGGGCCTGCGTGAGCGCCCGCCAGACTTTCTCGGGGGCGTGCGGCAGCTCCCTTTCCAGGATCAGCGTCTTGGTATCGCCGGTGTGCGTCATGGATCCATCCTCTTCAAAAGAGCTTCCAACCGGTCGAACCGGTGATGCCAGAAGGTCGAATAGAAGCTGATCCAGTCGATCAGCGGTGCCAGCGCTTTGGGTTCGGCCCGGTAGTACGTCTCGCGACCCTCCCGCCGACCCCGCACCAGGCCGACGTGCTTGAGCGCGCCGAGGTGCTTCGAGATGGCCGGCTGGGAGACGCCGGAGGGATCGGTCAGGGCATGCACCGTCATTTCACCGTCCCGGCTCAAGCGCTCGAAAAGGGCGCGCCGGGTTGGATCAGCCAACGTTTTCAGGACGGCTGTCGGTTCGGCGTGCATCGGGAATCCTCGTCAGGCGTGGGTAGCCGGCAGGAGCAAACCATAACCCTTGGGTTATCGGTCGTCAAGAAGCCTCATGGAAGCGCGCGGCTTGCTCTGATTGAAAACGGCCCTTAGCCTTCCGCGTCCGGAAGCGGAAGCATCGCCCTCCGGAGGGTCCGCAGGGGCGGGGGTTCCGGGTCGGGCCACGCATCGCGGATCGACCCCTGCCAGAGCGTCTCACCGGCACGCAGCAGCAGCAGGTGATCGCAGAGGCTCCGAGTGGCGGCCAGATCGTGGCTGGCGAACAGCAGCGCCAGGCCCTCGGCCTTCAGTCCCAGCAGCACTTCCAGCAGGTGACCCGCCAGGGTCGCATCCAGAGCCGAAAAGGGTTCGTCCAGCACGAGCAGGACGGGGTCCAGCATGAGGGCTCGTCCCAGGCAGAGCCGCTGGGCCAGCCCTCCGGACCAGGCCTGCGGGTGCTGATCCAGGGCCGCCTCCGGGAATTTCACCCGCGCCGCCATGCGGGCCGCGGCCTCGCGGCGCGTCGAGTCCGTGCCCCGCTTCCAGATCTCCAAGGGCTCCTGGAGAATCTCCCAGCCCGTGCGATGGGGCGGCAGGCTGGCCAGGGGATCCTGGAACACCGCCTGGATCTTCGGCCGGCGCGGCCGGCGCTCCCGCTCCAGCCGCGGTGACCAGGGTTCGCCTTCCAGAGAGATGTGACCCTCGGTCGGTTCGAGCAGACCCAGCACCAGGTTCAGGAGGGTGCTCTTCCCCGCCCCGCTGTCGCCCATCACGCCCCAGGCCTCGCCCCGTGCCAAGGTGAAGGCCACGCCCCTCAGGTCCCCGCACCCGTTCCGGCGGAGGCTCAGGCCTTCCGCGGAAAGCAGGGTCAGCGGATCACCTCGGCGCCGAGGTAGGGCCGCAGGGCCTCGGGCACCACAACGCTGCCGTCCGGCTGCTGGTAGTTCTCGAGGATGGCCACCCAGGTGCGGCCCACGGCGAGGCCGCTGCCGTTGAGGGTGTTCACGAAGGCGGGCTTGCCCTCCTTCCCCTTCACACGGATGTTGGCGCGCCGGGCCTGGAAGTCGCCGAACCAGCTGCAGGAGCTGATCTCGCGGTAGGTGTTCTGGGACGGCAGCCAGACTTCCAGGTCGTAGGTCTTCTGGCTACTGAAGCCCATGTCGCCCGTGCAGAGCAGCACGCGGCGGTAGGGCAGGCCCAGAGCCTCGAGGATGGCCTCGGCGTTGGCCGTGAGCCGCTCCAGCTCGGCCTCGGCCTCGTCGGCGGCGGCGAAGGTGACCAGCTCCACCTTGTGGAACTGGTGCTGGCGGATGATGCCCTTGGTGTCCTTGCCGTAGCTGCCGGCCTCGCTGCGGAAGCAGGGCGTGAAGGCGCAGTGCCGCAGGGGCAGCGCTTCCGCGGACAGGATTTCGTCGCGGTAGAGGTTGGTGACGGGCACCTCCGCCGTAGGGATGAGGTAGAGGGGCGCGCCGTCGCCGCGCGAGGTCTTGAAGAGGTCCTGCTCGAACTTGGGCAGCTGGCCCGTGCCGTACATGCTCTCGGCGTTCACCAGGTAGGGCGGGATCACCTCGGTGTAGCCCGCTGCGGTCTGGCGGTCGAGCATGAAGGCGATGAGGGCCCGCTCCAGCCGGGCGCCCAGGCCCTTCAGCACGGCGAAGCGCGCGCCGCTCAGCTTGGCGGCGCGGTCCAGGTCGAGGATGCCCAGGGCCGCCCCCAGCTCCACATGATCCTTCGGCGCGGCGATCGAGGGGACCTGGCCCCAGCGCTTGACCTCGACATTCGCATGCTCGTCGCGTCCCGAGGGCACGCTGGCGTGGGGCGGGTTCGGGATGCCGGCCAGGAAGTCACGGAAGGCGGCTTCGATCTCGCGTTCGGCCGCCTCCAGGGCCTTGAGCTTGTCCCCCACCTCCCGCTGCTGGGCGATGAGGTGGTCCGCGTTCTCCTTGGCCCGCTTGAGGCGCCCCACCTCCTCGCTCACGCGGTTGCGCTCGGCCTTGAGGGTCTCCGCCTCCTGGAGCGCGGCCCGGCGCCGCTGGTCCAGCTCCTGGTAGCGTGCCCGATCCAGCAAGTAGCCGCGCTCGGACAGGCGGGCCGCCACGGCGTCGAGGTCGTTGCGCAGGAGGTTGGCGTCAAGCATGGTGTGTCCCTAGCGATTGATCAGTTTACCTAGCTCCAAAACACGCCAGAAGCTCAGTCCTGCGACCACGCCCCCTCCGGCATGGGCTCCCCGGCCCAGGCCACCCCGAAGGCCTCCCGCACCGCCTCGATGCCACCATCGGCGCCCAGGACCAGGCCCATCTTGGCCAGGGCCGCCCACCGGGTGTGCAGGCCGCCGGAGATGGCCCCCATCGCCTCGATCTGCCGTCCCAGTTCGTAGGCCGAGAGGTCCACGCCGCCGTAGGGGCACTGGGAGATCACCACCACGGGCAGCCGTCGCTGCCGCGCGTCCTCCAGCATGGCCCGGAGATCCGCCCGACCCATGGGCAGGTTGCCTGCGCCGAAGGCCTGGATCAGGACCGCCCTGGCGCCCGCGGGGGCCAGGCTCCAGGTCATGCCCGGGTGGGGCGTCAGGGTGTGGATGGCCAGATCCAGCCGCTCTCCCACGCCCTCCGGCACCTGCCGGACGAACTGGCCTACATCGGGATGGAGGCGGATTTCCGCCCCGATCTCCGCCAGGGGCGGCAGGTTCGGGCTCTGGAAGGCCTCGAACTGGTGGACGCTCAGCTTGTCCGCGGCCACGCCCCGGATCCAGTGGGTGCCGAAGCAGATGCCCACCTCGGGGATGCCCCGGCAGGCCAGGTCCACGGCATTCACGAGGTTGCTGCGGGCGTCGCTGCGCACGAAGGCCAGCGGGCGCTGACTGCCCGTGAGCACCACGGGCTTGCCCAGGTCCGCCAGGAGGAAGCCCAGGCAGGAGGCCGTGAAAGCCATGGTGTCCGTGCCGTGGATGATCACGAACCCGTCGACATCCTGGGCCGCGGCGCGCACGCGGGAGGCCAGCGCGAGGATGTGCTCCGGCTCCAGGCAGGAGGAATCCTGGTTGAAGGGCACCTCCACCGAGAGCTTCGCCATCTGGCCCAGCTCCGGCACCTGCTCCAGCAGGTGGTCCAGGAAGCGTCCCGGCGCCAGCGAGGCCGGTTCCCCGCTGGGCATCATGCCCAGGGTGCCACCCGTGTGGAGGAGGAGGATCGTCCGCATGCTTCCACCCTAATCGAAACGGGCCGGACTTCTCCATGGGGCGCGGCGTGCCGTCTGCGCTCCGGTCCCGGGTTGGCCCACGCGCCTTCCGGATGGTTAACTGGACTGGGACCTCCGCCACGCCATGCGCCGCATTCCCCGCTACCTCCAGCTGATCGCTGGCCGCTACCTCCGGCGGCTGCTGAGGGGGCGTCTGTCCGGCCGGCAGCTGCAGTCGGCCGTGGAGACGGCCATCGCCACCCTGCCCATCCAGGAGAAGCTCCTGGTGCGCGAGGGGGCCCTGCGCTCCGAGACCCTGAACCGCCAGCTGGCCTGGGCCATGGCCTTCGTCGCCGGGGCGGTGAACGCCGGCGGCTTCCTAGCCGTGAGCCACTACACCTCCCACGTGACCGGCGTGGTCTCCTCCATGGCCGACGAGCTCGCCGACGGGGACCTGGCCACGGCCCTGGCGGCGCTGGCCATGATGCTGAGCTTCCTGGCGGGGGCCTTCGTCTGCACCACCCTGATCAGCTTCGGCCAGCGCCGGCGCATGCGCAGCCGCTACGCACTGACCCTCGTGTTCGAGGCCCTCCTGATGATGGTCTTCGGCCTCATGGGCAACCGCCTCCAGCAGGAGATCCGATTCACCCTGCCCAGCACCGTCATGCTGCTCTGCTTCATCATGGGCATGCACAACACCGTCACCTCCATCATCTCCGGCGCCGCGGTGCGCACCACGCACCTCACGGGCACGGTCACGGACATCGGCATCGAGCTGAGCCGCCTGACCTACGTGAACGTCCACCACCGGCACGGACGGGAGCGCATCGTCGCCAACCGCCAGAAGCTCACGCTGCTCCTGCTGATCCTGGTCTCCTTCATCGTCGGCGGCGTATCGGGGGCCCTCGGGTTCCGGCACATCGGCTTCAAGGTCACGGTGCCTTTGGCCCTGTTCCTGTGCTTTCTCGCGGCCCGCCCCCTGCTGCTGGAGGTGCGCCTCCTGCTGCACCGCCTCCGCCGGCAGTGGGATCCGGATCACACCGCGCCGTGACCTCCGGCCCCGTGCCCTCGCCGGATCCCCGACCGCAACCTACAGCGCGACCACGGCCGCCTTCAGCTCGTCGAAGCCCTGATCGCAGGTGCAGCTGATCACCACAGCGCACTGGCCCGGCTGGCTCGGCGGCAGCTGGACCTCCCCGTCGAAGTGGCCATCGCTGGCCGTGCGCCCGCTCAGGAGGCTGGTGGCCTTCTTGAGGCTGGACACCAGCTTCACCGAGACCTCGGCATCGGCCACGGGGCTCTGGCTCTGGCTGAGGCGGGCCTGCAGGCGCACCCGGAAGGGGGCTCCGAAGGCCGGCTTCAGGGGCTGATCCAGCACCAGCTCCAGCGTGTCCACATCGCCCTCCAGCTGGAGGAACTCGAGGATGGCCTGGTCCAGAGGCCGCTCGTTGAAGGCCTGCTTCTCCAGCAGGTCCGGCGGCGTCTGGTCGTACTTGCCGTTCTTGATGTCCCGGATCACCGCCCGGTGCTGCTCATCCATGCGCTCCTGAACGGCCACATCGGACACGGGCGGGGTCGAGACCAGGTCCTCGTAGGAAGACCGGTAGTTGTCCAGGATCTCGCCGCCCACGTAGATGAGGGTCTCGATCTTGGGGTTCGACATGCCCTTGTCTTCGGTCTGCACGTGGTAGACGCGGTTCCCATGACGGACATCGGTGTTGTAGCCGGTGATCATGGGAGGAACCCGGAAGACGAAGGGGCAGGGCGGACCATGAACCTACCTCTGCAATCTTCCAGCCAGTTCCGGCATGACCTCCCAGGCAATCTCGCGGATCACCTGATCGCCCATGCGGGCCACCAGGGCCTTCACCAGGGCGTCCATCAGCGCGGGATCGGCCAGAAGCGCCTGGACCTGGCCGGGGGTGAGGACTGCCTGCCCGGGTGCGGCAGGCGCCTGCCCAGACGCGGCAGTGGCCGCCTCCACCGGGACGGCCAGGACAGGCGCGACAGGCGGGGTGGAGGGGACCACCGGTGGAATTCCGATGACCGGGGCGGGAGGATGGGGAGGCTCCAGGACCGGGGCTGCCGGGGGTTCCGGCGCGGCCTGGTGGGTGGCCTGGTGCGTCTCCTGCGACCGCCCCAGCAGACTGGCGGCCCCGGCGGCCGCCAGGCCGGCGAAGGCGACGCCCGCCGCGGGCAGGACGGAAGGCCGCTCGGCCGCGGGCGGCTCGGGCAGAGGCGGCAGCTCGAGGGTGCCTCCCAGGTCGTCGAGGGCCTCGATGCCCGAGAAGGCGGGCAGGCTTTCCTCGACCAGGGCCTCCGCCGGGGCAGGCTCGGGCACTGGCACCGGCATCGAGGGAAGCACCGGAGAGGCCGGCAGGGACTCGGCCACCGCGGGGATGACGGCCGGTAGGGGGGGAAGCGACTCGGTGGCCAGGCCGTGAAGGCTGTCCAGGTCCAGTTCTTCCAGGTCGAGGTGGACCTGGGCCACAGCCGTGGGCTCGGGGGCCAATGCGGCGACCGGTGCAGGGATTGGCTCGGAAACCAGTTCGGGGGCGGGCACGGGGGCCACCTCGGTCGCCACATCCTCGGGCCAGAGGTCCTCGGCCGTCAGGACCAGCAGGTCATCCTCGGCCGTGTCGGCGAGGGTGATCTGGGGAGGTGCGGAGCCGGCGTCAAGGATTGGCAGGCTGGTGTCCAGAACTGGGAAGTCGGCCTCCAGCACCGGAGGCGGGAGGTCCGATGGAAAGACCGGCCGGGCGAATTCGGCCGTCTTCGCGGGTTCCGGCGTCGGGGAGACCGCGACGGCAACAGGTGCGGCAGCAGGAGGCGCAGCGGACGCCACCGGGGTCGCCAGCAGGGCCTTCACGCGATCCGCCAGCTCACGGAGCTCGATGGGCTTCTTCAGGAAGCCCTGGATGGGGGCCTGGGCCAGCTTCGCCGGATCCACGGGGTCCAGCACGCCGGCCATCATGGCGATGGGAAGGCGGGCG
Organism: Geothrix mesophila; assembly: GCF_022808835.1. Lineage (NCBI taxonomy): Bacteria > Pseudomonadati > Acidobacteriota > Holophagae > Holophagales > Holophagaceae > Geothrix > Geothrix mesophila. The sequence continues at coordinate 58,711 of NZ_JAKZLD010000003.1, forward strand.
GTGGCCTCCAGCTCCCTCATGCGGGCCAGCAGCGCCCACCCGTCCATGCCGGGCATGGCGGTATCCACCAGGGCCACGTCGAACCGTTCGCCCCGGGCGATGCGGTCCAGGGCCTCGGCGGCGGAGTCGACACAGACCACTTCCACATCCGTGGGAGCCAGCAGGGATTCGGCGATGCGGTGGATGCTGGGATTGTCGTCCACGAGGAGGAGGCGGGGCATCTGGTTACCTCGGGAGGCCGGGAGGAAGAAAGAGTGGCTGGGCACAACGCTACCAGAAATCTGCACTTCCAACGCAAGCGAATGGGCCGGAGGCGTGTCTGGAATCTGACGCTAGCGCAACAGCTTCTTCAAGACCCGTACCCGTTCCACTTCCACCAGGCGGACCAGCAGGACCCGGTCCCCCACCCAGATCCAGGCGACGCCCAGGGGCTCGCGCAGGGCGACCTCGGGGCCCCCGGGCAGCCAGCCCTTGACGGAGACGCGCAGGTTCAGCGCGGCGCGCCAATCCGGGCGGAAGGCCTCGCTCAGCGCCTGGCGCTGGCGCTCCGGCGGCAGGGCGCTCTCGTTCCACCGCTGGTCCCAGGCATCGAAGGCGCCGTTGTCCCGCCAGGCCCAGGCCGCGTCCCAGGCAGGCCAGGGCAGCGCTCCCTCAGGCATCGGGGCCCAGTCCACCCCGGTCACCGGGCTCGTGCGGCGGGTCATCCCCTCGTCGGCGAGGGGCGAGGTCAAGGCCATGCGCTGGGGAGGATGGGCGGTGAGCAGCCCCGGACCCGCGGCGGCGCGGCGCCACCGGCCCTCCTTCAGAACCCAGGCGGCCCATCCCTGGACGCCTCCGTACCAGAGGCGGTCCGCCCGCGGGAACCAGAGCCGGTCCCCTGCGTGCCAGGGCAGCTCGATGCGGGCCCCGGGCAGGTCCCGACCATCGTCCGACAGGGCTTCCGGCTTCGTGGCCAGACCCCGGGGTGGAGCGGGAAGACCCGCCTCGTCCCAGGCGGCGAGGGTGGATTCCCCCAGATCGGTCTCCAGGGGCAGGACGCCGACCAGCAGGCGGGATTCCGCCCGGGGGTCCGCCTTTTCGAAGAAGCCCAGCAGCACGGCCTTTCCGTCCCAGCTGAACCGGCTCCAGGGTCCCGACTCCGTGGACCAGATCACCCGGCCCTCGGGCACCTCCAGCAGCCGCGTCTCGTAGCGACCGTCCCCCATCTGGAGGGTGACCAGCAGGCGGTTGCCCTTGGCCGGATCCAGCCGGGCGGAGGCAAGGGGGGCGTCGAACCGGTACCGGCGCCATTCCAGACCGCGCCAGAGGACGACCTCGCTCCGTCCCTGGGGACCGTTCAGGGCCAGGCCCTGGTCGCCCAGGTAGGGCGAGGCCGGCTCCCAGGGCGTGCCGAAGCCGCCTTCGAAGGGCCAGGGCTCGGACTGGTCTGGGTCGAGGGCCCCCTGGAAGCGCGGCGCCCAGCCATCCTGCAGCCTGAGCTCGGCGAGGGTCTCGCTGCCGCCGAGGCTCATGACGGCCGGTGCATCTGTGACCGTCACACCGCCCGAGGTCACCGGACGCGGCGCCTGCACCACCGCGAAGAGCAGCAGCATGGCGGCGATGAAGAGGGTGGCGATGATGTACCGTTGTGGGATCACGATGGGACCGCAGAGACAGCACCATCATGCCTGATCGGAGGCGCGCCGCGATGAAGCACAAACCCGCCGTGGAGACCGAGCTCAAGCTGCGCATCCCGGCCACGAGGCCCTACCGCGCCCTGCTGGAGGCCCTGGGCTTCCGCGAGGTCGTTCCCGCCCAGGCGGAGGTGAGCGTGCTCTGGGACCGGGATGGCGAGCTGCGGGCCGCGGGCTCGGCGTTGCGGACACGACGCTTCGCCGGGGCCTTCCGGCTGACCTGGAAGGGCCCCAAGGTGCCGGACCCCATGCTCAAGATCCGCCCCGAGCACGAGGCGGGCATCGACGACGGAGCCTCCCTAGAGGCCATCCTCCGCGCCCTGGGCTTCGCGCCCGTGCTGCGCATGGAAAAGGTGCGAGCCGTCTGGGAGCGGGAGGAACTGGAGGCCTGCCTCGACGAGACCCCCTTCGGCTGCTACCTGGAGCTGGAGGGCGATCCCCAGGCCATCCGCGCCGCCATGGAGGGCCTGGGCCTCGCCCCCGACCGCGCCGAGACCCGCAGCTACCCGGAGCTCTACCAGGCCCACGGACTCGGTTAGGCCCCCAAAAAGAAGAACCGCTAACCGCGGTGAATCAGCCGCCCCGATGGGTCGGCGCGATTCAGACCTTCAGCACCTGCTCCAGGTCCTCGATGAGGTCCTGGATGTCCTCCACGCCCACGCTGAGGCGCAGGAGGTTGTCGTTGATGCCGAGGCGCTGGCGGTCCGCCTCGGGCACGCTGCCGTGGGTCATGCTGGCCGGGTGGCAGACGAGGCTCTCCACGCCGCCCAGGCTCTCGGCCAGGGAGAACACCTTGAAGCTGGAGGCCATGCGCCGGGTGCGCTCGGCATCGCCGGTGTCGAAGCTGACGATGCCCGAGAAGCCCTTCATCTGCTGCTTGGCGAGGGCGTGCTGGGGGTGGGATTCCAGGCCGGGGTAGTAGACGGCCTTCAGGTCCTTGCGGGTCTCCAGCCAGCGGGCGATCTGGAGGGCGCTCTGGTTGTGGCGCTCCATGCGCAGGTGCAGCGTCTTGGTGCCTCGCAGGATGAGCCAGGATTCCATGGGCGAGAGGATGCCGCCGGCGGCCTTCTGGTGGAAGCGCAGGCCCTCGGCGATGTCGTCGCGGCTGGTGATGGCGACGCCGCCGATGGAGTCGCTGTGGCCGTTCAAGTACTTGGTGGTGGAGTGGAAGACCAGGTCGGCCCCCAGCTCCAAGGGGCGCTGGTTGTAGGGCGTGGCGAAGGTGTTGTCCACGGCCAGCACGGCCGTGCAACCGGCTTCCGTCATCACGCGGCGCACGCCGGGGATGTCCGTGAGGCCCAGCATGGGGTTGGTGGGCGTCTCCAGCATCACGAGCTTCGTGTTGGGACGCAGCGCCGCCTTGAAGGCCGCCAGGTCGCCGGTGTCCACCTGGGTGTAGGTGAGGCCGAAGCGGGTCATCACCTTGTCCAGCAGGCGGAAGGTGCCGCCGTAGACGTTGTCGCCCAGCACCACGTGGTCGCCGCTGGAGAGCTGCTCGAAGATGGCCTGCACCGCCGCCATGCCCGAGCCGAAGGCCATGCCGTGGGCGCCGCCCTCGAGGGCCGCCAGATTCGCCTCCAGGGCGTCGCGGGTGGGGTTGCGCACGCGGGCATAGTCGAAGCCCTTGTTCTGGCCCAGGCCCTCCTGCACGTAGGTGCTGGTGAAGAAGACCGGCGTCATGATGGCGCCGCTGGTGGGATCCGGGCTCTGGCCGGCGTGGATGCAGCGGGTGTCGAAACGGCCTTGGGGATTCATGGGACCATCCTTCCTGGTCCACCAGTGTGAAGGTGAGCGTCCATGAGGAAAAGCATCGCTTTGGTTTCTATGCTGGCGATCCTCCTGGCTTGTCGATCCGACAAGCCCGAGGACCGGATCCGGAAGGCCTTCGAATCCTGCCGCGCCGCCGTGGAGGACGGGGACGCGGCGGCCGCCGTGGGCCCCCTGGACGCGGCCTTCCGTGGTCCCGAAGGCATGGACAAGGGTGGCGCCCGGCTGTTCCTCCTGGGCCTCCTGAGGCAGGACAAGGTGGGCGTGACCGTGCTGCGCAACGACCTCACCGTGCGGGGGAACGAGGCCTTCCAGGAGGTGGACCTCCTCATCACGTGCCGCCAAGGCGGCCTCCTGCCCCGGGACGCCACGCGCCGCTCCTTCGGCCTGCGCTGGCGGAAGGCCGGCGACGACTGGCGGATCCTGGAGATCCAGGAGCGCTAGGGACGTCAGGAGCGCTAGGAACGTCAAGAACGCTGGGAGCGCTAATCCCCCAGGTAGGCCATGAACTCCTGGTGTAGCTCCAGGGGGAGGTGGCAGGCGGCGGCCTCCTCATCCACGAGCTGGGCGCAGCGGGGGACCGCCTTCAGGAGCGCGGCCGGGATGCCGCCGTCCCGGGCGTGGCGCAGGCTCTGCATCATGGCTTCCCGCCAGCCCAGGCGGTAGAGCGTGACCAGCAGCATGGCGTGGGCCTTCGCATTGCCCGGATCGATGGCGAGGGCCTGGAGCAGCTGGCGCCGTGTGGTTTCCAGGACGTCCTTCCGGACTTCCGCCTGGCCCGCGGGACGCTTTTCGAGCGGAACCTCCTCCTCGGGGTCCGGAACCGGCGCGACCCCACCGACCTTGGCGACCCGTCGGGGCCCCGAAGCGGGGGACGGGAGCCTGGCGGGGGGCGTGTCCCGGGAGCGCCCGGGTGAGGCGGCGGAGGCGGGGAGTTCCCTCGGCGCCGTGGCCTCCTGGGCTCTCGCGGGCCGAGGCGCGGGAGCCGCTGGGAACGGGGCCGAGGCCACTCGGGGCAGCAGGGGACCGGCGTGGAGGTATTCCGGGTTCCAGCGCCAGTTCGGATCCTTGGCAGCCCTCAGGGCCGCCGCCAGGGCTTCGGCGCTCTGGAACCGGTGCGCCGGATCCTTGGCCAAGGCGCTGCCCAGGAGGCTCTGGACGTCGTGGCTGATGCCGTGGAAGGCCGTGGGCAGCAGCGGGGGCGGAGGCTCGTGCAGCAGGCGGTAGATCACGGCGCCGGGATTGGGCCCGTCGAAGGGGGGAATGCCCGTCAGCGTCTCGTAGAGGACCACCCCCACGGCGAACAGGTCGCTGCGGGCATCCGGACGACCCCCCTGGAGGTACTCCGGCGCCATGTAGGTCACGGTGCCGAAGACGATGCCCTCATCCGTGGTGTCGGTGTTGAAGATCTTGGCCACCCCGAAATCCAGGACCTTGGCCTGGAGGGCCTTCCCGTCCCACACCACCCGGATGTTGGACGGCTTGATGTCCCGGTGCAGCACCTGGTGCTGGTGGGCCACCGCCAGCCCGTCGCAGACCTGGGCCAGCACCTTGAGGGTGTCCCGCGGCGAGAGGGTGCCCGCCCGGATGAGCGTTGCCAGGTCTTCGCCCTTCACCAGCTCCATGGCGAGGTAGAGCACCCCCTGCTCCTCCCCCATCTCATGGATGGTGACGATGTTCGGGTGGTTCAGCGTCCCGGCGGCCCGGGCCTCCCGGGCGAATCGCTCGCGCGCCTCGGGCCCCGCGGCCGCCGAGGCCTGGATGACCTTGATGGCCACCTCCCGGCCGATGATGGGATCGCGGCCCACGTAGACGTCGCCCATGCTTCCCTGAGCCAGCAGGCGGAGGATGTCGAATTTCCCGAGACGCGTCAGCACGGAACTTTCCAAGAATTCGGCCCCGATCATCGGACGATCCCCGACACGCCGTCCAGGCCTTTTCAGCCCCCCTGCCCCAGCAGCCAGCCCTCGTCCCGCACGGGAATACCCAGGGTCTCGGCCTTGGCCAGCTTGGAGCCGGCCTTCTCCCCGGCCACCAACACCGTGGTCTTGGCGCTGACGCTGCCCGTGACCTTCGCGCCCAGGCGCTTCAGCAGCGCCTCAGCCTCCTCCCGGGAGAGCGTGGGCAGGGTGCCGGTGACCACGGCTACCTCACCCGCAAGCGGCAGCCCGCCCCGGTCGCGGGCCTCCGGCGGGGCGGGATGGATGCCCAGGGCGGACAGCCGCGCAGGCAGGTCCGGATGCAGGGCCGCAAAGGCGCGCAGGGCGGCGGCCACCTTGGGGCCCACCTCCTCCACGGTCTGGAGGCGCGCCTCTTCGGCGGTCCACAGCGCCTCCAGCGATGGATAGGCTTCCGCCAGCAACTCCGCGGTGCGGGCGCCCACCATCGGGATGCCCAGGGCGTGGAGCCACCGGGACAGGGGCTTCGTGCGGGCCGCCGCCAGGGCGTCCATGAGGTTCTGGGCGGATTTCTCCGCCATGCGCTCCAGGTTCGACAGGTACGCGAGACCCAGCAGGGGCTCGCCCAGCAGGGTAAAGATCTCCCAGGGCTGCTCGAAGCGGCCCGATGCTACCAGCTGTTCCACCAGGGCCTCGCCCAGCCCCTCGATGTCCAGGGCGGCGCGGCCGCCGAAGTGGAGCATGCGCGCCACCAGCTTGGCGGGGCACTCGGGGTTGAGGCAGCGGATGGCCACCTCGGCATCGTCGGCCTTGCCCACCTCGCCGCCGCACACGGGACAGACGGGAGGGATCTCCGGCACCGGCAGGTCGCGGTCTTCCTCGCCGGGCACCAGGGCCACCACCTTGGGGATGACCTCCCCGCCCTTCTCGATGAACACGCGGTGGCCCACGCGCAGGCCCAGGCGCGCCAGCTCGTCGGCGTTGTGGAGCGTGGCCCGGCGCACGGTGGAGCCCGCCACCTCCACGGCCTCCAGCTCCGCCACCGGCGTGAGCTTGCCCGTGCGGCCCACCTGCCAGGTGATGCCCAGCACCGTGGTGGTCACCTGCGTGGCGGGGTACTTGAAGGCGATGGCCCAGCGCGGCACGCGGTCCGTGGCGCCCAGCCGCTGCTGGAGGTCGGCATCGAGCGCCTTGATCACCACCCCATCCGTGTCGAACGGGAGCTTCAGGCGAGCCTCGGCCTGGGTGGAGATGAAGGCCAGCATGGCCTCCAGGTCCCCGGTGGCATGGGCGGGCATGACCCCGAAGCCCCAGGCGCCCAGGTGGACCATGGACCGGGCGTGATCTTCCGCCGGGCCGCCGTCCCAGAGCGCCTGCCAGGGCAGGAAGGACAGCCCGCGAGCGGCCACCTCCCGGCTGTCCAGCAGCTTCATGGTGCCGCTGGCGGCGTTGCGAGGGTTGGCGAAGCGGGCCTCGCCCCGGGCGTCCCGCTGGCGGTTCAGCTCCTCCCAGCGTTTGCGGGACAGGAACACCTCGCCGCGCACGGTGAGCGTGTCTGGAGCGTCCCCGGGCAGCCGCATGGGGATGTCGGCGATGGTCCGCGCGTTCTCCGTTACCAGCTCGCCGGTCTCGCCATCGCCGCGGGTGAGGGCCTCCACCAGCTCGCGGCGCTCGTAGCGCAGGGAAAGCGACAGACCGTCCACCTTCAGTTCCGCGGCGTAGCGGGGTTCGGCCTCCGGGGCAAGCTTGCGCCACTTGACCTCCCACTCCCGCAGCTCGGCCTCGGAGTAGGCATTGTCGAGGCTCAGCATGGGCACGGCGTGGCGGCGCTTCTGGAAGGCGTCGATGGGCGGCGCCCCCACGCGCAGGGTGGGGCTGTTGGGATCGGCCAGCTCCGGGTGGGCGGCCTCCAGACCGCGCAGCTCCCGCTCCAGAGTGTCGTACTCCGCGTCGGAGACGGTGGGCTGGTCCAGCACGTAGTACCGGTGGCGGTGCTGCCGCACCTGGTCGGCCAGCTGCTTCATGCGGGTCCGGAGATCCATCACTTCACCTTCGACCGGTACAGGATGCCCATGATGAGCCCCAGGGCGAGGAAGAAGCTGAGGGTGCTGCTGCCCCCGGCGCTGAAGAAGGGCAGCACCATGCCCTTGTTCGGCAGGGCCCCCGCCACCATGCCCACGTTCACCAGCAGGTGCAGGGCGAAGATGCCCGTCGCCCCGGCGCAGAAGTAGGCCTCGGCGGTGGTATGGGCGGCCTTGGCGGCGTCGAGGATGCGACTGAGCAGGAGGCCGAAGAGGCCCAGGGCCAGCAGCACGCCCAAGAAGCCCCGCTCCTCCGCCCACACGCTGAAGGCGAAGTCCGTGGTCTTCACGGGGAGGAAATTCAGCTGAGTCTGGGATCCGCTGGTGAAGCCCTTCCCGATGAGGCCGCCCGCGCCGATGGCGATGCGGCTCTGGTTCACCTGGTAGCCCTTGCCCTGGAGGTCGCTGGAGGGATCCAGGAAGATCATCACCCGCTGCTTCTGGTAGGGCTTGAGGGCGAACTTCCAGGCGCCGAAGCCGCCGACGGTGACCAGCAGGACCAGCGCGACCACCCAGCGCATCCGCAGCCCTTTCATGAGGGGGATGATCAGCAGGATGGGCAGGAAACTCAGAGCCATGCCGAGATCGGGCTGGCGCTGGACGAGCAGCATGGGGAACGCCACGAGGCCCACGGCCCCCAGCAGCTCCAGGCGGCCGATGCTGTCCGCGGGTCGCGAGCCCAGGCGCTGGGACACGTAGAGCAGCGTCACCCACTTCATGAGCTCCGAGGGCTGGAAGGTCTGGCCGGCCACCACGAACCAGCGGGTGGCGCCGCCGATCTTCTTGCCCACCACCAGCACCGCCATCAGGGCCGCCAGGCCCAGCAGGTAGGCGGGGAAGCTGTAGCGGAGGACGCGGCGCGGGTTCGTGTTCGCGAGCAGGAGCATCAGCGCCAGCCCCATGAGGTTCCAGAGGGTCTGCTTGAGCCAGATGGTGGCCTGGGGCGTGTTCCGGCCCGCGGAATAGAGGGTCAGCGTGCCCAGGGCCATGAGGGCGAGGATGACCCACAGCAGCCGGGAATCCAGGGCTCGGACGCGATCCTTCATTCCGCCGCCTCCGCGGGAGGCGCGAAGGGATCCACCATGCGGCCCCTGGGCGGCGGAATGGGGTTCTTCACGCGATCCACGAACCAGTACTTCACGAGCTTCGCCGCGATGGGCGCGGCGGCGGTGGAGCCGAAGCCCGCGTTCTCCACCACCACGGCGAAGGCGATCTGCGGCTTGTCGTGGGGCGCGTAGCCCGCGAAGAGGGCGTGGTCCTTCAGGTGCTTGGCCTGGCGGGCGTAGTGGCTCTTGTCCACGAAGGTGGCCACCTGGGCCGTGCCGGTCTTGCCCACGAAGGGGGCTTCCCGCGCCATCTCCCGGATGAAGGGGTTGGCCGCGGCCGTTCCGCTCTGGACCACTTCGTACAGGCCCTCATCCAGGACCGTCCAGTTGCGGGGGTCCAGTGGTGTGTCCTTGGGCGGCGCGACCGACGCGGGCTCCAGGGTGTTGGTCTGGTCGCTGCGGAAGCCGTAGAACAGGTGGGGCGTGAGCACCTTCCCCCGCGTGGCCAGCGTGGCGTAGAACCTCGCCAGGCCGATGGGCGTGACGCCCACGGCCCCCTGGCCGATGCCCACGCTGATGGTCTCGCCGGCATACCACTTGGGATCCTTGGGCACGGCCTTGCGCTTCCAGGCGCGGCTCGGGATGCGGGTGCGCTTCTCCCGGGGCAGGTCGATGCCCGTGCGCTCGGTCAGGCCGTACTTCTCAGCCGTGGCGTAGATGTCGTCCACGTCCAGCCGGGAGGCCACCTCGTAGAAGTAGACGTCGCAGCTCTGGGCGATGGCCTGCACCAGGTTCAGGCCCCCGTGGCCCGTGGGCTTGTCGCAGCGGAAGTCGCGGCCGTAGAAGTTCTTCTTCCCGGCGCAGTAGATGACGGTCTGGGGGGTGATGACGCCCTTCTCCAGGCCCGCCAGGGCCACCAGCAGCTTGAAGGTGGAGCCCGGCGCGTAGATGCCCTGGATGGCCCGGTTGATCATGGGGCGCGCGGGGTTGTTCAGGTAGCGGTCCACCATTTCCTGGCTGAGGCGGTTGAGGAAGAGGTTCGGATCGTACGAGGGGCTGGAGTACATGGCCAGGATGCCGCCGTCGCGGAGGTCGAGCACCACGGCCGCACCGGCCTCCTCGCCGTAGGCGTCCTGCATGACCTTCTGGAGGCCCGCGTCCAGGGTGAGGTAGAGGCTGCGGCCCGCGACGGCGTCGGTCTGGCCGAAGTGGGCGACTTCCGTGCCGAGCTGGTCCACGAGGATGCGCCGCTGGCCGTCCACTCCCTTGAGCTTGTCATTGCCGCTGGCCTCGAAGCCCTCCTTGCCGATGGTCTCGCCCAGCCGGAAGACGTCGGGATTGGCCTTCATCATCGGCTCGTCCACCTCGCCCACATAGCCCAGCACGTGACCCGCCAGCTCGTCGCCGAGATACACGCGCCGCGGCGCCACGTCCACGCTGAGGAAGGGGAAGCGGGCCCGGACCCGCTCCGCCTGGGCGATGCCCGCATCGTCCAGGTTCTCCTTCAGCACCAGGGGGCGGCCCTTCCCGGCCAGGCGGTAGCTCTGGATCTTTCGCATCAGCCCCGCCGGATCCAGCTCCAGGGCCTGGGCCAGGCTCTGCACCACCTCCGGCCGGGTGGGAAGATCCTCCCGCTGGATGACGAGATGCAGCGCGCGGCGGTTGTCCACGAGGCGGTAGCCGTTGCGGTCCAGCACAAGACCCCGCGGCGCGGCGATGGGGCGGATCTTCACGGCCTGCTGCATGGCCAGCTGCTTGAACTCACCATGCCGGACGATCTGGAGCCAGGCGTAGATCAGCACCAGCAGGGCCACCAGGCTCCAGGCCAGGCCCTTGAACACCCCGAGGCGGCGGTGGAGGAGGGGACGCTGCCGGGGGTCCATCAGCCCAACCGGGGAGAAGGCCCGGAGTACAGCAGGCGCCAGGTCGCCCAGCCCCAGAGGGGCAGGCTGAGCAGGGCCCAGAACCACCCTGGGCCCCAGGCGTGCGGGCCCGCGGCCAGGCGGACGGCCGCGTGGACCAGCAGGGTGTGCGCGACGACCAGGCACGCCAGCCGCGCCAGCCAGCCCTTCAGGCCCTCCAGCGGCCAGCGGCCCGCCATCCAGCCGGCCGCCAGGGTCAGGGTCATGTCCGCCCAGGCCGTCCCGCCCAGGTGCGGATAGAGCCGCAGGGACCCCTCGAAGGCCCAGCCGGCGGCCGCGGCCCAGAGCACGCCCGTCAGGGGAGAGCCCGCCCGGGGCGCCAGGGCCAGCACCAGCAGGACATGCACCACGGCCTGGAGCCGCGGGAAGGGAGCGCAGAGGAACACCAGGCCCAGGGCGACCGCGCACAGGAGGTTCTGCCGCATGGCGGATGGAGCCGGGATCCTCATGGCGTCCCCCGCTTGCGCTGCGGCTTCTGTTCCGGCGCCACGAAGGGCGACTGCACTTCCAGCGGCGGCTGGGCGGGCAGCAGCAACACGGTGGAGATCCGGTCCAGGGGCGCCGACAAGTTCACCTGCACCTTCAGCTCCAGGTCGCCGGGCGCCACCTCGGCCACGTAGCCCACAAGGAGGCCCCGGGGAAACACGCGGTCCAGACCTGACGTGAGGACGGCTTCGCCCACCTGCACCACCTCCTGGTTGCTGATGTAGCGGATCAGGGCGCGCCCGGACCCCAGGCCCTGGAGCACGCCCGTCGCGCGGCTGCGCATGAGCATGACGGCCACGGAGGCGTTCGGCGCGTCCGCCGGCAGGATCTTCGATTGGGTGGGCCCCACGGACCAGAGCCGGCCCACGATGCCCTCGGGCACCAGCACGCCCTGGTCGGCCACCAGGCCCAGGTCCTGGCCCCGGTCGAGAATGAGGCCCCCGAAGGCGGCGGGCCGCGTGCTGAAGATCACCCGCGCGCCCTTCAGATCCAGGGGAACCTGCCGCTTCAGCCCCAGGAGCCGCACGGCTTCGTCCGCTTCCATCAGCCGGGGCGCCTCCTGCGCCGACTGGGTCCGCAGCTGTGCCAACTCGGCGCGCAGCCGTTCGTTCTCGGCCTGGGTCTCCGCGAAGCTGCGGGCCGACACCCGCCGGGCCGCCCGCCACTGCGCCCACCGGGACGCCAGGCCCTGGCCCGGCTTCGAGAGGACATCGGCCGCGCGCGCCCAGTGCCGACTAGGATGCGGGCCCAGCAGGACCCAGGTTCCGTGGCTCAGCCACAGGAGGAGGACGAGCAGGCGCTGCCAGCCCGTGCGGCTCCATCCCCACTTGGCTGCGCGGAGGGCCATCTGTCGAACCTCCCGCCAGCTAGTCGAGGATCTGGATGCGGCGCAGGAGCGGGATGTTCTCCAGCAGGAGCGCGGTTCCCCGCACCACGGCGGTCTGGGGATCCTCGGCGCGGAAGACCGGCAGGTGGGTCTCCTTACGCAGCCGCTCGTCGAGGCCCTGGATCAGCGAGCCGCCGCCCGTGAGGCAGATGCCGCGGTCGATGAGGTCCGCCGCCAGCTGGGGCGGGGTCTCGTTCAGCGCCTTGCGGACCAGGTCGATGATGGCGTTGATGGGCTCGGCCAGCGCCTCACGGATCTCCGCGTCGTTGAGCGTCAGGGTCTTGGGCAGGCCCTCGAACTGATCCCGGCCGCTCACCTCCATGGTGCGGGTCAGCTCGGAGGGGAAGGCCGAACCCAGCGTCCACTTCACCTCCTCGGCCGAGGCCTCGGAGATGAGCACGTTGTACTTCTCGCGGATGTACTTGATCACCGCCTCGTCCATCTCGTCGCCGGCGATGAGGATGGAATCCGAGAACACCTTGCCGTTGTAGCTGATGACGGCCACGTCCGTGGTGCCGCCGCCGATGTCGACGATCATGCAGCCGCGCTTCTCGTTGATGGCCAGACCCGCGCCGATGGCGGCCACCATGGTCTGGTCCACGATGAAGACCTCGCCGGCCTTGGCGTCGTAGCAGACCTGCTTCACGGCCCGGCGGGCCACCTGGTGGGCCCGGGGCGGCACGCTCACCACGATGCGGGTGCGGGCGATGCCGCGGTTGGGCCGGGCCTTGGAGATGAACTGGGCCAGCATCTTCTCGGCGGCATCCACCTCGAAGATCATGCCGTCCTTCATGGGCCGGATGGTCCGGACGCCCTGGGGGGCGCGGCCCAGCAGCTGCTTGGCCTCGTCGCCCACGGCCTCCACGTCATGGGTGACCGTGTTCACGGCCACGATGGAGGGTTCGTAGATGACGATGCGGCCCGCCTGCTTCGTATGGATCAGGGTCGACGCCGTGCCAAGGTCGATGGCGAGGTCCGAATTGAAGATGTTGGACCAGAACTGGCTGGAGAAAATACTGGCCACTGGCGGCTCCCGGAGAACCTCCTAGAGTGCCACGAACCACCCCCCCCAGGCCAGGGAACAGAGCAGCCCTTGCCCGGATGGATTCAGGCAGGCCCGCGGCATGGCGCTACTTCCCAGCCGCCAGCAGCTCCGCCACCAGCAGATCCCCGTCCAGCCGCTGGGGCAATTCCTTGTGATAGCCCCGGACCCGCGAACCGGATGCGGGTCGCGAGCGGACAGGCCCCACGGCCTGTCCCGAGCGGGGCCCCCGCACCGGTGAGCATCACGGCGCGTGTCCGGGGCGACTTACTTCCCAGCGGCCAGCAGCTCCGCCACCAGCAGATCCCCGTCCAGCCGCTGGGGCAATTCCTTGTGATAGCCCCGGACCCAGCGCTCCCCGTTCACCAGAACGAACGGGATGGCCCGTTTCCCGGTTTCCGTCTCGAGTTTTTCCGCCGCACCTGGCACGGTCTCGATGTCCACCTTCCGGTGGGCCACACCCTGACCCGTCAGCCAGGTCTCCAGGCGACGACAATCCGGGCACCAGGTGGCGCTGTAGACCGCCAGATCTAGGCCCTTCAGGTCATCAATTCGGCTCATGCGATCCTCCCGGACCTGTCATTCTGGATGCTTTGATGCCTTTGTTGGGGGTTCCATGTCCAAGATGACCCATCGAGCCGGCCTGATCGCGATGCCGGCCCTTTTCCTCGCCCTCGCCCTGGGCTGCGGCAAGGCCGTCAAGCCGGATTCCAGCCGCGTCATCGCCAACATCGGCGGGAGCAAGCTCACCGAAGCCGAGTTCCAGGACATCGTGAAGAGCCTGTCCCCGGATCCCAAGGAGGCCCAGGCCTTCCTGACGGACGCCGCCGCCCGCAACGACCGGGCCCAGCTCGCCCAGCGCATCGCCATGTCGCGGGCCATCACCACCTACGCGGCGCAGACGGGACTCGACCAGGATCCCTCCGTGAAGCGTCAGCTGGAGCAGCAGCAGGCCAACGTCTACTTCCAGGCCCTGATGAAGAAGCGCATGGCGGGCATGAACCCCACCGATGAGCAGCTCCAGGCCTTCTACAAGGAACGCGTCGAGGCCCTCAAGGCCCAGGGCCGCGCGCAGGGCATCCCCCCCTTCGAGACGGTCAAGTCCCAGTTGCCCGAACTCTGGCGCCAGCAGCACATGCAGACCCTCAGCGACCAGATCCAGAACGAGGTCAAGCAGAAGGTCCCCGTCACCCTGGCCGACGACTACCGGCCGGCGGGGGCGGAATAGGAACCTTTCGCGCGTTCACGAACCAAGGCCCCCGGTTGGGGGCCTTGGTTTTGGTGCCTGGAGACGGAATCCCCTCCTCCGGCGCTGCGCGCCTCCCCCGGGCCGCACGGGCGCTAGGGCCGCTTCCCTCGCCGGACGCATGCGCCCGACTCGGTCAGGACGCAGCCCAACCGCCCTGTGATTTCGATTCCGTCTCCGCCAAAATCAAGGCCCCCATGCGGGGGCCTTGATTTTGGTGCCTGGAGACGGAATCGAACCGCCGACACATGGATTTTCAATCCATTGCTCTACCAACTGAGCTACCCAGGCGGGAAGGACCAGGATATCCGGTTGCAACACTTGCGACTGTGGTCATAGATTCCGCACCTAGCACTTTCGCCCCATGTAGGGGAAATGTAGGGAATCGCCCCTCCGCTGTCTCGAAGCGCCTCCATCTCGGAGGACGCCATGGCACGCAGCAAGACCCCAGGACTCACCCAGCGGGGCGGGTCCGTCTGGCACTACGACATCGTGGTCGATGCGGTCCGCTACCAGGGATCGACCAAGACCACGGACCTGAAGACCGCCGCCCTGTTCCTGAGTCAGCTTCGCCTGGACATCGCCCGAGGCAAGCTCGCCCTCAAGGACACCCGCCGAACCCTGCTGCTGGAGGAAGTCCACCGGGAGTTCCTGGCATCCAAGACCCCTTCAGCGAGTCCCCGCTACATCACCTCCGCCACGGCGCACTGGCGCGTGTGGATCGCACCCCGCCTCGGGAAGACCCCGGTGGATCGCATCGATGCCGCCGCAGTAGACCGCTTGAGGAACGACCTCCTGGTGGCGGGGCGGTCCCCGGTCTTCACGAACAATGTCCTCATCTCCCTGCGGACCCTCCTCAACTTCGCCGTGAAGCGCGGACGACTGCGAAAAGCCCTCAAGGTGGAGTTGCTGAGGGTGCAGCGGAAGCCCCGCCCCACCGTCCCCGCCAGTCGTGTGTCGGACTTCCTCGCCGCCTTCGACCACGCCACGAAGAACCCCCAGGTGCGGGTGATGGTCCGCGTCATGCTGGGGTTGGGACTGCGCTCCAGCGAGGTCGCCGGGATGCGCTGGGACTGGTTGGACCTGGAGCAGCGGACCTACACCGTGGGACGCGCGAAAGGCAAGGAGGCGCGGGTGCTGCCCATCCCCTCCTGGGTGTGGGAAGCCCTGTCCACCCTGCCCAAGGGCACCCTCAGCGGCTTGGTCTTCCCTGCCCGAAACGGCAAGCAGCACTGCCCCGGGTTCCTGAGGAAGCCCCTCATGGCAGTCACCAAGCAGCTTCAACTCCCTCACCTGACGCCCCATCGCCTGAGGGCATCCTTCGCCAGTCTTCACGCCGCCGCCGGGACGCCACTCCCTGAGCTTCAGACGATGATGGGGCACAAGGACTACAAGACCCTGTGGGGATACATCGAGCAGACCCTCGATGCCCGGCGTGATGCCCAGGAAGGGTTGGGACGCCTCCTCGGGCTCACCCCGTCACCAAACTCTCCCGCCGCTGCGGTGTAGGGGCTTCTCACGCCTTCCATGACCCAGGTAGTGGGGATGCCCCGCCTGAGTCCCGGGATCGCCTTACGGGGCTTCTGGAGTGGTTCCTTGGCAACGGCATAGCGTGATGACATTGCCCCGGTAGGCGCTGTGGAGTGGCGTAAACCGGAGTTCTTCAACATTTCACACACTCTCGATTCGAGGGAACCCATGTGATCGTTGCCCGTATGTTGAATCGCCTGCCTCAAGCTGTGACGATGGCTGATATTCCAACCGAGGAGTTTCGAGGTCTATTCTCACAAGGACATGAACATGCATGAATCAAGAGATGAGCAGGAACTGTATGAAACAAGATTAAGAAGAAGGCTTGAAATATTAAAAAAGCAAATCGAGGCTGGAAAATTCAAAGTGCAAGAGGGACTAAACCTTATAGATAGCCTGAAAAAGGTTAAGTATGCCGCCGATGGATCTATTGATCTGAGTACGGTTGATTCCTCAGTTCGTGCAGCAGCTCTGGCTGTGGAGCATTTACATGATCGAGATGAAATGACACGAAGAATTCCATTATTAGATATTCAAGGTTCTTATTTTCATGTTCTAGATGTGAATTTTGGTGAATTTTATAAAATCATGGTGGAAAAGGGTGTAACTCCTCATGACATAGCGACATTTTACGCACAAAGTGAAGAAAGGGTTGCCAGTTTAGACAAAATTCTTCCGGAATTTTTAGAATTATTAAAAGAATTTTGGTCAAGCATGGAGGAAGTCACCCTCTACCACCTCCAAAATATAACAAAATATACAAAAGGCGTTTTTGGTGGAGATCTGTTTCCAAGCAATAGTGAGAATATTGCCTCAAAATGCAGTATCTACATTGACACATTAATATTGCCTTGCCCTTTTATTAGATCTTTAACGATGTTTAATCATTGGACACCAAAACAACGGACTTATTACTGCATCAAACATGCATTAAATGTGTTGAAATACAAAAATTTAGCCCTTGAACCAATATACCCACCCATACTTGCCATTTATCCTGATCGAGCTTCATTTGACAATCGAGAAAAGGAATTCTTCACCAAACTTGGGGAAAATGATGCAATCATTCACGGGAGTAAAATTTTTGGAAGATCATTTACATCCTTCCAAGAAATGATGGAATTTGCAGATGAGCTAAAAACCGTCGAGCAAGTCGAGGCTCGAATTGTAGACAGGGAGCGAGTTCTATTTGATGTCGACTTTAAGGGATCTCTCTCGGAACAAATCAATAAATCCATGCTTGATAATATTGAAATCATGAAAAAACTTTCACCCGGCTTGTTGGTTGCCTCTCTTTCAATGGGTAGAATGGCTGTAAGCAACGAGCTCATTTTTAAATCAACACAATTAAACGGTGTGCCAATTATTGATGCACCAACTTCTTGGAAATATTTTAACTGGAAACTAGAATACGACTCAGAACAAGCAAGCAAATCTCTTGGGACAGTTGATTTGCATATTTATAGAGCGCTCCAATCAATGTCCGAATTTGAGACACGATGGATAGGCAAGATTCCGCCAGAGGCATTGATTGAATTAAGAAGAAGTGGAGCTACCGAAGAAATTCGTCAAATGCTTAGTCGTGGTATCACGGGCATTATTGAGATAGATCCATTAAATTTTAAAGCTTCAACAGATCAAGTGTTCGATAATTTTCATGATGCGATGGCTAAGCATCAAAGGGCTATTGATGAATTAAGCCAAGCAAAATGGAAATTCGCAAAGGATGGAATTTCCTCTTGGCTAGTTAATGGAACAGTAGCGGTTGCCGCCGCAGCAACTGGACAACCGATTTGGGCACTGGCTCCGTTAATCGCAGCCGCCCTTCTGCCAGGACCAAAACTTCTGGAAATTCCATCAACCATCTTGGACTTTGCCCAACAATCAAACATTTTAAAGCGATCGCCCATGGGGATGCTATTCGATTACCAAGACAATTAACCTACCAACTGTAATCAATTTACTCGTCGATGTAACATACTCGCAAGCAACAACCGCATCATAAAAAATGGTTGATGAATAGGAACTTATCTTTCCTTGGCTAAGCTGCCTCAACAGTCTTTCTCATAAAGCGTAGGATTGCCTCTGTGAGCGAGAAGCCCTGGTAGACCCGCTTGCCGTTAGGCGTGGTGGTGCGGATGCCCGTCACCTGGGACACGGCACGACCAAAGCGCGTTTCGTCCACGACCTCCCCGCCGCGCTGGGCGATGAAGGCGAGGCGCAAGTCCGTAGGGTTTGCCCTGCCGCCCTCCTGGGTGAACTGCCCGAGGAACTCCGCCACCTCACCCTCTAGCATGATCCGCGCTTCCTTCGCCCGTGCCCTGGGGTGCTTCACGCCCAGGGTGGGGTAGGCACCGGGCTTCCCCGCCTGCTCCCATTTGTGGGCGATCTCCGCATCCGACCAGGGACACGGGTTCCCCTGCTGGTCCACGCAGCGCGGGTTGAAGTGTTCCTGGATCATCTTCAGCGCCAGGGTCCGCTCCAGGCGATGGAAGAGGCGCAGGTTCGTCACAGCGACCATGAGGGTGTCGTGCCCGTTCTTCCCCGACACGGACTTCCAGGCGTAGTAGCGGAGGTAGTTCCTCGCCATCTTGATGCGGGTCGTCTCGCTGCCCGTGGCGGCAACCCACACCACCAGCTTCTTCGCCTTCTTGGGCTTCGTTCGGAGGGGTTGGACCTTGCCGGGAGTCGTGGGCACCCGCAGGTTCTCCTGTGCCCGATACGCTTCCGGGTCTACCACCGGGAGCATGTCCAAGGTGAACGCCTCTCCATCCCAGGGCACCCACTCCCCACCCTCCAGGTATTCGAGTTCGTAGACGGTGCCGCTGCCATGGACCGAACCCGGCATGACCGTGTTCCAGGTGCAGAGGTCGTAGTCCTTGCCCTTGTAGGAGGTTTCCAGGGGCACCGTGGGGTCGGGCAGGCGTGCCCAGTAGTGGGCGCGGATCGTCTCACCCTGCCGCCGCACCCGGAAGGTGAACGGGGACAGATCCAGTCCATGGTCGGGACCATCAATATCCAGGTCCCAGAACCCCAGCGGGTTGATGCCAGGCAGGTCCTTCTGATGCGTGATGGCGCCCACATTCGCCCCGGCGTCCATGGCGGCTTCCAGATAGCGGAGATCAAGCAAGAGGCTCTCCGGGGCGCTGTTGTGGAAGATCTGCTTGGTGCCCTCCAGCAACCCCGCCAGGGGCACGCCGCCCTTCAGGAAGGCATGGTAGATGCGGTCATAGCGTCGGTAGTGGGAATCGTATCCAGCGGTCATACACAGTCTCCATCCAGGGAGGCGGGGCGCACCCGGACCCCTCACGAGGAACAGGCACGGAAGCACCCCGCCCCAGCGGTCAGTTGCCTTCGGTCCAGAACCAGGTGGGGTTGCTGGACGCCTCGTCGTCGGGTTCATACCCCGCATCGAAGAGGGCGCAGTTCAACTGGGCACGAACCTCGTCATGGTCCATGCCGCCCAGGGTGTATTCGGGGAAGAGAGTCGCTTCGATGACTTCCGAAGTGCGGGGACGCGCCTGCAACCACCGGGCGTTCCTGGACAGGAGAGACGCCAGGGGCGCGGCACGGAAGATGTCAGCGGCACGAAGGTTCCACCCATCCAGCGGGACGGGCATGGGAACGCCCTGGTAGGGGTTCGTGCGGCGGGGACGACAGGTGCCCCGGTTTGGGGCGCGGCGGTTCGGTTCGGTTGTCATGGGTTCTCCTGACAGGTGGTGGATGGACTCGTCAGGAGCGACACGCCCTCTGACATTACGAATTACCACCACTCGTTCCGAACCCGTCTCTGCACCCCTGGACACACCTCGGCTGCTCTCGTCCACGGCAGGGTGTGTCCAACCCAAATCGAGGACTTCGCCATACAACACAAGCTCTTTTACCTGTGTCAGAAGCGCCCAAATGGGCACCTAAGCACCCAGGGAACCACCTCGCACTCCCAGGCAATTAGGAGTTAAAACTCCTGTTTTGAGTCCACGGGGACCCGGAACATCGTTGTGGAACTTTCCTTCAGGAACCATGTCCCACGACCGTCCCGTGCCGGGGCTTAGACTGGGTTCCATGTCCCTGGTCGAGAAGCATCCCTGCCCCTGCTGTGGGCAACCTGCGCTTGATGAGCAGCCGCCCGGCACCTTCGCCATCTGCCCCGAGTGCGCCTGGGAAGACGATCCGGTGCAGGCTGCGGACCCTGATGCCAGGGGCGGGGCAAATCGGCTGTCCCTCAGGGAAGCCCGGCACGACCACCAGAGCCGCCATGCTGCTGCCTGCTTCCCGAACCTCGCCCTCCTGATGGGTGCCTACTTCCACCAGGACTGGAACCTGGATGCTGAGGATGAGTTGGGCACGGTGCGCCTCTTCTTCTCCATGGAGTCAGAGTCGGTGGGACTGGGACTGCGGGAAGAACTGCGGCTGCTGGCAGAGGACGCCTGGAAGGAGGATGAGCTTGCTGGACTCTTCCGTAATCTCGGCGGCTGCTTGATCCCCACCACGGACTGGAGAGGATGGGTGTCCCTGGTCTACTCCGTGACGGACAATCATCCCACACGCTAACTACCCTTCCTGGTGAAGCCCGAACCCGTCTCTGGAAACGCCATGGTCATGAAGAACGCCCTGCTCTGTGCTTGCAGCTTCCTTTGCAGCGCCCTTCTCGTCGTAGCAGGCGAGTCATCCACCCGTCCCGTCAAGCAGGCGGAACTCGACGCAATGATGGCGATGGCGGACCAGATCATCGTGCTTGAACTGCCGGTCCCGAATGCGAAGGTGCTGTTCTCTTCGACAGACCGCACGGACCTCAATGCGTTGATGGCGGCGGCGCAGGTAGTGGAAGGTGCCCCATACGAGTATTGCGGCTGCCTCGGCTCACCCGTCATCCGCCTTTACCGTAAGGGGAGGCTGGTGGTGGAGTTCTCGAACCACCATGGAGTGCTGATGCGGTGTTCGTTGTGGAAGAGCGATGCGCCCGTCAAGAACCCTGAGGCATGGTTGCGCTGGTTCGATGACCGAGGGATGACCAAGGCACGCCAGGAATACCAAGAAGAAGAACTGCTCCAAAAGAAATCACAGGCGGACTGGAAGCGGTGGATGGACGCCATGCCCTCCTGTGTTCGACCGCTCTGGGATGCTCTCGGAAGCGGTGTCGGAGCCGAGGAATACGAGAAATATGAAGAGCGAGTGGGGAAGGCGCTCCAGGACACCTATCCGAAGCCTGAGGATCGAATCCGCGTTCTACTTCGCTGGTATGGTTCCGGGGCGGGACCCTGGTCCGGGTTCCCCGCCTACGAGAGTGAAGTCGAAGAGAGGCTTGTCGAGTTCCCTGTTGCTGATCTGATCAGCGTTGGGAGTGATGCGTCCCTCAACACCACAGAACTTGAGGGGCTTGCACGGCTGCTGTCAGGTCCACGGTTCCTGCGTCGGCATCCGAAGGAACTAGCCTTGCTGCCTGAACCCATAAAGAGGCGGCTGCTCGCTCATTCGCTGGCATCCCCGGATGAGTTCAATCGGAAACGAGCGGCGGCTGCCTTCCAGTAACACGATCCCCATACGGTCCTGGTCTTGCTCCCTTTACACCCCTCCTGGTAAAGCCCGAACCCGTCTCTGGAGCGGACCCCGGTTCGTAGTTCGACCACCCGGTACCTCTGGCAGATGTAGTCAGACCAGCTAGGAAAACCCCTCCCGGGGGTCCCCAGGTGACGGAAAGCGGAATCTAGGTGGACCACCCCGGTCCTCCCGGCATCGCTGACCACGCTCCGGCGAACCCCTACCCGGGCTACCTTTTGTCAGCACCGGTGCGGGTTTGGGGTCCGACCCGATGTAGGGATTTTGTAGGGAATCACGCCTCTAAATGTTAGAATTGAGGCAGGAAATCAGGCTCTTTGAGACAGCATCCCCCACACGCGAAAACCCCCAAACCTAGTGGGCATGGGGGTTTCACTGGTGCCTGGAGACGGAATCGAACCGCCGACACATGGATTTTCAATCCATTGCTCTACCAACTGAGCTACCCAGGCGGGAAGAGCCAGCATATCAGGCAGCGGCGCATTTTCAAGTGCCGGAACCGAGGGGATTGGTGCATCCTCAATGGTTTGAGTGCTGCTCCGTCAGAGAGGTCCTCCATGGCCCGTCCCACCAAGAACCGAGAGATCCAGGTCCAGAAGCCGGCGCAGAGCCTTGCCCACTTCCAGACCAAGCTGGGCAAGAGCGAGGACGAGGATGGAGGGCTCCTGAAGCCCATCCTCATCGGCATCGGGGCCCTGGTGCTGGCGGGACTCGCCTACGGCGGCTGGAGCGCCTATCAGACCCAGGCCGTGGAGAAGCACGAGGCCGCCCTCTCGGCTCTGGAAATGGAGGTCGAGGGTGATGGCGTGACACCCGTTCCCCCCGCCGAGGTCGAGAAGCGCATGCGGGAACGACTTGGCCGCCTGGAGGCCCTGGTGAACCAGGCGCCCTCGTCGCGGAAGGCCGCCACCGCCGGGTTGCTGTCCACCTGGCGGCTGGCCCTGGACGGGAAGGAACAGGCCCCGAGCAAGGCTGGCGACCCCTGGGGCAAGATCCGCCTCGCCCAGCGGGCCCTGGCCCTGGGGCAGGCCGATGCCGCGCGGGCCCAGCTGGACGGCCTGAGGGCCAAGGCCACCCCCGGCGAGCCCTGGGCCGAGGCCTTCTGGGCCAGCCAGATGGATGCTGACCGCCTGGCCGGTGACCGCGCCCAGGCCATGAAGGACCTGGCCGAATACAAGGCCCGCTTCAAGGGCCGCGGCGATGCCGGGGCCTTCGAAAGCCTGGTCCAGAGCATCTGAGGGCCTTCAGCCGAGGAGTCATCCCATGCGGATGTACGACCTGATCTACACCAAGAAGCTGGGCGGCGCCCTGTCGCCCGAGCAGATCGCCTTCTGGGTCAAGGGCGCGGCCGATGGCAGCGTTCCCGACGAGCAGAGCGCCTCCCTGCTGATGGCCATCTGCTGGCGCGGCATGACCACCGAGGAGACCCTGGCCCTCACCCTGGCCATGCGCGACTCCGGCAAGCGCATGGACCTCTCCGCCGTGCCGGGCACCAAGGTGGACAAGCACAGCACCGGCGGCGTAGGCGACAAGACCACCCTCATCCTCGGTCCCATCGTGGCCGCCTGCGGCGTGCCCTGCCCCATGTTCAGCGGGCGCGGTCTGGGCCACACCGGGGGCACCGTGGACAAGTTCGCCGCCATCCCTGGCCTCAAAGTGGAGCTCACGGACGCGGAGTTCGTCCGCAGCCTGAAGGAAACCCGCTTCGCCAACTCCGCGCCCACGGGGAACATCGCCCCCGCGGACAAGAAGCTCTACGCCCTGCGCGACACCACCGCCACCGTCGAGAGCATCCCCCTCATCACCGCCAGCATCATGTCCAAGAAGCTGGCGGGCGGGGCCGACGCCCTGGTGCTGGACGTGAAGTGCGGCCCGACCGCCTTCATGAAGACCCTGGAGGATGCCCGCACGCTGGCCCAGAGCATGGTGGACGTGGGCACCGCCCACGGCATGCAGATCCGCGCCCTCATCACCCGCATGGACGCACCCCTGGGCTGGGCCATCGGCAACGCCCTCGAGGTCATGGAGTCCGTGGAGATCCTCCGCGGCGAGCATGGCGATTCCGAACTGGCCCAGATGAGCTTCCGCCTCGCCGCGGAGATGCTGATCATGGGCGGCGCCGCCAGAACGCTGCCCGAGGCCCAGGCGCTGGTGGAGGCCAGCATCCAGGATGGCTCGGCCCTGGAGACCCTGCGGCGCTTCGTGGCCCTCAACGGCGGTGACGCCCGGGCCCTGGACGACTTCAGCCGCCTGCCCCAGGCCGGCCAGACCGTGGACATCCGGGCCGATCGGGCCGGGTACGTGTCCGCCATCGATGGCCGCGCCCTGGGCCTCCTCGCCATGGAGCTGGGCGCCGGACGGAAGGATCAGAAGGACGTGCTGGATCTCGGCGTGGGGATCCGGGTCCATGTGCGCGTCGGACAGCGGATTGAGCCGGGAGACCTAGTCTTCACGGCCCACGCCAAGACGGGGCACGCGATGAAGCCGGAGGCCTACCTGGCCACCCTGGAACTCGCGGCGGCGCAGCCCGCGGAGACCCCCTGGCTGCTGGACACCATCGGCTGCTGAGTCTCAATAAGCGGGCAAGTGCGCCCTTGTCAGCAAGGGTTCCCGGAAATTTATAAAAAAAGACGATTGACCTGGGTCCAGCGGCTATAATGCGACCCAACCAGAATCGATCTTTTCCACGATGAAGTCCCAGACGTCAAGCCTGGGGGCCCGAGCGGGCCCTTGATCGACGACGTCTGGCGGAGGACCCGTGTTCACCCTCGGGACCTGCGATGCATGGCCCCGATTTCCATGGAGGCTGTATGCATGGACGTTTTTCCCACCTCGGCCGTCTGACGGCCCTCCTCGCCCTCGGCGGGGTGATCCTGTGCGCACAGGACGCCACGACGGGCGCCATCTCGGGGACGGTGACCGCCCCGAACGGGGCCCCGGTCGCCGGTGCGAAGGTCATTCTTGATGGCGGCCGCGGCCAGGTTGTCCGCGTGACCGATGCCAATGGCACCTTCAAGGCGTCCGCCCTGATTCCCGGCCAGTACCACCTCACGGTGACGGCGGCCGGCTACGAGACGGCGACGAAGCTCATCGCCACCGCCTCCATCAACACCCTGACACCCGTCCGGGTCACCATGACCAAGGCGGCAGGCGCCGTGGTCGAGGTGATCGCCGCCTCCCAGGTCCTGGATACCACCACCCAGACTTCGGGTTCGACCTACACCGCCGAGACCATCTCCGCCCTCCCCCTGGGCCGGTCCTTCTCCTCGGTCGTGAACCTGGCCCCCGGCGTCTCGAGCAGCGGCATCGACGCCAACAATCCCTCCGTCGGCGGTTCTTCCGGCCTTGAGAACCAGTACATCATCGACGGCGTCAACACCACCGGCGCCGGCTACGGGGCGAGCGGATCGTATTCCATCGTCTACGGGTCCCTCGGAACCGGCATCAACACCGACTTCATCAGCGAGGTGCAGATCAAGAGCTTCGGCATGGATGCCGAGTTCGGCGGCGCCACCGGCGGCATGGTCAACGCCGTCACCAAGACCGGCGACAACACCTTGCATGCCCAGGTCTTCGCCTATTTCGACATCGACAGCCTCCAGGCCAAGGACAAGGTCCCGCCCCGGATCGATCCGACCCTCCGCATCACCCCGTCGTTCGACAGCAGGGACCGCTATGAAATCGGTTTCACGGTCTCCGGTCCCATCATCAAGGACCGCCTCTTCTACTTCATCGGCTACAACCCCATCCGCACCAAGGTGAAGCGGACCCAGGTGGATCCCGACCAGCCCTTCTACGGCCGGCAGGTCGAGCAGAAGACCGAGACGGACACCTACTACGGAAAACTGAACTGGATGATCACCACCACCCAGTCGCTGGAATTCAGCATCTTCGGCGATCCCGGCAAGCTGCCCTTCGGCCCCAACCTCACCAACGCCATCTACAACGCCCCCTATTCCTGGGAGGAAGTGGAATTCGGCGGCCGCAACTGGACCTTGAAATACAACGGCGTCTTCTTCAATGACTTCCTGGTGGAGGCCCGGGTCTCCCAGGCCAACAACAAGTTCCGGCGGAAGCTGGATCCCGCGGTGCAGGCCACCTTCCGGGTGACGGACGTCTACACCGGCTTCGCCTATGCCCCCGGCCCCGGATTCGTGGACGGCACCGACGACCGTAACCGCCAGTACGACCTCAAGCTGACCAAGACCTTCGGCCCCGTCGAAATGAAGGTGGGCTACTTCAAGGAGGACATCGACCATAAGGGTGGCAACACCTATCAAGGCCCCCCGGGCTTCGTGGATCCGCACACCACCGCCACCGGCCAGCCCTACTCCAGCGGCGCCCTGGTCAACCAGCGCTACTACATGCTGGATCCCACCCTCGTCGATGCGAACGGGCACACGCCCCTCAGCAACATCGCCCCCTACTGGCGCATCACCCGCGCCCGCACCTCGCCTCCCCTCATCCCCACCTCCGCGCCGTGGGAAGGCTACTTCATCCAGGCGAAGTACTCCTGGAACAACCGCCTGTTCGTGAAGGCCGGGTTCCGCTGGGAGCAGGAGGACATGAAGGGCCTGCAGCAGACCTACAAGTTCAAGGCCCAGGACGCCATGGCTCCCCGCATCTCCATCACCTGGGATCCGGAAGGCGACGGCCGCAACAAGATCTACGCCTTCTACGGCAAGTACTTCGAGAAGGTCCCCCTGGATCTCGCGGTCCGCTCCCTCAGCACCGAGGTCGGTGTGAGCCGGTCCGACTTCTACAACATCAGCAGCGGCTACAACGGCCTCAGCAACCCCATCGAGAATGGCGTGTCCATCCGCGACGTCCGTCCGGACACGGTCAATGGCTACGGCATCGCCGGCAGCACCAACTCCACCCACTTCATCGGGAGCCAGGGGTTCCTGACGCCCGTGCTTCCCAATACCAAACTTCCCTACACGAACGAGTATGTCCTCGGCTGGGACATGCGCCCCTCCGATGGGCTCACCCTCAGCAACCGGGTCATCTACCGCTCCGTGGGCCGCGTCCTCGAGGACCTGGGCATCGACGGCGGCAACAACCTGCCCTATTTCATCGGCAACCCCGGCGAGAACACCGACGTGATCGCCTCCATGGCCGCGGCCATCGATCCCACCCTGGGGAACAGCATCACCCCCACCGCCTCCTGGCCCAAGCCCAAGCGCGACTACTGGGCCTTCGAATTCGAGGCGACGAAGAACGCCAAGAACTGGATGGCCTTCTTCAACCTCCGGCTCTCCCGGCTCGAGGGGAACTATGAGGGCCTGTTCCGCAACGACAACGGCCAGAGCGATCCGAACATCACCTCGCTCTTCGATTTCTCCCTGGAGTACATGAAGAAGTACGAAACCCCCGGCAACCCCGATTACCACCCCCGCGGGTTGACGGGAGACGAAGCCTTCGCGTCTGGCCCCCTGCCCAACGACCGCACCGTCGTGGCCAACGGCGGCTTCACCTACCAGTGGGACTTCGGCTTCTCCCTCACCACCCTGGTCAAGTTCCAAACGGGCACGCCCCTGAACAAGCTCTATGGCCTCATCGACTACGACAACAGCGGCGAGCTCGCCGCCGGTGGACGAGGATCCATGGGGCGCACCCCCAACACCCTGAACTTCGATCTGAGCGGCCAGTACGTCTGGAAGCTGGCCAACAAGCACCAGATCTCCGCCCGCATCGATGTGTTCAACCTGTGGAACGTCCACAAGCCGGTCACCTACGATCAGGACTACGAGGCCTCGGTGGATGCCCCCAACGGCAACTTCATGAACGTGCTGACCTACCAGACCGCCCGCCGGATCCGGTTGGGCCTGAAGTACCAGTTCTGATCAGCCGTCGCTGCGAGAGAACGGGCCCCTTCGGGGGCCCGTTCTACGTCTGGCAGACCCGGTCAAACCTGCAGGCTCAACCCGAACCACATGGTCTTCCGGGCAGACCGAAGAAAATACCGTCTCACCCATCCAGCCAGCTTCTTGACATTGCGATAACCTCGCAAGTAGAGGCATGTCTTCGAAGCTAAAGTGAAGTGCCGATTCGGTCGAATCGGTTCCCAACTTTCTGGCCGAATTAACAAAAATTAATATCCATCGCAATACAATGGCCGCATCATCGTGCTCTGATCTTTCTCCCCTTTAATGCCTTCTGCCGTCCCCGATGCCTGGGCAATTCCCCGGGCGCCCACGGAGATCGCGGATGTTTTTTCAACGCAGAGCCGCCCTGTCCGGCTCTGGTCTTCGGAGGATGCAATGCATCTCTTGAACAACCGCCTGGGCCGCCTCACGGCCCTCATCGCCCTGGGCGGGGCAGCGCTGTACTCGCAGGGCACCCAGACGGCGAACATCACCGGCACGGTGGTCGACGCCGCTGGCGCCCCCGTGGCAGGCGTCACCGTCCGCCTCACCTCCCCCGCCCTCCAGGGCGTCCGCACCTACGTCACGGACGCGACGGGCAAGTTCATCGCCCGCCTGCTGCCTCCCGGCCTCTACACCATCCAGTACACCAAGGACGGCCTCGAGACCCGGAAGATCACCGAGCAGCTCGGCATCGACCAGACCTTCAGCCCCAAGGTCACCCTGAGCAAGGCCGGTGGCGCCGTGGTCGAAGTGGTCGCCGCCGCTCCCGCCGTGGACAAGACTGACGTCAAGACCGCCAGCAACTACCGCAACGACACCGTCGATCTCCTGCCCAACGCCCGCACGATGGAAGGCGTCGCCCTCCTCACCCCCGGCGTCACGGCCGGCGTGGGCGGTCGCGTGCAGATCCGCGGCGCCATGACCTCCGGCAACCTCTACCTGCTGGACGGCCAGAACATCGCTGACAACGCCTACAACAACCGCGGCGTCCGCACCATCGATGACTCCATCGAAGAGACCCAGGTCATCACCGGCGCCATGTCCGCCGAGTACGGCGACGTGGACGGCGGCGTCATCAACTCCATCACCCGCTCGGGCGGCAACGAGTTCTCCGGCTCTCTCCGCTGGGAACTGAGCAACGCCGCGTGGAACGCCACGGCTCCCATGCAGGACCGCGCCAAGATCAACAACGTGCTCAACGAAGAGAAGACCCTCTTCCTGAGCGGTCCCATCCTCAAGGACCGCCTGTGGTTCGCCGCCTCCTTCTTCAAGACGGACCAGGCCACCGCCGGCGCCATCACCGTCAACCAGAAAGACGTCTACGGCCTCTGGCCCGCCGGCACCAACCTGAACGGACCCGAGGGCCTGAACGCGGGCTACACCGCGACCTCCAAGGAAATCCGCCGGCAGGCGAAGCTGACCTGGTCCGTCAACCAGGACCACACGGTCATCGCGTCGTTCATGAACTCCAGCACCAACCAGATCAACCGCAACTATTCCGCGGCTGAACTGCGCTCCCTGGTGCCCCAGATCAACACCAGCGAGTTCTGGAAGCTGTCCTGGCGCGCCGCCTGGGCCACCAACTTCACCACGGAACTGAACATCGGCAACAAGAAGCAGAACCTTTCCGCCGGCGGCTCGCCCAACGGCGAGAGCCCCTTCTACACCTACGGTGTCGGCGGCTACAGCAACAACGGCATCTTCAACAGCGCCGACGGCGGTGACGAGCGCGACAACCGCACCTACAACGTCAAGGCCAGCCTCTTCTGGGATGCCGCCGGCAGCCACCAGACCGACTTCGGCATCGACTACTACGAGGGCAAGCGCCAGGCCAAGAACGAGCAGACGCCCACCGGCTACATCTTCGGCGTCTATGGCCTGAACCTGGCCACCCGCCAGGCCTTTGGCGCCGACGTCTGGACCTACCAGAGCGGGTCCGGCTCTGCCAAGAACTACTCCTACGGCCTCTACGTCAACGACAAGTGGAGCCTCAACCAGCACTGGAACTTCCAGCTGGGCCTGCGCTTCGACAAGTACAAGGCCAAGAACGAGGGCGGCACCGAGACCGCCGGCGCCGACGGCCTGTCCCCCCGCCTGGGCCTGAAGTACGACCTGTTCGGCGACAGCAAGCACATCTTCGGCCTGAGCTACGCCCGCTACAACGCCAAGGTGCTGGAGGGCATCACCAACTCCGTCACCAGCCAGGGCAACCCCACCGAGATCGACTACGCCTACATCGGGCCCTTCCAGCCCATGAGCCTGACGGCCCTGCAGGACCTGTCCCTCTACGACATCGGCGGCACGCCCACCTACTACAACGACCCCAAGCTGAATGTGCGCCTGAGCAGCAACCTCAAGGCCCCCACCGTGGATGAAGTGCAGGGCAGCTACGCCTACTCCTTCAACTAC
Source organism: Geothrix mesophila (assembly GCF_022808835.1). Lineage (NCBI taxonomy): Bacteria > Pseudomonadati > Acidobacteriota > Holophagae > Holophagales > Holophagaceae > Geothrix > Geothrix mesophila. Next base: position 88,123 of record NZ_JAKZLD010000003.1, read on the forward strand.
GGCCCCATGGGGGACGGCTACGTCAAGGTCACCGGCGTCTACAAGAAGTGGAAGAACCTCATCGACTTCAGCGTGGGCAACATGGGCACCGTGTCCGATCCCACGGGCACCCCCATCTACATCCGCGTGTGGGACAACAATCCGGATGCCCAGCGCAAGTACAAGGGCCTGGAGCTCGAGGGCAGCTACAACCGCAACGAGTGGAGCTTCCTGGGCAACGTCACCTGGAGCGAGCTCAAGGGCAACTACGAGGGTGAGGGCACCAACACCCCCGGCCGCGGCGAGGGCCTCAACAACTTCAACGTCCAGGACGGCGTGACCCTCTACGACCGCAACTGGAGCACCCCCGAAGGCTACCTCTTCGGCCACGTGCCCATCCGCATGCGCGTCACGGGCAACCGCACCTACCTGAACTCGTACGGCAAGACCTCCATCGGTCTGGTCTACCGCTTCGACTCCGGTTCCCACTACAGCAACACCCGTTCGATCACCCGTCGGGCCCTGGGCGGCACGAGCACGGTTGCGGATCCGAACTACGATCCCACCCGCGCAATCACTGACACCAACAACCCCTACCTGACCAACCTCAGCAGCCAGTTCGGGGGCACCGCCACCCAGTACATGGATCAGCAGCGCGGCGCCGGCGTCTACAACGCCGCCTCCTACCTGGATCTGGCCATCACCCACGACTTCCCCCTGTTCAAGGTGGCGGGCAAGGACGTGACGGCCTTCGGCAAGGTGGTCATCGGCAACGTGTTCAACCACCAGCAGCTCGTCACCTTCAACACTGCCTGGAATGCCGCTCCCCAGGCCGTGCGCGGTGGCAGTGTGAATTCCCCCTGGGTGGCTGCCTCTGGCTACGGCCAGCCCAGCAGCTACCTCAGCTACGGCACGGCCCGTACGATCACCGCATCCGCCGGCTTCCGCTTCTAATCGGGAACGCCGCTTTCGGAAAGAGGCCCGCAAGGGCCTCTTTCCTTATGTACTAAGGAAAACCTATCGAAAGGTCTAGACCCATTAACATCGTGTTACGATGCCTGTATTCCCAGACTCAAGGTCAAATTTATTTGTAAAGTTCTTGGAACCTGACCTATCCTTTCGACACTCGTCCCCGCTCTTTGGCAGTCCTCCGAATTCGGAACCGCCCCCGCCGCAGACCCTGCGGCGGACTTGTTTACCTCCACTCGACCCCGGTCTCCCCCGCTTTTTACCTGCACCATGCGGCATTGCCGCCTTCCCCCCAAAAGGAGTTTCTATGAATCGTGTCTTAACCCGGCTGGGCTTCACAGCCGCCGCCATCGTCGCCGGGAGCGGCATCGTCGCGCACGCGCAGACGGCCACCACCGGTGCCGTCAGCGGCGCGGTGACGGATGGCAAGGGCGCCCCGATCGCTGGTGCGACCGTCCGCCTGACCTCCGCCCAGACCACCCGCCAGGCGGTGACGGGCGCCGATGGCTCCTTCCGCCTCGGCCTCCTGAACCCCGGTGCCTGGACCATCGAAGTCACCAAGTCGGGTCTTCAGAAGTTCACCCAGAACCTCAACGTCCTGGTGAACCAGACCCAGCCCGTCAACATCAAGATGGCCTCCGAGGCGGCCACCGTGGTCGAGGTGCTCGGCACCACCGCCACAGTGGACACCACCACCACCCAGACGGGTCTGGTGACCTCCATGGACAACCTGTCCTCCATCCCCAAGGGCCGCGACATGAGCACCGTGGCCATGCTGGCCCCCGGTGTGGTCGCCGGCGGGATGCCTGGCAGCAACGACCCCTCCATCGGCGGTGGTTCCGCCGCTGAGAACAGCTACGTCGTGGACGGCCTCTCCACCACGAATACGGCCCGCGGCTACCAGGGCGCCTCCCTCGTCACCGAATTCATCGACCAGGTGGAAGTCCAGACCGGCGGCTTCAAGCCCGAGTTCAGCGCCCTCGGCGGCGTGATCAACGCCATCACCAAGTCCGGCACCAACGCCTTCAAGGGCTCCGCCTGGGCCACCTGGGACGCCATCGGCATCCAGGCCGTGCCCAAGAAGAACGACTACTTCAAGCAGGATCCCCCGAACAGCCGCTACGACCTCGGCGCCGAGGTGAGCGGTCCCATCATCAAGGACAAGCTCTTCTTCTTCCTGGGCGTCGACGCCGCCAAGACCGAGTCCAACGAAAGCAACAACCTGCCCAACCTCAGCGGCCTCCGCAATGGCAAGCAGACGATCGACAACCTCCAGGTCATCGGCAAGATCAACTGGTACATCACCCAGGACCAGCAGATCACCTTCTCGGCCAACGTCAATGACGGGAAGGACGACTTCCCGAACCAGTACCCCGGCACCCTGGGCAACGCGCAGCTGGGCCGCACTCGCAAGGATACCGTCCAGAACTTCGTGCTGAACTACGACTGGAACATCAGCCCCAGCCTGTTCCTCAGCGCCAAGCTCGGTTCCACCCAGTACAAGACCACCATCGATCCCACGGACACCACCTCCGTCCGCGTGACCGACTACCAGTGGGAGCAGAACGGTCCCGGCTTCCTCAACGGCGATCCCAATGCCCGCAGCGGCCTGGCCTTCGTCCGTGGCGGCGCCGGCTACTACGTGAGCGAGGACAAGACTCAGACCACCCAGGCCCGCGTGGACCTGAGCTGGTTCGTGGGCAACCACAACATGAAGTTCGGTCTGTCCCAGCTCACCTCCAAGTACACGGAGATCGCCGCCACCTCCGGTGGTGAGCGCGTCTCGATCAGTGCGTCGCGCGCCGCCACCCCCACGGCCTTCAATGGCCTGAACCGCCAGTTCCTCCACACCAACGCCACCGTGAAGGCCATCATCAATGCCGTCTACGCCCAGGACACCTGGGATGTGGGCGCCGGCGTCAAGCTCATGTATGGCTTCCGCTTCGAGACCCAGGACCAGCGGGATCTCCACGACCGCTCCTTCATGAAGTTCGACGACTTCAAGGACTACGTGCAGCCCCGCCTGGGCTTCACCTGGGACGTGAACCAGGACGGCAAGACCAAGGTCAGCGGCAACTACGCGAAGTACTTCGAGCAGATCCCGCAGCGCATGGCCATCCGCGTCTACGCGAACGAGACCTACCTGCGCTACAACTACAGCAGGACCAACTCCTCTTACAACAACGCCACGGGCGCCTACACCTATGGCACGACCCCGAGCAGCATCGTCGATTACGGCACGCCGTTCAGCTACGATCCCATTGCCGAAGGCACCAAGCTGCCCGAGCGCAATGAGTACATCCTGGGCGTGGACCACACCTTCGCCAGCGGCTGGACCGCGGGTGTCCACGCCAAGTACCGCGAGCTGAAGAACCCCATGGAAGACATGGTGTTCACCGACCAGTACGGCAACCCCTACGACGAGGGTCCGGCCATCGCCCTCTCCGGGACCGGCGCTCCTCTTTACGGTGCCGGCGCTGCCGTCATCGGCAACCCCGGGGCCTTCCAGCAGTGGCGTCCCAACGCCAAGAGCATGACGCTCGTCCTCCTGAACCAGGGCGGTGGCACGAACTACCTGGGCAACCCCTACACGCAGAACAACTATGGCGTCGATTACCTGAACTACTACAATCCCGCCACCGGCCTCTTCACGATCCCGAACACCGGGTATGAGAAGGCCGGCAACAAGTACTCCAGCGTGGACTTCACCCTGGACAAGAAGACCGACCGCGACACCTTCAGCTTCAGCTACACCTGGAGCCGCCTGGAAGGCAACTACGAGGGTGTGGTGTCCAGCTCCAACGGCCAGGCGGATGGCAACATCACCGCCAGCTTCGACTACTTCCCCTACGCGGGCTGGGGTCTGCTGCCCAACGACCGCACCCACGTGGTCAAGCTCTTCGCCAGCCACCGCTTCGACTTCTTCGGCGGCGACCTGAACGTGGGCGTCAACTGGACCTACCAGAGCGGCACCCCCAACAGCGCCTGGGATGACGGTTCCACCACCAACGGCTACGCTTCCGGCTTCGATACGGCGCATGTGGTGTACAAGGACGTCAACAACGTCTACACCCTGAGCGGCAACCCGGTCGTGGCCAACTCCGACGCCGCCTACAACGATCCGAACAACTACGATGTCGATGGCAACTGGATCGGCGGATCGGATGTCACCCACTCCTTCCTCGACATCGGCTACTACGGCGACGCCGTGGCCGCCCACGGGAAGCAGGGCGACGCCGGCCGCACGCCCGCCCTCAACAACGTGGACATGCACCTCGACTGGGCCTACAAGATCGGCAAGAAGTACAAGCTGATCCCCAGCGTGGACGTGTTCAACCTGTTCAACACCCGCTACGCCACCAGCCAGCTGCAGCAGGTGACGGACCAGGGCGGCAACCCTGATGTCCGCTACGGTGCTGCCAACGCCTGGCAGGTCGGCCGCCGCTACCGGTTCGGCGTGAAGTTCCAGTTCTAATCGGAACTCACGACCGCAATAAAAACGGGCCCTTCGGGGCCCGTTTTTATTGGGCGTCACACCCTTATTGATGATGTATCAATCGCCTATTCTTTCAACAAGACGATATCAATCTCCTTCTATTTCCCGGGCTTTCAGTCGCCTGACTCATTAATATCGCGTTGCGATGTAACGCATGAAAAGGCTAAGAAAAGCATGAAGAAACTCGAGAACCTGTCCTATCCTTATCGCACTTTCCGCTCTTTCGATCTCGACGTCCTGTTACTTCCGGGGCTTGTCGTCCCGCCTCCATGAATCCTGGATGGAGGTCGGCCGCGGTCTAGGCGAAGGCAGGCTCGATGTCTCGACAACCTTCACTCGTGCGGCCTTCCGCACCTACCAGGAGTTCTGCATGTATCCTTCTCCCTTCCGAATGGCCCGCACCACGGCCCTTCTTGTGGCCATGGGCGCCGCGCTCCACGCGGCCGGCGATGGCGGCATCACCGTCACCGTGACCAACACCGCCGGTGCGCCCGTCCCCGGGGCCACGGTCACCATCACCAGCCCCACCCAGATCGGCGGCGCCCGCACCGAAGTCGCTGACCATGACGGAAAGGCCCGCTTCCTGCGCCTCATCCCCGGCAGGTTCCGGGTCCTGGTCACGGCCAAGGAATACCAGACGGCGACCATCGAGAAGGTGGATGTGCTCGTGGACCAGACCCAGAGCGTGAACGCGCGCCTGGCGCCCGTGGGCGCGGCGGTGGTCGAGGTGGTCAGCAGCATCAGCGCCGTGGACGTCACCACCGTCACGGCCGGCACCCAGCTCACTCAGGAGGAGCTGACCAGCCTGCCCGTGGCCCGCAACCAGATGGCCACCATCAACCTGGCTCCGGGCGTCGTCAGCGTCGGCGGCAATCCCTCGCTGGCCGCCGGTCTCAACCGCGACAACTTCGGCAACAACGGCGCGCGCAACAACACCTACCTCATCGATGGCATCGATGTGACCAGCCCGGAGTCGGGCCTGTACCGCACGACCATCGCCCCCGAGCTGGTGGCCGCCCAGGACATCAAGACCGGCGCCATCACGGCCGAGTACACGGCCCGCGCCGGCCTGTTCTCCAACACCACCACCATCTCCGGATCCAATGACTGGAGCGGCGGCATCAACTACTACCACCGCTCGTCGGATTGGTGGAACTCCGTGGGTCGCTATCGCCTGGCCGTCGTGCCTTCCCAGCTGAACGACACCACGGTTTACTTCTCCGGCCCCATCCTGAAGGACAAGCTGTGGATCGTCGCCTCGGGCCAGAAGGTCAAGGAGGACGGCACCGCCAAGGTAGATCCCTCTGCCACCCTGACCCCCGGCGAGACGCGGAGTACCGTCATCAACGACGAGTCCCGCTACTTCTTCAAGCTGACCTGGGCCATCGCCCCGGGCCACACGGTGGTGGGCGGCTTCAACCGCAATCCCAGTACCTTCGACAACCTCGCCAGCCCCCTCGTGGTGACCAGCCAAGCCACCCGGACCGAGCGTGGCGGCAACAACTACAACCTGTCCTACACGTGGCAGGAGTCCAAGTTCATCCTCGATGCCCGCTTCCTGCGGCATGAAGAGGCGGACACCACCCAGGCCCTCCGCGCCGACCTCGGTCCCCAGATCATTCTGGAATCCAATGTCGCCATCCCCTCCATCCAGCGGACTTTTGGCGGCGGCTCCGCCGGCACCGCCCGCAAGTACCAGGTGGATAACGGCCGCGTGGACTTCACCTACCTCTTCGAAGCCGCCGGCAACCACACGCTCAAGCTGGGCATCCAGAAGGGCAAATCAGAACTCACGCAGACCATCTTCATCGTCAACGGCACCTGGTACGACAACCTGACAGCCTCGCAGAACGCGCCCGCCACCGGGAGCAACGGCCCGACCTTCAACCTGGTCGACCAGGGCGTCGCCGCCACCTCGACGACCCCCAAGATTCCGCCGTACGGGGGCTACGTGCCGGGGACCGGGAGCCGCCTGCTCACGGCCATCAACAGCGGCAACTACAACTCGGTCCGCACCGCACTTGATTCGAACGGCGACGGCATCGTTTCAGCGAGCGAGCTGGATGCCTATCAGTTCAATGAGCTCTTCGACCCCGCCCGCCCCTACCTCGGCTACTACGGCTACCGCCGCAACCTGGCCAGCAAGGCCACCTCGTCTCCTCGCATGGAGACCCAGGGCGGCTACATCCAGGATCAGTGGCAGATCGGCACCTGGACCTTCAGCCCCGGCATCCGCTTCGATTCCTACGAATACAAGGCGGACAATGGCCAATCCCTCTTCAAGACCGGCGCGAACTGGGCACCCCGTCTCGGCGTCACCTGGGACGTGAAGGGCAATGGCCGCACCAAGGCCTACGCCTACTTCGGTCGCTACATCGACCCCATCAAGCTGGACATGGTGCGCTTCACCGGGAGCCTCACCAGCTCGGTCCAGACCGAGGACATCCGCCTTGCCGGCGTGTGGGTCACCGAGAACACCCGAGGCGGCAGCAAGACGGTGGACGCCGTGTTCGCGGATTCCTTCAAGCTGCCCAAGACCGATGAATTCCGTCTGGGCTTCGCCCAGGACTTCGGCAATGCCTGGACCGCGGAAGCCACCTACACCTACCGCCGCGACTACGACATCGTCGAGGACTGGGATCCCACCCTCTATACGAGCGCGGATCGCCTGGAGGCCGAAGCACGGTCTCTGTACGGGCTCTACACCGCCAATCCCACGACCGGCAAGCTCGATGTGCCCATCCCCTACTCCCAGCTGACCTCGGCGCAGTTGAAAGCCGTGAACCGCTTCCGTTCCCTGGTCATCGACCCGAACTACTTCGCGGGTGGCGGCTACACAGGCGCCCAGAACGTGGCTCGCGTGGACGGAGGTTCCCTGAACTTCGTGCTCGCCAACCTGCCCGGCGGCTTCCGCTACTACAACACGGTGGACTTGACGGTTACCCGCCGTCTCCAGGATCACTGGGGCGGTTTCGCCACCTTCAGCCGCATCCGCGCCACGGGCAACTCCAACAGCTCGGGGAACGCAGACTACCAGGGTGACCTGGCCCGCTTCGACCCGCGGCTGGGCTACAACAACGGCAGCCTCGAAGGCTCCCTCGACTGGATGGGCAAGGCTTACGCCTACTACAAGTGGGACTCCGGCTTCCTCATCGGCGCCACCTACAATGTGGTCTCCGGCTACCACTACAGCGACGGCCAGGTCTTCTCCAGCCGCCTGCTGCTACTCGCCCCAAAGGACCCAGCCATGGTCGACACCGAGACCCTCGGCAAGAACATGAGTCCCCGCTACGACACGATGGATGTCCACCTCCAGTACGACTTCAAGGTCTGGCAGAAGACCAAGGGCTCGGTCTCCCTGGATGTGTTCAACTTCTTCAACCGGCAGCTGGCCACCGACGTGGCCGCGGCCCAGAACTTCCCCTTCAGCGGCCTCAGCGTGGGCCAGGCCTACGCCTGGATTCCGCCCCGCCGCTGGAACGTGGGCGTGAAGTTCTCCTTCTAGCCCGGATCTCCAATCCGCAAAGTTCGGCCCCCGGAAGGGGGCCGAGCCATGTACCGCCGCTCCGGGAATGGCGCCGTCAGTCCTTCGGCACCCACTGGATGTCCGCCACGCCGGCGGTGGCGTTCTCGGCGCGGGCGAGGGCGAAGAGCCAGTCGCTGAGGCGGTTCAGGTAGGCCAGGACGGCGGGGTTCAGCGGCTCCTCGTGGGTGAGGGCCACCACCTCGCGCTCGGCCCGACGGCAGACCGTGCGGGCCAGGTGGGCGTGAGCCGAGGCGGACGTGCCCCCGGGCAGCACGAAGGCCGTCATGGGCGGCGCCAGGGCGGTCAGGCGGTCGATGTCTGCCTCCATGTCCGCCAGGGCCCAGGTGGGGGTGCTCATGCGGGCGCCCAGCAACTCCTGGCGGTTGGCCGGGGTGGCGAGGATGGCCCCCAGCACGAAGAGATCGTGCTGGATGCGCTGCAGGGTCTCCTGCGTGGCGCAGGGAGCCGTGGCGTGGAGCAGCAGCAGGCCCATGACGCTGTTCAGCTCGTCCAGTGTGCCGTAGGCCACCAGGCGCAGGTGGGACTTGCTGACCCGCTCCCCCCCGAAGAGCCCCGAGGAACCGTCATCACCCGTGCGCGTGTACAGCTTCATGATCGGACCTCGAAAAACAGAGACAGGATGAACAGGATTTGGAAGGATGAACAGGATTCAAAACAACTGACGGACGCAAAAACAGGACTGTTTTTCTTCTTTAGTCCTGTTAATCCATCTTTTCATCCTGTTAATCCTGTCCACGCCTTTCGCCGGGATGGGTCGGCGCCTACGCCCCGCCGCGGGCGCGGCTCCAGGCCACGGTATCGGTCCGCCAATCCGCCAGAGCGGCCAGGCCGGCGGCATCCAGAAGGCCGCGGTGTCCCGCCTCCTCGGACAGCACCTGGAAGGAGCCGAGCACCTCGAACGGGATGTGCGCCGAGGCGAAGGCCTGTTCCGCCTGGGGCAGGCCGTAGCTGAAGAGGGCCAGCACCGCCGGCACCTCGGCGCCCTCGGCCCGGAGCGCGTCCGCGCACTTGAGGCTGGACATGCCCGTGGAGATCAGGTCCTCGATGAGCACGGCGCGGTGCCCCTTGGCCAGGGGGCCCTCCACCTGGCGGCCCATGCCGTGGTTCTTGGGCGTGGGGCGCACGTAGGCCATGGGCAGGCCCAGGCGGTCCGCCACCATGGCCGCCCAGGGCACGCCCGCCGTGGCCGCCCCGGCCACGAGCGTGGGGGCGAAGCTGGCGGCCCGCTCCGCCAGGGCCGCCACGATCTGGCCGCGGGCCTCAGGGAAGCCCAGGAGCTGGCGGTTGTCGCAGTAGATGGGCGCCTTCAGGCCGCTGGCCCAGGTGAAGGGGTCCAGAGGTTGGAGGCGCACGGCGCCCGCGTCTAGCAGGCAGGCGGCGAGATCCCGGGGCGAGAGCGGCATCAGAGCTCCAGGTCGGCCACGGGCTGCTTGGACATGTAGCGCTCGGCCCCATCGGGGAAGAGCGTCACCACCCGGGAACCGGCGGGCAGGGTCTTCGCGAACTCGCGGGCGGCCCAGGCATTGGCGCCCGCGGAGGCGCCCACCAGACAGCCCTCGGTGGCGATGAGCTCCCGGGCCGTGGCCAGGCTGTCCGCGTCCGCGACGTCGATGATGCGGTCCGCCAGGGAGAGGTTGAGGCTGGCGGGGATGAAGCCATTGCCCACGCCCTCCACCACCCACTCACCCACCGGGGCGCCGCAGTAGACCGAGCCCACGGGCTGCACCACCACGGCTTTGAGGGCGGGGTTCTTCTCCTTGAGGTAGCGGGCGATGCCCGTGAAGGTGCCGCCGCTGCCGGCGCCCAGCACCACAGCGTCCACACGGCCCTCCATCTGCTGCCAGATCTCGGGGCCCGTGGTGGCGTAGTGGCTGTCCGGGTTGCTGGGGTTGTCGAACTGCTGGGGCACGAAGGCGTGGGGGATGCTCGCCGCCAGCTCCTGGCACTTGGCGATGGCACCCTTCATGCCCTGCTCCTTGGGGATGAGCACCAGCTCGGCGCCGAGTGCCTTCATGAGCATCATCTTCTCTCGGCTGTACTTCGTCGGCACGCAGAGGATGCAGCGGTAGCCCAGGGCCTTGGCGGCGATGGCCAGGCCCACGCCGGTGTTGCCGGCCGTGGGCTCGATGATGGTGCTCACGCCGGGCTTGATCTGGCCGAGCGCCTCCGCGGCCTTGATCATCCCCACGCCGATGCGGTCCTTCACGCTGCCGCCGGGGTTCAGGTACTCGAGCTTGGAGAAGAGCTGGAGGCCCGGCGCGAAGCGGGTCAGGCGCAGAAGGGGGGTGTTCCCCACCAGGTCAAGGACGGTATCGACGACGGAAGGGAGGGTCTTGGTCACGGGATCAGCCTTTCACCACGATGCTCACGAGCTTGCCGCCCGGAGGAAGAACCACTTTCACGATCTCCTTGCCCGCCAGGTGGGGCTGGGCTTCGGCGCAGGCCAGGGCGGCCTCGCGGCGCTGCGCCTCGCCGGCGTGGGCCGACACGGTGATTCGACCGCGCACCTTGCCGTTCACCTGCACCACCACCAGCACCTCGTCGGCCTCCAGATACTGCGCGTCCGCCTGGGGCCAGGCGGCTTGCATGCAGAGGCCGGCCTTGCCGAGCTGGCTCCAGAGCTGCTCGGCCAGGTGGGGCGCCACGGGCGACATCATGCGCACGAAGGCGTCGAGGGCGTGTTGCATGACGGCCCCGCGGTGAGGCGCGTCCGAGGGCAGGTCACCCAGGGCGTTGGACAGCTCCATGAGGCCCGAGACCACGGTGTTGAACTGGTAGCGGCGCTCCAGGTCGTCCGTGAGCCGGGCGATGGTCTGGTTGAGCTTGATGAGGAGGGTCTTCTCCGCAGGGGCGAGCTGGTCCTTGGTCGGCAGGGCGTCGCCCGTCACCGCATGGTCTTCCACCATGCGGGTGACGCGCTTGAGGAAGCGGCTGGCACCCTCGATGCCCTCGAAGCCGGTCCAGTCGATCTCCTTCTCGATGGGCGCGGCGAAGATCATGAAGAGCCGCAGCGCATCCGCCCCGTACTTCGAGATCACCTCGTCGGGATCCACGATATTGCCCTTGGACTTGCTCATCTTCGAGCCGTCCTTCAGCACCATGCCCTGGCAGATGAGCTTCTGGAAGGGCTCGGGGCCGCTGGCCAGGCCGAGATCGCGCAGCACCTTGTAGAAGAAGCGCGCGTAGATGAGGTGCATGGTGGCGTGCTCGATGCCGCCCACATACAGGTCCACGGGCATCCAGGCATCGCTCTCGGCCTTGGCGAAGGGCAGTTCCGTGTTCTTCGGATCCAGGTAGCGCAGCCAGTACCAGCTCGAGTCCACGAAGGTGTCCATGGTGTCGGTCTCGCGCTTGGCCGGCTTGCCACAGCTTGGACACCTCGTGTCCAGGAAGGAGGAAGACGTCGTCAACGGCGAGGGGCCGTGGCCGGTGAAGGCCACGTCCTCGGGCAGACGCACGGGGAGGTTCTCGGGCTTCTCGGGAACGACGCCGCAGGCCTGGCAGTGCACCGTCGGGATGGGCGTGCCCCAGTAGCGCTGGCGGCTGAGGCCCCAGTCCTTGAGCTTGTAGGTGGTGGTCTTCTCGGCGCGCGCGCCGAGCTTGGCGATCATGGCCGTGACGGCCTCCTCGCTCTTCATCCCCGTGAACTCGCCGCTGTTCACCAGGGTGCCGAGGTCCCATTCGCTTTCCGATTCGATGACCTTGGGGATGGGCAGGCCGTACTTCTTCGCGAACTCGTGGTCGCGTTCGTCGTGGGCGGGCACGCCCATGACGGCGCCGGTGCCGTAGTCCATGAGCACGTAGTTGGCCGCGAAGACCGGCACCTTCTCGCCCGTGAAGGGGTGGATCACCGAGAGGGCCGTGCGGTGGCCCAGCTTCACGTCGCTGGTGAGGCGCTCCTCGCGGCTCACCGAGGCCACCTGGTCGCAGAAGGCCTTCAGCGCGGGGTCGGTCTCGGCGGCCTTCTCGATGACGGGATGCTCGGTGCTGAGGGCCATGAAGGTGACGCCGAAGAGCGTGTCCAGGCGCGTGGTGAAGACCTCCACTTGGCGGATACCCGCTGGGATCTGGCCATCGCCCGCTAAGTCGAAGGCCAGGCGCGCGCCCTCGGAGCGGCCGATCCAGTTGCGCTGCATGGTCTTCACGTTTTCGGGCCAGTCCAGGCCATCGAGGCACTCGAGCAGCTCGTCCGCGTACTTCGTGGTCTTGAAGAAGTACTGCTCCAGGGGCTTCTGCACGACGGGGAAGCCCGTTCGCTCGTCCTTGCCGTCCACCACCTGCTCGTTGGCCAGCACGGTGCCCAGCGCTTCGCACCAGTTCACGGTGCGCATGGCGCGGAAGACGTCGCCGGCCTCCCACATCTTGAGGAAGAGCCACTGGTTCCAGCGGTAGTAGTCGTCCTGGAAACTGGCGATCTCGCGGTCCCAGTCGTAGCTGATGCCCATCTTCTGGATCTGGCCCTTCATCTCCTCGATGTTCTTGCGGGTCCAGATGGCGGGGTGGATGCCGTGCTTGATGGCGGCGTTCTCCGCCGGCAGGCCGAAGCTGTCCCAGCCCAGGGGGTGCATGACCTCGCAGCCCCGCATCCGGCGGAAGCGGGCCGTGACATCACCGAGCGTGTAGTTGCGCACGTGGCCCATGTGGATGCGCCCGCTGGGATAGGGCAGCATCACCAGCATGTAGAAGGTCTTCGACCCGGGCAGCAGCTCCGAGGCCCGCTTGGCGCGGAAGGCGCCGGACTCGAGCCAGCGGCGCTGGATCTCGGGTTCCTGGGTCAGGGGCTGGAAGGGCATGGCGAAACTCCGCTAGAACCCTTGATTCTACAAGGAAACCCTCCTGCCTCCAGCCACGGCTTGCCGCCGGAAGGACAACCGCTTCATCCCACGGAATTCCCCACCCGGATCTGGAATCAGGGCAGGATACTTGCGCACGGAGGCTCCATGGACCCGCTGGCCAAGGCCCTCGATCCCCATCTGGAGACGCTCCTGCCGGAGCTGGAGGCCATCTACAAGGACCTGCACCGCCATCCGGAGCTGTCCATGCAGGAGGTGCGTACCGCGAAGCTAGCGGCCGATCACCTCGCCCGGCACGGATTCGAGGTGACTGCGGGGGTGGGCGGCACCGGCGTGGTGGGCCTCCTGCGCAACGGGCCCGGCCCCACGGTGATGCTACGGGCGGACATGGATGCCCTGCCCGTCACGGAGGCCACAGGTCTCCCCTACGCCAGCACGGCCCGGGCCATGAACGACGAGGGGGTGGAGGTGGGCGTGTCGCACGCCTGCGGCCACGACCTGCACGTGGTCTGGCTCATGGGCGCGACCCGGGTGCTCAGCGAGCGCAGGGACCTCTGGAATGGCACGCTCCTGGCCGTGTTCCAGCCGGGCGAGGAGGTCGGCCGCGGCGCCCGGGCCATGGTGGATGACGGGATGATCGCGCGCTTCCCCCGGCCCGACGTCATCCTGGGCCAGCACGTCATGGTGGGCCCCGCGGGCACGGTGAGCACCCGCGCCGGCACCATCCTCTCCGCCGGGGACAGCCTGAAGGTCCAGCTCTTCGGGCGCGGCTCTCACGGCTCCCAGCCCCAGACCTCCATCGACCCCGTGGTCATGGCCGCCTCCACGGTCCTGCGCCTCCAGACCATCGTCTCCCGCGAAGTGGGTCCCCTGGACAGCGCGGTGCTAACCATCGGCTCGCTCCAGGCCGGCACCAAGGAGAACATCATCCCCGAGGACGCCACCCTCAAACTCAACATCCGCACCTACGACGAGGGGGTCCGCGATCACGTCCTGTCCGCGGTGAAGCGAATCTGCTGCGCGGAGTGCGCGGCCTCGAACGCCCCGCGAGAGCCCGAGTTCACCCCCCTGAACAGCTACCCCATGACCGTGAACGACGCCGCGGCCACGGCCCGGGTAGCGAAAGTCTTCCAGGCCCAGTTCGGGGAGGCGGCCTACGAAGCGGCGCCCGCGGCGGCCAGCGAGGACTTCAGCTTCTTTGGCCGCGCCTGGAAGACGCCCTACGTGTTCTGGTTCGTGGGTGGAACCGACCCTGGCATCCACGCCAAGGCGAAGGCCGAGGGGCAGGTCAACCGCATCCCCAGCAACCATTCGTCGCGGTTCGCTCCGGTGCTGCATCCCACCCTGAAGACAGGTCTCCAGGCCATGCTGGCCGCGGCCGGGGCCTGGCTCTGCGATGGAGAGTCCACCGACCATGCCTGAGCGCGCGATCTTCGAGTTCCTCGACCTGGCGGGCATCTTCGTCTTCGCCATCAGCGGCGCCGCGGCGGCCCGGCAGCGGGACCTGGACCTGTTCGGCATCGTGGCCCTGGCCTTCGTCACCGCCTGCGGCGGCGGCATCGTGCGCGACCTCTGCCTGGGCGCGCTGCCCCCCGTGGGATTGACGGACTGGCGCTACCTGGCCTGCGCCACCCTGGGTGCCCTGGCCACCATCGGCGCCTACGGCTGGGTGCGGCGCCTGCGCTACCCGGTGCTCCTCTTCGACGCGCTGGGCATGGCCATGTTCGCCGTGGCCGGCACTCAGAAGGCGCTGGGGATGGGCCGCAACGCCGAGACCGCGATCCTCCTGGGGATGATGACCGCCGTGGGCGGCGGCATTCTCCGCGACATGCTCCTCAGCCGGGTGGCCGTGGTGCTGGAGCGGGAGATCTACGCCTCCGCCGCCCTGCTGGGCGCCCTGCTGGTGGTGCTGGCGCACCACCTCCACGCGAGTCCGGCCTGGGCCACCTGGCCCGGCCTCCTGGCCTGCTTCGGGTTGCGCTACCTGTCGCTGCGGTTCGGCTGGAACATGCCCCGCTTCGGGCGGCGGACTGCCTGAACGGGGCTATTTCTCGGTCCTGCCCATGAGGTTTAGCGCCGAGCCGGCCTTGAACCAGGCGATCTGGCCTTCGTTGAAGGTGTGGTTCAGCGTGATCCGGTCGGTGCTGCCGTCCGCGTGCGTGGCCACCAGGGTGAGGGGCTTGCCGGGCGCGAAGGTGGTGAGCTCCTGGATGGCGAGGCGGTCGTCCTCCAGGAGCTTGTCGTAGTCCTTGGGGTCCGCGAAGGTGAGAGGCAGCATGCCCTGCTTCTTGAGATTCGTCTCGTGGATGCGGGCGAAGCTCTTCACGATGATGGCGCGACCGCCCAGGTGCCGCGGCTCCATGGCCGCATGCTCGCGGCTGGAGCCTTCCCCGTAGTTCTCGTCGCCGATGACCACCCATCCGATCCCCGCAGCCTTGTAGGCCCGGGCCACCTTGGGCACTTCGTCGGTGGCGCCGGTGAGCAGGTTCTTCACGCGGTTGACCGAGCCGTTGAAGGCGTTGGTGGCGCCGATGAGGAGGTTGTTGCTGATGTTGTCCAGGTGACCCCGGAAGCGCAGCCAGGGACCTGCGGCGGAGATGTGGTCGGTAGTGCACTTGCCCTGGGCCTTGATGAGGATCCGAAGATCCGTGAGGTCCGTGCCTTCCCAGGCCTTGAAGGGTTCCAGTTTCTGGAGGCGCTGGCTGGCGGGATCGATCTTCACGTCGATGCGGTGGCGATCCTGGGGTGGCGCCTGGTAGGTGGCCTGGCCGGGGTCGTAGCCCTTCTTCGGGAGGCTGTCGCCGCTGGGCGGCTGGAGCTTGAAGGGCTTGCCATCCGCGCCCGTGAGCGTGTCCGTCTCGGGGTTGAAGGTGAGGCGGCCCGCCAGGACGAAGGCCGTGACGATCTCTGGCGAGGCGACGAAGGCGCAGGTCTCGGGGTTGGCGTCGTTCCGCGCGGCGAAGTTGCGGTTGAAGCTCGTGATGATGGAATTTCGGTCGCCCTTCTGGATGTCGTGGCGCTTCCACTGGCCGATGCAGGGCCCGCAGGCATTGGCCAGCACCGTCCCGCCCACCTTCGTGAAGACGGCCATCTGCCCGTCGCGCGCGATGGTGGCGCGGATCTGCTCGCTGCCCGGCGTGATGGTGAAGGTGGACCTGGCCTTCACGCCATGGTCCAGGGCCTGCTTCGCCACGCTGGCGGCCCGCTCCATGTCCTCGTAGCTGGAGTTGGTGCAGCTGCCGATGAGGCCCACCTTCAGCTCTTCCGGATAGCCCTTCTCCTTCACGGCGGCGGCGAACTTCGACAGGGGCCAGGCCAAGTCCGGCGTGAAGGGGCCGTTGATGTGGGGTTCCAGCGTGCTGAGGTCGATCTCCACCACCTGGTCGTAGGCGCAGCCTTCGTCGGCTTTCAGATGGTCTGCGAAACCCTCGGCCAGCGCCGCGATCTCGCCGCGGCCCGTGGCCCGCAGGTAGTCCGCCATGCGGTGGTTGAAGGGGAAGAGGCTGGTGGTCGCGCCGATCTCGGCACCCATGTTGCAGATGGTGCCCATGCCCGTGCAGGAGATGGCGTCCACGCCGGGGCCGAAGTACTCCACGATGGCGCCGGTGCCGCCCTTCACCGTGAGGATGCCCGCCAGCTTGAGGATGACGTCCTTGGGGGAGGTCCAGCCGCGGAAGGCGCCCGTGAGCTTCACGCCGATGAGCTTGGGCGCTTTCAGTTCCCAGGGCAGGCCCGCCATGACGTCCACGGCGTCCGCCCCGCCCACGCCGATGGCCACCATGCCCAGGCCGCCGGCGTTGGGCGTGTGCGAGTCCGTGCCGATCATGAGGCCGCCGGGGAAGGCGTAGGTCTCCAGCACCACTTGGTGGATGATGCCGCTGCCCGGGCGCCAGAAGCCAAGGCCGTACTTGTCGCACACCGAGGAGAGGAAGTCGTAGACCTCCTTGTTCTCGGTGTTGGCGCGGGCCAGGTCCGGGCTGGAGCCCACCTCGGCCTGGATGAGGTGGTCGCAGTGGACCGTGGAGGGCACGGCCACCTCGGGCAGCCCCGAGGTCATGAACTGGAGGAGGGCCATCTGGGCCGTGGCGTCCTGCATGGCCACGCGGTCGGGCCGCAGCTCCAGGTAGCTCTTCCCCCGCAGGATCTCTGCCTGATCCGGGTGATCCAGGTGGCCGTAGACGATCTTCTCGGCCAGGGAGAGGGGCCGGTTCAGACGTTGGCGCACCACCTTCAGGTTGGCGGCCATGCGGTCGTAGACGGCCTTCACGAACGCGGGAGTGGATTCGATCTGCGCCATGGCGGAATCCTCCGGGGCCAGTAGTGTAGTCCTTCCACCGATGAGGTCACGCGGTTTCGAGCGGCCTTCCCGGTGCCTCGGCCGATGGCTGAAGGAAGCTGAACGCATACGCGAGTCCCACCACCGCCACACAGCCGACCACGTTGTACCAGAGGAAGGAGATGGAAGTGAACGCGAAGCAGAGCAGAACGGCGACCTCGGCCGCGAGGGCGGCGTAGAACGCCGTGCCGCCGCGGGCCCGCTTCACGTAGAAGGCCGTGATGAAGATGCCGAGGATGGTGCCGTAGAACAGCGACCCGAGGATGTTCACCGCCTCGATGAGGGAACCCAGGCGGGCTGCGTATTCGGCGAAGGCCATGCCGAAGCAGCCCCAGGCGAACGTGGCGGCGCGGCCCACCCACACTTCGCGGGCGCCGCGGCTGCCACCGATGAGGCGGCGCCAGAAGTCCACCACCGTGGTCGCGCCCAGGGCGCTGATCTCGCCGGACATGGAGGACATGGAGCCGGAGAACACGGCGGCCAGCACCAGGCCCACCAGGCCGGCCGGCAGGCTGCTCAGCACGTAGGCCAGGAAGATGTAGTTGACGTCGCTGGGATGGGTGCCCGGATTGGCCTTCTCGATGAGGGCCAGCCCCTTCTGCCGCACCGTCTCGCTGTCGGCTTGCGCCTGCTGGAGCTGCCGCTTGGCGTCGGCGGTCGTCCCCGCGTCCCCTGCGTGCCGGGCGGCCACGAAGGCCTCGGCCCGCTGGCGCTGGATGTCGCGGGCGCGGGCGTAGTCCGCCTCCAGGGCGCGGTAGGCTGGGGCGTCCGGACCCGCCAGGACCTGCTTCACGGGGCCCGGGTTGAAGAAGAGCGGCGGCGCGTGGAACTGGTAGAAGGCGAAGACCATCACGCCCAGCAGCAGGATGAGGAACTGCAGCGGCACCTTGACCATGCCGTTCAGCAGGAGGCCGAGGCGCCCCTGGGTGAGCGAGCTGCCCGCGAGGTAGCGCTGCACCTGGGACTGGTCCGTGCCGAAGTAGGAGAGCATGAGGAAGAAGCCCCCGATGAGGCCCGACCAGAGGTTGTAGCGGTTGTTCAGGTCGAAGCGCAGGTCGACGGCGTTCAGCCGCCCCAGCCCTCCCGCCACATGCAGGGCGTCGCCGAGGCTCACATGAGCGGGCAGGCGGTGGACGGTCATCACGCCCGCCAGAATCATCCCGAAGGCGATGATCACCATCTGGGAGCTGTGGGCCCAGGCCACGGCCCGGGTCCCGCCCACCACCGTGTAGGTCATGACCAGCACACCCACCAGCAGGATGTTGGCGTGGATGCTCCAGCCCAGCAGCACCGAGAGGACCAGGGCCGGCGCGAAGATCGTGATGCCCACCGAGAGACTGCGCTGGATCAGGAAGAGGCCGGCAGCAAGAAGTCGGGTCTTCAGGTCGAAACGGGCCTCGAGGATTTCGTAGGCGGTGGAGACCTTCAGGCGGTGGTAGAGGGGAAGCGCCGTCATCGAGAGGACGATGGCGGCCAGCGGCAGGCCGAAGTAGAACTGCACGAAGCGCATGCCGTCCGCGTAGGCCAGACCCGGCGTGGAGAGGAAGGTGATGGCGCTCATCTGCGTCGCGATGATGGAGAGGCCGATGAGCCACCAGCGATGGTCGCGCCCGCCGCCGATGTAGGCTTCGCCCGAGGTGGCGCCGCGGCCCTTGTAGAGGCCCCAGCACACGACGACCAGCAGGGCGCCGCCGAGAACGAGCCAGTCGAGCCGGCTCACGAGAAGGCCCAGGCGAGGAGGCGGAGGCCCAGGATGCAGAGCAGCAGCTCGCCGAGAACCATCAGGTAGAGGCGCTTCCAAGTGCCCAGGAGGGGCGGGGCGTCAGTCATGGGCGTGCCCCAGGGCCAGCAGGTTGGCGAAGAGCCGGGTGGCGCCGGGCACCCCGTCCGGCAGCTGGCGGAAGAAGGACAGGCCCGTGTACACGTAGTGCCCCTTCCCGTGCTTCGCCAGGATCAGGGCCCCGGCGTCCTCGGCTTCGCCGGGGTCCGCCATGCCCAGCAGGGGCGTGTAGCGGGCATCCCAGCCCTCGGCGTGGTAGAGGCTCCGCTCCTGCACCCAGCCGTCGAAGTCCGCCGCCACGATCTCATTGGGCCAGTGGAACACGGGATGGTCGGGCTTCAGGAGGTGGACCGGCACCGTCTCCACGGTGACGCGCTTCCGGCCCACCTTGAAGGGATAGGGACCGATGGCCTCCGTGACCATGGCGGCGTTGATCCCCGGGATGCCCGTGTTCACGGTGTAGAGCACCAGCTCGGTGCCGCCCGCGGCCACATAGGCGTGGAGCCGCTCCTTGAGGGTCTGGAGGGCCGGGCGGGTGTTGAACGCGCGGACGCCCAGCACGAGGGCGTCGAAGCGCCCGAGGTCCTCCCGGGCCAGGGCCTCGTCCGTGAGGAGCTCCACCTCGTAGCCGATGCGCCGCAGGGCGCGGGGGATCTCGTCCCCCGCGCCCATCACGTAGCCGATGTGGCGGCCGTCGTGCTTCAGGTCGAAGCGCTCCAGGCGCACCCTCGCCTCGGGCAGCAATGTCTGCAAGGGGATGTGCGGGTGGTCCACCGCCACGAGGCCGCGGGCGCCCGTGAAGCCCGCGCCCAGGTCCACCTCGGCGCGGAGCTCGCCGGACGCGGCCGAGGCCGGCGGCGTGACGTGGAAGCTCAGCTTCTTCTTCTCGCCGGCCTGGGCCAGGGCGAAGGCCTGCTCAGACGGATCCACCGCCCAGCCCGCGGGCACCCGGAAGCGCACGCGCCCCGAGGCAGCCGCACCGCCGGCCAGCACCTGGAGGCGCACCTCCTTCGCCGCCGGAGTCTCAAAGGCCAGGACGGAGTCGGCGAAGCTCACGAGCGCCGCCGGCACCACCGCCAGCGGCTGGTACCGCTCACCCAGGACCGGATCCCGGAACCGGTACTGCACGGGCACCGTGACCTCGAAGGGGCCGTCAGAGGTCTTCAGGCGGGCCCGGAGGCGGAAGGGCGCCGGGGATTCGGGCAGGCCCGCCCAGGCCTCCGCGCCCGGCCCTCCCAGCCAGTGGGGCTGGCTCAGGGGCGTGTCCGCCGGCACGGCGAAGGAGAAGGCCACCTTCCAGGGCGCATTGTCGGGCAGGACCGCTCCCTCCCTCCGGGACTCCAGGACGCGGCCTTCCTCCGGCCGGACCGATTCCAGCGCGAGGGCGTCGAGGGTCAGGGAAGCGCCGCCGCGCGCCAGCAGGGCGGCATGCACCGTGAGCCGGTCGCCGGGCGCCAGGCGCTGGCGGTCGGCGATGGCTTCCACCCAGAGCCCGGCAGCCGCGCGGATCGCGTCCTCCAACTCCGCGGCCTTGGCCTGGACCAGAGGCTCGGCCAAGGTCTCGGACGGCAGCGCGCGAAGGGCCTGCAGGGCCCGGACCAGCGACGGCAGGACGCCGGCGGGGTGCTCCGGACGGTAGCCCTCGCGGGCCTCGCGCAGGAGGGCGGCTAGACCGCGGGTGCCCCGGAAGCGGGACCAGGTGAGGTCGATCCCCTCGAAGAGATCCGCCGTCGCGGGCCGGCCCTCCAGCCGCTCGAAGGTCTCCAGCCGCCGGCCCCGCTGGGCCAGCACGCCGAAGCCCTGGCTGCGGTGCTGGCTGCGGCTCTCGGCGGCCAGTTCGCCGTACGATCGCCCCAGTAGCGGATCGTAGGCGCCCACATCCAGGGTCAGGCTTCCGGAAGGCGGCGCCGGGGCTTCGTCGGTGAAGAGGTAGTGGTTCCACAGCAGCCGCGTGGCCTGCCAGGGGCGCAGCCCGGCCGCGAGCTGCTCCGGGAAGCGGCCCGGATCCGCCGCGGCCTTGAAGGCCTCGATGGCCAGCAGGGCCGAGGCGGTGTGGTGGCCGTGACCCGCCCGCGCATCCGGCGGGAACCGCGTGAGGATGACATCCGGCCGGAAGGCGCGGATGGCCCGCACCACCTCGGCGAGGACCCGGTCGTGGCCCCACATCCGCAGGCTCTCCTCCGCCGTCTTGGAGAACCCGAAGTCCACCGCCGAGGTGAAGTACTGCTCGGCCCCGTCGATGCGCCGCGCGGCCAGCAGCTCCTGCGTGCGGATGGCCGCGAGGCCGTCGCCCAGCTCGGGGCCGATGAGGTTCTGCCCGCCCCCACCCCGGGTGATGGCCAGGTAGGCCGTGCGGAGGTTGCGCCCCTTGGACAGGGTGGCCAGCACGGCGGTGTTCTCGTCATCCGGGTGGGCCGCGAGGTAGAGGACGCTGCCCACGGCCTGGAGGCGGTCCAGCCGTTTCTCCAGGTCCGCCGCGTCCCGGACGGGCACCTGGGCCGAAAGTCCGGATCCCAGCAGCAGGCCCAGCGCCAGGAGCGGCGCCAGGAGGAGCGCCCGGCCCAGCGCCGGGGGCGCGTTCCGCCACGCCGCGCCGGGGACAGAAGGGGTCGGGCGCGCGGCGGCAGGAAGCGGCATGGGGCTCCTCGATCAGGACGGCCAGCATACCGCCTGGCCCGGGATGGCGAGGGCTCAGGGAATGGAGAGACGGTTTTTCAGCCGGGGACTAAACCAAGTACGACAATCTTCGTTGACTACTACGAAACTTGTCGTATCTTTTCCGCATCCCCCTTCTGGAGTCCCTTCCCATGACCTCTGCCCCCCGCCCCACCGACGCCGAGCTCGCCATCCTCCGGGTGCTCTGGGAGCGGGGACCCAGCACGGTGCGGCAGGTCTTCGAGGTGCTGTCCTCGGAGCGGGAGCTGGGCTACACCACCGTGCTGAAGATGCTCCAGATCATGGACGAGAAGGGCCTGGTGGCGCGGGATGTCACGGACCGGACCCATGTCTTCTCCGCCCGCGAGACCCAGGTCCAGACCCAGCGGCACCTGCTGGATGACCTGCTGGACAAGGCCTTCGGGGGCTCCTCCCTGAGCCTCGTCATGCAGGCCCTGGCCACCCGCCGGGCCAGCCGCGAGGAACTGGCGGAGATCCGGAAACTGCTCGACCAGGCCGAAGGAGGGAAGCGATGAATCCCCTGCTCTCTGTCGTCCGCGAGCCCTGGGCCCAGGCCCTGGGCTGGAGCCTGCTCCATTTCCTGTGGCAGGGCGCCGCCCTGGGCCTGCTGGCTTGGCTGGCGCTGGCCCTGTTGCGGGGCGTCAGCGCCCGGGCCCGCTATGGCGTGGCCTGCGCCGCCCTCCTCCTCATGGCCGCGGCGCCGGTGGCCACCTTCCTGTTCCTCCAGCGCCAGGCCGCCCTGGCGGAGCCCCTGCGCCTGGGAGCCGAAGCCTCCGGGATCCTGATCCCGGACGCGCCGCTGCCCCTGCGGCTGAAGCTGGCCCTGGATTCCGCCCTGCCCTGGCTGCTGGGCGCCTGGGCCCTGGGCGTGGTCCTGCTCTCCGCCCGCTTCCTCGGTGGCTGGGCCCGCGTGCAGCGCTTGCGCCAGCAGGGGACCACCCCGGCCCCCGCGGAGTGGCACCTGGTGCTGTCCCGGCTCTGCCGGGAGCTGAAGCTCTCCCGCACCGTGCGCATGCTGCGGTCCGCCGCGGTGGAGGTGCCCACGGCCCTGGGTTGGCTGCGCCCCGTCATCCTGCTTCCCGCTTGCGCCTTGGCGGGCCTCGCGCCCCAGCAACTGGAGGCCATCCTCGCCCACGAGCTGGCCCACATCCGCCGGGGCGACTTCCTGGTGAATCTGCTCCAGTCCCTGGTGGAGGTCGCCCTCTTCTACCACCCCGCCGTGTGGTGGCTGTCGGCCCGCATCCGGCACGAGCGTGAGCTCTGCTGCGACGACGTGGCCGCCGCCCTCTGCGGTGATCCCCTGCTCCTGGCCCGCGCCCTCACCGATCTGGAGGCCCTGCGCGAGGCCGCGTCCCCCGCCCCCCACCTGGCCCTGGCCGCCAACGGAGGTTCCCTCATGCACCGCGTCCGCCACCTGCTCCAGCCCGCCCTGCCCGCCTCCAACGCCGCCCGGGCCGCGGCCCTGGCCCTCCTGGCCGCCTCGCTGCTGGGCGCCGGCGTGGTCCTCCAGGACAAGGGAAAGGAATCCACCCCCAAGGCCGAGCCGGTCACCCGCATGAAGGTCATCGACGGCGACCGCAAGCTGGACCTGCAGATGAAGGGCGATGTGCAGCTCGACCCCGCCGCCAAGGAGCCTGTGACCGTCCCCGGGGACGGCAGCTTCCGCGTGGAGGAGAAGAAGGCCGGGAAGACCCGCGCCTACAGCGCCTCCAAGGGCCAGCGCACCTACACCGTGGATGGGAAGACGCAGCCCCTGGACGCCGAGGGCGAGGCCTGGCTGCGCGAGGCCGTGAAGGACGCCGCCAAGGCCCAGAAGGCCGGCGACAAGGCCCGCCGCATCGAGATCCGCACCCGGCACCTGGATGCCCAGACCCGCGAACTCGATACCCATCTGAAGAACCTCGACGCGCACCTGAAGGACCTGGATCGCCTCCCGGAGCTGAGCCCCGAAGAGCGCGCCAAGGTCCGCGCCGACATCGACAAGGCGCGAGCAGACATCGAGAAGGCCCGGGCCGAGCGCCGGAAGGTGCGGATGGAGGTGATCCGGAAGAAAGGCGAGGCCGGGAAGGACGTGGAGATCCTCACCGAGGACGTGGGCCCCGGCACCGTCGTGATCCGCAAGCGGGTGGACGGCAAGGACGTCATCGAGAAGCGCGTGAAGGTGCGTGGCGCGAAGAAGGGCGAGGGTGGTACCTGGACCTTCGTGGGCCCCGATGAGGAGGACATGCTCGTGGAGGTCCCCGGCGACATCGACATCCCGCCCATCCACATCCCCGAGATCCACATCGACCACCCGGGCGTAGAAGCCGATCCCCAGGCGGAGATCCGCGCCCTGCAGGCGGCCATGACGTCCATGCAGAAGCGCCTGGACCAGCTCCAGAAGCAGGCGGCCGAGGCACCAAAGGGCCGCAAGGTGCCCAAGGGCGCGGCCGTGCCGCCGCCTCCTCCAGCCCCCCCGGCGCCGCCTGATCCGCCGGCACCTCCTGCACCTCCCATCGAGCCCTAGAGGCCGACGGAGGACGATGACGAGGAGTCGGCGGGGGGCTTCCCGATCGTCCCCAGCCCAGCCCTCACCGCCCAGGCTCCCAGGAGCAGCAGGATGGGGAAGCAGACGTAGAACGTCAGCTGGGCCAGTTCCAGCCCCGCGGGATCCGCGTTGGAACGCAGGTGGGTCTTGAGGAAGCCCCAGAAGGCGCTGGGGTGGTGATGGAGATACTCCTCGCTCGCGGATTCCATGATGAACGTGAAACCGAGGACATTCAGGAGATTCCCCACGAAGATCAAGCGCATGGCCTGACGGAAGGCCGAGGTCGCGGCGTCGTGTCCGCCCTTGAACACCCTCAGGATCAGGGCGGCGGCGAACAGGAGCGTGGCCACGGGATAGAACGGGACTGCGACCTTCACATCGGCCAGGACGTCGGGGTTCAGGACGAGGTACCCGATGAGAACGGTTCCCGAGAGCAGCAAGTCAGGGGCGAGGGCGACTGCGCCACGGAAGGCCTCTTGGGACAGACGGAGTCCAAACCTCTGCTCCACGGCGTGGAAGTAGTCTCGGGCCAGGATGAGGCCTGAGGCCAGAAGACCCATCAGGATCGACAGGTCGATGAGGCCCTGGAGACTCCATACCTCCAGTCCCTTTGAGATGTCAGGGCCATTCACGGCCGCCTCCAGATCGCAGGTGCAGATGGAAACGAGGCGGAGGCGCGGGGACCGCGTCTCCGCCTCGGGACAGCGCGGGTCAGTAGATCCAGATGAAGCGGATCTGGAACTTGTTCTCCTTCTTGTCGGCCGCATTCACGCCCGCCACGACACCCTGCTGGGTGGTGACATTCTGGTACTGGGCGATGAGCTGGAAGCCGTCGTTGAAGGGGATGTTGGCGTAGGCCGTGATGCCGCTCTTGTCCACATTGGTCGCGACATCCGTGGGCTGGAAGCGGTCGTACCGCGCACCCACCGTCAGGCGCTCGCTGGGAGACGAGGCCAGTTCGCCGAAGTAGCCCTTGCTCTTATAGGTCGCGCCGGTGAGGTAGGCCTTGTCCTTGCCCACCTGATACCCCGCGCGAATCTGAGCCTTGAGGGTGGGGACCCAGGAGGCGTAGACGGCGGTGCGGGTGTACTTGTTCTCGTAGCTCGTGGCCGGAGCGAACGCATCGGGCGCGGTGCCGGGGATGGGCTGGTCCATGGTGCCGGTGTAGTAGTAGAGCGAGACGCCCGAGCCCTTCTCGTCCAGGATCTGGTTCAGGAAGAGCTGGTAGTCCTTGGTGTTGTAGTTCTTGAAGGAGGACTTCTTGCTCCAGCTGCCGCCCTGGGCGGGATCGGCGATCAGGGCGCCGTCCTCCTCGTGGACCATCACGCCGTTGAACATGGTCAGGCTGATGGTGGTGCGCTTGTAGACATAGGAGGCCTCCACACCGGCCTGGTCGAAGCCCCAGGGCTTGAAATAGGACGACTTGGCCGGCGAGGTCTGCATGAAGGGGCGATCGATGGAGAAGGGGCGATCCGACGCGCCATAGCCTTCGAAGGGGTGGAAGACGCCGATGCGGGCGTTGAACCAGCTGTTCTCGTCACCGGCGGTGAAGCGCAGGTAGGCGTTCTCGGTCTCGACGACATCGCCGGGTGCGAGGGAGAGCTCCACGAGGGAACCCAGGTATTTCCCGAAGGAGCCGCTGATGGGATAGAACGTGGTTTCGAAGAAGGTCGTCTGGTTGGTGCTCTGGTTGTTGGCGGGGTTGGTGCCCGTGTCCGTGTGACTGCTGTCGTACCGGGCCTGGATACGGGCCGTGTACGCGTTGTCCATGGTGGTCTTGGCCGGGGCATCCTTGCTGGCCTTGGTACCGTCCAGACGGTAGATCTCGGAAGTCAAACGGAAGCCGGCCTTGCGGAAGTCGTAGCCGGTCTCGTTCAGCGCCGGCACCGTGGTGTGGCACATGCTGCAGTCGGCGGAGTACTTGCGCGCCCAGTTGGGCATGGCCTCCGCGCGGGGGATGAGGGCCAGCAGGGGCAGGAGGACGAACGTCCTCGGAGCCCAGCGGCGAAGAATGGTGGTGAGGGTCACGGTCTGCCTCCTGATGGGTGGGGGGGAGGAGTCGGGGCCATCCGCGGCCCAACTCTTTACCTTCGAGTCCACAAATTAGGGAGACGACCTGACAGACCCGGGGCAGCAACCTGACAAAACGGTCAGGTTCCCGGAACTGTGATCTGCATCAACCGAGCAGGAGTCGGGCCCTGGCCCCGCCAGGATCCAGGTTCTCGATGGAGAGGCTCCCTCCGTGCAGCTGGGCGATCCGGGAGGCGATGGCCAGGCCAAGGCCCGCGCCCTCGCCCCCCTTCAGGAACCTCCGGCCGACTTCGGGGAGCAGTCCGGGCGGCAGTCCAGGGCCCTGATCCTGGACGGTGAACATGGGGCCACCCGATTCGAAGGCGGCGGTCACCGTGACGGCTCCCCCGTCCGGACTGTGCCGGATGGCGTTCGTGAGGAGGTTGTGGAGGGCCTGGCGGAGGAGGGTCGGATCCCCCCGGAAGGAGAAGGCCTTGTCCAGGACCGGAACGAGGGTGATGCCCCGATCTTCCGCCAGGGCGAGGAAGGGGCGAAAAAGGGATTGCAGGAGTACCTCGGCCTGGATCTCCTCCCGGGACAGCAGGTGGGTCGGCTCTTCCGTCTGGGCCAGGAACAGCATCTGCTCGATCACGGCGATCAGGTGGTCAATGTCTTCCATCCACCCGCCCAGCCGGTCCGCCAGGTCGGGCTGGATCTCCGCCCGCTGGAGGAGGAACTCCAGTTCGAGACGGAGGGCATGCAGGGGCGAGCGGAGTTCGTGGGCAAGGTCCGCGTTGAGGCCGGAGAGCCGTGCGAAGGCCGTCTCGAGGCGATCGAGGGTGGTGTTGATGGCCTCCGCCAGGGGGTCCAATTCCAGCGGGATGCCGCGGCGCTCCAGGCGCGAACCGAGGGTCTCAGGCCGGATCCCCCGCGCCTGCCCGGCCATGGCCTCCAGGGGCTTCAGTCCCCGCCGGACCATCAGCATGCCCGTGAGGAACCCCAGGAAGGGCATCAGGGTCAGCACGATCACCAGCGCCACGCGGATCCTCTTGAGGAGGAAGGCCTCGGTGTCGCAGTTCCGGATCACCTGGAACCAGCCGCCGGGATAGGGAACCGTCAGGATCTTCAGCCGGTGCCCCTGGCCGAGGGCCTCATCGGACCAGACCCGGGCGCGGCTCCTGGGTGTGTAGGCGGCCGCAGGAGCCAGCGTCTCCAGAGTCGGCGACGCGAGGACGACCTGCCCATCGGGCGAGAAGAACCGGACGGAGAGGTGATCCCCGACATCCAGCAGCTCCTTGTCGACGGGGTCACCATCCACCACCAGCTTGTGGTCGAGCACGCGGGCCGTCTCCTCCACATCCCTGAGGATGCCCCGGCCGAGGGTGGCCTTCACGGTCGCATAGAGATACAGGCCGGTGGCCGTCGCGAACAGCAGGATGGCCAGGGCGCCCCACAGGCTCAGCTTGAAGCGGATGGACCGCCTGAGGAGATCAAGCACCGGGGACCTCCAGCAGGTACCCGATGCCGCGGCGGGTCTGGATGAGGGACGGGGAGGAGGGTGCATCCACCTTGCGGCGGAGGCGCTTGACCACGGCATCCACGAGGTTCGGATCGCGATCGAAGGCCACACCCCAGAGTTCCTCCGCGATGCGGGTCCGGGTGACCACCCGGCCCTCGTTGCGGGCCAGGAGTTCCAGGAGTGCATATTCCTGCGGCGTCAGATCCAATCGCTGGTTGGCCCTGGACACACGCCGGAGCCTGGGGAGGATCTCCAGATCCCCCAGCACCAGCTTCTCGGGAAAGGGAACCCCAGGGCGACGCAAGAGGTTCTGCACCCGGACCAGCAACTCCGAGAAGGCGAAAGGCTTGACCAGGTAGTCGCCACCTCCCAGCTCGAGCCCCTGGACGCGATCCTGCAGGCCGCCTCGGGCCGTCAGGAAGATCACCGGCGTTCCCGATCCATCCTCCCGCAGCCTCTTCAACAGGGCAAACCCATCCAGCCCGGGCAGTCCCACGTCAAGCACCAGGAGGTCGAAGCTCCGGGACTGCGCCAGGTCCAACCCCGCCAACCCCTCGTGAGCCACCTCCACAGTGAAGCCATGCTCCTGCAGCCCGCGGGCGATGGCCTGAGCGGCGCGTTGATCGTCTTCGACAAGCAGCAAGTGCATGCCAGGAATCTATCACTTATACCCGCAGCGCCCGGTCCTTTCCGGCGTTCACAACGAACGCAGGAACCTCTCCACCCGCTCCCAGTCCCGGGTCACGGGGAAGGGCGGGAGGGCGGCGCGGACCTGGGCGGCGTAGCGCTTCCCGAGGCGATCCTCGCTGGGCAGCATGAGGCGCGGATCCAGCACCGCCACCACGCCGCGATCGCCGCGGGTGCGGATGAGGCGGCCGATGCCCTGCTTGAGCTTCAGCGTCATCTGGGGCACCTGGATGCCGATGAAGCCGAGGCCGTCGCGCTGGGCGTCCGCCTCGCGGATGCGGGCCTGGAGCACGGGATCGTCCGGGGGCGCGAAGGGCAGCGCCGAGACCACCACCAGGCTCAGGGCGTCCCCCGGCAGGTCCACGCCCTGCCAGAAGCTGGCCAGGCCCAGCAGCACGGCCGACGGCGTGGCCCGGAAGCGGTCCAGCAGCTGGGTGCGGGAGAGGCCGTCGCCCTGCACGAAGAAGGTGAGCTCCGGCAGCGCGTCCTCCAGCCGCGGGCGGAAGGCCGCCAGCATCTTGCGGCTGGTGAAGAGCAGCAGGGCCCTTCCCCGGCTGGCCCGCAGCATGCGCTCCATGGCGGCGAGCGAGGCCTCGATCCAGGCGGGGTCGCCCACGCCGCCCCCGGAAGCCCGGCGCTCCGGCAGATCCGGCGGGACGAAGAGCAGGCCCTGCGCCTCGAAGTCGAAGGGGCTCTCCACGTGCTCGGCGGCCTCCACCTCGGGCCGGGTGAGTCCCAGGCGCAGGCCCAGGCCGTTGAAGCCCCGGCCGTCCCGCAGGGTGGCGCTGGTCAGCACCACGCTCTCGAAGCCGCGGCGCACGTGCTGGTGGAAGAAGGGGCGCACGTCCACGGGGTTGGACTTGAAGTGGACGAGGTGAGAGCCCTCCCGGTTCACCGTGGACACCCATCCCTCGGGCTGGGCGAAGATCTGCTCCATGCGCGAGAACGCCGTGCCCACGCGCTCCGCCAGGCGCATCCACAGCGGGTTCTCGGGATCGGCCCCCGCCAGGCGCCGCGCCTCCATCCACAGCGGATGGCCCGCCTCCACCCAGGCGCCCACGGCATCCGCCAGGGCCTTCATCTCCGGGCCCGGCGACAGGAGCGGCAGCACGCCGCTCTCCAGGGGCACCCAGGTGAGGATGTCCGCCCAGGCGCGCTCCCAGGGCTCCAGCAGGGCCAGCAGGCCCGCGCCCGAGCCCTTGGCCGCGTCGCGCAGGTCCGTGAAGAGCAGCTGCATGGCGCGGCTGGACCAGGCCTCGGCACAGCTCTCCGTGAGCTGCTCCTCCAGGTCGTGGGCCTCGTCGAGAATGAGCACCGGCGCGTCCGGCAGCACCTGGCCGAAGGCGGATTCGCGCAGCACGCGGTCCGCCAGCAGCAGCGCGTGATTGACGATGATGAGATCGGCCTCGGCCACCTCCGCCCGCAGCTTGGTGAGGTAGCAGTCTTCGAAACGCGGGCACTGCCGGCCCGTGCAGCGTTCGGCCCGGGCGTTGATCTTGTCCCACAGGGGCGACTCGCCCTCCCCGAAGCGGCCCAGGCCCTCCCGGTCGCCGTCCTGGGTCTCGCGGGTCCAGCGCTGGAGGGCCAGCCAGAGCTGCTGGTCGGCGCGGGTGAACTCCAGGTGCGGATCCGTGGAGACGGCTTCCCAGGCCGTGCGGCAGAGGTAGTTGGCGCGACCCTTGGCCAGCACGGCCTTGATGGGCCGGCCCAGGATGCCCGCGGCACGGGGCACGTCCTCCTCCAGCAGCTGCCGCTGGAGCTGCTTGGTGCGGGTGGCCACCAGGATGGGATGGCGTCCCGCGGCCAGGGCTGGCACCAGGTAGCCCAGGCTCTTGCCCGTGCCCGTGCCGGCTTCCACGGCCTGGATGACGGCCTCGGGACGGTCCTCGGATTCGCCGCCCCGGTCCCGCCAGCCCTGGAAGCGGGCGCTGCCCTCCACCACGGCATTGTGGACCAGCTCCGCCATGCGCCGCTGGCCGGGCCGATCCTCAGCCCCGGGGAAGCAGGCGAAGATCCGTCCCTCCGGCGGGGCGAAGTAGCGGTCCATGGGATGCGCCATCACCCCAGTCTGCGGCAAAGGCGGAAAAAGGGCGAATCCCGAAAAGATGGAACCGCGAAAGACGCGAAAGGGCGCGAAAAAGAAACAGGCTTTGCTTTCGAGGGCCCGCAGGGCGTTTTCGCGCCTTTCGCAGTTCAAATCACTTGTGATAGTCCTTGCCGCGAAGGATGGTGAAGGCCCGGTAGAGCTGCTCCAGGAGCATCACCCGGCTCAACTCGTGGGGAAAGGTCAGGGGCGATAGGCTGAGCTGCTCCTTCACCTCGGCCTTGAGGGCCGGGTCGAAGCCGTGGCTGCTGCCCAGGACGAAGGCCAGACTCTCCCCGCGGTCCATGCGCTCGCCCAGCCACTTGGCCAGGGCCTCGCTGTCCCGGAGTTTTCCTTCCGGCGTGAGCAGGACCGGGCAGGTCGCCGCCTTCAGCTTCGGTCGCAGGCGCTCGGCCTCCTCCCGGAGCCCCCGGGCCGGATCCCCCTTCCCCTCCGCCAGTTCCGTCACCTCCATCCGGGCGTAGGGGCGCAGCATGTCCAGGTAGTGCCGCTCCAGTCCCCGGCAGGGTTCCAGGCGCAGACGGCCGAAGGCGATGACTCCAATGGGATACATGATCCCATTGTGATGAATTTCCCTTGGCAGCGCAGTGGGAAGACTGCATCCTCACAATCATCCAGACCACCCCGTTCCGGAGGCCTATCGATGCGACGTACCCTGATGCTGCCCCTTGCCAGCCTGCTCCTCGTGCCCGCGTTCGTGAGCTGCGGCGGTGACGAGATCCCCACCACGCCCCCGCCCGCCGCCACCGAGCCCGCCGACATCCTCTACCACCTGCAGTACCTGGCGGTGCGGAAGGACTACAAGCACGTGACCCTGATCGCGCCCATCACGCCGGACGTGGTGTTCCCCTCCGCCCGGCAGATGCACATGGACGCCAAGGCCCTGGGCCTCACCCTGACCCCCGAGGAGCTGAAGGGCCTGGGCATCGACGAGAAGCTGGCCGCCAAGCTCGATGCCCTGCCCGGCGGCCCCGATGCCGTCAACTTCCCCGACTACACCGTCAAGGAAGCCCGCCTGGCCTACAACGCCGGCATCTACCGCCTGACCAAGGGCCTCACCGCCAAGTCCTGGGGCAAGATGCGGCACATGGGCATCGTGGACAACACGGCCGCCCGCCAGTTCGGTGCCCAGACCATCGTGAAGGACATGTCCCTGGGCTTCGACGGCAACAAGATCCTCTCCGTCAGCTGCCTCAAGAAGCCTGATGGCACCTACGGCGTCTCCTTCATGCGCTACCTGGTCTCCCTCCAGGGCCTGAAGCAGTAGGTTCATCCGCCAGCCCCTCTCCGCGGCCCCGGTCCCCCGGGGCCGCGCTATGCTTGGGGCGATCCGGCCTCGGCCGGGCGCGAGAGGGGCACCCATGGCCGGGCAGACCAACCTCTTCGAGAACGTGAACCGGCAGTTCGACGAGGCGGCGGACATCCTCCAGCTCTCCCAGGAGCTGCGGGAGCTGCTCAAGACGCCCTACCGGGAGATCACCGTGGCCATGCCCATCCGCATGGAGGACGGGACGCTGCGCGTCTTCAAGGGCTACCGCGTGCAGCACAACGGCGTGCGGGGCCCGCAGAAGGGCGGCATCCGCTTCCACCCCGACCTGGCCCTGGACGACGTGCGGGCCCTGGCCAGCCTCAACACCTGGAAGACGGCCGTGGTGAACATCCCCTTCGGCGGCGCCAAGGGCGGCATCCAATGCGATCCCTCGAGGCTGTCCCCGCACGAGCTGGAGATGCTCACGCGCCGCTACATCTCCAAGATCTCCATGGTGCTGGGCCCCACCCGGGACATCATCTCCCCCGACCTGAACACCAACGCCCAGATCATGGCCTGGGTCATGGACGAGTACGGCCGGAAGAACGGCCACCAGCCCGCCTGCGTCACCGGCAAGCCCCTGGAGCTGGGCGGCAGCCAGGGCCGCGAGGCCGCCACCGGCCGGGGCGTGGCCCTCTGCACGCGGGAGGCCTGGACGCGCGTGCTGGGCCGCGACCTGGCGGGCGCCCGGGTGATCCTCCAGGGCTTCGGCAACGTGGGTGGCCACAGCGCCCGGTTCCTCGCCGACATGGGCGCCCGCGTGGTGGCCGTGGCCGATCTGGGCGGCGCGGTCCGGCGCCAGGAGGGCCTGGACGTGACGGCCCTCCTGGCCCACGCGCGCCAGAACCGGGGCACCGTGGCCGGTTTCCCGGGCGGCGAGCCCTTCGATCCGGCCGAGATCTGGGCCCAGGAGGGCGACATCCTCATCCCCGCGGCCCTGGGTGGCGTGCTGACGGAGGCCAACGCCCCCTCCGTGAAGGCCAGCCTCATCGTCGAGGGCGCCAATGCCCCCACCACCCCCGAGGCCGACCGGATCTTCCGCGAGCGGGGCATCCTGCTGATGCCCGACATCCTGGCCAACGCCGGCGGGGCCACCGTGTCCTACTTCGAGTGGGTGCAGAACCTCCAGCACCTCTTCTGGGAGGAGGCCGAGATCTTCGAGAAGGAGGAGAAGGTCCTCCTCCAGGCCTTCCGCGACGTCGAGGAGCAGGTGCACCGGCACCACTGCACCTGGCGCACCGGGGCCCTGGTCCTGGCCCTGGACCGCGTGCGGAAGGCCAACGAACTGAGGGGTTGGTAGGGGTCCCCCGTCACAAGGGGTCCGCATCCGCCGTTTGCGGGTGGCTTTTCCTCCGGCCGCCTGGGAAAATCCTCAGTTGGGCCGGGGGGCGTCCCGAAAATCCGGCCAGGGAGGACCCATGTCCAAGAAGAACATCGTGCACGTGGTCGGCACGGGCACCATCGGCGAGCCGCTGATCGGCCTGCTGACCGAGTACAAGAAGGAACTGGGCATCGATGACGTGACGTTCCACAAGAACAGCGTCAGCGACCGTCCCAAGGTGAAGGCCCTGCTGCGTCGCGGCGCGAAGCTAGTGGTGGACGCCGACAATGTGGAGGGCTTCAAGTCCTGGGGCATCGAGCCCGCCATGCTCCACGACCAGGCCCTGAACGAGGCCACGGTCGTCATCGACTGCAGCCCCAAGGGCCTGGACATGAAGGAGAAGCTCTACACGCACTACGAGCACAACACCAAGGGCTTCATCGCCCAGGGCAGCGAGTTCGGCTTCGGCACCATGTACGCCCGCGGCATCAACGACGATGTGCTCAAGAAGAGCGGCCAGTACGTGCAGGTCGTGAGCTGCAACACCCACAACCTCTCCTGCATCATCGACACCCTGGCCCTGGCCGAGGGCGACGACAACCTGCTGGAAGGCAGCTTCGTCTGCATGCGCCGCGCCAACGACATCAGCCAGGTGAAGGACTTCTGCCCCGCGCCCCAGGTCGGCACCCACAAGGATGGCAAGTTCGGCACCCACCACGCCCGCGACGCCTACCACCTGTTCCAGACCAAGGGCCTGGAGCTGAACCTGTTCAGCAGCGCCATCAAGCTCTCCACCCAGTACATGCACAGCCTCTGGTTCGACCTGCGTCTCAAGCGCCCCACCACGCTGGAGAGCCTCAAGGCCCGCATCAAGGCCAACGACCGCATCGCCATCACGGAGAAGAAGGACGCCAACACCGTGTTCTCCTTCGGCCGCGACCAGGGCCACTACGGCCGCATCCTCAACCAGACCGTGATCCCCCTCAGCACCCTCACCATGCCCAGCGAGACCCGCGTGGTGGGCTTCTGCTTCACCCCCCAGGACGGCAACAGCCTGCTCTCCAGCGTGGCCGCCGCCCTGCACTTCATCCACCCGGACGACTTCGAGGAGCGCATCCAGGTGCTGAAGCCGTACTTCTTCGACGAAGTGTGAGGAGGCCCGAATCGCTTCGCGATTCGAGTAGGAAAACGGGCCCGCGCTGCGGGCCCGTTTTGATGGAATCCTTTTCTTCAACTCGGGGCGCGAGGCGGCCTGAGCCTTCCGGAACGCCCATGCAGATCCTCGCCACCTACACCCTGACGCCCGATGAGGCCCTGCGGGGCACCCGCGCCTTCAAGCGCCTCTGGTACGCCCTGTCGGTCCTGTGCGGCGCCCTGCTGCTGATGGGGGGGCTCGGCCGAGTGGGGCTCACGCCTGACCATCCGGGACCGGGCCTCTTCCTGGCCTTCAACGGCCTGCTCCTGATGGTCCTCCCCGAGGCGGTGCTGCGCTGGGGGCGCCGGCGCCGCGGAGGGCAGGCCTACCCGCCCATGGAGGTGCGCCTGGACGACGAGGGCCTTTCCCTGCGCACCGAGGCCACCGAGGGCGGCCTGCCCTGGAGCGCCTTCACCCGGGTGGCCCGCCGCAGCGGGTTCTGGATCTTCCGCGTCGGCCCCTCCCAGGCCGTGCTCGTTCCCGAGCGGGCCCTCGAGGGCCCAGCCGCCGCCGAGCTGGAGGCCTTCCTCCGGGCCCGGAAGCTGCTGCGGCCATGACCCTCGAAGGGTCCGTGGACAGCGCCGCCCGTCTCCTGCTGGGCATGCGGCTGGTGCGTGAGAACGTCGTCCTCCGCATCACGGAGGTGGAAGCCTACGGCGGTCCCGAGGACAGCGCCAGCCACGCCCGCCACGGGCGCACGGCCCGCAACGCGCCCATGTGGGGCCCGCCGGGCCGGGCCTACCTCTACTTCTGCTACGGCGTGCACTGGATGCTCAACGTGGTGACGGGCCCCGAAGGCGAAGCCTGCGCGGTTCTCATCCGCGGGGCGGAGGTGGTCTCCGGGCTCGAGACCGTCCTGGCGCGACGCGGTGCGGCCAGGGCCACGCCCCAGCTCTGCGCGGGCCCGGGCAAAGTGGCCCAGGCCCTGGGGCTTGACCGGGCCTTCGACGGCCACGATCTGCTGGCCCCCGGCGGCCTGGAGCTGCGGCCCGGCCCGGCCCCGGCTGTGATCCTCGCGGGTCCGCGCCTGGGCATCGCCTTCGCCACCGCGGCCGACCAGTCCCGCCCCTGGCGCTTCGCCGACGGGGACAGCCGGGCCGTGCTGCGGCGGACCGCCCTCCTCCCCCGCTGAGGCGCTTATCTTGGAGACGTCCAGGAGGCCGCCATGCCCTACGTGAACATCCGCATCACCCGCGAAGGCGCCACCGCCGAGCAGAAGGCCCGGCTCATCCAGGGCGCCACCCAGCTCCTCGTGGACGTGCTGGGCAAGAACCCCCAGACCACCGTCGTCGTCATCGACGAGGTGGAGACGGACAACTGGGGCATCGGCGGCGAGACCGTCACCGCCCGGCGAAAGCAGGGGCACTGAACGCATGCTTGTGCATCCGCCATCCCGCACCCATACTCAGGATCCGCCCGATTCGCGCCCTTGAGGGGGCCGGACGGACGGCGCCGGATGCGGGAGCGATCGTAGTCCATGTCTGGTGATCACCACACGCGGGGGTGACCGGTTTCGACAGGTCGTGATCCGGGTGCCTGGTGCAGGCGGGGGTTGGACGGCTGGCCCCCTCATCAAGCCGCCCAAAACAAACTGCCAACGATAACTTCGAACTGGCTCTCGCTGCCTAGGGCAACCTAGGTTCCGAGCGAGTCCCCGGGATCTCTGGGTACCGGGCTCGTTAAACCGCTGAAAGGGTGGCTTCGGCCTGCCGGACAGCGGCACCAGATGGGCCGCCGCGACGCCCCCTGACGGCGGCCGAGACCAGGGGGCACACGTCCCGAGCGGCTCGTCCGTTCCCCGCCGGGAGGTTTCAAGAGCGGACCAAGCCTGTGGAAGAGCCGCCATCCGGCATGTCTTGGACGTGGGTTCGAGTCCCACCACCTCCACCACAAAATGAGGCCCCGAATGGGGCCTCATTTTGTGGTGGAAATATAAAAGGCGGGACTCGAAATCGCTGAAATGCTGGCAGGTAGCCGTAGCCGGAGGCAGTCCGGGGGACTGCCGGAGGCGTTAAGCGGCGTGCCAGCATTTCGCGCGGCCGGAGCGTCACCCGCAGGGTGATGCGGAGGGAGTCCCACCACCTCCACCAAAGAAAAGCCCCCGCCTGCGGGGGCTTTTCTTTGTCGCGGAACCATCATTTGGCCGTTTGGTCAGCTTATGGTTCTTATTACTCTCGAATAATCCGCTCCAACCCAAGCCTGGTATGAACCTCCTTGGACCCGACCAATGTTCGAGGATCGGCGGGGTCTATCCGCGAACCCCAGCGAGACAACCCTTAACCCAGGGCTCTCACCATCCTTGGTATAGGAGTGGGGAGGACGTCATAGATTTCTGTCCAGGTGCTGTTGGTTGAATTTGTTTAAGTGATAACCCGTTTGTTGATGTCATGACATCATTTAATGAGATATACATGAGGTCATTGCATGCGGTCCCATTCGAATTCTTCGCGGTGGCCTTGATGGACACAACCCAACGCAAACTGATACTTGGCATCGTCACTGCGCTGTTGCTGGCATTTGCTGTCGTGATCGTCGACCTGGCGAGCGGTGGCCGCCCTGATCCGCCGGGGCTGCGCGCTGCAGCGACTCTGCTCAATGGGACTTGGCGATTCCATACCGGCGATGACCCACACTGGGCGGACGCCATCACGGACGATAGCGGTTGGGAGACGGTCGACATGACCGCCGCACCGGGCAGCCACGACGGCGACGTGGGCCTACCCGATTATGTGGGCGGGTGGATGGCACACGGTCATCCCGGGTATCAGGGTTACGCCTGGTACAGACGCGTGGTGACGGTGCCGCCCAAACCCGCGTCGTGGGACATCCTCGGACCGACCCTCGTGGAGGATGGCTATGAACTCTATTGGAACGGCCAACTGTTAGGCGGGTCAGGCAGGCTCGGCGCGGCCCCACGACTCGTCGGAACGCGACCGCTTCAGTTCGCCCTGCCTTCCGATGTGGCGGGTACCCGCAATGTACTGGCTATCCGCGTGTACATGCTTCCCGGGTCCGGTGTTAGCCCAAATGGCGGCGGCATGCACAGCCCGCCCATATTGGCCCCGCGGCCGATGAGCGATGCGCTCCACCGCGTGCAATGGCAGCGAACCATCGCCGGTTACATCGTCGATGTGATCGAGCCGTTAACGATGTTTGCACTCATTGGCTTGGCACTCTGGTGCCGGCCTCGAAGCAACCACGGGAGTTTCTTGATCCTCGCCAGCATCGCACTCGCGCTCATGGCAGCCAGGCGCCTCAACAACGCGATCCTCGCGTGGACCGATCTGATGGATCTGGCGACCTATGCGTGCCTGGCCTCCGTGATGTGGGTACCAACGGTGGCCGCCTGGGCGTTTGCCTGGAATCGCTGGTGCCTGCCTCCGTGGCGAAGCATCGATGTGTCTGCCGCGCTGCTGGCGGTCTCGGCGATTGTCGGCGCCGTGACCCATTCGGCGAGTGTGACGAGAGGCAGCCAGCTCGGGTCCATCGCACTGTTTGTCGTGATCGGGGCGCGCATCTTCCGCAGTGGATCCGTGCGGATCCTGGCGCTCGTCACGTTGGCCTCCATCATGGCCGCGCTGTTCGGCGGCGAGTTGCTCGATATGAT
This sequence comes from Geothrix mesophila, assembly GCF_022808835.1. Lineage (NCBI taxonomy): Bacteria > Pseudomonadati > Acidobacteriota > Holophagae > Holophagales > Holophagaceae > Geothrix > Geothrix mesophila. Next base: position 125,978 of record NZ_JAKZLD010000003.1, read on the forward strand.
CGGCGTACCGGGCATCTGGTTCCCGTTCGGCATCGGCGTGTCGCGGACACAATATGTCTACGCGCTCGCCATGCCGCTCCTGGCATTCTTGATCGTAAGATCGATGCCTTCAAAGAGAGCGGATCCGTCGGCGACGCAGCGATGATGAGCTGGTTGTCGTGGCCAACGAGGTTGTTCAGCCTTGTGACCGGGGGCTGACCGTTGAGGGCCGGATGTGGCCGGTGGTGATGGTCGAAGTGAAGCCAGGCGCTGAGCGCCGGGATTCGCTCGTCTGAACTCTGCCAGGTGAGGCCATAGCCCCACTCCCGCAGGGTGGTCTGGATCGACCGCGGCGTGCCAGCCTTTCGCGCGGCCGGATCCTGGCTCTTCAGTCATGGGGTTCAGCGAGAAGGCCTACGGGCCTGTTCCAGGTGGTCTACTTGGAATTTCATTTTTGGATCTTTTTCGAGAACCACCCCAAACCTAGTCTTGGCTCTGGTCTTTGAGGATGGAGCCTTGCACACCTATTTCGAGATCACCGCCACCTGGCCCAAAGACATCAAGGAGATGCAGGAGCTGGCTGCCCTCGCGAAAAGAGAACCCGGCCTGAACCACTCGCACATGGGTCTTATCAAGCTGAGCACCGTGCTTCTTCGCCGAGAGGAGGACCATCCTAGTCCGTGGCGCGAACGCGCGCTCGTCCCGTCCTTCGGTTCCAGCCTCCTGCGACGGGAGGAACCCTAGAGACCGACCTCGTTCCGTCAGAGCTAACATGAACCTCGGTGGCTGAGTCGAACCGGCGCGCTCAAGCATCGACAGGAGGCAGGGCCTTGAGGGAGATCGAGAAGCCAGGATCCAGCGAGCATGTCCCATACGTATTGCAATATTTCAACCTGGTACCAAGCGATGGGCGGGTGCTCGAGCACCTTCGGGAGAACCTCATCGAGACTTCCGCGTTCCTTCGCGCCCTGCCCTCAGACCTGCTTGATCACCGGTATGCCCCTGGGAAGTGGACGATCAAGGAAATCCTCCAGCACCTCAGTGACGACGAGCGGATATACGCCTATCGGGCGTTGCGATTCGCCCGCGGCGACACGACCGAGCTCCCTGGATTCGACCAGGATGCCTACACCGCGGAGACCCAGGCGAACCTCCGCGCCCTTGATGATCTGATCGATGAATTCGCCACGGTTCGCGCGGCCACGCTCTCGCTCTATGCCGGGCTTGGTGACGCGGCGCTTCTCCGTTCGGGAGTCGCATCGGGAAACATCATGAGCGTGCGGGCCATCGCCTATCACGTGGCCGGGCACGAGCTCTGGCACATGAAGGTGATCCGGGAACGGTACCTTGCGCCCTGAGGTGTGCCGCCGGGCCGCGGTGCAAGGATAGGAGATCTCAACATGTCGCCTTTCGTCACTGACATCCGACCCGCCATTCTGGCTGCCGTGGATGGAATCAAAAAAGAGGTTGATATCGCGGTCATCGGCCTGTCTGGAGGGGCGGACTCGACCCTGTGCGCCTGCCTGTCGGTCTCGGCCCTTGGTGCAGACAATGTCTTCGGCATCTCGATGCCCGCCTGCTCCATTGACGACGCGACTTTTAACGCCCGGTCTGCGTCCGTGGCTCACAAGCTGGGTATCAACCATATAACCCTCGATATCCAACAGGCTGTTTCTGCCGTCCTGTCAGCCTGGGAGGAGCAGGTGGGGCCCATCGGCATCCATGGAATCTCGGCGCTCAACACGGGAAATACCCGTGCGCGTCTTCGGATGATCAACCTCTACCTCACCTGCATGGCACTCGGCGAGGCCCATCCAGGCAAGCGCGTTCGGGTCATCGGCACCGGTAACCTCAGCGAGGACTACATCGGCTACGACACGAAGTGGGGTGATGGCGCCTGCGACATTTTTCCGATCAGCGACTTCTTCAAGAAGGAAGTCTACATGGCCCTCGACTGCTTCACCGCCGATGGCCTCATCGAAGAGACCCACATCGACCGGGTCCCTTCGGCAGGCCTGTGGCCAGGCCATACGGATGAGGGAGAGTTGGGTTTCACCTACGACGAGATGGCCCCGGCCATTCTGTATTGCATGCGATCCGGGAAGGGCGGATGTGATGACCACACGCTTCGAGACCCTGACTTCATGAAAGTCGTCGACTTCGTACGGAATCGCCACAAGGCCAATTCCCACAAACTTCGTCCACCTGGAATCAAGACCATTCCCGGCCGATCCTGATGGCCGCTATTCCTGCGTCAGTCCTCCGTCCTCAGCCCCTCCGCCTGTTCCCGCAGCCGCGCCACATCCTTGGTCGGCGCGTTCCCGAAGTAGCGGCCATACTCCCGGGCGAACTGGGAGGGACTCTGGTAGCCCACGCGGCGGCCGGCGGTGCTGGCGTCGAGACGGGTGAGCAGCATGAGACGCCGCGCCTCCTGGAGGCGGATGGCCTTCTGGTACTGCAGGGGGCTCATGGCGGTGACGGCCTTGAAGTGCTGGTGGAAGGAGGAGGCGCTCATGTGCACCAGGGTGGCCAGGCGCTCCACGTCCAGCGGCTGGTCGAAGTGGGCGCGAACCCAGGCCACGGCCTTGGCGACGCGGTGGAGCTTGCTCTCCTCCTGGCCGATCAGCGCCACCCGCGGCCCCAGCGGACTCCGCAGGAGCCGGATGAGGATCTCGTCGAGGACCAGGGGCGCCAGGAGCTCCGCCTCGTCGGGCCGGGAGGCCAGCTCCATCAGCCGCACCACGGCGTCGATCAGCGGCACATCGAGCTGGTCCACACAGATCGCCCGGCCCTCGCTCCGGCGGGGGAGACCGAGGGGGTAGACCTTGGCCGTCAGGTCGGCGATCCGCGCCGGATCCAGATCCACCAGGAGGCCGAGGTAGGGCGCGTCCAGGCTGGCCTGGGTGACCTGGGCGGACACGGGGACATCCACGGAATAGACCAGCACCCGCGAGGCGTCGTACTCGTAGAGTTCCTGCCCCAGCATCACCCGCTTCGCGCCCTGGGCCACCAGGCATAGCCCCGGGCGCTGCACAGCGTGGTGGAAGGCCGCGTGGGCGCGGGAGGCCCGGGAGACGTGCACCCCCGGAAGGCGCAGCTCGAAGGTGCCGTCGTAGGGGGCGAGGGCCAACAGCAGGTTCGCGAGCCGGGTCACGTCCGGCCGGGAGGGCTCCGGCTCGAGGCTATCGGGAGAAGATGGCTTGGGGATGCGGGTCATGGACCATTCTCTCCTTTCAGGCCAGTCCGGGGGCGGGCAGGACCTCGTTCAGGGCCTGCAGGGCATTGAGGGTCCTCGGGTAGCCGAGGTAGGGCAGAAGCTGCGTGACGACACTCAGCAGGGTCGCCCGATGGTTGCCAACCTGGAGGTTCCCCCGGATGTGTCCCTTCACCTGGGCCTCGCAGCCCCGCAGCGCAAGCAGCATCGAGAACGTGAGCAGCTCCCGCAGGCGCAGGTCCAGCCCCGTCCGCGTGTAGTGGTCCCCGAAGCAGTTGGCGGACAAGTGGTCCTGGATGTGCCGCTGGTCGACCGGCGCAGCCTCGCGCATCCGGTCGATCACCTCGCCGAAGATCGCCTTCTGGACCGCCAGCCCCCGCGCCATCCGCGTCTCGCGCGTGGTCGTGGACTGGCCCTCCAGCGGCAGCTTCACCCCGGCGCCCGCCAGGATCTCGTTGGTGGCGTGGAGGAAGTCGAAGACCACGGCGATGCCGCAGTACGGCACCGCCTGGTAGACGACCTCCTTCACCTCGGCCGGCGACACGCCCACAGACAGCGCCGCCCGGAGCATGACCTTGTACTCTCCGAGCGCCTGGCTCGCGATCAGGGCCGCCAGGATGACCATCAGGCGGGTCCGGTCGTCCAGGTGGACCTGGGCATCCACCTCGTCGAAGGCGAAGCCGTCGAACAGCTCGACGAACTCCGGGTCGGTGGCCTTCAGGGTGGACGTGTGGCCCGGAAACCAGCGCGCGTGGTTCCGCTCGGCGGCTTCTGAAAGGGCCATCACATCCTCCTTGTCTGCCTGGGTCCCGGTCGAGGGCCGGTTAGCGGCCCACCAGCTTCTGCAGGTGCTCCGGGTACCGGGCGCCCTGGAGCTCGACCTGGGAGGCGGCGGCCTCGATGGCCTTCAGGTCCTCGGCGGTGAGTTCGAGGGCGGCGCCCCCCAGGTTCTCCTCGAGCCGATGGAGCTTGGTCGTACCCGGAATCGGGACGATCCAGGGCTTCTGGGCCAGCAGCCAGGCGAGGGCGAGCTGGGCCGGGGTCACTCCCTTCGCGGCCGCCAGGGCCTTCAGCACCTCCACCAGGGCGAGGTTGGCCTTGCGCGCTTCCGGCGTGAACCGCGGAACGATGTTGCGGAAGTCGGTGGGATCGAAGGTGGTGGTCTCGTCGATCTTGCCCGTGAGGAAGCCCTTGCCGAGGGGGCTGAAGGGCACGAAGCCGATGCCGAGTTCCTCCAGCGTGGGGATGATCTCCGCTTCCGGCTCCCGCCAGAACAGGGAGTACTCGCTCTGCAGGGCGGCCACGGGCTGTACGGCGTGGGCCTTGCGAATGGTGGCGGCGCCGGCTTCGGAGAGGCCGAAGTGCCGAACCTTGCCTTCCTGGATGAGCTGCTTGACCGTGCCGGCCACGTCCTCGATGGGCACCTCGGGATCCACCCGGTGCTGGTAGAAGAGGTCGATGGCCTCCACGCGCAGGCGCTTCAGGGAGGCCTCGGCCACGGCCCGGATGCGCTCGGGCCGGCTGTTCAGGCCGCCCGGGTTCTGCCCAGAGACCTGGTCGATGGCGAAGCCGAACTTGGTGGCGATGGCCACCCGGCCCTTGAAGGGGGCCAGGGCCTCGCCCACCAGCTCCTCGTTCGTCCAGGGCCCGTAGACCTCCGCCGTGTCGAAGAACGTGACTCCCTTCTCCACGGCGGCCCGGATGAGGGCGATGCCTTCCTGCTTGTCGACGGCGGGGCCGAGGCCGAAGCTCAGGCCCATGCAGCCCAGGCCGAGGGCGGAGACATTCAGGCCGCGAGTACCGAGTGTTCGCATCTTCATGAGAGTTCTCCCTGTGGATCGGGTTCAGTTCTTCGTCTTCAGCGAGGCCATATCGACGACGAAGCGGTACTTCACGTCGGCCTTCAGCAGGCGCTCGAAGGCCCCGTTGATGTCCTGCATGCGGATCACTTCCACGTCGGACGTGATGCCGTGCTCGCCGCAGAAGTCCAGCAGCTCCTGGGTCTCGGGGATGCCGCCGATGAGGGAGCCGGCCACGGACTTCCGGCCGAGGACCATGGGCACGCTGTTGAGCATGGGCTCCAGCCCGCCCAGGTAGCCCACCAGCACCAGGGTGCCGTTCGTGGCGAGGGTTGGAATGTAGGGATTCAGGTCGTGGACATAAGGCACGGTGTCGACGATGAGGTCGAAGCGACCCGCGACCGACGCCATCTGGGCGGCATCCGTGGACAGCACCACGCGGTCCGCGCCCAGGCGCCGGGCATCGGCCTCCTTGCCTTTGGATCGGGTGAAGAGGGTCACCTCGGCGCCCAGAGCCTTGGCCAGCTTCAGGCCCATGTGGCCCAGGCCACCCAGGCCCGCCACGGCCACCTGGCTGCCCTTCCCGACCTTCCAGTGGCGCAGGGGCGACCATGTGGTGATGCCGGCGCAGAGGAGCGGTGCCGCGCCGCGGAGGTCCAGGTTCTCCGGCACCTTCAGCACGAAGCGGTCGGAGACCACGATCTGGTCGGAGTAGCCGCCCTGGGTGGGCCGGCCATCGTGGCGATCCGTGCCGCCGTAGGTGCCGGTGAAGCCGTTCTGGCAGTACTGCTCCTCACCGTGCTCGCAGGGCTTGCAGTGGCGGCAGGAGTCCACCAGGCAGCCCACGCCGACGGCGTCGCCGACCTTGAAACGGGTGACGGCGGCGCCCACCTCGCGGACGCGGCCGATGATCTCGTGGCCGGGAACGATGGGGTACGTGGTCCAGCCCCAGTCGTTGCGGGCCGTGTGCAGGTCCGAGTGGCAGACGCCGCAGTAGAGGATGTCGATCACCACATCGTCGGGCCGGGGGTCACGGCGCTCGAAGGGGAAGGGGGCCAGGTCCGAGGTGGGGGACTGGGCGGCGTAGCCGAGCACGTTCAGAGTCATGCATTCCTCCATGTCAGGGACGAGGGTCGTCCGTCCTGCCCGCGGACCTTTTTATGCGGGGCCGCCTGGTTCGGGGAGCGGCATGAGGAAGTGTAGGAAGCGGGCGGCCGGCCGGCTTGCCTGATGCTCCGAACTTCTAGCCCAATCCTCCAGGATCGTTTGTCCGATCCTCAGCGCCCCGCCATCAGGCGGTCCAGGTAGCGCGACTTGACCTGCTTGGAGGCGAGGGCCCGCTGGAGGGGCGGGAGCTTGAGCACGGCGCCGAGGATGGCGGCCACGGCGCGGTGCCCGTGGCTCGACTGCCCGTCCACCAGGAGCTCCGCCAGCTGGCCGCGCTCGAGGGCCATCACCACGGTGCGATGGGCCGTGTTGGCGGGGGTCAGCACCCTCGCCGGGCGGGACTTGAGCCGGATGGCCCTCGGAGCGCAGGTCCGCACGCACACGCCGCAGCCCAGGCAGCGGTCCTCGTCCAGCCTGGCCCGCCGCGCGGTGGGGCGGCGGGGATCGTGGGCCGAGACGAGGGCGAGCGCCTCCACGGGGCAGGCCCCGACGCACTTCCCGCAGCCGGTGCACCGCCCGTCATCCAGCTCCGGGAGGAAGTTCGTGGTGTGGACGGGCTTCATGAACGCGAAGCGGCGTGCCGCGACCATGGCCTCGCAGCAGCAGCCGCAGCAGTTGCAGATGAAGCTCACCTGCTCGCGCACGTTCTCGCCGAACTGCACCAGTCCCCGCTCGCGGGCCTGATCGAGCAGATCGAGGCACTCCGCGGCCTCCACGCGCCGCGCCACCTGGTGGCGTGTCAGGGAATCCGCGCAGGTGCCGAAGGTCATGCAGATCTCCATGGGCGCGTCGCAGGCCTTCCCCAGATGGGCCATCTTGTGGCGGCAGTAGCAGGTGCCGACCCCGATGGCCCCCGCGGTCCGGACCACCTCGCTGGCCCGCTCGTGATCGAGCACCACGAGGCTGTCCTCCCGGGGCAGCGCCGTCTCGTCCACGAAGACCCGGCCCAGCTGCGTTTCCCCGCCCGTGAACAGGGCGCGGAGAAAGTCCTCCTCCACGTTCAGGTACTGGTGAAAGAGCTCCGCCAGGGCTTTCTGGTCCACATCGCCCCGCACCCGCATCATCGAGAACTCGAAAAAGCCAGCCATGGGCGGCGGCATCACGTAGCGCGTCTCGCCGTCGTGGACCATGTCCAGCAGCATGGCGCGCCCGGCCAGGGCCTCCAGGACCTTGCGCGCCCGCGCCTCCGGGATCTTCCAGATCGCCGCTGCGCGGCGGGCCGTGAAGGGCCGGATGGGAACCTGCGCCAGCAGGCCGGCCTCCTCCTCGCTCACCAGGAGCCGGAGGATCTGGAGGAGCCGCTCCGAGGGTGGCGCGCCCTGGGGGAAGCGGTTCAGACGCGCCACCAGGCGCTCGTAGGTGCCGTGGCCGGAGGGAAGGAGGGCGTGGGCCATGGGGATATCCCGGCGCCAGGATACCCCCTTCACCCCGGGCGCACCTTCACTTCGGAGTCACTTCGGGCGTCACTTCGGGCGACAACCCCGGGCCCGCTGGTTGGAGTCGTAGATGGTGCCGCGGGCCGGTGCCGGCCCCTCGCCCCGAACGGCCGCCACCCAGGTGCGGGTGTCCGTGACCGCCGCGAAACGCGACTGGAGGACGACGCAGAAGGTCCGGTGGATCGTCTCGGCGCTGACCCTTCCCGCGGCGTTCTCGTAGGGCACCGAACCCGAGGCATCGGCCAGGAACTCCACCGCCAGCCCGGCGTGCATGGCGTGCTTGATGGTGGAGTCCACGCAGTTGTGGGTCATGTAGCCCACGACGGCGAGGGTGTCGATGCCCCGGGCCCCCAGCCACTCAGCGAGATCCGTCCCGGTGAAGGCGCTGGGAAGGGATTTCTCCAGGTAGTGGTCGGACGGGCGCGAACGCACCACCTCGTGGAGCTCCCAGGCGGGGCTGCCCTTGGCGAAGAGGGGCGCCCCGGCGGGCCCGTGGTTCTGGACGACGATCACCGGGATGCCCGCCTCCCGGGCGGCGTCCATGGCGGCGCCGATGTTCGCCAGGGACTCGGCGATGGGCGGGAACTCGATGGGGAGGTCGCCGGTGACGTACTCCTCCTGGACATCGATGACGATGAGGGCGCGGCGGGGGGAGGCGGGCATGAGCTTCTCCTTGAAGGGGCCGGCGGAACCGGGCTGCGCTCATGCTGGGCCCCGCGACGGGAACGAGAAAGTGGCCTGAATGACAATGTTCGATAAGATCAGGCCATGGCGTCTCTCCCGCTGGACCCCTTCACCCTGGCCGTGGTGGTGTTCGACCGGATCAGTCCGTTCCACCTCTCGGTGCCCTGCCTGGTCTTCGAGGACCGGCCGGACCTCGGCATCCCGCCCTACCGCCTCCGGATCTGCGGGGTGGAGGCCGGCCCCCTTCGCACCTCCGCCGGCTTCACCCTCCAGGCCCCCCATGGCGTGCGGGGCCTGGCCGGCGCCGGCACGATCATCGTCCCCAGCTGGCGGGATCCCCAGGAGCGCCCGCCCGAAGCCCTCCTCGCCGCCCTCCGGAAGGCCCATGCCCGGGGCGCGCGGGTGGTGGGCCTCTGCCTGGGCGCCTTCGTCCTGGCCGAGGCGGGCCTCCTGGATGGGCGCCGGGCCACCACCCACTGGAACTGGGCCGAAAGGTTCGCCCGGCAGTTCCCGCGGGTCCGGCTGAATCCGGGGGTTCTCTACGTCGACGAGGGGGACGTGGTGACCTCGGCGGGCACGGCCGCGGGCCTCGACTGCTGCCTCCACCTCCTCCGGTCCCAGTGCGGGGCCGAGGTCGCCAATGCGGTAGCCCGGCGCATGGTCGTGCAGCCCCACCGCCACGGAGGCCAGTCGCAGTTCATCGAGCAGCCCGTGGCGCCAGCGTCGGGGCGGGATCCCTTCACGGAGGCCCTGGCCTGGGCGGAGGGGCACCTGGATCACCCGCACACCGTGGACACCCTCGCGACACGCGCCCGCATGAGCCGGCGCACCTTCACCCGCCACTTCCGGCGGAAGACCGGCACCACCGTCTGGGCCTGGCTGCTCCAGCGCCGCCTCACCTTCGCGCAGCGGCTCCTCGAGACCACCGGGCACCCGGTGGAGCATGTGGCCGCCCTGGCCGGCTTCGGCTCGGCGGTCTCCCTCCGCCTGCACTTCCGCCAGATCCTGAAGACCTCGCCCACGGCCTACCGCCGGGCCTTCCAGGGCGACCCCCAGAGCGACTAGGAAGGAGCCGCGGCTGCGGCCATGATGGAACCCCCCGGGAGGTGTCCCATGCCCCGCACCAGCCACCGTTCCGTCTGCCCCTATGATTGCCCCGACGCCTGCGGCCTTGTGGTCGAGGTGGAGGACGGCCGCGCCGTGGCGGTGGCCGGCGATCCGGAACATCCGTTCACCCGGGGAGCCCTCTGCCCCAAGATGAACCGCTACCAGGACACGGTGCACCATCCGGAGCGCCTGACGACGCCCCTGCGCCGCACCGGCGCAAAGGGGGAGGGCACCTTTACACCCGTCTCCTGGGACGAGGCCATCGGGGAGATCACCGACCGCTGGCGACGGATCATCACCGCCCACGGCGCCGAAGCCATCCTGCCCTACTCGTACGCGGGCACCATGGGCCTGGTCCAGCGCAATGCCGGGCATGCCTTCTTCCACCGCCTGGGAGCCTCGAGGCTGGACCGAACCATCTGCTCTCCGGCCAAGAACGAGGGCTGGGCCCTGGTGATGGGCGGCACGCCCGCGCCGCACCCGGACGCCTGCGCCGCCAGCGACCTCATTCTGCTCTGGGGCATCAACGCCGCGGCCACCAACGTCCACGGCCTCCACGCCGTGCGCGAGGCCAAGCGGAAGGGCGCCCAGGTCTGGCTCATCGACACCTACGCCCACGCTACCGCGCCCCTGTGCGACCGCGTGGTGCTGGTGCGCCCGGGCACGGACGGCGCCCTGGCCCTGGGGATCCTCCACCTGCTGGACCGGATGAAGCTCTGCGACGAGGCTTTCCTGGCCGCCCACGTGCAGGGGGCCGACGAGCTGCGGGCGCGCATCCTGCCGGACTATCCGCCGGAGCGCGTGGAGGCGATCACGGGCGTGCCCGCGGCCACGGTCCGCGAGCTGGCGGAGACCTACGGCCGCGCTCGCGATCCGCACCTGCGCCCGGGCAACGGGATCTCGCGCTACGGCAACGGCGCCATGACCCTGCGCACCCTGGCCTGCCTGCCCGCCTTCGTGGGGGCCTACGCCAAGCCCGGCGGCGGCGCCTTCGCCTCCACCAGCACCGGGGGCATATTCCCCATGCGCCTCATCGAGCGCGAAGACCTGCTGCCCCGCCCCGTCCGCACCCTCAACATGAACCAGCTGGGCCGCGCCCTGAACGAGCTGCAGGACCCGCCGGTGGCCTCGCTCTATGTCTACCACTCGAACCCCGCCGTGGTGGCGCCGGACCAGAACGCCGTGCTGAAGGGCCTCGGCCGCGAGGACCTCTTCACCGTGGTGCACGAGCGGTTCATGACGGACACGGCCCTGTTCGCCGACCTCGTCCTGCCCGCCACCACCTCCCTGGAACACAGCGACCTCTACCGCGCCTTCGGACACTACGCCATCCAGCGGGCGCGGCCCGTGGTGCCGCCCGTGGGGGAGAGCCGCTCGAACCTCGAGGTGTTCCAGGCCCTGGCGCACGCCATGGGCTTCACGGAGGAAGTGTTCTCGCAATCCGCGGACGACCTCATCGACGCCCTCCTGGCCGAGCCCCATCCGTGGAAGGCGGGTGTGGACGCAGGCCGGTTCGCCGAGGGGTTCGCCGTGGAGCTGGACCCTCACCGGCAGGCGCTCCAGTTCGGCACGCCCAGCGGCAAGGTGGAAGTCCTCAACCCCCGCGACCCGGAACCCCTGCCCCGCTTCCTGCCGGCGCACAGCGCGGAGGATCCGCACCCGCTCCAGCTCGTCACGGCTCCAGCCGTGCAGGGGCTCAACTCCACCTTCCACGAGCGGGAGGACCTGCGGCGGCGCATGGGCCGGATGGCCCTCCGGGTGAACCCCGCGGAGGCCGCCAGCCGCGGCCTGGCGGACGGCGGCCCGGTGACCGCGTTCAACGACCTGGGCGAGGTGGCCTTCACCCTGGAGGTGACGGACAAGGTGCCCGTGGGCGTGGCGGTGGCGGAAGGGGTGTGGTGGCGTCGCGACGCTCCCGGCGACCGCACCGTGAACGCCCTGACCTCCCAGCGCCTCACGGACCGGGGCGGCGGCAGCACCTTCTACGACAACCGGGTAGACCTGCGGGCGGGCTGGCCTTTTTGACGAATCGTCAACAAAGCGCCCGATGCTCCCCGCACATAGCCCTCTTTTAGTGCTTCGCATCACCTCTTGATACTCCGCCCTCCCTCGAGGCAGCCCGTGCGGCTAGAGTCATGTCGTCCTGTTTTTGCCCCTGCATCGCGCCGCGGACGCCTCGGGACGGCCCCGCGGGATCTCAGCACGAATGCTTTTCCCGGCCGGAGCCCCGGTTCCGCCTCCACACCCCCTTCCTTCCCGGAGGAACCATGAGCCAGTACGTCAATGAAGTCCTTGAGGGCCTCAAGAAGAAGGCCCCCTGGGAAAGCCTGTTCATCCAGGCCGCCACCGAAATCCTCCACTCCCTGGCGCCGGTCCTTGAGAAGGAGCCCAAGTACAAGAAGAACGCCATCCTGGAGCGGCTGATCGAACCCGAGCGCGCCATCGGCTTCCGCGTGCCCTGGGTGGACGACAAGGGCCAGATCCGCGTCAATCCGGGCTGGCGCGTGCAGTTCAGCAGCGCCATCGGGCCCTACAAGGGCGGCATCCGCTTCCATCCCAACGTCACCCTCGACACCCTGAAGTTCCTGGGCTTCGAGCAGATCTTCAAGAACAGCCTGACGGGCCTGCCCATGGGCGGCGGCAAGGGCGGCTCCAACTTCGACCCCAACGGCAAGTCCGACGCCGAGGTGATGCGCTTCTGCCAGTCCTTCATGATGGAGCTCTTCCGCCACATCGGCGCCGACACGGACGTGCCGGCCGGTGACATCGGCGTGGGCGGCCGCGAGGTCGGCTACATGTTCGGCATGTACAAGAAGCTGCGGAACGAGTTCACCGGCGTACTCACGGGCAAGGGCCAGTACTGGGGCGGCAGCCTCATCCGTCCCGAAGCCACGGGCTACGGCGTGGTCTACTTCGCCGAAGAGGCGCTGAAGACCAAGGGCGAGTCCATCGGCGGGAAGAAGGTGGCCGTGTCCGGCTTCGGCAACGTCGCCTGGGGCGCCGTCACCAAGGCCACCCAGCTGGGCGCCAAGGTCGTCACCATCTCCGGACCCGACGGCTACATCTACGATCCCGACGGCATCTCCGGCGAGAAGATCGAGTACATGACCGAGATGCTGCGCATCGACCGCATGTCCGTGGCCCCCTACGCCCAGAAGTTCAAGACGGCCCAGTTCCACGCCGGCAAGCGTCCCTGGGAGCAGAAGGTGGACGTGGCCCTGCCCTGCGCCATCCAGAACGAGCTGAACCTCGACGAGGCCAAGAACCTGATGGCCAACGGCTGCATGGCCGTCATCGAGGGCGCCAACATGCCCAGCACCTTGGACGCCGTCGAGTTCTTCCAGGCCAACACCGGCAAGATCCTCTTCTCCCCCGGCAAGGCCTCCAACGCCGGCGGCGTGGCCACCTCGGGCCTGGAGATGAGCCAGAACTCCATGCGCCTGGGCTGGACCGCCGAGGAAGTGGACGCCCGCCTGCACCAGATCATGATCAACATCCACAAGTCCTGCGCCGACGCGGCCGCCCGCTTCGGCACCCCCGGCAACTACGTGAACGGCGCCAACATCGCCGGCTTCATCAAGGTGGCCGACTCCATGATCGACCAGGGCCTGGTGTAGCCGCTTTCTGCTTTGCAACAAGGCACAAAAAGGGGGGCCGTCCGCGGCCCCCCTTTTTGTGCCCGGACCAGTAAACTGCGGTGGAACCGAGGCCCCTCAGATGATCAGTCGCGACTTCAACGAGATCTTCCACAAGTACGCGACGGACAAGGAGATCTTCCACGAGCTCATGCCCCTGCGCACCCGGGAGATCCTCCTGGTGGCCCCGGCCTTCGACGCCTTCACGCTGGAGCAGGACGGCCTGCTGACCGAGATCCTCTTCGACGGCTACTACCAGCTCAACATGAGCAACCCGCCCCGGGTGACCAACGTGTCCACGGTGGACGAGGCCCTGGACCGCTGCGCCAGCCGCCACTTCGACATCATCATCGTCATGAGCCGCCTGGGCCAGGGCGGACACGTGGAGCTGTCCCGCGCCCTGCGCAAGGCCGCGCCGCGGATCCCCATCTACCTGCTGCTCAACGACAACGTGGAAGTGGGCGTCATGGACCGCCGGCGCCAGGAGCTGCTGCGCCACTACGATCAGATCTTCGTGTGGAACGGGAACCCCGAGATCTTCATGGCCATGGTGAAGTTCATGGAGGACCGGGCCAACGTCCTCAACGACACCAAGGTGGGCCTCACCCGCGTGATCCTCCTGGTGGAGGACAGCATCCGCTACTACTCGCGGTACCTGCCCATCCTCTACAGCGAGATCCTCAAGCAGACCACGCGCCTGGCCAAGGAGCAGAACATGGACCGCATGACGCGCACGCTGTCCATGCGCGTCCGCCCCAAGGTGATCCTGGCCACCTCGTACGAGGAGGCCATGGCCTTCTGCGACCAGTTCCAGGACTGCCTGCTCTGCGTCATCTCGGACCGCAAGTTCCCCAAGGATGGCACCCTCGACCGCGAGGCCGGCATCAAGCTCATCCGCGCCCTGAAGGAGCGGATCCCGGACCTGCCGACCCTGCTCCAGTCCTCGGATCCCCTGAAGGAATCCTGGGCCACGGCCCTGGGCAGCGGCTTCCTCAACAAGAACTCGTTCACCCTGGGTGCGGAGCTCTCGAGCTTCTTCTACGAACGCCTGGGCTTCGGCGACTTCATCTTCCGGAACCAGGCCGGCGAGGAGATCGCCCGGGCCACGGACATGGAGGACCTGCGGGAGAAGCTGCGCACCGTGCCGGCCGAATCCCTGGTCTACCACGCCCTGCGCAACCACTTCTCCTCCTGGATCATGGCCCGCGGCGAGGTCCAGGTCGCCAAGGTCCTGGCCCGCTTCCGCATCTCCGACTACCGGGACCCGGAGGACATGCGGACCTTCCTCATCGACGTGGGCGACTACGTGCAGCGCATGCGGACCCTGGGCAAGGTGATCCCCCTCACGGAATCCACGCCCCGGGACGAGCCCAACATCCTCCGCCTGGGCTCCGGCTCCATGGGCGGCAAGGCGCGGGGCGTGGCCTTCACCCACTCCCTGCTCTCCCGGCTGGACCTGGAGAGCCTGATCCCCGGCGCGAACATCCGGATCCCGCGCTCCGCCATCATCGGCACGGAGGAATTCACCGGCTTCATCCACCGGAACGGCCTGAGGCAGATGGTCCAGAGCGACGCCGACGACGACGCCATCAAGCGGCGCTTCCTCATGGGCTCGCTGTCGCCGGAGCTGATCGCCAAGCTGCGGCTCTTCCTCACCAAGCATGCCAAGGTGCCCCTGGCCGTGCGCTCCTCGGGCCTGCTGGAGGACAGCCTCTCCCATCCCTTCGCGGGCCTCTACAGCACCTTCTTCCTGCCCAACAACGACGCCGATCCCGCCGTCCGCGAGGTCCAGCTCATGGAGGCCATCAAGCTGGTCTACGCCTCGGTCTACTCGAAGGCCTCCCGCGCCTACTTCCAGGCCATCGACTACAAGATCGAGGAAGAGCAGATGGCCATCCTCATCCAGGAGGTCTCGGGGCGCCGCTTCGGCAGCCGCTTCTACCCCCACATCTCCGGCGTGGCCCAGTCCTTCAACTACTATCCCGTGGCCTATACGCTGCCGCAGGACGGCATCGCCAGCATCGCCGTGGGGCTGGGCAAGTACGTGGTGGAGGGCGAGAAGGCCTACTGCTTCGCGCCGCCCTACCCCGAGATGGACATGCTGCCCCCCAGGGAGCAGCTGCGCACCACCCAGAAGCGCTTCTACGCCCTGGACATGAGCCGAACCTCCGTGGACCTCTACGCCGGGGAGGACGCCACCCTGCTCAGCCTCGACATCCAGGAGGCGGAGGCGGATGGGGCCCTGCAGCACTGCGCCTCCGTCTGGGACTGGAACGACGATCGCATCCAGGATGGCCTTGACCGCCCGGGGCCCCGCATCGTGAACTTCCGGAACATCCTCAAGTACGACCAGTTCCCCCTGGCCCCGATCCTCCAGCGGCTGCTGGAGCTGATCCGCGGGGCCATGGAGACGCCCGTGGAGCTCGAGTTCGCCGTGAACCTCGACCCCGATCCCCACAACGGCAAGCCCACCTTCACCCTCCTCCAGATCAAGCACCAGCTCATGGAGACGGGGGACGTGAACCTGTCCTCGGCGGACCTCGATCCGGCCGACCTCTTCCTCTTCTCCGAGAAGTGCGTGGGGAACGGCATCGTGGAGGGCCTGCGGGACGTCGTGTGGGTGGACCCCGGGGGCTTCGACAAGTTCGAGACGCCCGCCCTGGCGGCGGAGATCGAGAAGCTCAATGACCGCTTCCGCGCCGAGGGCGGGAAGTACGTCCTGCTGGGCCCCGGGCGCTGGGGCAGCAACGACCGCCACCTGGGCATCCCCATCGTGTGGTCCATGATCTCCTGCGCCCAGGTCATCGTGGAGTACGCCATGGAGAACTTCCAGGCGGACGCCTCCCTGGGTTCGCACTTCTTCCACAACGTGACGTCCCTGAACATCGGCTACTTCACGGTGCCCTACCCCCGGGGCACGAGCCTGCTCGACTGGGGCTGGCTGCGCCGGCAGCCGGAGGTCTGGCGCTCGGGCTGCCTGGTGCACACGCGGCTGGACGAGCCCGTCCACATCGTCATGGACGGCCGGCGCAGCGCCTCGGCCATCTTCAAGCGCGCGCCGGAGCCCGTGCCCGAGGAGCCGGAGGAGTTCCAGTAGCAACGTCGAGGAGCGTCGCGCCTACTTCGCCCGGGTGTATTCCATCTCCATGAGCTTCACGAAGGCGCCGTCCTTGCCCTTCACGAACATCGACGCGAAGCGGTGGTCGTGGTCCGGCTGGGTGTGGACCTCCTTGAAGGAGAGGGGCTTCCCCGCCTCGTCATGGCCCTCGAAGAAGAGGGTCATCTCCCGGCAGTCGTTCGTGCAGGTCCCCTTGGACACCGCCATCCAGGTGCCGCCGTTGTCCACCCAGGCGCCCACGTGGGCCTTCTGGAGGGTGTCGTAGCCGAAGAGGCCATGCCCCTCGAAGGCCTGGCCCATCATCTCGGCGTGCATCTCGGACTTCAGCCACAGCCCGCCCGACACGAGCGTGTTGGTCTCCGTCCCCTTGGACACCACGGGCGGCTTGGACGGGTCCATGTACATCTTCGCCACGGCGATCCAGGTGCCGGCCTGCTCCTTCATGGCCAGGTGATGGGCCGTGGGCTTGGGAAGGGGGCTTTCCTGGGCGGACAGGGCCAGGACACAGCCGAGGGAGAGAATCAGGGCGCGCATGGGACCTCCAGACGCCCATGCTACCCCCGCCGGAACCCGGCGCCAGCCCGGCTTCCGCTAAAGTGGGAGGAGGAGGGGCCCTTGACCCAGCATCCCGGCAACGTGTTCGTGGTCTCCGCGCCGTCGGGCGCGGGCAAGTCCACGCTGACCCAGCGGCTGGTGCAGAGCGTCCCGGACCTGATCTTCTCCATCTCGTTCACCACGCGGAAACCCCGCCCCGGCGAGGTGGACGGCCGCGATTACTTCTTCATCGACGAGGCCCGGTTCGATGCCATGGTGGCGGAGGGCGGCTTCGTGGAGTGGGTGCAGGTCTACGGCCACCGGTACGGCACAGGCCGCGCCTGGCTGGAGGACGTGCTGGGCACGGGGCGCGACGTGCTGCTCGACATCGAGACCACCGGTGCCCTGAACGTGCGCCAGACCATGCCCGAAGCCCGGATGATCTTCATCCTGCCCCCCTCCGCCGCCTCCCTGGAGCAGCGGCTGCGCAGCCGGGGCAAGGACTCGGACGAGCAGATCCGCATCCGCATGGAGCATGCCCGCCACGAGCTGGAGCTGTATCCCGCCTACGACTACCTGATCCTCAATGACGACCTTGAACTCGCCTACCGGCAGTTCGAGGGCATCGTCCACGCCACCCGGGCCAGCCGGGAGCGCATGGCTCCCACGGCCCGGCGGATCCTCGAGGGGTTCTGATAAAACCGCGCTTCGCCCACCCTGTAGGCGGGGCGTATCCTGGAGGGACACTCCCCGGGAGCCTCATGGCCCGTTTCATCACGCGCAATTGGATGTGGATGGTGGTGGCCGCCACGGTCGCCGTGGCGGGGCCCCTGCTGGCCCGATCCGGCGCCGAGGGCGCCCGCCAGCGGGGCCTGGACACCCTCACCGAGGTCATGGACCTGGTGCAGAAGCAGAGCCCCGAGCCGCCCACCCCCCGCCAGATCACCCACGCCACCATCCAGGGCATGCTCCACACCCTGGACCCCCACTCGAACTACATGGACGAGAGCGAGTTCCGCCTGCTCCGCGAGGAACAGAAGGGCTCCTTCTTCGGCATCGGCGCCATCATCCAGCAGCACGACCAGGGCATCGCCATCATCAGCCCCATGAAGGGCGGCCCGGCCGAGCGCCTGGGCGTCCGGTCCGGCGACATCATCAAGGAGATCGACGGCACGAACACCGAGGGCATGACCTCCAACGCAGCCCTCCAGAAGCTGCGCGGCGAGAAGGGCACCCTGGTGGAGATCGCCGTGCAGCGCTCGGGCATCGCCGACCTGCTGCGCTTCTCCATCCCCCGCGCCGAGGTCCCCACCAACAGCGTCTACTACAGCTTCATGCTGAATCCCACGACGGGCTTCATCCTCATCAAGGACTTCGGCGAAACCACCTCGGACGAGTTCGAGAAGGCTGTGGCCACCCTCAAGAAGCAGGGCATGAAGCAGCTCATCCTCGACCTCCGCGGCAACGGCGGCGGCGTCCTGGATTCGGCCATCGGGATCTGCCGCCAGCTCCTGGGCCCCGACCAGCTCATCGTGAGCCAGAAGGGCCGGGACGGCCGGGACGAGAACCAGACCCGCACCAGCAAGGGCGCCCAGCTCGACCCCTTCCCCCTGGTGGTCCTCATCAACCGCGGCTCGGCCAGCGCCAGCGAGATCGTCACCGGGGCCGTCCAGGACCACGACCGCGGGGTCGTCGTCGGCCAGACCAGCTGGGGCAAGGGCCTCGTCCAGAGCGTGCTGCCCATCAACCGCTCCCGGGGCCTGGCCCTGACCACCGCCCGCTACTACACCCCCTCGGGCCGCAGCATCCAGCGGGACTACACCCACGGCCTGGACGACTACTACAACCCCGAGGACGAGAAGGACCCCAAGCCCCAGGGTCCGGCCTTCAAGACCGACCTGGGCCGCACGGTCTACGGCGGGGGCGGTATCAATCCGGACTATCCCATGCCCCTCGTCCGCCTCGATGAGTTCATGATCAACCTCCGCTTCCGCTACTCCGCCTTCTTCCGGTATGCGGTGCAGGAGAAGGAGCGCTTCGGCATCCGGCCCGGCGAGCGCGCCGATGATGCCGTGATGGCGCGGTTCCGCGCCTGGGCCCAGGAGCAGAAGCTCACCATCAGCGACAAGGACTGGGAGACCCACCTGGAGGCCATGCGGGAGCAGCTCTCCATCGAGATGCAGAACGTCGCCTTCGGCGTGGAGGCCGGCTTCAAGCTCCAGTGCGAGAAGGATCCGGTGATCCTCAAGGGCCTGGAGGTGATGCCAGAGGCCGAGACCCTGCTCCGCAAGAAGCAGCTCCTGAGCCGCGCCCCCGCTCCCAGCACAGCCACCCTCCGCTGAATCGAGGCCCCCATGGATGTCACGCTCCCCGAGCACGTCGAAGCCCTGCGCCAGGAAGTACGCCGGTTCGCCGAAAAGGAGATCCGCCCGCACGTCATGGCCTGGGACGAGACCAAGACCTTCCCCATGGAGGTGGTGAAGCAGCTGGGCGAGATGGGCATGATGGGTGTCATCTTCCCCGAGGAGTACGGCGGCGCCGGCATGGGCTACCAGGAATACGCGGTGGTGGTGGAGGAGCTCTCCCGGGTGGACGGCTCCGTGGGCATCACCGTGGCCGCCCACAACAGCCTCTGCAGCAACCACATCTACGCCATGGGCGACGAGCGCCAGAAGCAGGCCTACCTGAAGCCCCTGGCCAGCGGCAAGGCCATCGGCGCCTGGGGCCTCACGGAGCCGGGGTCGGGCAGCGACGCGGGCTCCCTGCGCACCTCCGCGAAGAAGGAGGGCTCCCACTACGTGCTGAACGGCACCAAGACCTTCATCACCCACGGCACCGTGGGCGACATCTTCGTGGTCATGGCGCGCACCCGGCCCTCCCTTCCGGGCCGCAGCAGCGCCGACGGCATCAGCGCCTTCGTGCTCGAGAAGGGCATGAACGGCTTCCGGGCCGGCAAGCAGGAGAACAAGCTGGGCCTCCGCGCCAGCGACACCTCCGAGCTCATCCTGGAGGACGTGAAGGTGCCCGAGGCCAACCTCCTGGGCGAGGAGGGCGTGGGCTTCAAGCAGGCCATGAAGACCCTCGACGGCGGCCGCATCAGCATCGGGGCCCTGGGCCTCGGCATGGCCCAGGGCGCCTTCGAGGAGGCCCTCCGCTACAGCAAGATCCGCCACACCTTCGGCCGGCCCCTGGCGGATCACCAGGGCATCCAGTTCAAGCTGGCGGACATGGGCACGGAGATCGAGGCCGCCCGCCTGCTCATCTACCGCGCCGCGGGCCTGAAGGACCAGGGCCTTCCCTACGCCAAGGCCGCCAGCATGGCCAAGCTCTACAGCTCGGAGGTGGCCTGCCGCGTGGCGGACCAGGCCGTGCAGATCCTCGGCGGCTACGGCTACATCAAGGACTACCCGGTGGAGAAGTACTACCGGGACGTGAAGCTCTGCACCATCGGTGAAGGTACCAGCGAGATCCAGCGCACCGTCATCGCCCGCCACCTCCTCTCTGAATACTGATCGCGGAGTCCCCATGAAGGCCCAGATCCTCCTCCTCGCCGCAGGTCTGCCCCTGCTCGCCGCCCGTCCCCTCCAGGTGGACGACCTGTTCAAGGTCAAGCGCGTCACCGATCCTCAGCTCTCGGCCACGGGAGCCCTGGCCTACCAGGTGGGCGCCCCGGACATCACCGCCAACAAGACCACCACCCACGTCTGGTACAAGCCCGCCGGCGGCGAGGCGAAGGCCCTGGACCTGGGCGCCGGCAGCCAGACCCGGCCCCGCTTCAGCCCGGACGGGAAGAAGCTGGCCTACCAGTCCGGCGGCCAGATCTGGATCGTGGACCTCGGCACTCATGAGAAGCACCAGCTCACGAAGCTGAGCGGCGGCGCCGAAGGCCAGGTGTGGAGCCCGGACGGCAAGTGGATCGCCTTCCTCTCCACCACCGTGCCTTCGGGGAGCGAGGCCGAGAACGTGGCCTTCCTGAAGCGCCAGGAGGAGAGCAAGGTCAAGGCCCGCGTCATCACCCACCTCATGTACCGGCACTGGAACGAGTGGAAGGACGACCAGCAGGTGAGCCACCTCTTCGTGGTGCCCGCCGACGGCAGTGCCGCACCTCGGGACCTGACGGCCGGCCTCGCCACGGACGTACCCAACTTCGCCGACGTGGCGGCCGGGGACGGCTTCGACTGGGCCCCCGACAGCAAGGCCCTGGCCTTCGAGACCCACCCCGAGCAGACCAAGGCCACCAGCACCAACGGCGAGATCTACGAGGTGGCCCTCTCCGGCGGCCCCGCCATGAAGCTCTCCGACAACCCGGCCATGGACACCACGCCCCGCTACTCGCCGGACGGCAAGGCCCTCGCCTGGCGCGCCCAGCGCCGGCCGGGCTTCGAATCCGACAAGTTCGAGCTGTGGGTGTTCGATCGCACGGCCGGAAAGGTCGTGCGCACCACCCAGGCCTTCGACCAGAGCTTCGGCGACTTCCAGTGGCAGGGCCAGGACCTGGTGGCCGTCAGCGACCAGCAGGGCCACGCGGACCTCTTCCGCTGGAACGACCAGGGCCTCCAGCGCCTCAGCAAGGGCCTGCACGTCGAGGGCTTCGCGCTGGCGAAAGATCACGCCGTGCTGGTCTCCACCAGCCTCAGCACACCCCAGGACCTCTACACCCTGGACCTGAAGACCGGCAAGGTGGCTCGCGCCACGCACCATAATGAGGCCCTGGCCAAAGAGCTGGGCCTCAACCCCGGCGAGGACCTCTGGGTGGACACTGTGCCCGTGCAGGGTAAACCCACCAAGGCCCACGCCTTCGTGGTGAAGCCCGTGGGCTACGACCCGGCCAAGACCTACCCCGTCGCCTTCGTCATCCACGGCGGCCCCCAGGGTGCCTGGGCCGACAGCTGGCACCCCCGCTGGAACGCCCAGGCCTGGGCCGGCCGCGGCTTCATCACCGTGCTGCCCAACCCCCGCGGGTCGACGGGCTTCGGCCAGGCCTACACGGACGCCATCAGCGGCGACTGGAACGGCGCCGTCATGACCGACCTCATGAATACCCTGGACGCCGTGCTCAAGCAGTTCCCCAACGCCGATCCCAAGCGCGTGGTGGCCTGCGGCGGCAGCTACGGCGGCTACGCCACCAACTGGCTGGCCGGGCACCAGGCGGACCGCTTCGCCGCCTTCGTGACCCACGCCGGCATCTTCAACACCGAGAGCATGCAGGTGGGCAGCGAGGAACTGTGGTTCCCCCGCTGGGAGTTCAAGGGCTGGCCCTGGGAGAGCGCCGAAACCAAGGCCCGCTGGCAGTCCCAGAGCCCCAGCAGCGCCGCCGCCCAGTTCAAGAAGCCCATGCTCGTCGTCCATGGCGAGCTGGACTACCGCGTGCCCGTGGGCGAGGCCTTCCAGCTCTTCAACACCCTGCAGCTCCGGGGCATCCCCAGCGAGCTGCTCTACTTCCCCGACGAGTTCCACTTCGTCCTCAAGCCCCAGAACAGCAAGCTCTGGTACGAGACCGTCCTCGGCTGGTGCGAGCGCTGGACGAAGTAGGCCGCCCCGACCCCCCTGATAAGCCCCCGCACTCCGGGGGCTTTTTCAGGCGCGGCCTTGGGGAATCATGCCGCCGCACGCCCCTGGATCGGACAGGGCTCGCCAGGGTTCCAGGACGAAGGGGCGGCTGAAGGCGCGGGGGTGGGGCAGCTCCAGGGTCAGCTCGGGCCCGAGGGCGCGCAGGTCCGCCGGACTCTCCCAGGTCCAGGAACCTGGCGGGCCGTCCGTGGTGATGAGGTCCAGGTCCAGAGTGCGGGGCGCGTTCTTCCCTGTGCTGCGGTCGCGGCCGTTCGCCAGCTCCAGGCGCAGCAGCGACTCCAGCAGGCGCCGCGGATCGGCCTCCTCCGTCACCAGGATGGCCACGGTGTTGAGGTAGGCGGGCCCCCGGCCGGACTCGTCCGGTGTCTCCATCACCAGGGGCGAGGGCAGCACCGCGCCCAGCGAGCGCAGGGCCGCCAGCCCGGCATCCAGGTGCGCCCGGCGGTCGCCGAGGTTCGAGCCGAGGGCGATGACGGCCTTCATGGGAACCGCGAAACCACGCAAAAGGGCGCGAAAGCAAGACACGCCCTTTTCGCATCATTTCGCGTCTTTCGCGGTTTCATTGCTTCTTCCCGTGCTCCGCGACCACCAACGTGCGGATGCCGCCGCGGATGAGGAAGTCGCCTTCCACGCGCATCCACTGGGGCTTCGTGGCCTTCACCAGGTCGTCGAGGATCTGGTTGGTGACGGCCTCGTGGAAGGCACCCTTGTCGCGGAAGCTCCAGAGGTAGAGCTTGAGCGACTTGGACTCCACGCAGAGCTGGTCCGGCTGGTAGAGGATCCGCAGCTTGGCGAAGTCCGGCTGGCCCGTCAGCGGACAGAGGCACGTGAACTCCTCCGTCTCGAAGGTGATGGTGAACGGCCGCCCCGGCCGCGGGCTCGCAAACGTATCGAGCTCCCCCGTGGGGCGCGTGACGACGAATTGGGGCAGCGGATCGGGGAGTGACGCCTGGGGGGTTTTACGAGTGGCCATGGTCCATCCAGCAGAAGAAGGGTGAGGCAGATGCCGAAACCACCCATTGTCCCAAAAAACCCTGCCAACCCTCCCTCAAGAAGGCATGCCATGGCCAAGGGGCCTGGGCACCAGCCCCACCGGCTGGCGGGGGTGCCGGTCATAGGCCGTCGCGCCGCCGGAGGCCTTGGAGGTGAAGTAGCGCTTGGCGGCCCACACCCTCGGCAGGTGGCGGAGCAGATGCCAGAGGCTCCACCGGTGTTCCCAGACCCGGCGGCCGAACCGGCGCTGGTAGGCCTTGCTCTTGTAGAACCGCTCGATGTGGGCGTTGTACAGGGTGTCCATCTGCTCCCGCGATTCGAAGCCCTTCGGAAGGAACACCGGATTGACGCAGTTCAGCAGCCGCCAATCCTCGATGAACTCGCCCTCGGTGCCCGCCACGCATTCGGCCCAGAGGGGCGCGCCGTGGAGGGGGCTGAACTTGGTGAGGTTCATGTCGTCCAGGTCCAGCGACAGGATGAAATCGCTGGTGCGCTGAAAGGTCTCCGGCGTCTCCCCGGGAAGGCCGAAGATGAACAGCCCCTTGGCCCTGAGGCCCGCGGCGTGGACCTTCTCCACCGTGGCGCGCACGGCCTCCAGCGTCACGCCCGCCTTGTGCCGCGCCATCAGACCGGGGTCCGCGCTCTCCACACCGAAGCTCACCATGACGCAGCCGGCCCGCTTCAGCAGGCGGAGCAGGTCGTCCGAGGTATGCCCGGTCCGGATGATGCAGTTGAACTCCATGCCGAGGGGTTCATCGATGAGGCGCTGGCACAGCTCGGTGATACGGCCCTGGTGGGCCGTGAAGAGGTCATCGTAGAAATTGACGTGATGGACGCCGAAATGGTCCCGCAGGTGCTTCATGTGGGCATGGATGTAGGCCGGGCTGTTGTATCGGTACTGGTGCTCGAAGACCGTCCTGTCGCAGAAGGAGCAGGTGTAGGGGCAGCCCCGCGAGGTGATCATCGAGGCGCCATGCCGCTGCCGGTAGCTGAAGAGGGGCAGGTGGTAGCCCTTGGGAAATCCGGCCAGCTTCTCGTAGGCGGGGAACGGAAGGTCATCCAGATCCATGAGCCGCGGGCGACGCGGATTGGAGACGATGCGGGTTCCGTCGCGCCACACCAGATTGGGGATGGCGGCAGGGGCCCTGCCCTCCGCCAGGTCCAGGAGCGGGCCCTCGCCCTCGCCCACGCACAGGAAGTCCAGCTCGGGAAAGCATCCCAGGAGCGGCGCCCCCAGGCTCGAGGCGAGCACATTGCCCACCACGATGCGGAGCCCGGGCCGGGCCGCCTTCAGCCGGGCCGCCAGGTCCACCGCATCCATGAATCCCGAGGTGGTGGCGGAGAACCCCACCAGGTCCGGCTCCGTGCCCAGGATCTCGGCCACCCGGGCCTCCAGGGAGGCCGGGGCCAGGGGGCCGAGGCAGTCGTAGACGGCCGTGGCATGCCCGTGCCGTTCCAGCCAGGCGGCCAGCGACAGGATGCCGAGCGGCGCCATCCGGTTGGCCAGCACCGAGAAGTCCGGTTGTCCGGGAATGAAGTTGAACCCCGAAGGGTGGACCAGGGTGACTCGCATGGACCGCCTGGAAGGAAGGACGCTCCCGTGTCCCATATCACGGCTGGGCGACGTTCTAGACGATACCACCGGGCCTCAGGCCTTCCGGGATGAAGGCGTACGGGATGGGATCCGCCAGCCCCGCCTCCTTGAACCCTCGCAGCCGCAGGTGGCAGGAGTCGCAGTGGCCGCAGGCCTCCGCCTCGCCCTGGTAGCAGGACCAGCTGAGGTGCAGGGGCGCGCCCAGTTCGCGGCCCTTCCGCACGATCTCCGATTTCCGGAGGTGGATGAGGGGAGCGTGGAAGGTGAGCTTCGTCTCGGGTTTCGTGCCCAGGTTGGCGGTCTGCTCGAAGCTCCTCAGGAAGGCCTCGCGGCAGTCGGGGTAGCCGCTGCTGTCCTCCTCCACGAAGCCCACGAAGATGGCCGTGGCGCCCAGCACCTCGGCCCAGCTCACGCAGGTGGCCAGCAGGTGGGCGTTGCGAAAGGGCACGTAGCTGACGGGCACGCCCTGGCGCTCCGGATCGCCCTCGGGGAGGGCGATGGAGGCATCCGTGAGCGCCGAGCCGCCGATGGCCTTGAGGGTGTCGAAGCCGATGATGAGGCGCCGTGATTCGGGCACGCCGTAGAAGCCCGCGATGTCGCGGAAGGCCTGCTTCTCGCGCGCCTGGGTGCGCTGGCCGTAGTCCGCGTGGAGCAGGGCCAGCTCGAAGCCCTGGGCCTTCGCGATGGCGGCGGTGACGCAGGAGTCCATGCCGCCGGAGAGGGAGACGACGGCGAGTTCAGCCACGGGAGAAGCCCTCCGCCCACGCTTCCAGCTCATCCATGTCGCGCTGGAGCCGCACGGCTTCAGCGCCATCGTCCGCCTTCGGCGGAACCTGGTAGGGGGCTCCGTACTTGACCACGCAGGTGGCGAACGGATAAGGAATCACCATGCGGTCCCAGGTCTTCAGCTCAAAGCTGTGGTCGTAGGTGAGGCTCACGGGGATGATCCAGGCGCCGGTCTTGCGGGCCAGGGCGACGGTGCCGGGCTTTAACTGCATAAGGGGTCCGCGGGGGCCGTCGGGGGTGATGCCGAAGTCCCAGCCCTGCTTCACGGCCTGGATCATGCGCACCAAGGCCTTGGCGCCGTCCTCGCTCGCGGTGCCCCGCACGGCGTGGATGCCGAACCAGCGCCAGGTGGCGGCGCTGCGCTCGCCGTCCTTGCTGTCGCTGGAGAGGATGGCCACGCCCCGCGTCTCACCCTGGGCGTTCCGCCGGTGGAAGGGGTACGAGAGGGGCATCATGAAGAGGCGGCGGTGCCAGAAGGCCAGGATGATGCGCTGGTCCCGGTCCACGAGATCCTCGACGGGACCGAATCCCTCGCGGCGCACCCGCAGGGTGTAGGACCAGAGCTTGGTGAGGCCGGCCACCAGGAAGGGCACCACCCGGAAATTCAGCCACACGGAGAGGGGCGAACCCAGGGGACGGCCCCGTTCAGCGATGGCCACGCGGGTCTTCATGGCAGCAGGTCCTCACGGGTGATGGGGTACATCGTCCCGCAGTAGTCGCAGCGGACCTCCAGGGCCCCGGGCTCCTTGAAGAGGTCCTCCTTCTGGTCCTCGGGGAAGCGGCGCAGGGTCTCCAGCAGGGCCTCGCGGGTGCAGCGGCAGCGGTAGAAGAGGTCCGTGGCGGCCAGCTCGTCGGCACCTTCGCCCTGGGACACCCAGGCGGCCAGGAAGTCCGGCGTGCGGTCCCAGAGGGGCACCACCTCCAGGCCTTCGATGGCCTGGACGAGTCGCGCGAGGCGCTCCGGCGGGCAGTCCGGCAGGGGCTCCACCAGCAGGCCCCCGGCCTCGCCCGTGCCCGCGTCGCACCAGAGGGTGAGGCTGGCCTGGATCTGCTCCGACTGCTGGAGGTAGTGCTCCACCTGCACCTGGATGCCGCCCTCCACCACGGGGAGATGACCCACGTAGGGCTGGCCCGTGGCGTTGGAGCGCATCACCTGGAAGACGCCGGGGCCCTGAATCCACGCCGCGACGTCCTCGGGCCCGGGATCGAGTACGCCCCGGATGGTGCCATCGGGCCAGCTGTCCGAGACCACGGCCTTGGCCCGGCCGGATCCCTTCACGAGCAGCTGCAGGCGTTCGGCGAAGAACGTGCGGCTCTGGAGCAGGGCGGTGGACGTGAGCAGCTCCGTGAGGCAGCCGCAGGCCGCGGGCTCCAGGTGCGGATGCCCCCGCCGGACGCCGTCCCACAGGGGGCTGGCGTCCATGGAGGACAGGCGGATGTGGCGGTCCCGGGTGAGGGACTTGACCACGCGGGCCTTGGGAACCTCTGCCATCGCTACTCCCAGCCGATCTGCCGGCCCTTGTTCTGCTGCTCCAGCCAGGCCATCAGGGGCTTGAAGTAGTCCATCATGGCGCGGGTGGAGAGGTCCTCGCCGGTGGCCTCCTTCAGCACCTTCCGCCAGTCCTCGGTGGCGCCCTTCTCAAGGATCTTCTTCAGGAAGGCGCCCACCTCCTTGTTCCCCGCGTAGTTGCAGCTGCGGGGGTCCTGGTGGAGGATCTTCCGCGCGATGTGGTCGTGCATCTGGAACTTGAAGACGGTGGCCCAGCCGTAGCTGTAGTAGTAGGCGGGGTTGTCGTTGATGTGGGTCTTGGTGGCGGCGTCGCAGAACTGCTCGCCGCGCGGGCTGGGCGGCTCCACGCCCTGCTCGTCGCGCACGAGCTTCCACCAGCGGGCATTCATCTGGTCGGCAGGCATCTTCTTGCCGTAGAACTCCGCCTCCCACTCGGGCATGGTGCCGCAGGCCCAGTACATGAAGGGGATGGCCACCTCCAGGGCATCGTTCAGCAGCACCTGCATCTGGTCGGCCTTGTAGTCCGCCGGAAGCACGCCCGCGGTCTTGAGGTAGGGGATCTGCCGGGTGGCCATGGCGATGAGCTCGCCCACGCCCTCGTGGAAGCTGGGGTTGGCGCCGTCGCGCAGGAGGGGCGGCACGTCGGGGCGGGTGTAGCTCATGAAGTAGTATCCGTGGCCCAGCTCGTGGTGGACCGTCTCGAACCACTCAGCGTTGGCTTCCACGCTCATCAGCGACCGGATGTCGTGGTCCAGGTCGAGGTGCCAGCAGGAGGCGTGGGCGTTCTTCTTGCGGGGATCACCGGCCTTCACGGGGTAGAGGTCGGACTTGGCCCAGAAGCTCACGGGCAGCGGATCGAAGCCCAGGCCCACGTAGAAGGCCTCGGCGGTCTTCACGATGCGCTCGGGCTGCCAGCCCTTGAAGTAGGGATCGAAGTCCACGGCGCTGACGAAGCCGGTCCAGTTCTGGCTCCAGCGGTTGTTGATCCAGTGGGCGGGGATGGCCTTGGGCACGGGCTGGCCGTACTTCTTCGCCATCTCGTACTTCACCCAGGTGTGGAGCTGCAGGTAGAGGGGCTTCAGCTCCGTCAGGAACTTCCGGTTGAAGGCCATCATCTCGTCGGTGGTGAGGCCGTAGCGGGCCACCTGGAGGGCGAAGTAGTCGGGATAGCCCAGCTCCTGCGCCACACCGTTGCGGAGGTCCCGCAGGCGCACCAGGCCATCCTTCAGGGGCACGCCGATCTCCTTGCTGGCCTCCCACCACTGCAGGCGCTCGGCCAGGTCCCGGCTGGAGGCGAGCTTGTTGTCGATGTCGTTGGCGCTGACGGGCCGGCCGCCCACCTTGAACTGATAGCCGTTCATGATGGAGACCTGCTTGGTCTCCGCCTCGATGCGGGCGGCCACGAGCTCGGGCTTGGTCATGGGCCCCTCGGCGCCGTAGGGCATGAGCAGCACCCGCTCGAGCTGGCGCACGGTCTTCTCGTCGAGCTGGGCCCGGGATTTGAGCAGTTCCTTGGCCTCGGTGATCACCAGGGGGTTGCCGTTGAAGGCGGCGAAGGCCTTGCCCGCCCACTCGGCCCCGGCGTCATGCTCGGGCTTCACGTCCGTGGAGGCGGCCCAGGTGGCCTGCTGGCTCACGTAGTAGAGGGACTGGTAGCCGGCATTCACCAGCTTGAGGAAGCGGTCGGCCCGTTCCTGGACGGGCGAGAGGGCCTGGGCCATGAGGGGGGCACCAAGAACGAGGGCTGGGAGAAGGGACGGGAGGAGGCGCATGCGGGGCTCCGAGGAACCCTCTATTGTGCCTTCGGGGCGGGTGGCCGTCAGCAGGGGAGGAGGATGCTGAAGCTTGAGCCGAAGCCCACCTGGCTCTGGGCCCGGATCTGGCCTTTGTGGGCCGCCACCAGGCGCTGGACGATGGCCAGGCCCAGCCCCACCCCCTTGCTGGCGTCGCTGCGCTCAGACTGGCGGAAGGGGTCGAAGATGTAGGGGAGGTCCCCCGCCGGGATGCCGCGCCCCGTATCGATGACCGACAGGCGGAGGAAGCGCAGGCCGGCCTCCACGCCGGAGCCGAATTCGACCCCCGCCTCCATCCGCACCGCCCCGCCCCTGGGGGTGAACTTGAAGGCGTTGTCCACCAGGTTCACCAGGACGCGGTCCAGCTTGGACACGTCCCCGCGGATCGTCGGCAGGCCCTCGGGGATCGCCACCTGGAATTCGAGGCCGGCCGAGGCGGCCCGCAGCGGGTACGGGGACATGAGGGCCTTCAGCCAGGGCCCCGGGTCGATCTCTCCGAATTCCATGGGGAGCTGTCCGCTTTCGCTGCGGTAGATCTCCAGCATCTCGTCAAGCAGGGTCTTGATCCGTCCGACGGAGGCCTCGGCCTTGTCCAGCGCCCCGTCGCCCGCCGAGCCCTCCCGCAGCCGCTCCAGGACGAGCCCCAGCACGGTCAGGGGCGAGCGGAGGTCGTGGACCAGCATGGTGGTGAAGTTGGTCTTGAGGGTGTTCACCTCCTTGAGCTTGAAGTTGGCATCCAGCAGGTTCTGGTTCTGGATCTCCAGCTCGCGCTGGAGCCGGCCCAGGTTGACCTGATGCTCCACCCGCACCAGCACCTCCTCCGCGCTGAAGGGCTTGGTCACATAGTCGCGCCCGCCCACCCGGAAGGCCCGCACCTTGTCCAGCGGGTCGTCCAGCGCGCTGATGAAGATGATGGGGATGCGGGCCAGCACCGGATCCTGCTTGAAGGCCTCGCAGGTCTCGTAGCCGTCCATGCCGGGCATGTTCACGTCGAGCATCACCAGTTCAGGCGGGTGGCGGCGGGCGGCCGCCAGGGCCATGGCGCCGGAGGGCACGGCCCGAACCCGGTACTGGCGCTCCCGCAGCACCGCCCCCAGCAGATCGAGGTTGGCCGCGTTGTCGTCCACGATGAGGATGTCGCCCTGGGGCACCAGCATGTCGGTCTCCTGATTCATCGGTTCAGCGCGTCGAGCAGTGCCTCGAGCTTGTAGGCCTTGAGCAGCCGCCGCAAGTCCTCCGCCAGCGCGCCGTGGCCGAGCCCGTCCACCAGGCCCAGAGCCGCCTCGGTGTCGCCCGTGACGACCGCCTCCTTCAGCGAGGCCCGCCAGGATTCCGGCTGGAGCTGGAGGCCGGACAGGTCGCCCGGCGCAGACGGCGCCTCGGGTTCCCGGGTGAGGAAGCGCAGGCCGAGCAGACGGCCGGCCACCTCGAAGAGCTGCGCTTCGCGGAAGGGCTTGCCCAGGAAGTCGTCGAAGCCCGCCTTGCGGAGGGTCTCCCGGTCCAAGTCGATGACGCTGGCGGAGATGGCCACGACGAAGGTGTGGGGAAGCCCCTGCTCCAGCTCCTTTCCGCGGAGGACCTGCAGGGCCTCGAAGCCGCTCATGCGCGGCATCCGGAGGTCCATCCAGATGAGATCCGGATGGTGCCGCTCCCAGAGCTCCAGGGCCTCGACGCCATCGGCCGCCGTGCGCACCTGGAAGCCGACGGTGGCCAGGAGCTGGGCGAGCAGGTCGCGGTTCTCGGGCCGGTCGTCCACCACGAGCACCGCGGGGCGTCGCTGACCGGGCGCCAGGCCCACCACCTGGCCGCCTCCCGTCAATTCCAGGGGGGGCTCCGCCTCCTCCATGGGCAGCTCGAAGCTGAACCGGCTGCCTTCGCCCAGCCGGCTCTGGAGCCGCAGCTCGCCGCCCATGAGGTGGACCAGGGAGCGGCTGATGTGGAGGCCCAGGCCCGTGCCCTCGGCCGCCAGCGGCTGGGTGGAGGCCTGGAAGAAGGCCTGGAAGAGCTGCCGCTGGTCCTCCTCGGAGATCCCCGGGCCCGTGTCCTCCACGGCGAAGGTCGCCCGGCCCGCGACGTAGCCCGCCCGGAGGGTCACCGACCCCTGCCGGGTGAACTTCACGGCGTTCCCCAGCAGGTTCACCAGCACCTGCCGGAGCTTGGGCGCGTCCCCCTCCAGGTGGGGCGGCAGGGCGGGATCCACCTCCAGCCGCAACGCCAGTCCCTTCGCCTCGGCCCGGATCCGCTGCATGTCCATCACCCCCTCCAGGAGGGCGGCGGTGCCGAAGGGCTCCGGGCGCAGATCGAGGCCGCCGGATTCGATCTTGCTGAGGGACAGCACGTCGTTGATGAGGGACAGCAGGTGCTCGCCGGCGGCGAGGATGCGCCCCAGCTGCTCGTGATCCTCCGGGCTGCGCGCGGGCCGCCGGGCCATCAGCTGGGCGTAGCCGAGGATGGCGTTCAGCGGCGTGCGGAGCTCGTGGCTCATGTTGGAGAGGAAGGCGCTCTTCGCGCGGTT
Source organism: Geothrix mesophila (assembly GCF_022808835.1). Lineage (NCBI taxonomy): Bacteria > Pseudomonadati > Acidobacteriota > Holophagae > Holophagales > Holophagaceae > Geothrix > Geothrix mesophila. The sequence continues at coordinate 157,413 of NZ_JAKZLD010000003.1, forward strand.
GGCCGCCTGGGCCTTCGCCTCGCTGGCCCGAAGGCCGGCCTCCAGGGCCTTCCGCTCCGACAGGTCCGAGGCGACGCTCAGGTAGCCCATCGGCTCCCCCTCGGCGCCCGTCACCTGGGACAGGGCCACCAGCATGGGGATGCGCCGCCCGTCCTTGGCCCGGAAGGTCCATTCCCGCTGGTCGGGCCCCGCCTCCGTGAGCAGGCGGATGAGCTCGAGGTCGGTGGCCACCGGCGGGCCCGCCCGCCGGGCCAGCTCCCCGGCCCGGGCCGCCACCTCCTCCGGATCGAGCCAGACCGCGGACGGCTGGCCCAGGACCTCCTCGGCGCGGTAGCCCAGCAGGGTCTCCGCATAGGGATTGAACCGGCGCACCAGGCCGTCCCGGTCGCGGACGATGACGGCCACCTGGGCGTTCTGCAGCACCGCGCGCTCGCCGGCCTCCTGTTCGGCCAGGGCCTGGATGGTCTCCCTCAGCCGGGCGACCATGCGGTTCAGCTCGTGCCCCAGGTCCGCGAGCTCGTCCCGCCCCCGGATCTCGACCCGGGCCGTCAGATCGCCTTCGGCGGCGCGGCGCACCTGCGCCAGCATCCCCCGGATGCTGCCGGAGAGGTCGCGGGCGATCAGGTAGCCCAAGCCCAGGGCCGTGACCAGCCCGGCGAAGATCATGGCGTAGGACAGCACCCGGGTCCGGCGGGCCCGCGCCGCCATGGCTTCCAGGCTCTGCTGGGCCGCGTCCTCCTGGGCCTGCACCAGCCCGGCGATCAGGTTGGTCAGGGGCAGGATCTCCGGCAGCAGGTCGTCGTCCACGAAGCGCCCGAGCTCAGGCAGACGGCCCTCAGCCAGGAGCCCCTCCAGCCGGTCAAGGTCCGTGGCCAGGTAGAGCGAAAGGTGGTCCACGCGCACCAGCGCGTCCGCATCCGTCTGGGCCGGCGCGGAGGCCTTGAACTCCGCCCAGTGGCGGCCCGCCTCCCGCCGGGCGGAGCGCACCTGCGCGAGCCCTTCGGCGGGCTCCAGGGTGCCTCCCCGCACCTGGCGGGCGGCGAACAGGATGCGGATGCCGTAGGCGTCCGACACCACCTTCAAGTGCCGCACGGGCACCATGCGGTTCTCGAAGACTCGGATGGCCTGCTGTTCCTCCTGGTGGAGCAGTCCAAGCTGGATCAGCGCCAGTCCAGTCAGGATCGCCGCCACGGCGCTGTACCCCAGCCAGAGTTTGGTGGCGATGCGAAACCGGCTGAGGAACACGGTCATGCGGCCTTCCCCCGGGGTCCGATGGCCGGATCGGCCCAGGATGGAACCGCTGGGGTCCGGCCAGTGGTGTGGCGGTGGTTCCGTGGAATGATGACGGGACGTCCCGCTGGCGGCAATGCTTCCAGTCCCGCCGGCTTAGAATCAAACCAGCGCCCTGGCCTCCGTCGCCCAGCCCGGAACCCACCATGTCCACCCTCCGCCTCCGCCTGCGCTCCCTCTTCATGGCCCTCGGCATCCTGGGCTTCGGCAACGCGGCGCCCGCCGCAGCTCCGCCCCCACCGCTTGCCATCGCCGCCGCGGCAGACCTGCAGTTCGCCCTGGCCGAGGTGAGGACGGCCTTCATGGCCGCCCATCCGGGCCAGGAGGTGGTCATCACCTACGGCTCCTCCGGCAACTTCTACACCCAGCTCACCAACAAGGCGCCCTTCGACCTCTTCCTGTCCGCGGACCTGGCCTACCCGAAGAAGCTGGTGGAGGCGGGCCTGGCGGACAGCAGCACGGAATTCCGCTACAGCCGGGGCCGCCTGGTGCTGTGGGTGCCCAAGGGCTCGCCCATCCCGGTGGAGCAGGGGATGCAGGCGCTCCTGCATCCCGCCGCCCGCAAGGTGGCCATCGCCAACCCGCGCCACGCGCCCTACGGCCGCGCCGCCGAGGCCGCCCTGGCGAAGCTCGGCCTGCTGGAGGCCGTGAAGCCCCGCCTGGTCTACGGGGAGAACATCGCCCAGACCGCCCAGTTCGTGCAGACCGGCGCCGCAGACATCGGCATCCTCGCCCTGTCCCTGGCCAAGGCCCCGGCCATGACGGCCACGGGCCGCCTGTGGGAGCTGCCCCTGGAGGCCTACCCCGCCCTGGATCAGGGCGGCGTGATCCCCAACCACGCCCGGAACCGCGCCGCCGCCCTGGCCTTCCGGGAGTTCATGCGGTCCACGGAGGGAAAGACCATCCTGCGGAAGTACGGCTTCACCACGGACGCCCCCTGATGGACTGGCAGGCCATCCGCCTGAGCCTCTGGCTCGCCTCGCTCACCACGGCGGCGCTGCTGGTCCTGGGCCTGCCCCTGGCCTACTGGCTGGCCTTCTCCCGGCGGCGCTGGAAGTTCCTGGTGGAGGCGGTGGTGGCCATGCCCCTGGTGCTGCCGCCCACGGTGCTGGGCTTCTACCTGCTCCTGGCCATGGGCCCCCGCAGCCCCCTGGGCCGCGCCTGGGAGAGCCTCTTCGGCAGCACGCTGCCCTTCTCCTTCGAGGGCCTGCTCATCGCCTCCGTGCTCTACAGCCTGCCCTTCATGATCCAGCCGCTGGCGGCGGCCTTCGCCTCCGTGGACCGGGGGCTGATCGAGGCCTCCTGGTGCCTGGGCGAATCGCGGGCCCGCACCTTCCTCCGGGTGATCGCGCCCCTCTCCTGGGCCGGCATCCTCACGGGCCTGGTGCTCACGTTCGCCCACACCCTGGGCGAGTTCGGCGTGGTGCTCATGGTGGGCGGCAACCTGCCGGGCCGCACCCGCACCGTGAGCATCGCCATCTACGACCAGGTGCAGGCCATGGACTACGCGCCGGCGGGACGCACGGCCGCTCTGCTGCTGGGCGTGTCCTTCCTCGTCCTGGCCTTCACCTACGCCCTGCAGCGCCGCCAGAGGAAGCCGTGGACACTCACCTGAACTCCGGCGGCCCCTACCTCCAGGCGGAGGCCGAGCGCCACTTCCCGGGCGGGCCCACCGTCGAGGCGCGCTTCGAGATCCCGGGCCCCGGCTTCTCCATCACCGTGCTCTTCGGCCCGTCGGGATCGGGCAAGACCACCGCCCTGCGCCTGCTCGCGGGCCTGGAGCCCGCGGACCGCGGCGCCATCCGCGTGGGCGGCGAAACGTGGTCCGACGCCGCGGCCCGGATCCACCGCCTCCCCCAGGCCCGCCACCTGGGCTTCCTCTCCCAGGCCTACGACCTGTTCCCCCACCTCACGGTGGCCGCGAACCTCGGCTACGGCCTGGCGGCGCCGGAGCGGGCCGCCCGCGTGGCGGAGCTTCTCCCCCTGCTCGGTCTGGAGGGACTCGGCGACCGCCTCCCCGGGGAGCTCTCCGGAGGCCAGCAGCAGCGCGTCGCCCTGGGCCGTGCCCTGGCCCGGAAGCCCCGCCTGCTGCTGCTGGACGAGCCGCTGTCGGCGCTGGACCAGCCCTCGCAGCAGCGTCTCCGCAAGGAGCTGCGCGAGCTGCTGCGGACGCTCGACATTCCCACGGTCCTCGTCACCCACGATCGTGCCGAGGCGCTCCAGCTGGGCGACCTCCTGGTGGTGATGGACCAGGGCCGCGTCTGCCAGAGCGGGGGCATCCAGCAGGTCTTCGACCGGCCCACGGACCCCGCCGTGGCGCGGATCCTGGGCGTGGAGACCGTGGTGCTGGGCCGCATCGAATCCATCGCCGACGGCATGGCCACCATCGCCGTGGGCACGGCGCAGATCCACGCGGCCGATCCAGGCAGCCTCGGCTGGCAGGTCTTCGTCTGCATCCGAGGGGAGGACGTGGCCGTGGAGCGCGGCTGCGGCCCCGGACCCGGATCCACCGTCCGCAACCGCCTGCCCGCCCGCATCACGGCCCTGCAGCCGGAAGGCTCCCTGGTGCGGGTCGCCCTCGATGCCGGCTTCCCGCTCGAGGGCCTCGTCACGCGCCAGGCCTGCGCGGACCTGCGCCTGGGCGAAGGCGACCAGGTCTGTGCCATCCTCAAGGCCGCCGCCGTGCACCTCATTCCGCATGATTGATCCCGGCCTCGCCGCAGGCGGAGGCCTACGAAAAACGCGGGCCGCACGGCCCGCGTTTTTCGTAGCGGAGAAGGCTAGACCTTGGTCCACCGCAGCACGGGCTTCCGCGCCGCCGTGGTCTCGTCCATGCGGCGCATGGGGGCGAGGGTCGGCGCCTGGTGCAGGGCCTCGGCGTCGGTCTCGACCTCCTTCGCGATGGCGAGCAGGGTGTCGCAGAAGGCGTCCAGCTCGCCCTTGTCCTCGCTCTCCGTGGGCTCGATCATGAGCGCGCCCGGCACGATCAGGGGGAAGTAGATCGTGGGCGGATGGTAGCCGTGGTCGATGAGGCGCTTGGCGATGTCCAGGGTGTGGACGTCGTGCTGGGCCTGGAGGGTGTCGCTGAAGACCACCTCGTGCAGGCTCGGAGAGTCGATGTGCAGGGCGTAGGCGCCCTTGAGGCGGGCACGGATGTAGTTGGCGTTCACGATGGCGCGCAGCGTGGCTTCCTTCAAGCCGTCGGAGCCGTGGCTCAGGCAGTAGGTGAGGGCGCGGACCAGGATGCCGAAGTTGCCGTAGAAGGTGTGCACCTTGCCGATGCTCTGGGGCCGGTTCCAGTCCCAGCGGTACGAGTGCCTGGGCACCTCACCCTCGCCCACCTTCACCGTGTCGCGCACGACGACGGGCACGGGCAGGAAGGGCAGCAGCTTCTCGCCCACGCAGACCGGACCGGCGCCGGGGCCACCGCCACCGTGGGGGGTGGAGAAGGTCTTGTGGAGGTTCAGGTGCATGACGTCCACGCCGAAGTCGCCGGGCCGCGCCACGCCCACGAGGGCGTTCATGTTGGCGCCGTCCATGTAGACCAGGGCGCCCACGCTGTGCAGCAGGTCGCTGATCTCCTTGAAGCGGTACTCGAAGACACCCACGGTGTTGGGGTTGGTGATCATGGCGCCCGCGATCTCGGAGCCCAGCTCGTCCACCAGGGTTTTCAGGCCCTTGCGAACCTTGCCGTTCACGGGGTCGGTCACGTCCTCGAAGCTGATGGTGCCGTCGGGACGGGAGGGCAGCTCCACCACGTCGTAGCCGGCCATGGCGGCGGTGGCGGGGTTGGTGCCGTGGCCGCTGTCGGGGATGAGGATCACGCGGCGCTTGGCGCCCTGGGCCACGTGGTAGGCCCGGATGAGCATGACGCCCGTGAGCTCGCCCGCCGCGCCGGCGCTGGGCTGCAGGGTGACGCCGGGCAGGCCGGTGATCTCCTTCAGCCACTCCTGCAGGGTGTAGAGCAGCTCCAGGTTGCCCTGCACAAGGGCATCGGGCGCCATGGGGTGGCTGTCCGTGAAGCCGGGCAGCCCGGCGACCTTCTCGTTCAGCCGCGGGTTGTGCTTCATGGTGCAGGAGCCCAGCGGGTAGATGCCGTCGTCCACGCCGTAGTTCCACTTGGAGAGGCGCGTGAAGTGGCGGATGACCTCCACCTCGCTTAGTTCCGGCAGGGCCTCGAAGCCGCTGCGCTTGAGATGGGCGGGGCGGGTGTCCTGGGCGGCGGGCACATCGAGTTTCGGCAGGTCCATGCCCCGCTTGCCGGGGACGGAGCGTTCGAAGGAGAGGGGTTCGCGCTGACGAAGGAACATGTCGCTCTCCTTACACGGTGGCGGGGACGCGGGCCAGGATCTCGACGAGGCTCTCGATCATCCGGCGGGTGTGGAGTTCCGTGGCGCACCAGAGGACGCAGCCCTGGTACTCGGGGTAGAAGCGGCCCAGGTCCAGGCCCGGTAGCAGGCTCTCCGCGAAGCAGGCCTCCTGCAGCGCGGCCATGTCGCCCTTGTAGCGCAGCACGAACTCGTTGAAGAAGGGCGCGTCCAAGACCGGCTCCATGTCCGGCAGGTCCAGCAGGCGCTGGCGCAGGTGCTGGGCCTTGGCCACGTTCTGCGCCGCCAGGCCCTTCAGCCCCTCGGGGCCGGCGAGCTGCAGGAAGATGTTGGCCCGCAGGGTCACGAGGCCCTGGTTCGAGCAGATGTTGCTGGTGGCCTTGTCGCGGCGGATGTGCTGCTCGCGGGCGGTGAGCGTCAGTACGTAGCCCGTCTTGCCGTCCAGGTCCTTGGTCTGGCCCACCACGCGGCCGGGGATCTCGCGCTTGTGCGCGTCCTTCACCGCCAGGAAGCCGAGGTAGGGCCCCCCGAAGGTAGGCCGGTTGCCGAAGCTCATGGCCTCGCCGCAGGCCATGTCGGCGCCCGCCTTGCCGGGCGCCTCCAGCCACCCGAAGGCCAGGGCCTCCTGGGTGACGCTCACCAGCAGGGCGCCCACCGCGTGGACGGGGCCGGCCAGGGCCGTGAGGTCCTCCACGGCGCCGAGGAAGTTGGGGTAGCCCACCAGCACGGCGGCCACGTCATCGCTCAGCTTGGCCTGCAGATCCGCCAGGTCCGTCACGCCGTCCTTGAGGCCCACTTCGACGAGGTGCAGATCCTGGTGGGGGGCGAAGGCGGTCTGGAGCACCTCGCGGTAGAGCGGGTGGAGGCCCCGGCTCACCAGCACGGTGTGGCGCTTCTTCTGGACCCGCACGGCCATGAGGGCGGTTTCGACGCAGGCGGTGCCGCCGTCGTAGAGGCTGGCGTTGGTCACATCCAGGCCCGTCAGGTCGCAGATGAGGGTCTGGTACTCGAAGATGTGCTGCAGGGTGCCCTGGCTGATCTCGGGCTGGTAGGGCGTGTAGGCGGTGAACCACTCCTGGCGGCTCACCATGGCGTCGATGGCCGAGGGCACGAAGTGGTCGTAGGCGCCGGCGCCGAGGAACTGGGCGCAGAAGCGGGTGTTCTTGTTGGCCAGGTCCAGCATCTGCCAGGCCACTTCCTGCTCGGAGCCCTGGGTGGGCAGATCCAGCCCCCGGTTCAGGCGCAGCCCCTCCGGAATGCCCGAGAGGAGATCCTCGGCGCGGGCGACGCCGATCGTGTCCAGGAGGGCTCGATCTTCGGCAGGAGAAGAGGGCAGGTAGCGCATGGCGGCCTCGGGTGAGAGCGGATGAAATCCCAGCTCTTCAGGGTATCAGCCCGGGGCGGGAGCCCCTCCTGTGCAGGTGATCACAGACCACCCTGACGCAGACCACCACCCTTACCTTCGCTTCCACAAGTCGAACGGCTGGGTCCCGATGACCACGTCGAAGCTGCCCGTGGCCGGACGGGTTCCCTGGGGGGTCCTCAGCTTGAGGAACCCATAGGACAGCTCCACATAGAACTTGGAAAGAAGCGTGGTGCGCACCAGGAGCCCCTTGCCCTCGGCCCGGTACCCGGTGTCCGCGTGGAAAAGGGCGTCCGCCTCCCGGGAGAGCCATGCCAGATCGAAGCGCGGCACCACTTCCAGGGTGAGGCCCAGGCCGCTGTACATGCGGAAGGGCAGACCGAACCTCGCCACCCCGAAATTGGGCGCCACGAGGCCCGAGGCCCGGGAGCCGAGGACGAAAGAGGGCCCCCCCAGCACCCACCAGCGGTCCAGGGGCATCCGGCGGCCCTGGCCCCACTCCAGATCCAGGTCGGCCCCCACGAATTCGGTGAACGCGTGCAGGCCCCGGGCCCGGACATAGGCCTGCTGGAAGTCCCCTCCGGGAAGGGTCCCGGTCTTCGTCCGGCCCGCGCCACCCCGGAGTCTCAGGAGCAGCCCCTCCCGGGGCAGGGTGTGCCGGTCGAAGTTGTCCCACTCGGCGGAAAGGAAGGCCGCGTCCTGGGCCTGGGTCTGGCGCAGCCCCTCCTCCAGGAAGGCCACGTTCCGTCGCTCCAAGTCGAAGCTCACCTTCCCCGTCCCCAGGTTGCTGAACCGGAAGTAGGTCCGCAGCACCAGATCCGAGGCGCTGATACGCCCCTCCACACCGCCGATGGGCAGCTGGGGGACGGACCACAGCGGGGGCACCTCCAGGCGCTGCTGCCAGTAGTTCCCGCTGAGCTCCATCCCGGCCCCCGGCGAGAAGCTGAAGGGGGCCCGCAGGGCCAGGGTGGCCTGCTGCTGCAGGCGGTTGCGGGCCGCGCTCAACTCCAGTTCCGAGCCCGTGAAGCCGAGGTTGAGGGCCTGATAGGTCAGGCCCAGCTGCCCGCCCAGCGTGCTCTCGTAGCCCAGGGACAGGTCGAGCCGATCCTGCCGCTGGGGCACGGGGATCAGGGTCAGGACGGTTCCCCCCTGGCCGTCGGGGCGGGTGAGGTAGCGCAGCTCGGTCAGGTGGAGCCGGTGCTCGGCCAGGGCGATGCGCTGCTGGAGGGTGACCGGCCGGAAGGGCCCGCCCTCCAGGCGGCCCAGGATCCGCAGCAGGTGGGCCTCGTCCACCGCCGGCCCGGACGCGGGCCACACGTTGACCTGGGTGATCAGGGGCTCGCGGAGGACCACGCTGAGGCGGCCGGACTCGGGGTCGAAGCCAGACCCGCGCGCATCCACCAGGGGACTGCCGTCCATCAGGAGGCTGTAGACCACCTGGGACACCACGTCCCCGAAGGTCTTGGGATTGAAGGGGGCGCCGACCTTGATCCGGCTGGCCAGGGCCCGCTCGACGCGGGGGATCCAGGCCGGCGGCGCGCTCACGGCCAGCTCGGTCACCGGCGGATAGGGCCGCAGGTGGACGGTCAGCGTCCGGTCGGGCTCCACCGTGGCCCAGGCCTCCCGCGCGAGCCCGTGGACCAGGACCTGCTGGAGGAGGATCCGCACATCCAGCAGGGAGAATCCGCCCGCACCGGGGCCGGCACCCGAGCCAGGACCGGGGGCGGATTTGAGGGTCGCGGACAGGATTCCCTCCAGGGTCTCCCCGACCGGAAGGGGGCTCTCGAAGACCACCCGATCCGCCGGCAGGACCTCCTGCCCCGCGGTCTTTCCGCGGAGGAAGGTCGCGAGTTCCTCCAGGCGGGCATCGAAGGCCTCGCGGCCCTGGAGCACCAGCTTCGGCGCCAGGCTCCCGTATTCCAGGAAGGGAGCGTCGCGGATGTCGGGCCGGATGAGGAAGTCCGCCGCGGCGCGGCTTTCCCACTGCCGGCGCTCCACCACCAGGTCCAGGCTGCGGGAGGCCACGGAGAAGATGCTGGTGGCCTGGCGATGCTCCAGGGGGTTGCTGATGTCCACCGCGATGACCACGTCGGGATGGAAGGCCTCCTTGGCCGTGGACACGGGCAGGTTCTCCACCAGGGCGCCATCGACGTACTGCTGCCCTTCGATCAGCACGGGCCGGAAGCCCCCGGGCACCGCCATGGAGGCGCGCACGGCCTCCACCAGGTCCCCGTTTCCGAAGACCCGTCCCTGGCCCGTCTCCAGGTTCGTGGCCAGGATCCGGAGGGGCCGCCGCATCCGGTCGAAGTCCCCTTCGGAGAAGTAGGCGCCCCGGGCCAGCAGACCCTGGAGGGTGCGCTGCACCTCCACACCGCTGCGCAGCCCTTGCGCGAAGGTCGTCTGCCCGTTCTTGCGCTCGATGGACATGAAGGTGGACTCGCGGTCCTCCTGCTCGTCCAGGGTCTCGCCGGGGTTGCGGAGCAGCGGCTCCAGGAAGGCGCGGGTCAGGTCCAGGCGGCGGAAGAGATCCTCGATCTCCCCGCCCGTGAAGCCGCTGGCGTAGAGGGCTCCCACCAGGGCCCCGGCGCTGGTGCCCGTGACGCTGTCCAGGGGGAAGCCCACCTCCTCGAAGCGCTGCAGCACCCCGATATGCGCCAGGCCGCGGGCTCCGCCCCCGCTGAGGGCCAGGGCCACCCGTGGCATGCCCGGGATCTCCACCCGGGGCACGAAGCGGAACACCATGTCCGGCGGCTGGACCGTGACTTCGATGCGCCGGGGAAGGGTGGGCGGCTGGGCAGGCAGCTGGACAGGTGGCTGGGCGGGCGGCTGAGCGGCCGGAGCGGCCTGGGCCGCCAACATGGTCGGCACGGCCAGAGCCAGCAGGGCCGGCACGGCCGGGGCCAGCAGCCCACGCCTCATGCGAGCGCGACCCGCTGCGCCTCCATCAGCGCCGCGCATCCCGCGAGGCCCAGATCCACCAGCCCATCGGCCTCGACCCGGCTGAAGGGGCGACCTTCGCCCGTGCCCTGGAGTTCCACCAGCATCAGCTCGCCGCTCCCGGTTGCCGCACGGGCCGCCACCAGGTTGCAGTCCACCGCGGCCAGGTGGTCCTCTTCGTATTCGAGGTCCAGCACCAGGCCCCGGCGCCCGTCGCCGGCTTCCACGATGCCCGCGCTCACCGCGGCCACTTGGCGGACCAGGGCCGCCTCCAGCCCCCGGGACCGCAGCGCCAGCGCCGCGGCCACCCAGGCCCCGGTGATCGAGGCGCAGCGGGTGCCCCCGTCGGCGTTCAGCACGTCGCAGTCCACCGTGAGGGTGCGCTCACCCAGGGCGGACAGGTCCACGGCCTGGCGGAGGCTGCGGCCGATGAGCCGCTGGATCTCCACCGTGCGTCCCTGCTGCTTGCCTCGGGCGGCCTCGCGGTCAGACCGGGTGTTCGTGGCCGCGGGCAGCATGCCGTACTCCGCCGTGAGCCAGCCGGTGCCTCGGCCCTTCATCCAGCCAGGCACTTTCTCCTCCAGGCTGGCGGCGCAGAGCACATGGGTGCGGCCCATGCGGATCAGGCAGGATCCGGCCGCGTGGAGCTGGACGCCGGTTTCAAAATCCAGGCTCCGGAGCTCGTCACCGCAGCGCATCAGCAGCCCTTCCACTCGATCTTTTCGACGCGGCGCTGGTGCCGCCCCCCTTCGAAAGGTGTTTCCAGGAACAATTTCAGGTAGTATTCCGCCTTGAGCGGATCCGTCAGCCGCTGGCCGAAAGCGATGGCGTTCGCGTCATTGTGCTGCCGTGCCAGTGCCGCGTGCTCAGGGGAGGTCACCAGCGCGCAGCGGATGCCGGCATGGCGGTTGGCCGAGATGCTGATGCCGATGCCGGAGCCGCAGACCAGCACCAGGCGCTCCCATTGATCCATGCCCTGCGCCGCCCGGTGCGCGAAATCCGGGTAGTCCACCGAGGCCGTCCCATCCGTGCCGAAATCCACCACCTCATGTCCCTGACCCAGGGCCCACGCCTTCAGCCGTTCCTTCAGGTCGAACCCCGCATGATCGCTTGCAAAGCCGAGTCTCATCGTCCTGCTCCCTGGGCCGCGCCCCATAGCCCCAAGCCTACATCGGCCAGCGCGCGCGCCGTCCGATATCTAGAGTCCGCCGCTTCATGCTGAACCCCTTCCTCCAGTACCGCCCCCAGGACCGGGGCTTCCTGCTCTGCATGCCCGAGGCGGTGGAACCCGCCGAGTGGGCCCGCGCCCTCCGGACCCTCCCGGGCGAGCTGCAGGGCCGCGAGCGCCTCACCCCCGCCAAGGCCCAGATCTTCCTGCCGGACGCCACCCTGGTGGAGATGCACGCGGTGCCCCTCCGCTGGCAGCGGGCCTACCCCTGGCTCTCCTCCCTGGCCCTCCGCCCGGCCCACGCCGGCCCCACCCTGCGCTACTGGGCCACGGCCCTGCGCCTGCTCCAGTCCCTGGTGGTCCGCGGCGCCCTGCTGCCCCAGCTGGACACCCGCGGGAACCCCTGGAAGGCCCGCTGGGGCGTGAGCCTCACCAGCCCCTCGGATCGCACCGCCCTGCGCCAGCTGGCGGAGGCCATGCCGCCCGCGGCCCTGGCCTTCCCCGAGAACGACACCTGGGCCTTCACCAAGACCGTGGCCCTGGGCGAGCTGGACGCCTTCGACATCGAGGACGACCTGGCCATGCCGCCCTCCGTGGACGCGGTGCTGTCGGCCTTCCTGGAGGACGGGGCCGACTTCATCATGCGCTTCGTGGCCGGCGGCCTGCGGGCCGGCGATGATCCCCGCCTGGGCCTCATCCACCGGCTGCGGGGGCACAAGCGGGACCGCCTGCCCTGGGACGAGCGCCTCATGGTGGCCCTGTCCCATCAGCTGCCGGAGTTCCCCACCATCGGCATCACCGAGCGCACCCTGGGCGAACAGCTGGCCCAGTGGAGCGAGGGCGCCCGTCCCCAGTGGCTGCGGCCCCGCCTGGCCCTGGAGGCCCCGCCCGTGCCCACCCACAGCCAGGCCGTGCAGGAGGCCGACCGCCTTGCGGAGGAAGGCTGGATCCTGAAGGTGGGCCTGGAGACCGAAGCGGGCGTGGACATCGGCGTCGCCAAGCTCTGGGAGCCCAGCACCGAGCCCGAGGTGCTCCAGGCGCGCCAGATCCTCCTGCGGGGCCTGGCCCGCGCCGTGCCCTTCTTCCCCGCGCTGGAGCGGGCCCTCGCGGGACAGCGCCCCGAGGACCTGCTGCTGCGCCCCACCGAGGCCTGGAGCTTCCTGACCCGGGGCGCGGCCCAGCTGAAGGAGGCCGGCTTCCTCGTCCACATCCCCGAGGCCCTGGCGGATTTCGGCGGCGCCAAGCGGCTGCGCGCCAAGGTGCGCCTGGGCGCCCGCAGCGTCATCGAATCGGCTCCCGCCACCCAGGTGGGCCTGGAGGGCAGCGTCAGCGCCGACTGGTCGCTCATGCTGGGCGACGACGCCTTGAGCGTCGAGGATTTCGCCCAGATGGCCAGCCTCAAGCACCCGCTGGTGGCCTGGAAGGGCAAGTGGGTGGCCCTGGATCCCGAGACCCTCAAGCAGATCTCCACGGTCCTCCAGGCCAGCCGGGGCGCCGGCTTCGAGAGCATGACCAAGGGCGAGGCCCTGGCCGCCGCCCTCACGGGCACCGCCCGGATTCCCGGCGTGAGCGAGGCCATCGAGGTGGAGGTGGCCGGCGACTTCGGCGCCGCCCTCGAGGATCTCAAGATCCTCCCCGACAAGCCCATCACCCAACCCGCCAGCTTCCACGGCCAGCTGCGCCCTTACCAGCTGCGCGGCCTGGCCTGGCTCGAGGGCCTGTCGCGCCTGGGCCTGGGCGGCATCCTGGCCGACGACATGGGCCTGGGCAAGACCATCCAGGTGCTGGCCCTGCTGCTGCACCGCCAGGAGCAGAGCCCCCAGCACGGTCCGGCGACGCTGCTGGTCTGCCCGACCTCGCTGCTGGGCAACTGGGAGCGGGAGCTGGCCAAGTTCGCGCCCAGCCTGCCGGTCTTCGTGCACCACGGCAACAACCGCGACCCGCTGCCCGGCACCTTCAAGCCGCACACCCTCGTGCTCACCACGTACGGCGTGGTGCGCCGCGAGGAGGACACGTTCTCCGCCCGCGCCTGGGGCATGGTGGTGGTGGACGAGGCCCAGGCCATCAAGAACGCGGGTTCGGCCCAGGCCAAGGCCGTCCGGCGCCTGCGGGGCAGCTTCCGCCTGGCCCTCACGGGCACGCCCATCGAGAACCGGCTCACGGAGCTCTGGTCCATCCTCAGCGCCGCCCTGCCCGGCTACCTGGGCAGCGAGTCCCACTTCAAGGAGGGCTTCGCCACGCCCATCGAGAAGTACCGGGATCCCGACGCCGCCCAGGAGCTGCGCCAGCGCATCGGCCCCTTCATCCTGCGCCGCCTCAAGAGCGACCGCGCCATCATCCAGGACCTGCCGGACAAGCAGGAGATGAAGGTCTTCACCACGCTGAGCCGCGAGCAGGCGGAGCTCTACCAGTACCGCGTCGAAAAGATGGACGAAGAACTGGAGGCCGCCACGGGCATCGAGCGCCGGGGCCGCATCCTGGCCCTGCTCACCCACCTCAAGCAGATCTGCAACCACCCCAGCCAGTTCCTGAAGGCCCAGGGGCCGTACCGCGGCCGCAGCGGCAAGCTGGACCGCCTCACGGAGATGCTCGAGGAGGTCGTCGAGGCCGGCGAGCGCGCCCTGGTCTTCACGCAGTTCAAGGAGATGGGCGACCGCCTGCAGGTCCACCTCCAGGACGCCCTGGGCTTCGAGCCGCCCTTCCTCCACGGCGGCACCACGCGGGAAGGCCGCGACGAGCTGGTCCGCAGCTTCCAGGAGGATCCCGACTCCTCGCCGGTGCTGCTGCTGAGCCTCAAGGCCGGCGGCGTGGGCCTGAACCTCACCGCCGCCACCCACGTCTTCCACTTCGACCGCTGGTGGAACCCAGCCGTGGAGGACCAGGCCACGGACCGCACCTACCGCATCGGCCAGACCAAGAACGTGCAGGTGCACAAGCTCGTCACCATCGGCACCCTGGAGGAGAAGATCGACGCCCTGCTGGAATCCAAGCGCGACCTCGCGGACCGCGTGGTGGGCACGGGCGAGGGCTGGCTCACGGAGCTGGATGACGACGCCCTGCGCCGCCTGGTGGCGCTGGACCCGGACGCCGAGCTGATGGATGCCGATGAAGGCGGCGGGGAAGACCAGGCCCCGCGGCCGGTCCGCCGCAAGGCGAAGGAGGTGGCGCCATGATCAGCCACGCCGACCGCTTCGGCACCACCTGGTGGGGCCGCCTCTGGATCCAGGGCCTCGAGAAGCTCGGGGACGACTACGAGAACCGCCTGCCCCGTGGGAAGAAGTACGCGGAGGACGGCCACGTGTCGCACTTCGGCGTCCAGCCCGGCGAGATCCAGGCCCGCGTCCACGGTCGCAAGACCTACAACGTGACCCTGGGCCTGCCCGCCCTCACCGCCGCCCAGTGGGAGAAGGCCCTGGCCCGCATCGCGCAGGAGAGCCGCTTCGTGGCCTCCCTCCTCGCAGGCGAGATGCCCCAGGGCCTGGACGAGACCTTCCGCGAGGCGGGCGCCAGCCTCTACCCCCGCGTGCCCAAGGAGCTGCAGACCCACTGCGACTGCCCGGACTGGGCCAACCCCTGCAAGCACGTGGCCGCCGTCTGCTACGTGATGGCCGAGGCCCTGGACCGCGATCCCTGGCTGCTCTTCGACCTGCGCGGCAAGAGCCGCGACGAGGTGATGCAGGCCCTCCAGGCCGCCCTGGAGGCCGCCGCCGTGGCCGCCCCCAAGAAGCGCGGTCGCCCTCCCAAGAAGCAGACGACGGTGGCGGATCTCCTCAAGCGGGAGCAGGCCCAGCCCGAGCCGTGGCGTCATCTCCCCGAGGAGGCCTATGACGCCCTGCCCATGCCCCTCCCCGAGATCGCCATCCCGCGCGTGATCCCGCCCGACCCCTCCGTGTTCACCCAGCTGGGCCCCCTGCCCCACGCCCGCATCGAGACCAGCCTCTGCCTGGCGGCCCTCATGCATCGCACGGCCCAGTGGGTGCTGCAGCAGATCGAAGAAGGCCCGCGCCGCCTCGATGACGGCGAAGGCGAGGGCGAGCCCGAGCAGCCCGCCTCGCCCTTCGACACGCCCCTGCCGCCCCCGGCCAAGGCCGGCCGGAACTGGCGCCACAAGAAGCGGCGCTGGGGCAAAAAACAAGGACAATAGTCTGTTCCAGGAGTTCCCATGCGCGCCATCTCCACGTCGAACGCTCCCGCCGCCATCGGCCCCTACAGCCAGGCCCAGATCTCCGGCGGCCACCTGTTCACCTCCGGCCAGATCCCCCTCATCCCGGAAACCATGGAGATGGTCACCGGCCCCATCGAGGCCCAGGCCGAGCAGGTGCTGAAGAACCTCAGCGCCGTGCTCGCCGCCGCCAACACCGGCTGGGACCGCGTGGTGAAGACGACGGTCTTTCTCACGGACATGGGCGATTTCGCGGCCTTCAACGCCGTCTACGAGAAGGCCCTGGGCGCCGCCAAGCCCGCCCGCAGCACCGTGGCCGTGGCCGCGTTGCCCCGCGGCGCGAAGGTCGAGATCGAGCTGATCGCCGAAGTGTAGGCCCTGACTCTCCCTTGGCCGCTGGGCGCTCGGCTGCGCCTCGGCGCACGCGGCCCTGGCAGCCCACGAACGCACAGGGCCCCGCCCTGTGCTCCCACTCGCCTCCGGCTCGCGGAGTGGGACCCCCGGTGGAAATCGAGCTGATCGCGGAAGTCTAGGAGACCCACCTAGCCCAAGCCCAGCCTCGCCTTGAGGGCCGGCGCGGCGCCTCGGCTGACCTCCACCTCGGCGCCTCCGGCGAGGCGCACGAGGAGGCGGCCGAAGTCCCCGGTGCGGACGCCCACCACCGCCTCGGGCCGGATCAGCAGGTGCCGGTGGCCGCGCACCACCCGGGGGCCCAGGGCCGTCTCCGCCTCGGCGAGGGTCTTCCAGGTGGTGCGCAGGCGGTCTCCGGCGTAGGCCCACACGGCCTCTTCCTCGAAGGCGAAGTGCGTGGTCTTGGTCAGGTCCACGAGCACCAGACCGTCCCCCGCGCGCACGGGGAAGCGGAAGGGACCGCCCGGGCGGGGGCCCTCCCGGTCCAGCCGCGTCCGCAGGCGCTGGAGGGTGGCGCCGAGCCGTTCGGCGGTGACGGGCTTGAGCAGGTAGTCCGCCGCGGCCTGTTCGAAGGCCTTCACGGCATGCTCCGCGTAGGCCGTCACGAACACCACGGGGAGGTCCCGGGGCAGGTCCGCGGACACGTCCAGACCCGTGAGACCCGGCATCTGGATGTCCATGAAGAGGGCGTCCACGGCCTCGCCGCGGTCCAGCCAAGCGAGCACGGAGGGGCCGTCCTCGAGCTCGGCGACCACCTCGCAGCCGGCCTCGCGGAGGAGGCGGCTCAGGCGCTTCAGGTTGAAGGGCTCGTCCTCGGCCACGAGCACGCGCAGCGGCTTCACGGCGCCACCTCCAGGTCCAGCTCGGCGATGGTCCAGTCGCCCTCCCGGCGCAGCCGCAGGGCATCCGGACCGGCGCCCAGCAGATCCAGGCGCTCCCGCAGATTCGACAGCCCCACGCCCTTCCCCTCGCCGTCCGGCGCCGGGCCGGTGTTGGCCACGCGGATGTGGAGATGGGTCCCCTCGCCGCGCACCACGACCTCCAGCTCGCCGCCCCCGACGGCCTTCGACACACCGTGCTTCAGGGCGTTCTCGACGAGGGGCTGGATCATGAGCGGCGGGACCTCCGTGGCATCCAGCCCGGCGGGCCAGTCCCAGCGCTCCCGAAGGCGCCGGCCCAGGCGGATGCGCTCCAGGGCCAGGTGGTGCGCCACGAGGCGGCGCTCGTCGCCCAGGGGCACCCGCAGGCGCGAGCCCTGGTCCAGCAGGGTCCGCAACAGGTCCGACAGGTTCACCAGCGCGGCTTCCACAGCCGCCGGATCCTCGCGCACCAGCTCCGTGAGCCCGCTGATGGCGTTGAAGAGCACGTGCGGGTTCATCTGCCCCTGGAGGGCACGGGTCTGGGCCTCCTTGGCGGCGCGGCGCGCGGCCACCTCCTGGAGCTCGGCCCGCTCGCGATCCGCCAGCACCCAGCCCAGCAGGAGGCCGAAGCACAGGTGGGCCACACCGAGGGCCCAGAAGCGCGGATGGATGGGGAACCCACGTCCTTCGGCGCCCGGACCCATCATCGGGCCGGGCATCGGACCGGGACCCCGTCGGGGGCTGCCATGTTCCATCATGCCGACACCCCGGCCAGGCCCAGGCCCCCGGCCCATGGGCATGGGCGAGGCGCCCGCGGCCGCCAGGGCCAGCAGCACGGCGAAGGTGAGGGCCGCCATCCAGGGCAGGGCCTGGACCGCACCCCGCAGGGGTGAGGCCATGGGCGCCCCGTCGCTGCTCCACTGCCAGGGCAGCGGCGCGAGCACCAGGAAGACCACCACCCACAGCGAGGGCGCCAGCAGGTCCAGGAGGTCCGGTCCGGGCCCCCCCAGGAGCAGCCTCGCCCCGTTCCAGGCGAGGCCGAACAGCAGCGCGGCGCCCCAGGTCCGGGGGCGCCGCGTCCGCTGCCAGGTGGCCTGGAAGACTGCAGAAGCGCGCATGGAGCTTCAGGATAATCGGCGGCGCTACTGGGCCATCGGGCAATCGGGATTCATGCCCGGGCCGGCGCCGGGGCCGCGGCCGTGGCGAGGTCCCATGCCCGCGCCGCGTCCCATGCCCGGCCCCTGGGGCATCTTCTCGAACTGGGCCTTCTGCTCAGGCGTCAGCAGAGGGACGATCTCCTGCCGGACGGCGCGGTGCTCCAGCATCACGGCGAACTGGGCGGCGGAGGCCTTCTCGTGCAGGGCCTGGAGGGTCTTGGCATCGGTGGACGCACTGGCCATGGCCTCCCGCAGGGCCTGGTGGGCCGCCTGGGCGGCTTCCACCTTGGCCTGGATGGCCGACTGGTGGCGCTCATGGATGGCCTTCACCTGGGTCTGCTGGGCCTCGGTGAGGTGGAGGGCCCGGAGGCCCCGACCAGACGCGAAGCCGGGTCCAAAGCCAGGGCCCCGGCCCTGCGCGGCGAGGGAGGTGCCGAGCACCAGCACGGCGGCGGCGAGCGCGGTGAATCGGAAGGGATGGGAGATCATGGGAAGCTCCTGGAGGCTCGGGGACGGGTCATCCGTCACACCAGGAGATGCCCCCCGAAGGGGAATGGTGGAGCCCGGACTCCGAGCGGCAGAAGAAGGGGGCCGAATCGCAGCTTCGGGGGGTCGAATGGCGCTCAGTTGCTCCGCAGCCGCTTCCGGTAGAGCTGGGCGATCTCGGCGGGCAGCGGGTAGAGGGAGGCCTGCGTCACGGCCGTCTGGCCCTGGCGGGACAGGATGAACTGCAGGAACTCCGAGAGGGCCGGCGCGAGGGCCTTGCCGGGAGCCCGGTTCAGGTAGAAGTAGTAGGTCCGGGACAGGGGGTACTTGCCCGACACCACGTTCTCCTGGGTGGGCGGCACGGGGTCCTTGGCCTGCAGCGGCGTCACCGCCAGCGTCTTGTTCCGCGACAGCCAGTTGGAGAGCGTGGCGATCCCGAGGCCGTTGCCGTCGGTCATCACGGCTTCCGCGATGCTCGGCCAGTCCACCTCGTCATGGACGGTGGTCTTGTACTTGCCCTTCAGGAGCACCAGGTCGCGGATGGCCGAGCGCGAAGCCGTGCCCTCCGCCCGCATGTAGGGGTGGATGGGGCGCTTGGCGTAGTCGCCCCGGACGCCCAGGTCGCCCCAGGTGTCCACGGCCGAGTCCTTGTGGTAGCCGGCGTTGCGGGTGGTGGAGAAGGCCGCGTCGAGCTGGTCCATCCCGATGTCCTTGATGGGGTTGCCGGCGTTCACGAAGACGATGAAGGCGTCGTAGCAGACCACCAGCTTGGTGGGCGCGTAGCCGAACTTCTTCTCGAAGGCCTGGTGCTCGTCGAGGGTGAGCTCCCGGGCCATGTGGATCATGGGGACCGTGCCGTCCATCAGCGCCTTCACGGCGGTGGTGGACAGGCCGTTGACGACCCGGAACTGCGCCTGGGGCTGCACCGCCCGGAACCCGGTCTTCCACTCCTCCCAGACATCCGTCAGGGAGTCGGCCCCGACGCTTTCAATCGTGGCGTTCACATTCTGGGTCGCAGCGTAGGAGGGCAGGCCGGGATCCAGCTTGGAGGCGTGTTGGACCACGCCCTGGCCGAGGAGCAGGGTGCTGGTGGCGATGGCGAGCAAGAATGGGCGCACGGAAACTCCTGCCTAATGCAAGCGCGTGAATCATGAGGAAGCGGACTTGTAGGATCTTTACAAGATCCCGGAAAGTTCCAGCTTACTGTATTTCAGGATTATTCTTTTTGGCTTTTTACCAGGCCGGGACCGCAGACCGGGGATCACCCTTCCTCGGTTTCCCCGATGTCCTCCTCGATGCCCTCCCATCGCCGGTGGGCCTGGAAGGCGGGATCCTCCAGGCGGGTCATGAACTCCGCCATGCGGGGGCCCCAGGTCGAGCCGGACACGCAGCCCTCGGGCGCGTGGGGCAGCAGGTCCGCCGGAGCCTCCTCCAGGCAGAGCTGGGTGAGGATCAGGCTCTGGCGGTAGCTTTCCCCCACCGGAGTGAGGTTGGCAGCCAGGGTCTCCAGCACCTCCGCCAGCGGGGCGTCCTCGGCCAGTCCTTCGAGCTCCGCCTCCAGGAGCGCCACGGTCTTCAGCCGCGCCGCGAGAAGCTTGAGATGGAGGCGCTCCAGGTCCCGGCGGGCGGCCCCCCGGGCCAAGGCGTGGGCGGCGTCCTCCAGGTGGGGATGCAGCTTGCGGAACAGCAGGGACAGGGCGGTTTCCGCCGCGGACATGGGGACGGCTTCGGTCATGACCCCAGCCTACTACCGCCGCTTCCGGACGCATCCCATTGGACGGATGGGCCTCCCCTGGTTCAGCATGAGGGCAGGAGTTCCCGTGGCCCTATCGGACCTGCTCGATCTGACGACGCTCCAGAACCTGGTGGAGCTGGACGACGGCCAGCATGGGCTGGTGGTCGAGATGATCGGCATCTTCCGGGACGACACCCAGGGGCGCATCGAGGACATCCTCGCGGCGGCAGGCCAGGACGATGCCGAGGCCTTCTCCCGGGCCTCCCACGCCCTCAAGGGCGGGGCCGGCGCCCTGGGCGCCAAGGCGCTCCGGGCCCTGGCGGCGGACCTGGAGGCCCTGGGCCGCAAGGGCTCCGTGGAGGCCGGCCCCGATCTGCGCCCCCGCCTGGAAGCCCTGTTCCAGGAGAGCCTCGCGGCCCTGGAGGCCTATGTGCGCGAGGGCCAGGCCAAGTAGGCTTCAGGGCTCCCCGAAGGACTTCACGCCGACCGTGCCCTTGGGCGGCGGCTGATCGCTGATCTGCACCCGGCCCGTGGCGTCGGTCCACTGGTAGATGCGCGTGGCGGCCCGCTGCTGGACCGTGGGTTCGGGCACGGTCTTCTCCTCGTCCACCTTGAACCCGCCGCGTCCCTTCTTGAGCAGGGCCATGCTGCCCGCCAGCTTCGGATCGGGCTGGACGGCCTTGCGCTGGTAGAGGTCGAGGACCTTCGGCACGTAGGCCCGGGTTTCGCGGAAGGGGGGGATGCCCTTGTAGCGGTTCACCGCGCCCTCGCCGGCGTTGTAGGCCGCCACCACCTTGTTCAGGTCGCCCTCGTAGTAGCCGTGGAGCCACTTCAGGTACTTCACGCCGCCGCTGATGTTCTGGCGGGGATCGAAGGGGTCGAGCACACCGAAGCGCTCGGCCGTGGAGGGCATGAGCTGCATGAGCCCCAGGGCCCCGGCCTTCGACCGGGCCTTGTAGTTGAAGGCGCTCTCCGCCTGGATGATGGCCCGGGCCAGGTGGATGTCCACGCCCTCGGCCTGGGCGATCTCGTCCACCAGCGCGATGAGCTCGGGGCTCCGGAGCGCCTTCGCCATCTCCGCGGAGGTCACCGCCAGGCGCACCTTGCCCACGCCCACATGCTTGAGCACCAGGCCCTGGCTCTTGACGTAGCTGGGCGGCAGGTTGTTGATCACCAGCCGGCCCTGCTTGTCGTAGTAGGTGTAGAGGTAGGTGACGCCGGGCTTCGCGGCCCTGGAAACCTTCGGCATCCCGGCGCCGAGCATCAGGGCTGGCACCAGGACGGCGAAGGGGAGGATGAGGACCGGGCGGACCATCGAACTCCATGATACGTGCACGGAATTCGACAAGCCTGCTTGTAAAGTCGGCACCTCGCCGTATTACATGTTCCGGCGGTACTGCCCGCCCACCTCGTAGAGGGCGCTGCTGATCTGGCCGAGGCTGCAGACCTTGGCGGCGTCGAGCAGGGCCAGGAAGAGGTTGCCGCGGACCTGGGCGACCTCCTTCAGGCGGGCCAGGGCCGCGGGCGCGCGGTCGGCGTTGCGGGCGTGGAAGGCCTCGAGGTTCCGGATCTGCTGCTGCTTCTCCGCCTCGGTGCTGCGGATCAGCTCGGGCGCGCCCAGCTCGGCGGGCTTGGGGTTCAGGAAGGTGTTCACGCCCACGATGGGCAGCTCCCCGCTGTGCTTGAGGTGCTCGTAGTGCATGGACTCTTCCTGGATCTTGCCGCGCTGGTACATGGTCTCCATGGCGCCCAGCACGCCGCCGCGGTCCGCGATGCGGCGGAACTCCGCCAGCACGGCCTCCTCCACCAGCTCCGTGAGCTGCTCGATGAGGAAGGAGCCCTGCAGCGGGTTCTCGTTCTTCGCCTCGCCCAGCTCCCGGTTGATGATGAGCTGGATGGCGATGGCCCGCCGTACGCTCTCCTCCGTGGGCGTGGTGATGGCCTCGTCGTAGGCGTTGGTGTGCAGGCTGTTGCAGTTGTCGTAGATGGCGTAGAGCGCCTGCAGCGTGGTGCGGATGTCGTTGAAGTCGATCTCCTGGGCGTGCAGGGAGCGGCCCGAGGTCTGGATGTGGTACTTCAGCTTCTGGCTGCGGTCGTTGGCGCCGTACTTCTCCTTCATGGCCACGGCCCAGATGCGGCGCGCCACGCGGCCGATGACGCTGTACTCGGGATCCAGGCCGTTGCTGAAGAAGAAGCTGAGGTTCGGCGCGAAGTCGTCGATGTGCATGCCGCGGGAGAGGTAGTACTCGACGAAGGTGAAGCCGTTGGCCAGGGTGAAGGCCAGCTGGCTGATGGGGTTTGCCCCGGCCTCGGCGATGTGATAGCCGCTGATGCTCACGGAGTAGAAGTTGCGAATCTTCTCTTCGATGAAGGTCTGCTGGATGTCGCCCATGACCTTGAGGCTGAATTCCGTGCTGAAGATGCAGGTGTTCTGGGCCTGGTCCTCCTTGAGGATGTCGGCCTGCACCGTGCCGCGCACGGTCTGGAGGGCCTCGGTCCGCAGCTTGGCGTAGACCTCGGGCGGCAGCACCTCGTCGGCGGTGGCGCCCAGGAGCGCCAGGCCCAGTCCGTCGTTGCCCTCGGGCAGCGCCTCGCCATAGCGCGGACGGGTCATCCCCTTGGCCGCGTACATCGCGTCGATCTTCTTCTGGGCCTCGTCGAGCTTCCCGTGCTCCTTCAGCCAGGCCTCGGCACGCTGATCGATGGCGGCGTTGAGGAAGAAGGCCAGCATGGTGGGCGCGGGCCCGTTGATGGTCATGCTCACGCTGGTGGTGGGGCAGAGCAGGTCGAAGCCGGAATAGAGCTTCTTGGCGTCGTCCACCGTGCAGACGGAGACGCCGCTGTTGCCGATCTTGCCGTAGATGTCGGGGCGGACGTGGGGGTCCTCGCCGTAGAGAGTGACGCTGTCGAAGGCGGTGCTCAGGCGCACGGCGGGCTGGCCTTTGCTCACGTAGTGGAAGCGCTTGTTGGTGCGCTCGGGTGTGCCTTCGCCGGCGAACATGCGGGTGGGGTCCTCGCCCACGCGCTTGTACTCGAAGACGCCCGCCGTGTACGGGAAGCGGCCCGGCAGGTTCTCCAGCAATTGCCAGCGCAGCAGCTCGCCCCAGCCCGAGAAGGGCGGCAGAGCCACCTTGGGCACCATGGAGCCGCTGAGGGAGGCGGTGTAGTTCTGGGTCCGGATCTCCTTGCCGCGCACCACGTAGACGTTCTCAGGCTCGGTGTAGCTGCGCTTCAGCTCGGCCCAGTCGTGGATGAGGCGCCGGCTCTCGGCGTGCAGCTCGCCCAAGTGCTCCTGGTAGCGCTGGCGCAGCACCAGAATGGCCGTGCCCTGGTCCCCTTCCCCGGCCTCCGTGAGGTGCACCGCGTCGTAGAAGCCGCCGGCGGGGGGCACCTTATCACCCAGGGCGCGGAGGCTGGTCCAGAGCGCATGGGCCAGCTCGGCGGTCTCCGCCTGGCGACGAGCCCAGGCCTTGAAGCCCTGGACGGCGTCGGCGATCTCCGCCAGGTAGCGCACCCGCTCCGGCGGGATGATGGCGGCCCGGCGGGGGCTCCCGGGCTCGGCCTCCAGCGTCGGGGCCCAGGCCACGCCCGTCTTCGCCGCCAGGGCCTTCACCAGGTTCACGAAGAGCCAGTTGGTGGCGGGGTCGTTGAACTGGCTGGCGCAGGTGGCGTAGACCGGCATGTCGTCGGCGGGCTCGCTGAACCGCTTGTGGGCCCGCTGGTACTGCTTCCGCACGTCCCGCAGGGCATCCTCGGCCCCACGCTTGTCGGCCTTGTTCAGCACGACCAGATCCGCGAAGTCCAGCATGTCGATCTTCTCGAGCTGGCTGGCGGCGCCGTATTCCGGCGTCATCACGTACATGGACAGGTCCACCAGGTCCGTGATCTCGCTGTCGCTCTGGCCGATGCCCGCGGTCTCGACGATGACCAGGTCGTAGCCCTCGGTCTTGGCGGCGGCGATGCTGGCCACCAGGGCCTCGCTGGTGGCCCGGTGGGCCGCGCCGCGGGTGGCCAGGCTGCGCATGAAGACCCGATCCCGGAGCTGGGGATGATAGAGCGAGTTCATGCGGATACGGTCGCCCAGCAGGGCGCCGCCGGTCTTGCGCTTGGTGGGATCCACGCTGAGAACCGCGACGCGGTTCTCGGGGAAATCCACCAGGAAGCGGCGGAGCAGCTCATCGATGAGGGACGATTTGCCCGCGCCCCCCGTTCCGGTGATGCCGAGGACGGGCACCTTCTTCGCGGGCATCTTGGAGGCACCGGCCTTGCCCATCTCGATCTCGGTGATCCTCCGCGCCAGGGGCAGCGCCGCGGGCTTGGCCTGCGGATCGAAGTCGCAGCGCGCCACCATGTCGTCGATCATGCCCTGGAGACCCATGTGGCGGCCATCCTCGGGGCTGTAGATGCGGGCCACGCCGTAGGCCTCCAGCTCGCGGATCTCTTCGGGGACGATCACCCCGCCGCCGCCGCCGAAGACCTGGATGTGGCCGGCGCCCCGCTCCTTCAGCAGGTCCACCATGTACTTGAAGAATTCCACGTGGCCGCCCTGGTAGCTGGAGAGGGCGATGCCCTGGGCGTCCTCCTGGATGGCCGTCTCGACGATGTCCTGCACGGAGCGGTTGTGGCCCAGGTGGATCACCTCGCAGCCCGTGGCCTGGATGATGCGCCGCATGATGTTGATGGCCGCGTCATGGCCGTCGAAGAGGCTGGCGGCCGTGACGAACCGGATCTTGTGCTTGGGCGTGTAGCCCTCCGTCACGTGGGCGGCTTCGGGCATGGCGAGTGTGGACATGGATCCCCCCATCGGGCGAACCCTCAGTCTACCCGGGGCCTGCGCCCCGCCCGAAGGGCTGTTCACCTGGAGGTCAGTTGTCCTCGAGCAGGCCGATGGGGAAGCGGTCCTCCATGAGGCTCTGCCGCTCCTTCAGGTGCTGCAGGAGGGCCTTCCACTTGGGCAGGCCGCGCAGGGGCTCCAGCATGGGGCTGCGCTCGTACCACGCCGTGCAGCCGAACCCGCGGGCGAAGGCCCGTCCCGCCATGTCCATGGCGCTGGCCCGGTCGCCGATCAGGGCATAGGCCTCCGCGAGCCGGAGGGTGAACTCGCCATCGGGCTCGCGCATGCCGATGCGCTCCTGGTCGTACTCCCGCAGCCGCTTCCAGGCCTCGTCCTTCCGGCCTTCCAGGATCAGGTCGTAGATCTGGCTCAGGCGGCGGATGTTCGGATAGCCGTTGGCCAGGGTGCCCGCCGTCTTGAATTCCCGCTGGGCCCGCGCCTGGTCCCCCAGCACCAGGGCCAGGTAGCCCCGGTAGAAGGGCAGCACGCCGGAGGTGCTGCGCAGGTGGCCCGGCTGCTCCTGGAGGCTGGCCTCGAAACGCTGGATCTCCCCGGTGTAGAGGCAGGTGATGTCCACGGCCTGAGGCTGGAGATGCGCGAAGGCCAGTCGGTCCCGGAGGTCCATGGCACGCCGCGCCAGGGGCAGGAGTCCGGCTCCCCGGGCCGCATAGGCGATGCCGGTGAGCAGCGTGGGGTTGTAGGGTTGCCGACGTCGCGCCTGCATCAGCAGGTCCAGGGCCTCGCCCTGGTCGCCACCGTCCGTCTTCAGCAGCGACAGCAGGAAGAGCCCCCGGGGATGGTAGGGGGCCAGGTCCAACCCGCG
This sequence comes from Geothrix mesophila, assembly GCF_022808835.1. Taxonomy (NCBI): domain Bacteria; kingdom Pseudomonadati; phylum Acidobacteriota; class Holophagae; order Holophagales; family Holophagaceae; genus Geothrix; species Geothrix mesophila. The sequence continues at coordinate 182,967 of NZ_JAKZLD010000003.1, forward strand.
CTGGATGAGGTTTTCCGTCTCCGCCTGCTCCTGGCGGAAGGCCGCCGGGTTGTTCAACATGCGCCGGTAGCGGAGGTTGCCGATGAGGATCCAGGCACTGGCGCAGGACGGTTCCGCTGCGGCGGACCGCTCCGCCAGCGCCAGGGCCTCGTCCAGGTGCTCGTTCCTGAGGCGCCAGGCGCCGGCCTGGATCAGGTCCCAGAAACACGCGGGCTGCTGGGGAACCAACGGGGAGGCCGAAGGCACGCGGATGCGCTTCGGGAAGCCGCCCAGGAAGGTTTCGAAGGCCTCCGCCGGCTTCAGCGGCGGGGCCTGGACGCGCTTCCAGGAAGGAGGCATCCCCTTCGTCAGGCCGTCCCCCCAGGCATAGCGATAGGAAAGCGCCAGCGCCTCGCCCTGCCGGGACGGCTGCAGCTCCACCACCAGGGTCTGGGCCTGGGTGCGGAGGTCCTCCAGGTCCGCGGGCAGCTCCGTGACGCTGGTGACGGCCGCCTGGCCAAAGGCCTCGAGGTGATCCTGCACCAAGGCCCCGAGGGCCCGGCAGGAGGCAGGGTCGAGGCTTGCGCCCAGTCCCTCGCCCGAGTCAGCGCCCGGCCCGGCGCTTGGCCCCGGGGACGGTGTGATCAGAAGCACGCGGAGGGGACTGCGGAGGCCCCGGGCGGCCAGCCACCAGGCCAGGCCGCCTCCCACGCCGAGGACGGCGAGGAATAGCAGGCCCAGGACCAGGGCTGGGCGGCGGGGATGGAAGGTGGATTCACGCATCGGGTCATTCCAGGTTACGGGTTTTTCATGCTCTCCCATAGGAGGAAGGTGGCTTGGCAAACCCCAGATCCCGGTTGGCCCAGCGTCCCCGCAAGGCCGCATAATCTCCGAGGAGCCGCCATGAACCCCAGCCCTCGCCGCCTCCTATCGGTCCTGGCCACCCTCACGGCCTGCCTCGCGGCGTGCCTCGCAGCCTGGCCCCTCGTGGCCCAGCCGGCGGCCCAGGCACCCAGCGAGGAGGCCACCATCCAGCGCTTCCGCGCCCACGCGGCCCCCCGCGCCGTCGCGAAGCGCCCCCCCCTCAGCGCCGAGGAGCGGAACACCATCCAGCGCTTCAAGGAGACCAAGCCCAGCGTGGTCTATGTCTCCGCCATCGCCCCCGTCCAGGACCTGCGAACCCGAGACATCACCAAGATCCCCACCGGCACCGGCACCGGCTTCGTGTGGGACGAGTGGGGCCACGTGGTCACCAACCACCACGTCATCACCGTGGAAGACCAGGGCAAGCGGATTGGCGACGTGAACGAGGTGGAGGTCACCCTCGCGGACGGCAAGACCTACAAGGGCCGGGTCATCGGCACTAGCTTCGCCTACGACATCTCCGTGCTGCAGGTCTTCGCGCCCTTGGGCGCCATGCGTCCCATCCCCATCGGGCGCAGCTCCGACCTCCAGGTGGGCCAGTCCGTATCGGCCATCGGCAACCCCTTCGGCCTGGATCACACCCTCACGCGGGGCGTCATCTCCGCCCTGGGCCGGGAGATCGGCACGGGCTACAACACCCACATCCTGAACGTCATCCAGACGGACGCCGCCGTGAACCCCGGCAACTCCGGAGGGCCGCTCCTGGACAGCGCCGGGCGCCTGGTGGGCATGAACACCGCCATCGCCGCTGCCACGGGCGCTTCCGTGGGCATCGGTTTCGCCATCCCCGTGGACACCCTGAACCGGGTGGTGCCCCTGCTGATCGCGAAGGGCCGGCTGGAACCCCCCCGCATGGGCTTCGAGACCCTGGGCAGCTATGAGGCCCAGCAGATCTTCGGCATCACGCGCGGACTGGTCGTGAAGGTGGTGGATCCGGATTCGCCCGCCGGCCGGGCCGGCCTCCGTGCCCTCGAAGTGGACGCCTCGGGCCGCGTCAAGACCATGGGTGACATCCTCCTGGGCTACCAGGGGAGGCAGATCGAGAACGAAGGCCAGTTCATGGCCATGCTGGAGATCGAGTCCCCGGCGGACGAGGTGGTCTTCGACGTCCTCCGCGACGGGCGGGTCATCAAGGTGAAGCTGAACCTCAAGGCTTCGAAGAAGAAGGAGTCCGCCAGCATTTAGTGATGGTGGTGCGGCTCCGGCGTGGCCGGCGGCGGCACTGAACCTTTGGCCGGGCGGGCCTTGGGATCCAGGTAGCGCAAGGGCACCTGGAGGGGCTCGTCCAGGTTCGAGCAGTGGACCAGCAGCAGGGCTTCCGACAGCGTTCCCGTGCGCCGGATCCGCAGGACCTGCCGCGCCGCCTCGCCCCCGGGCGCATCCAGCACCTGGAAGCCACGACCCAGGATCTCCGTACGCAGGATGCGGAACGGCTTCCCGTCCCGGGCCCGCAGGTCCAGGGCCAGCAGGGTGGTCTTCGGCTCCGTGAACACCAGGCGCGAAGGCTCGGGCACCACGGGCAGGGCGATGCGCCAATCCAGGTAGAGGGTGAAGAGGGGCTGTTTCGGCGCATTGGTGGCCACCTTGAGCACCTCCAACCCCGCCGTGACGCCCGGCTTCAGCCGCCGGGGCCGCAGGGTCAGCCGCAGGTCCTCCCCGCCATCCCCGGGCACCAGCTCGGCGTCGAGGTGGCCCGGGATCTCCGAGGCCAGCACCAGCTTCAGTGGGTCGCCCCCTTCGCGCCGGAAGCGGAAGTCCAGCTCGGGGCTCTCGTGGGGAGCCACCTCGCCGAAGCTCTTGCGCTCGGCATCCACCGTCACCTCGGGCCGCACCATCATGTCGTAGCGCAGGATGTAGTTGGGCTGGCCCGGATCGTCCGTGCCCAGGCGCACCGCGCCCTTGATGGGGCCCACCAAGCCCGTCGGATCCACCTTCACCTTCACCAGGCGCACCTCGCCGGGCTGCAGGGGCGCAGCCAGCTGGGCCTCGTCCAGGCTGAGCCCCAGGGACAAGTCGAGCACGCGCAGGTGGAAGGGTCGGTCGTGGAGGCTCTTGATGCCGTAGGCCGCCTCGCGGATCTCGCGCGGACCCACGCTGCCCAGGTGGACCGGGAAGGGCGTGGTGAGCTCGATGCGGGCGGGTGGCACCGGATCCGGCTTGGCCGGCGCGGGCGCGGGCATCTGCGTCAGGAGGAGGAGGGCGGGCGGGAACAGCATGTCGAGTCCTGGAGGCGTTCCTCCAGTGTGCCGTGCCGGCACCCACGGCCCGAGATGTTAATTGTTGTTAAGTGCATCGATTTCACCTCGCGGTCACACCCCGTCCGGATGGAATGGGAGGGACTCTTTTTTCTCTCGACGAGGTGATCATGCGTGCCTTCCGCGTCCTCCTGAGCCTGGCCCTGGCCGTGGCGCTCGGGGCCCAGACCCCCAAGAAGATCCTGTTCGACCACACCCGCCACGAAGAGGCGGGCACCTCCGCCGAGTGGGTGATCTGCTCCGCCAGCGAGCCCGATCCCAGCCCCGCGGCCCCCGTCTACGAGACGGACTGGAACGGCGGCATCAGCGCCTGGGGCTTCGACCTCTACAAGGCGGGTTACAAGGTGCAGTCGTTGCCGCCCACCGGCCGGGTCACCTACGGCGACGCCACCAACGCGCAGGACCTCTCCAACTACGCCGTCTACGTCATCCCCGAGCCCTACCTGCTGTTCACAGCGGCGGAGAAGCAGGCCATCCTCAGCTTCGTCCAGAACGGGGGCGGGCTCTTCATCGTCTGCAACCACCCGGGTGCCGTGCGCTACAGCGGCACCGGCGGCACGGACGCCTACACCGTGTTCAATGACCTGGTGGCCGTGAACGGCGGCAACCCCTACGGCTTCACCTTCGTGCCCGGCCACGGGCCCGGGGACACCCTGGCCAACACCACCAGCACCGCCTTCGCCACGGGCACCAGCCCCGCCGAGCAGGCCATCATCCACGGCGCCTACGGCGGCCTGGGCCTGATGGACTTCCACTCCTACTCGTACCTGAACTTCAACACGGCCCAGAACCCCAACGTGCAGGAGATCCTCCACACCCAGATCAGCGGGGACACGGGCTCCTTCATCGTGACCTGCACCGTGGGCGCGGGCCGCGTGGTGGCCATCAGCGACAGCGCCCCCTCCGATGACGGCACCACGACCACCGCCGGCAAGTCCCTGCACAACAGCTACACCCTCAACAGCAACAAGGCCTTCTTCCTGAACGCCACCGCCTACCTGGCTGGCGACGCGGGCTCCGTGGCCCCCACGCCTGTGGTGGGCATCACCTCCCCCAGCACCAACGTCACCCTGACCGCGGGCGGGTCCGTCAGCTTCCAGGGGAGCGCCACCATCGCCGATGGCAGCGCCATGACCTACAGCTGGTCCTTCGGCGACGGGGGCACCGCCTCCGTGCTGGGCCCCGTCAGCCACACCTACACGACAGCCGGCACCTACACCGCCACCTTCACGGCCACCAGCAACCAGGGCAAGTCCGCCTCCGCCAGCCGCACCATCACGGTGACGCCGGCTTCGTACACGATCACCGCCAGCGCCGGGACCGGCGGCACCATCAGCCCCACGGGCGCCGTCACCGTGGCCAGCGGCGGAAGCCAGGCCTTCACCATCAGCCCCTCCGCCGGCTATATCATCAGCAGCGTCACGGTGGACGGCGTTAACCAGGGGGCCCTCAGCTCCTACACCTTCAGCAACGTCACGGCCGGCCACACCATCGCCGCCGCCTTCGCCGCCAGCACCGGCAGCAGCCTGAAGGAGACCTTCGACACGGGCACCAAGACCGCCTACGCCGTGGGGAGCGTCACCCTCTCCACCGGATCCTGGACCCTGGACGACGCCCTCCTGGGCAACACCACCGCGGACCGCAAGGTGGGCGCCCAGAGCGTGCGCACCCGCAACAGCGGCAAGGTGACGATGAACTTCAACTTCGCCACAGGCGCCAAGACCGTCTCCGTGAAGCACGCCAAGTACGGCAGCGACGGCAACTCCACCTGGGGCCTCTGGTACTCCACCAACAGCGGCTCCACCTGGACCCAGGCCGGCAGCACCGTGACCACCTCCTCTACGACTCTGGCCACGGCCAGCTTCACCGTGAACGTCACGGGCGCCATCCGCTTCCAGATCCGCAAGACCGACGGATCCGCCAACCGGGTGAACTTCGACGACTTCCAGATCGCCGGCTACTGAGCCGCCCGCCTTCCAGGAACCCCGGGCTCCGGCCCGGGGTTTTTCGTTATGCTTCGCCCATGAAGAGCCATCGGAAGGTCCTCACGGTCCACCTGCCCGGCCGCACCGGCTTCGTGAACATCACGGCCGAGGTCGCCGCCGCCGTCCGCGAGAGCGGCGTGCGGGAGGGCCTCTGCCTGGTGAATTCCATGCACATCACCTCCAGCGTCTTCATCAACGACGAGGAGTCCGGCCTCAAGCAGGACTACCTGCGCTGGCTGGAGAAGCTGGCCCCCTTCAGCGCCGGCAGCGACCCGGCCACGGGCGGCTACCTCCACAACCGCACGGGCGAGGACAACGGCGACGCCCACCACAAGCGCCAGATCATGGGCCGCGAGGTGGTGGTGGCCATCACCGGCGGCCAGCTCGACTTCGGCACCTGGGAGCAGATCTTCTACGGCGAGTTCGACGGCAGGAGGGACAAGCGTGTTCTTATCAAAATCATCGGAGAATGACTCCATCTATCGAACGCCGCACTGCGGCGTCCTCCCAGGATCCGCTATCGCAGATCCTGGAGATGGAGCCTCTGGCGAGTTCGACGGCCGCCGGGACAAGCGCATCCTCATCAAGATCATCGGGGAGTGACCATGATCAGCCGCGACCTCGCCTCCCTTCCCAGGCGCGACGCCTACCGCATCCTCTCCAGCCTGGTGATCCCCCGCCCCATCGCCTGGATCACGACGGTGGATGAGACGGGCCGGGTGAACCTGGCTCCCTTCAGCAGCTTCATGGGCGTCTTCGGGCCGCCCATGCTGGCCTTCACCGTGAGCCGCCGCCGGGACGGCTCCCTCAAGGACACCCAGCGTAACCTGAAGACGAATGGCCAGGCGGTGGTCCACCTGGCGGACCTCCCTCTGCTGGAGCCCCTCCACGCCAGCGGGGCCGAGGCGGAACCGGACATCAGCGAGGTGGCACGCCTGGGGCTGGCCACGGAGCCCTCCCTCCTGGTGGCCCCGCCCCGCCTGAGGGACGCCCCGGTGGCCCTGGAGTGCCGGCTGAACCGGGAGCTGGACCTGGGGCCCACCACCTCCCTGGTTCTGCTCGACGTGGTGATGGCCCACGCCGCGGAGCGCATCTGGAATGCCGAGCATGACTGCGCGGATGCCAGCCAGTGGACGCCCGTCGTTCGGCTGGCCTCCGTGGTGGGGCCCAACTATGGCGCCCTGGGGGAGACCTTCAGCCTCGGCCCCTCCGAACTGCCCTGATCAGGCCTCGTCCGGCTCCACGAACAGGTGCTGGATCTGGGGGAAGCGCTGGTGGAGGTCCCGCTCCAGGGCGTTGATGGCCGCCACCAGGGCCGTTCCGCTGGGCTGGTCGTGGAACTTCACCTTCAGGGCCACCATGAGCCGGTCGCTGCCCACGACGACGGCCACCAGGCCCAGCACCTGGTCCACGGCGGGCGCTTCCTCCACGGCGCTGCGGAGGGCGGCGCGCAGGGCCAGGGGCGGTGCCTCGTTCATGAGCAGGCTCGCCACCTCGACGCCCACGAAGAGGGCCACGGCGATGAGGAGGAGCCCGATGGCCACGCTCCCGATGCCGTCCCACACACCATTGCCCGTGGCCAGGGTGAGCAGCACCGCCGCCAGGGCGAGCACCAGGCCCAGCAGGGCGGCGATGTCCTCCGCCAGCACCACCACCAGCTCCGTGCGGCTGGACTGGCGCAGGTAGCGCAGCAGGGACCGGCCGCGGCGTTCCGGTTCGGCCGCGCGGAGAGCGCCGCGCAGGGAGGCGCCCTCCAGAAGGATGGCGAAGACCAGCAGGGCCACGGCCCAGCCCAGGTGGTGGGGCTGCTCGGGATGCCGGATCTTGTGGATCCCCTCCGCCAGGGAATAGAGGCCGCCCACGCTGAAGAGCAGCAGGGCCACCAGGAAGCTGGCCACGAAGGCCGCCTGCCCGTGGCCCAGCGGATGCTTCGGTCCCGCGGGCCGGGTGCCTTGGCGCAATCCGATGAAGAGCAGCACCTGGTTCGCGCAGTCGGCGGCGGAGTGGATGGCTTCGGTGAGGAGGCTGGAGCTGCCGGTCAGGAGGAACACGCCGAACTTGGAGACGGCGATGCCTCCGTTGGCGGCGAGGGCCAGGGCGATGGCGCGGGTGGATCCGGTGGACATGGATCCAGCATAGGGCCGGACCAGGAGGCGCGGCTCAGAAGGCCCGGATATCCAACTCCCGCAGGAGGTCGCCCAGGAGGTAGAGGGAGCCCGTCACCAGGCGGGGAGCTTCCGCGGGCCCCCGCAGCCTCTCCGCCGCTTCCCGCAGGTCGAGCATGGGGGCCTCGAGACCCCAGGCCTCCCGCAGGGATTCCGCCGTGGCATAGCGGGGCGCCTCCCCCCGGATGAAGGTGACGGACAGGGGGCGCATGCGCTTCATCTCCCGGGCGACGCCCGACAGATCCTTGTCGCCCATGGCGCCGAAGAAGAGGTGGGGGCGCACGCCGCAGGCCAGGGCATGATCCGCCAGGACCCGGGCGCCATCCGGGTTGTGGGCGCCATCCATCCACACGCCCTGGAGCCCTGGCGGAGCCCAGAGCCGGCCGGGCCAGCGGGTGGCCGCCACGCCTTCCCAGAGCCGGTCCTCGGGCACGGGGAAACCCAGCCCCCGCAGCTGGTGGATCGTCTCGAAGGCCGTGGCCAGGTTGTCCAGCTGGTGCAGGCCCGCCAGTCCCACCCGCTGGCCCGCCACGCGGGAGTGGTCCCAGCGGATGTCTGCAGGGCCGAGGCGCGCCGCCGGGCAGAGCACCGGCTCGCAGGGCAGGAGGGGCCGGATCCAGTCCGGGTCGAGGGTCGGCCCCAGCACCAGGGGCCGGCCGTCCCGGGCGGTGCAGAGCTTCTCCCGGGCGATGGCCTCCCGCGTGTCCCCCAGGTACTGCTGATGGTCCAGGCTCACGCTGGTGAGCACCGTGAGGATGGGATCCGTGGCGTTGGTGGCGTCCCATCGCCCGCCCATGCCCACCTCCAGGATGGCCACTTCCACACCGGTCATGCGGAAGGCGGAGAGGGCCGCCGTGATCATCAATTCAAAGTAGGTGGCATTCACGCCGGTGCGGGCCTCGGAATCGAAGGCCTCGCCCAGCAGCAGCTCCAAGGCCCCTTCGCCGATGGGCTCCCCGTCCACCCAGATCCGCTCCGTGACGTCCACCAGGTGGGGCGAGGTGGTCCACCCCACCACGAACCCTGCGGCCTTCAGCATGTGGGCCAGGAAGGCCCCGGTGCTGCCCTTGCCGTTGGTGCCGGCGATGAGGATGACGGGGAAGTTCGCGTCGGGGCGGCCCAGCCCGTCGAGCAGGGCGTGGATGTTCTCCAGGCCGCACTTGATCCCCATGTGGCCGCGCGCCTGGAGGCGCGGGATGAAGACGAGCTCGAGACCTTCGCGCATCAGTCCCTGGGCGAGGGCGTCATCCAGGCCAGGCAGGCGGCGATGAAGTCCTTGAGGTGGTCGCGCGTGACGACCTTGTCCACCATGCCGTGGGTCTGGAGGAACTCCGAGCGCTGGAAGCCCTCCGGCAGGCTCTGCTTGATGGTCTGCTCGATGACGCGGGGACCCGCGAACCCGATGAGGGCCTTGGGCTCGGCGATGTTCAAGTCGCCCAGCATGGCGTAGCTGGCGCTCACGCCGCCGGTGGTGGGATCCGTGAGGATGCTCAGGTAGGGCAGGCCCGCCTTGTCCAGCTTGGCCAGGGCCGCGCTCACCTTGGCCATCTGCATCAGCGACAGGGTGCCCTCCTGCATGCGGGCTCCGCCGCTGCAGCTGACGATGAGGTAGGGGCACTGCTTCGCCAGGGCCCGCTCGGCGCCCAGTCGCAGCTTCTCGCCCACCACGCTGCCCATGCTGGCGGCCAGGAAGTCGAAGTTCATGATGGCCGTCACCACGGGCTGGCCGGACAGGGTGCCCTCCACCACCACCACGGCGTCCTCGGTCTCGCCCGCCTGCTCCAGCTTCTTTAGCTGGTCCTTGTAGCTCTTGGTGGAGACGAAGCCCAGGGGGTCGCCGCTCCGCAGGTCGCTGAAGAGCACCGTCCAGCCTTCGTCCATGAGGTTCTCGAGCCGCTCCTCCACGCCAATCCGGAAGTGGTAACCGCACTTGGGGCAGACGTTGTGGGTGTTGACCAGCTCCTTGCGGTAGATCAGCTCCTTGCAGGCCTCGCACTTGATCCAGAGGCCCTCCGGGACCCGGACGGTCTTTTCTTCGACGGCGGTCTTCTGCTGACGCTTCTTCACGAACCAGGACATGACGACTCCTACCGGCCCTTGACCGGACCTTGCTTGAGGGCCTCGAAGAGCCGATCCAGCTCCGCTTCGCTGCCGTAGTGCATGACCAGGGTGCCCGTCTTGCCCTTGGCCTTGATCTCGATGCGGGTGCCCCAGGACTGGGTCAGCTCCTCCGCGGCGGCCTTGATGAACAGCTCCTGGGGGTGCTTCTTCTTCCCCCCCTTGGCCTTGGCCTGCTTCTGGAGCTGCTGGATGCGGGCCTCCAGAGCGCGGACGCTGAGCTGCTGCGCCACCACTTCGTGGGCGAGCTGCTCCTGCATCCGGGGGTCGGGCACACCCAGCAGCACCTTGGCGTGCCCGGTGCTGAGGCGGCCGTGAGCCACGTCCGCCTTCAGCTCGGCGGGCAGCCGCAGCAGGCGCAGGGTGTTGGCCACCTGAGGACGAGACTTGCCCACGCGGTCGGCCACCTGCTCCTGGGTGAGGCGCAGGTGCTCGCCCAGCTGCCAGTAGGCCGTGGCCTCCTCGATGGGATTCAGCTCCTGGCGCTGGATGTTCTCCACCAGGGCGAACTCCAGGAGACGGTCATCCGGCACTTCCTTGATGACCACCGGGGCCATGGCGAGCCCGGCCAGGCGGGCGGCGCGCCAGCGGCGCTCGCCGGCGATGATCTCGAACTGCTCCCCCACCTTGCGAACGACGATGGGCTGGACCATGCCGTGTTGCTTGAGACTTTCCGCCAGCTCGGCCAGGGCCGTCTCGTCGAAGTGGGTGCGGGGCTGGGCCCGGTTGGGCACCAGCTTGCCCAGCGGAAGCTCCCGTTGGTTGGCATCCTCCGGAGCCATCTGGCTCATGAGCGAGGTCAGTCCGCGGCCCAGGGCCGGGCGCTTCAGCTGGGTCATCAGGCTTCCCTCCTCGCGGGCAGCTCCAGCCCCAACCACTCCTTGGCGAGGTTGAGGTAGGCCTGGGCGCCCTTGGAGCGCAGGTCATAGAAGGCCACGGGCTTGCCGTGGCTGGGTGCCTCGGCGAGCCGGATGTTGCGGGGGATCACGGTCTCGAACACCTTGCCCGGGAAGGCATGGCGGACTTCGCTGGCCACGGCGGCACCCAGGTTGGTGCGCTCCTCGGCCATGGTGAGCAGGATGCCGCCCAGCTGCAGGTTGGGGTTGGGACCGGCCTGGATGCGGCGCAGGGTCTCGGTCAGCTCCGCCAGCCCGTCGAGGGCGAAGAACTCGCAGGGCATGGGCACGATGACCTCGTCCGCGGCGCTGAGGGCATTGAGGGTGATCATGCCGAGGCTGGGCGGCGGGTCGATGAGGATGTAGTCGAAGCGATCCATGACCGAGGCGAGCCCCTGCTTGAGCACCTGGAGCTGGGGCAGCTCGAAGAGCTCGAACTCCAGCTGCGCGAGATCCTTGCCTGCGGGGATGACCTGCATCATGGGGACTTCGGTGCTGAGGATCAGGGCCTCGGCGGGCGCGCCCTTCATCAGCGCGTAGGCGCCAGCGCGGTGGTCGGGCTTGGGGAAGCCGAGCCCCGTGGTGCTGTGGCCCTGGGGATCAAAGTCCACCAGCAGCACCATCTTCTCCATCATCGCGAGGGACGCGGCGAGGTTGATGGCCGTGGTGGTCTTGCCCACCCCGCCCTTCTGGTTCGCGAGAGCCACCACCCGGGCTCGCATCAGACGGCTCTCATCATCGCGCAGGCGCTGGTCAAACCTCGCATCTCGGCATCCCCTCGGGTGTGGAACACGCCAGTCTAGCAGGTCGGGTTCCACGGCCAAGAGAGCCCGAGAGAGCCTTGGGGATCAAGGGTGGAGCGAGGGATCGGGCCGCACGTGCCCCAGCCGCCGGACCGGGCCGGAAAGCCACAAGTCGCGCCAGCCACCACCTGCCTCGGGAAGGAAGGTCACGGTGACGTCCTCACCGCTGGCGGTGCGCAGCCGCCAGGTCTGGGGTCCGCCGTCGCGCGCCAGCCAGACCGCGGCGACGGCGCACCCGGTCCCGCAGCAGAGGGTCTCCCCTTCGACGCCGCGTTCCCAGGAACGGATCCTCGCTTCGCCGGGGGCGATCACCTCGACCACGTTCACGTTCGTGCCGCCGGGTAGCGCGGCATGGTGACGCAGCGGTGGGGCGTAGTCGCGGAGGGCCACCGCCGCGACCGAGGGCACCTGGAGCACCAGCTGGGGATTGCCGATCCAGCCGAAGCCCGCGGGATGAGGCGTCGGCATGGGGACCTCGCGAAGCGCGAAGCCCTCGCCCTCGGGCATGCGGATGCCGACACCACCTTCGCGATCTTTCCTGAGGCGGATGTGCTCGCCACTGGAGATGGCTTCGACCAAGGGCCCTTCCGGAGCCCCCGGGACGGCCAGGGCCGCTCTACTACCATTGGAACAAAAGGACTTGGATCCATCGGTATCCCAGTGCTCCAGTACCCAGGGACCCGTTCCGGGCCTTTGCATCAAAAAAAGGCCATCTAAACCGAACCCCGTCCCCCGTGGACAAAGGATTTTGGCCCAATCCATACCACTGCAATCTTTAGCCTCATCCTCCCAGAGGTAGCCAAAGACGTTGCCGGCCGCGGAGGCGAGAAAGAGGTCCAAGCTACTTCCCGCGGCTTCCGAAGGTGTAGACGGTCTCGCCAGGGCGCGCGTAGCCCTGGCGGCGCGCCAGGGCCTCCATCAGCTCGGGGTCCTTCGCGGCGAGGCGCTGGACCTCCTCGAGCAGCTCGCGGTTGCGCTTGTTGAGCTCCAGCAGCCGGGCGCGGGTCGCGGCCAGCTCGGCCTCCTGCTTCCGCAGCTCAGGCAGCCCCCCCTGGGAGAAGAGCAGCGCCATGAGGGACAGGAAGGCCGAGGCCCCGAACACGCCCCACAGGGTGGAGGACTTCAGGAGCCAGTTGGCGTTCATGGAGCCTCCTAGATGGCGTCCCTAGAGGCGGGACCCGAAAGCCTCCCGGCCGGCATAGCGGGCCGCGGCCCCCAGCTCCCATTCGATCTGGAGCAGGCGGTTGTACTTGGCGATCCGGTCCGTGCGGCAGGGGGCGCCGGTCTTGATCTGGCCCGCCCCGGTGGCCACCGCCAGGTCGGCGATGAAGCTGTCTTCGGTCTCGCCGCTGCGGTGGCTGATGACCGCCCGGTAGCCGGCCTTGTGGGCCATGTCCACGGCCCGGAGGGTCTCGGTGACGGTGCCGATCTGGTTCAGCTTGATCAGGATGGCGTTGGCCACGCCCTCCTGGATGCCCTTGGCCAGGATGGCCGGGTTGGTCACGAAGAGGTCGTCGCCCACGAGCTGGGTCTCGGCCCCCATGGCCTCGGTCTGGAGCTTCCAGCCCTTCCAGTCGCCTTCGGCGAAGCCGTCTTCGACGGAGATGACGGGATGCCGGGACACCAGGCCCTGGTAATAGTCCACCAACTGGGCAGCTGTCTTCTTGGCGCCGTCCAGGGCGTAGGCCTTGCCGTCGTGGAATTCGCTGGCCGCACAGTCCAGGCCCAGGAAGACATCCTTGCCGAGCTTGTAGCCGGCCTTCTTCACGGCTTCCCCGATGAGCTCCAGGGCTTCCTCGTTGGAGCCGAGGTTCGGGGCGAACCCGCCCTCGTCCCCCACGCCGGTGGACAGCTTGCGGGCCTTCAGGACCCCCTTCAGGCTGTGGTAGACCTCGGCGCCCCAGCGGAGGGCCTCCCGGAAGGTCGGAGCCCCCACGGGCAGCACCATGAACTCCTGGATGTCCACGTTGTTGTCGGCGTGGGCACCCCCATTGAGGATGTTCATCATGGGCACGGGAAGCAGGCGGGCCGAGGCGCCGCCGAGATAGCGATAGAGGGGCAGGCGCGAGGCCTTGGCCGCGGCGTCCGCCATGGCCATGGAGACGCCCAGGATGGCATTCGCGCCCAGGCGGGCCTTGTTCTCGGTCCCATCCAGGTCGCACATCAGCTCGTCGAGCTCGGCCTGCTGGAAGGGATCCATGCCCTGGAGGGCCTGAGCCAGTTCCACGTTGATCGCGTCCACAGCACCCAGCACGCCCTTGCCGAGGTAGCGCTTCTTGTCGCCGTCGCGACGCTCGAGCGCCTCGCGGCTGCCGGTCGATGCGCCGGAGGGGACGAGGGCCTGTCCCACCGTCCCGTCGGAGAGCTCCACCCGGGCGAGAACCGTGGGGTTCCCCCGGCTGTCGAGGACTTCGAGGGCAGAGACCCGTTCGATGGTAATCATGTCGTCACCCGGCTCAGAGAGGCGCGCTGGCGCGCCTCTCTGATGTTAGCCAGGTTGTGCAGATGGATTCGGTGGAATCCGTCTACTTCTTCGCGGCCTTCTTCGGCGCGGCCTTCTTCACGGTCTTCTTGGCGGCCGGCTTCTTGGCGGCGGCCTTCTTCGGCGCGGCCTTCTTCACGGCCTTCTTGACGACCTTCTTGGCGGCGGCCTTCTTCGGCGCGGCCTTCTTGGCGGCGGCCTTCTTCGGCGCGGCCTTCTTGGCAGCGGCCTTCTTCGGCGCGGCCTTCTTGGCGGCGGCCTTCTTCGGCGCGGCCTTCTTGGCAGCGGCCTTCTTCGGCGCGGCCTTCTTGGCGGCAACCTTCTTCGGCGCGGCCTTCTTCACGGCCTTCTTGGCGGCCGGCTTCTTGGCGGCGGCCTTCTTCGGCGCGGCCTTCTTGGCGGCCGGCTTCTTGGCGGCGGCCTTCTTCTTCGGCGCAGCCTTCTTCGCAGCCGGCTTCTTGGCGGCGGGCTTCGCAGCCGCGGGGGCGGCGGGGGTGGCGACCATGTTGGTCAGTTCGGCCATGGGTGGCTCCTTTACGCCCTTTTGGGCGAGGTTGGAAGGGGTCGTGCGGGAAGATGGTTTGCCAGTAGCACCTTTCGTGCCGGATTGGCTAGCGGCTTCCCGCTGGGAGGATATGCGTTCCTTGGCTGCGGCAGCAGCCGCGGGGGGATGCGCCGCATCGGCGGCAGAGCCGGTCTTGCCTTTGGGCTTCGCGGCTTTTTTCGGGGGCTCCACGCCTGCCAGGATCTGCGCCAGGCGCTTGCCGGGATAGTAGTCATCAAGGAGGGCGTCGCCGATCAGCAGCCCGTGGACGCCCAGGGCCTCCATCTGCTTGATCTGGTCCAGCCGGTGGATGCCTCCCTCGACCAGCTTCAGGCAACTCTTGGGGATCTTCTTGACCAGGGACACCGCTTGGTCCCAGGAGGGCTCCCAGGTATCGAGGTTGCGGCCCACGGCGCAGATGATGTCGGCTCCGGCCTCCACGGCCCGCTGGAGCTCGGCCTCCGAAGTCACCTCGACCACCACGTCGAGCCCCTTGCTGGTGGCGAACTTCAGCAGCGTCTCGAGCCGCTCCTGGCCCAGCAAGGCGGGCATGAGGAAGATCGCGTCGGCGCCGAGGATCTTGCTCTCCTCGACCTGGTACTCCTCGAAGATGAAGTCCCGGCGGATCAGGGGCAGCTTCACCTGGGCCCGCACCTCGGACAGGTGCTTGTCGTCGCCGTGATAGAGGAACTTGTCCGTGGCGACCGAGAGGACCCTGGCGCCGTTTTCGGCGAGACTCTTGGCGTGGGTGGAGGCCTTGTAAGAATCCCGGACCTGACCCCGGCCGGGATCCCCCCCGGCAACTTCACCCAAGATCGTGATTCCAGGCTGGCTGAGTTCTTCCTTCAGGGAGTGGTGACCCTTGTAGGCATCTTTCACCGCCACAGGGCCCCTCTGCTTTTTGATTTCCACGTCGAGGGCCTTGAAGATGGCGACTTTCTTTAGCATTTCCCACGCTCCAAATCTCAGATACCTCGCTGCTGGCCCTATGGGGAAGATGATCGGTCGTTTTTCCTCTGATTCAACATCAAACCAGTGATTCGGATGAGGTCAACAGAGAAATCAAAAAAATCTTCATTTTTTTTGACGCTACCTCCCCACCTGCTCCCCATTCGTTTCCGCCCTCCCGGACCCCCTCTCGGGCGATCTCCGAGGCCACTACGAAAGCCGCCATGCGCGCATCACGCGCTCCGACAGCTGCGAGGCCGCCTTCTGAAACCCGCGCCACCAGCCACGATCCGCGCACCATCGCATCGCACACCTTCGCCGCCTGGCGACCGGGTCGAGTCCTCCCGGGAGACCTCCGGAACCCGGGGGGTTCGTGTCCCTCGTCCGGGTCCGCGCCTGCTACGCTTCAACTCGCGCCTTCCGCCCCGGGCCCTGTGCAAGCGGCATTCGCGGTCCCGCCGGAAGCGACGAGAGGCCCCCATGACGATCCACGTGCTCGACCATCCGCTGGTGCATCACAAGCTCTCCCTCATCCGCGACCGGAAGACCCCCGGCATCCTCTTCCGTTCGCTCATCGAGGAAGTGGGGCTGATCCTCGCGACCGAATCGACCCGCAGCCTCCCTGTGGAATCGATGGTGGTGGAGACCCCGCTCGAGCGCACGAGCACGCTGCGCCTGAAGTCCCTGGACCCCGTGCTGGTGCCCGTCCTCCGCGCAGGCCTCGGCCTCCTCCCCTCCTTCCTCAAGCTGCTGCCGACGGCGAAGGTGGGGCACCTGGGGCTCTACCGGGACCACGACTCCCTCGTGCCCGTTCCGTACTACCGCAACTTCCCTCCCCTGCTCGAGGACCGTCCTGTCTTCGTGCTGGATCCCATGCTCGCCACCGGGGGCAGCGCTTCCGAAGCCGTGCGCCAGCTCAAGGGCGCGGGCGCGGTGAACCTCTCCCTCGTCGCGCTGCTCGCGGCGCCCGAAGGTCTGGAGCGCTTGAACGCGGACCACCCGGACCTCACCATCGTCGTCGCCGCGGTGGATCGCCAGCTCAACGAGAAGGGCTACATCCTTCCCGGCCTCGGCGACGCGGGAGACCGGCTGTTCGGAACCGCCTAGACCCTTCGAATACGCACGGGCCCATCAGCCCTTTTCGCGCCCGAGCATGGAGCGCAGGCGCCCCATGAGCCCCCCCTCGCCCCGATTCGCGTCCGGCGCGTCCTGGCCGCCGTAATCGGAAGGCACCGCCACCGAAGGATCGAGCTCGAGGGCCCGGCGGAAACAGCCCTGCGCGTTGGCGCGGAATCCCTTCCGGTGGTAGAGCTCGCCCATGAGGGCCCAGGGTTCGGCCGCCCTGGGTCGGATGCGCGAAGCCACCTGGAGTGCCTCGACCGCCCGGGTCGACCAGGCGGGATTGGTCAGCCTCAGCCGGCCGAGCAGCAGCCAGGCTTCGTAGGCCGCGGGGGAATCGCCGTCGAGCTTGATGGACTGCTCGAGGGCCCGGATGGCCTCGCTGGTGCGGTTCTGCATCACGTACGACTTGGCCTTCACCAGGAGGTGGTGGGCCCGATCCGTCGAGGGGAGGGATTCCTCATCCGTCCTCGAAGGGAGCAGCGGCAGCACCGAAGGCGTGGGTTCATTGAAGGCCCGCTCCACTGTCTCCGGCGCCGGCGGCGGCAGGGAACGCGGCGTGTGGGCCCGGGGCGGCGGGAAGTCCTCCTCCTCGAGCAGCAGGATCGGCTCCGGCGGCGCTTCGGGTTCGAGGACCGGAATGGACTCGAACACGGGCTCGGGAGGTTCCAGAAGTTCCGGAGTCGGCGCGGGCGGGGCGGATTCGCGGGGAAGCAGCGGCAGGTCCCCCCGGACCAGGTTCAGGCCGCCCAGGGCCCAGAGGGTGGCCACCAGCCGGGCCGACTCCCCCGGCGAGAGCCCCGAGAGGGAACTGATGGTCTCGTAGCCGAGCGGCTCGGAACCCAGCAGCGACAGGGCATAGGCCAAGGTCGGCGTGAGGGACAGGTCGCTGAGGGACTCCAGGAGATCCGGCCTGGCCTCCCACCGCCAATCCGGCTCGCTCTGGAACATCTCCACCAGCTCGAGTTCCACCTTGGCGCTCTGGAAGGTGTCCCACACGAGCCGCCGATGATCGAGCCAGAACTGGAGGTCCCCGCTCAGGTTGTCCTCGAGCCCGCCGGGCATCCAGGACATCTTCAGGATGGGGTGCTCCATGGCGTGGAGCAGGACCGATCCCAGCAGCTCGTGCAGGCGCTTGTCCCGCTCGGCGACCGTCATGAGCCCGCTCTGCACCACGCGATCACCCATGCGGGAGCCTTCCCCGTCGGCCAGCAGCTCCTTGAGCGAAGCCATGTCCAGCACGCCGCGGCGGATGAGGAAGTTCCCGAACTGCTCCCCGACGGCATCGCTCCGGAGGTAGACCAGGTCCCCCCCTCGCCAGTACAGCCGGCGTGTGCCGTCGTTCTGCTCGAGCACAAGCTCTCCTTCGGCACGCTGCTGGTGCAGCGAGCCCATGAGGGCTGGCAGAAAATAGCGGAGACGGACTTCGGGCACCGGAGGCTCCGGAGGGTGGATTCTAGTTTGCATGTTCCCTGCCCGGATGCCAGCCCAAACGGGGCTTCCGGATGCCGAATTATCCCAAGTCCTTGGACCTGCGCAGGACAGGACCTATGCTGTCCCTCCATCCTCATCCCATCCGGGGGGACCTTCCCATGTTCGAGAAGCTCGGAAAATTCGAGATCAAGCGCGTTCTCGGCAACGGCGCCATGGGCGAGGTCTACCTCGGCGTGGACCCCACCATCGGCCGCGAGGTGGCCATCAAGACCATCCTTCCCTCCGCGGCCCAGGGCGGCGAGGCCAAGGAGCGCTTCGCCCGCGAGGCCCGCGCCGCCGGCGTGCTGAACCACCCGAACCTCGTCACCATCTACGAGTTCGGCGAGGACCAGGGCGTGCTCTACATCGCCATGGAGTTCGTCAAGGGTCACGACCTGGACGAGCTGCTGCGGGACCAGTCGCTCACCCGCTCCGAGGCGCTGGAGGTGCTGGCACAGGTCTGCGATGGCCTCGGATTCGCCCACCGGCAGCACATCGTCCACCGCGACATCAAGCCCACCAACGTCCGCGTCCAGCGCGACGGGCGGCGCCTCCACGCCAAGGTCATGGACTTCGGGGTGGCCAAGATCAGCAACTCGGACATGACGGCCACGGGCATGGTCATGGGCACGGTGAGCTACATGGCGCCGGAGTACATCCGGACCGGCAAGCCCGATCCCCGCAGCGATCTCTTCGCCGTGGGCGTCATGCTCTACGAGTGCCTGAGCGGACGGAAGCCCTTCGCCGGAGACACCACGCCCACGGTCCTCTATAAGATCGTCAACGAGGCGCCCGAGCCCCTCGAGGTTGAGATGCTGCGGGGCATCAGCCCAGCCATCCGCTCGGTGCTGGACCGCTCCCTGGCGAAGGATCCGGACGCGCGGTTCCAGACGGCCGAGGACCTCGCCAAGGCCCTGCGCGCCGCGAAGGATCCCTCCTGGACGGGCCAGCTGGAAGAGGCGACCGCCCTTCTCCAGGCCGCCGCCCCCACCGCACCGGTGGCGCCGCCGGCACCCGCCTCTTCGGCGCCCACGATGCAGGCCCCGGCCGCGCTGCGCCCGCCAGTGGCGGCTCCGCCCCCGGCCCGCCCGGCGGGAGGCAAGCCAGCCCTCTGGATCGGCCTCGCGGCCCTCGTTCTGGCGGGCGCCGGTGGCGCGGGCTGGTGGGCCCTCCATCGGAGCGCCGCTCCCGTGCCCGCGCTGTCCACAGAAACCCGGGAAACGGTGCCTCCTCCCTCCGCTGGAGCGCCCGCCCCCGCCAGCGCCGGTGCCCCGGCTCCCGCGGGAGCAAAGCCCGAGCCTGCGTCTTCGCGCGCCTCCCAGATGGCGGAGCCCGTGCCGACGCAGCCGCGCGCCCAGGATCCCGCGCCCACCGAGTCGAACGCGGGCAAAGCCAGGACCAGCGAGTCCCGGGCCGAACCCCGGTCCATCGACCGGCCCGAGCTCTACCAGCCCGAGAAGCTCGACAAGCTGCAGACCCACGAGCGCCTGAACCTCGGCAACGTCTCCATGAGCGAGGCCATCCAGCTGGCGGACAGCCAGCCCGACAAGGCCATCCACGGGTTCCGGCAGGCCATCAAGGCCGATCCGACCAACGTGAACGCCCATGCCTGGCTGGCCACCGTGCTCTACGATCAGGGCCGCCACGCCGAGTTCGTCCAGGAGCTGCGCGAGGCGCGGCGCCAGGGCATCCTCGGCCAGATGGCCGCCCGGAACGTCCGCTTCCGGAGTGTCCTCAACCAGGCCCGCTTCAATCGGAAGCTCCCTTCGGATCTGGCGGACTGACCATGGCGAAACGCGCCGAAGAACGGGCCGCCCTGGAGGCCGCGCTGGGCTACCGGTTCGCGGATCCCGCCCTGCTCCAGGAGGCGCTGACCCACACCTCCGCCGCCAAAGGCCGGGATAACCAGCGGCTGGAGTTCCTGGGCGATGCCCTCCTGAATTTCTGCGTGGCGCTGCTCCTCCACCGGGAGCGGCCGGACTGGCAGGAAGGCCCCATGAGCAAATTCCGGGGCGTGCTGGTGTGCACGGATTCACTGCACCGGTGGGCGCTGGACCTGGGCCTGGACCGAGCCCTGAGCGCCGCGCATCCCAGGAAGGCTCCCCCCATGGGTTCCAAGCCTCTGGCCGATGCACTGGAGGCCCTGCTGGCGGCCGTCTACCTGGACGCCCAGGCTTCGGGAAGGGATGGTCAGGCCGCCGCCTTGGCCCTGGCGGAAGGCCGATTCCTTGAGCCCATCCGGCAGGCCCATCCGGAAGCGTGGTCCCGCCTGGATCCCAAGACTTCCCTCCAGGAGACCGCCGCTCGGCTAGGATTGCCCACTCCCGCGTACACCCTGGTCTCCCAGTCCGGTCCCGGTCACGCTCCGCTCTTCACCGTGCGGGTGGCCGTGGGCGACCGCAGCGCCGAGGCCCGGGGATCCTCCCGCAAGCGGGCCGAAAGCGACGCCGCCCGCCACCTCCTGGATCTGCTGACGGGATCCTCACAGGCGTAACCCTTGCGTTACACTCCCATCTACCGGTCTACCGGGGTGTCCGCTTGAAGATCTACCCAACCTTGAACCTCCAGCATGGCCGCGTCATCCCCACCACGGGGCAGGGCGAGCCTTCGGCGGAGGCTCCGCTGGACCTCGCCGCCCGGCTGCTGGACGAGGGCGCCACGCGCATGGCGCTGGTGGACGTGGATGCCGCCATGGGCAAGGGCAACAACCGCGAGCTCATCGCCCAGATCCTCGAGCGCTGCCATGCCCGGGGCCGGAAGGTCTGCATCCAGGTGGCCGGCGGCATCCGCAGCTCGGACCAGGCCCAGTTCTTCATCGACCACGGTGCCGTCTGGCTGGTGGCGGGCACGATCCTCCACAAGTCGTCCCTCGTGTCGGAACAGCTCATGGCCCGCTTCCAGCCCTTCCTCACCGCGGCCATCGACGCCCGGGGCGGGAGGGTGCATCGCTCGGGCTGGGTGGACACGGCCAACCTCAGCGCCCTCGACCTCGCGCTGCGCGCCAAGGCCTATGGCTTCAAGCGGCTGCTCTTCGTGGACATCCCCGAAGTGCCCGGCGCCGATCCCGACTTCGAGACCGCCACGGCGCTGGCCACCGCCACCGGCCTGCCGCTGGTCATGGGCGGCAGCATCACCTCCCTCCGGCATCTGGACGCCGCGCCCGCCCACCTCGGCCTCAAGGGGGCCCTGGTCGACGCCCTCCTCTTCCGCGAAGATCCCGGACTCCTGGCCCTCCTCCAAGCCGCCTGCGCCTGACCGGAGGAATCGTGACGGAACCGAAAGGCGCGTTCCTCGCCAGCCTAACGGAACCGGAACGGATCCACTTCCGCCACCTGGCCCTGGTGCGCCCGCAGCTGCCGTCGGAAAGCCAGATCCTCATGCTGGAGGGCCTGGCCCGGTCCCTGGACTCGCCGCGCCTGCTGACCCTCATGGCCCGCACGCCCCACTGGCTGGCCCACTGGCCCATCCTCCTGGGGCTGGCGGAGAACGAGGCCACCCCCGAGGCCATCCGCCGCGACCTGGAGATGGTGGTCTCCCTCTTCGGCCAGATGCGGGAGATGGACCAGGCGCCCACCGCCGAGAAGGTGGATCGCTCCGAGGCGGTGAAGGCGCTCTACGCCCAGCTGAACCCCGAGCTGAAGCCCGTCGCCAAGCTCCTGGCCAAGCAGATCGCCAAGTCCGTCTCCGCCACCGGCTCCACCCAGGAGCTGCCCCCCCTGCCCGGAGAGGATCCCGATTGGGAGACCCTCACGGCCCTGCCGGAAGCCCCCGCCACACCCGCGCCGGCACCGGTGGCGAACAAGGGGGACCGGCTCGCCCGGGCCCAGCAGACCGCCCAGCCGGATGAGCTGGTGGGCTTTCTCGTGGACCCGGACGCGGACCTCCGCCTGGCCGCCCTCCAGAATCCGCTCATCTCAGAGGAGCTCCTCCTCCGGGCCCTGGGCCAGAGCGCCGTGCCGGAGCTCTTCGAGGAGGTGTACGCCGAAGCCCGCTGGTACTTCCGGGAGCCCGTGCGGGAGGGCATCCAGGAGGCCCCGGGCTGCCCCGCGGGGCTGTCGCGACGCCTGGCCCTCTCCCGCCTCCTCGTCACGACGCTGGAGCGGGGCGCCTCGAAGCCCGCCTCCCTGCGCCGCATCGTGAGCCTCTTCTCCCAGCTGGAGGAGGGCGAGTACCAGTTCGTCACCTACTGGGCCAAGCGGCAGTCCCCGCACCTGCTCCGGGTGGTGAAGTACTTCTACGACCGCCTCCTGCGCCAGCGGTCGGGGCTGTCCACCGCCCTGCCCGAGCGCGGCGAGGACGGCCGCTGGGCCAGCCTCGAGGAGCGGGTGTTCCTCGCCACCCAGGCCACGCAGGAGGACCAGCTCATCCAGGTGCTCAAGGACCCGGATCCCCAGGTGTTCCGCCTGTCCCTGGACAACCCGGCCCTCACGCCGCGGATGCTGGCCTCCACCCTGCCCACTCTGGACCGCGACCGGGCCGAGCAGGTGGCCGCGCACGCCAAGTGGCAGGGGGATCCGCTGGTGGCGGAGACCCTGGTGCACCATCCCCACCTGACCGAAGCCACGGCCCTCGGCCTGCTCGCGAACCTGCCCGGCCTCAAGCCCGCCATCGAGATCCTGCGGGATCCGCGGCTCCAGCATCTGGAAGTCAAGCGCCGGGCCCTGGAGACCCTCCGCACCCTCTATCTGGCCATGGACGTCTCGGATCGGATCACCGCCCTCCGCACCTCGGGCGGCGAGCTGATGCGCCACCTGCCCCAGGAGGTGCTCCAGGACGAGGAGACCCTGCGGCGCATGGTGTCCGACCGCCAGCTGGATCCCGGGATCCTCCTCCGCCTCGCCCGGAACAAGCTGACCCCCCGCGCCGTGCTGGAGCAGATCGCCGGGCATCCGGTGCTCATGGCCCACGCCGCGATCATGTCCGAGCTGCTGCTGAACCCCAAGACGCCTCGGGAGGCCTCCGCCCGCATCTGGGGCCTGCTGTCCGAGGCCGAGCAGCAGCAGCTCCTCCGCAGCCCACACCTGCCCGTGACCCTGCGGACCCTCGGGTAAACGGGGCCAGGACCGTCCCGTAACCCAGATCCAGGAGCCCCCCATGCGCCGCCCCGCCGCCATCCTGATCCCCGTCGCGGTGGCGCTGGCCTGTCTGCCTTTCGCCACCTCCTGCCGGCCCAAGCCCCGCGTTCCCGGGTGGGTGCAGTCCGCGCCGACCGACAGCGTGGCCTCCTTCTCCGGCGAAGCGGCCTGGATGCTCACCCACAAGGAGGTCCAATCCCTCATCTCCAGGGATCCCTCGGTGGAGCGCGCCCTGGACCTCTTCCTCCAGAAGGCCCGCATCAACCCGCGCACGGAGACGGGCCGGGTGACCTTCCATGTCATCGGCGTGCCGCAAGAGGGCGAGTCGAACATCCAGAAGGGCCTTGAGCACGTCCTCATCCAGCTGAACCAGTTCGCCGATCCGACCTCGCTGGTGGCGGCCCTCTCCGAATCCTTCCCCCAGGAGGGGAGCCTGCGCCTCCAGGGCCGGGACTGGCCGCTCCACGTGATCCTCGACCTGGAGGCCGGCGGGGCCAAGGCCCACATCCGGGCCGCCAGCGACGAGAAGGGCCAGGTCTGGATCGGCTCTCTGGAGGCCCTCCAGCGCATGGCGGCCAAGGACAGCCTGGCCACCCGGCCGGACGCGGCCCTCGCCGCCGAGTGGATCAACCCCCGGGCGCCCTTCCAGGGCTACCTCCAGCCCGAGGCCCTGCTGGGCGGGCTGCGCCGCAACCTGGAGGGGACCCTCGTAAAGGACCTGCCCCAGGGAGTTGATGCCCTCTTCTGGAGCATCACGCCGCCCGCCGCGAAGGATGCGGCCGGAAAAGAGCAGGCCATCCGCTTCGAGCTGGCCCTGGCGGGCACGCCCGAGGGGATCAACCAGGTCACGCCGTGGCTCCAGCGGCTGGTGGCCGCCGCCAATGCCGTGCAGGCGGCCCCCGGCGCCGCCCCGCAGCTGCTGCAGGAGCAGCGCCGCGTGGGGCTGCGTTGCGCGCTGACGCCCGAGCAGCTCAAGCTGGTGATGGAGAAGCTGGGGCAGCCGGATTTCTCCTTCACCCTTCCCGCCCGAGCCCCCAAGGCATGAGCGCGGCCCTCCCCCAGCCGCCGGCTGACGGCCCCCTTCCGCCGGAGACAGAGTCCCCGGAGTTCTGGATGGCCCAGCTCAAGGCCGGCCGGGAGGAGGCCCTGGCCCACCTCATGGCCCGCTTCGAGCGCCCCCTCTGCGCCTTCCTCCACCGGCGCCTGCAGGGCGAGGCCGGGGTGGTCCAGGAGCTGGTCCAGGAAGTTTTTCTCAAGTGTCTCCAGCATTGTCAGCGATTCGAAGAGGGTCGGCCGGTGGCTGCCTGGCTTTTTACGCTGGCGGCTAATGCGGCGACCGACCACCTCCGTAGACGGGGGAGAGAGGTACCCCCTCCCGAGACCTTTGACGCACCGGATCCCCAGCAGGCTTCACCCTGGGAATCCGTGGACCAAAGCCGGCGCATCCAGGCCCTTCGCGGGGCCCTGGAGGGCCTCACCCCCCGCCAGCGGGCCATGGTGCTCGCCTACTACGTCCACGAGCACCCGGTGAAACGCATCGCCCAGGACCTGGGCTGCGCCGAAGGCACCGTGAAAGCCACCCTGTTCCAAAGCCTCCAGAAGCTCCGCAAGACCCTTGGACCCCAGCCATGACCGCCGCCCCCGACCCCAACCGCCTTGATCCCCAGGAAGAGGCCCGCCGCTTCGAGCTGCTCGAACGGCCGGAGCTCTGGCCTGATGATCCGGCGCAGCAGGCCGAGCTGGCCGAGCTGCTGGAGCTCCACCTGGCCCTGGAGAGCCACGGCCCCGGCCTGGCCGAAAGCCTGGCCCCGCCCCCCCGCCTCCGCTGGACCGGATCCTGGACCCTGGCGGCCGCCGCCGTTCTGCTGGTGGCCCTGATCCCGGCCACCTACACCGTGCTGCACACCCAGAGCCTCCGCGCCCAGGCCCGGGACACGGCCCGGCTGGAGCAGCTGGCTCGCAAGCGCACCCAGGACCGCGCCTGGATCGCCTTCTTCCGGCAGAGCACCACCCTGCTCCAGGATTTCGAGCAAGACCCGACCCTGTGCAAGAAGGGGGAGGAGGACCGGCGCCAGGAGCGCGAGATGGCCCTGACCCTGCTGGAGGCCAGCCATCAGCTCGCCGCCCAGGGCGCGCCCATCCAGGAGGCCGAGGCCATCCGCGCCAACCTGCACGCCTGGCTGTCCGAGGTCGCCTTCGAGGACGACTGCCTCAGCACCGAGCGGGCCCGTGAGCTCCGGCAGTGGGCCGCGGCCCACGATCTGGAGGGCGCGTCCGAGCGCATGGAACGGCGCCTGAGGGGAGACGGCGCATGACCTTCTCCCTCCTCGTGGCCGTGCCCGCGCTGATCGCGCCCGCCGCCCCGGAGCCCGCGGTCCCCCTCGCCCTGGCGGGCGTGGAGAGCCCCGCGGACGCCCTGTTCCGGCAGGGCCGCGACCTCCGCTATGCCCAGCGCTGGTACGAGGCGGCCCAGGCCTATCGCTCGCTCATCCGCGAGTTCCCCCGCTCCTCCCGGGTGCCGGACGCCCGCTACTGGCTGGCCTCCAGCCTGGAGCAGGACCAGCGGTGGGACGAGGCCGCCGACGCCTACACCGACTTCCTCGCGAAACATCCCGATCAGCGGATGCTGGGCAAGGAGGCCCGGCTGAACCGCGTCCGCTGCTGGGGCATCCGCCAGTGGAACAGCCCCGCCGCCCAGGCCGGCCTGGCCGGCGCCTTGTCCGACGACCGCGAAGAGGTCCGCATCGCCGCGGCCCTCCAGCTGGCCAAGCGGCGGGACGCCCGCGCCGTGCCCGTGCTCCAGGCCGGGCTCCGGGTGGATGCCTCCTCCGAGGCCTGCCGCCTCGCCCTGCTGGCCATGGGGATCCAGCCCCAGGCCGCGGGCCCCGCCCAGGGCCGGTTCCTGGTGATCCGCGTGAAGGAGCGGGCCAAGCCCGAGGCCCTGACCGTGCGCCTGACCGTGGGCCTGGCCCGGGCCGTGGGCGGCTACCTCTCGGACGAGCAGCTGCGCCAGGCCAAGAAGAAGGGAGTGGACCTGGAGCGGCTCATGGACCAGGCCCTGAACGCCCCCAAGGGCACGGAACTCTTCAGCCTGGACGACGGCAAGAGCACGGTGACCGTGACCGTCGAGTAGCTGCCCGTGACGGTGGCATGGGCCAGAGCGGCTAAGCTGGTCGCTGACCATGTCGCGACTCCTGCGCTTCTTCAATGACCATCTGCGGGTCCACGCCCCCCTCATCGCGGGGGCTTCGCTGCTCCTGCTCCTGGCGGGCCTCTGCCAAGGGGCCCTCATCGCCTCCATCAAGTTTGTGTTTGACGATGGCAAGGCGCACGCCCTGAGCGGGGCCCAGACGGGCCTCTTCGGCCAGCTCGAACACCTCCGGGCCTGGGCCATGGCGCACCTGCCCGAGGCCTCCGCCCTGCGCACGGGCCTGCTGGTGCCCCTGGTGCTGGTGCTGCTCTTCGCCCTGAAGGGCCTCTTCACCTACGCCGGCACCCTGCTCATGGTCCGCAGCGGCATCCGCGCCACCCAGGCCTTCCGGGAGCGCCTCTTCGCCCACCTGCTGGCCCAGGAGCCCGCCTTCTTCCAGAAGCACCCCGTGGGCGAGCTCATCACCCGCAGCATCAGCGACGTGGGCGCCGTGCAGGGCATCGCCAGCAACCAGCTGGCGGAGGCCGTGCGCGAAATCTGTGTGGCCCTCACCATGCTGGCCACGGTCCTCTACATGGACTGGAAGCTGAGCCTCACCCTCTTCCTCGCCGGCCCCCTGGTGGTGCTGCCCGTGAAGAAGCTCAGCCAGCGCATCCGCCGGGTGAACCACCGGAACCAGGAGGCCTCCAGCCGGCTTCTGCAGCGCCTGAAGGAGGTCTTCAGCAACATCCGCGTGGTCCAGGGCTTCGCCCGCGAGTCCTACGAGGTGAGCCGCTTCCAGCTCCAGAACCAGGAGCTCTACCGGCTGGGCATGAAGAGCGCCCGGGCCTCGGCCCTCTCCACGCCCATCATGGAGCTGGTGGGGGGCTTCCTCCTGGCGGGCCTCGCCGCCTACGCCGCCGGGCGCTTCAAGTCCGGCACCCTCACCACCGAGAACTTCCTCACGTACATCCTGGCCATCTACGCGCTCTACGACCCCCTGCGGCGGCTCACCAAGCTCAACAACGAGATCCAGGTGGCCTCCGCCAGCCTGGACCGGGTCTATGCCATGCTCGACCGGAATCCGGAGCTGCCCGTGAATCCGGACCCGGTGCCTGTGCCCGCACGTCCGGCCCTCCTGCGCTTCGAGGGCGTGGAATTCGCCTATGACGAGAAGCACACCGTCCTGCGCGGCATCGACCTCGAGGTGCGCGCCGGCGAGACCGTGGCCCTGGTGGGCGGCAGCGGCGGCGGCAAGACCACCCTGGTGAACCTGGTGCCCCGCTTCTTCGACCCCACCGGCGGGCGGATCACCCTCGACGGCCTCGACCTCCGAGACTTCGACCCCCGCGAGCTCCGCAAGCTCATCGGCATCGTCACCCAGGAGACCCTGCTCTTCATGGACACGGTGCACGACAACATCGCCTACGGCAAGCAGGCCAGCCGCGAATCCGTCATCGCCGCCGCGAAGAAGGCCCATGCCCACGACTTCATCCAGGGGCTGGCCCGGGGCTACGATACGCCCCTGGCGGAGACGGGCTCCAGCCTCAGCGGCGGACAGCGCCAGCGCCTCGCCATCGCCCGGGCCCTGCTGCAGGACCCGCCAATCCTCATCCTCGACGAGGCCACCAGCGCCCTCGACACCGAGAGCGAACGCGCCGTGCAGGCCGCCCTGGAAACCCTCATGCAGGACCGCACCACGCTGGTGATCGCCCACCGCCTCAGCACCATCCAGCGGGCCACCCGCATCTGCGCCATGAAGCAGGGCCGCATCGTGGAGCAGGGCACCCACGACGAGCTGCTGGCGCGCCAGGGCGAGTACGCGCGGCTGCACCGGCTGCAGTTCGCGGAAGCGTGATGCCCCTCTGATGCTCCGCTCCGACTTCCATTTCGACCTGCCCCAGGAACTCATCGCGCAACACCCCGCGCCGGATCGCGACGGCGCGCGGCTGCTGGTGGTGGACGCGCAGACCGGGACCTGGTCCCACCGCACCATCCGCGACCTGCCGGACCTGGTGCCCGCCGGAAGCCTTTGTGTCCCCAACGACGTGCGCGTCCGCCACGCGCGCCTCTTCCTGCGCCGCGCAGGCGGCGGCGCGGGCGAGGCGCTCCTGCTGCGGAGCCTGGGCCAGGGGCGCTTCGAGGCCATGGTGAAGCCGGGCGCGCGCCTCAAACCCGGGGCTTCCGCCGCCGTGGTGGACCCGGTCACCCACACCGAGCTGGCCCACCTGGACATCCTGGACACCCTGCCCGAGGGCCTGCGGACCGTGCGGGTACACGCTGAGCACGGCCTGGACTGGGACGAGATCGACCGCATCGGCCGCCTGCCCCTGCCGCCCTACATCGACCACCTGGCGGAGGCCGAGGACGAGACCCGCTACCAGACGGTCTTCGCGGCCCGGGAGGGCGAGGCCGTCGCGGCCCCCACGGCGGGCCTGCACTTCACGCCGGAGCTCATCGGTGCCCTGGCGGCCCGCGGCTGCGGCTGGCATCCCGTGCGGCTCCACGTGGGCCTGGGCACCTTCCGGCCCATGACCGCCGAGCGCCTCGAAGACCACGCCATGCACGAGGAGCGCTTCGAGATCCCCGACGCCACGGGCCGGATCCTGGAAGCGGCCTTCCGCGATCGCGCGCGGCCCGTGCTCTGCGTGGGCACCACCTCGCTGCGCACGCTCGAAGGCGCCTGGGACGGCGCGCGGCTCGCGCGGGAGGGCGCCACGCGCCTCTTCATCACGCCGGGCTACCGCCTCCGCACCGCCGACCACCTGCTCACCAACTTCCACCTGCCGGAAAGCACCCTCTTCGTCCTGGTGTCCGCCCTCCTGGGCCTGGACCTGGCCCAGGCGGCCTACGCGGAGGCCGTGCGCGAGCGGTACCGGTTCTTCAGCTACGGCGACGCCATGCTGATCCTGAACGCACGCCCCTCCCGTTAGCCGTTCTCCGCTCAAAGCGGTGACGAGAAGCGCCGGCTCCGCCAGCGCTTCTCGTGAGGGTCCGGGGGGACGCAGAGGCCGCCTGCGGCCGGGCGGTCCCCCCGGAGAGCTATAGATAGTCGATGAACTGGTGGATCACCGGGATACGGTGCCGCTTGCCCTTGGTGGCCTGCAGGATGCTCGTCACGGACATGCCCAGGCACCAGAGCAGCCAGAGGGGCAGGAAGAAGCGGATGGACACGGCGCCGAAGATGGGGAAGAGGCCCAGGATGAGCATGGCCAGGGTCAGGGCGCACTCGGCGAAGGCCAGGATGACGCCCTGGCGCGCGTGCCAGAGCAGCTCCGGGTCCTCGCGGTTCCGCATGTAGGGCAGGAACGCCCAGGGCCCCGCGTAGCACAGGATCAGGTCTCGCAGGCGCTCCCCCACGTAGAGGGGGGTCGGGGCATCCAGGGGCACGGCAACCTCCGGGTCGAGGATAGCGCAAGGCCGCGCCGTGCGTCCCCTGGACGGGCTTCCGGTCAGTGGCCCCGCAGGACCACCAGGAGGGCCATGAAAAGCACGATCACCGCGTAGATCTGCTTCAGCTTCGCCCCCCGCATGCGCGTGGCCACCCGCGCCCCGGCCAGCGCGCCGGTCGCGAAGCCCACGGCCACCCCGGCGATCACCATCCACGGCAGCCCGCCCTGGGCCTGGGCATAGACATAGACGCCAGGCAGGCCGATGGGGGGCAGCAGCATCATGAGGCTGGTGAGTTGGGCCTCGTGCTGGGTCAAGCGGAAGCGGGAGGCCAGCAGGGGAATCACCACCACGGCGCCCCCCAGCCCCGTGAGGCCCGAGACCACCCCCGCCAGCAGGCCGATGGGCAGGCCCGCGGACCAGAGGCCCGAGGACAGGTCCAGGGGTTCCACGGTCCGGTCCACGGCCGGGGGTTCGTGCCGGAAGTAGGTCTTGAAGGCCAGGAGCACCAGGAAGGCCGCGTAGCCCCAGCGCAGGGGCCCCGAAGGGATGAGGTTCGCCACCCGCGCGCCGCCGTAGATGCCGAAGAGGAACGCCAGCACCAGCACGCCCACCAGGCGCAGGCTGGTGTGGATGCCCCGGCTGCGGTACTGCAGCACGGCAGGCAGGCCCGTGGGCAGGAGCATCGCCGCCAGGGTGGCGCCCTGGGCGCGGTGCTGGTCCAGGTGCAGGAACAGGCCCAGCAGGGGCACCATCACCACGCCCCCGCCCACCCCGAAGAGGCCCGACAGCACGCCGCCGGCCAGGCCCGTGCCCAGGCCGGGTATGAAATGGTTCGGATCCGCGATCAAGGCGCCTCCAGGGGATGGGCTTCGAAGAAGGCCCAGATGAGGTGGCTGGCGGAGAGATCCGGGGCGGGCCGGTCCGCGCCTGGCGCGTAGGGCCGCCCGCCCGGCCAGGCGTGGCCCATGCCGGCCACCGTCCAGAGGCCCACCTCGCATCCACCGCCGGACCAGAGATCGAGGTGGTGGGGGTCCATGGCCTCGCGGACGGGCCCCTCGTCACATCCCATAAGGGCCGCCCAGCGGGCCGCGGCCTCAGGTACGGGCAGGACGGGCACCCGCCGCCCCTGCAGCCCCACGCCACCCTGGTAGGGGATGTGACCATCCTCCGTCCCATGGAAGGCCAGGGTGGGCACGGCGCGGATCGGGGAAGGGCCCCAGATCGGCGCCCCCGCCACGGGCGCGATGGCCGCCACCCAGGGCGCCTCCAGGGCCAGGCGATAGGCCATGCGGGCCCCGTTGGAGAAGCCCGCCACGAAGACCCGCCGGGGATCCACGATCCCGCGGTGGTTCAGGCGGTCGACCACGGCCCCGAGGAACCCGACGTCGTCCAATTCCGTGTGGCCGGGACACCCCAGCCCCGGCCCCACGTTCCAGGCGGCGCCGAGTCCGGGATCCTCCGTGCCCGCCTCGCCCAGGGCCTGGGGGTAGGCCACGCGGAAACCCCGCTCGTCGGCCAGGCGACCCAGGCCCGAAAAGGCGGCCATGAGCCGCGCCGTTCCGCCGGTCCCGTGGAGGGCCAGCACCAGCGGGAGCTCCTGGTCCGAGGCCGCCGGAGGGTCATGGACCAGGACCCGCCGGGCCTCGCCCTGCCATTCCAGCTTCAGGTAGTGGCTCTGGCCGTGCCGCACCGGTCCTCCATCCCCGGATTCTGGCCCCCGCCGTGTTCCAATGGAAGGCGGAGGCGCCGGTGCAGGTCCAGCTCAACCAGGATGTGATTCTCGACAGCCGGCGGGCGGTGTGGCTGCCCCGGCAGAAGACGCTGGTGCTGGCGGACCTCTTCTTCGGCCTGGGCGCCGCCCGCCGCCGCCGCCCGGACCCCCTGCCTCCGCCCCAGCAGACCGAGATCTGGGAGCGGCTGTTCAGCCTCATCGATGACTACGCCCCCGCCCAGATCGCCCTGCTGGGTGACCTCAAACCCAGCCAGGGCACGGTGGAGGGCGACGAGGCCGAGGAGCTGCGCACCATCTTCCGCAAGCTCCAGGCCGGGGGACGCCAAGTGGTGCAGGTGGTGGGCCACCCGGACCGCAGCTGCGGCCCGGCCCTGGAAGGCACCGGCATCGAACCCGTCGAGCAGCACCGGGTGGGCCCCTTCACGCTCATGCATCGCCGCCGCATCTTCGTCTATCCCCGCCACGACTCGCCCCAGGGCTTCTGGATCAACGGCGGCGTGCACCCCCTCTTCGCCGTGCCCGGCATCGGGCCCGCCGGGGATCCGGACTGGATGCGGCTTCCCGCCTTCCTCTACACGGGCTTCGCCCTGGTGATGCCGCCCTTCGTGAGCTATGCCCAGGGCTTCGAGGTCATCCAGGCCGAGCGCCTGCCCCGCCAGGCGCGGGCCTGGAAGCTGCTGGCGGATCGCCTGAGCCCCCTGGAGCTCACGGAACTCCCCCCGGCTCCCGAGGCCCTGCGCACGCTCACCCGTCCGCCCCGCAAGGGCGCGCCGAAGAACGGTGAATAGGCCGCGCCCGGAACCAGACCTTCCATCAAAAGCGGAACGCGAAGGGCGCGAAGACGTCCTTCGGACGAGCGAAGTCCACGAAGCAGCCTGGACCCATCCTGGGCATCCTTCTGCCGACACAGCAGGGCTTCTCTTCGCGCCCTTGCCTTTCCCCTTCGCGCCCTTCGCGTTCCGCGTTTCTATTTCTTCTTGGTTTTCGGCATCGGCGCGCCGCCGCGCACGGCCCGGCCGTCGTCCAGGACCAGGTCCCAGCCCAGGCGATCGCCCTTCTTCAGGCCGATGCGCTTGAAGGTGCCCGCGGCGAACTCGATGAAGTGGCGGGCCGGCACACTTCCCCCGTAGGTGGGGCAGTCGTCGCCGCGCATGGGGCTGCACGGGGGCACGTGCTCCGCCGTCTCCACCACCTTGCCCTCGGCGTCCACCCAGGCCACGTCCAGGGCGATGAGGCAGTTCTTCATCCAGATGGCGTGGTAGCCCTCCTCGCCGTAGACGAAGAACATGCAGCGGTCCTTGGCCAGGCTCTGCCGGTACATCAGGCCCTTCGCCTTCTCCTGGTCCGTGGCGGCCACCTCGGCCATGAAGGCCGTCTGCTTGAAGGCCACGGTGCCTCCGCCCGCCCACAGGGGCAGGGAGAGCAGGATGGCGAAGATCGTGCGCATGTCGACTCCTGGGATTCCATTATCCGTAGAAGTGCCTGGAGGGGACGGAAGGCTTCCAAAATCCATGATACCTCGCAAGATGTGGCAACATGGAGCTTCCCGCCGGCTCGGAGGATCATGCGCGCTCCCACCTGTTCCGCCCTCCTCCTCGGTGCCCTGGCCATGGCCGCCCCGGGTCCGGAGACCGGGCTCCAGGCCCTGCGGGTCGGCGCAGCCATCCAGCTGGACGGCCACCTCGACGACCCCGCGTGGAAGCGGGCGCCCTTCGCCTCGGGGTTCACCGAGGAGTGGCCCCAGCGCGGGCAGCCGGCCCGTCAGCGTACGGAGGTGCGGGTGCTCTACGACGCTCGGTACCTCTACGTGGGAGCCCGGATGCTCCACAACCGCCGGCTGGAGGGCGGCCGGGCCCACGTGGTGCGCCGAGTCCACCGCCGCGACCAGGACAGCCCCAGCGACTGGTTCGGCGTGGCCATCGACTCCAGCCACGACCGGCGCACGGCGCTCCTGTTCGAGGTGAACGCGGCCGGCGTGCAGAAGGACCAGATCATCTACAACGACAGCACTTTCGACCCGAGCTGGGACGGCGTGTGGGAGAGCGCCGTGTCGGTGGATGCCGACGGCTGGACCGCGGAGCTGAAGATTCCGCTGTCCCTCCTCCGGTTCAAGGAGAGCTCCGAACCCCAGACCTGGGGCATCAACTTCAGCCGCACGGACCAGGGCGTGGTGCGGGAATCCAGCCGCTGGATGGTCGTGCCCCGGGGGGACAACGGGTTCGTCAGCCGCTTCCCCGACCTGAGCGGCCTGGAGGGGCTGGCCCCCCAGCCGCGCCGGGAGTATGCGCCCTACCTGGGGACCGCCCGGAAGTTCGAGACCGCCCGGAGCTACGACGACCGAGGCTGGGACACCCGGGCCGGCCTCGACGCCCACTGGAGCCTGAACTCCCACGCCCAAGTGGACCTCTCCGTGCGGCCGGATTTCGGGCAGGTCGAGGTGGACCAGGCCGTGCTGAACCTCGGCACCCTGGAGACCTTCTTCCCGGAGAAGCGCCCCTTCTTCCTGGAGGGCATGGACCTCTTCCGGGTGGCCGGCCCCGACCTCTTCTACAGCCGACGCATTGGACACGGTCTGTCCGATCCGGACCTCGCCCCCGGCGAGACCCTGCAGGATCGCCCGAACGCCACGGACATCACCGCCGCTGCGAAGTACACCGCCACGTACGATTCGGACACCAAGGTGGGCCTCCTGGGCGCCAGCGTGGAGCCCGCCCGGGCCACGGTGGCCGACGCGGCCGGAACCCGGTCCCGGCGCGAGATCTCGCCGCTCACCAACTTCGGCGTGGTGCGGATCCAGCAGCTCCTGGACGACCGGGGGAGCTATGTGGGCACCTTCGCCTCGGAGATGGACCAGGCGGGCGCGGCGGGCCGGTCCGCCCATGTCCAGGCGCTGGACGGGGTCTACCGCACCGAGGACCGGGGCGGGACGCTGGAGACCACCCTCAGCCGCAGCCAGACCGGCCCCGCCGGCGCCCAGGACCAGGGCTGGCGGGCGCGGCTCCGGGCCCACCAGGAGTGGCGCAGCGGCTGGAGCGCCGAGTTCCAGGCCATCGACGCGGGGCGCGACTACAACCCCAACGATGTCGGTTATCTGGGCCGCGCCGACGAGCAGCGCCTGTATGGCGAGGTCTCGCGCCGCTGGGACCGCACCTGGGGCGCCTTCCGCAACTGGGCCTGGGGGCTGGGCCACACCTACGCCCGCGACCAGGCCGGCCAGACCTTCATCCGCAACCTCAACACCTGGGGCCGGACCGACTTCACCAGCTTCTGGGCCCTCTGGGGCGGCGGCGGCGTGGACCTGCCCGCCGAGGACGACCGGGAGCTGCGCACCTACTCGGACCCGCAGAAGAAGTACCTGGCCCGCTCCGCCGTGCCCTACGCGAACCTGGGCTTCGACACACCCGGCAACCGGCCCTGGTACCTCCGCCTCAACACCAGCCGGGCCTGGGAAGAGGGGGGGCCCTCCACGGACACGACACTCTTCCAGACCCTCCGGCCCGCCCCCAACCTCGAGATCCAGGTCACGACCTCCGTCACCCGGGACGAGGGGGAGCTGAAGTGGCTGGAAACCCCGGCGGCCACGCCCATCGTGGGCCTGCGCCGCCTCAGCCAGCTCAACCAGACCGTGCGGGTGGCCTACGCCTTCAACCCCAGCCTCACGCTCCAGCTCTTCAGCCAGTGGCTGGCCGCGAACTGGAACTACCGCGACCTGAAGCACTATGTCGACGACGAGACCCTCGAGCCCGGCCTTCCGGAGGACCAGCCCGCGGGCACCACGCCCCAGACGGCCTTCAGCTACCGGACCTGGAACCTGAACCTCATCACGCGCTGGGAGTTCCGTCCCGGCTCCACCTTCTTCCTCGTCTACACCCACGGCGCCAGCACGGACGCCCTCATCAACGACCGCGCCAGCCTGGCCCCCCGGCCGGATCTCGCCCTCCTGCGGCACCTGCCCTCGGACGACGTGGTGCAGGCCAAGGTGAGCTGGCTGTTCCGCTAGGGGCGTCCACAAGGGGCGCGGGTCAGGCCTCCAGGAGCCAGGCGGCCACGCGGTCTGCGTCCCCCTCGGTGTGGAAGCCGTGGAAGGCCACGCGGAGATAGCCCTCCCGCACGGAGGCGAAGATCCCCCGGCGGGCCCCCGCCTTCAGCAGGGCGTCCATCCCGCCGGGCCCCCGGCCGCCGTGGTGGAAGGCCAGGAAGGATCCCACCCGCCCGGCCTCCCGCAAGGCGCCGAGGCGGTCGTGCTCGGCGGCCCAGTGCGAGCCCCGGAGCGCCCCCAGGAGCCGGGCCTGGAGGGCTTCGCCGTGGGCGGCAATGGCCGGGACGCCCGCCCGGTTGATCAGGCGCAGGGATTCGAGCAGGGCGGAGAGGTGGAGCAGGTTGGGCCCCCCGGGCTCCAGCGCCCGTCCGTCCGGCAGCCAGGCCCGGTGGAGGTCCGTGGACGGCCGCGAGAAATCCGTCGCTTCCTCCACGGAGAGCCAGGAACCCGAGGGGGCCAGCGACCGGCGGAAGGCCTCGTCCGTCCACAGGAACCCCATGCCCTGGGGCGACAGCAGGCCCTTGTGCCCGCTGGTGGCGAAGGCGGCGAGGCCCTCCAGGTCCACGGGCACCGTGCCCGCGGCCTGGACGCCGTCCACCACGAGGTGGATGCCCCGGGCGCGGCAGGCCCTGGCGAGGCGCGGGAGGTCCAGCTTCAGGCCGTCCTGGAACCGCACCCAGGAGAGGGCCAGGATCCGCGTGCGGGGCCCCAGCGCCTCCACCAGCCGGGCCTCGGGGTCCGCCTCCGCGGTGGGCGGCAGGCTCGCCCAGGCGGCGGCTCCGGCGAGATGCCCCTCCCACAGGGGCACCTCCCGGAACGCCACGCCGCGGGCCTGGAGGGCCAGCCAGGGCCAGGCGTTGGCCGGGAACTCCCCCAGGGGCGCCACCACCTCGTCGCCGGACCGCCAGGGGAAGCCCTGGGCCACGGCCACCAGGCCCGAGGAGGTGCTGTGGGTGAGGGTGATGTCCTCGGGCTGGCCGCCCAGCAGTGCCGCGGCCTCCGCCCGGGTGGCGGCCGGGATCCCCTGGAAGTCCTCCTCCCAGCGCACCTCCCAGGGCCGCAGCTCCTTGCGCATGAAGGCCTGCACGGCGTCCAGCGCCGCCCGGGGGACCGGCCCCTCGCCGCAGTGCATGATCCAGAGGCGCTCCGGGTCCAGGTGGAAGAGGGCAGGATCGAGGGGCGGCGCGCTCATCCCTGTCGGTCCGCGAGCAGGGCCTTGAGGCCCACCGGGAAGAGGGGCTCCACCACCTGGCGCACCGCGGCGGCGTACTGCTGGATCTCCCACTGGGCGTGGCTGTCCGTCCGCAGGCGGATGAAGTGGGCCACGGCCTGGAGGCTCACGGTCCAGTAGACCTCGGAGTAGAGGCCCACGGGCAGCACGCAGCGGGCCTGCTCGCGACAGACGCCCAGGGAGAGCAGCTCCTTGTAGTGGGCCACGGCCCCTCGGCAGCTCTCCAGGTAGCTCTCCATGGCCCGGGCCCGGTTCGCCTCGTCGATCTCGCCTTCGCTGCCCTGCTTGTTGACCTTGGCCTGCTTCCGGAAGGCCGCAGGCACGAAGAACTCGTCCTCGGGGAACTCCACGTAGCGGCCGCTGATCTCGTTGAACTCCGAGCCGATGCGGTGCTTCATCCACTGCCGGAACACGAAGATGGGCGCCTTCACGTGCAGGGTCATGGCCGTGTGGCGGAAGGGCGAGGTGTGCTCGTGCTCGGCCAGGTAGCCGATCAGCTTGGCGTCCCCCGCCTCGAAGGCCTCCTTCCGCTTGCCGAAGGACACCCGGGCCGCGTTCACCACGGACAGGTCCGACCCCATGTGGTCGATGAGGCGGACGAACCCCTTGTCCAGCACCTTGATCTCGATATGTGTCATGGAAGACTCCGCGCTTCCAGCTTCGCGCCGGCCCTGGGAGAATGGAAGGTCCGCAGGAGCCCTCATGCAGTTTTTCATCGACACCGCCAACATCGACGAGATCAAGCGTATCAACGCCCTGGGCGTGCTGGACGGGGTGACCACCAACCCCAGCCTCATCGCCAAGGAGACCGGCAAGCCCTTCGAGGCCATCATCGCGGAGATCTGCGACATCGTGGACGGCCCCATCAGCGCCGAGGTCATCGGCCTGGAGGCCCCCGCCATGATCCAGGAGGGCCTGAAGCTGGCCAAGATCCACGAGAACGTGGTGGTGAAGCTGCCGCTGATCGCCGAGGGCCTCAAGGCGTGCAAGGCCCTGACCTCCGAAGGCATCAACACCAACGTGACCCTCTGCTTCAGCGCCACCCAGGCCCTCATGGCCGCCAAGGCCGGCGCCACCTACGTGAGCCCCTTCGTGGGCCGCCTGGACGACATCAACCTCGACGGCATGGAGCTGATCCGCGAGATCGTGGCCATCTTCGAGAACTACGAGTTCGACACCCAGTGCCTGGCCGCCTCCATCCGCCAGCCCCGGCATGTCACCGACGCGGCCCTGGCCGGCGCCCACGTGGCCACCATCCCCACCAAGGTCTTCGACCAGATGCTGAAGCACCCCCTCACCGACAAGGGCGTGGAAGGCTTCCTGGCTGATTGGAAAAAGAGCGGCCGATAGCCCCCCGATTCGTTCGTCAAGCGGAGCGTTAAGTCGTTCCGCCAATTCGTGACCGAATCGTAAAGAGGCCTCGATACCATGGCCCCTGGCCCCACTCGGGCCGGAGGTCCTGTATGGATGCCATCACGTCTGTCCTGCGCCGCTGCGAAATCTTCTCGGGCCTGTCCGACCCGGACCTGGGCCTGATCGCCAAGGCCGCCCGTCGGCGGGAAGTGCCCGCGGACACCCGCCTCTTCACCCAGGGCGACCCCCGCAAGGGCGCCACGGTCATCGCGGAGGGCCGTGTCGAGATCACCCGCGACAACGGCGATGGGCCCGAGCCCGTGGTGATCCTGGGCCCCGGGGATGTGGCCGGCGAGCAGTCCTTCCTGGCGCCCAGCCCCCACTCGGCCACGGCCACCACCCTCACCCCCGCCGTGCTCCTGGACCTGGACCGCGAGACCGTCCTCCAGAGCCTCGGCCAGGACGGCGCCGCCGCCATCGCCGTGCTCAGCAAGGTCGCCAATGTGCTCCACCGGCGGATCCTGTACTCGGCCACCCCGCGCACCGGGCGCGAGCAGGCCTACGCCAGCGGCCAGACGCGGCGGGAATCGGACCTCATCGGCCCCCTGGACGTGCCCGAGGACGCCCTCTTCGGCGTCCAGACCCTGCGCGCCGTCCACAACTTCCCCATCACGGGCACGCCCACCAGCCACTTCCCGGCCATGATCCGCGCCCTGGCCATGGTCAAGCAGGCGGCGGCCCGCGCCAACGCCCAGTTGGGCCTGCTGGATCTCTCCATCGCGGCGGCCATCGACCGGGCCTCCCAGGAAATCATCGACGGCCACTGGCATGGCCACTTCCCGACCGACATGGTCCAGGGCGGCGCGGGCACCTCCACCAACATGAACGCCAACGAGGTCATCGCCAACCGCGCCCTGGAGCTGCTGGGCCACAAGCGCGGCGACTATGCCCACTGCCACCCCAACGACCACGTGAACCTGGGCCAGAGCACCAATGACGTCTATCCGACGGCGCTGAGGCTCAGCACCATCTTCATGCTGCGGAACCTGCTGGAGGCCATGGAGCGCCTGAAGGCCGCGCTGCACGCCAAGGGCCGCGAGTTCTCCGATGTCATCAAGATGGGCCGGACCCAGCTCCAGGACGCCGTGCCCATGACGCTCGGCCAGGAGTTCGAGGCCTTCGCCGTCACCACCGGCGAGGACATCCTGCGCCTCCAGGAATGCGCCCGGCTCTTCCTCGAGGTGAACATGGGCGGGACGGCCATCGGCACAGGCATCTGCGCCGATCCGAGCTATCCGGAGGCCGTGGTGGAGGAGCTGCGGAAGATCACGGGCCTGGAGGTCGTCCTGGCGGAGAACCTCGTGGAGGCCACCCCGGACACTGGCGCCTTCGTCATGTTCTCCGGGGCCGTCAAGCGCGCTGCCGTGAAGCTCAGCAAGATGTGCAACGACCTGCGCCTGCTCAGCAGCGGCCCCCGCTGCGGCTTCGGCGAGATCAACCTGCCCCCCATGCAGCCCGGCAGCAGCATCATGCCCGGCAAGGTGAACCCCGTGATCCCCGAGGTGGTGAACCAGGTGGCCTACTCGGTCATCGGCAACGACCTCACCATCACCCTGGCGGCCGAGGCCGGCCAGCTGCAGCTCAACGTGATGGAGCCCGTGCTGGCCTACAGCCTGGCCACCAGCCTCCGCACCCTGACGGCCGCCGTGAACGTCCTCACCACCAAGTGCATCGTGGGCGTCACCGCCAACCGGGACCGCTGCCGCGACCTGGTGGAGCACAGCATCGGCATCGTCACCGCCATCATGCCGGCCATCGGCTACAAGCGGGCCACCGAGGTGGCCAAGGAGGCCCTGGAGACCGGCGTGGCCGTGCGCGAGATCATCCTCCGCAAGGCCTACCTGAGCCCCGCCGAGCTGGACGAGGCCTTCAGCCTGGAGGCCATGACCCGGCCCCGGCCCATCCGCTGAGCCCCAGCGGTGGCCGTGATCCCGGTCCCTGGTTCCCCAGGGGAGGGCGGTGTAGGCTTCCTGGATCCCCCTTATCCGAGGTTCACATGAAGCATTTCCGCCTTCTGATGGCCGTGCCGCTCCTGGCTCTGGTCGGCTGTGCCGCGCCCCACGTGGTTCCCGCGTCCCAGGATGCGGCCTTCCGGCTGTCCGACCTCCGGAGCCAGCAGATCGCCGTCTTCCCCGTGGCGACCGCGGACCTGGACGAGAGCGTCTCCAAGACGGTCGCGGATGAGTACAAGAACAAGAGCGCCTTCCTCGACACCTTCTCCAGCAGGCTGTCGAGTCGCCTCATTGGGGTGTGCAAGGAGCCCTCTCTTACCAGCGACAAGGTCGCCACCCTCCTGCTGGCCGCGGACGGCACCCGGCCCCTCCTGGATCCGGCCCGGCTGCTCGGGGGACAGGATCCCAACAACCGTTTCGCCGGAACCCCCACCCAGGAGGCCATCGGCACGCTGGCGCAGCTCCCGGCCTTCAAGGACATCCGCTATGCCATCGTGGCCCGTGACCTCGGTGTCGGACGCCAGTGGAGCACCCAGACCAACGCAGGGGGCGGGTTCGTTTCCACCGGGCCCGGCGGCGGCACCTTCGTCGGTGCCAGCTCGAGTTCCTCCGCTAAGACCAGCGCCCGGCTGCGCCTCGCCATCCTGGACCTCCAGACCCGGGGCATCGTCTGGGACGGGGCCGTCTATGCCGACACCTCCAGCACGTTCATGAAGGTGACAGCCCTCCATGAGATCGAGGACGACCTGGCCCTCCACCTGGTCAACGAGGTCCTCGGAATCAAGTAGCCACCCCATCTCAGGTAAACTGGCGGCTGATCCCCCGGTTGGCCGCCCTGTTTGCGTACCCTGGAGTCCCCATGTCCCTCGAGAAGAAGATCGAGATCCTGAAAGCCAAGCACGCCCAGGCCCTGGCCGGCGGCGGCGAGGCGCGGGTCCAGAAGCAGCACGAGGGCGGCAAGCTCACGGCCCGGGAACGCGTCGCCGCCTTCCTGGACGAGGGTTCCTTCGAGGAGATGGATGCCCTCATGGTCCACCGGGCCTGGGGCGTGGAGAAGATCCCCGGCGACGGCGTGGTGACCGGCTTCGGCCGGGTGGACGGCCGCCCGGTGGCGGTCTTCGCCCAGGACTTCACGGTCTTCGGCGGCTCCCTCAGCGAGGCCTACGCCAAGAAAATCTGCAAGATCATGGACCTGGCCATGAAGGTGGGCTGCCCCGTCATCGGCCTCAACGACAGCGGCGGAGCCCGCATCCAGGAGGGTGTGGTCTCACTCGGTGGCTACGCGGACATCTTCCTGCGCAACACGCTGGCCTCGGGCGTCATCCCCCAGATCAGCCTCATCATGGGCCCCTGCGCCGGCGGCGCGGTCTACAGCCCCGCCATCACGGACTTCATCACCATGGTGAAGGGCACGAGCTACATGTTCGTGACCGGCCCGGACGTCATCAAGGCCGTCACCCACGAGGAGGTCACCAAGGAGGACCTGGGCGGCGCCAGCGCCCACGCGGCCAAGTCCGGCGTGGCCCACTTCGTCACCGCCAGCGACCTGGCGGCCCTGGCCCACACCCGGGAGCTGCTCTCTTTCCTGCCCAGCAACAACCTGGGCGAGGCCCCCCGCCGCGCCCCCAAGCGCGAGATGCCCCTGGAGAACCCGGACCTGGACAAGGTGGTGCCGGATGATCCCAGCAAGCCCTACGACATCCGCGACATCATCCGCGGCGTGGTGGACGACGCCCACTTCTTCGAGGTGCACGAGGCCTTCGCGCCCAACCTCGTCGTGGGCTTCGCCCGCATCGACGGCCGCAGCGTGGGCATCGTGGCCAACCAGCCGGCCTTCTACGCCGGGGTGCTCGACATCGCGTCGAGCGAGAAGGGCGCCCGCTTCGTGCGCTTCTGCGACGCCTTCAACATCCCGCTGATCACCTTCGAGGACGTGCCGGGCTTCCTGCCGGGCGTCACCCAGGAGCACGGCGGCATCATCCGCCACGGCGCCAAGCTGCTCTTCGCCTTCTGCGAGGCCACGGTGCCCAAGATCACCGTCATCACCCGCAAGGCCTACGGCGGCGCCTACTGCGTGATGGCCAGCAAGCACATCCGCACGGACTTCAACTTCGCCTACCCCACCGCCGAGATCGCCGTCATGGGCGCCGAGGGCGCCATGAACGTGCTGCACGGCAAGTCCATCGCCATCGCCCCGGACCCCGCGGCCCGCAAGGCGGAGCTGGTGGCCGAGTACAACGAGAAGTTCGCCAACCCCTACATCGCCGCCGAGCACGGCTTCGTGGACGAGGTGATCCTCCCCCGCGAGACCCGCCAGAAGCTGGTGAAGGCGCTGGCCTTCCTCGACACCAAGCGCGACACCATGCCCCCCAAGAAGCACGGGAACATCCCGCTCTAGGAGCCGCCATGCGCCCCATCCTCCT
Source organism: Geothrix mesophila (assembly GCF_022808835.1). NCBI lineage: Bacteria > Pseudomonadati > Acidobacteriota > Holophagae > Holophagales > Holophagaceae > Geothrix > Geothrix mesophila. The sequence goes on from NZ_JAKZLD010000003.1 coordinate 225,046, forward strand.
GGCCCTGGCCACCCTCGCCCTCGCGGCCCAGGACGAGCGGGCCTTCCTGGAATCCATGGCCCGGCTCGAGAAGCAGGACCCGGCCGGGAAGAAGGACCTGGAAGCGGGCAGCCCGTTGCGCGCGGCCGCACTGGCCATGGACCCCGCCAAAGAGCCGGAGAAGGCCCGCTACGCCGCGGCGTCCTGGCTCTGGGCCACCAGCCTGATCCGGGGCCTGAACCACGGGGTGGATGGGACCTACCTGAAGGCCGCGCGGGGGCAGGCCGACCTCCAGAAGGCCTGGACGCTGCTGGAGACCGTGGGCGGCGACCTAGCGCGCCCCCGGAACGCCATGCGGCTGGAGGTGGCCTGGCGCCTGCTCGATCCGGACCGGATGAAGGCCGCCTACGCGGCCGTGGCGGCCCAGCCCGCCCTGAACCCCCGCGAGCTCATCCACTGCTTCTTCGTGTCGGCCCACCTGGGGGAGTGGGACGCGATGAAGCGCCATGCCCAGGCCGTCCTGGCCCAGGGCGGGAACCTGGAGAGCCTGCACGCCGCCGCGGAAGACGCGCCGGCGATGTTCGACTACGAGTCGCTGCTCAAGGCCGTCGAAACCGGCCGGCCGGAACGGATCACCGGGCCCCTGGCGGTCCGGAGCTTCCGGATCACGAAGACGCGGGTCAAGATCCGGCGCATCTCGGGCCACGACAAGACCCTCCTGAAGGAATCGGAATCCTGGCCCAGGGACTGGGTGGCCAAGCCCGACCCGGCGGCGCCCCTCCTCCAGGTGGGCGCCGCCGCCCACTGGGTGGAAGGGCCGGCTCTGCCACCGGTGTCCGGGTTCATGCAGAAGGATCGCCTCTACCTCGTCGGGTACAAGATCGCCCAAGGGGACGCTCCGGAATCCGGTCGGCAGGACCAGGCCTGGGATATGCGGCCGGACAGCAGCGCTCCGGACCGCTGGCGAGGACTCAACACGCTCACGATCTGGCGCGCGGGCGTGGACCCCAAGGCGGGCCCGGCCCTCCAGGTCACCTTCGATGCGGAGTGGGACCTGCGGCCGCTGGAAACCCTCCCCTAGACTCTGGACCCGGTTCGGCGCGGGATCCGCCCGCGCTCTGCCCCGATCCCCAGGAGCCCCATGCGCAGTGTGTTCGTTGATAGCCGCGGCGCGGTCCGCAACGGCTGGAAGGTGTTTGGATTCGTGGCCCTCTTCGGCCTCGCCGCCTCCGGCGCGGCCTCCCTCGCCCGGTTCTGGCCCGCCGCCTGGGGGACCCTGCTCCCGGGGCGATGGCTCGATGTCGCCCTCCTGCTCGCCGTCACCTGGCTCTGTCTCCGCGCGGAACGGGCCCCCCTCGCCGAGGTGGGCCTCCGCCCCGACAGGCGCTTCCTGCGGGAGATCCTCGTGGGCACCGCGGGGGGCTGCCTCCTGATGCTGGCGACCGCGGGGTTGATCCGCGGGCTGGGCGGCTTCCACTGGGTTCGCACACCCGGAACGGGACCGGCCAGCCTGGCGGCGGGCGCCTGGCTCTTCCTGGCCGTGGCCTGCTTCGAGGAGATCCTCTTCCGCGGCTACGCCTTCCAGCGCGCCGTCCGGGGCCTGGGCTTCGGCCTCACCCAGGCCCTCTTCGCCCTGGCCTTCGCCCTCGTGCACTGGGGGAATCCGGGCATGACCGGCGCCACGAAAGCCTGGGCCACCCTGAACATCGCCCTGGCGGCCCTGCTCCTGGGGCTCTGCTGGAAGCGCACGGGCAGCCTGGCCCTGCCCATCGGCGTACACCTGGGCTGGAACTGGACCCAGGGGAACCTCCTGGGCTTCGGCGTGAGCGGCACCGAGGCGCCGGGCTGGTGGACGCCGGTCTTCCATGGCCGGCCGGAATGGCTGACGGGCGGCGCCTTCGGCCTGGAGGCCAGCGCGGTCTGCGCCCTGGTCTGTGCCGCGGCCGTGCTCGGACTGTGGCGGTGGAGAGGCCGTCCTAGTGGCGGTGCTTCCACTGCTTCGGCGTCTTGATCCCGGCCCCCATCACCAGGCGCATCTCACTGGTGGGCACGAAGCCCATGCGCTGGTAGAGGCCCTCCGCCTCGACGCTGGCGTGCAGCTCCATGATCTCCAGGCCGCACTCGCGGGCCAGGTCCATGGCCGCGTCCGTGAGACGGGCGGCCAGACCCTGCCGGCGGTGGGACGGCTCGGTGTAGATGTTGAACAGGTAGCCCCGGACGGAGAGCGGCGTCACGGGCGTGGGGAGGGACTCCTTCATCAGCAGGAGCACCCCGGCCACGGGCCGGCCGTCCTCCTCCATCAGGAAGCCCCGGCACTGCCCCGACACCATCCAGTTCCTGAGCAGGACGCGGAACGTCTCCGCCATGCGCCGCAGCCCGTCCTCGGAGGCCTTCTCCATGTCGCGGAACAGGGCCACGCGATGGGCCACGTGAATGTCCAGGTCGGCGGTGGTGGAGGGACGGAGGGAAGGGCTCATGCGGTCAGTGTAGGCGTTATCCTGGGCCATGCACTACGCGGCCCTGGCCTCGGGTTCCAAGGGGAACTGCCATGCCCTCTCGGAGGGAGGGCGGACGCTGCTCATCGACGCGGGCATCTCCCTGCTCCAGATCCGCCGGCGCATGGAGGCCCTGGAACTGGACTCAGGCTCCGTGCGCGCCCTGGCGCTCACCCACGAGCACTCGGACCACATCGCCGCGGTGGGCGTGATCCTGCGGCGCACGGACTGGGCCATCCTGGCCACCGCCGCCACCCGTGTGGCCGTCGAGCGGATCCAGGGCGTCGAGATCCCGGCCTCCCGCTGGATCGAGGTGGAGGCCGGCCGGCCTCGCGATTGGGAGGGCTGGCGCCTGCTGCCCTTCGCCCTGCCCCACGACGCCGAGGATCCCGTGGCCTACCGGATCGAGGCGGGGGCGGCCGCCGCGGCCGTGGTGACCGACCTCGGCCATCCCACGGCGCTCGTGGCGGACCACCTCCAGGACCTCGACCTGCTGGTGCTGGAGGCCAACCATGACGTGGACATGCTGCGCGAGGGGGACTATCCGCCCAAGCTCAAGGCGCGCATCCTCAGCCGCGTGGGACACCTGAGCAATGCCGCCATGGCCGAGCTGCTGGGACGGGTCCTGTCGCCCCGCCTCAAGCAGGTCGTGCTGGCGCACCTGAGCGAATCCAACAACGATCCCAGTCTGGCCCGCTTCGCCGCGGAGGAGGTCCTCCGGGGCACCGACGTGGCCCTCCACCTGGCCCACCAGCGGGACCCCCTCACCCTGCCCCCGGCCGTGGCCTGAGGCCCCAAGGAGACCGATGCTTCGACGCGCCCTGGCCCACCTCCTCCTGGTCCTGCCCGCCCTGGCCACATCCCTGGGCGCCCAAGGGGCCCCTCCTTCCCTGCGGGAGGCCGTGGAGCGCTTCGACGCCGCGCAGGCCCAGGTGCAGACCCTGCAGTGCCCCTTCACCCTGACCCTGCGGCGGGCCCTGCTGAAGACCCCCTCCGTGACGAAGGGAACCCTCTACCTGCAGGGGTCCGACTTCGTCCACTTCGCCTTCCAGCCGCCGGAGGACCTGATCCTCCATCTCACGCCCAAGGCCCTGATCTCCTACAGCCCCGAGGCCCGCGCCGGCGAACTGATGAAGATCGGCCTCATCAAGAACGCCAACCGCAAGTTCCTGGGACTGGGTCAGAGGCTCAGCTACCTGTCGGAGTACTTCCAGATCCAGCTCGGGGAATCCAAGGATCCCGCCGGCGCCTGGCTGCTGGCCATGACGCCCCGCACCCTGTCCATGCGCAAGCGGATGCAGGCCCTGAACCTCTGGGTGGACAAGGAGACCTGGCTGCCCCGGCAGGTCCAGTGGGTCGAGCGCAGCGGGGATTCCTGGCTGGTAGAGCTGGGCCCGCTCCGGATCAACCAGGCCTTGCCGGCCTCGGTGACCGGCTTCAAGCTCCCCGAGGGCATTCCCCTGAAGAGCGACTTCAGCTTCTTCGCCACCCGCAAGAAGTAGCGGTAGACTGCACAGGAGATCAGACGGGGGCCCGATGATTGTGGTTTGCTCGGCCTGCCAGGCCCGCTTCCAGTACGACGACAGCCGGTTCGGCCAAGCCCGGACCAAGCGCTTCAAGTGCCCGAAGTGTGCCCACGTCTTCGAGGTGGCGAACCCGGCGGCGCCGGCGGTTCCCGCCCCGCAGCCGATGCCGGCGCCCAACCCCGCGCCGCCAACGCGGCCCCTGGTCATGACCGCCCCCCTTCCCGAGCAGGATCCGGCCATGGAGGCCACGCTGGCCTCCGCCCGGTCCACCGCCCGCCGGGACCGCGACTCCCTCCTGGCCGCTGCTGGCATCCAGCCCGGTGGCCTGCCCGCGGGGCTCAAGTTCAGCCTGGCCTTCCTCACGGGTCCCCAGGCCTCCACCGTGCAAGTGCTGGAGCGGCCCCTCATCGTCATCGGACGGGAGGAGGGCGACGTCATCACCCAGGATCCCGAGACCTCGCGCCGCCACGCGTTGCTGGAGATCCGCGCGGACGGGTCGGTGTGGATCACCGACCAGGACTCCACCAACGGCACCCAGGTCAACGGCGAACGCATCACTGGCCCGGTTCAGCTCGTCAGCCAGCAGGAATTCACCTGCGGGAACAGCACCTTCATGCTGCTGGTGCGCAACACCTCCGAGTACCCGCTGCACTGAATTCCGCGATTCCCACGACCTGAACCGAGTCAAGCCATGACGCCAGATCCCTACGCGCCCTATCTCCGCCAGGCGGACCAGCTGTTCGCCCAGGGCGAGATCGTCAAGGCCGGGCAGATCTGGCAGGCGATTCTCAAGCAGCAGCCCGCCCACGCCGAAGCCCGGGAACGCCTCCTGGCCCTGCGTGACCGCCTGCTGGCCCAGCGGCAGGAGGAGGAGCGCGTCGCGGCCCAGGCCGCTTCACCCCAAATTCCAGCGCCCCTTCCCGAGCCGGTCCAGCCCCCATCTCCCGCGCCTCCCCCGGTCACGGTCGCGGCGCCACCGGCCCCGCTTGCCCCGCCACCAGCCCACCCTCTCACTCCTGCTCCGCCCGCGCCAGTCGCCCCGCCGCCTCCCCCTCACGTGGAGCCCGAACGCCTGGTCATCGAGGGATGCACACTCTACGACATGGGCCAGGTGGCCGACGCCCTCCAGAAGTGGGAACAGGCCCTGGCCATCGACCCCACCCAGAGCCTGGCCCTGGGGTACGCCAATGGCGCCCGCCGCGAGCTTGGGCTCCCGCCCCTGCAGGGAACAGCTCCCGTCGCTCCCGCCGAGGAGCTGGCCCCCCAGGCCGACGAGGACGTGGACAAGCTGCTTCGCGAGGCGGTCCAGCTCTACGACATGGGGCTGACGGAGGAGGCCATCTCCAAGTGGGAGCACGTGCTCGCCCTGGAACCCCACCGGGAGGAGATCCGGGGGTACCTCCGCCAGGCCCGGATGGAAGTGACCCAGGCCGCGGCCCAGCCGGCCCCGGTCCAACCTCCACCTCCCGCGCCAACCCCCGTGCCACCCCCCGCGCTGCCCCCGGCGTCGGCCGCGAGCCCCGCCGCCCCTGCCCCGACCCCCGAGGCGGAGGCCCTGGCCCTCAAGCTCCGGCAGGCCGAGCACCTGCTGACGCTCCAGCGCCCCGACGAGGCCGCCTTCACCTATCAGCAGGCCCTCCGGCTGGCGCCCGGAAACCCCGAGGCCCTGGCGGGGCTCGAGCGCTGCCGGCGGCCCCAGCCCCGAGTCGGAACCTCCAGCTCCGGCATCAGCCTGGACCTCCCGGACCGCATCGCCATGGTGGAGGAGGAGCCCACCCTCATCGTCACCGATCCCGGCCGCGTGGAGCCTCCCGCCTCCATGACCCGGAGCGCTCCGGCCCCGCGGGAGGGCCTGAGCCTTCCGGCCCGCCTCCAGGAGGCCTCCTCCAAGCTTCCCTGGCTCCGGGAACCCAAGGTCTGGGCCATCGCCGGGGGGAGCGCCCTGACGCTGTCGGTGGCCCTCTACGCGATCCACTCCTACCGCAGGGACCAGGAGCTGAAGGAGGCCGTCAGGGCCGCCCGCCAGGCGGCCATCGCTCCCGTCGCCCAGCAGGCCCAGTCGCCCGACCTCACCGAAACGCCCGCGGCGATCCTCCGCGAGGGGGAGTCGGCCCTGGAGGCGGATCCGCTCCGGGCCTACTTCCGGGCCCAGTACATCCTGGCCCAGAATCCCGGCGACGCCGCCGCCGCCCAGTTGCTGGAGAAGGCTAAGGCCGCCCTGCCCGGCGGGGCCGCCGGGGCGACCCTTCCCGAGTTCCAGAAGCACCTCCAGGCCGGCGATCTGGACGCCGCGGCCAAAGTCATGGACGCGCTCCTGCGGGCCCAGCCCGATGATCCCGCCCTCCGCACCAAGGCGGCCCGCCTGCATCTGGCCTTCTGCGCGGCCCATGCCGGCCAGGCCAAGTGGGATGAGGCCACCGAGGACCTGCGCCAGGGCCGGGCCCTGTTCCCCAGCGACAAGTCCTGGCAGGCCCGCCTGCTCCTGCTCGAGCGCGTGAAGGCCCTGCCCAAGTCACAGCAGGCGGCCTGGCTTCCCCTGCTGGGGTAGGCTTCCCCGCCGGCATATCACGGCAAGAACCGGGTCGCCCCGGGATGCCGGCGCGCCGGATGCTGGGCCCACGGGAGCGCCCTCGCGCCTCCCGCCAGGGAGGTGCGCCATGCACAAGGTCGTCCGTCCGAAGATGCTGTACTTCGGGACCCCGGTGGTCCTCATCAGCACGCTGAATCCCGATGGCTCGCCCAACCTGGCGCCCATGTCCTCGGCCTGGTGGCTGGGGGACACCTGCCAGCTGGGAATGAGCAGCCGGTCGCGGACCGTGGAGAACCTCGGCCGCGAGGGGGAGTGCGTCCTCAACCTGCCCTCCTCGGCGCTGGTGGCCGCCGTGGACCGCCTGGCGCTCCTCACGGGGAGCGACCCGGTGCCGCCCTACAAGGCCGCCATGGGCTACCGGCACGAGCCCCGGAAGTTCGAGGCCGCGGGCCTCACCCCGATCCCCGCGGATCTGGTGAAGCCGCCGAGGGCCCTGGAGTGCCCCGTCCACCTGGAGGCCCGGGTCCGCGGCATCCGCCCGATCGGCGGCGAGGACAGTCATCTGGCCGCCATCGAGGCCCAGGTGGTCCGCGTCCACATCGACGAGGCCCTGATGATGCCGCGGGAAGGGGACTACATCGATCCCCAGCTCTGGCAGCCTCTCATCATGAGCTTCTGCGACTTCTTCGGCCTGGATGGGACGCCCCTCCTGCCCTCCCGGCTGGCCAGGGCCTGGCGCCCGCCGGTGGCTTCCTGATGGGAGGGATCAGGCCGTCCTCGCCCGCTCGAAGGCGAGGATGGCCTGCTTGCGCGGGGCGCCCCAGTGGTACTGGCCCAGGGCCCCGGTGGCCTGGATCACGCGGTGGCAGGGGATGAGCCAGGCGATGGGGTTCTGCCCCACGGCCGTGCCCACGGCCCGCACCGCGCCCGGGGCGCCGGATAGGGTGGCCAGATCGCGGTACGACACGGCCTGACCCGGAGGAACCCGCAGCAGGGCCTCCCAGGTCCGGAGCTGGAAGGGCGTGCCCTTGAGGACGAGGCTGAGGGGTCGGCCCCCGCCATCCCGCATGTGGGCCTCGAAGGCTTCCGCATAGGGCTGGATGAGGGCGTCCCCCCGTTCCAGGCGCGCGCCGGGCCAGCGGGCCCGGAGCTCGGCCAGGGCGCCATCCTGGCCATCCTCACCGAGGAAGGCCAGGCCGCAGAGGCCCCGGTCCAGGGCCGCGAAGAGGGCCGGGCCGAAGGGCGTCTCCGCCACCCCCCAGTGGATCGTGAGGCCCCCGGCCTGAGCCTTGTATTCCCCGGGGGTCATCCGCTCCAGGCGGAGGAAGAGGTCATGCAGGCGCCCCGGGCCCGAGAGCCCCACCGCGTGGCTCACGTCGAGCAGGCTCCGGGACTCGGCGAGCATGCGCTTGGCCTCCGCCAGGGTCAGGACCTGGAGGAAGCGCTTGGGGCTCACCCCCGCCCATCGCTGGAAGAGCCGCTGGAAGTGGAAGGGGCTGAGGCCCACCTCCTCCGCCACTCGCTCCAGGCTGGGCTGCTCCTCCGCGTGATCGGCGAGGAAGCGGATGGCCCGCTCCACCCGGCTGTAGTCGCTGTTGGCCATGGGGACCTCCCCTGCCAAGGTGGGTCCGGGAGCGCTCCGCTCCCACCCGGATGTTGCGGCGATCAGCCCGCCACCCAGACCTCGGGCGGCACCGGGTGGCTGAGGAAGTGGGTCATGCCCTCGTTCAGGCCGTAGGCGCCCGCCGTGCCGAAGGCGAGCAGATCCCCCGCCGCCAATTCCGGCAGGCGCACCTCGCCCAGGCGGTCCAGGCTGGTGCAGAGGGGACCGGCCAGGGTGTAGGGCACGGTTCCCCCGGCCTTCACCGCGTCCTTCCCCACCACCTTCACCGGGAACGGCTGGCCCGTGAGCAGGGGCCGGATGAGGTGGTTGATGCCCCCCTCCAGGATGGCGAAGCGGACGCCGCGGCTCTCCTTGAGGCGCACCACCCGGGCCAGGTAGACGCCGCAGGGGCCCGCCAGGAAGCGCCCGGGCTCCAGGATCAGCTCGCCCTTGAACCAGGCATGCCGCGCCAGCAGATCGGACAGTCCCTGCCCAAAGGCGGCCAGATCCAGCGGCGCCTCCTCCGGCGCGTAGGGCACGCCCAGGCCACCCCCCAGGTCGATCTGCTCGAAGACGAGGTCATGGGTCTCTTGCAGGCGCTTCGCCAGGTCCAGCACCGCGCCGTGGATGGCCTTCAGCTTGGCGGCATCCCGCTGGTTGCTGGCGGCGAAGACGTGCAGACCCTTGATGCGCACGTGTGCCAGCCTCGCGGCCTTCTCGAGCAGGGCCGGCACGTCCTCCTCGTCCACGCCGAAGGCCGAGGGCCCGCTGCCGCCGATGATGCGGTTGCCCTCATCAATGTCGAAGGCCGGGTGCACCCGCAGGTTCACGGAGGTCTCCCGGGTGGCCAGGGCGTCGATCCGCGCCAGGTCCTCGAAGCCCTCCGCCTGCACCCGAACCCCCAGCTCCAGGGCCTTCCGCAGCTCCGCCTCCCGCTTGCCCGGCCCGGCGAAGAAGGTGCGGCCCACCGGCAGGTCCAGCGCCTCCACCCGCTCCAGCTCCCCGATGGAGGCGCAGTCGAAGCTGGCGCCCAGGGCGGCGAAACACCTCAGCAGGTCCGCGTGCGGGTTGGCCTTCACGGCGTAGGCGATGTGGACGCGGTCGGGAATCGCAGCCCGAAGCGCGCGGAACCCCGCCTCCGCCACCACGCCGGAATAGGCGAAGCAGGGCGTGCCGTGGGCCTCGGCGAGGGACCGGCACTGGGCGTCATCAAAGGCGAAAAGCATAAGGACCTCTAGCCGTGGATCAGTTCTTCCAGTACGGCGCCAGCCGCTTCACGCCTTCCCTTAGCTGCTCGGGCGTGGCGGCGAAGCTGAGGCGGGCGTGGCCACGGCCGCCTTCGCCGAACGCCAGGCCGGGGATGAGCACCACCTTCGCCTCGTCCCGCAGCTTCAGGCAGAAGGCCACGGGGTCGGCGCGGGCCGCCTCGGGCAGGGCCATGAAGTGGTAGAAGGTGCCGTCGGGCGGGACCGGCGCTTGGCCCAGCTCCTCGCGAAGGGTGGCGGCCAGAGCCTCCCAGCGCTCGCCCACGGCGGCCCGGGCCTCGGCCAGCACGGTGTCCGAGTGCTCGATCAGGGCCAGCGCGGCCCATTGCGCCGGCGTGGCCGTGCCGGTCACCGCGTAGCCGTGCACTGTGCGGGCGGGCAGGAGCCAGGCGGGATCGCCCACGGCCCAGCCCACGCGCAGGCCCGGGGCGCCCCAGCCCTTGCTCACGGAGCTGGTCACCACGCCGCGGTCGGTGACGTCCCGCAGGCTGGGGCAGCGGGTGCCGAAGTGCAGGTCGCGGTAGACCTCGTCGGAGATGAGCAGCACGCCCCGGGCGATGCAGGCGTCGGCCACGCGCTTGAGCGCCTCCAGGCTCCCGCCGCCGCCCGTGGGGTTGGAGGGCAGATTGAGGATCACGGCGGACACGTCCGACGTGGCGTCCAGCACGCGGATCAGGGCCCCCGCATCCAGGCGGAAGCGGTCCTTCGAGAGCGGGTAGGGCACGACCTCGGCGCCCGCCATGAGGGCGAGGGCCGGGTAGGCCACGAAGCCCGGATCCGGCACCAGCACCTTCGTGCCCGGATCCACCCAGGCCTGGAAGAGCGAGAACAGCGCCCCCTGGGAGCCGGTGGTGATGAGCACCTCGTCCACGTGGGCACCGTGGAAGGCGGCCACGGCCTTGCGCAGGTCCAGCAACCCAACGTGCGGCACGTAGGGGCAGGGCCCGGGGTTGCGCAGCAGCGCCTTCCGCCCCACCTCCGGCAGGTCCCAGGTGGGCTCGCCCAGGCCCAGGGGGATGGCTCCGGGCGGCGTGCCGTCCGTGATGGCGCGGATGGGCGAGGGCTTCAGCAGGGATAGGCGGGAGGCGGGCTTCATGGCTTCTCTCGGTCGGGCCGGAACGGGGCTACCTCAGCGCCCGTTCCAGGGCGGTGGCCGCGTCGGTCCTGTCGTCGCGGTACTTCACGATACAGGGGGCCGAGACCTGGAGTCCGTGAGCCTTGGCATAGTCGCCCGAGGCGGGGCGGGAACCCGGCACCACCACGGCACCCTCCGGCACCTCCTGGCGCAGCTCCCGGCCGTGCACCAGGTCGTAGATCACCGTGCTGCCTGTAATGACCACGCCCGAGGCCAGCACGGCCCGCTTGCGCACGACGATGCCCTCGAACAGGCCCACGAGGCCGCCCACGAACGCGTCGTCCTCCACCACCACGGGCCGGGCGCCCGCGGGCTCGAGCACCCCGCCGATCTGGGCGGCGGCGCTGAGGTGCACGCGCTTGCCGATCTGGGCGCAGCTGCCCACCAGGGCGTGGCTGTCCACCATAGTGCCTTCGTCCACGAAGGCGCCCACGTTCACATAGGCCGGCGGCATGATCACCACGCCCCTGGCGATGTGGGCGCCGCGCCGCACGGAGGAGCCGCCGGGTACGAGGCGCACGCCGTCCTCCAGCCCGAAGTGGCGGGCCGGATAGGCGGTCTTGTCGAACATGGGGAAGCCGGGCCCCGGCATTTCCACGATGTTCGTCCGGCGGAAGCCGCAGAGGATGGCCTGCTTCACCCAGGGGTTGGCCTGCCAGCTGCCGTCGGGCTGTTGCTCCGCGGCCCGCACGATCCCGCCCTCCAGGGCGGAAAGAAGCACCTGGTGCATGGCCGGCGCTTCGGGATCGGCGGCCAGATCCTCGGGAGGCCGGCTGAAGAAGCGGTGGATGGTACCGAGGTCGACGACCATCAGATCACTCCGGGGAAGGTGCCCTCGGTGGAGAGGCAGAGGGCCTCCGCCAGGCGGGTGCGCGTGGCGGCGACGGCGGGAACCAGGGGCAGGCGCAGGCCTTCCCCGCAGAGACCCAGCATGCGGAGGGCGGCCTTCAGCGGGATGGGGTTGCTCTCGAGGAAGAGGGCGTCCATGAGGGGCAGCAGCTGCTGGTGGAGGCGGAGCGCCTCTTGGCGATCCCCCCGGCGGGCGGCGGCGACCAGGGCGGCGGTCTCCCGGGGCAGTGCGTTCCCGAGCACCGAGATCAGACCCGAGGCCCCCACGGCGATGGAGGCCACGGCCAGGTTGTCGTCGCCCGACAGCAGGACCTTCCCCTTGGGCAGCTGGCGGACGATTTCCGCGATCTGCGCCAGGTTGCCGCTGCTCTCCTTCACGGCCACCACCTGGGGATTCTCCCAAAGGCGCGCCAGGACCGGCGGGGTCACGTTCAGCCCGGTGCGGCCCGGCACGTTGTAGGCGATGATCGGCAGCCCCGGCGCGGCCTCGGCCACGGCGGCGAAGTGGGCCACGAGGCCGTCCGGCGTGGGCTTGTTGTAGTAGGGCGTCACCACCAGGGCCCCCTGGGCGCCGAGGGCCTGGGCCCGCTTCGTCATCGCCGCGGCCTGGCGCGTGGCATTGTGGCCCGTGCCCACCACCACCGGGCGGCCCCCGGCCTCCTCGAGGCAGGCCGAGATGATGGCGTCCCGCTCGGCGTCGAGGATGGTGGCGGCCTCACCCGTGGAGCCCAGGGGCACGAGGAAGTCCGCGCCACCGGCCACCACGTGGCGCACCAGCTTGCGGTAGGCGGGCAGGTCCACCTCGCCCGAGGCCGTGAACGGCGTGGCCAGGGCGACGGCAAGGCCGGAGAGATCGAGGGTCATGGTCTGTCTCCAAACACAAAGAGGGGATCAAGCAGATCGGCGGCCAGGTCGTCCATGGTGAAGACACCCTTGCGGCCGTGGAGCCACTGGGCGGCCGCCAGGGCGCCCTGGGCGAACGGGGCGCGGGAGCGGGCCCGGTGCGTGAGCTCCAGCACTTCCGCCGGCGCGTCCAGGCCCACGGTGTGCGTGCCGAACTCGGCGCCGGCCCGGACCACCCCCAGGCTCAGCTGGTGCGGCGCCGGGGTGCCAAGGGTCCACTCGGTTTTGCGGGGACAGCCCGCGATCAAGGCCGCCGCCAGGGTCTTGGCGGTGCCCGAGGGCGCATCGGCCTTAAGCCGGTGGTGATGCTCCACCAGGTAGGGATCGCGGGCGGGATCCAGGGCGGCGAAGCGGCCCAGCACGGTGGCCATCCGGGCCATCAGGGCCACGGCCAGAGAGAAGTTCGAGGCGGTCAGCACGCCGATGCGGCCGGCGACCCGGATCTCGAGATCGGGCATGGACCAGCCGGTGGTGCCGATCACCAGGTCCGTGCCTGTCTCCAGGGCCCAGGCCAGGTGCGCCGCCACGGCCTCGGCCACGCTGGCATCGATGACCACATTGGCTACGCCGGCCCCGACGTCCGGGGTCTCGCCCCGGCCGACGTGCCAGGCCAGGGCCTGCCCGGCCTCGGCCGCGATGGCCGAGCCCAGGCGGCCCTTCCCGAAGAGCCCGAGACGGAGGGTCACGGCGCCCCTCCCACCAACACCTTGTGGAGGCGGCGCAGGGCCTCGTCGCCCTGCTCCCGGCGCACCACGAGGCTCAGGTTGATCTCGTTGGCGCCCATGCTGATCATCTCCACGTTGATGTCACCCAGGGCCGAGAGCAGGCGCGCGCCCAGGCCCGGCGTGGATTTCAGGCGCTCGCCCACGGCGGCGATGATGGCCCTGTCCTCGTTCACCTCCACCGTAGCGAAGGCCGAGAGGTCCTTGATGAGCGCCTTCAGGGGCATGTCCGCCTCCACTGTGAGGGAGACGCTCACCTCGGCGGTGGCCACCAGGTCGACGCTCACGCCGCGCCGCCCGAACACCTCGAAGAGGCGGGCCAGGAAGCCGCTCTGGGCCAGCATGCGGGAACTGCTCACCGTGAGCACCGTCACGGGGCCGCGGCTGGCCAGGGCCGTGATGGGCCGGCCCGTGCGGACCTCGGCGGAGATTGTGGTGAAGCGGCCCTCCGGCTTTTGCGTATGCCGCACGGTCACCGGGATGCGGGCCTCCACGGCGGGCTGGATGGTGGCCGGGTGGAGCACCTTGGCGCCGAAGGCCGCCAGCTCGGCGGCCTCCGCGAAGCTCAGCTCAGGGATGGGCAGGGCCTCGGGAACGATGCGGGGATCGCAGGTGAGCACGCCTTCCACGTCTGTCCAGATCTGCACCTCGGCCGCCCCGAGGGCGGCGCCGAAGAGCGCGGCGGAGAAGTCGCTGCCGCCGCGGCCGAGGGTGGTGGTGAGGCCGTCCTCCGTGGCGCCGATGTAGCCCTGGGTGATGACGGACCGGCCCGGCCCGACCAGCGGCTTCAGGTGCGCCGCCGCCAGGGCCCTGATGGCCTCCGGCTGCGGGGCCGCCTCGCCGAAGACCGCGTCCGTGCGCAGAACGGTGCGGGCGTCCACCCAGGCACCGCCCACGAAGGCCGCGAAGATCCGCGTGGACAGGCGCTCACCCAGGGAGGCGATGGCGTCCATGCTGCGGGGACTCAGCTCCCGCAGCATGGCCACGCCCCGGAGCAGCAGCTCCAGCTCCCCGAAGAGCTCCGTCAGGGCCGCGTCCAGATCCTCCGGCACCGCGCCGGCGAAGAGATCCTCCGCCGCCTTCCGGTGAGCGGCCATGAGCTTGCGCTGGCGCTCCATGGCCCCGCCCAGGTCGCCGGCCTCGGCCGCCTTGGCGGCATCGAAGAGGCCGTTGGTGGTCTTGCCCATGGCGGACAGCACCACCAGGGGCGCCTGCGGAAGCGCCGTCTTCACCAGGCCCGCCACTTGCCGCATGCAGGCCGCGTCGGCCACACTGCTGCCGCCGAACTTGAGGACGATCATCGGAGGTACCCCTTCGCGTGGGCGAGTTCCGCATTGAGGATGCTGCCGCCAGCGGCGCCTCTTTCCGTGTTGTGTCCCAGCAGCGCGAACTTCACGCCGAGGATGGGGCAGGGCCGCAGGCGGCCCACGTGGACGCTCATGCCCTCATCCTTCTCCACGTCGCGGCGCACCTGGGGGCGGTCCTCCAGGGTGTGGACATGGATGGGCACCGGCGGCGCGGAGAAGAGCTTGAGCTGCTGAGGCTCGGGCCGCCAGCTCAGCCAGGCGTCCCGCACGGCCTCCAGGGACGGGTTGCCCTTCAGCTTCAGGCTCACGGCCTCCGTGTGGCCTTCGATGACGGGCACGCGGTGGCAGAGGGCGCTCACCAACATGGGCGCCAGCTCCACCTCCTTGCCCGTGAAGCGGCCCAGCATCTTCGGGGTCTCCTCCTCCACCTTGGGCTCCTCGTTGCGGATGAAGGGGATGACGTTGCCCAGGATGTCCAGGCTGGCCACGCCGGGATAGCCCGCGCCGCTGATGGCCTGCATGGAGGTCATCATCACGGCCTCGATGCCGAAAGCCCGCTGCAGGGGCGCGAGCGCCATGACCAGCACGGTGGCCGTGCAGTTGGCGTTGGTGACGATCCCGCCGCTCCAGCCGTGGTGGTGGCGCTGCACGTCCAGAAGGCCCAGGTGGTCCGCGTTCACCTCGGGCACCAGCAGCGGGACCTCCGGCGACATGCGGAAGGCCGCGGCGTTGGAGAACACCATGGCCCCGGCCCGGGCGAACTCGGGCTCCAGCTCCTTGGCCGGGCCCGTGTCCAGGGCGCTGAAGACCACGGGCGAGAGGGCGAACTCCGGCGTGCCCTCGGCCATGACCTGGTCGCCCAGGCCGCCGTAGGGTTCGCCGTCCAGGCGCCAGGCGCAGGCGTCGCGGTAGCGCTTGCCGGCGCTGCGCTCGCTGGCGGCCAGATGCTCCACGCGGAAGAGGGGATGGTTGGCCAGCCGGCGCACGAAGCGCTGGCCGACGACGCCGGTGGCGCCCAGGACGGTGACGGGGATTTTGGCGGTCATGAGGTTCTCCTGTCCCAAATTCGTGTTGTGCTGCGCCACCGGCTACGCCCTCCGCCTGACGTGCGGCGCACCGCGCCGCACTCCCGCGCGCTTGCCGCTTCGCGACTGCGCTTGCGGAGTCGGAGCCTCGGCGCCCAGGACGGTGGCGGGGATTTTGGCGGTCATGGTTCAGTCTCCCAGGAAGTGCAAGGCCAATCGGTGGTTGAGCGCCACGCCCGCCTCGAGGTCGGCGAGGCTGAGGCGTTCCTCCAGCGTGTGCGCCACGCGGATGCTGCCGGGCCCTGCCAGCACCACGGTGCGGTCCGGCACCAGGGCGCGCAGGGTGGGGGCGTCGGAGCCGAAGGGCATGGGGGCCCGCTCGAAGCCGGGGATCTCGGGATAGCGGTCCGGCGGCTCGTCCAGTGTGAGGGCCAGGGTGCCCTCGGGCGGGGCCAGGCGCCGGGCTTCCTCCACGAAGGTGCTCCCGGGCAGGGTGCGGATCATGAGCCGGGCTTCCCCCGCCGCGGGCACGGAATTGAGGGCCTCACCCGCGCGGAGGATGCCCAGGTTCCAGACCTCCGGGCCCAGCGCCGGGTCCACGGGGCGCGGCTGGTCGCGCAGACGCTGGAGCCAGTCCAGCAGGGGCCAGGCGGCGTCGTGGCCCAGCTCGGGGCTGCCGCTGTGGGCGGCGCGACCCGCGCAGCGGAGGTGCAGGTGCTGGGCCCCGCGCTGGCCCGTGGCCAGCTTCAGGTCCGTGGGCTCGCCGTTGACGAGGACCCGCAGGTCCCGCAGCCGGTCCGCCAGGCCCAGGGCCGCGGTGGCCCCGGCGCTGTCCGTCTCCTCGCCCACCACCCCCAGCCAGGCCAGGCCTTCGCGGCCCTCGGCCAGGAGCCTCTTCACAGCGCCGAGCTGGGCCGCGATCTGGCCCTTGGCGTCGCAGGCCCCCCGGCCATGGAAGACCTCGCCCTCCAGGCGGAGCGGCAGGTGGGGCGGCACCGTGTCCAGGTGCGTGGAGAAGAGGACCTTCGGCCGGCCCCAGGTGGCCAGCACGTTGGTGCGGCCCTCGGCCACGGGCTGCTCCACCACCGTGGCGCCGAGTTCCCGGAGAAGCTCCCGCAGCTCCGGCAGGCCCGCGTCCTCCTGGCCCGAGGTCGTCTCGCGCGCACAGAGCCGCTGGAGGCTGCCGGTGAGCCAGCTTCGGAGATCAGCGGGGGTGGCGTTCATGGAAACCTCGGCGGGCCGACGGTGCCATCAGGAACGCGGGGGGAAGGATCCCACCGCCGCGCCTCAGGCCCTCCGCGCCGGGTGACCGGCACGACAGCCGCCGGGCTTTCGCCTCGACGTCCAGGGGCCGCGCCGATGATTCGCGAACCCTTCGGCGATCCTCCCCTTTCCCACCGGGTCATCGGGTTCATCGCCCTCGCCGCCAGTACTGATGGGGACCGCTCCTCCATCGGAACCTCCACCTTCCCATGCCGGGGGCCCCTTCCGCAACCCGCTAACGGATGTCGGCCAGCAGGCCCTCGCCCCGGGGCCAGGGGCCGTGGCCCGAGGCCAGGTTCAGGTGCCCGCAGGGTCCCAGGTCCACCAGCCGGGCCCCCCAATCCGAGGCCAGGGTGTGGGCCCGGGCCGGCGCCAGGAAGGGATCATCCGACGAGGCGGCCAGGATGGCCGGGAAGGGCAGCCGCTGTCGGGGGATCGGCGCGAAGCCTCGCAGGACCGGCATCGCGTCCGGACGCTCCACATCCGAGGGCGCCGCCAGGAGGGCTCCTCGGATCTCGCGGTCATGGTCCTTCGCCCAGTGGACGATCGCCAGGCAGCCCAGCGAGTGGCCCACGAGGATGGGCGGTTCCGTGCAACCGGCGATGGCCTCGTCCAGGGCCTCCACCCAGTCCACCTTGTGGGGGAACTCCCAGTTGGGCATCTCCACCCGCTTCGCGTCCCTCAGGCTGCCCTCCCACAGGCTCTGCCAGTGGCCGGGGCCCGAGTTCTGATAGCCGGGGACGATCAGGATGGCGGCCATGGATCACCGTGGGATGGCTCCATGGAACGCCCACCGGCGCCGGAGTTCAAGTCCTCCTTGGGGCCCGCGCGGGCACCAGGGCGTCCGCCAGCTGCCGCACATAGCCGCTGAGGTCCGTCACTTCCTTCACCGCCTTGGGCGTGGCCCGCAGCAGCTGGAAGTACCCCGCGTAGGCGGCGTAGGCCAGCAGGGCCCGTTGGCGCGCCTCGGTTTCCGTCAGCCCCAGCGCCCGAAAGGCCTCGGCGCCAAAGGTCAGGCGGCGTTCCGTGGCGCGGCGGAGGAAGGGCACCACGCGGGGGTCCTCGCCGGAAAGCGCCAGGGCCGCGAAGAAGAGGCCGTTCTCCACGTCCTCGAAGGCTGCGAAGAGCAGCACCCGCAGGCGCCGTCGGGGGTCGGCGATGCCCCCATAGCGGGTCACCACATCGGCGCTCTGGTCCTGCTCCCAGTCCGCCAGAGCCGCCTTGATGAGGGCGTCCCGGCTGTCGAAGTGCCAGTAGAAGCTTCCCTTCGTGACCCCCAGCGCCTGGGCCAGCGGCTCCACCGCCACGGCCGACACGCCCTCCCGGATGATGAGGGCCTGAGCCGCCTTCACCCAGACCTCAGGGGACAGGGGCTCGGCGGGGCGGCGGGGCTTCTTGCGGGGAGCGGGCATGGCGGCCTTGACAGGTGAACAGGGCAGCTTACCATACCATACCGTATGGCATCCATACGCATGCGTATTGAGTGCGGTTCCCAAGGAGTTCCGATGTCCCGCCGCCCCTTCCTCGCCGCCGCCTTGGCCCTCCTGGCCTTCCTCGGCTGCAACATGCCGGAGACACACGTCCGCCGCAGCAGCCTCATGGACTATCTCTATCCGAAGGAGAAGGCCGCCCCCATGCCGAACCCCGCCGGGGCCCGCCTCAAGCTGCCCCTGAAGCTGGGGGTGGCCTTCGTCCCGGGCGGCACGGCCTCCTGGCGGGTCCAGAACCTCATGGCCCCGGGCCAGGAGAAGCAGCTTCTGGACGTGGTGAAGCGGAGCTTCCAGGACCGGCCCTGGATCTCCGAGATCAAGCTCGTCCCCAGCGCCTACCTCCGCCCGGGCGGCGGCTTCGAGAACATGGACCAGGTGGCCCGGATGTACGGCGTGGACGTCATGGCCCTGGTGAGCGTGGACCAGGTGCAGAACACCGACCCCCGCTGGTACAGCTTCACCTACCTCTCCATCGTGGGCGCCTACGTGCTGCCCGGCGACGCCAACGACACGAACACCCTCATCGACGCCGCGGTCTACGACGTGGCCAGCCACACCTTCCTGCTGCGCGCCCCCGGCCAGAGCCAGGTCAAGGGCAGCTCCACCTGGGCCTACCGCGAGAAGCAGCTGCGCGAGCACTCGGCGAAGGGCCTGGAGCTGGCCATGGGCGACTTGGCCAAGAACCTCGACGCCGAGGTGGGCGCCTTCAAGGCCGAGGTGGCCCGGGGCGAGCGCAAGGACGTGGACGTGGTGGACCGCCAGGGCGTGTCCCTGCGCCAGAGCGGCGGGCGGAACTTCGGCGGCAGTTTCGGATGGATCGAGGCCCTGGGCGCCCTCCTCATCCTCGGGCTCGCCCTGCGGTTCCGGCGGGCCTGATGGACGCTCTCGCCCTCACCGCCGAGGCCCTGCGGGAGCCTTGGCGACTCTGGACCGGGCATCTGGTCCACTTCGGCTGGGAGCACGCCCTGGCCAATGCCGTGGCCCTGGCCGTGCCCTGGATCCTGGCCGCCCCCCGCGACCGGCGGCGGCTGGCCCTGGCGATGCTCGTCCTCCCGCCCCTGCTGAGCCTGCTCCTCCTCCCCTCCCTGGGTGGCGGCGAGTACCGCGGCGCCTCGGGCCTGGCCTGCGCCCTCTGGGCCCTGGCGGGCCTGCGGCTGGCGGGGCGGCAGGAGTCATCACCCCTGGGTCTGTTGATGCTCGGGGGCCTGGCGCTGAAACTGGGCGCCGAAGCGGCCTTCGGGGGCAGTTTCCTGCTCCACCCTGAAGGCTGGCAGACCCTCACCGCCGCCCACCAGTGGGGCGGTTTCCTGGGCCTCGCCTCCGCACTGCCGCCTTGGCCCCGACCCCATCCCGCCTGATCCCAGCCTCTCCGGGAGGCTCCATGAGAACGCTGCTCTGCACCCTGCTTGCGATCATCGGGGCCCTGGGGTGCGCCCGGATCTACCGGCCTGTGACCCTCGCCACGCCTCCCGCGAGTGTCCGGGGTGAAGGCCTTGCTGGGCACCTGGCGCCGCAGCCCTGGGGCGACAACTCAAGGTACGAGCGGAAGGCCCTTCGGGCGAACCTGCGCGTCCTGGCCCTGACCCTCGAGAACACCTCTTCGGCCGACCTCGAGATCCTGCGCCTGGACCTCCCGGCGGGAGCCACGGCCCTTCCGCCGGAGGCCGCAACGACGCTCGTGAAACAACGGAGCCTCGCCTACCTCCTCTACCCACTCCTCCCGGGCCTGGCCAGCCTGGGGGCCGCGGGGAGGTCCAGCAGCGGTCCCGTGGTTATTTCCGATCAAGCAGTCTTCCAGGGGCTGACCATCGCCGGCGCCTGCATCGGCGTGTCCAACGCCATCGTCGCCGCCCGCAGCAATCGGCGTCTGGAAGCCTTCTTCCGCGAGCAGGCCTGGGCCCCGGGCCGGCTGGCGGCCAGCGAGACCCGAAGAGGGCTGATCTTCCTCCGCGGTCCAGACTCCCGCGCGCCCCTGACGGTGCAGGTGATCTTCCGGGGCCCCATGGGCGAGCGGAGCCTGACGTTGACCGTCCAGGGCGCCCAGGGGCCCTGAGGGTACACTGGAGCCTCGGAGCACCCCATGTCCCTCGTCATCGCCGGCAAGACCTTCAGCAACCGCCTCGTCCTCGGCACGGGCAAGTACAAGGACTTCGCCACCATGCAGGCCTGCTACCGGGCCGCGCGGGTGGAGATGGTCACCCTGGCCGTGCGCCGCTTCGATCTGAACGCCAAGGGCGAGGACAACATCCTCCACTGGATCCCCAAGGACATCACCCTCCTGCCCAACACCGCCGGCTGCTATACCCGCGAGGAGGCCCTCCGCGTGGCCCGCCTGGCCCGCGAGGCCCTGGACACCCCCTGGGTGAAGCTGGAGGTCATCGGCGACCAGAAGTCGCTCTATCCCGACAACGAGGAGACCCTGGAAGCCGCCAAGATCCTCGTGAAGGAAGGCTTCACGGTGCTGCCCTACGTGAACGCCGATCCCATCCTGGCCAAGAAGCTCTGCGACGTGGGCTGCGCGGCGGTGATGCCCCTGGGCAGCGCCATCGGCTCGGGCCTGGGCGTGCAGAACCCCATGACCCTGCTCCTGATCAAAGAGGTGGTGGAGGCCTACCAGTTGCCCATGATCGTGGACGCCGGCGTGGGCACGGCCTCGGACGCGACGCTGGCCATGGAGCTGGGTGCCGACGGCGTGCTGCTCAACACCGCCGTGGCCGAGGCGGGCGAGCCCACCAAGATGGCCCAGGCCATGGACCACGCCGTGCAGGCGGGGCGCCTGGCCTTCGAGAGCGGCCGCATGCCCAAGCGCCTCTATGCCAGCGCCAGCAGCCCGGTCGTGGGTGTGGTGGGGCGATAGGCGGCCATTAGCGGGCTTCCGGCCAGGCCTTCCGCAGATCCTCCGCGAAGGTGCCCAGAGCCTCGGCCAGGGGCGACTCCCGCCGCCAGGCCAGCACGAGGGTGCGCCCCGGCGCCGGGCGGCTGAAGGGACGGAGGGCCAGCGGCGCGCGGCTCGCTTCCACCGGGATGCAGAGGCCGGGCAGCAGGGTGAGGCCCAGGCCCGCAGCCACCATCTGCACCAGGGTGGGCAGGCTGGAGGCCCGGAAATCCACCTCCCGGGCCCCGGCCTCGCCGCAGAAGGCCAGGGCCTGGCCCCGCAGGCAATGGCCATCCTCCAGCAGGAGGAGGGGCTGACCCGCCAGGTCCCTCAGGCTCACCTGGGCCTTCCGGGCCACGGGATGGTGAAGGGGCGCCGCCAGCAGGAAGGGGTCCTCCCGCAGGGGCACGCGCGCCAGGTCGCCGAGATCACTGCCTTCCGCCAGGATGGCCGCCTCCAGGCCCCCCGCGGCCAGATCCGCCAGCAGGACGGGCGTGCGCTCCTCCCGCAGCTTCAGGCGCAGGTCCGGGTGCGCGGCCGCCAGGACGGGCAGCACCTCCGGCAGCAGGTAGGGCGCCACCGTGGGGATGACCCCCAGGCGCCAGGTGCCCTGGAAGGGATCCCGCCAGGCCTGGGCCGAGGCCAGGAGGTCCTGGGCCTCCCGTAGGATGCGGCGCGCTCGGGCCACCACCGCCTCGCCCGCGGGCGTGAGGAGCACGCGGCGGTGGTCCCGCTCGAAGAGCCGCAGGCCCAGGGTGGCCTCGATCTGCTGGATCTGCGCGCTGAGGGAGGGCTGGGAGACATGGACCCGCTCCGCGGCCCGGTGGAAGCCCAGGGTGTCCGCCAGGGCCACCAGGTACTCCAGCTGCCGGAGGGAAAGGTCCGAAGCCCGCGCCATGGGCGCCGAGCATGGCATCAGCGATCGGGAAATCCAAGCTCCAGGTCATCACCTGATAGGGTCAGCCTATCAACACGATCCGGAAGAAGTATCGGCCCGGTGGTCCCGTCGGACCTATGTTGGGGACCCGATCCCGGAGGAGCCATGACCAAGCTGAAAGGCACCCGCACCCACCAGAACCTCAAGGACGCCTTCGCGGGCGAATCCCAGGCCAACCGCCGCTACCTCTATTTCGCCAAGGTGGCCGACATCGAGGGCTACCCGGAGGTGGCCGGCAACTTCAAGGAGACCGCCGACGGTGAGACCGGCCACGCCCACGGGCACCTGGACTACCTGAAGGCCGTGGGCGATCCCGCCACGGACCTGCCCATCGGCGACACCGCCCTGAACCTCAAGTCCGCCATCGCCGGGGAGACCCACGAGTACACGGACATGTACCCGGGCATGGCCAAGACCGCCCGCGAGGAGGGCTTCGCCGAGATCGCCGACTGGTTCGAGACCCTGGCCAAGGCCGAGAAGAGCCACGCCGGCCGCTTCCAGAAGATGCTCGAGTCCATCAGCTGAAAGTCGGAACGCGAAGGGCGCGAACAGGGCGAAGAACCGCGAATAGAAGGCCTTGGTTGGCGTCCTTCGCGCTCTCCGCGTTCCGAATTCTTTCGAGGTGACGCATGGCCGAGCGCTACGAAGTGGACGACCACGTGCGCCCGCACACCACGCCGGGGGAGCGCATCAGCTACGTGGCTGGGAAGGGTACCACCTACGACGCTACGGATCCCCGCTACTGGGACGAGGCGCTGCTGAAGGAGGAGGTGGAGCGGGCCTTCGAGATCTGCCACGGCTGCCGCATGTGCTTCAAGTACTGCGACGCCTTTCCGGGCCTCTTCGCCCTGCTGGATCAGAAGCACCACGGTGATGTGCGCGCCCTCTCGAAGGAGGAGCGCGACGGCATCATGGACGACTGCTTCCAGTGCAAGCTCTGCGAGGTGCAGTGCCCCTACACGCCCCGGGAGGGCCACGCCTTCGCCCTGGACTTCCCCAGACTCGTCCATCGCTACCAGGCCCAGCGCCGGAAGCGCGAGGGCGGCACGCTCCGGGACAAGCTCCTGGGCGATCCGGACCTCTCCGCGAAGCTGGCTCGGACCTCCTTCGGCCTGGCCAACACCATGAACCGGGTGGCGATCCATCGCTGGTTCATGGAGAAGACGCTGGGCATCCACCGGGACGCCCACCTGCCGGACTTCGCCTCCGCCACCTTCGAGGCCTGGGCCGAAAAGAGCGGGCGCATCCAGGCCAAGCCCGGCGCCGAGGCCGTGCTCTTTCAGACCTGCATCGTGCAGAACAACGAGCCCCAGCTCGGCAAGGACACCCTGGAGGTGCTGGAGAAGAACGGCTGCAGGGCGGGGTGCGTGAAGGGGCTCCAGTGCTGCGGCATGCCCGCCTGGGAGCACGGCGACCTGGAGAGCCTCCGGAAGCAGGCCCACGCCAACCTGGACGCCCTCATGCCCCACGTGGAGGCAGGCTCGCTGGTGCTCGCCATCAACCCCACCTGCGCCATGATGCTGCGCCAGGAGTACCCGGAGCTGCTGGAGGGCGAGGACCGCGAGCGCGCGAAGAAGCTCGCCGCCGCCGTCCGCGACCCGGCGGAGTTCCTCTGGTCCATCCGGAACGAGCCCCGGGCCAACTGGAGCTTCGAATCCAGCCCGGGCCCCATCGCCTACCACGCGCCCTGCCACCTCCGCGCCCAGCGGGTGGGCTTCAAGGGTCGCGACCTGCTGAAGAGGATCCCCGGCGTCTCCATCGTCTCCGTGATGGAGTGCTGCGGCCACGACGGCACCTACGCCATGCGCGCGGAGACCTACGAGGCCAGCCGGCGCGTGGGCCAGAAGGCCTTCGCGGGCATGCAGGCCGCGGAGGAAGCGACGGTCTGGGCCACGGAGTGCCCCCTGGCGGGCATGCAGTTCGAGCAGCATGCCGGACGGCGGGCCCTCCATCCCATGACCATCCTGGCCCGGGCCTACCGCAAGGACGGGTTCCCGAGCCCCCTCGCCCCGGAGACACCATGACGGCGCGGGTCGACCGTTCCGAGATCCTGGACTTCCTCACCTACACCGAGCGGCGGGACACCATCCGGGCCTCGGCCATGGCCGCCAAGGACCTGCGGCGGGTCCACCTGGGCGAGCACCTCACCCTGCTCTTCGAGAACCGGGAGACCATCCGCTACCAGATCCTGGAGATGGTGCGGGCCGAGCAGATGGTGCGCGAATCGGATATCCGGCACGAGCTGGACACCTACAACGCCGTTCTCGGCGGCGAGGGGGAGCTGGGCTGCACCCTGCTCATCGAGATCCCCGACGCGGCCCTGCGTCCCGTGCTCCTCCGACGCTGGCGGGGCCTCCCGGGCCACCTGCACCTGACCTTCACGGACGGCAGCCGCGAGGCGGCCCGCTTCGATGCGGCCCAGATGGACGAGGCGCGCCTCTCCTCCGTGCAGTTTCTCCTCTTCCCCGTGGGCGACCGCGTTCCCGCGGGCCTGGTGGTGGACCTGCCGGAGCTCGCGGCCGGCACCCCGCTCAGCCCCGCCACCCAGCGGGCCCTGCTGGAGGATCTGGGCCGGCTCCCCGCCGGGGCATAATGCCTCCATGCCCGATGTCGACCTCGCCCCCCTGGAATGCCGTATCCTCGGCTGCCTGCTGGAGAAGCAGCTCAGCACGCCGGACGTGTACCCGCTCTCGCTGAACGCCCTGGTGAACGCCTGCAACCAGTCCAGCAACCGCGAGCCCGTGCTGGCGGTGTCGGAAGCCGAAGTCCAGGCGGCGGCGGATGCGCTCATGGCGCGAGGCCTGGTGGAGACCTGGCCGGGCCGGGTGCTCAAGTTCGCCCACACGGCCAAGCCCACCTGGAACCTCTCCGTGCAGGAGGCGGCCCTGCTGGCGGAACTGCTGCTGCGGGGCCCGCAGACACCCGGCGAGCTGCGCACGAACACGAAGCGCATGTACGCCTTCCCAGACCTGGCGGAGCTGGAGGGCTGCCTGGCGGCCCTGATGGAAGCCGAGCCACCCCTGGCCGTGCGCCTGACCCGGGCCCCGGGCGCGCGGGAGGCAAGGGTGGCGCACCTGCTCGCGGGCCCGGTGGCGGCCGAGGCCGCTCCCGCCAGGCCCGCCGTTCCCGGCGCGCCCGGGCGGGTGGAGCAGCTGGAAGCCGAGGTCGCCTCGCTGCGCGAGGAACTGGCGGACCTGCGCCAGGCCTTCGAGGCCTTCAGGGCCCAGTTCTAGGGTCGTCAGGCCCTAAAGGTCGCCGTAGGCCACGTTCAGGGCCCGCAGGCCGGCCACCAGGTCGCCCCGACGGGCGGGATCCACCTGGAGCACCAGGTGGAAGGGCTGGGGGGCCAGGTCCTCGGCGGCGTCGGCCAGGACGGCCATCAGCGTGACCCCGTCCTCCGGCGGCGCGTCCTGAAGGAGCTGGTCCGCCTCCAGCACCAGGAAGGCGCCGCCCTCCGGCAGGTCCGAGAGGCAGTCCCGCAGGCTGTCCCAGGTGCCGCCGAAGTGGGGCGGAAACTGAGCCGCGGCCGCCCATTCATCCAGCAGCCCCCGGCGGGTCCGCATGCGGTCGCCCCGCAGCCAGCGGAGCATCCGGCCCGTCTCCGCAGGCGCGGCGTCCACCAGGGCCGAGGCGGACCCGGACCACACATGCACGCGGGGCCGCTGGGTCGAGGCCAGGAAGGACCAGTCCACCCCGGTCATCACTTCACCTCGGTGAAGGTGCGGTAGTGATCCGCCGTGTACCAGGCGCGGCCGTCGCTGCCGGTCACCAGGCGCTCGGCGCCGCGGTTGCGCCCCTCGGCCTTGGGGTGCACGTCCCACTCCCGGTACTCGATGCGCTTGCGGCGGGCGTCGTAGCGGGGCAGCGCCCCTTCGTAGTTCCCGAAGACGCGCCCCCCGATGTACCCCGGCGGGGCGTAGCCGTGCTGGCGGACGTAGGCCAGGGTCTCCCGGGCCGGCGCGGGAATCGAGTCGTTCGGCGGAGTCTGCCGCACCTGGGCCGGCGGCTGGACCGATGGCTGGGTCGGGGGCGCGGCCTCGGGACCGCAGGCCAGCGGGGCCATCAGGGCCGCCAGGAGCGCCAAGCCACCGGCCAGGTGTGCGAGGGTCCTCCGCCAGCAGGTCATGGGCGCTCCGGAAAGGGTTTCCAGTCTACTCCGGCTCTCCCGGACGGATTAGGCCTTGGAGGATCCGGCCTCCAGGACGCCGCCATGCCGCTTGTCCGCCCGCAGCAGCAGGAAGGCGAAGACGAGCCCCGCCAACCCCAGCCCCGCGAACATGATCTGGGTGGCGGTGTAGCTCCCCGTCACGTCCCGCAGCTTGCCGTTGAGGTAGGGGAACAGCCCCAGGCCCAGGTTCTGGATGGCCGTCATCAGGCCGAAGGCCGTACCCACGCGGTTCTCCTCCACCACCAGGGGCACGGAAGGCCACATGGCGGCGGGCACCAGCACGAAAGCCGCGCCCAGCATCACCATCATCGGGATGGGACTCCAGTGGGTGATGCCCATCAGGAGGTGGGCCGGGATCATCAGCAGGGAGCCCACCACCATCAAGGAGGCGCGCCGGCCCAGGCGATCCACCAGGTCCCCGGCGAAGGGCGCGAAGAACATCGAGGCGGCGATGGCGATGCTCGTGATCCCCGGCGCGGTGCTGAACATGTGGGTGAAGTTGTAGAAGACCCGGGTCAGAAACCCGCCGTTCGAGGCGCTGACCAGGGGGATCCCCCACTTGTCGTGGAACATGTCCGTGGAGAGGGCGGTGAACGGGAAGATGGCGCTGTAGAAGGTCACGCAGAGCAGCACCACGAACCAGTAGGACGAGGTGAACTTCTTGAGGTCGGAGAAGACGATCTTGTCGCCGGCGCCGGCCTTCGGCAGGGACAGCTCGCGCTCGCCGTGCCGGTCCATGGCGACGAAGACCAGGTTGCAGACCACGGAGAAGAGGCAGAGCAGGGCCGCCGCCCAGAGGGCCGTGCGGAAGCTGTGGAAGTGGTCCGCGATGAGCTCCTCGGTGTTGAAGGAGAACAGCGTGCCCACGCGGCTGAGGGTCAGCGCGATCCCGAAGGCCATGGCCATCTCCTTGCCCTTGAACCAGCGGCTGATGATGGCGCTCTGGACCACGATGAGGGATTCGGAGCCGGCGCCGAAGATCAGCCGCCCGAAGATGAGCATCCACTTGCCCTTCGCCACCGCCACGATGACCGCGCCCAGGAAGACGAGGGTGCTGAACAGCAGGCTGGCCTTGCGGGGTCCCAGCTTGTCGTAGAGCATGCCGCCGAAGAACACGATGGCGATGGCGGCCACGGAATAGGCCGTATAGAGGTTGCCGATGGTGCTCCGGTCGAGGTTCAGCTCCCGCATCAGCGTTGTCTCGAGGGCCCCGATGCTGTCATAGGCGAAGTAGCTCCCCAGCACCAGCAGGCTGATGAAGATCAGGATCGTGAACCGGTAGAGCCGGGTGCTCGGATGGAAGGCACCGGGAATCGCGGAGGTCATCGTGGGGTCCTCAGGTGGGCCAGAGCGTCAGCAGAAACAAGGGGGGAAAACCGGAGTGGCTCGATCCCCCGATGGTGACAGGGGCCTCCCCAAACCTCGCAAATAGAATTGATTCTCATAAAAATTCATAACTCTTAACAGGGATGATTTGCCTTCTGCCACCTAGGATTCATTCACGCACCCCAGTCCTTGTCATCCCCATCCACCCATCCGGAGCTTAGACTCCCTGGAGGTCATCATGCCATCCCGCCTCACCCTTCGCCTTGCCGCCGCCGCCCTTCTGGTGGTCCCGGCCTTCGCCGCCCGTCCCGTGGACAGCTCCCTCGCCAACGAGGCGGCCCGCCACCTGGACGCCCGCGTCTTCCAGCTGGGCCTGGACCGGAATGCCGGCTTCGCCACCAAGAACGTCTTCGAGGAGGCCACCGGCGAGGCCCACATCCGCATGAACCAGTTCTACAAGGGCGTGCGCGTGTTCGAGGGCGAGACCATCGTCCACATGAAGGGCGGCGCCGTCACCGGCCGCACGGACGCCCTGGTCCGCGGCCTCAACCTGAATGTCACGCCCACCCTCGGCGCCTCCGAGGCCCTGGCCGTGGCCCACCAGTCCCTGGCCCCCAAGGGCGCCTACACCCACACGCCCACCTCCGAGCTGGTGGTGGTGAACGTCGGCCAGCCCACCCTGGCCTACCACATCCACACGGAGCTGGAGAACGGCGCCGAGGAGACCCGCCACACCGACTTCCTCGTGGACGCCCACAGCGGCGCCATCCTGGAGCAGTGGAGCACCCTCCACACCGCCGCGGCCAACGGCACCGGCAACAGCCAGTACTCCGGCGTGGTGGCCCTGAACACCAATAGCCTGGCCAGCGGCTACGAGCTGCGGGACACGGTCCGCGGCATGAACTTCGACACCCGCGACCTGAACCACGCCACCACCGGCAACGGCACCACCTACACCGACGCCGACAACACCTGGGGCGACGGCGCCAACTACGTCTCCGGCGCCAGCACCACCTCCGCCAATGGCCAGACCGCGGCTGTCGACGCGCACTACGGCGTGGGCCTCACCTACGACTTCTACAAGAACATCTTCGGCCGCAACGGCATCGACGGGAACGGCACCGCCACCTACAGCCGCGTGCACTACAGCAGCGCCTACGACAACGCCTTCTGGTCCGACAGCTGCTTCTGCATGACCTACGGCGACGGCTCCTCCTTCAAGTCCCTCGAATCCATCGACGTGGCCGGCCACGAGATGAGCCACGGCGTCTGCGCCCGCACCGCCAACCTCACCTACCGCGGTGAGTCCGGCGGCCTGAACGAAGCCAACTCGGACATCTTCGGCACCATGGTCGAGTTCATGGCCCACGGGGGCGGCACCACCACCGTGCCCAACTACAGCAACATCACCTCGACCATCAACGTCTACTGGACGGGCACCACCACCCCCACGCCCTCCACCAGCAAGGCCGTGCCCGCCGCCAACTACTACATCGGCGAGCAGCTGGCCACCGCCAGCTACTACCGGCCCCTGCGCTTCATGCACAAGCCCAGCCTGGACGGCAAGAGCCCCGACGCCTGGTCCAAGACCCTCGGCCGCCTGGACGTCCACTACAGCTCCGGCGTGGCGAACCACTTCTTCTTCCTCCTGGCCCACGGCAGCCAGATCGACACCTTCTCGGATGGTATCCAGTCCCCCATGGCCAACGGCGTCACCAGCATCGCCGGCCTGGGCAACGACAAGGCCGCCCGCATCTGGTATCGCGCCCTCACGGTCTACATGACCAGCAGCACCAACTACGCCGGCGCCCGCACCGCCACCCTGAGCGCCGCCGCCGACCTCTACGGCGCCGCCTCCGTGGAATACAGCACCGTGAACACCGCCTGGAAGGCCGTGAACGTCCTCTAGTCCAGGTTGCCTGACTTCTTCGCGCCCCGGCTCCGCCGGGGCGCGTCGCGTTCCGGCCGGCTTCCCTCCCGGGGGTCCCTGCCCGATAGTGGTGCATGATGACCGCCTCCACCCGGCGCACCTGCCCCAGCTGCCAGACCCGCCTCTCCCCCCTCGCGGCGGAGTGCCCGGAGTGCGGCCTGGCCCTGGCGCCGCCGAGACAGGGCCGTCCCATGCTCTTCCAGGCCTCGGCCCTGGCCCAGGTGCCCCTCGAGGCCTCCCCCCGGGCCCTGACCGCCCCGGCCCTGGGCCGGGTGCCGGAAGTGGCCGTGGAGGTGGCCCCCGAGGAGCTGCAGCGATCCGACGCCGGCGATCCCCTCCCCGCTCCCGGGTTCCACCCTCAGGCCACCCTCGGGATCCAGAATCCCAGCTCCAGCTTCTGGCCCCTGGTGAAGGTGGAGGCCACCGAGGCGCTCCTGCTCGTCCTCGTCCAGGGCCTGGCCCTGACCCTCCCGGCCTGGGCCCTGGGCATCTCCCCCCTGCGGCTTCTCGCCGGGGCCTGGCCCTTCGTGGTGCCCTACCTGTTCGCGACATCCTGGATCCTCTTCATGGCGCCCCTCGTGCTCACAGGCCAGTCTCCCCTCATGGCGCCCTTCGGGGTGACCCTGCCCGAGAACGCCCCGGAGCGGCGCATCACCTTCTCGCTCGTGCACCTCGTCTCGGTGGCCTGCTTCCCCCTCAGCTTCCTCTGCATGGTGCTGAGCCCCCGGCACCAGACCCTGGGGGAGCTGCTCAGCGGCCAGGAGCTGCTGACGCGCCCCACGGGCCGGATGCGCTGAGGGGAGCGCCTTTTCTACCGGGGCCTACTGGGGCAGATGCATGGGCACCGATGTGACGATCACCCCGGGCTTCACGAGCAGGGCCGCCTTGATGCGCAGGGCGCTCTGGTTGTGCAGGAACTGCTGCCACCACTTGGGGGCGATGAACTCCGGCAGGATGACCGTGAGGACCAGCTCGGGTTCCGCGAGCCGGATGCGCTCCACCTCCGCCAGGATCGGCTCCACGACCTTGCGGTAGGGGCTTGGGATGCAACGCAGGGGCACGCCCATGCCGTAGATCGTCCAATCCGCCCGCAGCTTCTCCATGGCCCGGCTCTCCCGGACGCCGTCGGAGCCCAGGTCCACCGTGAGGGCCTCCACGCGGTCCCCGGCGACGTGGCGGCCGTAGAGCAGGGACTGCACCACGCCCCGATGGATGCTGTTCACCAGCACCAGGGCGTGGTGCTTGGTGGGCAGGGTGGCGTCCGTCCGGCTGGCGGCCAACTTACCCTTCACGCCGACATAGTGACGGCGGATGTTGAAGTGCACCACCACCAGGGTCGGCACCAGCAGGATCACGATCCAGGCCCCGTGGATGAACTTGGTGACGGCGATGTCCAGCAGCACCACGAAGGCGGTGATGGCCCCCAGGCCGTTGATGGCCGCCTTCAGGTGCCAGTGCCGGCCCCGGACCTTCCGCCAGTGGGCCACCATGCCCGTCTGGCTGATGGTGAAGCCCATGAACACGCCCGCGGCGTAGAGGGGCAGCAGGATGTCCGTATTGGCATGGAAGAGCCAGACCAGCACCCCCGAGAAGAAGAAGAGGATGAGGATGCCGTTGGAGAACACCAGGCGGTCGCCCTGGCTCGCGAACTGGCGGGGCAGGAACCCGTCCCGGGCCTGGAGCGCCGCCAGCCGGGGGAAATCCGCGAAGGCCGTGTTGGCCGCCACCACCAGGATGGCGAAGGTGAAGCCCTGGACCACGTAGTAGACCAGCTTGGGGAACCCGTGGCTGATGTCTCCGAGGATGGCCTTGTTCAGCTTGGAGAGGAGCGTCTCGGCCACCACCGCGGGATCCGCGCTGTGCTGGTAGGTCACGCCGAACCGGTGGGCCAGGAGCGTGATCCCCAGGAACATGACCGCCAGCAGCCCCACCATCCACAGCATGGTCTTGGCGGCATTGGGGCCGGCGGGGTCCCGGAAGGCGGTGGTGCCGTTGCTGATGGCCTCGACGCCGGTCAGGGCGGTGCATCCGGCGCTGTAGGCCCGCATGAACACCCAGGCCATGGTGAGGCCCGCCAGGTGCGTGCCCTGGTCCACGGCTGCCTGCGCCTGGACCGGCGAAGGCCCGCCCGCGATCACCAGCTTCAACGTCCCGTAGCCGAGCACCACCAGGATGCTGATGACGAAGCCGTAGGTGGGGATGGCGAACAGGCCGCCGCTCTCCTTGACCCCACGGAGGTTCATGAGGGCGATGAAGCCGATGGCCGCCAGGGTCAGGGCGACGTTGTGCCCCTCCAGGGCCGGCAGGGCCGCCGTGATGGCCGCCACGCCCGAGGAGACGGACACGGCCACCGTCAGGATGTAGTCCAGGAGCAGCGATGCCCCGGCGGTCAGGGCGGCGAGGTCGCCCAGGTTCTCCATGGCGACGATGTAGGCGCCACCGCCGCCGGGATAGGCGAGGATGGTCTGCCGGTAGCTGACGGCCAGGATGGCCAGCAGGGCCACGATGCCCAGGGCCACCGGGATGGACCAGCCGAACATGGCGTAGCCCGCGGCCCCGGCCAGGGCCCCGGCCCCGAGGGCGTGGCCCACCGTGCTGGACAGGGACGCCATGATCTCCTGGGTGGCATAGGCCACGGAGGACAGGGCGTCGGAGCTGAACACCGCCAGGGCGACGGGATTGCTGATCTTGGTGTGCTGCGTCTCTTCGCTGGAGAGCCGACGTCCCAGCAGGATCCGCCTCAAGCTCTGCATCCGTGTCTCCCGGACAGAACGCTACTCCAGTATGGGCTCCAGGTGGTAGGGGATCGAGATCACCACGGTCTTGGGCTTCATGAGCAGGGTGCCCTTGATGCGCCAGGCGGTCTGGTTGTGCAGGAGGTTGGCCCACCAGTGGCCCGTGACGAATTCCGGCAGGATCACCGTGATGGTGTACTCCGGCTCCACGCGGCGCATGCGGTCCAGCTCCTCCACGATGGGCTCCACGATCTTGCGGTAGGGACTACGGATGGACCGCAGGGGGATGCCCTCGCAGTACCGCGGCCAGTCGGAGCGCAGCTTCTCCAGGGCCGCGCTGTCGCGGCCATGCTCATCGGGGAAGTCCACGGTGAGGGCCTCGACTTCGCCATGGTCCGCGATGACCTTGGCGTAGTTCAGGGACTGCACCACGCCGGAGTGGATGCCGGAGACCAGCACCACCACGCGGTTCTTGCGGGGCGTGATGAAGTCCGCCCGGCTGCCGGCCAGGATGGACTTCACGCGGATGTAGTGCCGGTGGATGTTGAAGAAGGTCATCACCATGAGGGGCAGGACCAGCACCACCACCCAGGCCCCGTGGGTGAACTTCGTCAGGATGATCACCGTCATCACGACCAGGGTGGTGAGGCCCCCGGCGCCGTTGATGAGCGACTTGAAGACCCACCGCCGGCCGCGGAGCTTCAGCCAGTGCCGGACCATGCCCATCTGGGACAGCGTGAAGCCCAGGAAGACGCCCACGGCGTAGAGCGGCAGCAGGTGATGCTCACGGGCGTTGAAGATCCACAGGAGGACGCCCGAAAGGAAGGACAGGATGAAGATGCCGTTGGAGAACACCAGGCGATCGCCCTGGCTGGAGAACTGGCGGGGCAGGAAGCCGTCGCGGGCCATCATGGCCGCCAGGCGCGGGAAGTCCGCGTAGGCCGTGTTGGCCGCCAGGCAGAGGATCAGCATGGTGAAGGCCTGCATGAGCAGGTAGGTGATGTGGGGAAGTCCCGGGCCGTTCCCGAGGATCCGGCGCTCCAGCATGGACAGCAGCGATTCGCCCTCGCCGGTGTACATGATGCCGAAGTGGTTGGACAGCCACGTGATGCCCAGGAACATGGCGCCGAGCATCAGGACCATGGCGATCATGGTCTTGCCCGCGTTCCGCGCTGTGGGCTCCCGGAAGGCCGACACCCCGTTGGAGATGGCCTCCACGCCCGTGAGGGCCGTGCAGCCGGCCGCATAGGCCTTCATGAACACCCAGATGGCGATCCAGCCCGGCAGGGGCGGCGCCACCACCGCGTGATGTTCCCCCGCGGCCACGCCTCCCGCGAAGTAGCGCCAGAACCCGAGTGCGATGATCGCGAACATGGAGATCACGAACCCGTAGGTCGGAACGGAGAACACCGCCCCGCTCTCCTTCACCCCCCGCAGGTTCATCAGCCCGATGAAGGCCACCACGGCCAGGGCGAGGGCCACCCGATGGGCATCCGCTCCGGGAAAGGCGCTGGTGATGGCGGTGACGCCGGCGGAGACGCTCACGGCCACCGTCAGCACGTAGTCCACCAACAGGGAGGCGCCCGCCACCTGGGCCGGGAGCTCGCCCAGGTTCTCCTTGGCCACGATGTAGGCGCCGCCACCGCTGGGGTAGGCGAAGATGGTCTGCCGGTAGCTGATGGTGAGGATGGTCAGCAGCAGCACGATGCCCACGGCCACGGGCCAGGACCAGGACAGCACCGCCGGCCCGAAGGCCGCCATGGCCATGTAGGGGCCCAGGGCGGCCATGATTTCGCCGGTGGCGTAGGCCACGGAGGAGAGCGCGTCGGAGCTGAACACCGCCAGGGCGACGGGGTTGCTGATGCGGGCCTCGTGGCTTTCCTCGCTGGCGAGGCGGCGGCCCAGCAGGAGGCGTCGGACATTGGCCATGTTCAAGGCTCCTGGTTCAGCGGGCCATCAGCCAGAGGCCGGAGAGGGTGGCCGCGAGTCCCACCAGCTTGGAGGGCTGGAGCTGCTCGCGGAAGAGGAGGAAGGCCATCAGGGCCACGAGGATGAAGTTCGCATTCATGATGCCCACGCCCACCGCAGCCTTGGCGCCCCGAAAGAAGCTTTCGTTCACGGCGATCAGGGCCGCCGCGGTGGCGATCCCGGCCACCAGGGCCCAGGCCGTGGCGCCGGCAGGCGCGCCGGGGCGCCCGCGCCACAGCCAGTAGGCCAGCGCCAGGGGCACCTCGCCGGCCACCACCCAGAAGAGCACCGCCGCCGGGGGCAGCCCGTGGTGACCCGCGGCCTTCATGCCCAGGTTGCCCAGGCCCATGAGAACCATCGCCGCCATTGCCCAACCCAACCACGCCATACCCGGCACACCCCAAAGGAACCCATTATGGGGGCAGGCGCAGGCTGTGGGGACAAGGGTTGACGGACGCCACAGGCAACGGGGCCCGTCCGCCTGTGCGGACGGGTTGGAGATTCCGGTCCGCTACGGGAAACTGGAGGTTCGCAAGGAGGGCGGATGCCCCGATTCTCGAAGCGCGTGGGCCGCGAAGTGCTCGAAGGACACCCCCGCCTCCCCGAGTGGATCACCAAGGAGCGGGTGAAGCTGGGCGACCTCCACGGCATGAAGGCGGGCTTGCGGGATTCGCACCTGCACACCGTCTGCGAGGAGGCCCGCTGCCCCAACCGAACCCACTGCTTCACCCACGGCACGGCCACCTTCCTGCTCATGGGCGAGGTCTGCACCCGGGCCTGCGGCTTCTGCAGCATCCAGAGCGGCAGGCCGAGGGCCCTGGACCCCCACGAACCCGCCGAGACGGCTGAGCGCGTGGCCGCGCTGGGTCTGCGCTTCGCCGTGCTGACCTCCGTGAACCGGGACGACCTGCCGGATGGCGGCGCCGCCCACTTCGCCGAGACCATCCTCGCCATCCGCCGCCGCAATCCCGGTGTGGGCGTGGAAGTGCTGGTGCCCGACTTCATGGGTGACCTTGACGCCGTGGCCCGGGTGGTGGCCGCGGGCCCCGCCGTGTTCAACCACAATACGGAGACCGTGCCCAGCCTCTACCCCGAAGTACGACCCGCGGGCAGGTTTGAGCGCAGCCTCCGCGTGCTGGCGCACGCGAAGGAGCTGGGGAAGGCACTCTATGGCGACGCCTTCCGCACCAAGAGCGGGCTCATGCTCGGGCTGGGCGAGACCGAAGCCGAGCTGATGACGGTGTTCGAGGCCCTGGCCGGAGCCGGCGTCAACATCCTCACCCTGGGCCAGTACCTGCGCCCCACCCGCCACCAGCTGCCCGTGAAGCGCTACGTGCATCCGGACGAGTTCGCCGCTCTGGGCGCCAAGGCCAAGGCCTTCGGCTTCCAGACCGTCTACGCCGGCCCCCTCGTGCGCTCCAGCTTCAACGCCCACGAGGTGGCAGGCATGGAAGGCATCAGCATCGCCTAGAAGCACGCGGGAACCGCGAGCTTTTCGCGCGCCCGCAGGGCTTTCGCGCCTTTCGCCGTTTCAATCCCGCCGCGGGTCCACCACGATGGCCACGGGCTCGGCGGGGCAGGCAAAGACGCAGAGGCCGCAGCCCGTGCAGACATCTGCCTCCACCACCGGATGGCCCACGGTCTCCCCCTCCCCAGGTTCCGCGATGCGGATGGCCTCCTCCGGGTAGGGGCAGCGGTCCACGCACACGCGGCAGGCGCGGGGCTCCCGGTCCACGTCGCCCCAGGTGGCGCAGAGGCCCGGCTTCACGCGGGCCGTGCCCATGCGCACGGCCTTCGGCCCCTCGAGCACGGTGCCATCTTTCCGGACGAGCCGGGGCCAGACCAGAGCCTCGTCGTCGCATTCGGCCACACAGGGCAGCGTGGTGCAGAGGAAGCAGGGGATGCTGCGCGGGTCGAGGTAGGGCGTCTTCAGGCCCAGGCCCGCGTTGGGGCCCGCCTTGAGGATGGCGTTCTCGGGACAGGCCCGCATGCACTTGTCGCAGCGGGTGCACTTGGTGAGGAACTCCAGTTCGTCCAGGGCGCCGGGGGGGCGGAGCAGCCGGGGCCCCAGGTTCGTCACGGCCTCTTCCACGCGGTTCGCCACGAAGCCGGCGAACAAGGTGCCCAGGGACTTGAAGAAGTCGCCTCGCTCCTGGGGTTCGTCGAGCTTCTTGGCCATGGGCGTCAGTCCATCAATCCCAGCACCCTCATGGTGGGCCGCAGGGTCCCCCAGAGCACGGGGTCGAAGCCCAGGGTGAGGACGGCGGCCTTCCCGTCTCCCGCGAGGTCCAGGTGGGCCAGGAGCTCCGCGCTCACGGCCACGTCCCGGGAGCTGGGCGCCGCCTCCACCCAGGCCACGCCAGCCGGAGCCGCCTTCTTCGCCAGGGAGCGCCCCTCCTCGGCGCGGATCTGGAGGATCAGCAGGTCTCCGTGGAAGGAGGGCACCCGGATCTCCATGAGCCGGCCCTTGCCCGCGACGGGCGGGACCGGCACCACCTCGAAGGCCTGGCGGTAGCCCAGCTTGGCGAGATCGGGATCCTCACCGTTGAGGACGGCCAGGGTCTGCTCCACGAGGCCATCCAGGCCCCGGTCGCCCATCCAGGCCACGGACCGAAGGTGGGTGCCACCCACGTCGCCGATGCCGTCCAGCAGGGAGGGCAGAAGCGCCAGCACCTGCTCCAGAGCCGGGCGCCCCCTCAGAGACTTCGCGCCTTTGGGCCATCCGCCCGCCAGGGGCATGGGGTCCACCCGGGGCTCAGGCTCGGCCCGCAGATCCAGGATGCGCCCCGGGAAGCCCTCCAGGAAGGAGGGGTCGGGCGTGTCGGCGAGGATCACGGCATCCAGACCCTCCAGCAGCGCCGGATCGGGGGCGAAGACCACCAGGTCCCCCTCCTCCTCGGCCAGGGTGAGCGGGCCGATGGACAGGGGCACCACCGAGGCATCCTGGGCCTCCAGCGCGTTCACGAGTTCGCGACCCAGCAGCGTCTGGGCGCCGATGACGGCGAGCTTCAACATGTCGAACCTTTCGATGTCAGTGTCAGACGCGGACGGCGGCCTCGTCGGCCGGGGCGTGATCCTTCAGGGCGGCGGCCACGGGGCCCGCCAGGAAGGCCCGCACCTGGTCTCCGGCCCGGCCCGTGAAGCGGCCGGCGTCCAGCAGGGCCGCCAGCTCGGGCTCGGTCATGGCCCAGGCGGGATCCTCCGCCAGGAGCTTCAGCAGCTCGTTGGGACGGCCCTCGGCCTTGATGCGGCGGCCCGCCTCCAGGGCGGCCACGCGGAAGCGCTCGTGCAGGTCCTGGCGGTCGCCGCCCCGCTTCACGGCCTCCATGAGCAGCACCTCGGCGGCCATGAAGGGCAGCTCCTGGGCCAGGCGCGCCTCGATCATCTTCGGGTAGACCACAAGGCCCGTAGCCACGTTGCGGAAGAGCACGAGGATGGCGTCCGCCGCCAGCAGGCCCTGGCTGATGGTGAGGCGCCGGTGGGCGCTGTCGTCCAGGGTGCGCTCCATCCACTGGCTGGCGCTGGTCTGGTAGCTGGAGGGCATGAGGCCGAGCACGAAGCGGGCGAGGCTGTTGATGCGCTCGCTGCGCATGGGGTTGCGCTTGTAGGGCATGGCGGAAGAGCCGATCTGCTTCGATTCGAAGGGCTCCTCGACCTCCTTCAGGTGCTGGAGCAGGCGCAGGTCGCAGGCGAACTTCGAGGCCGAGGCCGCGATCCCGCAGAGCACCTGGCCAATTCGATCCTCCAGCTTGCGCGTGGCCGTCTGGCCGCTGACGGGAATGGCCGGGAAGCCCACCTTGTCGCAAAAGCGCCGCTCCAGGGCTTCGACCTTGGCTCCGTCACCCTCGAAGAGCTCGAGGAAGCTGGCCTGGGTGCCCGTGGTGCCCTTCACGCCGCGCACCGGCGTGGTGCGGATGAGGTGGTCCAGGTCCTCCAGGTCCAGCAGCAGGTCCTGGATCCAGAGGCTGGCGCGCTTGCCCACGGTGGTGGGCTGGGCGGGCTGGAAGTGGGTGAAGCCGAGCGTCGGCTGATCCTTCCACTGGTCCGCGAAGGCCGCCAGGGCGGCGATCACGTCCTGGAGGCGGCGGCGCAGCAGGGCCAGGGCCTCCTGCACGATGAGCAGATCACCGTTGTCCGTGACGAAGCAGCTGGTGGCGCCCAGGTGGATGATGGGCCGGGCGCCAGGCGCCTGCTCGCCCCAGGCGTGGATGGCGGCCATGACATCGTGGCGCAGGGCGGACTCGTGCCTCGCGATGGCGTCCAGGTCCACGTCGTCCTGGGTGGCCTTCAGCTCGGCGACCTGCGCCTTCGTTACCGGCAGGCCCAGCTCGGACTCGGCTTCCGCCAGGGCGATCCAGAGGCGGCGCCAGACCCGCTGGCGGTAGAGGGGCGAGAGCAGGCGCACCATGGCCTTGCTCGCGTAGCGGCTGGCCAGGGGATGCTCGAAACGCTCCAGGTCGGATCCGTCGTGGGGCGGGAGGAAAGGCATGGGAACTCCGGCCTTCCAGTGTCGCATGTCACCGCACCCCGCGCGTGGCGCAAACGCATGAAAGCAGGGGTGGATCCATCCATCAGAGACCCGTTCCTGGTTGTCTGCTTATGATCTGACCCGATCTGGCTCGCCCCCCCCAAATTCTGCCCTACGGTAGTGCGGCATCCAGGTCTGCACCAATCCTCGAGAGGAATCAGCAGGGTTTTATTGACTCGGCGCGTTATGTCAGCGCGATATCGATTTTTGACTCAGAACTGGATTCCCGCGTAAATCGAAGCCTCCCAACGGGGGGCCATGGATTTCAGCGTCGTATCACTGTGAATGGAATCGCTGAGCCGTTGAACCCCGTCTTGGGTTGTGTTCTTGAGCGCCCCGGAGACATCCGCCCCGAAGTGGGGAGCCCAAGCCCTTCCGCTCGAAGGCAGGCTGAACTCGGCGCTGATTCTGACCCAGGGGCGCCAGAAATTCACCCCCTGTGACGCGGGGTACTGGGTGGCGACCCCGCCGGAGGTCGCCGTGGTGGCCCCCTCGACTTTCAGGTTCTCCCCCCGACCCTCGAGGTGGAACGCGATCTCGAAGGACGACGAGGGGCGCAGGGCGTACCCCAGGCCGACCGACCACCAGGAGTAGCGAAGTTTCGTCTCCGTGTTATCGATGGTCCATCCACCCCCGGAGCCGTTGAGCTGGAACTTGGACCGCTGGGGGAGCCGGCCTCCCAGTTCAAGGCCCCAGTTGGGGGCGTCGGGAAAATCCGCGACGAACCTGAGGCCGATTCCGACCTGGTCCTTCGCCTTGTCGATGAATACGTAATTGTTGACGCTAGCCAAGGTGTAGTCATGGAATGTCGTACTGTCGACAAAGATCTGGACCTTGCCCCTGGCTTCCTGCGCCGGGGACTGGGCGGCCAGGAACCCCGGGCCAAGTGCGATCAGAAGAGCGGATTTCCACTTCATCAAAATTCCTCCGGACCTTGTGGGTAGGGTATGGCTCAGGGGGCCACCAGCGTCTGGGCGCTGTTCACGATGACGATGTCCCATGGGTACTTGAAAAGGATCTTGTGGCCGAAGCTGACATCGCCCGTATTGGAGACGATCGAGACCCTCGGGGTCGCGGTCTTGACCCCTTCGATCCAATCGGGGCGATTGAGCGGACGCGCAGAGGCCGTGGCGCTGGTGTTGACCTGGACAGATTTCACGGCGAAGACCGTGATGGTGGCCGTCCCGCTGGTGGGCCGCAGTTCCAGCGGCAGGTCGAACCAGCAGTAGCCGGGGCCCACCTGGTCGCCTGCCGTGAAGGCCGTGGCCCCGGAGGGGAGGAAGGTCCGGGCGTCCGTCAACACGGGACTGCTGACCAGCTGGGTGGACGGGTAGTTGGCGGGGAGCAGGAAGTCCTGCACTTTCCCATTGGCCTGGATGTCCACCACCCAGAAGTCCGGGGGCACGACGGCGCCACTGGCATCCTTGGTGGGGTTGAACCAGGCGATGCGGTAGCCACCCGTCAGCTGGCCATTGAGGGCGCCGGTCGCATCCCGCCCGCGCTTATCGACCACCAGGTCGATGGGAGGGGTGAAGCCCCAGCCGCTGAGCGCGAATCCCGTGGCCGAGGTCCCATTGAACGTGGTGGGGAACTGGCCCGTGGTATCCGCCAACCAGGAGCGGCTGATCACCGCCCCGGAGGCCGCGGAGTAATAGGGGGTGAAGGCGGCCCAGTAGAAGTGGCCGACACCGGTCGAGGGCGGGATTCCTGTGGTGGAAACCGGTGACTGAGTGGCATCGAAGGCCGGGTACCCGTTCGCCGTCAGGTCGATCTTGCTGTTGTCCGGGCTGATGGCGCTGGTGCTCTTGGGCCAAGAACCGCCCGCCGTCGGGGCCCCGAAGCTGAACCCGTTGAACATGGTCATGTTCAGGGCGGTGTCGAGATAGCTGAGTGAGGCGCGATCCAGGACGAAGGGACGGGCCCAGACCCGCGACCACAGGTAGTCGGCGTAGGAGAACACCTGCCGGATATTGGCGAAGGTTCCTGTGAGGTTCTGGTTCGGGACCCGGTTCGGGTCGTTGCCATCATAGGGAATGGTGAATCCCGTGATCCCACCCTGCAGGGGCGCGGCCCCCTGGGACCCGTTGGCGATCTGTTCAAGGTAGAGCTGGACAGGGCTTCCGTTGGCGGCCGGGCGGAAGGTGGGATAGTCGGTCAACGTGACCGGGGGGACTACGGTGCCTAAGCCAACCGTCAGCGAGGCATCATTGAAGGCGTTGTTCCCGGCGTTGAAGTCGTAGGGATCCGTGCTGCTGGCGGGCACACGATAGGCTTGGAGCGCATTGACGCAGTAGGAATCGGAATTGACGCCGGTGCCGCTGTACTTCGGGTAGTTCAGGATGAACCCCAGGTCTGCCGGACCTGCGGGACTCGTGGTGAAGGTGGCCGCGCTGCTCGACACGACCTGGGTGTCGTTCTGGAGGGTGTGGGCGAACAGCGTCCATTCATCGAAGAGCTGGTTGGCCGGAATGCCGTTGAAGGTCGCGATGTTGTTGGATGACTGGATCCACTGGATAGCACCCGCAGGGTCGTTGCCGGGAACCGAGAGCCGGTCCATCCACCGGATATTGGATGGCGAAGGCGTGGGGCTGCCCACGGTACCCATCATGTTGGTCCCGTAGGGCGCGGACGTGTTGACGATTCCCTGCAGGCGGCGCTGCCCCACCGCGGTAGTCTCGGGGCCGAAGCCCTCCGCCGTCACGATCTGGAGCGTGGGGTTCCAGGGCGCGCCCGCGTTCTGGAATCCGAAGCTCGAACCTGCCCCCAGGGCCGAGCCCAGGGAGGGGTCGGCGAAGGTGCCCGTGGGGGCATTGGGGATCTGGAGGAGGTAGCCGTGCGAATCCGGACCGAACCCGGGCACCTGGACGTAGAACGGCAGGTTCGATCGCACCGGAATCTGGACGGTGGCATGGCTGGTGAGATCTGAAACCGGGAAGGTCGTGAACTGACCGTCCTGGAAGATCTGCACGGCAGCGCCGTATCCATTGGCAGCCTGGGTGGCAAGCGTGAAGCTGTCAGCCCCCGCCTGTGACCGCTGACGGTAGAGGAAGCTCAGGTTGAAGTTCTGGGTGTGGGCCCCGTCCACCACGATCCACTTCTGATAGATCTTGGCGACCGGAGGCGCGAGGTTCGTCGGGGCGCCGGTGCTGGATGTGCGGTTCAGGTTGTCCGTGACGGTGAGGGTCGCGAGATAGGCGACGGCCTGTCCCGCCACACCTGGATAGACGATCTTCGGAGGTGTCTGGAGGTTGGACGTCGCGGGCACCCCGCCGTTGAAGGTCCAGGTGTAGGTGATGGTGCCTCCGCTGGCCGGAGGCGTTCCGCTCCCGCTGAAGATGAGGCTCCCGCCTGCAGGAATCACCACCACGTCGGGGCTGGTAGTCGTCGGCGGGTTGTAGAGCCCGCTGCTGGGGTTCGTGGGAAGGTCCGTCGCGCTCGGAAGGGTCCCACTGGGCCCGGGCGAGTGGATGGCGGCCACCGGGTACGTGTTGTAGGTGACGGTGAAGATCCGGTTCTGCGGACCCGCCACGCCACCCCGGTTGTCCTGGGCCGTGATGAGGACCGTGGCATTCTTGCTGCTGCTCGTGAAGGTGTCTGCGTAGACGTGGTTCAGCGACACCGACGCGCCGATCTTGGTCCCAGAGGAGGCCGTGGCGGCGTCAGGCGTGGTCCCATCGCCCCAGTCCACCGTGTAAGACACAGGGTCGCCATCGACATCCGTGAGGGTGAACGCCAAGTTCGCCTTCACGCTCGAGTAGATGGGCGTGCTGGGGGAGGCGGGTTGAGTCACCACG
Source organism: Geothrix mesophila (assembly GCF_022808835.1). NCBI lineage: Bacteria > Pseudomonadati > Acidobacteriota > Holophagae > Holophagales > Holophagaceae > Geothrix > Geothrix mesophila. The sequence goes on from NZ_JAKZLD010000003.1 coordinate 267,399, forward strand.
AGGGTTGGAGGGTTGTTCGGGCCGGTCGTCGTGATCGTGATTGCGGGACCAGAAACGGCGGCACTGGCAAGACCGTTGGAATTCGTGACGATCACGCTCGGCGTATCCGTGCGACTGGAGCCGATGGTTCCCGGCTGATAGCTCACGGTGACGGTGAACAGGCCGCCTCCGTTGCTGACGATGCTGACGATGCTTGCGCCCGCTGCGGTATCGCCGGTGGTGAATGCGATTCCAGAGGTGCTGATGGCCCCTCCGGCCGCATCCGCCGTCTGGATCTGGAAGGCTTGCGACACCGTGCCGGTGGTCGCCGCCTGTAGGGTCACCGGTTGGGTGGGGGAAACGAAGGAGACCGTCACGGGGGAGGCCTGACCGGCCACCGTGAGCGACTTGGAGAACCAAGCGCTGCCGGCGCCCCGACTGTCGATGGCCTTCACCTTCACAGAGACGCCCCCCCCCTTCGTGGGGTCCAGTGTTCCCTTGTTGAAGCTGTGCGCCGTGGTCGGAGATGCACTGGTGACCTGGGCGCTGCCATCGCCGAAATCCCAGATGTAGCTTGCGATGGTGTCACCGATATCCGGATCCGAGGCCGTAGCGGTGAACGAATAGCTGACGTAGGGGTTGAGCTGCCCATCCACGGGCGAATAGCTGTAATTCGAGACCTGAGGCGCGGTGTTCTGAGTCGGCACGGAACCCGAAGACACAGAACCACCGCCGCCTGAACATCCTGAAACGAGTAGACCCGTCATCAAGGCTATGAGCCTGAGGAAAAACCTACTTTCAGTCATAGCGACTCCCAAAAGAATCCCTTCTGCCGATCCATCCTAAAAGCAAATAGAACCGGAAGAGAGTAAGCGCATCTTCAATGATTAAGCAATATGCGTTTTCAATTGGTGTGATGAAAGCGTTTTGTATTTTACAGATATAAGTCGATTTGTAGTGAATTATTCATTTAATTTTTTCTGGAGACGCGGCCCTGGAGTGCCGTCGTTCACCCTTCCCAACGGACTCACCTTCCAGCTCGAAGCGGCTATCCGTCGGCTGTGGGGCCGTTTTCCGTTCCATTCTAAGTCGCAGCTTTCACACGTTACGGATTCATTGATTTGTGGGGATGGTTTTATGGGTCGTCGCGCCATCCGTGGGGTGGCGCCCAGCGCGGGTCCGCGTCAGTCTCGCCTGGATCGCGCGACGAATGAGGACCTCGCGCCCCCTTCTGTGACGCCACTCACGAAGAGGGTGCCGTAACGGGGTGCGACCGCGGCTAGGATAGGGACATCACCCTGGAGCCTCCGCCATGTACGAAGTGATCCGAACCTCCGATCCCGCTGTGTTCCAGGCCCTGGAGCTGGAGGTGCAGCGCCAGCGGCATCACCTGGAGCTCATCGCGTCGGAGAACTACGCGTCCCGCGCGGTCATGCAGACCATGGGATCGCACTTCACCAACAAGTACGCGGAGGGCTACCCGGGCAAGCGCTACTACGGCGGCTGCAGCCAGGTGGACATCGTGGAGAACCTGGCCCGCGACCGCGCCAAGCAGATCTTCGGCGCCGAGCACGCCAACGTGCAGCCCCACAGCGGCGCCCAAGCCAACATGGCGGTCTACCTGGCCGCCCTCAAGCCCGGCGATACGGTGATGGGCCTGGACCTGGCCCACGGCGGCCACCTCACCCACGGGCACCCCCTGAACAGTTCGGGCATCCTCTACAAGTTCGTGCCCTACCACGTGCGCCAGGAGGACGAGCGCGTGGACATGGACGAGGTGCGCGCCCTGGCCAAGCAGCACAACCCCAAGATGATCGTGGTGGGCGCCTCCGCCTACAGCCGCACCTGGAACTTCCCCCTCTTCCGGGAGATCTGCGACGAGGTGGGCGCCATGCTCATGGTGGACATGGCCCACATCGCCGGACTGGTGGCCACGGGGCATCACCCCAATCCCGTGCCCCACGCGGACTTCGTCACCACCACCACCCACAAGACCCTGCGGGGCCCCCGCGGCGGCATGATTCTCTGCAAATCCCAATATGCCAAGGATTTGGATCGCTCCGTCTTCCCGGGTGTCCAGGGCGGTCCCCTCATGCACGTCATCGCCGCCAAGGCCGTGGCCCTGCACGAGATCATGCAGCCTGAGTTCAAGGCCTACAGCGGCCAGGTGATCCGCAACGCCCATGCTCTGGCCAAGGGCCTGCAGGAGCGGGGCTGGCGCATCGTCAGCGGCGGCACGGACAACCACCTCTTCCTGGTGGACCTTCGAGACCACGACCTCCTGGGCCACGAGGCCGAATCCTGCCTCCACCGGGCCGGCATGACCACCAACAAGAACGGCATCCCCTTCGACCCCAACCCGCCCCTCAAGCCCTCTGGCGTGCGCCTGGGCAGCCCCGCCCTCACCACCCGCGGCATGAAGGAGGAGGAGATGGACCAGATCGCCCGCTTCTTCGATGTCACCCTGCGCCATCGGGCCGACGAGTGCACCTTCGCCCGCGTCCGCCAGGAGGTCTTCCACCTGACGGATCAGTTCCCGATCCCCGAGTAGTCCGTTCCATCACTAACCCTTCGACTGCCGCCAAAACGCCCTGCGTTTTGGCGGTATGTTTTTCGAGGAGGACGCGTGGTCGCCGATGGACTGTTCGTATACGGATCCCTGCGGGAAGGCGGGTCGAACCACGCCTGGCTGATGCGGACCCACCCCGAGGGACACACCCGGGCCTGGGTGGCGGGGCGCCTCTTCCACCTGCCGGCAGGCTACCCCGCCGTGGTGCCAGAACCCGATCCTGCGGAGCCACCACCGGGCCCCGGCTGGGTTCGGGGCGACTTCGTGGGCTACGAGGACGAGGGGGATCTCGATTCCGCCCTGGCCGACCTGGATCCCCTGGAGGGCGTGGATGAGGGCCTCTTCACGCGCGAGATCCGCCCCGTGATCCTCGAAGGAGGCCAGCACTACCGCGCCTGGGTCTATGTGTTCCATGTGGAACGCCTGCCCCGGCTAGAGCGGGAGGCCATGGAGCTTCCTAGCGGGGACTGGGCGTCTTACCTCTGACGAAAAACGGCGCGAACCGCGCCGTTTTTCGCATGTCTAAAGCCAGGGCAACTACAACCCCAGCTTCGGCTGTTCGCCGCCCTCGTCGGGGCCGGGATGGGCGGCCTCGCTTTCGATCAGCTCCTCTTCCTCGTCCAGGGCCATGGCGCTGGCATCGATCTTGGCCAGGCCCACCACGCGGTCCTCGGCACTGGCCAGCTTGAGGAGGCTGACGCCCTGCGCGTTGCGGCCGGTCTTGCGGACCTCATCGATGAGGAAGCGGATGACCATGCCCTCCTGGCTGATGAGGAGGCACCCTTCCCCGGGCTTGACCAGCTTGAAGCCCACCACCTGGCCGTTGCGGACCCCGGCCCGGATGTTGATGACGCCCGTGCCGCCCCGGCCCTGGAGCCGGTAGTCCTGGAGGAGGCTGCGCTTGCCGTAGCCCTTCTCGCAGACCGTGAGCAGCATGCCGTGGTCCTCGGTGCTCTCGTCGGGCTCCACGCCCTCCGGCAGGTCCGGCAGGGGGTCGGCCACCTCCATGTCCACGATGTGGTCGCCCTTGGCCAACTTCATGCCCCGCACGCCCGTGGTGGCGCGGCCCGTGGCCCGGACATCCTCCTCCGGGAAGCGGATGGCCTTGCCCTGGGCCGTGGCCAGGACGATCTGCTGCTGGCCCGTGGACCGCCGCACGGCCACCAGCGTGTTGCCGTCGTCGATGTTGAGGGCGATGAGGCCGTTGGACCGGATGTTGGCGTAGGCCGCCAGGCTGGACTTCTTGACAGTGCCGTCGCTGGTGACGAAGACCAGGTTCTCGCCCTCGGGGAAGTCCCGCAGGGCCATGAGGGTCACCACGTTCTCCCCGTCCTTGAGGGAGATGAGGTTCCGGATGTGCTTGCCCCGGGTGGAGGCGGCGGCCTCGGGCAGGTCGTAGACCTTCAGGGCGTACACAATGCCCTTGTCCGTGAAGGCCATGAGCGTGTCGTGGGCCTTGGTCATGAAGAGCTGCTCGACGAAGTCCTCGTCCTTGGTCTTCATGCCCACCTTGCCCTTGCCGCCCCGGCGCTGGCGGCGGTAGGCGGTGAGGTCGGTGCGCTTGATGTAGCCGGCCTTGGACATGGTGACGACCATGGGGTCGTCGGGCACCACATCCTCCATGCGGATCTCGCCGGAGTAGCCGGTGATCTCGGTGCGCCGGTCGTTGCCGAACTGCTCGGCCACCTGCTGGAACTCCTCCTTGATGACCTTCAGGAGCAGCTTCTCGTCCGACAGGATGGCCTTGAGCTTGGCGATGAGCTTCTCCAGCTCGGCCAGCTCGTCGAGGATCTTCTCCCGCTCCAGCCCCGTGAGGCGCTGGAGGCGCATGTCCAGGATGGCCTGGGCCTGCACGGCGGACAGGCAGAGGCTGGGATCCTTCTTGAGGGCCGCGGCGCTGGCGAAGGCGCCCGCCATGAGGCCGGCCTTGGCCTCCTCGGGGGTCTTGGCGGCCCGGATGAGCTTGATGACGGCATCCAGGTGGTCCAGGGCGATCTTGAGGCCCAGCAGGACGTGGTGCCGCTCCTCCGCCTTCCGCAGCTGGAAGAGGGTGCGGCGGGTGACCACCTCGCGGCGGAAGCCGATGAACTCCTGCAGCACCTCCCGGAGGGTGCAGATGCGGGGCTGGCCGTTGACGATGGCCAGCATGGTGATGGGGAAGCTGTTCTGGAGCTGGGTCAGCTGGTAGAGCTGGTTCAGCACGATGTCGCTGGGCTCGTTCTTCTTCAGCTCCACCACCAGGCGGATGCCCTCGCGGTCGCTCTCGTCCCGCAGGTCGCTGATGCCGTCGATCTTCTTCTCGCGGACCAGGTCGGCGATCTTCTCGATGAGCGTGGCCTTGTTCACCTGGTAGGGCAGCTCGGTGAAGACGATCTGCTCCCGGTCCCCGGCCCGCCGGATCTGCTCCACGTGGGACTTGGCCCGCACCACGCACCGGCCGCGGCCCGTGCGGTAGGCGTCCACCACGCCCTCGGTGCCCAGCATGAGGCCACCGCCCGGGAAGTCCGGCCCTTTGATGTGGGCCATGAGGCCGTCCAGGCCCGTCGCGGGGTGGTCGATGAGGGTCACCAGGGCCGAGCAGCACTCCCGCAGGTTATGGGGGGGGATGCTGGTGGCCATGCCCACTGCGATGCCCTGGGAGCCGTTCACCAGCAGGTTGGGGAAGCGGGTGGGCAGGACGAGGGGCTCCTGCATGCTGCCGTCGTAGTTGGGCCCGAAATCCACCGTGTCCTGGTCGATGTCGCCCATCATCTCGTTGGCCAGCCGGGACAGGCGGGCCTCGGTGTAGCGCATGGCCGCGGCGGAGTCGCCATCGATGGAGCCGAAGTTGCCCTGGCCGTCCACCAGCACGTGGCGCATGGAGAAGGGCTGGGCCATGCGGACGAGGGTGTCGTAGATGGCCGAGTCGCCATGGGGATGGTACTTACCCATCACGTCGCCCACAGTGCGGGCGGACTTCTTGTAGGCCCGGTTCCAGTCGTTCCCGGCCTCCCCCATGGCGAACAGCACGCGCCGGTGCACAGGCTTGAGGCCGTCCCGCACGTCGGGCAGGGCCCGGCCCACGATGACGCTCATGGCGTAGTCCAGGTAGGACTTCCGCATTTCCTTTTCGATTTCCAGGGGCTCGATGCGATTCAGGTTCATGTGTTTCCCGGTGTTCTACGTGGAACGCAGCTCGACATCCTGCAAAAACAGGACTTAGATGTCGATGTTCTCCGCGAGGAGGGCGTTGGTCTCGATGAAGCGGCGTCGGGGTTCCACGGCATCGCCCATGAGGACGGTGAAGATCTCGTCGGCCTCCACCGCGTCATCGACGCGGACCTGCAGCAGGGTGCGGCGCTCGGGATCCATGGTGGTCTCCCAGAGCTGCTCCGGGTTCATCTCGCCCAGCCCCTTGTAGCGCTGGATGCCCAGGCCCCGCTTGCCCTCCTCCAGGACCATGGCCAGCATGGCCTCGGGGTCCGAGAAGACCTGCTCCTTGCCGAGCTTGGGGGTGCTTTCCTCGGCCTCCTCGTCGGCATCCTTGTCCCTCGGGGCTTCCTTGACGTCCTTGAGGCGGCGGAGACGCAGCTCACCGCCCCGGAAGCCCGCCAGCTCCACCTGGAGGGTGGCCAGGCGGCGGAACTCGCCCCAGTGGGCCACCTGGCTGTCGATCCAGAGGGTGATGGGGCGGCTCATGTGCATGCGCACCAGCCGGAGGCGGTGGGAGGCGGGCACGGATATCGGGGCCCCGCCCTCCTCGTCCGAGGGCACTTCCATGGCCTCGATGGTCTCGATCTCGCAGGTGCCCAGCTTCTGGCGGGTGATGGCGGCGGCCAGCTCCTCCAGAGCCTCCCGGGTCTGGAACCGCTCGGGGTCCAGCAGGCCCTCGGCCAGGAGGGCGCGCACCAAGGGCTGGGCGTAGCCGCGGCGGTCCAGCTTGCCGAAGAGCTGCTGCACCTCGCCCCACTTCTTCATCTCGCGCACCAGGGTGGCGCCCTTGTGCTCGGTGCCGTCCGGCAGGCTGAGGGTCCAGCCGTCCAGGGCCTTCTGGAAGAGGAACTCCTCCAGGGCCCGCTCGTCCTTGATGTACTTCTCGGTCTTGCCCTTCTTCACCTTGTAGAGGGGTGGCTGGGCGATGAAGAGGTGGCCCCGTTCCACCAGCTCGGGCATCTGCCGGTAGAAGAAGGTCAGCAGGAGGGTGCGGATGTGGGAGCCGTCCACGTCGGCGTCGGTCATGAGCACGATCTTGTGGTACCGGAGGCTCTCGACCTTGAACTCCTCCTTGCCGATGCCCGTGCCCAGCGCCTGGATGAGCACGCGCAGCTCGTTGTGGCCGAGGATCTTGTCGAAGCGGGCCTTCTCCACGTTCAGGACCTTGCCCTTGAGGGGCAGGATGGCCTGGGTGGCCCGGTGGCGGCCCTGCTTGGCGCTGCCGCCGGCAGAGTCGCCCTCCACCAGGAAGATCTCGCTGAGGGCCGGATCCTTCTCCTGACAATCCGCCAGCTTGCCCGGCAGACCGCCCCCGTCCAGGGCGCCCTTGCGGCGGGTCAGCTCGCGGGCCTTGCGGGCGGCCTCGCGGGCCCGAGCGGCCTCGATGGCCTTTTCCAGGATCGCCTTGGCCTCCCGGGGGTTCTCCTCGAAGAAGCTGGAGAGCTTGTCGTAGACGATGGTCTGGACGATACCCTTAACCTCCGAGGACACCAGGCGATCCTTGGTCTGGCTGGAAAACTTGGGATCAGGAACCTTGGCACTGATGACCGCCGTGAGGCCCTCGCGGATATCCTCGCCGGAGAGGCTCACCTTGGCGCTCTTCAGCAGGTTGTTCTTCTCGGCGTAGGCGTTGATGACGCGCGTCATGGCGGCCCGGAAGCCCTCCAGGTGCGCGCCGCCGTCGCGGTTGCGGATGTTGTTCGTGAAGCAGTAGAGGGTCTCCTGGTAGGAGTCGTTCCACTGGAGGGCCACCTCCACCGTGGTGTCCTGCTTCTCGTCCTTGATGAGGATCGGGGGCTTGTGGAGGACCGGCTTGTTGCGGTTCAGGTGCTCCACGAAGGCGCTGATGCCGCCGGCGTTCATGAAGTCGTGGGTGCTGCCCGAGCGCTCGTCCGTGATGCGGATGTGGACGCCCTGGTTCAGGTAGCTCAGCTCCCGCAGGCGCTGGCTGAGGGTCTCGAAGCTGAAGTCGAGGACGTTGTTGAAGACCTCGGGATCGGGCTGGAAGCGCACGCGGGTGCCGCGCCGGGCCGTGGGCCCCACGACCTTCAGGGGGGCGTCCGCCTTGCCCTGGGAGAAGGTCATGGCGTGCTCCTGGCCCTCCTTCCAGATGGTGAGCCAGAGTTTCGACGAGAGGGCGTTCACGCAGGACACGCCCACGCCGTGGAGGCCGCCGGAGACCTTGTAGGCGTTCTTGCCCTCGGTGCTGGTGTTGTCGAACTTCCCGCCGGCGTGGAGCACCGTCATGATCACTTCCGCGGCGCTGCGGCCCTCCTCCTTGTGGATGTCCACAGGGATGCCGCGGCCGTTGTCCTCCACGCTGCAGCTGCCGTCATTGTGGAGGGTCACGTCCACGCGGGTGCAGAAGCCCGCCAGGGCCTCGTCGATGGCGTTGTCCACCACCTCGTAGACCATGTGGTGCAGGCCGCTGCCGTCATCGGTGTCGCCGATGTACATGCCGGGCCGCTTCCGGACGGCCTCGAGGTCTCTCAGGACCGTGATGTTGTCGGCGGTGTAGCTGTCGGATTCCTGGGGGGTGTGGACACGGGCGCGGGAGACTTCTTCAGACATCAAGACTCACTTGGTTGGGTACGGTGGAATGCGGTGGTGCGGGCGCCGTTCAGGCGGTGGCGCTGGTGGCGAAGCGGACGGGCATGAGGACGTAGCGGAAGCTGAAGTCCTCCAGGCTGGGCGACATGAAGACACCCTGGCCCACCTCGTCCTTGAACTGGTAGACCACCTCTTCGCCGGGGAGCCGCTCCAGCAGTTCTGTGAGGTAGTCGATGTTGAAGGCCAGCTCGAAGGGTTGTTCCTCGCCCGTGAAGGGCAGCGTGGCCTGGTTCACGCCCTCGTCGGGGTGCTGGAAGACCGTGCGCAGGTTGGGGAACTCGTAGAACAGACGCACGTTCTTGTTGTAGTCGTCCTTCTTCAAGCCCACGAAGCGCAGCGTGCGGAGGAAGACCTCGCGGTCCATGATCACGCGCTTGGGCAGCTCGGCGGGCAGCACCTTCTCGTAGGCGGGGTAGTTGCCCGTGACGAGGCGGGTGCTGAACTTCAGGCCGGGCTGGTCCAGGAAGAGCGTGGTGCCGTCCCAGCAGAGCTCCACCTCGCCCTCGTCGCCCAGCAGCGTGGGGATGAGGTCCAGGGCCCGCTTGGGCACGATGAGGCGCACTTCGTCCTTGAGCTTCGTGTCGCAGGGCACCTCGGCCACGGCGAGGCGGAAGCCGTCCGTGGAGACCACGCGCACATGGTGCTTGGAGAGGTGCACCAGCACTGCCGAGAGCGTGGGCTTCGTGGCGTCCTTGCTGACGGCGATGGAACCCAGCTGGATGGCCCGCTTGAAGCGCAGCACGGGGATCTTCACCACGGGCAGCTGGTTGCCGGGCCCGGGAAGCTCCGGGAAGCCCTCGCCGGGCTGGATGTTGTGCTCGGAGTTCATGCCCTTGGCCCGCAACCACAGGCGGCCGCCGGCATCGGGGCACTCCAGGCTCAGGAGCCCCTCCGGAAACACCCGCACGGTCTCGATGAACTTCTTGCCGGGCACGGCCATGGTCCACTCGCCCTGCCCTTCGCCAGGCACGGTGGCCTCGAAGGCCAGCTCCATGTCCGTGGCCTTCAGCACGACCTCCTTGGGCCGCACGTCCACCAGGATGTGCTGGAGGATGGGCAACGTAACCCGACGGTCCAAGGCGTGCTTCAGAATCCCCAGGGTGCGATCCAGACGATCCTTGGAAACCTGTAACTGAAGACTCATGTATCACCCTTGATGATGCTGAAGCCCAGGACAACCTGTGGAATGACGTCTCAAAGCCCTATCCTACCGGAGTTTCCCCGCTCGGGACAGGCTGTGGAGAGCCTCCGGGGAGGTGCGGAATCCAGGGGTCGGAACCCCTCCGCGCGGCGTGGTTGGCCGGTTTGCGGATTCCCCGGGAGGACCCTGTGTTGAAAACACGTCAACAATAATCAAATCAATGAATGCTATTCAGGAGGGCCTGGACCATCCTGTGGAATTCCGGATCGCGCTTCATGCGCTCCCGCACCGAGTCGATGGCGTTCATGACGGTGGAGTGGTGCATGCTGAAGGAGCGCCCGATGTCGGTGAAGGGCGCGGACGCGATCTCCCGGGCCAGGTACATGGCCACCTGCCGCGGCACGAGGATGACCTGCTGGCGGGAGCGCTTCTTCATGAGGTCCACGAAGGAGACGTTGAAGGTCTCGGCGGTCATGCGGTAGATCCGCTCGGGCGGCACGCCGGCCGTGGGCTCTTCCCCGCTCTGGCCCTGGAAGGCCGCGTGGGCCACTTCCAGGGTGGGGGGAACGCCGATGAGGCTGGCCTGGAAGATGACGCGGGTGAGGAAGCCCTCCAGGTCGCGGACGCTGCCCTTGGCCTTGTGGGCGATGAAGGTGAGGACGTCCTCGGGGATGGGAGGCACGTTCTTGAAGTCCGCGTCCTCCAGCTTCTTCTTCAGGATGGCGATGCGGGTCTCGAAGTCCGGGGGCTGGATGTCAGCCGTGAGACCCCACTTGAAGCGGGTGATGAGCCGCTCGTGGCAGCCCTCCAGACGCTGGGGCGGCTTGTCCGAGGTGAGGACGATCTGCTTTCCGTGCTGGAGCAGGTACTCGAGGATGTAGAAGATCTCCTCCTGCGTCCGCTCCATCTTCCCCAGCGTCTGGACGTCATCCAGCAACAGCACGTCGTTCTGCTGGTACTTCTTCCGCATGGGCTCGGTGTTCTTGGCCTTGATGGCGACTGTGAGCTCGTTGAAGAAGTTGTCCACCTTGAGGTAGGCCACGCGGAGCTTCGGATTGCGCGCCAGTAGGCCCTTCCCGATGCCCACCATGAGGTGGGTCTTCCCGAGCCCGGCGCCGCCATAGATGAACAGGGGATTCATGCTGAGGGGCGTGGCGGCCTTGCCGTAGCTGTCCACCACGGCCTTGGCCGCGGCGAAGGCGAGCTGGCTGCCCGGGCCCACCACGAAGCGGTCGAGGGTGTAGCGGTTGAAGAGGTAGGGGAACGAGGTGGGCGCCTCGGCGGCGGCATAGGCGGAATGGGAGCCGGACTCGCTCTTCCTGGGCGGGGCCGCGGGTTCCACGGGCGGGGCGCCGGTCACCTGGAACACCAGGTGGAGGTCCGCCAGGCCGCCCTGGGCCAGCGCGTCGTTGAACTCCTCGGGCAGCTGCTGCTCGATCCAGAGCTTGGCGGCGGCGCTGGGGACCTGGATCCAGAGGGTCCCGTCCTCGACCTTCAGAGGGGCACAGGGTGCGATCCACTCCTTGAAACTGGCTTCGGGGAGCTGTTTGGACAGACCCAGTCGAATGGTGTCCCAGAGGGCGGTGGGATCAGTGGAGCGCATGAGTTCACCGGAGCGGTGGGTGGGGCGGCTGGCGTGGCGGAAGCGCGTGGGCACGCAACCTCGGGGGCGGGCTTCGCACGCCACCGGCCACGGAAGACTCGCGGGGAGGACCCCAAATCTAGCACCCCAGAGGGCGGATGGGAGGATGGAAATGGCCTTGAGCCGCGCGCCCACCGCTGATACCCTCGAAGGTTCGTCCTCCTCCCCGGGAGGGGACCCCCGAGGTGGAACCATGAAGCGCACCTTCCAGCCCAACAACCGCCGCCGCGCGAAGACCCACGGCTTCCTGAGCCGCATGAAGACCAAGAACGGGCGTCTGGTGCTCAAGCGCCGCCGCGCGAAGGGCCGCCACGTCCTGGCGGTCTGACGCCGCTCCCGTGATCTTCAAGGGCCGCTTCCGCACGGTCCGCCAGCGGGACCACGCCGTGCCCACGCCCCTGCCCCGGCCTCTGCTGGGGCATGAGGCGTTTCTGGACATCCGCGCCTGGCCGCGGCCCAGCGGCTCCCTACCGCTCCTGCTCGTGACTTCCCCGCGGAAGACCGGTCCCGCCGTCCGGCGGAACCGCTTCCGCCGGCAGGTCCGCATGGCCTTCCTGTCGCTCTCCGGGCGCCTCGCAGGCCAGCCCTGGGTCGTCTGGGTGCGCCCCGCCCGGAGCGCACCTCCTCTTGATCGGCTCACCTTCCGGGATATCGAGGGCCAGCTCGGGCTGGCCCTGCGCCGTCTCCCCCCCTTGGACACGCCATGAAAAACCGCAATGTCCTCTACTTCGTCATCGGCAGCATGATCCTGCTGGGGGCCCAGTTCTGGCTCAGTTCCCGGTACGCCAAGCCGGTGCCGCCAGCCCAGGTCCAGGCGCCTGCTCCGGAGACTCCCAAGGCCCAGCCGACCGCCGCACCCGCCCAGGCCTCCGCAGCCTCCCCTACGGCCTCCGTGGCCCAGGTCGCCGCGGCGAACGCGCCCACGGGCGTGAAAGCTGCGGACCCTGCCGCCACGCACACCCTGACCACGGCGGATTACCGCCTGACCTGGCAGGTGGCCACCGGCGCCCTGAAGCAGGCCATCTGGCTCCAGGATGGCACCTCCTTCTTCCCCGACGCCTTCCCGGGCCTGGGCGCCCTGCAGGGGCCCGGCTTCGAGACGGTGCGCGAGGAGAAGGCCGCGACGGGCGTCACCACCGTCACCTTCGAGAACGCCGCGGGCGACCGCCTGAGCTACCTGGTGCCCCAGAAGGGCCTCGAGATCCACCTCGAAGGCTTCTCGCCCCGGAACGCCGCCCTCCAGCTGGTCGCCAACCCCACCAGCGACGATCCCGTGAAGCACCTGGGCCGCGTGTTCACCCTGTCCGAGAAGTCCATCCAGGCCGTGACCTGGACCGAGATGCTGCACGACCCCTTCTTCAGCTTCCTGGGCGCCAAACGCAAGGAGCTGCCGCCCTCCTCGAGCCGTCTGGGCCTGGACGCGGGCGTGGAGAAGGACGCCAAGAGCCAGCGCAACCACTACTTCGCCGCCCTCTGGAAGCTGCCCCGCCCCGCGGGCCGGGATGCCACGGGCTACCAGCTGCTGCCGGAGAACGGCCGCCTGGAGGCCTCCCTCTACCTGGGCCCCAAGCAGGCCGAGCCGCTCCTGGCCTTCGAGAAGCCCTTCACCCGGGTCATCGACTACGGCTTCTTTGGCGCCGTGGCCCAGCTGCTCTTCTGGATGCTGCGCATGGTCTACCGCGTGGTGGGCAACTGGGGCTGGGCCATCGTGCTCTTCACGGTGATCATCCGCCTGGCCACCTGGCACCTGAACACCAAGCAGACCATCTCCATGCTGCGCATGAAGGACTTCGAGCCGCACCAGAAGGCCATCCAGGCCAAGTATGAGAAGTTCGGCGGCGACATGACCAAGAAGGCCGAGATGCAGAAGGAGCTCATGGAGCTCTACAAGAAGAACGGCCACAACCCCATGGGCGGCTGCCTGCCCATGCTGCTCCAGATGCCCATCTTCCTGGCCCTCTGGTCCATGCTCAACGCCGTCTTCGAGCTGCGCCACGCGCCCTTCTTCGGCTGGATCGTGGACCTCTCCGCCAAGGATCCCTACTTCATCTACCCGGTGCTGATGGGCGCCTCCATGTTCGCCCAGCAGTACATGACCCCCGCCGTGGGCGATCCCGCCCAGCGCAAGATGATGCTGGTGCTCATGCCGGCGATGATGACCTTCTTCTTCGCCCAGAGCCCGGCCGGGCTCGTGATCTACTACTTCGTCTTCAATCTCATCGGCATCGCCCAGACCTGGTGGATCATGAAGTCCTACCAGCCTCAGCCCATCAAGGTCTAGGAGACAGCCATGCGCAAGAGCGGCGCCAGCCTGGAGTCCGTGCCCGAGCTCATCACCCGGTGGATGAGCCACCTGGGCCTGTCCGTGGAAGCGAAGTCCGCCCCCTCGGGCGACGAGGAGGCCTTCCCCAATCGCCTGTCCGTGTCCGGTCCCGACGCGGGCTGGCTGGCGGCCAATCGGGGCGCGGGCCTGGACGCCCTCCAGTTCCTGGTCCACGAGGCCCAGGGCGAGCGCGAGGACGCCAAGCTGGCCTATCTGGACGCGAAGGGCGCCCGGCTCTTCCGCATGCAGGAGGTCATGGCCATGGGCCGCTTCGCGGCCGAGCGGGCCCGGGAGCTGGGCAGCCACACTCTCGGCGCCCTCAGTCCCCGCGAGCGCCGCTGGGTGCACCTGGTGGTGAGTCGCGAGGAGGGCCTGGGCACCGAGAGCGAAGGCGCGGGCACCTTCAAGCCCGTGAAGGTGTTCCGGAAGTAGACTGGCCCGGTGACCCCGGAACCGATCTGCGCCCCCGCCACGCCGCTGCTGCCCGCGGCGGTGGCGGTGGTGCGCGTCTCGGGAACGGGCCTGCCGGCCATCCTCGCGCCCCTGCTGGCGCTGCCGGAACCGCGGGTGGCCTCGCTGCGCACGCTGCGCTGGGGCGGCTTTGCCGAGCGGGCCCTCGTGCTCTTCTTCCCGGCTCCGTCCAGCTACACGGGGGAGGACCTGGTGGAGCTGCAGGTCCACGGCAACCCGCTGCTGGTGCGCCGGCTCCTGGAGCACCTGGGCGCCCTGGGCGTCCGCCTGGCGGAGCCGGGCGAGTTCACCCGTCGGGCCCTCCTGAACGGCAAGCAGGGCCTGCTGGAGGCCGAGGCCCTGCGGGACTTGGTGGCCGCGGAGACCGATACCCAGATCCGCCTGGCCCAGGCGCGGGCGGGGGCGCTTCCCTCCTGGATTCCGGCCGCCCGGGAGGCCCTGGCCCCCTGGGTGGCCCGGGCCGAGGCGGCCGTGGACTACGGGGACGAGGAAGATATCTTGTTGGATTTGTTGGCCTTGAACCGAGTGTTGGAGCCCCTTCGGCAACAGTTCCACGTGGAACAGGTGCGTTGTCGGGCCGCCCGGCACCTCCAGGATGGCCTCCGTCTGGCCCTGGTGGGCCGTCCCAACGCCGGGAAGAGCACCCTGTTCAATGCCCTGGCCGGCGAGGATCGGGCCATCGTCACCGACATCCCCGGCACCACCCGCGACGTGCTGGAGGTCCGCTGCGAATGGCGGGGGCTGCCCCTTCGCCTTTACGACACCGCGGGTCTGCGGGACACGGAGGATCCGGTGGAGCGGCTCGGCGTGGCCCGAGTCGCCCCCGTCCTGGAGGGGGCCGACCTGGTCCTGCACCTCTGGCCGGCCCCGGACGCCATACCTGATCCGGCCCTCCAGGCGGCCCTGGCCCCCTTCGCCGCCAAGGTCCTGGAGGTCCGCACCTTCGGGGACCTGGCCGAGGTGCCCGGCGTGGCCATCGCCGCCCACCGCGGCGAGTTGGATGCCCTGGAGAGCGCCCTCAAGGACCGCATCCTGGGAGGGCTGGCGCCGGAGGCCTGCCTGGGGGCCCTGGCCACCCAGCGGCAGGCCGACCTCCTGGACGACCTCGCCCGCCAGCTGGACCTGCTGGCCGGCCTGGAACCCGGCTGCCCGCCCGAGCTGCCGGCCTCGCTCCTCCAGGGGGCCTGGGGCCTGCTGGCCCAGCTCACGGGAGAGGACCGCGCCGAGCGCACCCTGGACGAACTCTTCAGCAGCTTCTGCCTCGGGAAATAGGCCCGGCGAAGTAGACTGGCCCCAGGAGGGTGCGTGAAGCCTGGATTTGAAGCCATCATCGGTCTCGAGGTCCACGTCCAGCTGCGGACCCGGTCCAAGCTCTTCTGCGCCTGCCGCAACGCCTATGGCGCCCCCCCCAACACCCAGACCTGCCCCGTCTGCCTTGGCCTGCCCGGGGCCCTCCCCGTGCTCAACGGCGAGGCCGTGCGCCTGGGGCTCCGCCTGGGCCTGGCCCTGGGCGCTCGCATCCAGGAACGCAGCACGTTCTACCGAAAACAGTATTTCTACCCGGACCTGCCCAAGGGCTACCAGATCACCCAGGGGCCCGTGGCGCTGGTGGAGGGCGGGTCTCTGGAGATCGCCGGCGATCCCGCCGTGCGCGGGGAGGACGGGCCCGTGCGCATCCGCCTCGAGCGGGCCCACCTGGAGGAGGATGCCGGCAAGAGCCTCCACGACCAGCGGCCCGACGCCACCCTGGTGGACCTCAACCGGGCCGGGGTGCCACTGCTTGAAGTGGTGGGAATGCCAGACTTGAGAAGCCCGCAGGAGGCTTCGGACTACCTCAAGGCCCTGCATCGCCTGGTGGTCTTCCCGGGCATCGGGGACGGAAACCTGGAGGAGGGCGGCTTCCGCTGCGACGCCAACGTGAGCCTCCGGCGAAGGGGGACAGAGACCTTCGGGACACGGGTGGAGGTGAAGAACCTCAACTCCTTCCGGTTCGTCAAGCAGGCCCTGGCCCACGAGGTGGCGCGGCAGACGGCCCTGCTGGAGGCGGGCGGCGCCGTGGTCCAGGAGACCCGCGGCTGGGACGCGGAGGCCGGCGAGACCCGGGCCCAGCGGACCAAGGAGGCCGCCATGGACTACCGCTACTTCCCCGAGCCGGACCTGCCGGTCCTGGAGGTGACCGAGGTTGAGGTCGCCGCAGTGCGGGTCTCCCTGCCCGAGCTTCCGGAGGCCCGGGCACAGCGCTGGCGGGCCGCCTTCGGCCTCGGCGAGGAGGAGGCCCTCACCCTGCTCCAGGACCCGGCCTTCGCGGACTACTTCGAGGCGCTGGCCGCCGCGTCGGGCCAGGGCAAGGCCGCGGCCACCTGGATGCTGGGCGAGGTGAGCCGCACCCTCAATGAGCGCGGAGGCGGCATCGCGGCCTTCCCTGTTCCACCGGAGGCCCTGGCGGAGCTGGTGGGCCTGGTCGGGGAGCGCCGGATCAGCTTCGGCGCGGCCAAGGAGCAGGTGTACCCGGCCCTGCTGGCGGGCGAAGGCCGGGCCGGGGATATCGTGGCGCGCAAGGGGCTGGCCCAGGTCAGCGACCGGGGCGCCATCGAGGCACTGGTGGCCCAGGTGCTGGCCGACCACCCGGGACCGGTGGCCCAGTTCCACGCGGGGAAGACGAACCTCCGGGGCTTCCTGGTGGGCCAGGTGCTGAAGGCCGGAGGCGGCCGGCTGGATCCCGGCGTGGTGAACGAAGTGTTGGCCGAAGGGCTGGCCAAGGGCGGATCCGCACCGCATGCTGGGCCATGAGCAACGAGATCCCCCCTTCCCTCTCGGCCTACCTTCCCGGCGTGGGCCATGTGTGCCAGGGCTGCGGGCGGGTGATCGTGGATGCGGTGGAGACGCCGGGCGAACCCTTCCTCTGTCTGGATTGCCAGGCTCCCGCGCCGCCCTCGGACATGGACGAGTTGACCCGCGCGGCCCTGACGGACCAGGAGCCCAGCGGGCGCCCGACGGGCCGGGCTTCGGTCTGGCGCCTGGTGGCGGTGATCGGCCTGGCGGTGGTGGCCCTCGCTCTCATCTTCTGGAAGTGGTAGGCCGGAGCGGGCTTCCGCGCCTATGCTGGGAACCAGGAGCCAAGGCGCTCCCGCGCACCTGACGAGGCCGACATGCCCACGCCCTGGGGTCCCACCACCACCGCCATCCACGCCGGAAAGCACCACAATCCGACCCGGGCCGTGACCACGCCGATCTTCCAGACCTCCGTGTTCGAGCTGCTGGAGAACCGCGAGGGCGCAGAGTTCGCGGCGGCCGTCGAACCCCCGACCTTCTACACCCGCTGGGGCAATCCCAACGCCAGCGAAGTCGAATCCGTGCTGGCGGCCCTGGAGGGCGCCGAGCGCGCCCTGGTGGCTGCCTCGGGCATGGCGGCCTTCGCCCTGGTCTTCGAGGCCTTCCTGAAAACGGGGGATCATCTCGTGGCGCCCGCCGCCATCTACCTGGGGACCGAGCAGCTCATCCGCCGCTGGGAGGCCGAGCGGGGGCTCGAGGTCACCTGGATCCAGAACACGCTGGACGGCGCGGAGTGGGAGGCGGCCATCCGCCCGGAGACCCGGATGCTCTGGGTGGAGACACCCTCCAACCCCACTTTGGCGGTGACGGATCTGGCCGCCGTGGCGGCCCTGGGGAAGAAGTACGGCATCCGCACCGTGGCCGACAACACCTTCCCCAGCCCCTTCCACACCAAGCCCCTGCGGTTCGGCATCGACCTCAGCGTGGCCTCGGCCACCAAGTACCTGGCGGGCCATTCCGACGTGGTGGCGGGCGTCATCGCCGGCTCGGACGCGGACGTGGTGGCCTGCTGGCACCTCACCAAGGTCATGGGGCCGACGCTGGATCCCATGGCCG
Organism: Geothrix mesophila; assembly: GCF_022808835.1. Taxonomy (NCBI): domain Bacteria; kingdom Pseudomonadati; phylum Acidobacteriota; class Holophagae; order Holophagales; family Holophagaceae; genus Geothrix; species Geothrix mesophila. The sequence goes on from NZ_JAKZLD010000003.1 coordinate 285,214, forward strand.
CCTGGCTGCTGCACCGCGGCCTCAAGACCCTGCCCCTGCGGGTGCATCGCGCCTCGGACAACGCCCAGGCCCTGGCCCAGTGGCTGCTGTGGCAGCCTTCCGTGGCCCGGGTGGACTACCCGGGCCTGCCCACCCACGCGGGCCACGAGGTCGCGGCCCGGCAGATGGACAAGGGCTTCGGCGCCATGATCAGCTTCGAGCTGCGGGCGGGCCTCCTGGCGGGCCAGCGATTCTGCGAGGCCCTGGAGGTCATCACCCGGGGCGTGAGCCTGGGCGGCGTGGAGAGCCTCATCCAGCACCCCGCCAGCATGAGCCACCTGAGGACGCCCCCCGATGTGAAGGCCCGCCTCGGCATCACGGACGGCCTCCTGCGCTTCTCCGTGGGCATCGAGGATCAGCCGGATCTCATCGCCGATCTGGAAAGGGGCTTCCAGGCGGCAGCGGCGGCCCGATGAGGCTGCGCATCAACGGGGAGACCCGCGACACCCCGGCCCTGGCCACGGTGGCGGACCTGGCCACCTGGCTGGACCTGCCGGCCTTCGGCAGCGCCGTGGAGCTGAACGGCGAGGTCATCCGCCGGGCCGACCACCCGGCCACCCCCCTGAAGGAGGGCGACCGGCTGGAGGTGGTGCGGCTGGTGGGCGGCGGCTGACTCAGTTCACGCTGATCGAGTAGGTGTTCGTCCCCGTGGCCGTGGTGGCGCCGGCCCGCACGCGGGCCACGTAGGTGCCTGCGGGCAGGTTGCTGAACGTCAGGGTGCGGGTGGTGCCCGGGTTGCTGTAGCTTCCCGCCACCCAGCCGCCGGGGCCGATCAGCTCGAGGTAGAAGTCCTGGCCGCTGGTGGGCGTCATGGTGATGGTGCGGGCGCCGCCGGGGTGGACGAACCGCCAGGCCTGGCTCTGGTTGCGGTCGTAGTAGTAGCCGAGGCTGGGCGCATAGGTCTGGAGGCTTCCGCTGGTGGCCAGGGGGAGGCTCACCGTCAGCCAGAGGGCGTCGGTGTTGAAGTAGGTGGCATCCGGGCTCGGCACGGACTCCAGGGCCAGCTCATTGAGGGCTGATTGCCAGGTGGCGGCGGTGGTGCGGCTGGCCACACCCTGGAGGTAGGTGGGGTAGCAGCCCAGGGTGGCCTGCTCGTACTCGCCGGTGCCATTCGGATAGGCGGCGGTGGAGCGCACGGCGGCCCAGAGGGTGTTCAGGCCCGTGGAGCCGCCCCCCAGCACGTTCTTCCAGAGACCCCAGAGGCTCACGGCCACGGAGCCCCGGGCGAACTCGCCCTTGGCGGCCGCGGGCACGTGGGCGTGGTCCGTGAGGTCGAAGACGTCCACCCGGGCCACGCCCGCGCCGTCCACATAGCTGTCGAGGATCTGGCTGTTGTTTCGCACGGCCCCGGCGAGGAAATCGGAATAGCCCGCCACGAAAGCCGCGGTGGATTCGCTCTGCACACCCCGGTCCACCCAGACATTGTCGTTGTCCCGGCGCAGGAGGGAGAGGCTGCTGCTGCCGTCGGGCTTGAAGCTGTAGTCCGCGAAGAGGAGGCGCGCGAAGCTCTCCTGGAGCACACCATCGTCCCATTCATCCGTTTCCGTGTTGGCGGCGCCGCTCCCCTGGCCGTAGACCTGGTGGCCGAAAAGGGCCCGACTCTGGCCGGAGACCAGAATGGTGGACCCGGAGCCTGTCAGGACGGCGGGATAGGTGCGCTGCTGATCGGCGGCATTGGTGCTGGTGGTCCAGAAGGTGTGAATGTCCGGCAGCCGCAGGGTGGTGGAGCCGTCCATGTCCCGCACGGCGGCCCCGAAGGTCACGGCCTGGTCGGCGATGTTGAAGGCCCCGGCGATGCGATTGCTGGTCCGGGCCGTGACGGCCAGGGTACCGTCCCGGTCCGCCAGGAAGGTGCTGCTGGTGACGGACCATTCCGGGAGGGCGTCGAAGGCCGCGTTGGTGAGGGCGGTGGCCGGCAGGGGCGCGTTCCTCACGCTGCCCCGCATGAAGAAGCTGGCGGGATCGGCGCTGGGCACCTGGTAGTCCGCGAAGACCTGCACGTAGACCTGGAGGCCCTTGGGCACCGTGGTGCGGCCGGTGCCGTCGCTCCCCAGGTAGCCGGAGGCCAGGAGGCTGCCGGAGGAGGCGTCCCGCACCTCGGCCCAGCAGTAGCGCGCGGGACGCAAGGTGGTGGCGCCGAGGCCCGCGGAAGTGAGGGTCGGTTTCTCGAACTGGGCCTGGAGGGTGATCACCGCGTCGGGGCTGGCGTAGGAATCAGACCCTCCTCCGCACGCGGCGAAGGGCAGGAGCAGCAGGAGGCCGAGGAGGAATCGCCAGGATCGGGGAGGCATGGGAACTCCTGAGGTGGGGGTCGAGCGGGCTTCTCAAAGGTCGTGCCAGGAAAGGGCAGAGGCCAGTCTAGCGCCAGACCTCCCAGCGTCCCCCGGGCCAGCGGCCGGCGGCGTGGAGGGCCCAGGTCGGCGGAAGGGCCAGTGGGAGCGGGGTTCCGCCGGCCGGTCGATCGCTCTGGAAGCGGTGGAATTCATCCACCAGGTCCTGTTCGAGGAAGGCCTGGGCCAGCGTGCCGCCGCCCTCCACCAGCACCCGGCCCACGCCCCGGGCGGCGAGTTCGTGCAACAGGTGGCGCAAACTGCATCCCCGGGGCCCTGGGGGAAGATGGAGATCCTCCACGCCCCGCAGGGGCTCGGGATCCCCGGTGACGGCCCGCAGGGCCGGCTGGCCGGCCACCGGCAGCCAGACGCGGGCCCCGGCGGGCACCTGGCCGGCGTTGTCCATGACCACCCGGTGGAAGATCCGGTGGGGCGCCGTGGGGGCGGGCCAGCGGTCCGTGAGCTGGGGGTCGTCCACCTCCGCCGTGTGGCGGCCCACGACGATGGCCTCCGCGGCCCGGCGGAGGGCGTGGCCCAGGCGCTGGACCTCGGGCGGGGTGATGGGCGTGGTCCGTCCGGCGGGGCCCAGGGCGCCGTCGGACCCCAGGGCCAGCTTGAGGCTCACCCAGGGCAGGCCCGTGCGGATGAGCTTGAAGAAGGGGGCGTGGAAGCGCCCGCAGGCCTCGCCCAGCACGCCCTCCTCCACGGCCACGCCCTGGGCCCGCAGGATGGCCAGGCCGCCGCCGTCCACCCGGGGGTTGGGATCCCGTACGCCCACCACCACCCGGGCCACGCCCGCCTGGAGGAGGGCCAGGGTGCAGGGGCCCGTGCGGCCCTGATGGCAGCAGGGCTCCAAGGTCACGTAGGCCGTGGCGCCGCGCACATCCTCGTCCCGGGCCTCGGCGTCCCGCAGGGCCATGATCTCGCCGTGGGGGTCGCCGGCCCGTGTGTGGACGCCGGCGCCAATCACCCGGCCCTCCTTCACCAGCACGCAGCCCACGGGGGGGTTGGGGCTCGACAGGCCCACGCCCTTCAGGCCCTCCTGGAGGGCCAGGGCCATGAAGCGGGCATCGCCCGACAGGGCCTCCGGGTTCGGCCAGGGGCCGCCCGTGGCCAGGGCCCAAGCCAGCCCTGGGGTCAGATCCGGGGTCAGGCCCGGGGTCAGGTTCGATTCAGGCATCCAGCAGCCCGTCGACAAAGGCCTCGGCGTCGAAGGGGATGAGGTCGTCCACCCCCTCGCCCACACCCACGAAGGCGATGGGGAGCTTCAGGCGGTCCAGGATGGGCACCACCACGCCGCCCTTGGCGCTGCCGTCCAGCTTGGTGAGCACCAGATCCGTGACGCCGGCCGTGCGGGCGAAGACCTCCGCTTGCTGCAGGCCGTTCTGGCCCGTGGTGGCGTCCAGCACCAGGAGCACGCGATGGGGCGCCTCGGGGATCACCTTCTGGAGGCTCCGCCGGATCTTGTCCAGCTCCTTCATGAGGTGGTCCTTGGTGTGGAGCCGCCCCGCCGTGTCGATGAGCACCCAGGGCGTGCCCTTGGCGCGTGCGCTGGTGGCGCCGTCGAAGGCGATGGCCGCCGGGTCGCCGCCCATCTGGTTGCGGATCACGGGCACGCCGGCCCGCTCACCCCAGCGCTCCAGCTGGTCGATGGCCGCGGCGCGGAAGGTGTCCCCAGCCACCACCAGGACCTCCTCGCCCCGGGTCTTCAGGTGAGCGGCCAGCTTGCCCAGGGTGGTGGTCTTGCCCACGCCGTTGACGCCCACCAGCAGCACGACCTGGGTGGCTTCAGCCGTGAAGGGCCGGGCCGGGCGCTGCCGGAGCAGCTTCAGCAGCTCGTCCTTCAGCACGGCCTTGGGGTTGATCTCGGATCCGCCCCGCAGCTCGAAGCGGAGCCGGGCCATGAGCTGGTCCACGGCCCGCACGCCCAGGTCTGCCTGGAGCAGCAGGTCCTCCAGCTCATCCAGCTGGTCCTCGTCCAGGCGCCGCAGGCCCAGGAGGCGGCCCATGGGCGCCAGCACCAGATCCTGGGTGCGCTTCAGCCCTTGCTTGAACTTGTCGAACAGACCGCCCAGAAGCCCCACGCCCACCTCGCGGATCCAGTCTACCGAAGGGGCCCGGTTTCCGGCCTCCTTTAACGGCGTTCCACGTGGAACAACTGGGCTAGAACCCAGGCTTTGCCCACGACCCCGGCGGGGCGTATGGCGCCATGGGCGGGGCGGCGAAGAGTGGGTTCCGATCCGGCCAGGGGCGGAAGTCCACGGTGCCGCCCGTGCTCGAGGCCCAGCCCGCCAGGGCGAAGAGCAGCAGCAGGTCCGCCAGGGGGTTCACGAGGTGGGCGGGTGCCCGGGGGCGCAGGTCGCGGGGGTCCACGGAGAGCCGCACGGACCAGAGGGGCCGGGGCGAAGGCGGCGACCATGGCCGACCCAGGTCCCCGACCGGACAGGTCAGTTCCCGCGGCGGCCGGAAGGCGGCGGGGAGCGGTGGACTGAAGGCCAGGGGGGGAAGCTGGAGGGCGAGGGCGAAGGCTTCAGCGAGCATGGGTCACCCCGCGACAGCATGGGCTCCGGAGCCGGCGCCGGCAAGAACCTCAGGGCTGCGGGTAGGCGGCGGCCATCTTTTCCGCCTGCCGGAGGTTCTCCTTCAGGACGGAGTCGTTCGGACGGAGGGCCAGGGCCGCCTTGAAGTCGTCCCGGCTGGCGGCGTACTGCTTCAGGTTGAAGAGGGCGATGCCCCGGTTGAACAGGGCCTCCATCTGCTTGGGGTCCACGGCGAGAGCCTGGTCGAAGGCGGCCTTCGCGTCGCCCCAGGCCTTCTGCTGCATCGCGGCGCGGCCCAGGTTGTTCCAGGCGTAGGCGGCCTTGGGGTTGACCTTCACCGCCTGCTGGAGCGCCTCCTGGGCCTCGCGGAAGCGCCCCAGGTGGGCGAGGGCCTCGCCCTTGGAGCCCAGGGCCTCGGCATCGGCCGGCTTTCGGGCCAGGATGGCCCCGGAGTAGGCCAGCAGGGCCTTCCAGTCCCCGGCCATCCGGGCCTCGGCGCAGGCGTTGGCGTAGCCCTCGGCTTGGCCGAGCCGGCCGTTCTCGGCGTGGGCGGCCATGGCCTCCTTGTGGCGCCCCAGTTGGCTGAGGGCCTGGGCCCGGTAGAGCCGGTAGGTGCCCAGGCGGGGCTTCCCCTTCCCTTCGATCTGCGGCGTGAGGACCCTGCAGGCGTCCGCCAGTCGCGCCCAGCGCCCGCTGCGGTTGAGGGCCTGGAGCCAGTACTCGTAGTACTGCCGCCGGACCTTGGGCGAGGCCTTCTCGAACCAGTCGGCCAGGCCCGGCCAGTCGTCGGCCTGGATCAGGGCTTCCATGGCGGGGGGTAGCCCCTGGGTCCCCACCTCCAGGACCTGGGCCTGGACAGCCGGGGGCTTGGGCGGGGGGACCGCGGCGACGGGCATCAGCATGGAAACCTCAGCGGGAGGGGCGGGCCTTGGCGGCGGGCTTGGCTTTTGATACCACGGCTTCCGGTCTTTTCCAACCCACGAGGGCCTGCTCGAAGACCTCCTCCACGTGCATCACGGGGTGGAAGTGCAGCTGGTTCCGCAGCTCGGGATCGATCTCCTCGAGATCCTTCTGGTTCGCGTGGGGGATGAGGATGTCCTTGATGCCCAGCCGGAGGGCCGCCAGGGCCTTCTCCTTGAGGCCGCCGATGGCCAGGGCCTCGCCGCGCAGGTCGATCTCGCCGGTCATGGCGAGGGTGTTCTTCACGGGGATGTCCTTGAGCACGGACAGCAGCACGGTGGCGATGGCCAGGCCCGCGCTGGGGCCGTCCTTGGGGATGGCGCCCTCGGGGAAGTGGATGTGGAGATCCTGCTTCTGGAACACCTCGGGGTCGATCTGGAAGGCTCCGCCGCGACTGCGGATGTAGCTGAGGGCGGCCTGGGCGCTCTCCTTCATCACGTCGCCCAGCTGGCCCGTGAGGATGAGCCCCCCCTTCCCCGGCATCTTCAGGGCCTCGACGAACAGCACGTCGCCGCCCACGGAGGTCCAGGCCAGGCCGGTCACCACGCCCACCCGGGGCGCCTTCAGCCGCTCGTCCTGGAGGAGCTTCACGGGCCCCAGCAGCTCGTGGATGGCGTCGTCCGTGAGCACGAGCTTCTTCTTCAGCGCGTTCTCGGCCACACGGCGGGCCACCTTGCGGCACACGGCGCCGATCTCACGCTCGAGCTGGCGCAGCCCCGCCTCGCGGGTGTAGCCCGTGATGATGGCCTTCAGGGCCTTCTTCGAGATGGACAGCTGCTGGCGCGTGATCCCGTGCTTCTCCAGCTGCTTGGGGATCAGGTGCCGCTCGGCGATGCCCAGCTTCTCCTCCAGCGTGTAGCTGTTGAGGTAGATGATCTCCATGCGGTCCTTGAAGGCCGGATGGATGGGCTCCAGCTCGTTGGCGTTGGCCAGGAAGAGCACCTGGCTCAGATCGAGCGGCACGTTCAGGTAGTGGTCGCGGAAGGTGTGGTTCTGCTCGGGGTCCAGGACCTCCAGCAGGGCCGCGCTGGGATCGCCGCGCATGTCGCGGCCGATCTTGTCCACCTCGTCGAGCATGATCACGGGGTTCATGCTCTTCACCTGGTGCAGGGCCTGCACGATGCGGCCGGGCATGGCGCCCACGTAGGTGCGGCGGTGGCCCCGGATCTCGCTCTCGTCGTGCACGCCGCCCAGCGAGATGCGCGAGTACTTGCGCCCCAGGGCCCGGGCGATGGACTTGCCGAGCGACGTCTTGCCCACGCCCGGGGGGCCCACGAAGCAGAGGATGGTGCCGCGGAGGTCGGGCTTGAGCTTGCGCACGGCCAGGAACTCCAGGATGCGGTCCTTGATCTTGGCCAGGCCGAAGTGGTCCTCGTCCAGCACGGTCTGGGCCTGCGCCAGGTCCAGGTTGTCCTCGGTGAAGGTGCCCCAGGGCAGCTCGGTCATCCACTCCAGGTAGGTTCGCGTCACGGCGGTCTCGCTGGAATCCGGATGCATGCGCTCCAGCTTCTTGAGGTTGCGCTCGATCTCCGTAAGCGGGTCTTCCGGCACGGTCATCTTGGCCAGCTTGTCGCGGAAGGCCTGGATCTCCTCGGCCAGTTCCGAGCCCTCGCCCAGCTCCTGCTGGATGGCCTTGAGCTGCTGGCGGAGGTAGTACTCCCGCTGGCTCTTGTCCATCTCGCCGCGGGCCTCCATGGTGATCTTCTGCTGGACCTCCAGCAGCTGGATCTCCCGCTGGAGCAGCTCATTCACGCGCTTGAGGCGCAGGCCCGGGTGGGCGATCTCGAGGACCTCCTGGGTCTGCTGCAACTTGAGGTCCAGGTTGGAGGCCACCAGGTCCGCCAGGCGGCCGGGGTTGTCCAGGTTGCCGGCGATGACCAGTACCTCCTGGGGCAGGGTCTTGCCCAGGGCCACGGCCTTCTCCAGCGTTTGCTTCACGCTGCGCAGGAGGGCGTCCTGCTCCAGGTCCGGCACCTTCAGCTCGGGCTCGGCCAGGGGTTCCACCCGGGCCTTGAAGAGGGCCTCGGTCTCGGTGAAGTACTCCACGCGGACCCGCTGCAGGCCCTGCACCAGGGCCCGGATGCGGCCGTCCGGCAGCTTGAGCACCCGCATGATGAGGGCCGCCGTGCCCACCTGGTACAGGTCCTCGGGCTTGGGGTTGTCCATCTCCACCTGCTTCTGGGACAGCAGGAGGATCATGCGGTTCTCCACCAGGGCCGTGTCCACGGCGCGGATGGACTTCTCGCGGCTGACGCTGAGGGGCAGGATCACGTAGGGATAGACCACCACGTCCCGCAGGGGCAGCACCGGCAGCTCTTCCGGCAGCTTGGGCTGCTCGTCGGGAGGGGGGGGCAGGAGAACGTCGTCGGCCACGGAAAAACCTCGGCCTTCAGGATACCCCTACTTTTTCCGGACCTTCGGGGGCGGAGGCGCGGCTTCGCCGGGGAAGAGGGCCTGGGGCATGGGCTTGGGACCCGCCGCAGAGGTTGGTGTGGAGGCCGGCGCGGGGGCTGGTGTGGCGGCGGGCGTCGAGGCCGGGAGGGCTGGCGTGGTCGGCGTGGCCAGGCCGCCCCCGTTCCGTCCGGTGGCCGCCTCCTTGTGCATGAGGCCCTCCAGGGCCTTCACGAAGTCGGGCAGGTCCTTGAAGTCGCGGTACACGCTGGCGAAGCGCACGTAGGCCACCTGGTCCAGGCCCTTCAGCTCGTCCATGACCAGCTCGCCCAGCTCCCGGCTGCGGATCTCGCGGTCCGGCCGCTCCATGAGGCGGGCGTGGATGTCGGCCACCAGCTCCTCGATGCGGGCCAGGGACACGGGCCGCTTCTGGCAGGCCAGCAGCAGGCCCTTCATGAGCTTCTGCCGGTCGAAGGGCTCCCGCCGGCCGTCCTTCTTGAGGATCACCAGGGGCACCTCCTCCACCCGCTCGTAGCTGGTGAAGCGGCGGGCGCAGGAGAGGCACTCCCGGCGCCGGCGGATGGAGTCGCCCTCGCGGGACTCGCGGGAGTCCACCACCTTGTCCTCGAGGTGCCCACAGAAGGGACAGCGCACGGATGCTCCGGATCAGGGTCTAGACTTCGACCACCCGCGGTTCCATCACCACCTCGCAGGTCACGGAATTGGCCACGAAGCAGTACTTGTGCGCCTTCTCGAAGAGCTCCACCACCTTGGCCATGCTGGTGCCCCGGGGCACGCGGAGGGTCGGGCGCAGGTGCACCTGGGTGATGCGCGTGACCTTGTCGATGGTGTCCAGCACGGCCTCCGCGTGGTCCTCGTAGCCCACGATCTCGACCTTGGCCTTGGCGCAGAGGGCCAGGAAGGTGAGCATGTGGCAGGTGGCGAGGGCCGAGCCCAGCAGATCCTCGGGGTTCCAGCGGCCGGCGTCGCCCGCGTACTCCGGGGCGCTGCTCACGGCCAGGGGATGCTTGCCGGCGGTGGTGACCGTGGCGTTGCGGGAGTAGGTGGCGTCGTGGGTGCTGCCGGTCCAGGAGAGGGTGAGGGGATAGCGGTGGGCCATGGGGTTCTCCTCGGAAAGCCTGCGCCCAGGATGCCACACACCTCTCCTGCTAACCTGGAACGACGTTCCGGAGCCCCCATGCGCCTGCTGATCCCCGCGACCCTGGCCGCGCTGTCGCTGCCCGCCCAGGCCCAGTTCTGGAGCGAGATCGCCAACCCCAAGGTGGAGGTCACCCTGGTCCATCCGCCGGGCCTGGGCCTCAAGGTGGAGCGCCTGGCCTTCGCCCCGGCCCGGGACCTCAACTCCCGGGAGCTGGCGGACGCCCTCACCGCCGACCTGGTGCAGAGCCGCCAGGTGGAGGTGGTGGACCGGGCCCACCTCGATGCGGTGCTGAAGGAGCAGGAGCTGGGCGCCAGCGGCTACGTGGAGCCCGCCACCATCGCCAAGCTCGGCAAGCTCCTCGGTCCCAGTGTGCTGGTCATCGTGAACGTGAACCGCTCGGACCTCAGCCGCACCCAGTCCTCCAAGGAGGAGCGCAGCACCGACTACAAGACGAAGAAGGAGCTCGTCCGCCTCAAGCGCACCGCCACCGCCAGCCTGGATTTCAGCGCCACCGTGCAAGTCGTCGATCTGAGCACGGGCCGCGTCTTCGGCGCCCAGCGCCTGGAGGATGCGCCCAGCCTCAGCAACACCTCGTACGAGGGCTTCCCCGCCTACCCCCGGGATTCCGACGTGCGCCGCCTGGCCTTCGAGGCCGCCAAGGTGAAGGTGCTGCGCCTGCTCCTGGCCTGGAGCGAGGTGCGCAAGCTCACCTTCTTCGATGACGATGTCTTCGGCATGGACCGGGCCCACGAGCGCCTCAAGGCCCGTGACGTCCGGGGCGCCCTGGACCTGGCCCTCGATGGTCTCGACCAGTCCCGCCAGGACAAGGGCCAGAAGCCCAAGTACTACCCCCGCGCCGAGTACAACGTGGGCATCATCCGCTTCATCCTGGGCCAGTACGACGAGGCCCTGCCCCACCTGCGCGCGGCCCTGGACATGCAGCCCGACGCCAGCATCTTCCAGACCGCGCTGAAGGAATGCCAGGAGGCCATCGCGCTCCAGGAGGCCTTGCGCCGATCCGAACGCCGGGCCGAAACCCGGAGCGAAGAGGCCGCGCGCCCCGACCGCCCGGCTCCGCGAAACGAGACTCAGCCTGGGTTACAGCCGGGATCCGAGGGTCCTGCCAAAGCGAGCCCCGAGGCCCGCCTCCAGAAGCTGCAGGAGCTCTACCGGAAGGGCCTGCTGGACAAGAAGGACTACGAGGCCAAGAAGGCCGAGATCCTGAAGGAGCTGTAACCGCGAAACACGCGAAAGCCCTTCGGGCTCGCGAAAAGAAAAAGGGGTGTAAAAAGGGGCAGTGACCCTTTTCCTGGATTTCGCGTCCTTTCGCGTCTTTGGCGGTTCCGGCCTTTCCAGCGATGATGGGACTCCATGCCGACCCCCGCCCGTCTCCACGTCGCCCACGCCCTCCACGAAGTCTTCGGGGAGAAGGGCCGGGTGCCGGACATCTGGGACCGCGACCTGGGCGAGGACGCGCACCTGGCCCAGGCCCTGCTCGGGCTCTGCCTGCGCCGCTGGGGTCGCCTCCAGGCCTGGGTGAAGCCCCAGCTGAAGGATCCCGCCCGGGGCGTGCCCCTGGGCACCCAGGTGGCCCTGGCCATGGGCCTCGCGCAGCTGGCCTGGCTGCCCGGCGTCAGCGATCACGCGGCGGTGAACGAATCCGTGGCGTTGGCGGGGGACCGCGACCTGGGCTTCCATCCCCACAAGGGCCTGGTGAACGCCCTGCTGCGCCGGGCCGCGAAGGACCGTGCCGCCCTGGCCGCGGCGCTGGAGGCCCTGCCCTCCGCCCTGGACCGGCCTCCCGCCGCCGAGCGCGCCCTGAAGGCCGCCCTGGCGCCCCACGGGGCCCTGGACCAGGTCGAGGCCCTGTGGTCCCGCCTCCAGCAGCCCCCCCGCCCCGCCTTCCGCCTCGTGCGGGGCGAGGTTCCCGAAGGCCTGGCGCCAGACCCCGAATGGCCGGGCTGCCTGCGGCTGGCGGAGGGGGCCCCCTTCCCGCGGCCCTGGCTGGAATCCGGGGCGGGCATGGTGCAGGACCGCAGCTCCCAGGCCCTGCTGGCCTATGGCTGGGATCGCCCCGTGACGCGGATCCTGGACGCCTGCGCCGCCCCCGGCGGCAAGACCACCACCCTGGCCCTGCGCCATCCCGGGGCGGAACTCACGGCCCTCGAGGTGCATCCCCGGCGCGCCGCCCGGCTGCGGCAGACCCTCCAGCAGCGGGGCGTGGCGGCCCAGGTGATCCAGGCCGACGCGGCGGAGTGGCTGGAGGCCAGCGACGCCACCTTCGACCTCATCCTGCTGGATGCCCCCTGCTCGGGCAGCGGCACCCTCCAGAAGCACCCCGAGTGGCCCTGGCTGGCCCATGAGGACCTGCCCCGCCTCACCGGGATCCAGCGCCGCCTCCTGGCCGCCGCCGCCGGGCGCCTGGCCCCGGGTGGACTGCTGATCCATGCGGTCTGCTCCTGGCTGCCCGAGGAGGGCGTCGCCCACCGGGACTGGCTGGCGGAGGCCCGCCCCGACCTTCGTTCGGCGGAGGTCTGGCCGGCGACCCTGGGCGTGGCCGATGGGACCGGCCGCGAGGTCACGGACCTGTTCCGCCCCCACCCCCTCCGCTGGGAGGGCGAGGGTTTCCAGGCCTTCGCCGTCCAGCGCCCCAGCTAGGCAGGTGGCTCCGCGCCCGGAGACTGGCTACTGGCGGGGTTTCGCGAGCAGTGACCGCAGCACCCAGCCGAGGTACGAGAACACATTCCTCCGGCGACGGTCCCGCCGTCTCGGGTCCGGGGGAAGGACCGGGAGGTCCTCCTGGCGCCGATCGGAGCGCCGACGCTCCTCTTTCCGGACCAAGTGGATCGCCAAGGCGAAAAAGAGGACCACGGCGATGGCGGTGTAGGCGAAGACCTTCATGGGTTCCCCCGGGGGAGATCGGGTGGCGAGGGCAGGCCAGGCCGAATGGGGTCAGGACAGGGCCCGACGGGGAGGCGGCGCCCCCGGCGCAGGGTCCAGAGCCCGAGCGCCAGGACCGTGGAAGGGAGCCAGACCCACAGGATCTCGGACGACAGGACCGCCAGGCCCCGTGGGGAGAAGAGCCGCGCGGCGCTGAGGGGCGACACCCGGATCACCTGGAGCGGCCAGAAGAACCGCTGCTCCGTGAAGGGCCAGAGCAGGGCGATGCCACGGCCGCCGGTGGTGAGGGCATCCAGGAGGCCGTGCGAGGCCATGGAGATGAAGAGGAACCCGAAGGCGGCCGGGAACGGCGATCGGGCTTTGCGGAGGGCCCAGGCGCCCCCCAGGGCCATGACCGCCGCCAGGCCCAGAGAGTGGCTGAATCCCCGGTGGCCGAGGGCCGCCGAGTAGGGGATCCCGAGGCGGAAGGCGATCACGTCCAGATCCGGAAGGACCGAAGCGACGACTCCGGCGACCAGCAGGGGGCGGGGGATGGCCTTCGGGCCGAATCCCAGGCCCAAGGCCAGGGGAACCGCCGGATGGGAGAGGATGGTCGGCATCGGGAGGGTCTAGCGACACGGGCCGCCGGGCCCCGGAGCGAGCCAGGGGGAACGGGGGGCTGGGTCGGGCCTCACCTGATGGCATACCAGGGGGAGGTCCCGGCGCCGTCCGGATTGCCCTGGTCGGGGTACAGCTTGCCCTTCTCGATCCTGAACCAGGATACGGTTCCAGCCCCATCGGGGTGGCCAACATCGGGGTACACCTTGTCGCCGCGAACGGAGAACCAGGGCCTCGTTCCCACGCCCTCGGGATGGCCGACATCGGGGTAGAGCTTCCCGTCCCGCAGGGAGAAATAGGGCGAGGGGTTCATCCCGTAGGGATGCCCCTGGTCAGGGAACAACCTTTCCATGTCGAGCCTCCAGATGCTGTGGCCCTACGATGGGAGGTAATCGGACCGTCCGCAACCACTTGGTGGGTGGAACGGAGCCTCAAGCCGCATCAGGCGACCCGAACATCGGCTTGGTGCGGCCAAGATGGTGGCAAGCCGGGAGGACGGAACGGCGCCGGAGGGCGCGGGCCGGTGCGGCCGGAGTCCAGGTTGAGTGGAGGCTCAGGCCTGTCGGACGATATCAACCGAGATCTCCACCGCCTGGATGGTTCCCCGGTTCTCCAGCCAGTGGGTCGTGTTCCGATCCTCCGGCCAGCCCACGCCCGGCCCATAGTCCGTGGCGACGCCATTCCGATGGTCGGTGATCGTTCCCTGCAGGATGTAGACGGTGCCGGGTCGGTCCTTGTGATCGTGGATCGGGCCGAAGACCCCTCCGGGCTCGATGGTCACCATGCGCATTCGAAGCTGGCGCCCCGCCATGCCCTCGATCTCGGGGCCGAGGTCGACCGAGGCGAGGTGTTTCACCGTGACGCCCTTCGTCTCCGGCCCAGCCTGTTCGTGGTCCATCGTGTCCTCCCTTCTGCCCTGTCGGGATCTGACGAATGAAGGTAACCGGACACGCTTGCACCGGGGCGACGAGTGGAGGCGTCCGGATGGATGTTTCGTGCTTTTCCACGAGGCCGCGGGTGGCTATAGCAACTTTCGATAGACGATAAAACCGGACCTCTCGGCCAGGCTGTCATAGAGCTTCATCGCCGCGGTGTTGGTTTCCTGGGTCTGCCAATACACGCGCTTGATTCCCGCGCCCCGGGCAAAGTCGTACACAGCCTGGATGAGCGCACGGCCCACGCCCTGACCTCGCGAGGCCTCGACGGTAAACAGGTCTTGAAGGTAGCAGTTCGGAACCATCTGAATGGTGCTTCGATGAAGGAGGAAATGCGCCAGGCCAAGCAACTCGCCAGACCTCTCTGCGACAAGCGCATGCATGGGTTCATAGGGGTCGAAGAACCGCGACCAGGTCATCCGGGTGATGTCCGGCGCCAACGCCGTTCGCCCTGTTCGACCATAAAAGGCGTTGTACCCTTCCCAGAGGGCCGACCAGGCATCGAAATCGCCCTTCTCCACAGCTCTAATCCGAATGGGGTCGGTCAAGGCGGACTCCCGAAAATTCAGGAATGCGGCATGCACTCCTGCCATTCATGTAGCGGCCGGATGGGTGAAGCCAACCGGATCCGACCTGCGCAGAGGTGACGTTCGCCGTCGAGAAAGCTAGGCCAGGCGCTCCGGAATCGGCTTGAGCTTGTAGATCTCATGGAAGAAGAGATCCGCCTTGTGCTGGTCTTCGCAGAAGTTGGTGACTTCTTTGATCTTCCCGTCCTCGAACCGGAAGACGAGGCACCACATCAGGTCGAGACCCGACCCCGCCGTGCTCCACCCACGGTGGTGATCCACCACAAAATCGCCCTGTTCCACCACGACGATGGGCTGAGCCTGGAATCCGGCCTTGGCAAGCTGGTCAAAGAAGGCGAGAACCTCGCTGATTCCGCGCTTGTCACCCGCGAGAGGATGGTGACCCGGAATGCGCCAGATGATGTCTTCGGACATGGCATCCTTCACGGCCGAGACATTCTTGCTTGCGTAGGCCGCGAAGAAATCCTGGATTTTGGACAGGTTCGACATGTGCACTCCGTGAGGAAAGGGGGACGCGGCCTCGCGTCCAGGTTAAGGCTGCGGGCCGGCAGGGACATCGGTCTTCAACGAAGGGTCAGGCGCCCGCGCGCCCTTGGCGCCGCAGGACGACATGCGTGGCCTTCTCCGACGCCACGAACGCCGCGCATTCGTATCCCAGAGCCCGCGCGTCGACCCCGTCGAACAGTGATTCCCCACTGCCGAGCAGGACTGGCGCGATCGCAAGGTGCAGTTCATCAATGAGGCCCTCGCGAAGGTACTGCCGGATGGTGCTCGGCCCACCGCCGATCCGCACGTCCCTTCCTGCGGCGGCCTCGCGGGCACGGTCGAGCGCCTCGCGAATGCCCCCCGTGATGAAGTGGAACGTCGTGCCGCCCGCCATCTCGATGGGAGAACGAGCGTGATGGGTCAGGATGAAGGCTGGAACGTGATACGGCGGATTGTCCCCCCACCAGCCCTTCCAGGTTGTGTCCGCCCAGTCCCCGCGAATGGGTCCGAACATGTTCCTCCCGAGAATCCAGGCCCCGACATTCTGAAAGCCGCGTGCGGCGAAGTCATCGTCAACCCCGGTCGTGCCGCCGTCCTTGCCGAACAAGGCCCGCTGGAACGTGCGCGTCGGGACAAGCCACTGGTGCAGCTCCGTCCCGCCCATGCCGAGCGGATGGTCGAGGTCTTGATCCGGACCCGCTCCGTATC
Source organism: Geothrix mesophila (assembly GCF_022808835.1). Taxonomy (NCBI): domain Bacteria; kingdom Pseudomonadati; phylum Acidobacteriota; class Holophagae; order Holophagales; family Holophagaceae; genus Geothrix; species Geothrix mesophila. The sequence goes on from NZ_JAKZLD010000003.1 coordinate 300,850, forward strand.
CGTCGAGCGAAATGGTGAAGCCCTCAACGCGAACGCGTGTCATCGGTCGCCTCCGTGTAGACGCCTGACGAATGAAGCCGAATGGCCCTGCCTGCGCCGAGGCGCTGATCGGAGCCGAGGAAGCGATAGGACGAGAGGGGGCGGAAGGCCATGCAAGCGGGGTCCGAGGTGAGCGAGGAGTTAGGCCGATAGGTGCCGGTGCGCCGTTAGGACTGCGGGTCGAACCCGAAGACGCGTAGCTCCTGGTCACAGCGGCAGGCCTTGGCGATCCGTGCGGCCCAGGCGATGGCCTCCTCGCGAGAGGGCAGGTCGAGCACCGTGAACCCACCATCGAGCCTGGGCGCCCAGGGGTAGCCGCCCATGGCGACCGAGCCATCGGCCGAAATGAGCACTGGCGGCACCTCTTCATCGATGCCACCGCCAAAAATGTAAACGCCGGCGGCCTTTGCCTCTTCAATCACCGCATGCGCATCGTGGCCGACCGCTTCCAACTCGTCGCTCGGAACGACCATCGCAGCACTGGGGAAGGAGATCAGGTATTTGGCCATGGTGCTCCGCGCCTGGATCGAGCATGGCTTGAAAGATTGCCAGAGACCTCACGAAAGAATCTAGCTGGACCCTCTATGCATCGATGCGCTGAGCGGAGCCGAGGAAGCTAGAAGCTGAGAGAGAGCGGAAGGCAATGCAGGCGGGGTCCGAGTTGAGCGGAGGGTTAGGCCGACGCGAGTTTAGCGAGTGTTTTTCGTAGACCGTTGTAGGACATGCCGACAAGGCCAAGGCTTGGGTGATTCTGGAATCCAGAATGCTTGGCCTCGGCAGCCAGAAGAGCCTGCTGTGCGTGGTGTGTTGCCTTAGCAGACTCACCCAGCGCTGAATAAATCAACGCATAAGAAGCGTGAAATCTGAAATGGTTGAGTGGGAAGGCTAAGTCAGAGGCTCTGGAGGCAAGAACCGACAATGCTTCGTTGAAGGATTTAGCCAACCCTTGAGTTGCGACAAAGAAAGGGAATTCGACATAGGCATTTGTTTTGTAATGAGGGAACTCCGCCTCACGAGAGATTGCAAGAAGAAAGGAGGCCACAGCATTGTCGAAATCGTTTAGGGAAACCCAGGAGTGAGCCTGGTTCAGGTAGGCACCCGCACGAAAGATGTTTTCCGGAAATTCGAAGTACTGGTCAAGTAGGCCAAGGGCTACCCGAGGATGGGTGTCAGCCAGCATGCCGGCTTGGATATTCAGGTACTGAGGTTTGTCTTTAGCTCGTTTCAGCTTGGCGTTAAATCGCTCCTCAATTTCCGGAGTCCAGTCTGTATTCCTGAACCAATCTGAAGAAGTCATTGGTCGGCGGCCTAACGAATGAAGCTAACCGGCCCCGCCTGGACCGAGGCGAGGAGCGGAGCCGAGGAAGCGAGAAGCTGAGAGAGAGCGGAAGGCAATGCAGACGGGGTCCGACTTGAGCGAGAGGTTAGGCGGGGACGACACATTGTCATTGAGTGTTTTGGGGAGCCAAATCACGAAGTAGCGATGAAAAAGAAAGCGAGCGCGATGAGTAGGCATAGGGGGGAGAACAACCAAGTATCCCACCTGGCGAAGGAAGTGGCACGATCGCGCTTGAAGAAGCCAATCAGACGGAATTCACCGATAGCTCGGAGGAGAAAGACAAGACCGATAGCGATACTTGCCCAATGAGCAGGTGAACCGGGAAACGAAGATAAGAGGAAATACCCTCGGAGTATGGCAACGCCGGCGGCGATCGCTAGGGCTAGAGCAACGGCGATTGTACTGAGACGTGAAGGTATGAAAGCCGGTTTGCCATTGGTTTCGGGAACCGCATTACGCTTACCCCAAGAACCACCGGCTGCCCAGTAGATGTGTAGGCCAGCCAGGAAGAGCAGCGTGGATGCGAGAACCGCTGGGACCATGGTTTGACGCCCTTCAGTGACGCCTAACGAAAGAAGCTAACCGGCCCCGCCTGCACCGAGGCGATGAGCGGAGCCGAGGAAGCGAGTGGATGAGAGAGAGCGAAAGGCAATGCAGGCGGGGTCTGAGTTGAGCGGAGGGTTAGGCGCATCAAGTAGGAACCTTGATGGTGCTACTGGTTTAAAGGAGACCTTTGTGTTGCTGCCAGTGTTTGTACTTTTGCATGAGCCAGGTTTTGAATTTTGTCGCATCTTTGCCCTTACCACCGATGCTCAATTCAGCGGGTTTGGCTGAAGCCCAGAATTCTTTGGGGGACGGTGCGTTCTGAACCTCATCGAAGAGGTTGGTAGATTTCCAATCGTAAACAGTGAATATCAAATCCTTCTTTTCGGAAATGAAGGTGTAGATACCTGAAATTTTATAGCGATCAGCTTCAGATGGGGGACCAAATACTTCAACCAAAAATAGAGGTGCTAAATCGACTCTCACGATCAAATGTGTCTGATTGATATCGGCTGATTGATCTCTACGAAACGGCTGCTGTGCGAGCGAGACCACTGGAACCATGGCGAACAGTAGTGCGGTTGGCGTGATTCTCACGGGATGCGCCTAACGAAAGGAGCTAACCGGCCCAACCGCAGCCGGACGTTGAGAGGGGAATGGAAATCCCAACCAAGACGGGAGAGCGGAAGGCAAGGGCGGTTGGGTCCGAGTTGAGCTGAAGGTTAGGCCGAGACGCCCGTTCTGACGTGACATGAACCGAGGCGACGGGAAAACCGAGCGGAGATTGGAAAGAACGACTTGGGGCTTGCCACCATGAACGCACGCGCGCCACGAAAGCCCAAGCAGAACGGCCGAACAGGCGAATTTGCAGGCCGAACGGGAACCAGCCAGGCCAGCGATTCGAGGCCTAACGAATGAAGCTAACCGGACCCGCCTGCACCGAGGCGACGAGCGAAGCCGAGGAAGCGAGAAGTTGAGAGAGAGCGAAAGGCAATGCAGGCGGGGTCCGAGTTGAGCCGAGGGTTAGGCCGACGGGATAGGCTTATGGTTCTTTCTGGCCAAAGAGGCTGACCACAATCAGTAGGACGGACATGAGGAACATTACGAAGGCAATCCAGATTGCGGAAATACGCGAGGCGGTTGGGGAGTTCAGGTGGGCCAAAGGATTTATCACTCTGGTGACAGGGAATCGATCTCGGTAGTTCTCAACCCATTCGTATACGGATTTGGATCTGGAGAACAGGAACCAGGACCCGGCGAAAAGCAGAACGCCGAGGATGAAAATCAGAATTCTCTGAAGCAGCTCTGGCATTGAACCTTTGTGGGTTGGGAGGCCTAACGAAAGGAGCTAACCGGCCCAACCGCAGCCGGACGTTGAGAGGGGAACGGAAACCCCAACCAAGACGGGAGAGCGGAAGGCAAGGGCGGTTGGGTCCGAGTTGAGCTGAAGGTTAGGCCGAGACGCCCGTTCTGACATGACATGAACCGAGGCGACGGGAAAACTAAGCGGAGGTTGGAAAGAGCGACGAAGGACTTGCGACCATGAACGCACGCCCACCAGGAAACTCAAAGCAGAACGGCCGAACAGGCGAATTGGCCGGCTGAACGGAATGCAGCCAGGCCTGCTGTTCGAGGCCTAACGAATGAAGCTAACCGGACCCGCCTGCACCGAGACGATGAGCGGAGTCGAGGAAGCGAGATGTTGAGAGAGAACGGAAGGCAATGCAGGCGGGGTCCGAGTTGAGCTGAGGGTTAGGGCGCTGATCACTTCAGGGCCTCAATTCCGCTCGGAAGACGAGGATTTTGTACGAGCTTCCATTTAGAGGATGCAAACGAATCCTCGTACACCTGACCCCGTTCTGTTTTCACATAGACCAAATCGAACTCATGGTCATCGGTGGGGACATAGATAAGGGCCTTCTGGCCGATAAGCGATTGATTTGGAAGAGCAAAGTTCTGATCGAGAGTCGCTCTCCCGGCGATTGAAATCGTACGATTGGAAAGATCGAGATCCTTTGGGTACCTGGCGTAATTGATTAGGAAGTGGAAGAGCATTGGTTCGATGTCATTAGGGAATGTGATGCGGAATTGAGTTGAATTGACCGAGGTGGATTCGACGGTGAAGGTGGAGTGGAAGCGCCCGCTGTAAAGAACCTGGAAATCTCGCAGTATTTTTTCGAGTTCAGCTGCACCCCAACCTGAAGAGATGAGGAGTTTGTCATTGGCTGGATTGGGAACGAATTGTGGTCGAGATGAAGACTGTAGTGAGCGACCAAACAGAGCCAATGCGCCCACCCCGACAATGACTATCCCGAGGATCCAGGCTTTTGTTGGAATGTTCATGCGTGAGCCCTAACGAATGAAGCTAACCGGACCCGCCTGCGCCGAGGCGACGAGCGGAGCCGAGAAAGCAGGGAGTTGAGAGAGAGCGGAAGACAATGCAGGCGGGGTCCGAGTTGAGCTAAGGGTTAGGCGCTTGATGAAAGCTATTCAAGGTTTTTCAACCAAACAATTGCTGAATCAACATCACTGAGGAAGCCCCGGGCAAACTCCGGGGACACTGAATCGGTGGAATCGGATTCAGAGGCGATGGGCTCACCCATGGCCTTTTGGTATGCATGGTATGCCGAGATCCCTTCTCCGTTCTTTAGATACCGAAGTGCCCAAATGGCTAGCAGCTTAGATTTCTGATGGTCGGACAAGATGTACTCCGAGCGCCTAACGAATGAAGCTAACCGGCCCCGCCTGCGCAGAGGCGCTGAGCGGAGCCGAGGAAGCGAGACGAAGAGAAAGAGCGGAAGGCAATGCAGGCGGGGTCCGAGTTGAGCGGAGGGTTAGGGCGCGAACCGGACACATGGGTTAATACCCCAACCTTACCGACTCAGCCGATTCAAAGCCGGAGGAATAGATTGCCCCAGGAATGTCGGACTGAAAATCAGCGTGGCCAGACTCTAGGACGAGGTGGCCGTGCTCGAAGCCTTTAACGGTATTCAGGTGGGAATACATACCGACGAACTGGTTTGACTGATCGAAAACGAGGAGACGGTTCGTTGCCCGACATGAGCTGCCCCAGGTGGTGCTGAACAGAACAAGGTGAACGGGTTTGGCTGATTGAGTGAGACCAAGGTATTTGAACTCTTGATCGTGGAACTCGCCCTTGGCCCATAGCGGAACCTTGGTTGATTGGAGGTTCTGCCAGAGCGATTGGACTAACGGCTTTGGACCGACAAACCTTCGAATTGAAGCGCCATCACTGCAATCACGGACTTGCTGACCTCGTGCGGGCACGAGCGAGCACCCCAGCAGGCAGAGTGAAGCAAGGATCGAGAGAGAGGACATCGAGCGCCCTAACGATTGGAGCTAACCGGCCCCGCCTGCACCGAGGCGCTGAGCGGAGCCGAGGAAGCGAGATGTTGAGAGAGAGCGAATGAAACTGCAGGCGGGGTCCGAGTTGAGCTGAGGGTTAGGCTCATTTACTAATGTTTAAGAATGGTTTGAATTTATCTTTTGCCAACTTGGGTTGCTCCATGAACCACCTCGTGTGCTCGGCAATAGTGTCGCAAACCTCTTTGTGGTTGTAGTCCGGAGGAGGTGGCGGCTGATAGATGTCTCGGTACTGTGCATTAGCGGAGTGAAGAAGGTTTGCATGTGAAAAGAGTTCATCAAGATATTCTCGGATTAGAGGCGGAAAGACGAAATCGGCCTCTGCTGTTGCACTATAGAATCCGAACATTTCGGACAATTCTGGTTTTACATCGCGGTTAATTTCAGCGATGAAATTGTGACTCTCTTGGTAGATTTTAAGCCTGCGCTCGTATCTATCTAGATTCATTTTCAACTTAGTCGCACGCCATTGCTGCCATGCAATGTAGGTTGTGATGATGGCGATGAGTGGCGTGAGAAGGCCTTGAGCGATTTGCAACCAACAGGGCATTGGACCTCCTTTGGGAGAGCCTAACGAATGAAGCTAACCGGACCCGCCTGCACCGAGGCGACGAGCGGAGCCGAGGACGCGAGAAGCTGAGAGAGAGCGGAAGACAATGCAGGCGGGGTCCGAGTTGAGCGGAGGGTTAGGCCGCCATCGGGGTTTGCTTTGCCAGCAAGGATCGAAGAACAAGTGTCTGAATGACTGTTACGGCATTGGAGGTAGCCCAGTAAACACCAATGGCCGAAGGTAAAGCCGCGATAAAGAACACTGAAACAAGAACTGATACCACCAGCATTACAATCATAGAAGTATTCGCGGTGGCGCCAGGCATAAGTGCGGAACCAAGAAGCATAAGAGCGCCGACAAGCAAAGTAATAACAAAGTCAGGTTTTGAAAGCGTTGAGACCCAAAGGAATTTAGAGTTGAACATTGCTCGCTTGAGGCACTGAAAGACTCCAATACCAAAAATCCCTTGTGAACCAATATTCAGAATGGAAACCTTATCGAAAAATTTGATCCCGTTTTCGCGATGGAGAGCCATTGTTCGGGCTGCTAATTCCGACGGGTTCTCTTTGAATTTCTTGCGCAGATCATCTAACTCAGGCTTGATGCGATCGAGGGCCTCTTTATTCTTCTGTGCCCTGTATGCCGCGGTAAGAGAAATAGGCATCATTACGACACGAGCAGCTATGGTCAGAGCGATGATCGAAACTGCCTCTGAGAAGCCAAGGTGCACCGTTAGAAAATTAAGCGATCCCTGTAGGAATTGTGTCCACATCGACCATAGTTCCATCTTCGACCCCTTGTTGGTTGGAAGTGAATTGGTAGCGGATTGTGCCTTGATGGCAGACTCGCGGGGAATTCTATCCAGGCCCACTGAGATTCAAAGGAATTTCCGGTGAGTGGTGGGTCTGAACCGGCCAATGGCATTGGGGGCAGAAGCGGCCTAACGAATGAAGCTAACCGGCCCCGCCTGCACCGAGGCGCTGAGCGGAGCCGAGGAAGCGAGAAGTTGAGAGAGAGCGGAAGGCAATGCAGGCGGGGTCCGAGTTGAGCGGAGGGTTAGGGAGTTTCAGCGACATTCTTAGCAATTGTATTTAGAGAATCAATTATGCCACCCAGCTTCGTGAGATGAGGATCTTGTGGGATGTTTGCGCCAAGATACGGCCTTAGATCTATGTGGTTCTCCTCTTTAACTCGTTGACCGTTGAACTCGTAATCAGCTGTGACAGAGAAAGTATGCGGCATGGTTGGAGATTCCTTACTGTTTGCGAATACTTTGAATCCCTGTGCGAGTGTGAAAACGATTTCAGAGCCTGGTGGGAACGAATCAATTGGTTGAGTAAATGCATTGAACGTCGTTAGGTCATGATCTTTCGCAGACTCTCCGTACTTATGAAATGGCTTATCCAAGGTGAGTCTGAGATTCATCGCGGAGGTTTTCCCTTGGTTTGAAATTCGTAAATAGAAGGTCGGGCTGTCGAGCGTGAGCCCAGGAGCAATAACGACATAAGGACGAGTCATAGCAACGGCCTGTTCTCGCATTGCTTCTACAACCTTCTCGTTGGCGCGGAGGATTTTGTATGTCACCCAAGCGTAAAAGGCTGTGATAACCGCCAGGACACCTGTAAGTATTTCGATGACCATTGGTAGAACTCCCTAACGAATGAAGCTAACCGGACCCGCCTGCGTCGAGGCACTGAGCGGAGCCGAGGAAGCAGGGAGATGAGATAGAGCGGAAGGCGATGCAGGCGGGGTCCGAGTTGAGCTAAGGGTTAGGCCGAGGGGGCTATAGCTGGATTGCCCAGTAGCCCTGGATTATTCGCAGCAAACGAACGGAATCGGCGAATGGTAGCAGCAGTCTTGCGAAAACTGTCTTATCTGCTCGAACCTCGCCGCCAAATAGTGAAACAAAGTGTTCGCATCGGAGCCGATTTACATTTGAGTCGAAAGATTTGAACACAAAGTCAGCTACAAAGTGGCCTTCGGGGAGTGAGTAACCGAGGTTGAGGCTGTGTTGGCTATCTACGCCAAAGAACCGAACTTGATGCCACTGTTCTTGGAGCCTGCCTGGCCGATAGGGGATCCCTGTTGTCTCGAACAGCTGAATGATCTGGTCCTGGTTCATGGCGAGGCCTAACGAATGAAGCTAACCGGCACCGCCTGCGCCGAGGCGCTGAGCGAAGCCGTGATAGCGAAACGAAGAGAAAGAGCGGAAGACAATGCAGGCGGGGTCCGAGTTGAGCTAGGGGTTAGCCGCTACCGACCAGCGACCTGACGTCTTTGATTGAGTCTGAAATTCGGATTGCTTGTTGGCGGAAAGTACGAAGAGAGAGAATCAAATTGCTGAAGATTCGTCGTTCGTTTTCCATCTCGGGGTCTTTGTCGAACGTGAGATCAAAATACTTTCGATAATCTTCCACTGTTTGATTCAAAAGATTGAGCCGAAGATGAATTTCAACCAAAGAGCTTTGTAATTTCTTATCAAGATAATTCAGGGTCGAAAATCTCGAGACCAGTATTGGCGTACCGTAAGTTTTCAAAGCAGGGGTTGATTCTGGTTTGGCCCGTGCGGATTGGACTACCAGTTCAATATTTTCGTCTGACAATCTCAACATTTGGGTGATGGCGTCAATGGTTTTTGAAACCCCTTCCTTGTCAATTAATTCAGATAGATGACTTTTGACCCACTCTAAACTCGATCTGGAAGATGTGCCTTGATTACAGTCAATAAGGTACACGGCCGAAGCTAGCTGAAATCTAAGCTCATCTAGCTCTCTGAGAATAGTTGAACGAACCTCTTCTGCTTCTCTGCGTCGCTGAATCGTGCCAACGATCAGTGGGCTAAACAAGCCAAACAGCCAGCCGAGGATCAGAAATAGGATGTTTTCTATTGGTCCTGGCATATTGGTGATCCCCAAGAGGGCGGCGGCTAACGAAGGAAGCTAACCGGACCCGCCTGCGCCGAGGCGCTGAGCGGAGCCGAGGTAGCGAGAAGGTGAGAGAGAGCGGTGGGCAACGCAGGCGGGGTCCGAGTTGAGCGCAAGGTTAGGATCATGGGGCGGACACCGGATGAGATGCATCTTTTAGATCTGATTCATCGATGAGGCGCTTTATGCGTTCAAGCGAAGCAGGTTTTTCCGAAGGGTTTGCCTTTGCATAATTCATCAACTCCAGTCCGATATTTTTTATTAACCAAGCTTCACCAGTGGCAGGCTCGTAGCTCATACCATAATATTTTTGTTGGTATCCAAAATAATAAATGGACCCATCCATTACTGAGTGTGTGATTTCTTGTTCCGGGTATTTAGTATGTTTTAGAATGGTTTTCCAGATTTTATTAATAATTGTGTAATAATCCGGAGATAGTGTGTTCTTAGAGTGTTGTATAACAAATTGCTGCCGAAGTGATTGTTTAGATCTTGGCAGGGTGGCTTCGGTATAGTGAACTGTAAATTGTGGGCCATCCTTGGTTGAAATATCAGGTACGAATTCCCATGTTACATATGTTGCAGATAGCTTTTTACCGGAAAGAACTAACATCCAGAAATCTGCGTTCTTGCCAATAAGGGATTCAATTTGATTGAGCTCACAAAAGGTAGAAATTGGCACCGGTTCTGGGAAATTCCATGCTGACTGACTAATCAATGGCGTTATGGATTGGACCGCTGCAAGCAGGGCAATCGATCGATGGATTTCCATGTGAGCGATCCTAACGAATGAAGCTAACCGGACCCGCCTGCACCGAGGCGCTGAGCGGAGCCGAGGTAGCGGAATGTTGAGAGAGAGCGAAAGGCAATGCAGGCGGGGTCCGAGTTGAGCTAAGGGTTAGGCGCATGGAAGGTTGGCTTTCTGGCAGTATTTCATGAATTTTTTCACTGAGCAGTAATGCCGGCAATCGAATCGAATCTCTTGACCATCTTTTAGGTGGATAGCAATCCCGCGGATGCTGAAATCGATGTGTGGCTTGATTAATTCGATGTCTGAGGTGTGAATTTGATAAGCCTGTGACCCCTTGGTTTGAGTGATTCCATGTTCACTAATGATGATGAGATTGTGCTTTCGATTGAGGATGCCATGGACCGCGAAGAGAGAGAGCGCACAGCCAAACAATGCGAGCAAAGCCATTAAGATATGGAAGGTTTTCATGGCAATCATGATGCCCACTGGAAACCAGATAAAGAACAGGCCCCCAACAAGAGCGGCGATGAACAGGGATGCCCTGGGTTTGATCTCCACGTGTGGCGCCTAACGAATGAAGCTAACCGGCCACGCCTGCACCGAGGCGCTGAGCGGAGCCGAGGAAGCGAGAAGTTGAGAGAGAGCGGCGGGCAATGCAGGCGGGGTCCGAGTTGAGCTAGGGGTTAGGTTGCTAGATAACTATGGACCTTTTCACTAAAGGCCGGAAGTTGCTCGAGCGACGTATAGAGCCACACAAGGAAGGTGCCTATGTGGTTCGGATCAGCTTGGGGCGGCATACCGTTGACCTTGATACCAATACCAGGTGTGCCCCAATCGTTTTCCATTGGCTGAATGGATTCTACGCGACCCCATGGGATGAGAATGGCGGGCACATTTTGAAAGAAATGGATGCCAGAGACTCGGAGGAGCAACCCTTCTTGGCAGACGAGAAGGTTGATATACAGATGAAAATCTCTAGTGAACCTGCCGGCCGGAACGCCGAGAAATTCTGCGTAACCGATTTCGCCGACAGTGGCCCAGATTTCATTCAACTCGAAGTTGGCCGGGGTGGAATTGAGTTCGGGTAATAAGTCGGAATAGCTAAGCCAGAGTTTCCTTGGCCGACCAATATAATCACGCCACATCCCCCAGATGAAGAAACCGAGGATTGCGGCGAAGAGGATGATTCCGAACCAAGTGCTCAATATCGATCCTTCAAGGGAATGGATGGCAACCTAACGAATGGAGCTAACCGGACCCGCCTGCACCGAAGCGCTGAGCGGAGCCGAGGAAGCGAGATGCTGAGAGAGAGCGAAAGACAATGCAGGCGGGGTCCGAGTTGAGCTAGGGGTTAGGCCGAGCTTCGAGAAAGCTATCGAAGTTCAGGAAGGGCGCTCTGCAAGGTCGAAATCAATGTTGATAAGCACGAGCCGATAATTTTGATCTGTCTCTTGGGGTCTTCAGCTGAACGAATGACCACATTGAGGCCATCGTCAACCACGGCGATTTCATAGATTGGATGGGAACCTGCGTAGATGGTGTGCACCTTGTCGCTCATTAAACACTCCTGTGGTTGGTGAAGAGGCCTAACGAAGGAAGCTAACCGGACCCGCCTGCGCCGAGGCGATGAGCGGAGCCGAGGAAGCGGGAAGTTGAGAGAGAGCGGAGGACAATGCAGGCGGGGTCCGAGTTGAGCTAAGGGTTAGGGCGATCAATCGTAGTCAGCGGCTATATCACACCATTGAACGCCATCTTGGATTGAACTCTTGCAGCGCACCTCGTGCACAACCCCGTCTTCGTGGGAGTAGGTGACGCGGTACTGGCGTTTATCATTCCTTAAAAAGAACCAACCTGAAGCAAATGGCGTCCAAATGACTTGAACATTCACCCAGCCCTTGGCCTTGGCTGCTTCCTGAATAGAATCCTTGTCAAAAAAATGTAGGCCGACACGAATACCGAGACAGACAAGGAAAACGATGGCGGTGGATAGGTACATGGATTCCTGGAGTCGCTGAGGATGTTCGGAGCCCTAACGAAAGAAGCTAACCGGCCCCGCCTGCACCGAGGCGTTGGACGGAGCCGAGGAAGCGGAATGTTGAGAGAGAGCGAAAGGCAATGCAGGCGGGGTCCGAGTTGAGCTAAGGGTTAGGCGCCGCGAGTAGGAAATTCAGTAACGATGTCACGTAGCTGTCTCAGCATTGGCGGGAAATAGGTTTGATCGATAGTGAAGCCAAATTCTAATCGATTGCCAATTCCGGCACGATCAAGGGCATGACCTGCTACTTCGATCCCGCCCCTGCCATCACCAGTTAGCGATACTTCAATCTGGCCTTCAATTGTTTCGAATTTGGCTTGTCCGGTTAGAGATTTGTAGAGCTGTTCCATCGGACTTATGAACGATTCGAAATCCTGGGGCGTAAGACAAAGCGGGAATGTACCAGTGAACGAACCGACAGAAATTTCAATTCTGGCTACGAGCCAGTTGTCATCAAAGGCCTCTCCAATCGGCGCTCTCTCATAATCGAGAACGACAATAGAAAGCCGATCATGCTCCTGCGATCCGATAGTGAGTGTCTTCAAGGTGGCGCCTAACGAATGAAGCTAACCGGACCCGCCTGCACCGAGGCGCTGAGCGGAGCCGGGATAGCAAAGTGCTGAGAGAGAACGGAAGGTAATGCAGGCGGGGTCCGGGTTGAGCGAGAGGTTAGGCTGATGATCGTTATTCGAGTTGTTCGCTCCTGGTAATCCTCGGTTCATCACCTGGAATGAGCCTGAGTCGAAAATTATTAGCCTCGCCTTTTCTAATCTCAATTTCCGATTCGCCAGGATTTTCATTAAACACTTTATTTTTTGCATCAACCGATGCCATATATTTACCTGGTGCTAGAAAAAACTCTACCATTTCTTCTGGTTTCAACACCGCAACAGGTTTCTTGTTTATGAACACAATCAGATTAAGCCCACTTCCCATAAACCCAGAGTCGCGAATTATAAGCACCTTCTCGGTTCTTGAATCGTTAGGGGTTGCGAGGTCTTGGGCAAGAATTCGTTCTTGAGGGACGGGTTTCGCGAGTTGCTTTCGTACAGAGGTCGTGGGAAGGGCGCATCCAACAGAACAGAGCATTAGCGTAGCCATGATCGCTTGTTTCATCGTGCCACCTCATGCGATTGCGTTGGAATGAAGCCTAACGAATGAAGCTAACCGGCCCCGCCTGCACCGAGGCGCTGAACGGAGCCGAGGAAGACGGGACAAGAGAAAGAGCGGAAGGCAATGCAGGCGGGGTCCGAGTTGAGCTAAGGGTTAGGCGGTTCGGTGTGGAAATAGAAAAACGGAGAGCATAATCACTGCAAGCACGGTCGCGAGGTAAGCATAGACCAGAAGGTCAGGTTTTAACCTATTACCGATTGCTTCGAAATTAGGGGTGAGTGATTTTGAGTGAGATAAAACAGTCGTATCCACGATATAGATCGCTATCGCCACCGAGACTAAATGAAGGACGATCTGGGAGGCAGGCGGAAGGTGAAAAACCTTGAACTCAATCCAGGCAACAAGAAGCAACAAAGGCAGGAGAAGTGAAGTATAGAATTGCATCGTCGAAAAATGGAATTTTACTTGAGTATCGAAATCTGAAACGAATGCTCGACGTCGCATGAACCACCAATACAAGTAGCACCCAGCGATCTGGATCCTATTAGCCTTGATTTTGGGGGTTCTGGTGCGCATTAGGCGCCTCCTTGGAAGGCAAACCAGCACGAGATATGTTCTTGGGCTTCATGTAGTGAGTTTAGTATGTGAAAACAGTGAGATGCGACAGAGGTGCAAGGAGGTTTGAGGTCAGGTACAAGAACGACAGGGGAGCCAGCTCCGAACGCCGCTAGCGCACCATTTTCACTGTCCTCGAATGCAAGACAATTAGCAGGGCTCATTCCGAGTCGTGCAGCTGCTAGTTGGTAAAGCGACGGATCCGGCTTTCCTTTGGATACTTCATCTCCACCCGATAAGGCCTGAAAGAATTCGAGCACCCCAACGGCAGCGAGACGCTCACGAATCTCCGAGACCTTCGAAGAGGATGCCACCGCACAGGGAACGCCCTTCGTTCGAAGTGACAAGAGAAGTTCAAATGCCCCGGGTTTTAGGGGAAAGCGTATATCTGGGGGTGCCATTTCAAGAAGTTCCGATACCTTTTCGGAAACTTGATGAAAAGTTGATTGACTGCCAAGACGTGAAATGAGAATCCAGTCAGAGTCGACAGTGGTCTGTCCGATAACCGGCAAATAATCAGAAGGACGGAAGTCGATTCCATAGTGTTTGGCCGCGCCAATCCAAGCCTTCATCGTCGCTCGCTCGGAGTCGATGAGTAGCCCGTCCATGTCGAAGATTGCCGCGCTGAACATGCCGGAGGCGCCTAACGAATGAAGCTAACCGGCCCCGCCTGCACCGAGGCGCTAAGCGGAGCCGAGATAGCGAGAAGTTGAGAGAGGGCGAAAGGCAATGCAGGCGGGGTCCGAGTTGAGCTGAGGGTTAGGCCGATGACTGGCTTTTGATTTTCTTGTAGTAAAGATAAATCACTGCGGGACGAATGTAGAGCTGCATTGATAGGGCCGGAATCAGCAGCAGCCAATGGGAAGCTTTGGGAAACCAGAACCCCAGAATGACAGCCATGGTGATTGCAGGGAGAAGGCCCGCCAGGCCTGACACTGCATGAATGATTTCGGCGTAATCGGTCAAGCCGAACTTCGCGTAATAGTCCTTCGAGAGGAACCAAGGCGGGTGCTGAAAATCCCTCCAGCCGTAGATCGGTTCATCTGCCATGTGAGCGAGGCCTAACTTTAAATTGGACGATGAGTGGGGACGGGTTTGAGGTTCGTCTAGTTCCGGGGTTGGGATGGTAAGTGTTGAAAATTCCCCGGGCCCAAGGATGCAGGGTGACTGATTAGGCAGACCAAAAAAAGGCGGATGGGCGTGGCTAGCGGGCGGCTTTGAAGGTGGGTTTGGTGGGGGCGTTGGCGACGGCTTGGCCGAGGTCGAAGGTGAACTGGGCTTGCTGGAGCATGCCGCGCAGGTCCCAGGTGGGGTCGTATTCGTCGGTGACCTGGTGGTAGCGCTGGCCGTAGGCGGCGGCCTTGGCTTTGAGGGTGGCGGGGTCGGCGCCCAGGTAGTCCCGGCCGCCGCCCACGGAGAGGGCGGGCACACCGGCCTGGACGAAGCTGAAGTGGTCCGAGCGGAAGTAGCCGCCCGCGGTGTCGGGACGGGTGGAGGCAACGGCGAGGCCCGAGGACTTGGCCACGGTGGCGCCCAGGTCGCCGAGGGTGCTGCGGTTGCCGAAGGGCAGGCCGATGTCCCGGGCGGGAGCCACGAAGTTGAGGCTGTCCAGGTTCAGGTCCGCCGCCGTCTTCGCCAGGGGCCAGAGGGGGCTGGCGGCGTAGGCCTTGGAACCCAGCAGCCCCTGCTCCTCCCCGCAGACGAAGAGGAACATCTGGCTGCGCCGGGCCGGAGTGTGGACGGCGGTCTGGGCCATGGCGAGCAGGGCCGCGCACCCCGAGGCATTGTCCACGGCGCCGTTGTAGATGCCGTCGCCCTCGTGACCCGGGTGGCTGTCCGGGGCCGGGGCGGCGCCCTGGCCCAGGTGGTCCCAGTGGGCGGAATAGATGACGACCTCTTCCTTCAGGGCCGGGTCGGAGCCGGGGATCACGCCGGCCACGTTGAACTGGTCGAGGGTGCGCACGGCGCTGGCGAGGGTGCCCTTGAGGCGCAGGTCCAGGGGCACGGGCCGGAAGTCGCGGCGCTGGGCGGCGGTCCGGAGGGCGTCGAGGTCCCCGCCCCCCTGCTTCACCAGGGCCCGCGCCACTTCCTCGGTGACCCAGCCCTCGAGCGGCGCCCCCTCGGGACCCTTGGCCAGCCGGAAGCGCTCCGCGTCCCAGCCGTTGCGCACCACAGGCCAGCCGTAGCTGGCGGAGGGGGTGGTGTGGATGAGCAGGATGCCGGCGGCGCCCTGGCGGGCGGCCTCCTCGAACTTGTAGGTCCAGCGGCCGAAGTAGCTGAGGTCGGGGCCCTCGAACCGCCCCGGTTCCTCGGCGGTGGGGGCGGGCTCGTTCACGAGCACCAGCAGGACCTTGCCCTTCAGATCCACGCCCTTGAAGTCGTCCCAGCGGTCCGCGGGCGACTGGATGCCGAAGCCCGCGAAGACCACCGGCGCATCGAAGGCCTGCTCGGCCCGGGCGACACCCGAACCGTAGACGATGGCCGGGCCGAAGGCGGGCGTGGCGCAGGCCCCGCCGCCCATGAAGCTGAGGACGCTGCGCTCGGGGAGGGTGCGGAGTCCCAGCAGGGAGACGGCCTGCCGGTACGAGGTCCCCTGGACGGGCTTCAGGCCCAGGGCCTGCAGCTGGGTCTCCAGGTAGCGCACGGTCAGCTCGGCCCCCCGCTGCCCGGTGCCGCGGCCCTCCAGCAGATCATCCGCCAGGAAGGCCAGATGGGCGCGAAGGGGCGCCTCCGGCACGGGGGGCGTCGCCTGGGCGAAAAAAGGGACCGTGGCCAGGAGGAACGGCAGCACGCGCATGGGGACTCCGGAGGGAGCCTCCAGCTTACCTCGCAAGACGGGGTTTGTCGGGGGGCCTTCCCAACTCAAACTGCACGGCCCCCAGCAGGGCCACGGGGGCGGTGACGGCGCGGAGGATGCTGCGGCCCAGGCTCACGGGGCACCAGCCGGCGGCGGACAGGGCCGCATACTCGGCGTCCGTGATGCCCCCTTCGGGCCCGCAGGTGAAGGCCAGGGCCTCCCGGCGCAGGTCCGGGTTGGCCTGCCCCGTGGCCAGCTCGTAGGCCACCCACTTCTGGGGCGCGTCCCAGGCCGGCAGGGCGGGGAAGGGGATGGGCGGGCGGAGCTCGGGCAGGCGGCTGCGATGGCTCTGTTCGCAGGCGGACTGGAGGATCCGCGCCCAGCGCTCGGCGCGGGCGGCGGTCTTGGCGGCATCGAACTCGCTGCGGGCGTAGGCCACGGGCTGGATGAGCGTGGCGCCGAGCTCCACCAGGGGCGCCAGCCAGTCGTCGAAGAGGCTGAGCTGCGCGGGGATCGGCAGACAGGCCTGAAGGGGGATGGGCGGCTCGCGGTCCTCGTGCAGGGGGGCCACCAGGCGGGCCACCGCCCGGCCGCGATCCAGCTCGGCGAGGTCCGCCTTCCAGGGCTGATCCCCCAGGACCAGCTCCAGGGCGTCGCCGGGCTGGAGGCGCAGGGCCCGCAGGTGGCGCGCGGCCTCGGCGCCCAGGGGCAGAATGAGGTTCTCGGCGGCGTCTGCCGGGGGGGCGAGGAAGAGTCGGGGGAGGCTCACGGGCCCCATCATCCCATGGGCATCCCATGGGAGAGCGCCCCCTCTGACTGGGGGGCTTCCGGCATTCGATAAGCTGGATGTCCTGGAGGACTCCTTGGTCGATGCCCTGCTGCAAGCCGCTCCCTGGTGGGCCTGGGGGGGCTTCCACGCCTTCGTGTTCCTGATGCTCACCCTGGATCTGGGCGTGTTCAACCGGAAGATCCACGCGCCCAGCATGCGGGAGGCCGGGATCTGGAGCGCGGTCTGGATCACACTGGCCCTCGTCTTCAACGCGGTGATCTTCCAGACGGAGGGCACCCAGAAGGGGCTGGAGTGGTTCACGGGCTACGTGCTGGAGAAGTCCCTCAGCGTCGACAACCTCTTCGTGTTCGTGCTGGTGTTCCAGAGCTTCCAGGTGGACCTGCGGCACCAGCACCGGGTGCTGTTCTGGGGCGTGCTGGGAGCCCTGGTCATGCGGGCCGCGATGATCCTCGCGGGCACGGCCCTGCTGAACCGCTTCGAGTGGATGATGTACGTCTTCGGGGGATTCCTTCTCTACACCGGCGTGAAGATGCTGCTGGTGAAGGGGGAGGATCCCGATCCCACCCAGAACCCGCTGGTGCGGGCCTTCCGCCGCTTCGTGCCCTACGACGAGCGGGGCGGTCACGAGCACTTCTGGTCATACCGGAACGGCCGCCGCTTCGCCACGCCCATGCTGCTGGTGCTCATCACCATCGAGGTGACGGACCTGGTCTTCGCCGTGGATTCCATCCCGGCGGTGCTGGCCGTGAGCCGCGACCCCTTCGTGGTCTACACCTCGAACATCTTCGCCATCCTGGGCCTGCGGAGCCTCTACTTCCTGCTGGCCAAGATGATGGACCGCTTCCACCGCCTGAAGACCGGGCTGGCCATGGTGCTGGCCTTCGTGGGTGTGAAGATGTGCGCCGCCAACTGGGTGCACATCCCCGTGCAGTACAGCCTGCTGATCATCGCCGCGATCCTGGCCGGCAGCGTGGTGGCCAGCCTGGCCTGGCCCGCGGAGCAGGACGGCGCCGAATGATGCAGGTCTGGCGCCACACCCTGGAGGCGGCCCCCGCCGCGGGGCCCTCCATCGTCACCCTGGGAACCTTCGATGGCGTCCACGCGGGCCACCGGGAGCTGCTGCGCATCGCCGCCAGCCGGGCCCGGTCCGCGGGCCTGCGAGCGGCCGTGGTCACCTTCGACCCGCACCCCACGGTGGTGGTGGCGCCCCAGCGCAAGCCGAAGCTGCTCATGACCCTGGAGCAGCGCCTGGAGGCCTTCGAATCCGAGGGCATGGACCTGGCCTGGGTGATCCCCTTCAGCCGGGCCTTCTCGGAGCTGAGTCCCGCGGCCTTCCTGGGCGGCGTGCGCCGGGCCCTCTCGCCCGTGGAGCTGCACGTGGGGCGGGCCTTCTGCTTCGGTCGGGACCGCAGCGGCAACGTCGACACCCTGGAGGCCTGGGGCGCTGAGCATGGCTGTGCCGTGCACACCCTGGCCCTGCGGGCCCCGGATGGCGGGCGCCTCTCCAGCACCCGCATCCGGGAGGCCCTGGACCGGGGCGAGGTGGAGGCCGCCGCGGAGCTGCTGGGCCATCCCTACACCCTCACGGGCGTGGTGGTGGAGGGTGACCGGCGGGGCCGGCACCTGGGCTTCCCCACGGCGAACCTGGCCTGGGACCAGGAGCAGCTGCCGGCCTACGGCGTCTACGTGACCGAAGCCTTCCTGCCTCACCACCACCCTTCGCTGGGGGCCCCCCGTCTGGGGCTCACCAACGTGGGCGAAAAGCCCACCTTCGAAGGCCGCCGCCTCACCGTGGAAACCCACCTGCCGGGCTTCGAGGGCGACCTCTACGGCGCCCGCCTCCACCTGCGCTTCCTCCACCGCCTCCGCGGCGAGGTCCGCTTCGCCTCCGTGGACGAGCTCCGGGCCCAGATCACCCAGGACGTGGCCGAAGGCACCGCCTGGTGGAAGGCCCGCCGGGCCTGAATCAGCTGGCGGCGGCCACCCGCCAGCGGGTGAGGGGGCGCTCCGAGAGGTCCCAGACCTGGAAGCCCAGGGGGAGGCGGCTCACGCCGAGGCGCTGGCGGATCTGGGCCTTGGCCGCCTCGAGGCTCTCGGCCTCGATGGGGCCGTACTCCATGAAGTAGCCGCTGAACTTGTAGCCGAAACTGCGAAAAGAGGTCCGCATGGGGGCTCCATCAATCCCGTTTCCAAAATATTCGTCTTTTATTCGTTTTCGTCAAGGCGGAATCACGAAAAAAGTTTGGAAGCGGGGGAGGAACCCTTCCAGCTTGGGCCCACCCATGGGACAGGGGCTGTCGAATCCACGGCCCGCCCGGTCATCCGGTTCAGTGGAACCAGAGTTCTACACGGGCCTGGAAGGGGGGTGCCAGGGGGCGGGGCAGCGGTCGCGGCAGCGGCCGGAGGATCACGCGGCCCTCGTCGCAGTCTTCTTCGCGGTAGGGTCGGGCGTAGGCTTCGGGGTAGTAGTCGCCCCGGCGCTCCCAGCGGCCGTCCTCCCAGGGGCGGTAGGAATCCCGGCAGGCATCCCGTTCCACGATCACCACGCGGCGGGGGCGGCGCCAGGGGTTATGGGCAGAGAGAGGGAAGGCGGCGAGGGTGGCGAGGGCGAGCAGGGCCAGACGGCGCATGGGACCTCCTTGCGGGAGCGGGGTGGGTCACCCCGTGCGGAAGACGTCTCACGAGCCGTGCCAGATCTGGAAGTGAAGCCATCAAGCCGGTTGGCTTCGTGAAGGCGCAGGCTCGCCGCGCGAAATGCAACATCGGAGCCCGCAGGCGTGGCAGGGGGCGACGCGGTCAGCGTTCCCGCCGGTCCCCCACCACCACGGCGGGCACCCCGGCGACGATGGCCCACTCGGGCACGTCCTTCGTGACCACGGCCCCCATGGCCACCACGGCGTGGTCGCCGACGGTGACGCCGTCCGTGACGCCGGCGTCGGCGCCGATCCAGACATCGCGGCCGATGCGGATGCCGCGGGAGCGCACGGGCTGGTCCTTGAGATCGCGGTCCGGCTTCATCCCGTGATCGAAGGCGTAGATCGCCGCCCCGCTGGCGATCCGCGTGCCGTCGCCGATGGTGATGCCCTTGCGGCCGCCATCGAGACGGGCGCCGGCGTTCACGCTGACATCGCTTCCCAGGGTCAGGGGTCCGTGCAGGAAGGCCTGGGCGGCGATGGCGCAGCGGTCGCCCAGCACGATGCCGCGCCCGGGCTCGCCGAAGACGGCGGCATCGGGCGCGATGAAGCAGCCCGCGCCGAGGGTCACGGTCTCCTGGGCCACGAGGCGCGCCTGCACCTCGGCCTGCCAGGCCTCGGCCCAGGCCCGGTGCCGGGGCTTGAGGGCGAAGTACAGCCATGGCATCCAGGCCAGGCGGCGCTGGTGCTGCTCCCGCAGGGCCTCGAGGTCGCGCATGGGGTCATGGTAGCGGGTACAGTGGGCCATGCCCCACCTCGGCCCCCTGCCCACCTGGTCCTTCGCCCTCGGCGTGGCGACGTCGCTGTTCTCGGTGCTGAACCCCATCAGCGCCGCGGCCATCTTCGCCAGCGCCACCACGGGCATGGAGCAGCCGGCCCTGCGCCGCAGCGCCAAGAAGGCCGCCCTCACGGCGGGCGCGGCCATGCTGGCCTTCGCCCTGGTGGGCCAGTTCATCTTCAGCCTCTTCGGCTTCACGGCGCTGGCCATGCGCTTCGTGGGCGGCGTGCTGGTGCTCTACCGGGCCATCGCCATGCTCTACGGCGAGGATCCCCGCGAGCGCAGCACCGAGGACGAGAAGGCCGAGGCCAGCCGCAAGCTGCCGGAGGACTTCGCCATCATCCCCTTCGGCATCCCGCTGGTGGCGGGCCCAGGCACGCTGTCGACGGTGATGGGCATGATCGCGGGCATCAGCTGGCTGGAGTACGGCGTGGTGCTGCTGGCCATCTTCCTGAACACCTGGATCGTCTACCTCTTCCTGCGCAAGGCGCCGGCCGTCTTCGCCCGTCTGGGCGCCATCGGCACCAAGGTGGTGAACAAGCTCATGGGCCTCATCCTGGCGGCCGTGGCCATGCAGTTCCTCATCAACGGCGTGAAGGCCCTCTACGTCGAGATGCGGGAGACGCCGCCGGTGGCCGTCATCTCGACGAAGTAGCTACTTCAGGGCCGCCTCGATGGCGGCGCGAAGGTCGGCGCTGTCGGGGGCGACCTTGCTGGGGAAGGCCTGGAGCACCTGGCCGTCCTTGCCCACGAGGTACTTGTGGAAGTTCCAGGCGGGCTCGCCGTGCTTGGCGGTGAGGAACTGGTACACGGGGGCCTGGTGCGCGCCCTTCACGTCCAGCTTCTCGAAGAGGGGGAAGGTCACGCCGTAGTTCTTCTGGCAGAAGCTCTCGATCTGGGCCGCGGTGCCGGGCTCCTGGGCGCCGAACTGGTTGCAGGGGAAGCCGAGCACCACCAGGCCGCGGTCCTTGTAGTCCGCGTAGAGCTTCTGCAGCCCCGCGTACTGGGGCGTGAAGCCGCATTCGCTGGCCACGTTCACGGCCAGCACGACCTTGCCCTGGTAGGCGGCCAGGGACTGGGGCTTGCCGTCCAGGGTGCGAAGGGTGATCTCGTGCAGGGACATGGGGACCTTCCTTTCGGCGGCGGGCAGGGACAGGGCGAGGAAGAGGGCGAGGGCGGCGCGCAAGGAACCTCCGGGGACACCGGTTGGATGCCGCCGCCGGAGGGGCCGTGCCGGGCTGGGGAAAAAGATTGAAGAGCCACGGTCTCCGGCGAGGATCTGCGTTAGCCTTTGAATCGACTGGACCTCCCCATGCCCGAATCCAGCCCGTTCCGCCCGACGCCCCCGGAGGCCGCCGTCACCGGCGCAGCCCGGATCGCGCTGACCTACGCGATCCTCTCGGCCGCCTGGATCCTGTTCTCGGACCGCCTGGTGCAGGCCCTCACGACGGACCCGGCCTGGATGACGGCCCTGAGCATCCTCAAGGGCTGGGCCTTCGTGGCCGTCACCGCCACGATGCTGTTCCTGATGGTGCGGCGCCTGGTGGCCCGCGTGGCCCACCGGGAGGCCCAGTTCCGCACGCTGATCCACGCCATTCCCGACATGGTGTGGCTGAAGGATCCGCAGGGCGTCTACCTCGCCTGCAACCCCGCCTTCGAGCGGTTCTTCGGGGCCCCGGAGGCCGCCATCCAGGGGAGGACCGACCATGACTTCCTCCCGAAGGAAGAAGCGGACTTCTTCCGCCAGAAGGACCGGGAGGCCATGGCCGCCGGGGGTCCCCAGGCCAACGAGGAGTGGGTCACCCTGGCGGACGGCGGCGGCCGCGTCCTGCTGGAGACCTTGAAGACGCCCATGCGGGACCGCTCCGGCGCCCTCATCGGCGTGCTGGGCATCGCGCGGGACATCACGGAGCAGGACAGCCACACCCGGGAGCGGGCGAAGCTCCAGGCCCAGCTCTTCGAGGCGCAGAAGCTGGAATCCATCGGGCGCTTCGCGGGCGGCGTGGCCCACGACTACAACAACATGCTGGGGGTGATCCTCGCGAACGCCGACCTGGCCCTGGACCGGATGGAGGTGGACCGGCCCGAGCGGAGGTACCTCGAGGAGATCATCAAGGCGGCCCGCCATTCGGCGGACCTCACCTCCCGGATGCTGGGCTTCGCCCGGCGGCGGGCGCTGGAGGCGAAGGAAGTGGATCTCAACCGGGCCGTGACGGAGCTCCTGCCCGTCCTGGGCCGGCTGGCGGGCGAGCGCATCCGGATCGACTGGGCGCCGGCCGCGAACCTGTGGCCCGCGCTGGCCGACCCGACCCAGCTCGAGCAGGTGCTCACGAACCTGGTGGCCAACGCCCGGGATGCCATCGAGGGGCCAGGCCGGATCCGGCTGGAGACCGCCAACTGGACGCTGGTGGACGGGGATTGCGCGGCCTGGATCGAGGCGGAGCCGGGCGAGTACGTGGGCATCCACGTGGCCGACACCGGCGCCGGCATGGCGCCTGGCCTGGTACCCGACATCTTCGAGCCCTTCTTCACCACCAAGGCTTCGGGCCACGGCACCGGCTTGGGGCTGGCCATGGTCCACAACATCGTCCGGCAGCACCGGGGAACCCTGCAGGTGGACACGGCCCCCGGGCGGGGCACCACCTTCCGCGTGCTGCTGCCGCGGGCCGGTGGCGCGCGGGGCGAGGCTTCCGCTACTTCCGCAGCTTCATCAGGTCCAGGAAGATCACCAGCGCCATGAGGGAGGCCAGGAGGATGAAGCCGCCCGTGAGGATCTTCTCCTTCAGCTCGATGGTGAGATCCTTGCGCCGCGCCCGTTCGAAGGCCAACAGGGCCATGTGGCCGCCGTCCAGGGCCGGGATGGGCAGGGCGTTGAGGATGGCGAGCTGGAGGCTGATGGCCCCGCACATGAAGAGAAAGGTCTCCCAGCCGTGCTGGGCTGCCTTGCTGCCCTGCTTGATGATGCCGATGGGACCGGCCACCTCGGCGCTGCGGGCCTGAAAGGTGACGAGGCGCTTCAGGAAGCCGAAGACCTGGCCCGTGAGGCGCCAGGAGGTCTCCACCGCGTAGCGGCCGCCGGTCCACAGGTCGCCCGCCTGGAAGGGGCGGAACTCCAGGGGCGTGGCCACGGGCAGGGGCATGAAGCCCAGGCGACCCTTGCCGCCCTCGGCCCGGGGCGTGAGCGGGAGCTCCAGGGGCTTGCCGTCCCGGGTGAGGCGGAAGGGCACGGGCTGGTCCGGGTGGGCCTGGATGTAGGCCACGGCCGCCTCCCACTGGGCGCCGGGGAAGCTCAGGTCGCCGATGCCGCGCAGCTCATCGCCCACCTTGAGGCCGCCTTGCTCCGCGGCGCTGCCGGACACCACCTCCACCACGGTCCAGGTCTCCTGCACCTTGGTGACGCGGGCCTGGTGGACGCCCACGAGGCCGAAGAGCACCAGCGTGGTGGCCAGGTTGGCCAGGATGCCGCCGCTGTAGAAGAGCATCCGCTTGCCGAAGGGCTGCTGGAGGAAGCCGTAGGGATCCTCGGCACCGGGCTCCTCGGGGTTGAAACCCGCCAGCTTCACGTAGCCGCCCAGGGGCAGCAGGGAGAGGCGCACGTCCGTCTCGCGCCACTTGAAGCCCAGCAGGCGTGGGCCGAAGCCCAGGGAGAAGACTTCGACCGGCATGCCCATCCACTTGGCCGCCAGGAAGTGGCCGCCCTCGTGAAGGAAGATCAGGCCGCCCAGCATGAGCACGGGGCCCCAGAACCCGGCTCCGGGCAGCTTGAAGGCGAAGAGGAAGGCGGCGGCGAAGGCGAAGCTGAAGGACAGGGACAGGCGGAAACGGTTCATGGACACCCGAGGATCAGGCCCTGGCTCGGACCCATCCTTCAGCATGACGCCTCGCGGCCCGGTCCGCATCCAGCACTTGGCCCAGGGAGGCCAGGGGCTGGGCGGGAATCCGAGCCAGGGTGTCCCAGTTGCAGGCCTGGATGTCCCAGAAGCCGATGCGGCCTTGGAGGAAAGCGGCCACGGCCACTTCGTTCGCG
Organism: Geothrix mesophila; assembly: GCF_022808835.1. Classification (NCBI taxonomy): domain Bacteria; kingdom Pseudomonadati; phylum Acidobacteriota; class Holophagae; order Holophagales; family Holophagaceae; genus Geothrix; species Geothrix mesophila. The sequence goes on from NZ_JAKZLD010000003.1 coordinate 325,228, forward strand.
GCGTTCAGCAGGGCCGGGGCCGTGCCGCCCTCCCGCAGGGCCTCGAAGGCCAGACCCAGACAGGGGAACCGCTCCAGGTCCGGAGCCTCGAAGGTCCAGGCCCGGGCCTCCTCCCAGGGGTACGGGGCCACGGGGCCGGGCTGCTTGTCCGGGTAGAGCAGGCAGTACTGGATGGGCAGCTTCATGTCGTTGGCGCAGACCTGGAGCTGGTAGCTGCCGTCGTGGAAGCCCACCATGGCGTGCACCTGGCTCTGGGGATGCACGGTGACCGCCACCTGGTCCGCCGTGAGGCCGAAGAGCACCGAGGCCTCGATGACCTCCAGGCCCTTGTTCATCAACGTGGCGCTGTCGATGGTGATCTTGGGCCCCATCTTCCAGGTGGGGTGGTTGAGGGCCTCCTGGATGGTGGCGGCCTGGATGCGGGCCAGGGGCCAATCGCGGAAGGGCCCGCCGCTGGCGGTGATGCGCACCTCGCGGATGGACGCCCGGTCGCGGCCGTCCAGCAGCTGGTGCAGGGCCGCGTGCTCGCTGTCCACAGGCAGCAGCTCGCCGCCGCCGGCGCGCGCCGCCTCGTGCATGAGGGCACCCCCCACCACCAGGGATTCCTTGTTGGCCACGCAGACCCGGCGGCCCGCGCGCAGGGCGGCCTCGGTGCTGGCCAGCCCGGCGCTGCCCACGATGGCGGCCACCACCGTGTCGGCGTCCGCATGGAGGGCGCAGGCCAGGAGGCCGTCGTCCCCCCAGTGGACCTCGGGCCGGTAGGCCAGGTTCGCCCGCAGCCACTCCGCATCCTCCCGCGAGCCCACGGACACGCACCGGGGCCGGAAGGTGTCGCACTGCTCCCTCAGCAGCTCCCGGTTCCGTCCCCCGGCCAAGGCCACCACGGACAGCCGCTCCGGGTGGGCTCGCACCACATCGAGCGTGGAAGTGCCGATGCTCCCCGTGGAGCCGAGGAGGGCGAGGTGTCTCACGTCAGTTGAATCCATGGACGAAGTGGACATAAGCGAACAGCACCGGGGCCGCGAACACCAGACTGTCCACGCGGTCGAGCACGCCGCCGTGGCCGGGGATGCTCACGCCCACGCAGGAATCCTTCACGCCGGTGCTGCGCTTCCAGGTGCTCTCCACCAGGTCCCCAAGCTGGCCCACGATGCCCAGCAGCAGGCCCAGGGCCACGGCGTCCACCACGGACCACTCGGAGCAGACCGTGGCCTTCATGAGGAAGGCGCCGAGCAGGTTGCCGCCCAGGTTGCCGAGGGCGCCCTCCCAGCTTTTCTTGGGGCTCACCCGGGGCGCGAGCTTGTGCTTGCCGAGGAAGGTGCCCACGAAGTAGGCGGCGCTGTCGCCGAACCAGGTGATGATGAAGAGAGCCAGGATGAGGCGGCTGCCGGTCCTGGGCAGGGTGCCCTGCAGCATGAACAGCTTCTGCTGGAAGCCCAGGCCGAAGCCCATGTAGAGCGCCCCGAGCCAGGTGATGGCCTGGCTGGGCAGGGCCTCCTCCAGCTTCCGGTCGAAGAAGAGGGCGCCGAAGTGGATCACCAGGCCCCCGACTGTGAGGACCAGCCAGAGCGGCAGCGGATCCTGGCCGCCCGTGGCCAGGAAGAAATGGGCGAGGATGCCCCAGCCCACCAGGGTTCCCGCGGCCAGGGAGGGGTTGAAGCCCCGCACCCGGGCCATGAGGGTCATCTCGCGGACGCCTCCTAGGATGGCGAGGGCCATGAGGGCCAGGTAGGTCCAGGGGGCCCAGGGCTGGTCGCCGAACCAGAGGAGGCTGAAGAAGAAGACGCCGAAGACCAGGGCCGTGGTGATGCGCACGGTCATGTTCTTCGTGTCGACCTTGGGCGTGGTCCGTTCCATCAGATCCCCCCGAAGCGCCGTTCGCGCTGGGCGTAGTCCTCAAGCGCTTCCTTCAGCTCCGCGGGGCCGAAGTCCGGCCACAGGAGGTCGGTCATGTAGAGTTCCGCATAGGCGGACTGCCAGAGCAGGAAATTCGAGATGCGATGCTCGCCGCTGGTGCGGATGAGCAGGTCCACGTCCGGTACGCCGGCGGTCCAGAGGCGGGCGTCCAGGGCGACCTCGTCCACCTGATCGGGCCGGAGGCCGTCCTCCACGCAGCGCCGGGCGGCCTGGGCCAATTCCAGGCGCGACCCGTAGTTCACGGCCAGGTGGAAGGTCATGCCCGGATTCCCGGTGGTGGCCTTCTCCAGGGCCCGCATGTCCGCCTGGATGCCGTCGGGCATCCCCTCAAGGGCACCCAAGTGGTGGAAGCGGATGCCCTTGCGGGCCAGCTGGTGGACAAACATGCGCAGGTACATGCGCAGGAGGGCCATGAGAGCGGCCACCTCCTGGGGGGGGCGCTTCCAGTTCTCCGTGGAGAAGGCGTAGAGACTCAGGTGCCGGATGCCCGCGTCCGAAGCGGCCTCCAGGATGCGCTCCACCGCCTGCACCCCGGCCTTGTGCCCCTTGATACGGGGCCACCCCCGTTGCGCCGCCCAACGGCCGTTGCCGTCCATAATGATCGCGACGTGGGTCGGGACGGTCATCGTGGGCTCCCGGTTGGATGGAAGCCCGCCCCTTCCGCGTGGCCGGCCTCGCGTATGCCCGCAGGGCATACCGAGAAGATGATCGCGACGTGGGTCAGGACGGTCATCGTAGGCTCCCCGTTGGATGGAAGCCCGCCCCTTCCGCGCGGCCGGCCTCGCGTATGCCCGCAGGGCATACCGAGAAGATGATCGCGACGTGGGTCGGAATGCTCATCGTGGGCCTAGATGCCGGTTCAAGCGGCCGGTTCCTCGTGGGCGGCCTCGCGTATCCCCGGAGGGGATACCGAGATGATGATCGCGACATGGGTCGGGACGGTCATCGCGCCGGAAACCTCGGAAAGGTGAAAAAGGTCATGCTATCACGGGGCCTGCCGTAAAGCTGGGGAGCGGCTTGTCTTCCGAAGGCCCGTGTTAGGCTTGACTCCACTTTTTCCCTGGCGAACCCATGGTTCAGTTCAATACCCGCGCCAATGAGATCCTGCTCAAGCTGGTCTACTACGGGCCGGGTCTCTCGGGCAAGACGACCAACCTGCAGTCCCTGCACGCCATGTGTTCGGACCGGCAGCGCGGCGAGCTTTTTTCCGTCAACACCCAGGAAGACCGGACCCTCTTCTTCGACCTGCTGCCCATCAACCTGGGCTATGTCTACGGAAATTCCATCCACCTGCAGATCTACACCGTGCCGGGCCAGGTGCAGTACGACGCCAGCCGGCGGGTGGTGCTGGGCGGGGCGGACGGGGTGGTCTTCGTGGCGGATTCCAGCGAAGCCAAGATGCAGGACAACGTGGACTCGCTGTCGAACCTGTACCACAACCTCAATGCCAACCGCCTGAACATCAAGCAGATCCCCTTCGTCCTCCAGTACAACAAGCGGGACCTGCCCGACGCCCTGGCCGTGGGCGTCATGAACCGCCGCCTGAACTTCCGCAACGTCCCCTACTTCGAATCCGTGGCCAACCGGGGTCCCGGTGTGCTGGACACCTTCCTGGCCATCACCCGGGAGACGGTGGATTACACCTTCCGCAAGTACCACCTGGACAAGAAGATCAAGGATTTCGACGGGATGCTCGCCCTCATCGAATCCAACGTGCGCTCGACCCTGCGGGAGCTTCCGCCTCCGCCGGAACCGGCCGGGGCGGAACCTGGGACGGAACCCGCGCCGGTGGCGGATGTGACAGTCCTGAAGCACGGCAACGTGACCGTGACCGACCTCCAGCCCGGCCGCGCGGCGGATCCCCAGGAGCTGCTGGAGAGCGCCCTCCAGTCGAACATGGAGACGGCCCGGCTCTACTCCGAGCTGAAGCAGGCCAAGGAGTCCCTGGAAAAGAAGAACGAGGAGATGACCCAGCTCTACGCCCAGCTGGAGCGGGTGAACCAGGACAACCAGAAGACCCGGAAGTACCTGGAAGGCCTCATCCAGAACATGGGCGAGGCCCTGGTGTCCTTCTCCGCCGACGGGAAGATCCTCACCTGGAACGCCGCCGCCGAGCGCATCTTCGGGTATTCCCGGCCGGAGATCGTAGGCCACAGCATCTGCAAGCTGACTCCCGGAGGGGAGCGGGGCGACCTGGACCAGGTCATCCAGCAGGTGAGCCGGGGCCAGGTGGTCCGCGACGTCGACACGGTCCGGGTCCGGAAGGCGGGGGAGACCTTCCCCGCCAGCGTCACCTACGCCCCGGTGCGGGGCGCCGATGACCGCGTCCTGGCGGTATCGGCCCTGGTGCGGGACACGAGCGAGACCCAGGCCCTGGAGACGCAGCTGGTCCGTTCCCAGAAGCACGAGGCCCTGGGGCGGCTGGTCCCGGCCCTCTTCCACGAGGCCTCGAACCGGCTCACCCCCGTGCTGCTGGAGGCCCGCCTCATCTCCGAATCCGCCCTGGATCCCCACCAGGCGGAGCAGGCCGCGCGGCTGGTGAAGGCCGTGGACTCGGTGCAGAGCCTGCTGGATCCCCTCCAGACGGTGCTGAACCCGCCCTCCCCCGCCCGGGTGCGGACCCAGCTCAACCAAGTCATCCAGGAGGCGGTGGACCTCGTGGAACTGAAGGCCCGGCGCATGGAGGTCGACCTGGATCTGAGCCTGGACCCCGCCCTCCCCGAAGCGCCCCTGGATCCGGTCCTCATGCGCCAGGCCCTGACGAACCTGATGCTGAACGGCCTCCAGGCCCTGGCCGCCAGCCCGGTCAAGCGCCTGCGCGTGGCCACCCGCGCGGTGGACGGCCACATCCAGGTGGTGGTCCAGGATTCGGGCACCCCGCTGCCGGAGGCCGAGCTTCCGGGCCTGTTCGATCCCGCCTCGGCCTCGACCCCGGAGGCCCTGGGCCTGCCGGTGGCCCACCTCATCGCCCGCCAGCACGGCGGACAGCTCACGGTGCGGAGCCAGGCCAGCCTGGGGAACGCCTTCCTGATGGAGCTGCCCCTCGCGGGGCCCGCGGACTCGGCGACGGCGCCCGCGGCCGGAGCCACGGGACTCCAGGGGCGCCGCGCCCTGGTGGTGGACGACGAGGCCTTCCTGCTGGAGTGCCTGGTGGACGCCCTCCAGGTCTGGGGATTGGAGGTCACTCCCGCCGGGCGGGGCGATGAGGCGGTCGAGCGCCTCAAGGCCGCCACCTTCGATCTGATCGTCTCCGACATCCGCATGCCGGGGCTGTCGGGCGTGGACCTCTTCGAGTGGCTGCGGGCCCAGCAGCCGGCCCTGACGCGCCGCATCCTCTACACCACCGGCGACTCCTTCGACGCGAAAACCCGGGACTTCCTGGAGACGAACCAGGTGCCCCATCTGGGTAAGCCTTTCGATCTAAAACAATTGAAACGAAGCCTGGAGCAATTGCTAGAGACTCCGATCGAGGCGTGAGCCCCCCTGCTGCGGCATAATGGGGACTCTCATCGCACCCTCAACGAGGAGCCTCCTATGCAGCGCCGCTGGGTCTTGGCAGTCATCGTGGGTTCGGGCCTCCTGGCCCAGACGCCCCAACCCGTCCCCCCTCCTGCGCCCGCTCCTGCACCGGCCCCCGCGCCGGCTCCGGCGCCAGCCCCTGCGCCCGCTCCCGCGCCGACTCAGGTGCCCGAGCCCAAGCCCGCCGAGGTGAAGGCCGAGGCCCCGGCCGCGCCCCAAGCCGAAGCGAAGCCTGAAGCGAAACCCGAAGCGAAACCCGAAGCGAAGCCCTTCGACCAGCTCCGCCCCAGCCAGCGGAAGCTGGCCTACACCCTGCAGCGCGCCGCCCTCTCCGCCCACGAGCTGGGCTACTACCGGAGCCACCCCAAGGCCGTCGAGGTCCGCGACGCCCTCGGCGCCCTCGTGGCCGTGAAATCCATCCTCCCGGAGAAGGCCTCGGCCGCCATCCCCGCCGTCGAGACGTACCTGGCCAAGGTGCGCGCCCAGCACGGGCTCTATGACGCCGACGGGAAGAAGCTCCTCCTCGAGACCACCTGGAAGGACCTGCAGGTCGCGGCCCGCGCCGCCGCGAAGGCCGACGCCAAGGGGCTGGAGCCGCGCCTCGCCAAGCTGCGGGGCCTCCTGCTCGATCCGAAGGTGGACGCCGCCGCCCCGGCCTGGACGGCGCCCGAGCCGCCGGCCAAGGGCAAGAAGGCCAAGGCCGCCAAGGGGCCCAAGGCGCCCGAGGGCTTCGCCAACCAGAAGGCCATCACGGCCCTGTGGGTGAAGCGGGCCCAGGCCTGGATCGACAACACCCGCCAGGAGGTGGACGTCAAGGGCGAGAAGAAGATGCGCAGCGTGCCCGATCCCACGCAGACCAAGGCCCTGAACGCCCTGATGATCTGGCTGGAGAACGAGGACCTCGACCTGCTGCGCGATCCCGGGTTCGGCTGGCTGGATCTGCGCCGCCTCGGCGCCACGCCCGGCGCCGCCCTGCTGGCCCACGCCAACGACATCGCCACCTCCAAGGCCCCCGAAGGGCCGGCGGGCGAGCTGACCCTGCTGCCGACCCTCGAACCCGTGATGGCCGAGAGCAAGTTCAGCAAGGGCGACGAGAAGCGCCAGGTGCTGTCCGACGTGAAGCAGGGTGCTCCCGCCGCGGACCTCGTGGCTCAGATGGCCGCCTTCGAAAAGCTGGCCCGCAGCCGGGACTTCGACGTCAAGTAGGCCGGAAGTCGGCCGCAGAAAGGGAGGGGGCGCCGAGGCGCCCCCTCCCTTTCTGCATGAACCAGGATCGCGAAAGTCGGACCGCTCAGAATCGGAACGTCATCCCGATCTGGATGGCGTTGGCCTTCGGGTCCCAGGCCGTCTGGTTCGCGTAGCTGCTCCCGACGTACCGCAGTTCCGCTCCCAGGGTGGCATTGAAGTTGTATCCGAGCCCGGCCGAGTATCCGAAGCGGGTCGAGGTCTGGGAGGCCGACGTTTCAGGGAAGGATCCGATGGCGGGGATCGTGGTGTCCACGCTCCAGCGATGGAGGCCGAGCCCGGCGGTCAGGTAAAGGCCATCCGGCTTTCCGCCCGGGAAGTACAGGTAGTCCGCGCCGAGGCTGAGATCGTTCGCCTTGGTCTTGAATCCGTTGACCGTGCCTTCGGGGTAGAACACGGCATCGAACCTCGGCCTGATCACGTGGCCCGCGCCCAGGTCGAAGGTGACGTGGGCGCCGAGCCCGGCCCCGGGCTTGTTGTCGACCGCGGTCTTCAGGTCGCCGGTCGGGAGGTTCGCGTGGAGCTGGAGACCGAAGCGCGGCTCCTCAGCCCGGGTCTGGACCGCCCCGAAGGCGAGGGCCACGGCCAACGCGGTGAACAGACGAGGACAAACGGGCATGACGCCTCCGGATGGCATCCATTGAGGATGTGTGGGTAAAAGACACCCATTGAATGAAGCCATCGCGCCCGAAGTTTCAGGCGATCGAATCAGCGGGGCCGATTCACTCCTCGCCCTTCCGCTGCTTCCCTTCCGGATCGAACTGGTAGCCCACGCTGCGGATGGTGTGGACCCAGCGGGGGTGGTGGGGATCCAGCTCCATCACGCGCCGGATGCGGACGATGAAGTTGTCCACGGTGCGGCTGGTGGGGTAGGCGTCCTCGCCCCAGACCTTGTCCAGGATGTCCGTGCGGCTCACCACCTGGCCGGGCCGCTCCATGAGCAGGCGGAGGATCATGCACTCCTTCATGCCCAGCTGGAAGGGACCGTTGGGCCCCTCGCCGCAGTAGTTGTCGAAGTCCACCCAGTGGGCCCCGAAGGCCTGTCGGCTGCTCATCTCGCGGTTCCGGTACCAGGCCTCCCGCCGGAGGATGGCCCGCACCCGCAGCAGCAGCTCCTTCACCTGGAAGGGCTTGCCCAGGTAGTCGTCGGCGCCGGTCTCGAAGCCATGCACGCGGTCGTCGTCCGTGTTCTTGGCCGTGAGGAAGAGGATGGGCGTGAAGTTCTTGGCCTCGCGCACCTTCTGGCAGATGGTGAAGCCGTCCATGCCCGGCAGCATCACGTCGAGGATCACCAGGTCGTAGGCCTCGGCCAGGATCTGCTTCAGGGCCTGGTCGCCCCGGGGGATCCAGGTGCAGGCCAGCCCCTCCAGCTCGAGGTTGAGCTTGATGCCCTCGGCGAGGCTGAGCTCGTCTTCCACCAGCAGGATCTTGGGCTCGGGCATGGCGCACTCCGGCAACTCGTTGATCCTACTAGAATAGGAAGCGGAGCGCCCATGGACCCGTATCTCAGCATCGTCATCCCCATCTACAACGAGGAGGAGAACATCCCCACGCTGTGGGCGCGCCTGTCCAAGGCGATGGCGGAGTCCTTCACGGACTCCTCGAAACCCTGGGAGGTCATCTTCACGGATGACGGCAGCCGGGACCGCAGCCTGGTCCTGCTGGTGGCCATCGCCAAGGAGGAACCCCGCGTGAAGGTCGTGGAGTTCAACCGGAACTACGGCCAGCACAGCGCCATCTTCGGCGCCTTCGCCGAGGTCAAGGGCCGCATCATCGTCACCCTGGACGCGGACCTCCAGAACCCGCCCGAAGAGATCCCCAAGCTCGTGGCCAAGGTGGAGGAGGGCTACGACGTGGTGGGCGGCTGGCGCCAGGGCCGCCAGGCCAACGACAGCTTCTTCCGCACCATGCCCAGCAAGATCGTCAACGCCGTCACCCGCAAGACCACGGGCGTGAAGCTTCACGACTACGGCTGCATGCTGCGGGCCTACAGCCGCGAGGTGGTGGACGCCATGCTGCTCTGCAAGGAGCGCTCGAGCTTCATCCCCGCGCTGGCCAACAGCTTCGCCAAGCGCATCACCGAGGTGCCTGTGGCCCACGCCGAGCGTGCCGCCGGCGAGAGCAAGTACGGCCTCTGGAAGCTCATCAACCTCCAGTTCGACCTGCTCACCAGCTTCAGCCTGATCCCCCTCCAGGCCCTCAGCGTGTTCGGCGTTGTCACGGCGGGCTTCGGCTTCATCCTCTTCCTGGGCCTGGTGGTCTACCGCTTCCTGCATCCCGAAGGCACGGCCCAGGGCGTGTTCACCCTCTTCGCCATCCTCTTCTTCTTCGTGGGGTGCCAGTTCATCGCCTTCGGCCTGCTGGGCGAGTACATCGGCCGCATCTACCAGGAAGTGCGCGACCGGCCCCGCTACATGGTGAAGAAGGTCCACCAGGCGCAGTAGGCCGCGGGCCCGATCTATCCCGGAGGCCTACCCGGCCGGGAACGCTACCGTGACGACCAGACCGGAACCCGTGGCGGGATCCGACAGCTCCACTTCGGCGCCCAGGGCGCGGGCCACCTCCTGGACGATGGACAGGCCCAGGCCGCACCCGGGCGTGTCGTCGCTGCCGAGCCGGCAGAACCGCTCGAACACCCGGGCGCGGTCGGCGGGGGCGATGCCGGGCCCGTTGTCCTCGAGGGTCAGGACCGGACGCCCCTCGACCCTGCGGAGCGAAAGCGTGACCCGCCCGCCCGGGGGCGTGTAGCGGAGGGCGTTGTCCACGAGGTTGGCCACCAGCTCGTGGAGCATGATGGACGAGGCGGGCAGGTCCACGCGTCCCTCGGGGCGGTCGAAGCCCAGATCGATGCAGCGCGACTGGGCCAGTGTCGCCTGCTCCTCGAGCACCCGCTGGGCCAGCTCCGCCAGGTCCACCACCTCGCCGGGCCGGCGGGCCAGGGCCCCGGCCTCGGCCCGGGACAGGGCGAGCAGCTGGTTCACGAGGCGAGTCCCCTGGCGGACGCCGTCGGACATGGCCCCGAGGGTTTCGTCCTTGACGGCCGGATCCGGGCTGCGGAGGCCGTAGTTGGCCTGGGTCTGAAGCACGGCGAAGGGGGTGCGGAGCTGGTGCGAGGCGTTGGCGATGAAGCGGCTGCGGACCGCCATCTGGGCGTCCAGGCGCTGGATGTAGCCGTTGAGGGACTCCACCAGGGGCCGGAGCTCCTGGGGCATGGGCCCGGCCTGGATGGGCTCCAGCGAGCCCGGCGTGCGCCGTCCCACCTCATCCCGGAGGCGGAGGATGTCCTTCAGGCCCCGGCGCAGGGCGAACCAGATCAGGAGGCCGGCGAGGGCCAGCGTCCACAGATCCTGCCGCAGGGTGGTGGTCCAGAGCTTCCGCGCCAGCTGGTCGTGGTCCTGGAGGGTCTGGGCCACTTCGATGATCACCGGGCCCTCGGCGGGAGCCGCGAAGACGGGCTGGGCGTAGGCCACCACCCGTACGGGCTCGCCCCGGACTTCCGTCTGGAAGTACACCGACTCCTCGGGGCGGGGTGCCTCCACCGGGGGCGGCAGCTCCGCGTAACCCGAGAGGAGCACGCCCTTGGGCGAGGCGATGCGGTAGTACACCCGGTCCTGGGCCCTGGACTGGAACAGCTCCAGGGCCGCCGGGGGGATGGCCACGTCAAGGAGACCATCCTCGAACTGGATCTGCTGGGCGATGATGCGGGCCGATCCGAGCAGCAGGCGGTCCTGCACCATGTCGGCCGTATGCCGAGCCTCCCGCCGGGCCAGGGTGAGGTTCGTGAGCGCGAGGGCGCCCAGGGGCACCAGCAGCCACAGCAGCAGGCGGGCCCGGAGGCTGAGGGTGGATTCAGATTTCATGGCGCGGCTTCAGAAGGTAGCCGAGGCCCCGGAGCGTCACGATCACCGCGTCGCCCGGCTCGAGCTTCCGGCGGAGCCGGTGGACGTAGATCTCGATGGCGTCCGGGTTCACGTCCTGGTCCAGGGAGTACAGGCTCTCGGCCAGGGCCTTCTTGCTCACTGTCCGGCCTGCCTTCATCATCAGCCCCTCCAGCACGGCGTGCTCCCGGGGTGTCAGGGCCAGGGGCGCGCTCGACAGGGTGAATTCGCGGCGATTGCTGTCGTAGACCAGCGAGCCGCAGGCGAACACCGGGTTCTTCTGCTGGTGGACGCGCCGGAGCAGGGCCCGGATGCGGGCTTCCAGCTCATGCACCTCGAAGGGCTTGACCATGTAGTCGTCGGCGCCGAAATCGAGGCCCTCCACCCGGTCCCGGGTGGCATCGAAGGCCGTGAGGATCAGCACCGGCACGGCATTGCGCCGGCTCCGCAGGCGCTTGAGGATCTCCCGGCCGTCCAATCCCGGAAGGGCCAGGTCGAGGATCACCAGGTCGTAAGCCTCCGTGCGGAGGAGGCCATCCGCCTCCAGGCCATCGTGGGCGCACTCCACCGTGTACTTGTCCGCCCTCAGGGTCCGGGCCAGCCACTCGGAGAGGGCGCGGTTGTCCTCGACCAGCAGGAGTTTCATGGGCGGCGGATTCCGGGGGAGGTCACTTGACGGCGTTCACGAATTCCAGCGTATAGGTGCTGGCGAGCTCCACGGCCTTCCCCTGGAGGGAGCGCTCCGTGTGGGTCAGGATGCGAAGGACGTTGGCAGGGCCGTTGGCGGGCATCCGGCCATCGGGGATGAAGATGGGCTTGGTGCGCGCCAGGGCCTTGATGTAGATGGCCTTGTCCTGTCCGTAGTAGTCGGCGGGGACATGGGCGGCGATCTCGGCCGCCGTGTGGCCCTGGATGTAGCGGAGGGCCTTCACCAGCGCGTTGACGAGCTTCTGCACCTCGGGCTTGTGGCGGTTCACCCAGGCCGTCTGCATGTAGAGGCAGGAGGCCGGGTAGGGGCCGCCCAGGGCCCGGGCCGTATCCTCCGGGGTGCGGAGGTCCACCAGCACCCGCGCCTTGCCGGTGGCGAGCAGTCGCGACGCCGTGGGCTCGGTGGTCATGCCGGCGCCGATCGTTCCGCTGCTCATGGCTTCGATGAAGGAATCGCCGGTGCCCACGGGCTTGAAGGTCACCTGGTTCAGCCGCAGCCCCGCCGACAGGGCGAGGTAGCGGGAGAGGAACTGGGTGGACGAGCCGAGCCCGGTGACGCCGAGGGTCTGCCCACCGAGGTCGGCCATGGTGCGCACCTTGGGCAGCCGGGAGGACACCAGCTCCACTTCGCCGGGGGCCTGCGAGAACTGGACCACCGACACCACGGCCTTGCCTTGGGTCTGCATGTAGACGGTGTGATCGTAGAAGCCGACCACGCCCTGGGCCCCGCCCACGAGGAGCATGTCCACCCCGCGGACGCCCGCCCATTCGCTGCGGACCTCCACCTCCAGCCCCTCCTGCTCGAAGTAGCCCAGCTGCTGGGCCAGCTTCACGGGAAGGTAGATGATCTTCTCGATGCCGCCCACCATCAGGACGATGCGCTCGGCGGCGCGGCCGGGCCAGGCGGCTCCCGCCAGCAGGAAGGCTGCAAGCGCGAGGGATCTGGATGGGCACGTCATGGCGGCTCCGGATCGGATTCGGGGGTCTTCCAGGATGATCGCACCGGCGCGCGCCGAACGCGCCGCGTGACCGTACGCACATCCGGGGGCACTGAAAGCTGGCTGAAAGGTTGGCCTCCTAGATTCCCAGTGATCTACCCCGTTTCGCCCCGATCCCTCTCCCGGGAGGCGGCCTCCGGCTGTCCATCCCTCCCGATCCCGCTGTACCCATCCCCCACACCAAGGAGTCCCCATGCATCTCCGCACCCTGGCCTGCCTCGCCGCGGCCGCCCTCCTCCCGGCCCAGGAGGTCGACGTCAAGGCCGAGCTGGCCAAGCAGAACGCGCGCATCGCCGAGCTGGAGCAGAAGCTGGCGTCCAAGCCTGAAGCCAAACCGGAAGCCAAGCCTGAAGCCAAGCTCGGGGCCTTCAAGTTCCCCGCGGAACTGACCCCCTACATCCTCATCGACGCCACCCTGGGTTCCAAGACCAATGCCACGGCGGACGGGCGCACCAAGGTGGACTTCATGGAGTCCTGGTTCAGCGGCAGCCGCTGGGGCCTGAAGGGCGCCATCAAGACCAACGTCGACGGCCTCAGCGTGATCTACAAGCTGGAGAGCGAGTACTTCCTCTACGACGGCGAGCAGGGCAAGGCCAACACCCTGTTCAACCGCGACGCCTGGCTGGGCATCAAGAGCAAGGAGCTGGGTCAGATCACCTTCGGCCGCCAGAACACCCTGGCCCGCGACTTCGCGGTGATCTACGGCGACCCCTTCGCCCATGCCGAGGTGAACTACGACGAGGGCGGCTGGACCAACAACAACAACTTCAAGGCCCTGGTCTACTACGCGGGGGCCGTGAGTGTCGGCTCCCCCACGGGCGGGCCCGCCCAGACCCGCATCGACAAGGGCGTGGTGTGGAAGAAGGTCACCGACGGCGGCTTCGCCATGGGCGCGGCCTACAACCTGAACTACGAGCCGAACACCACCACAAAGAACTCCACGGCCTCCATGGCCCTGGGCTACAACGCCAAGGCCTTCCACCTGGCCGGCTTCTACACCCAGGCCAACAACAACGGCTACACGCAGAAGTCCGCCTCCCTGGGCGGGAACGTGAAGCCCCTCCCGTGGCTGCGCCTGAACGCCGGCTACTTCCATTACACCGCCGAGCAGGGCCTGAACCACCCGGACCGCAAGGACGCCGCCTTCACCGTGTCCGCCTCCATCCAGACCGATCCCCAGTGGAGCTACTACCTGGGCTTCCAGTCCATGAAGGCCGACGACGCCGGCTTGGGCGCGGCCACGGGCGCCTGGCAGAACCCCTTCGCCGACACGGCCAACAAGACCTTCTTCGTGTCGGGCCGCCGGGACACCACCTATGGCGCCGTGCGGCGCCACCTCAGCAAGAAGATGGAAGCCTACGTGGTCTTCGACTACCTGAAGCTGCATGACGCATTCCGGCTCTCGGCCAGCAACCCTCACGACTCCCAGACCGAGTTCGCCATCGGCATGCGCATCCGCGCCCTGTAGGCCGAATTCCCGCCGGGTCCGGAGCTCCCGGGCCCGGCGGCCTTTCCGCGAATCCCCACGCGCCGGGTCTCCCGGCCACTCCCAGCAGGTGCTGACATGTCCAATCCGGAATCCCAAGGCGGTGGATGGCAGGGGGCCAAGCCCCTCCGCCTCCTGGCCACCTTCGCGGTGGGCTGCCTCCTCTACGTCATCCTTCCGCGCGTCGCGCCGGTGCCCGATGCCAAGTTCTTCGCCGGCAGCGCCGCCGCCAAGGCCAAGAACGGCGCGAAGCCCGGCGAGAAGGCGGCCAAGCCCGCCGACAAACCCAAGCCCGCCGAGTCCAAGGCCGTTGAGCCCAAGGCGGCCGAACCCAAGGCTGCCGCTTCCACAAAGAAGCTGAGCCCCAAGGACCTCGAAGTCCAGCGCATCGAAGCCGAAGCCAAGCTCAAGTTCGAAGCCGCTGCCAAGGCCAAGGCGGATGCCGAAGCCAAGGTGAAGGCGGAGGCGGACGCCAAGGCCAAGGCCGAGGCCGAGAAGGTCCGCCAGGCGGACTGGGTCCGCGGCCTCCACCTCTTCGCCATCTTCGTGGCCACCATCCTCGGCATCATCCTCCGGCCCCTGCCCATGGGCGCCGTGGCCATGATCGGCGTGGGCCTCACGGCCATCACGGGGACGCTCCCCATCGCCGACAGTCTCAGCGGCTTCGCGGAGAAGACGCTCTGGCTCATCATCGTGGCCTTCATGTTCGCCCGCGGCTTCATCAAGACGGGCCTGGGCACGCGCATCGCCTATTTCTTCATGCGCCTGCTGGGCAAGCGCACCCTGGGCCTGGCCTACGGATTCGCCGCCACCGAATTCGTGCTGGCCCCCGTGGTGCCCAGCAACACGGCCCGCACGGCCGGCATCATCATGCCCATCATGCGCTCCCTGGCCCGGGCCTACGGCAGCAACCCCGAGGACGGCACCGCCCGCAAGATCGGCGCCTACCTCACCATGACCTGCTTCAACCTGGATCTCATCGTCAGCGCCATGTTCCTCACGGCCATGGCGGCCAACCCCATGACCCAGAAGTTCGCCGCGGACTTCGGCATCAACATCACCTGGAACAGCTGGTTCGTGGCGGCCATCGTGCCCGGCCTCGTGGGCCTGCTGGTGATCCCCTTCTTCTTCTACAAGCTCTACAAGCCCGAGATCACCGAGACCCCCGAGGCGGTGGAGATGGCCACGGCCAAGCTGAGGGAGATGGGCCGTCCATCCCTGTCCGAGTGGTTGATGGTCGCCGTGTTCAGCGTCGTGCTGGTGCTCTGGGTCATCGGCGAGAAGACCTTCGGCATCGACGGCACCACGGCCGCGCTCCTGGGCCTGGCCCTGCTGCTGCTGACCGGCGTGTTGACCTGGAAGGATGTCCTGGAGGAGCACAATGCCTGGGACGTGCTCATCTGGACCGGGGGCCTGATCATGATGGCGGGCTTCCTGAACAAGCTGGGCATGATCCCCTGGTTCAGCAAGGTGGTGGGTGCCTCCATGGCCGGCCACAGCTGGCAGTTCGGCTTCCTGGTCCTGGCCGTGACCTACTTCTACGCCCACTACTTCTTCGCCAGCATGACGGCCCACGCCGGCGCCATGTATGCGGCCTTCCTGGGCGTGGCCATCACGCTCGGCGCGCCGCCCATGCTCGCCGCGCTGGTGCTCTGCTTCTTCTCCAACCTGCACGCCAGCATGACCCACTACGGGACGGGCCCCGCCCCGGCCATGTTCGGCCTGGGCTACGTGCCCATCGGCACCTGGTGGCGCCTGGGCTTCATGGTCAGCGTCGTGAACATCCTCATCTGGGTGGTCGTGGGTGGCGCCTGGTGGAAGGTGCTGCACCTCTGGTAGGTTCGCAGTCACCGAGGGGGGCCCGTCTGGTGCGGGTCCCCCTCGCCCTTCCTGTTTCCCGCGGGTGACCATGACCGACCACGAGACCCTTCCCGAGGATTCACCAGGGCCCCGCTCCCTGACGGACCTCTTCCTCACCTTCACCTGGCTGGCTGTGCAGGGCTTCGGCGGCGTGATGGCCGTGGCGCACCGGGAACTGGTGGAGCGGAAGCGGTGGCTCACCCAGGCCGCCTTCGTCGAGGAATGGGCCGTGGCCCAGATCATGCCCGGGCCCAACGTCATGAACCTCTCGCTGGTCATCGGCGGCCGGCGCTTCGGCTGGCGGGGCGCCCTCGCCGCCATGGCCGGGATGCTCGCGCTGCCCCTGCTGCTGGTCCTGCTGCTGGCCGTGGCCTACGGCCGGCTGGGCCAGCATCCGGCCGTGGCCCGGGCCCTGCGCGGGATGGGCGCCGTGGCCGCGGGCCTGATCATGGCCGCGGGCCTCCGCCTCTCCGGGGGCCTGAGGGGCCATCCCCTCGGCGGACCCGCCTGCGGGGCCCTGGCCGTGGCCGCCTTCGGAGGCGTGGCCCTGCTGCGCTGGCCCATGCCCTTCGTGCTGCTGGGGCTCGGCGGCGTGGCCTGCCTGGCCACCTACGCGAGGCTGGACCCGTGACGGCCGGCCCGGAAACCCTCTCTCTGCACGGCTGGGACTGGCTGCAGCTCCTCGGCCACTTCCTCCTGCTGTCGCTGCTATCCGTGGGCGGCGCTCTCACCACGGCCCCGGAGATGCACCGCTACCTGGTGCTCCAGCAGCGGTGGCTCGGCGAGGCCCAGTTCAGCAGCTCCATCACGCTCGCGCAGGCGGCGCCGGGGCCGAACATCCTCTTCGTGGCCCTGCTGGGCTGGAACCTGGGCATGAACTCCGGCGGGCCGCTGCTGGCGCTGGCCGGGGTGGTCCTCGCCCTCACGGGCATCCTCCTGCCCAGCACCATCGTCACGCACCTGGCCTCGCAATGGGGGCACCGGAACCGGCATCTCCGCGGGGTGCGGGCCTTCAAGCAGGGCATGGCCCCCGTCGTCATCGGCCTCATGCTGGCCACCGGCTGGATCCTGGCCCGCGCGTCCCACGACTCCGCCCCGGCCTGGCCCCTGTGGCTGCTGACCGCCGCCACGGCCCTGCTGGTGTGGCGCACGCGGCTCCACGTGCTCTGGCTCCTGGCGGCCGGCGCCCTCCTGGGCATCCTCGGCGTGGTCTAGGCCCCGCCCCTACCACGGATCCCCCATGCAACCCTCCGTCCTCAGTGGCATCCGCGTCCTCGAGCTGGGCCAGCTCATCGCCGGGCCCTTCGCGGCCAAGATCCTCGGCGAGTTCGGGGCCGAGGTCATCAAGGTCGAGCCGCCGGGCGCCGGCGATCCCCTGCGCAAGTGGCGCCTGCTGAAGGACGGCACCTCGCTCTGGTGGCAGGTGCAGTCGCGCAACAAGCAGTCCGTGGCCCTGGACCTGCGGAAGCCCGAGGGCCAGGCCATCGTCCGCGCCCTCGCGGCAGAGGCGGACGTCCTCATCGAGAACTTCCGCCCAGGCACCCTCGAAGGCTGGGGCCTGGGGTGGGAGGAGCTCCACGCCCTCAACCCCGGTATGGTGATGCTGCGGATCTCGGGCTACGGCCAGACGGGGCCCTACCGGGACCGGCCCGGCTTCGGCGTCATCGGCGAAGCCATGGGCGGCCTCCGGCACCTCACGGCCGAGCCCGGCCGTACGCCCGTGCGGGTGGGCGTCTCCATCGGCGACTCGCTGGCGGGCCTGCACGGCGCCCTCGGCGTGCTGCTGGCCCTCTACCACCGCCAGGTGAACGGCGGCGAGGGGCAGGTCATCGACGTGGCCCTCTACGAGGCTGTCTTCCACATGATGGAGAGCCTGCTGCCGGAGTACAGCGCCTTCGGCGTGGTGCGCGAGCCCTCGGGCAGCGCCCTGCCGGGCATCGCGCCCACCAACGCCTACCGCTGCATGGACGGGGGCTACGCGCTGATCGCCGGCAACGGGGATGGCATCTTCAAGCGGCTCATGGCCCGGATCGGGCGGCCGGATCTGGCGGAGGATCCGGGCCTGGCCTCCAACGACGGCCGGGCGACGCGCGCCGCGGAGCTGGACGCCGCCATCGGCGCCTGGTCGGCGGAGCGGTCCCTGGATGAGGTGCTGGCGGCCCTGGACGAGGCGCAGGTGCCCGCGGGGCGCATCTACAATGCCCGGGACATCGCCGAGGACCCCCACTTCCGGGCCCGGGGCATGATCCTGGAGGCCCGGCTGCCGGATGGCCAGGCCATCGAGGTCCCCGGCATCGTGCCCAAGCTGAGCCTCACGCCCGGCCGGGCGGAACGCCCCGCGCCGGCCCTGGGCGCCGATACCGAGGCCGTGCTGCGCCGGGCGGGCGTCTCGGAGGCGGCCATGACGGAACTGCGCGCCAAAGGCGTCATCTGAGGGATCCCATGTTTGAGCGCTGCACGTCCCATCCCATCTTCATCCAGGAGGTCGGCCCCCGCGACGGCCTCCAGATCGAGGACCGCTTCGTCCCCACTGCCGACAAGATCGAGCTGATCGACGCCCTGAGCCTCTGCGGCCTGGCCAAGATCGAGGTCACGTCCTTCACGTCGCCCAAGGCCATCCCCGCCCTGGCGGATGCCGACGAGGTCATGCGTGGGATCCGGCGCGCCCTCGGCGTGGTCTACACGGCCCTGGTGCCCAACCTCCGGGGCGCCGAGCGGGCCCTAGCCGCGGGGACGGACGAGCTGAACCTGGTGATGTCCGCCAGCGAGGCCCACAACCTGCTGAACCTCCGCATGACCCGCGAGCAGTCCGTGGCGCGGCTCTTGGAGGTGGTGGATCTGGCCGCGGGAACCGGCGCGGCCCTGAACGTGTCGATCTCCACCAGCTTCGGATGCCCCATGGAAGGCGCGGTCCCCGAGGCCACGGTGCTGGGCCTGGCCGAGCGGTTCCTGGCCCGGGGCGCGGCGGGCATCACCCTCTGCGACACCACGGGCATGGCCCATCCGGGGCAGGTGGCCTCCCTCTGCGGGGCCTTTCGGGCACGGTTCCCGGGGGCGGAGCTCACGGCCCACCTCCACAACACCCGGGGCATGGGCCTGGCGAACGCGCTGGCGGCCCTGGACGCCGGGGTGGTCCGCTTCGACGCCTCCCTGGGCGGCCTGGGGGGCTGCCCCTACGCGCCGGGCGCCACCGGGAACATCTGCACCGAGGACCTGGTCCACATGCTCCAGGCCATGGGCCTCCCTGTGGCCGTAGACCTGCCGCGCCTCCTGGCGGCGGCCCGCAGCCTGCCCGAGCTGGTGGCCCACGACGTGCCCGGCCAGGTCATGCACGCGGGGCGCAGCCGGGACCTGCATCCGGCCCCCGCCAGCCTGGAGGCCATCCGGGCCCGGGCCCTGGCCTGAAGGGGGTCAACCCTCCCGGCCCTCCTCGCCCTCGTCGCTCCAGCCTTCGCCGTCCTCCTCCTGGGGCTTCTCCGGGACGCGGTAGCTCTCGCTGGCCCAGGCGCCCAGGTCGCGGAGCCGGCAGCGCTCCGAGCAGAAGGGTTTGAAGGGGTTGCCCTCCCAGGTGGTGGGCGTGCGGCAGATGGGGCAGGGACGAAGCGTCATGATGTCAGCATATCCCTTGGTAGATTTTGTTCAATCACGAAGAAAATATGAGTTAAAAATAGAAGATCATGTTGACGGGGGGTCCCTTTCCTCTATCCTATAGGGACAGGGTGGGCGCAGTCCGGCCTGCCCCCCCCCTCAGCAACCCTCAGAAGGAGCGACACCATGGGCAAGATCATCGGCATTGACCTCGGCACCACCAACAGCTGCGTGGCCGTCATGGAAGGCGGGCAGCCCAAGGTGATCCCGAACCCCGAGGGCGCGGACACCACGCCGTCCGTGGTGGGCTTCAACCCCAAGACCAGCGAGCGGCTGGTGGGCGCGCCGGCCAAGCGCCAGGCCGTGGCCCAGCCCAAGAGCACCATCTACTCCATCAAGCGCTTCATGGGCCTGCCCTACGCCGACTCCGACAAGGAGCAGAAGCTCGTCCCCTACACGGTGGAGCGGGCCGACAAGGGCGGCTGCGCCGTGGTGGTGAACGACAAGCACCTCAGCCCCGAGGAGATCAGCGCCGCGGTGCTGACCAAGATGAAGGAGGCCGCCGAGGCCTACCTGGGCGAGAAGATCACCGAGGCCGTCATCACCGTGCCCGCCTACTTCAACGACGCCCAGCGCCAGGCCACCAAGGATGCCGGCGCCATCGCGGGCCTGGACGTGAAGCGCATCGTCAACGAGCCCACGGCCGCGGCCCTCGCCTACGGCCTCGATAAGAAGAAGGACGGCACCATCGCCGTCTTCGACTTCGGCGGCGGCACCTTCGACATCAGCATCCTCGAGGTCTCGGAGGGCGTGGTGGAGGTGAAGTCCACCAACGGCGACACCCACCTGGGCGGCGACAACATAGACCAGGCCATCATCGATTGGTTGGCGGACGAGTTCCAGAAGGCCGAGGGCATCGACCTCCGCAAGCAGGCCGACGCCATGCAGCGCCTCAAGGAGGCCGCCGAGAAGGCCAAGATCGAGCTGTCCAGCACGACCCAGACCGACATCAGCCTGCCCTACATCACCGCCGACGCCAGCGGCCCCAAACACGTGAACCAGACGCTCTCCCGCGCCAAGTTCGAGCTGATGATCGAGCCCATCCTCCAGAAGCTGAAGGGTCCCTGCGAGAACGCGGTGCGGGACGCCAAGCTGGCCCACCACGAGATCGATGAGGTGGTGATGGTGGGCGGCTCCACCCGCATCCCCAAGGTGCTGGAGATGGTGAAGTCCATCTTCGGCAAGGAGCCCAACCACAGCGTGAACCCCGACGAGGTCGTGGCCCTGGGCGCGGCGGTGCAGGCGGGCGTGCTGGCGGGCGACGTGAAGGGCGTGCTGCTCCTCGACGTGACGCCGCTCAGCCTCGGCATCAACGCCAATGGTGGCCAGATGAGCGTCATCATCCCGCGCAACACCACCATCCCCACCAAGCGCAGTGAAATCTACACCACCGCCGTGGACAACCAGCCCGGCGTGGACATCGAGGTCTTCCAGGGCGAGCGGCCCGTGGTCGAGGGCAACAAGCTCCTGGGCCAGTTCCACCTGGGCAACATCGCGCCCGCGCCGCGCGGCATGCCGCAGATCGAAGTCACCTTCGACATCGACGCCAACGGCATCGTGCATGTGACCGCCAAGGACAAGGGGACGGGCAAGGACGCCAGCATCACGCTGACGGGCAGCACCGGCCTCTCCAAGGAGGAGATCGACGCCAAGGTGAAGGACGCCGAGGCCCACAAGGCCGATGACGAGGCCCGCAAGGCCCTGCTGGAGGAGAAGAACCACCTCGACCAGATGGTCTACCAGGTGGAGAAGCTCCTGAAGGACAGCGGCGACAAGCTGCCCGAGGCCGACAAGAAGGAGGCCGAGGAGGCCATCGTCGAGGCCAAGGCCGCCCTGGCCAGCCTGGACAAGGACCGCATCAAGAAGGCCCTGGAGACCCTCACGGCCAAGAGCCACAAGCTGGCCGAGACTCTCTACAAGCAGGAGCCTCCCGCGGATGGTGGCGGCACCCCCGGCGCCCCTCAGGGCGATGGCAAGAAGGGTGGCGACGACAACGTCATCGACGCCGAAGTCGTCAGTTAGCCTTCCCCGGGGGTCCCGCGCTCCGCTTCGCTGCGCGCACACCCCCGGACCCCCTCGCGGAGTCTCGGCCCAGCCGCGACTCCGCTTTTTTTCCGGCGAACGAAATCTTAGTGTCCTAGACTAAAGCCATGTCCCACCCCGACTACTACCAGATCCTGGGCGTGCCCCGGACCGCCTCGGAAGAGGACATCAAGAAGGCGTACCGCAAGCTGGCGCGGAAGCACCATCCGGACCTGAACCCGGGCGATGCCCAGGCCGAGGCCGAGTTCAAGAAGCTCTCCGAAGCCAACGAAGTGCTGTCGGACCCCGAGAAGCGGAAGAACTACGACACCTACGGCGATCCCAACGGCCCCGGGGCCCAGGTTCCGCCGGGCTTCGAGCAGGGCGGGGGCTTCTCCTTCGAGGACATCTTCGGAGGCTTCGCTGGGGGCGGCTTCGGCGGGCGCCCCATGCGCCACGGTCCCGAGCGGGGCGAGGACCTGGTCCACACCGTGCGCCTGGGCTTCCGCGAGGCCTTCGAGGGCACGCGCCTGAGCCTGCGCGTGAACCGCTCCGAGCCCTGCCTGGCCTGCCGCGGCACCGGCGAGAGCTCCCGGAAGCAGGAGGTCTGCCGCACCTGCAACGGCAAGGGCAAGCTGGGCGGCGGCGGCGGGTTCCTCTCCTTCGGCCGCACCTGCCCCGACTGCCAGGGCCGCGGCATGCGCGCCCCGGCCTGTCCCGAATGCGGGGGCGCGGGCCGGCATCCCCGCCAGGAGACCGTCACCATCGCCATTCCGGCCGGCGTGGAAGACGGCGCGAAGCTGCGCGTGGCGGGCAAGGGCGAGGCGGGCCGCCGGGGCGGCGGGCCCGGGGACCTCTACCTGCAGATCAGCATGGAGGCTGACGCCCGCTTCGAGCGCAAGGGCCCCAACCTCTACGTGAAGCTGCCCGTCAGCTTCTCCGAGGCGGCCCTGGGGGCCAAGGTGGAGGTCCCGACGCCGGAGGGCCACCAGACCATCAAGGTGCCCCCGGGCACCCAGACCGGCGCCAAGCTGCGCCTCAAGGGCCAGGGCATGCCCATCCCGAGGGGCAGCCAGCGGGGCGACCTGATCGCGGAAGTCGCCGTGGTGACGCCCCAGATCCAGGATGAGCGCAGCAAGGAGCTCCTCCGCGAGCTGGCGGAGCTGAACGACGCGGACGTGCGCAAGCAGCGGAGCGGGACTCATGGCTAAAGATCCGAGACTCGGCGCCTACATGATCGGCGTGGTGTCCATGCGCTACGGCGTGCATCCCCAGACCCTGCGCCTCTACGAGCGGGAGGGCCTGCTCACGCCCAGCCGCACCGAAGGCAAGACACGCCTCTACAGCGACGAGGACCTGGAGCGTCTGGAGTTCATCCTCAACCTCACGCGGGACCTGGGCGTCAACCTGGCCGGCGTGGAAGTGGTACTCACCCTGCGGGACCGCCTCAATCGCATGCAGGAGGACCTGGAGCGCCTGGCCCAGGCCCTGGAGGCCGCGGGCGTGAAGGACGTGCCCCGGCCGGCCAGCGGCACGGGCCTGGTGAAGCTCACGCCCCACGGATTGCGCAAGCGCTGAGGCCGATCGCAGTTGCCCTGGGGGCGCGGATCGCTTGCTATGCTGGTTCCTCCCCCAAGGTGTTCCGTGCCCCTCCGGCATCTCGAAGAGCGTTCGCTCGACAAGTACTTCGACTCCATCCGCCACCTGCCCCTGCTGACGGCGGAGGAGGAGCGCATCAACGGGCGCCTGTGGCAGAACGACCGCAACCCGGAAGGCCTCCGCAAGCTCGTGGAGGGCAACCTCCGCTTCGTGGTCAAGGAGGCCCGGAAGTTCGAGGGCATGGGCCTGGACCTGCTGGACCTCATCAGCGAGGGCAACCTGGGCCTCATCGAGGCCGCCAAGCGCTTCGATCCCGAGCGGCAGAACAAGTTCCTCACCTACGCCTCCTGGTGGGTGCGGCAGGCCATCTTCCACGCGCTCGCCGAGCACGGGAACAAGATCCGCCTGCCCCAGAAGGTGGCGGGCCACCTGGTGCACCTGAACCGCGTCACCCAGCGGCTGAGCCAGTCCCTGGGCCGGGTGCCCATGCTCCAGGAGATCGCGGAGGCTGCCAACCTCACGGTGGAGGAGGTGGAGCGTCTCCAGCTTCTCCAGCAGACCACCTCCACGGTCTCCACCGAGCAGGGCCTGGGCGATTCGGACCTCACCGTGGGCGACAGCTTGGAGCAGGAGGTGGAGCCCTCCGCCATGCACACGCTGGACCAGGAGGCCTTCCTGGAGCAGATCGAGGCCAGCCTCCAGACCCTCAGCGAGAAGGAACGCAAGATCATCTCCCTGCACTTCGGGCTGGGCGGCCAGGAGCCCCTGACCCTCGAGCAGATCGGCAAGCAGTTCAACCCGCCCATCTCCCGGGAGCGGGTGCGGCAGCTGGAGGAGCGCGCCTTCTCCCGCATCCGCGAGCGGCGCCGCGAGGTGCTCGGCGGCTTCCTGCGCGGCGGGGACGGGCCATGAGCGCCGCTGCGGAAGCTGGCCCGGCCGGAGCGGTCTCATGGTGAAGGGCCGCCCTGACTGCCCCCACTGCCAGGGGCAGGGCCTCATCTTCGATCCGGACCCCCAGAAACCGGTGCGGATATGCGGCTGCACGGCCGACGTGGCGCCGGACGCGGAGACCCTGGGCCTGCCCGCCCGCTACCGCGAAGCGGATTTCACCCGCTTCTGGAAGTGGTGGAACAACGCCCAGGCCAGCGGGGCCCGGTCCATGCTGGAGCGCGTGCCGGACCTGGAGGAGTGGCTGGCCCGGCCCGAGGAGGAGGTGGGGCCCATCCCCTTCCGGGACGACCTGGCCCGGCTCCTCGCGGCCCTCCGCAAACGGCCCGAGCACGGCATTCGTCCGGCGGGCGCCGAGGCCCTGTCCCAGTGGGCCACCACCGGCAAGCACAAGTTCCGCCACGGCTGGGAGCTGTGGTGGATCCATGGCCCCGCCCAGAGCGGCCGCAGCACCCTGGCCGCCGCCGCCCTGCGGGCCTGGACCGAGCGCACGGGCCGCGGCGGGCGCTTCGTCTCCGTGCGGACCCTCAGCCAGAGCATCAAGGACGCCTACTACGACATCCGCAGCTTCCAGAACCAGGCCTTCCAGAGCGTGCGCGATCTCATCGAGCCCCTCCAGGACCCGCCCCTCCTGGTGCTGGACGACTGGGACCGCATGGACTCGGACCTCCGTGTGGCCGCGGCCCTGGCGCAGCTGCTGGACCATCGCTACAGCGAGGAGCTGCCCACCATCCTCACGGCGGCCGGCCCGCCCGAGGCCCTGGATCGCCGGGAGAACCATCCCCTGGCCCGGCTGGAGGACGGCAGCCTGATGGAGCGGCTGCGCGGGGCGGAGCGCGTGGAGATGGTGCCGGCCCTGAAGCCATGGATCGATCGCGCGGGCGCGGACCGGTGATGAAAGCCCTGCTGCGCGGCCTGCTCCGCCTGCACCTGTCCCGGTCCCGGGGACTCTGGATCCTCACGGCGGGCCTGACGCTGGCCCTGGGCTTGGGGACCCTGCGCGTGGAGCGGGCCCTCGACCTGATGAGCCTGCTGCCCTCGGAGCATCCCGCCGTGCGGGCGAACCTGGAGGCCGGGGTCGGCCAGCAGGAGCTGATCTGGCTCGTGGCCGAGGGGAATCCGGCCGACCTGGAGGCCCGCCGCACCTGGGCCGAGGGCCTGGTGGACCGCCT
Organism: Geothrix mesophila; assembly: GCF_022808835.1. Taxonomy (NCBI): domain Bacteria; kingdom Pseudomonadati; phylum Acidobacteriota; class Holophagae; order Holophagales; family Holophagaceae; genus Geothrix; species Geothrix mesophila. The sequence continues at coordinate 350,228 of NZ_JAKZLD010000003.1, forward strand.
GCTCACCAAGGGCGACCTGCCCCTCAACGGGCTGGCCGCCGAGGGTCGCCTGTCCGATCCCATCCCCGTGCCCGGGCCGGGAGGCGTGAGTCCCTGGCCCGCGCTCCTGGCCGTGGGGGCCATCACCGAAGGCGATGCGGCGGTGAGCCGGCTCACCACGGAAACCCTCTATTCCCTGGCCCCGGCCTGGCTGGGGGACCGTCTGGAGCCCCTCCGGGATCCGGCGGAAGTGAAGCGTCGCCTGGAGGCCACCGCCCGGGCCCTGGGCTCGCCGGAGCCGCTGGCAGCGGCCCTGGCGCGGCTGGATCCGCTGGGCCTGCGGACCCTCGCCCCCCAGAACGGTGAGGGCATGGCCAAGGCTGTGCAGCTGGGCCGCGCCTTCTCCCTGCGCATGCGGACCGGCTACCTGGAGACCAAGGATGGCCGCTTCGTCCTGGTACCCCTGGTGGCGGGCTTTCCCGCCTCGGACGTGAAGGCCACCACCCGTGTCCTGGCCTGGCTGGGACGGGGCGCCGAGGGGCCGCTGCCCCCGGCCGCGGCCCTGAAGGCCGTGGAGGCGGCCCTGACCCCCGGGACCGACCGGTCCTTCGCCCTCCAGGTCACGGGCGCCCACGCCATCACCGCCTGGGAGTCCCACCGGCTCACGGGCGAGGTGCTCCTCAGCCTGGCCCTCAGCTTCGTCCTCATCGGCCTCGTGTACTGGCTCGGCTTCCGCACCCTCGCCGGCTATGGCTTCGTCATGGGGCCCCTGCTCGTGGGCATGGTGTGGGCCCTGGGTCTCACGGGCTGGATCCTGGGGCGCGTCAACCTCATGGCCGCGGGCTTCGGCGCCGTGCTGCTGGGCGTGGGCGACGACGTGGGCATCATGCTCTTCAGCCGCTACCGCGAGGAGCGCCGGGCGGGCCGGGCCAAGGCGCGGGCCCTCCGGGCCGCGATGCTGAGCACGGGTCCCGGCGTGGTGGCCGGCGCCCTGGCCACGGCCCTGGCCTTCCTGGCCCTCGCCTTCGCACCTTTCCCTGGCATCCGGGACCTGGGGCTCACCACGGGCCTGGGCCTGCTGGCCTGCCTGGCCGCCACCTTCCTGGTGATGCCGCCCATGCTGATGGCATTGGACCGGGGCCGGGGCACCTTCGCCCCGGGGCCGCCCCCGCCCCGGCCCCGCCGCCGCGTCTGGGCCCCCTGGGCCGCCCTGGCCCTGCTGGTCCTGGCGCTGGTGGGCGCCCCCCGCACCCGCTGGGAGGAGGACCTCCGGCGCTTCCGGGCCCAGGGCAACCCGGCTCTCACCCTGCAGGCGCGGCTGACGAAGACCCTGGGCGCCAGCCTCCAGCCCCTGGCCCTCCAGATTCCGTTGGAGGACCCGGACCGTCTCCCGGCCCGGTGGAACCGGCTGAGCCCCATCCTCCGCGAGGCGGGCCTGCCGGTGCCCGACTGGCAGAGCCTCGACCCGGACCTGCAGCACGCCCTGGGTTCGGAGACCTGGCGACACCAGGTGCTGGAGGCCGCCGCCAAGGCGGGGCTGGACCCGGCGGGGCTGGAGGGGCCCCTGTCGGCCCTGGCCGCCGCCGCGGTGGATCCCTCCCAGCCCGTGCGAGCGCTCCAGGTCCTGTTGCCCCGGTCGGCGCCCGCTCCGGAGGGCCACCATCCCTGGACCCTCTGGGGCCACCTGCGCCACGGATCGCCCGCCCCCCTGGCCTCGGCCCTGACGGTCCCCATCCGGCTGGACGAGGCCTCCCTGCTCCGGCTCACGCCCGAGGTCGAGGCGGCCGGCGGGCGCTTCGTGGGCACCCAGCCCCTCTTCCGCGTGGTGAAGGGCATCGCCCGAGACACGGTCCGGCAGGCGGTGCTGCTGGCCCTGGCGGGCATCTTCGCTGTCATCGCCCTCTTCGGCCGCAGCCTGCGCTTCGGCCTGCTGGCCATGGTGCCCCTGGCGGCCAGCCAGGCGGGGGCCCTGGGGGCCCTGGGGTGGAGTGGCGAGCCCCTGACCTTCCTGTCCCTCATGGCCATCCCCATCGCCCTGGGCGTGAGCGTGGACACGGCCTTCAACCTGCTGCACCGGGCCCGGGGCGAGGCCGATGCCCCGGAACGCGTGGCCCGCGTGAACGCCGTCTGCGCCGGCACCACCCTCGCCGGCTTCGGTGGCATGGTCTTCAGCGGCTACCGCGGCCTGCGGGGCCTGGGCCTGGCCTGCCTGGGCGGCGTGGCCCTGGCCCTGGTCCTCACCCAGTGGCTGCTGCCCGTGCTGCTGGAGAAGTGGCCGTTGGAGAAGAAGTGAACCCGCTGAACGATCTCCTCCAAACCCGCCTCGCCTCGGGCCCCGTGCCCGCCTCGGAGGTCATGGCCCTGGGCCTCTACCACCCGGAGCACGGCTACTACCGCCGTCAGGAAGGCCCCTGGGGTTTCGAGGGCAAGGACTACTACACGGCCCTGGACCTGGGCCCCCTGCTGGGCCAGACGATCGCGCTGAGGCTGGAGGCGGCCTGGGAGCGCCTGGGCCGCCCGGCGCGCTTCACGGCCCTGGAGCCCGGCGCCGGCCGCGGCTGGCTGGGCCGCGACGTGCTGAACGCCGTCACCGGCCCCTTCGCCGAAGCCCTGGTCTACGTCCACCGCGACGACAACCCCGCTGCGAAAAAGGCTGCCGAGGAAGCCCTTTCGCCGTTCCTTGCGGCCAACCGCGCGCGGTTCGCTGCAGAACATGAACCTTTGGAACCGTTCATCGGTGTGGTGTTCAGCAATGAGCTCTTCGACGCCCTGCCCGCCCAGCCCTGGCGCTGGGACGGCGAGCGCTGGATGCGCGAGGTGCTGACGTCCGCGGGTCCCCAGTGGCAGGCGGCGGATCCGGGCGAGGCCGGCGCCTGGTTCGCGGAGCAGACCGACGGCCTGGAGCCCCGCGACGGCAGCATCTGGTGTGACGCACTTCCGCTTGTCGTCCGCGAGCTGGCGGCGCCCCTGGAGGCGGGCCTCTTCCTGGCCGTGGACTACGGCGAATCCGCGGACCGGCTGCTGGCCAAGGGCGCGGACCTGCGCCGCTTCAAGGCCCACACCGTGGACGGCAACTGGCACGAGGACCTGGGCGAGGCGGATCTGACCGCCGATGTCGACTTCACGCGCCTGGTGCGCCTGCTGGAGGGCGAGGGCTTCACGGATCTCGGCCACATGGAGCTGAGCAAGTGGATCCGCACCCACGCCCCCCTGGAGCGGTGGGCCCCCGGCTGGATGGCCCTGCCCCCCGCCGAGCGCGCCAAGCGCACCGAGAACCTCCTCCAGCTCACCCTGCCGGACCGGATGGGCAGCCGGTTCCGGGTCTTGGAGGGATGGAAGGAAAAGCGAGGTTAGCCACGGATGAACACAGATGAACACGGATCAGGAAACCGTCTGTGTTCATCCGTGTTCATCTGTGGCTCATTCCCGCTTATCTGACCAGACATTCACGCTCAGGCTGCTGGGCCGTGCCGCGTCATGGAACACGGTGTGGGTGGCCTTCCGGTAGTCCCCCGGCTTCGCGTCGTTGATGTTCATGAACACCTGGGGATTGCGGTCCATGAGGGGGAACCAGGTGCTCTGGATCTGGATCATCACCCGGTGGCCCTGCCTGAACGTGTGGAAGACATCGTTCATGGACCAGGCCACGCGGGTGGGCTGGCCGGGAACGAAGGGCGCCGGTGTCGAGAGGCTGTCCCGGTACTTGCCGCGCATGACCTCGCCCCGCACCAGCTGCTGGTAGCCGCCCATGGGATTGGGCGTGCGGTCCCAGGGGGAGCCGCTCTCCTTGAAATCCGGGTTCCTGAAGTCGTCGGGATAGACGTCGATGAGCTTCACCACCCAGTCGGCGTCCGTGCCCGTGGTGGCCACGAAGAGTTCCGGACGCAGGGGGCCCGCCAGGGTCAGGTCCTCGGCGAGGGGCCCGGTCTGGAACACCAGCACGTCCGGGCGTCGGCCGGCGAAGCGCTGGTCCGCGGTCATATAGTCCTTGGGCATGCCGATGGCGACCTTCTCGATGAAGGGAACAGGCTTCGACGGGTCGGAGAGGAAGGTGTCGGAGCCGCCGTCTGGCGAGGGCGGCGTCAAGGAGAGATTGCCGTTGGGCTGAAGGTAGAGCTTCGCGTCCCGGGCCTGCGCCGGCGGCCAGGCGTCAAGCCGGTGCCAGCGGTTGGCGCCGGTCTCGAAGACCGTGGCCTTGGGCAGGGCGGGCTCCTTCGCACCCTTCAGGTGCTGCATGAAGAAGGGGAAGAGGACTTCGGTCTGGAACCAGGTGGCGGTGTCAGCTCTGAACTGCACGGGGCCCAGGTGGTCGCCCTTGCTGCGCTCCCAGCCTCCGTGGAACCAGGGGCCCATGACCAGGCGGCTGTCGGTGGCAGGGCTCTGGCGGCCCAGGGTCTTGAACACCTGCAGGGTGCCGAAGAGGTTCTCCGCGTCGAACCACCCGCCCACGGTGAGTACCGCGGGCTTCACGTCCTTGATGTGGGGGCGGAGGTTGCGGGCCTGCCAGAAGGCGTCGTAGTTCGGGTGATCCAGCATCTCGTTCCAGAAGGCCACCTCCTTCGTGTACTGCCGGGTGGCGCCCGTGGATCCCAGCCGCAGGAACCATTCGTAGCCGTCCGAGGTGGTGCGGCGGAACGGCGTGCCCCACTCCGAGGTCGGCTTGGGCCGGGGCTTGCCGAAGTTCACCATGAAATTGAAGGCATGGGGCAACCACAGGGCGCCGTTGCGGTGGAAATCGTCGCCCTGGAACCAGTCCACGATGGGCGCCTGGGGGGAGACGGCCTTGAGGGCCGGGTGGCCCGACAGCATGCCCACCGCCGTGTAGAAGGCGGGATAGCTGATGCCCCACTGGCCCACCTTGCCGTTGTTGGACTCGACGTGCTTCACCAGCCAGTCGATGGTGTCGTAGGTGTCCGTGCTCTCGTCCACGGCCGCGCCGCTGGCAGCGCGCTGGGGCCGCATGTTCACGAAGTCGCCCTCGGACATCTTCTGCCCGCGTACGTCCTGGTAGACGAAGATGAAGCCCTCCTTCTGGAAGGGGGCCGAGGGTCCCAGGTGGGACGGATAGGCGTCGGGGCCGTAGGGATAGACGCTGTAGGGGGTGCGCTGCAGGAGGATGGGATAGGTCCGGCCGGTGGCCCTGGGCGTGTAGATGGCCGTGAACAGCTTCACCCCGTCGCGCATGGGGATGAGCACCTCGCGCTTGGCGTACTGGTCGCGGACCGAGGCGACGGCCGCCGCCGATTCCACCGCCGGCCCTTCCGCCCACGATGCTCCTAGCGCAGCGGCTGGCGCGCCCGGGGCGCCGAGAAGAAGGATCGGGAGGAGCGCGGCGCGAAGGGCGCGGGTCAGGGACATGGAGGCTCCGGGGGCGAGGCATCATGATATGCGGCATGACGCACACCCGGGGGGATCCCTGTCATTGCATCAATTAGGACCTGCCTTCCCGCAATAAGCCTCGACGGGAGAAGGCCCTTTTGATGAACTGGAGGGTGCTCCCATCCGGGGCCGCATCCAATCCAGGGGTTCCGCACCATGTCCCATCCGACCTGCCGACAACCCGCCGAGTGGGATCCCCACAGCGCCTGCTGGCTGGCCTGGCCCGGCCACGGCCACCTCTGGCGGGAGAACCTGGCCCCGGCCCAGGCGGAGTGGACGGCCCTCTGCCTCGCCATCGCCGGGGAGGGCGGCGAGGCCCTGGACATCCTGGTGGGGGACGAGGCCACCGAGGCGGCGGCCCGGCGGGCCCTGACGCCGGTGGCGGACCGGGCGCGCTTCCACCGGGTGCCCGTGGGCGACATCTGGCTGCGGGACACGGCGCCCATCTTCGTGAAGGATGGCGCGGGCGCCCTGCAGGCCGCCTGCTTCGGGTTCAACGGCTGGGGCGGGAAGTACCTCCTGCCCGGCGATGACCGGGTGGCGGGCCGCGTGGCGGCCCTCAGCGGCGCGCCCCGGCGCGACCACGCCTTCATCCTCGAGGGGGGCTCCGTGGAGGTGGACGGGGAGGGCACGGTGCTCACCACCCGCCAGTGCCTGCTGAACCCCAACCGCAACCCGGGCCTGGACCAGGCGGAGCTGGAAGCGGCCCTGGCCGACGGCCTCGGCGCCGAGAAGGTGCTGTGGCTGGACGAAGGCCTCCTGAACGACCACACGGACGGCCACATCGACACCCTGGCCCGCTTCGTGGCGCCGGGCGTGGTGGTCTGCATGGAGGCCCGGGACGCGGCCGATCCCAACGCCGCCACCCTGGATCGCCTCGGCGCCGACCTCGCCGCCATGACCGACGCCCGGGGGCGGAAGCTCCGGGTCGAGCGCATCCCCTCGCCCGGCGTGGTGCGGGACGAGGAGGGCGAGCTCATGCCCGCCAGCTACGTGAACTTCTACATCGGGAACCGCAGCGTGGTGGTGCCCACCTACGGCACGCCCTACGATGAAGAGGCCGTGGCCGCCCTGGCGCGGCTCTTCCCGAACCATCGCGTGGTGGGCCGCTCCGCCCGCGCCATCCTCAGCGGCGGCGGCGCCTTCCACTGCATCACCCAGCAGCAGCCGGAGGTCCGATGAGCGCCGAGTCTCGAATCATCCGCGTCGCCGCCACCCAGTGCGCCTTCACGGGAAGCCTCGACGAGAACGTGGCCCGGGTGGAGGGCCTCGTCCGCGAGGCCGCCGCCACGGGCGCCCAGGTGATCCTGCCCTCCGAGCTCTTCGAGGGCCCGTACTTCTGCCGGGAGGAGAAGGACGCCTTCTTCGACTGGGCCCGGCCTGCGGAGGGCCACCCCACCATCGCGCGGTTCCAGGCCCTGGCGAAGGAACTGGGCGTGGTGATTCCGGTCTCCTTCTTCGAGAAGGACGGGCCCCACCACTACAACAGCCTGGCCATGGTGGACGCGGATGGTTCCGTGCTCGGCGTCTACCGAAAGAGCCATATCCCCGACGGGCCGGGCTACGAGGAGAAGTTCTACTTCCGCCCCGGCAACACGGGCTTCAAGGTCTGGGACACCCGCTTCGGGAAGCTGGGCGTGGGCATCTGCTGGGACCAGTGGTACCCCGAGTGCGCCCGAGCCATGATGCTCATGGGCGCGGAGCTCCTGTTCTACCCGACTGCCATCGGCACCGAGCCCGAGAGCCCCGACCTGGACACCAAGGACCTGTGGCAGCGGGCCATGATCGGTCACGCCGTGTCCAACGTGGTGCCCGTGGTGGCCGCGAACCGCGTGGGGACGGAGGGCGGCCAGACCTTCTACGGCCACTCCTTCATCGCCAACCACCGCGGCGACAAGGTGGCCGAGCTGGGGCGCACGGGGGCCGGCGTGATCACCGCCGACTTCGACCTCGAGGAGATCCGCCGGAACCGCGCCTCGTTCGGCTTCTTCCGGGACCGCCGGCCGGAGCTCTACGGGATCCTCGCCAGGGCCTAGGAATCCCCTAGCCTTCGCCCAGGATGGCCGCCACGGCGGTGTAGGGATCCTGGGCGTGGTCGGCGATGGCCTGGATGGCGGCTTCCAGGCGGGCGGGGCCGGTGCGCTCCCGTACCCGGCGCAAGGCGGCCTCGGCCAGGAGCGACTCGAAGCGCAGGCGGGCCCGCTCCCGGGCCTTGCGGGCCAGCCCGCCGTGGGACCGCAGCCAGGCGCCATGCTGGCGGACCTGCGCCAGCAGCTCCGGCACGCCTTCGCCCCGCTGGGCCACGGTGCGGAGCACCGGCGGATCCCAGGGCCGCGCGGCCGCCATGGACTTCATGGCCGTCAGCTCCTGCTCCACCTGGTCGGCGCCGTCGCGGTCGGCCTTGTTGATCACGAAGAGGTCCGCCACCTCCATGATGCCGGCCTTGATGGCCTGGATCTCGTCGCCCATGCCCGGCACCAGCACCACGCAGCAGGTCTGGACGCAGCTCACGACATCCACCTCGTCCTGCCCCACGCCCACGGTCTCCACGATCACCGTGTCGAAGCCCGCGGCGTCCAGCAGGTCGATGGCGTCCTGGGTGGCCCGGGCCAGCCCGCCCAGCGCCCCGCGCGTGGCCATGCTCCGGATGAAGATGCCGGGGTCGGCGGCGATGCGCTGCATGCGGATGCGGTCGCCCAGGATGGCCCCGCCACTGAAGGGCGAGGTGGGGTCCACGGCCAGGATGCCGACCCGCTGGCCTTCCGCGCGCAGGGTGCGGGCGAGCTGGTCCGTGAGGGTGCTCTTGCCGGCGCCGGGGGATCCCGTGATGCCGATCACGACTGCCCCGCCCAGTTGGGGCCAGAGGCGGGCCATGAGGGCGCGGGCCTCGGGGTGGCCATTTTCCATCCAGGAGATGGCCCGGCCCAGCGCCCGCGCCTCCCCGCGGCGCAGGGGCTCCAGGAGATCGGCGGCAGAAGGCATGGGCCCAGGATGCCATCACCCCGCCGGGACCGGAACTCGCCGGGGCGGATCCGATGGGGTACCCTAAACCTTCCGGCCCGCGCCGCAGTAGGACCATACAACGATGATCAAAGGGCTGAAACCCTCGAAAGACCCCGCTTCCGGGGACGCGGCGCCGGAGGCGACGCGCGGGCCGGGCCAGGCCCCGGTCCGGCTGACCAAGCGGGCGCCCGTGGCTCCTCCAGACCCCAAGTCGCCTCGGGAGAAGATCTGCGCCGAGTGCGGCATGCGCTTCAAAGTGGAGACCGGCCAGAAGTTCTACCTCTGCCCCGATTGCTACCGCCGCTCCTTCACGTACAAGCGGAAGGGGGGGAAGGAGGCCACCCGGGTGCTCACCCACATCACCTGCGCCACCTGCGGGGCCCAGGAGTACCTGCCCTTCGTGCCCGAGGATCCCGCCAAGGCCCTGTGCCGGGCCTGCTACGCCAAGGATCGGCCGGAACCCAAGGCCGCTCCCCGGCACTCCCGTTCATGAGTCAGGAGATCTGATGCGCTATACCGTTCTGCCTCTGCTGTTCACCGCGTCGCTGCTGCCCGCCCAGGGCCCGGCCCCGGCCAAGCCCGCTCCCAAGCCCACCCCGAAGACCGCCGCGAAGGCGGAACCCACCTCCGAGGCCGCCCGCCGGACCTTCCTCCAGGTGCTCGACGCCGTGGATGCCGGGTGGTTCGGCCAGCCCTACCAGGGCATCACCTCCGTGGAGATGCAGGGCACCCTCGGCGTGGCCCTCAGCGGCGCCGCCGTGAACCAGAAGGTGGACAGCCTCAGCCAGGGCCAGGTGAAGGGCAACAGCCAGGGCGGCCAGGCCAACCTCCGCCTCCGGGGCACCTACTTCGCCAACGGCGACTTCCGCACGGACCTGGCCGGGGACTTCGGCAACCTGCTCTACACCCGCCGCGGCACCCGGGGCTTCCTGTACAGCAAGGAGCAGAACGCCTACACCACCCGGGTGGAGCCGCCCCCGTCCGACGCGCCCCGGACCTACATGTCCTGGTTCCGGCAGACCCTGAACGACATCAAGGCCGTCTACATCGACGCCCCCACCTTCAAGGCCAGCCTGGCCGGCGAGGAGACCAGCGGCGGCCGGACCCTGCAGCACCTCGTCTTCAACGCCCCCACCAAGCCCTGGGACGCCAAGCGCCGCGAGCAGAGCATGGCCCAGAGCCTGGGCTTCTGGAAGCGGGGCCGTCTGGAGGTGACCGTGGACAAGGCCACCCAGATGCCCCAGCGGCTGGAGTTCCGGAATGATGAGCAGGGCGTCCACACCCGCATGGACTTCGCCTACGGCGCCGGGAACAAGCTCCAGGCCGTGAACCTCACCAACAGCAGCCGCGGCTTCGAGGGCCCGGGCTGGCTCCGCCTCGGCTACGGCGGGGACGGCCTCATGTCCCACATCGCCGGCGAGCTGGCCAGCCAGGACAAGAAGATCTCCTTCGCCATGGACCTGGCCTGGTCCAAGACCCGCACCCCCAACGACCTCATCGCCATCCCCCCCGCCGGCGCCACCAAGCGCGGTCGCGAGGACATGGAGATCCAGCTCATGGTGGGCCTCGCCTCCAAGATTTTCGACCTCCAGCGCGCCGGTCTCAACCTCCGCAGCGTCGCCATCGGCGGAAAGTAAGTAGACTGGATCCATCGGAGCGTGGCGCAGCCTGGTAGCGCATCTGCTTTGGGAGCAGAGGGTCGCGAGTTCGAATCTCGCCGCTCCGACCAATGGGTTCCAACAATCGCCTGTCGGCGAGATTCGAACTCGCGAGTGGGATCGTGGAGGCGCGACTAGATGTCGCGCCGGAGCGAGACCGGCCCGGCGAAGCCGGGCAGTTCGAATCAGTGTGAGTGAGTCGACCGGACCGTTGGGGCCTGTCGGCGAGATTCGAACTCGCCCTGGCCACGCGGGCGTGGCCAGGATCCAGTGTTGAGTGGGATCGTGGAGGCGCGACTAGATGTCGCGCCGGAGCAAGACCAAGCCGCCCTTCAGGCCGATTCGGATTCCCCGGAAGGCGCCCCTGATCCGGCTATCGATCCGGCCATGGGCACCTGGGACGACCCTCGTATCGGGAACTTCAGCAGGAAGGCCTTCTTGTCCCGCTGGTACTCCGCCGGGTCGTAGTCCGGCGTCGCGGCCAGGCACCACTCCGCGTATTGATGGATGGACATGACGGGCTTGGCGGGGTTCCCGCTGGCCAGGACGTCGGGGGGGATGTTCCGCGTCACGACGGATCCCGCGGCGATCACGGAGTTGGGGCCGATGGTCACGCCGGGGAGGATGATGGCCCGCTGGCCGATCACGCAGTTGTCCAGTACGTTGATCCGGCCGAACTTGATGACCTTCTTGTAGCGCTCCTGGTCGCGGAAGACATGGGTGCCGCCGTCATGCGTGAGAAAGCAGACTTCCGCGGCCATGGCCACATGGTGCCCAATGGTGACGAGGTAGGGTTCTGATCCGAAGTCCGGAAGCCCTCCCAGCTTGCAATCGTCCGGAAGGGTCAGACCGGCCCTTCGAAGCTGCCAGAGCCGGAGGCGATTGTAGAATTTCCGCGCGGAACTGACGATGAGCATGGACCCCCCTGCGGGCGCCCCGGATCGCGAAGAAGGCCCGATCGGGGCGGGGCTTGTGGTTTGGCAACTCCTCCAAAATCTGGAGGAGAAAGGACTGGCACATTCACGGGGCTTAGAAATATCAGAACCGTTTTTTCAATAGTCAGATCTATTGAATGGCTGTAAAACAAGCATACATTCTGTGGATGCTGATGCCAGGAATGAATTGCCCTCGAGCATCCCAATCACTGACATCGAAGGAAGGAGAAAGACCATGGTCGCGGACCCCAATGCCGTCGCCCCAGAGCTCCGCGAGTTCATCTCGCGGAACTTCCTGTTCAGCGACCAGGGCTTCAAGTACGGAGATGACGCCTCCTTCCTCCGGGAAGGCATCATCGATTCGCTGGGAGTCATGGAGCTGGTGACCTTCGTGGAGAAGCAGTACGGCATCGCGGTGGCCGACCACGAGCTCCTACCCAGCAACTTCGATTCCGTGAGTCGGCTGAGCTCGTTCATCACCAGCAAGCTGGCGGGCCATTCATGAGGGGCTCCGGGTGCTTGTCCACGAATTCCTGACCCGCTCGGCCGCCCGCTTCCCGCAGAAGGTCGCCCTGGTGTGCGATGGCCGGCGGCTGACCTACGCGGAGCTGGACGACATGACGGACCGGCTCGGGAACGCCCTCGTCCAGGGGGGCGTGGGCCGTGGCGACCGGGTCGCCCTCCACCTGCCCAACTCGGTGGAGGCGGTGGTCGGGATCTTCGCCGCGTTGAAGGCGGGCGGGACCTTCGTGTGCATCAACGCCTCCACCAAGGCGGAGAAGCTGGCCTACATCCTGAACGATTGCCGTGCCAAGGCGCTGCTGATGCAGGAGCGGACCGGAGGATGGGATGCTGTCCCATCCCTCTCCCTCGGCGTTCTCTGCGGCGCTCAGGAGACGCCCGCGGATCCGCGCCTGCGGCGCTTCGAGGAGACCCTGGCGAAAGCCCCGGCGACCCCCCTGCCCCTGCGCAACATCGACCTGGACCTGGCCTGCCTGGTCTACACCTCGGGCAGCACGGGCGAGCCCAAGGGCGTGATGTGCGATCACAGCAACGTGGATTTCGCCAGCACCGCCATCATGACCTACCTGGAGAACCGGGCGGAGGACGTCATCCTCAGCGCCCTGCCCCTGTCCTTCGACTACGGCCTGTACCAGCTCCTGATGGCGTTCAAGATGGGCGGGACGCTGGTGCTGGAGCGGTCCTTCATGTACCCGACCGTGATCCTCCAGCAGATCCAGGAGGAGCGCCCCACGGGATTCCCCGGGGTTCCGACCATCTTCGCGATGCTGGTCCAGAAGGACCTCCGCGCCTACGACACCTCCAGCCTCCGCTACCTCACCAACACGGCGGCCTCCTTGCCGCCCAGCCGGATCCTCGAACTGCAGGCCGCCTTCCCGGGGGTGGCGCTCTATTCGATGTACGGCCTCACCGAGACCAAGCGCACCCTCTACCTGCCCCCGGACCAGCTCGCCATCCGGCCCGGCTCCGTCGGCATCCCCATTCCCGGCACCGAGGCCTGGATCGAGGACGAATCCGGGCGACGCCTGGGACCGGGCGAGACGGGCGAGCTGGTGGTGCGCGGCCGGCATGTGATGCGCGGCTACTGGGAGGCTCCGGAGGCGACGGCCCAGCGGTTCCGTCCGGGCCCCATCCCGGGCGAACGGCTCTGCTACTCCGGGGACCTGTTCCGCCAGGATGCCGATGGGTACTTCTACTTCCTCAGCCGGAAGGACGACATCATCAAGAGCCGCGGGGAGAAGGTCGCGCCCAAGGAAGTGGAGAACGTCCTCCACATGCTTCCCGGCGTCACGGCGGTGGTGGTGGGTGTTCCCGACCCCACAGCCGGAGAGGTCGTGAAGGCCTTTGTCGTGGCCAACGGGACGCCGCTGACCGAAGCCCAGGTGATCGCCCATTGCCGGGCGCACCTGGAGGATTTCATGGTTCCGAAATACGTCGAATTCAGGACCGATCTGCCCATGACCTCCTCCGGGAAGATCAGCCGGCTCGGACTGCGGTAGGAGCGCCGATGTGCGGCATCGTGGGTATCTGCGCGCTCAACGGGAAACCCCCGGCCGAGGCTTCGACCCTGCGCCGCATGCTGGGGATGATCCGCCACCGGGGCCCGGACCAGTTCGGGATCTACGTGGATGACCACGCGGCCCTGGGCAACGCGCGGCTCAGCATCATCGACCTGAGCACCGGCCAGCAGCCCATCTCCAACGAGGACGGCACCCTTTGGATCGTGTTCAACGGGGAGATCTTCAACCACCCGGAGCTCCGCCAGGAGCTGGAGCGGAAGGGCCACCGGTTCGCCACCGCCTGCGACACGGAAACGGTCCTTCACGCCTACGAGGAGTACGGTCCGGGCTGCCTGGCGAAGTTCAACGGCCAGTTCGCCATCGCCATCTGGGACACGCGGAACCGCGCCCTGTTCCTGGCCCGGGACCGGCTGGGCGTGCGCCCCTTGTTCTACACCTTCGCCGACGGCCGCCTGGTGTTCGGCTCCGAGATCAAGGCGATCCTGGCCGCTCCCGGCGTGGCGGCCGCCGTGGATCCCCTGGCCCTGGACCAGATCTTCACGTTCTGGAGCCCCCTCTCGCCGCGCTCCTTCTTCCAGGGGATCGAGGAGGTCCCGCCGGGCCACTTCCTGCGCGTGCGGGAGGGCCGCGTGGCCCTGGAGCCCTACTGGCAGCTGACCTTCCCGGATGGACGCCCGGAGCCTGCGCGCTCCCAGGACGAGTACGCCGCCGAACTGCGGGAGCTCCTCATCGATGCCACGCGCATCCGGCTGCGGGCGGACGTGCCCGTGGGCGCCTACCTGAGCGGAGGATTGGATTCCTCCACCATCACCGCGATCGTCCGCCACCACACGGCGAGTCCGCTGGAGACCTTCTCGATCTCGTTCTCGGACGCGGACTACGACGAAAGCGGGTTCCAGACCCGGATGGCCCGGCACCTGGGCACCGATCACCACGTGGTCCACGCCTCCGACTCCGACATAGGAAGGGTGTTCCCGGAGGTGGTCTGGCACACCGAGACCCCGCTTCTCAGGACCTCCCCGGCGCCGATGTTCCTCCTGTCCGGGCTGGTCCGGGAGAAGGGCTTCAAGGTGGTTCTCACGGGCGAGGGCGCCGATGAGTTCCTGGCGGGCTACGACCTGTTCAAGGAAGCCAAGATCCGCCGGTTCTGGGCCGCCCAACCGGACTCCAAGCTTCGTCCGGCCCTGTTCAGCCGGATCTACCCCTGGATCTCGGGGCTGACCCAGGGCGGGTCGGCCTATGCGACGGCCTTCTTCGGCCTGGGACTGGAGGAAACCGCCTCCTCCAGCTATTCCCACAGCCTCCGCTGGCGCACCACCAGCCGGGCCAAGCGCTTCTTCAGCGACGACCTGGCAGATCGGATCCGCGCCGCCGGCTCCGGAGACCACCTGGATCCCGCCTTCCCCGCCGGCTTCGATGGCTGGGATCCCCTCCACCGGGCCCAGTACCTGGAGATCTCCATCTTCCTGTCCCAGTACCTGCTGTCGTCCCAGAGCGACCGGGTGGCCATGGGCCACTCGGTGGAGGGGCGATTCCCCTTCCTGGATCATCGGGTGGTCGATTTCTGCAACCGGCTCCCCCCGGACCTGAAGTTGCATGGCCTCAAGGAGAAGTACCTGCTGAAGGAGGTCAGCCGCGAGTGGCTTCCCGCGGAGATCACCGACCGGCCCAAGCAGCCCTACCGCGCGCCGATCCATCGGGCCTTCTTCAATGATTCGCCCCCGGACTACCTCGAGGACCTGCTCTCGCCCTCCGCCATCCGCACCTCGGGCTTCTTCAATCCCGCGGCCGTGGATCATCTGGTCGCCAAGGCCCGGCGGGGCCAGGGTCTGGGCGAAACCGACGACATGGCCCTGGCCGGCATCATCTCCACCCAGCTCGTGGACGCGCAGTTCCTGTCCGGATTCGTGCCGGCCCACCCCCTGGACGATGACGACGACGTGAAGGTCGTGGTCGGTCGGGGCGTCTGTCCCTGAGGAATGCCCATGCCCATGAACCCCCGAGTCCTGGATATCGATGCTGCCGCCGAGACGGATCGGATCGTGCAGTGGCTGAGGGAGAACATGCGGGGCCTCCACCGCATGGGCGCCGTGCTCGGCATCAGCGGGGGAATCGATTCTTCCGTCTGCCTGGCGCTCTGCGTCAAGGCCTTCGGGCCCGAGCGGGTGGTGCCCCTCCTGCTGCCGGAGAAGGACTCGGATCCAGCCTCGGAGGATCTCGCCCGGATGCTGGCGGCCCACTTCGGCGTCACCCCCGTGCTGGAGGTCATCACGCCGGCGCTGGATGGGTATGCCTGCTACCAGCGGCGGGACGAGGCCATCGCACGGGTCTTCCCCGAGTACGACGCCAGCGCCGGCTACAAGGCCAAGATCGTCCTGCCCCCGGGGCTCCTGGACCAGGGCACGCTGAACGTCTTCTCCCTGACGATCATCACCCCCGAGGGCGAGGAGAAGAGCGCGCGGCTGCGTCCCACGGAGCTGGCCCAGATCGTGGCTGCGTCCAATTTCAAGCAGCGCACCCGCACGGCGATGCTCTACTACCACGCCGAACTCAGGAACTACGCGGTCATCGGGACGCCCAACAAGAACGAGCACGACCAGGGATTCTTCGTGAAGTACGGCGATGGCGGCGTGGACCTGATGCCCATCGTCCACCTGTACAAGACGCAGGTGTACCAGCTGGCCCGTCACCTGGATGTCCCCGAGGTCATCCAGAAGCGCCCGCCGACCTCCGACACCTACAGCGCCCCCACAACCCAGGAGGAGTTCTTCTTCCGCATCCCCTTCCGGACCATGGACCTGCTCTGGTACGCCCAGGAGAACCAGGTTTCCGTGGAGGAGACGGCCGCCGCCCTGGACATGACGTCCGACCAGGTGCGGCGCGCCTTCGACGACTTCACCCAGAAGAAGCGGTCGACGTACTACCTGCGGACCCCTCCCCTGGACATGACCTCCCTCGGGACGCCGGCCTTCGCGGGCCGCTGAATCCGCTCCCGCCTCCTTGGAGGGCTCCCCATGACCTCGATGTCCGGACTCCCGCCCCCGAAGCCCGCCCTGGCGTGGATCAGGAGGAGCTTCCTCTCCGCGGCGGTGGCCCTTCTCCTGACCTGTTCCCCCAGGGCGGGGACCCCCGGAGCCGCCCAACCCAAGGAGCGCGCCGTGCCGCACGAGCCTGCCTCAAGGATCCTCTTCCTGCACCACAGCACCGGCGAGGCCATCTGGGAAGCCGGCCTGCCCCAGTTCTTCCAGGCCTGGAACGCGACCCACGGCACCCGTTACGCCATCACGGAGATGACGTATCCGATGGCCAACGGCGGGCATACCCGGCTGGACCGGATGCTCCCCACGCGGGTGTTCCGGCGCCTGGTGCACGACCGCTACCCCTGGGAGAACAACCCCTATGACTACTGGAACCTGTGGGTGGCCCATGCTGGGACCGCGAGGGACCGGCAGGAGCCCAACCTGGATGACCTCGCCGCGTCCCACGACGTCATCGTCTTCAAGCACTGCTTCCCTGTCAGCCGGGTCCTGCCCGAGGACGGGGCTTCCAGCGTGGCCTCCCCGAAGAAGACCCTCGCCAATTACCGCCTGCAGTACGAGGCCCTCAAGACCCGCATGCACCAGTTCCCCCGCACCACCTTCATCGTGTGGACCGGTCCGGCGCTGACGGAGGCCTCCACCACCCCTGAGGAAGCGGAGCGCGCCCGGCAGTTCGCCACCTGGGTGAAGGAGACCTGGGACGAGAAGGGCGACAACATCTTCGTGTGGGACTTCCGCGAACTGGAGACCGAGGGAGGCCTGTACCTGAAGCCGGCCCATGCCGACGGGCCCACCAATGCCCATCCCTCCCGGACCTTCGCGGGGAAGGCCGCTCCACTCCTGGGGCGACGCATCGTGGACGTCATCGAGGGACGGGGAGACCAGTCCAGCCTGACAGGAGGCTGAGGCCCGCCACCCGGGTACGCAAGTAGCGGCCGACATGGCCACGGAGGAACAGATGGATGACGACAAGGTGGGCGAAAGCGCCAGTCCCGCGGTCCCCGCGGAGGATCAGGGCCCCGCCGCCCGGCTTGCGGCCGGGCATCACCGCTTTCTGGGGGTCGACTTTCTGGTGGGCGAGGACGTCCTGGTTCCCCGGGAGGAGACGGAGATCCTGGGGCGGGAGATCCTGGCCCTTCTCCGCGCCCTGTCGCAGGAGGAGCCGGAACGGGAGCTGCGGGTGATCGACATGGGCTGCGGATCGGGGAACCTGGCCTGCACCGCGGCGCTGGGGGTACCCACCGTGAGGGTCTGGGCCGCAGACGCCTCGGACGCCTGTGTCCACCTGACCCGAGCGAATGTGGCCCGCCTTGGCCTGGAAGACCGGGTCGTGGTCGCCCAGGGGGATCTCTTCGCGTCCCTCGCGAACGAAGGCCTGGAAGGCACCATGGACCTGGTGGTGATGAACCCGCCCTACATCCCCTCCCATGTGCTGGAGGCAACCCTGGCGGGCCTGCTTCGGCATGAACCCAGGGCCGCCTTCGACGGCGGCCCGTACGGGATCACGATCCTCACGCGGCTCTTGCAGGAGGCGCCGGCGTTCCTGAACCCAGGGGGGCACCTCCTGTTCGAGTTTGGGCTGGGGCAGGCCAAGCTGGTGCAGGCCCTGGTGGAGCGGAACCGGCGCTACGCCACCACCCGGTTCGTCGCGGATGCCCAGGGCCATCCGAGGGTGGCTGTCCTCGGGCTGTAGCCCTTCACCAGATGGGCGCCGCCTCCAGGGTCCGCGCCACCAGCTGCCGGGCGGCGCCGACGATGGCGTCGGCCTGGGGGGCGAAGGCCTGCTCCAGGGGGTAGCTGGCGGGGGCCGGCGCGTCCGGGCCCGTGAGGCGGACGAGGGGGGCCCGCAGGGACTCGAAGGCCTGCTCGGCGATCAGGGCCGCCACCTCGGCCCCCACGCCGCAGAGGCGGCTGGCCTCGTGGACGAGGATGGCGCGACCGGTCTTGCGCACGGAGGCGAGGATCGTGGCCTCGTCCAGGGGCTTGAGGGTGCGCAGGTCCACCACCTCGGCGGAGACGCCCTCGGCCGCCAGGGCCTCGGCGGCGGCCAGGCAGGTGTGGACGGTCTTGGCGTAGGAGATGAGGGTGACATCCGAGCCCTCGCGGCGGATGGCGGCCTTCCCGAGGGGGACGATCTCGTCGGTCTCCGGCACCTCGCCGGGCGCGAAGGCCAGGCCGATGTCCATGAAGAAGAGCACGGGGTTCTCGTCGCGGATGGCGGCCTTCATGAGGCCCTTGGCATCGGCCGGCGTGGCGGGCATCACCACCTTCAGGCCAGGCGCATGGACGAACCAGGCCTCCAGGTTGTGGTTGTGCTGGGCGCCCACGCTCCAGCCCCCGCCGGTCATGGCCAGCGCGACCATGGGGAACGAGAACTGGCCGCCGGACATGTAGCGCAGCTTGCCGGCGCTGTTCACCAGCTCGTCCATGGCGAAGCAGAGGAAGGGCGCGAAGAGCAGGTCCACCACCGGGCGCAGGCCCGTGGCGGCGGCCCCGGCGGCGGTGCCGGCGATGATGCCCTCGGCCAGGGGCGTGTTGCGCACGCGCTGGGGCCCGAAGGCCTTGAGCAGGCCCTTGCGCTTGGTGGCGGTGCCCTCGCCGAACATGAGCACGCGCGGATCGCGGGCCATCTCCTCGTGGAGGGCGGCTTCGACGGCGTCGTGGAAGGTCATTTGATTCATCTGGGTCATGGGTCGGGCTCCTCAGGCGTAGACGCCGGTGGCGAGGTCGGCGGGATCGGGATAGGGCGAAGCGGCGGCGAAGGCGGCGGCGTCCTCGATGGCCTGGCGGGCCTGGGCGTGGAGGGCCTCGAGGCCGTCCGTCGTGAGCTCGCCGGCCTCCAGGAGGCGGGCCTCCATGCGGGCGATGGGATCCTTGGCCATCCAGGCCTCGAGCTCCGCGGGATCCACGTAGGACTGGTCGTGGGGCTCCATGTGGCCGCGCTGGCGGTAGGTCCAGGCCTCCAGCAGGAAGGGCCGGCGCGTCTCGCGCACCTGGGCGGCGGCGTGCAGGGCGGCCCTGCGCACGGCCTCCACGTCGTTGCCGTCCACGGTGAGGCTGTCGATGCCGTAGGGGGCGGCCCAGGGGGCCACATGGTCGCCCACCATGGTCTCCTTGCGGTGCACGAAGGCCTGCCATTGGTTGTTCTCGCAGACGTAGAGCACGGGCAGGTTCCAGACCGAGGCCAGGTTCAGGGACTCGTGGAAGATCCCCTCGCAGGCCGCGCCGTCGCCGAAGAAGCACACGACGATGCCCTCGCCGCCCAGCATGGCCCGCGACAGGGCCACGCCCGGCGCCAGGGACAGCTCGCCGCCCACGATGGTGGAGGTGAGCACCACGCCCAGCTCCTTGACCGAGATGTGCAGGGTGCCGCTGCGGCCCTGGCAGTAGCCGGTGCTGCGGCCCATGACCTCGGCCAGCATGCGGCCGGGGTCCGCCCCCCGGGCCAGCAGGTGGCCGGCGCTGCGGTGGTTGGTGAGGATCTGGTCCTCGGCCCGCAGCGCGGAGACCACGCCCACGGCGGCGGCCTCCTGGCCCACGGAGGTGCAGACATTGGGGAAGGGGCCCGCGGCGTGGAAGGCCACGATCCGCTCTTCGTATGCCCGGATGCGCAGCATGGCCGCGAGCAGGTCCTGGCGGGTGGGCCCAGGGGTGGATGCAGGTGTGTGCGCAGGGGTGGGCACAGGTGTGGAAGGGGTCATGGGACCTCGCGTCGGAAAGGGGGTCTGGGGGTCAGTGGGACGGGGCGAAGGGGGCGTCGGTGATCCAGCGGCGGAGGTGGTCCACCGCGGCCTGGTCCACGCGCACGGTACCCAGGGGCGGCATCTGGGCGATGGGATCCCGGGAGGCCATGCGGTGCAGCAGGGCGCTGCGCTCGGGATGGCCGGGGCTGAGGAGGCGGCTCTCGGGCTGGCCGGGCACGGGAAAGCTGCCAGTGCCGGCCGTCGTGCGGAGGGCATGGGCGGGGCGCAGGTCCAGGTCCAGGCCCGGGATGGGCCGGTCCGCCCGGTGGCAGGTGGCGCAGTTTGCCTGGAGGTAGCCCAGGGCCGTCCTGGTGGCGGGATCACCCGCGATGCGGGGTGGACGGGCGAGGAGATCGGGCCGGGCGCCCCGGAGCAGGCCCCGGGAGACCAGGTCCGCCAGGGTGATCAGGCCGGGCCGGAGGGGCTCGCCGTGGAGGGCGCCGGGATCCCGGTCCGGGGAGAGTTGAAGGGCCGTGAAGCCCAGGACCTCCACCTGCCCCTGGCCGTGGCAGTCCCGGCAGTCCGCCCGCGAGGGGATGGCGTGGCGCAGGCCCGGGGCCACCTCGGCGGCGTCGGGAAGGCCGCCCTCGGGCACGAGGACCGCGTCGGTCTGGGCCTCGTTCCAGGCGTAGCTGGCGAAGACCCAGGTCCCGGGCCCGGTCTTCCAGAGAAGGCGCGTCTCCACTTTGCGGCCCCCGAAGGCGAACTCCTTCCAGGCCTTGGTGCCCACCGGGAACACCCAGCCCGCCTCGTCGCGGCCATCGATGGCCGCCGGCAGGTGGATCCACCGGGCCTTGGCCGCGCCGTCCGTCCACAGCGGGTACTGGGGCGCGTAGGCCAGGTTCCGGGCCGCCACCACGCCCGGCGCGGCGTAAAGGCCGGTCTGGGAGAGCAGACGGGGCGGGGCGGGGGCCTTCGCGGCCCCCGGCAGGGCGCCGAGGGCCAGGAGGACCGGAAGGAGGGGGCGCACGGCAGGGCTCCGGTTCAGTGCATGGGGATGGGCGTGGGCGCGGGCGCCTCGGGGGCGGGCACCTTGTTCTTCACGGCCGGGATGGACTGCAGGTAGGCGAAGATGGCCTTCAGGTCCGCCTCGTTGACCTGCTGGAGGTTCTGGATGGGCATCGGGGGCAGGATCGCGCGGCCCTGGCCCAGGTGGCGGGCGGAGCGGACCATCCGGAGGAACTGGGCCTCGGTCCAGCTGCCCAGGCCCGTCTCCTTGTCCGGCGTCAGGTTGGCGGCATAGGTCACGCCCCAGGGACCACTGAAGGCGGTCATGGTCAAGGAGCCCGCCCAGCCCCAGGGGGCCTCGGTCAGCTTCGGCGCGGGGGGCATCTTCAGGCCCTCGGGGTGGCCGGAGAGCATGCGGGTCATGTCCGGCTCGGGGCCCTTGGGGCCCATCTTCAGGGGCGTGTGGCAGTCGTGGCAGCCCGCGATGGTGACCAGGTAGCCCCCATGCTGGATCTGCTTCTGCCGGGAAGGGGAGGCGGCCTGCGCGGTCGCCGTGCCGAGGAGGAGGCCGAGGACGGCCAGGGGGAGGGTGCGGGACAGGGACATGGATCACCTCATCAGGAAGGTCGGGGCTCGAAACCCGATGAGGGATATATGCCACCGATGACGATCGGTTTATTGCTTTTTTCCATCCTTAAGAAAGAATTAGCGGGCTTTTAAGAGGAATTTAAGATTATCCAGGTTCCTCAGGGCTCCGGCGCCACTTCCTCCAGGTCCAGGGGGCGGGCCACCACCAGCCGGAAGCGCCCGCGGCCCGTCTTCTCCAGCTGGACGCAGGCCCCGCGCTCCACCAGGCGGCGGTGCAGGAGGACCAGGCGGGCCTCCAGGTTGTCGCTCTGGTCCGGCAGTCGCACCCGGGGGTCCGCCCGCAGTTCCCGGTTGCTGAACTGGGTGCGGCCCAGGGCCTGGTGATCCTGGAGGAGGGTCCAGAGGATGTTCCCGGCCACGCCCTTGATCAGGTAGTCGTCGCCCAGGAACACGCTGTCGTTGACGGCGTAGTGGCGCACGCGCAGGGGCGGACCGTCGGGCCGGGATTCCCGGATGGCACCGGGGTGGGCCTCCTCCCCCAGCTCCAGCTCCGCCTGGAAGAGCCGGAAGAGGCCGCCCACCTGGATGGCCAGGGCCACCAGGGCGTCCTCGTCCGCATGGGTGAAGCGCATCTCCGTGGCGCTCTCCACGAAGAGCACGCCCAGGGGCTCGCGGGTCCCGGGGATGGGCACGGCCAGCTGGCTGCCGGGTGAGGCCAGGCCCGGGAAGGGGATCTCGGTCTCCAGCAGGTCGCCCATGCCCCGGCGTTCGGCCCCCTCGCGCATGGCGAGGCCGTAGGCGTATTCGGAGGTGACGTGGGAGATGCGGATGGGCGCCCGCTCCCGGGCCGCCACGCCGATGACACCTTCGCCCACCGGGATCTCCGAGCCCACGCCTGAAGTCGCATAGCCTCGGCTGGCCACGGTGTAGAGCCGGTCGCGGCGGGGATCCAGCATCATCACCAGGGCCTGCTCGATGGCGAAGTGGGCCTGCAGGCCGTCCAGCAGCGCGTCCAGGAGGGACTCGGCATCGGAGCTGGTGGGCAGCCGCTCCATGCAGGCGCGCAGGGCCAGGAGGGGATCCACGGTGGGGGACGGGGCGGGCAGGGCGCTCCCCGGCACCACCTCGGCCCCCTCGATGCGGTAGATGTCGGAGCCCAGCAGGCGGAACACGCCGGTCATGCCCGTGTGGGACGCGATGCCCGCCAGCTTGGCCTTCATGGACTCGAAGACGGGACCCTGGGTCTCCGTGCGCTCGTAGACGAGGTGGAGCCGGTATTGCTGGGCCGTCTGGGGGTGGATGAGGCCGAGGATGACCCGCGGATTCGTGAGCAGGTTCTGGTGGGTGCGATTGAAGAACTGGTAGGAGAGGGCCAGGTGCCCCTCGTCGAGGTACTGGCCCTGGGACATGTAGGCCACGTTGGGGGTGCCGTCCGCGGCGCAGGTGGACACCACGCCGGGGATGACGCCATCCAGGCAGTCGCGGAGTGCGCGGACGGGGATCATGGGCCCCCCGGAGCCCGGGGAGGGGGCGGGGTCGAGGTCAGCGGCGTTCCGGCCTGGGCCCCCGGCGTCGAGTTGAAGAGGGCCGAGGGTGTGAAGGTCAGGGCTACCAGTGCCTCGTCGGGGCAGTCGAGCAGGGTCCGGACCATGACCTCCGTGAAGCCCATGAAGACCAGGCACTGCGCGAAGGCCGTGCGGTAGGCCCTGACGCAGGCGAGATCACTCTCGGCCAGGGGTTCGATGCGGGCGTCCTGGCCCTTGATCTGGACCGTGCGGTGGGTCGGTGGCTCGCTGAAGACCACGGCCAGGGCGCCGCTCTGCGTGGTGTCCCGGACGAGGTCCACGGCCTGGGGCCCGGCGAAGAACAGGCGGAGGCGGCCTGTGGCGGGGTCCACCCGGCAGCCGGAAGCCCGACAGAGGCTGGGGACACCCTCCGCGCTGGCGGAACCCGCGTTGATGGACACGCCCCCCATGACGAAGCGGGTCAGCTCCGGATCGAGGAAGAGGGACGGGAGGGCCTGCATGGCGTGATGATTTTATCCAATCTCCCTTGACTGGTGGGGCGGACAAGCGGAGGTCGTGGTTCCACCCTGGCGCGGCTCTTCCCGATGCTCTGGTATTCTTTGCCCGTGCATCCCGCCTCTGTCACCCGAACTGCTCGGCCCGTCGCGCGCTGGCGCCCGCAGCTCGAAACTGGGCTGGCGGCCATCGACCAGCAGCACCGGGAGCTCTTCGAGGCGCTGGCCCGGCTGACCGGTGAGCTCGATGCGGGATCGCCGGACGAGCCGCTGGCCGCCCTGGCCCGGCACCTCATCAAGCACTGCCAGACCGAAGAGAGCCTCATGAAGGAGGCGGGATTCCCCGGCCGCGTCGCCCACATGAACCAGCACCAGGAGGTGGTCCTCCGCGTGCGCGACCTCCAGTACCGGCGGATGAAGGGCCAGCCCGTCGGCCGGGAGGCGCTGGCCGACCTGGGGGCCTGGCTCGAGCAGCACATCAGCGAAGCGGACCAGGCCATGGCGGGGTACCTGAAGGGCCTTCACACCGCGTGAGCCCAGCTGGGCGCACGCGGTGGCGCCGACCCACTTCACGCTGGCCTCGAACGGCCATCGGCTGGCCCCGGCCATGACGGCGCCGGGCCGACATCAAGTCGGCCCTCTGCCTATGGCCTACCGGGCCGCCGATGTTTCTCGACGCTGGACCCCGGTCACGTCCGCGCGGCCGGGGCTGGTCCGAGTCCAGCCAGGCGCACTTGGTGCGCCTAGCTGGGCTCGAACCAGCGACCTGCGGCTTAGAAGGCCGCTGCTCTATCCACCTGAGCTATAGGCGCGCGAGGGATAGTCTAGCGGGTCGGGGGGTGTCTAGACTGGGGGCTCCGGGAGGCGCCCATGTCCGAGACCCTCGACCCCATCCAGGATGAGGTGCAGGACCACGCCAGGGACAGCCGGCTCAACGGGTTCATCGCCCTCTTCGTGGCGGTGGTGGCGACGTTCATGGCCCTCTGCAACGTGAAGGATGGCAACGTCGTCCAGGCCATGCAGCAGTCCCAGGCCAGGGCGGTGGACCAGTGGGCCTTCTACCAGAGCAAGAGCACCAAGCAGCACATCGCCGAAAACGCGGTGGAGATGCTGAGGGTCCAGCTCGACATGAGCCCGGGGCTGAAGCCGGAGGCGCGCGCCAAGGTGGAGGCCCGCATCGCAGCCCAGGAAGCCGCCGGCCGGAAATACGAGAAGGAGAAAGAGGAGATCAAGGCCGAGGCGGAGCGGGCGGCCAAGGACTACGACGCGATGAACGTCCACGACGACCAGTTCGACCTGGCGGAAGCCTGCCTGAGCGTGGCCGTGGCGCTGGCGGGTGTCACGGCCCTCACCCGCAAACGCTGGCTCTTCGCCGTGGCGGGGATCTTCGCGGGCATCGGCCTGGTCTTCGGCCTGGCGGGCTTCTTCCACTGGAATCTGCACTCCGACGTGATGGCGAAGCTCCTGGGTTGAGGTTCACCATCCATACGAAAAAAAGGGGGCCTTGTGAGGTCCCCTTTTTTCGCAGCGTCTGGATGATTCAGAAGTGGATCTGCAGCTGGGCCATGGGCGCGGTGACGCGCTTGTTGGTGGCGGGGGCGGGGCCGTCGTTGTTCGGACCGCCGAACTTGTTGTTCCAGTACTCGAAGCCGGGGCCGACATAGACCTTCTTCTTGGTGCCGAAGAGGGGGCTGATGTCGAAGAGCAGGGAGAGGTTGGCCAGGGTCTCAGGCTTGGTCTCCACGCCGAAGCCGTCCTTGCCCTTGGCGCCCTCGTAGTTGGCGTAGCCCTTGAACTCGGCGCCCACCTGGCCCATCTGGAAGGGGATGCCCCAGGCGGCGGTGACGTAGTAGGTGGTCTTGAAGTCCACGGACCGGCCCACGATGCCGTTGTAGTTCTGCTCGTGGCAGGCCAGGAGGCCCAGGTCGAAGAAGCCGTCCGTCACCTTGAAGTTGAAGGTGGGGCCGGCGACCAGGAAGCGCTTCTTGGAGGCGAAGGCGTTGTCCTTGGAGTTGAAGTCGAAGCCGGCGGTGAGGGAGATGTCGCGCACGGGGCCGAAGCCGAGGTCGGTCTTCGTGAGCTTGCCGAGGCTCAGGGAGCCGCGGTAGAGCGCGTAGACCTCGTTGGCGCCGCTGTTCCCGCTGGCGGTGGGGTCGTTCCGGTCGGACATGAGCATGTCCACGTTGAAGAAGTTCGTGCCGTAGGCCCAGCCGCTGACGTGGCCGAGCTGGAGGATATTCTTCTTCACGGTGCCGTCGATGCCGGGCTCGCGGAACTGGGTGCCGGTGCGGTAGCCGATGAAGGTGTCGCTCCAGTCGGCGGCGGCGGCGGGCAGAGCCACCAGGGCCACGAGAGCGAGGGCGAATTTGGACATGGAAACTCCGTGAAAAGCAGCCACTGAGGCTAGGCGGACAGGAAGAGCAGCTTGAGGAGGAAGATGGCCGAGAGCACGAGGATGATCGGGTTGATCTCCTTGAAGCGCCCGGTGGCGGCCTTCAGCACGGTGTAGGCGATCATGCCGAGGGCGATGCCGTTGACGATGGAGAAGGTGAAGGGCATGACCACCACGGCCAGGTAGGCAGGGATGGCGTCGGTGACGTCGTCGAAGCGGATCTCCTTGACCTCCGACAGCATGAAGAAGCCGATCATCATGAGCGCCGGGGCCGTGGCCTGGAGCGGCACCATGAGGAAGAGGGGCGAGAGGAAGAGGGCGAGCGCCAGCCAGCCCGCCACCACCAGGGCCGTCAGGCCCGTCTTGCCGCCCTCGGCCACGCCGGAGGCGCTCTCGATGTAGGCGGTGATGGCCGTGGTGCCGAACATGGACGCGAAGGTGGTGCCCACGGCGTCGGCCATGAAGGCCTTCGACGCGCCCGGGAACTTGCCCTCCTTGTCCAGCAGCTTGCCCTGGGCGCCGATGCCCATGAGGGTGCCGATGGTGTCGAACATGTCCACGAAGAGCAGGGTGAACAGGATGATGAAGATGTTGATCATGCCGCCCAGGGACCTGGTCCAGCTCCAGTCGTACTGGAACATGTGGGGCCAGCTGGGGATCTGGAAGAGCGTGCCCTTGGGCAGGTGGGTGAAGCCGCCGCCGAAGGACACGGGCAGCAGGCCCACCAGGGTGATGGCCAGGATGCCCAGGAGGATGGCGCCCTTCACGCGCTTGGCCACCAGCACGGCGATGAGGAAGAGGCCCACCACGGACCAGAAGGCCGGGGTGAGGTGGCCGTGGTCCCAGAACTTCGCGATGAAGAGGTTGTTCACGTCATGCAGACCGAAGAGGGCCGAGGGGTCGTTCTTCAGCACCGGGAAGATCGTGTCGGGCTCGAACTTCAGGCCCACCTGGGTGACGCCGGAATCCACGAAGCCGATGATGGCGATGAAGAGGCCGATGCCCACGGAGATGCCCTTCTTCAGCGAGAAGGGGATGGCGTCCATGAACGCCTCGCGCACCTTCATGGCGCTGAGAGCGATGAAGACGAGGCCCTCCAGCAGCAGGGCCGTGAGGGCCACCTGGATGGTGTAGCCCATGCCGCCCTGGTTGGCCGGCGCGCAGACCGTGAACGCGAAGAAGGCCGAGAGGCCGATGCCCGAGGCGAAGGCGATGGGCAGGTTCGCGTAGAAGGCGCCGATGAGCGTCGAGAGGATGGCGCAGACCACGAAGGCCGTGAAGCCCTGCGCCGGCGCGATGCCGGCCACCTTGAGGAAGGCGTTGGGGATAAGCGAGATCACGTAGGCCATCGAGATGAAGGTGGTGGTGCCCGCGAGCACCTCCGTGGCCACCGTGGTGCCCTTGGCCTTCAGACCAAAAAACCGTTCCATGCGGTACTCCTCGAAAGGGGTGGAGGGATCAGGACTGCGTTTCCGTGTCGTTGCTGAGGCCCAGGTGGTCGAGGCCCCAGAAGAGCAGGCTGAGGACGATGGCCACCACCGTGCCGAGCGCCATGCCCTTGAGCTCCACGGTGCCCAGCTTTACGGCGGCGCCGCTGATGCCGCTGATGAGCACTACCGAGGTGAGGATCAGGTTGCGGGACTGGGTGTAGTCCACCTGCTTCTCGATGAGCATGCGGATGCCCGCGGCGGCGATGACGCCGAAGAGCAGGATGCAGACGCCGCCCATGACGGGCACCGGGATGCTCCGGATGAGGGCCGCCAGCTTCCCGGAGAAGGAGACCAGGATGGCGATGACGGCCGTGCCGCCGATGACCCACACGCTGTAGACCTTGGTGATGGCCATGACGCCGATGTTCTCGCCGTACGTGGTGTTGGGCGTGGCCCCGACCAGGCCCGAGAGCACGTTGGAGAGGCCGTCGCCCAGCAGGGAGCGGTGCAGGCCGGGCTCCTTCATCAGGTCCTTGCCGACGATGTTCCCCGTCACCACCAGGTGCCCCACGTGCTCCGCCAGGACCACCAGTGCGGCGGGCAGGATGATGAGGATGGCCTGCAGGTTGTAGGTGGGCGCGTAGAGGGTGGGCACCTGGAACCAGGGCGCCAGGCGCACGGACTGGAAGTCCACCACGCCGAGGCCCAGCGAGATCAGGTAGCCCGCGATGACGCCCAGCAGCACGGGGATCACCGCCAGGAACCCGCGAAGCAGGATGGAGGCCAGGATGGTCACGGCCAGGGTGGACAGCGAGACCACCAGGGCCAGCCGCAGCGGCATGCCCAGCACGGCGGGACCGGCCGTGAGGCCCGCCATGTTGGTGGCCACGGGGGCCAGCTCCAGGCCGATGATGGCCACGATGGCGCCCATGGCGGCCGGGGGGAAGATGATGTCGATCCAGCGGGTGCCCGCGACACGCACCACCTGAGACAACAGCATGAAGATGAGGCCGAAGACGATGAAGCCGCCCTGGGCGGCCGAGTAGCTGAGGCCCGCCGCCAGCACGGCGAAGACCGGCGAGAGGAAGGCGAAGCTCGAGCCCAGGTAGGCGGGGATGCGGCCCTTGGCCACCACCAGATAGATCAGCGTGCCCACGCCGTTCATCAGCAGGCAGGTGGCCGGGTTCACCTTGAAGAGGAAGGGCACCAGCACCGTGGCGCCGAACATGGCGAACAGGTGCTGGAGGCTCAGGGGCGCGGTCTGCAGCAGGGGCAGGCGTTCGTCGACGTCGATGGTGCGGCGCTGCATGGGGGCCTCGGCGGGTGAGGACCTTGTGAAGGCACCGCGGGATGGCGCCCGGCTCCGGGGCCCGGGGAGGGTCCCTTCGGTCCGGAGGCACAAGGACATTTCAATTGTCCTCTGCCTGGGCGTTTGCAGCCGTCACATTATGTTTTTTCCAGGCACCATGCGCGATGGGCCCCGTGCGGTGGCCCGCGGGGTGGGAACAAGGGCTCTAGCGGGATCCCCGTCCGCGGCCCGCCGGGGCCCCCTGGGGAACCTTCGCTTCCTCCCGGGGCCGCCCGGCGGCCTTCCTCAGGAACTGCTTCGTGGACATGAACTCCAGCATGGCCTCGAAGGCGTCCGCGGGCTGGGGCCGTCCCAGCAGGAACCCCTGGAGGCAGTCGCAACCGAGCAGTTCCAGGGCGTCGCGCTGGACCTCGGTCTCCACGCCCTCGGCCACCACCGTGAGGTTGAGGCTGTGGGCGAGCTGGATCACCGCCCGCACGATGGCGTCGGAGGAGAGGGCCGGATCCTCGGACTGCAGCGCCGCGATGAAGGACTGGTCCAGCTTCAGGGTGGTGATGGGCAGGCGCTGGAGGTAGCCCAGGGAGCTGTAGCCCGTGCCGAAGTCGTCGATGGCGATCCGCGTGCCGATCTCCCGCAGCCGGTGGAGCGGCGCCAGGTCCTCGTGGCCCTGCCGCATGACCAGGCTCTCCGTGAGCTCCAGCTCCAGGCACCCCGGCTCCAGGCCCGTGTCCGCCAGGGCCCGGGCCACACAGGCATCCCAGTCCCCGTTGGCGAACTGGAGGACGGAGACGTTCACGGCGAGGATCAGCGGGGAGGGGCTGATGGTCTGCCACTTGGCCATCTGGCCGCAGGCCTCGCGGAGCGCCCATTCGCCGATGGGCAGGATGAGGCGGCTCTCCTCGGCCAGGGGGATGAATTTCACGGGAGGCACGGCGCCCAGCAGCGGGTGGTTCCAGCGCATCAGCGCCTCGGCTCCTGCGAGGCGGCCGTCCATGAAGAACTGGGGCTGGTAGTACATCTGCAGCTCGCCGTTCTGCAGGGCGCTCCGCAGGCAGCTCTCCAGCTCCTGCCGCTCCAGGGAGACCTCGTTGAGTGTGCTGGTGAAGCACTCGATGCGGTTGCCGCCGCGCTCCTTGGCGCGGACCAGGGCGGATTCCGCATGGGCCTCCAGGATGTGGGCGTCCATGCCGTCGTTGGGGAAGACACAGACGCCGATGCTGGCGGTGAGGTCGATCTCCCGGGACCCGGCGCGGAAGGGCACCTGGAGGGCCTCCAGGAGCTTCTGCCCCACCCGGGCGGCGGCCACCACATCCTTGATCTCCTGGAGCAGGACCAGGAACCGGTCGCCGCCCATGCAGGCGAGCGTGTCGCCCTGGCGCAGAGCCTCCTGGAGGCGCTGGCCGAGGAGCCGCAGCACCTCATCGCCCCCGGGGTGCCCCAGCAGGTCGTTGACGCGCTTGAAGCGGTCCACGTCCAGGAGGAGGACGGCGACGATGTGCCCGTGCCGCTGGGCCACCAGCAGGGCCTGGGACAGCCGGTCCGCGAAATGCCGATGGTTGGGCAGGCCGGTGACCCCGTCCAGCAGGCTCAGCTCGGACACCCGCTGCTCCAGCGCCTGGATGCGCCGCTCGGCGTTCCGGAGGCGGCCGATCGCATCGAGACGGTCGATCTTGAGCATGAAGCCCTTGAGATCCAGACCGTGGGGACGCTCGTTCGGCAAATGCACTCCGGATGGCATTCAAATCCTAAGGCACCCGTTCGGATGGCGCCACGGAGAAAGGCTTTTCCGAGGAAAAAAACGTCGACCAGATCAGGGAAAGATGTGCCGGCCAGGCACCTCCGGAGGGGTCCCTTTCCTGGAACCGGATCTGACCCCGGGCCGCGGGCGGCCCATGGTGGAGTCCGCGGGAGACCCTGCGGAGGAGTTGCCCATGCGACCACCTGACTCGGAAGGCCGGTTCCGGCCTATCGCCATCCTGGCCCTTTCCACCCTGCTTCTCCTGGCCGCAGCCTGCGGCGGGGGCGGTGGAGGCGGCGCGGCGGCGATGCCCCCGCCCCCTCCACCCTATGTCCGGTACGCCACGCTGTCGGGGGTCGATGAGGTGCCCGCCAACGCCTCCACCGCCACGGGTGCGGCCACCTTCTCCGTGAATCCCACCACGAAGGTCCTCACGGGAACCGTGACCACCGCGGGGATCGCCGGGGTGGCCGCCCACATCCACGAGGGCGCCGCCGGCGTGGCGGGCCCCATCATCATCCCCCTCAGCGGTGGGGCCGCCGGCGTCTGGACCGTCCCCGCCAACACGGTGCTGACGGATGCGCAGTACGCCAAGCTCCAGGCCAACGGCTACTACGTGAACGTCCATAGCGCGGCCTTCGCCGCCGGCGAGATCCGTGGCCAGATCGAACTCCAGGTGAGCTTCGCCACCCTCACGGGCGGCCAGGAGACTCCGACCAACACCAGCACCGCCACGGGTTTCGCCTCCTTGGCCGTGAACGCGACGACTGGGGCCATCCGCGGCTCCGTGGTCACGGAGGGAATCACGGGGACCGGCGCCCACATCCACGAGGCGGCCGCCGGCACTGCGGGGCCCATCCTCATCCCCCTCTCGGACGCGGGCGGCGGCGTCTGGACCGTGCCGGCGGGGGCGGCTCTCACCAGCGCCCAGGTGGCCAGCTGGCAGGCGGGCAACCTCTACGTGAACGTCCACTCGGCGGCCTTCCCCAGCGGCGAGATCCGCGGCCAGCTGAACGTGGCCGCTCCCGTGACGCAAACGGCCACCCTCTCCGGTGCCAGCGAAACCCCGGCCAACGCCTCGACCGCCACGGGCACGGGGGCCTTCAGCCTCAACCCCGCCACCCTCGAGCTGATCGGCGGCGTGGCCACGACCGGGATCACGGGGACCGGGGCCCACATCCACGAGGCACCGGCGGGGACCGCCGGGCCTATCATCGTGCCCCTGACGGATGCGGGCGGCGGTATTTGGACCGTGCCGGCGGGGACCCGCCTCACCAGCAGCCAGTTCATCAGCTGGCGGACGGGGAACCTCTACGTGAACGTCCACAGCGCGACCTATCCCAGCGGCGAGATCCGGGGCCAGCTGGGCGGTTCCTCCAGCGGAGGGACGGGAGGGGGCACCGGAGGCGGAGGGTACTGAGCGCCCTCGGGTGGGGCCCGGCGTCGCAGAGGGACGCCGGGCCTTTTCGCGTGGCCGTTCAGCCGCCTGTCCGGCGGGTGGTGCGGGCCTCTTCCAGGACCTTGGCGGAGCAGGCGAGACGGGTGTGACCCGGGAGCAAGAGCCTGCTCCTGCCGGTCGGCGACCAGGGCCAAGTCTCTGCCCACTATGGGGCCACCGACCTCCCGGGGCTTGGCCGGGGGTCGAGGCGGATCATGGCGGCACCCCGTTGCCGGAGAGGGTGTTGTCCGTGATGCTGTTGCCCGAGGACAGGTACTCGAGAATGCCGTTCCGCCCGTTGCTGGTCACGGTGTTGCGGGTGACGGTGGTGCCCGCGACGCCATTCCTCAGGTAGATGCCATACCCCACGTTGCTCTGGACGGTGTTGTTCTTCACGACATGGCCACCGGTGTTGGAGGCCTCGAGGCCGCTGCGGGGGCCCGAGCTGAGGCTGCCCGCGCCATTGCCGCTCATGGTGTTGCCGTCGATCACCACGTTGTAGATGAAGGCCAGGCCGGAGTAGGCGATGGGCACCCCCACCTCGATGCCGTCGCCCGCGTTGTTCGTGAAGACGCAACCCGTGATCAGCACGTTGTTGACCGTCTGGCCGCTGTTCGGCTCGATGTCGAGGCCGTCCTCGGGAAGGGTGCCGCCGGTGTTGACGAAGCGGGAATCCCGGACGACGATGCCGTTCCCCCCGGTGATGGAGAGCCCCTGGCGGCGGTTGTGGTCCGCGGTGACGTGGCAGAGGGTCACGTCGCTGGCATCGGTCACCGTGAACCCGTCGCCCCAGCATTCCCTCGCGGTGATCCCCACCACGGCGATGTGCTGGGCGCCGCCTGTGATCCGGAGTCCCATGCCCTGCTCGCCGGTGCTGCCCGTGTGGGCGCTGCGCTCGCCCAGGAGGGTGCCACCCAGGATGTTCACGTTCGAGACTCCTGACACCCGCAGGATGGTGTAGTTGTCCGCGCCGTTCGGGATGGCTGCCAGCACGGCGCCGCTGTCGAGGGAGAGGGTCATGCCGCTCCTCAGGAGCAGGGAGGTGAGGGCGTTCACGTGGTAGGTCCCTGCCGGGACCGAGACCGTGCCCCCGGTACCGCCGACGGCATCGATGGCCTTCTGCAGGGCGGCCGTGTCATCGGTGGTCCCGTCGCCCTTGGCGCCATAGGGCGCATCCTTGACGTTCACGATCAGGGAGGATGTGGGCGTGGGGGCGCAGTTCGCCACCGGCGGCTCGACCGCTCCCGCCGCTCCGGATTCTCCTCCGTGGCAGGTGCAGAGGAGGAGTCCCCCGCCGATCGCCAGGCCCCCGAGCACACCCTTCCAGTAAGATGGCGGGTTGCCCCCCCGAGAAGCGGATCCGGCTTGGCGGCGCCGTCGGATCCCAGGGCCTGGGGGTGGAAGGGGGAGGGGCTGCATGGAGGGCCTCCGGACGGGAACCATATCATCCACCAACTTGCGTAAGCATCCTGATTTTCCTTGCGAGCTTGTGGTAAATAGCGATATATCTATCAGCTCCTCTCGGAGACTGCCGTGTGTCCACAAGACCCGTCTAGTGCTCGGATTCAAACCGCCGGTTCTGCACTCTCCGCACCGCGCCATTCCGCGGTTCCAGGCCGAGAGATGGGAGTGCGTCCTCGGGGCAAAGCCGCTCCGGGGGCCGCCCGGATGGTCGCCTTGGGGGCCGCCCTTGGCGCGGTCCTGCTGCTCGGCGCGTGCAGGGCGCCGGGCATGAAGCTCCGGGAGCAGCCCTCCCGGCCGGAAACCACCCGGGTCGACGGGCTGACGGTCTCCTTGCAGCCGCTGAACCTCACGGCCGTCCAGGCCCAGGAGCGGCCGGCCGGCGAGACGTTCTCGCTGGAGGGCCTGCTCGCACAGACTCCCCCGGTCTACCTGGTCGGCCCCCAGGACATCCTGCTGGTCACCGTCTGGGATCACCCCGAGATCACCCTGCCCCTGGGTCAGTACCGGCAGGACTCTGCCGCCGGCACCGTGGTGGACGAACGCGGCGACCTGTTCTTCCCCTACGTCGGGAAGTTCCATGTCGCGGGACTTTCCGTGGGCCAGGTCCGGGACAAGCTCGCCGCGCTCCTGAACAGGGTGCTGCAGAATCCGCAGGTGGACGTGAAGGTGATCGCCTACCGATCGCAGAAGGTCTATCTGGGCGGGGAGGTCCGGAACCCGGGCGTCTATCCCGTCAACGACGTGCCGCTCAGCCTGACCGAGGCCCTGAACCGCGCCGGCGGGCTCCTCCCGACGGCCGACGACAGCCGCATCCTCCTCTCGCGGGGCCAGAAGACCTGGACCCTTAATTTCCAGGCCCTGCTTTCCCAGGGCAACCAGGTGGGCCAGATCCTGCTGCAGAACGGGGATTCACTCCAGGTTCCGCATCTGAACGATGCCCCCATCTACATGATGGGCGAGCTCCTGCGGCCCGGGACGACGCCCCTGGTCCACGGCCAGCTCTCGCTGGCGAAGGCCATCCAGGATTCCGGCGGCATCCAGGGACAGACCGCGGACCCGAGATGCATCTACGTGATCCGTCAGGGTTCCTCACTCAATGCCGTGGATGTCTTCCACCTGGATGCCCGCAATCCGACGGCCATGATCCTCGCGGACCGGTTCCCGCTGCGACCCCGGGACATCGTCTATGTGGACAAGGGCACGGTGGTGCGTTGGGGCCAGGTCGTGAACCTCATCCTGCCGGCCTACAGCGGCCTGCTGCAGACCGCCGTCAGTGCCAAGTACCTGGGCTCCTCGTCGAACTCAAGACCATGAAGACTGGCTGTACCCCCGCCATTCACCGCATCCTCGTCATTTGTGAAGGCAACCACTGCCGGGGCCCCATGGCCGAGGCGATGCTGCGCGCAGCCCTGCCTCCCGGCATCCAGGTGACGTCCGCCGGGCTGAACGCCCTGGAGGGCCTTCCGGTGGATCCCGAGGTGTCCCGGTTGATGGCGGAGGCCGGCCTGGATGTCTCCGGACATGCAGGTCGGCAGCTGACCGAGGAGATGCTGCTGGCGGCCGACCTCGTCCTGGTCATGGACCTTCCCCAGAAAGCCTGGTGCGAGGCGACGACCCCCAGCCTGCTCGGCCGGATCTTCCTCCTCGGGCACTGGCGCCCGGAGGGGGCCCAGGAGATTCCGGATCCCTTCCGCCAGGGGTCCGAGGCCTTCCGCACAGCCTTCGAGAACATCCACCTATCCGTGTCAGACTGGCTGCCCCGCTTGGCACATGAGCAGAGGTCTGCATGAACAGCCCCCTCGCCACCGGCATTCGACCCTCCCGGCTGGATCCGGAGGAACCCCGCCCCCGCCCCTTGAAGCGGCTTCACGAGCCCGAGGAGATCGGGCTCACCGAATGGCTCGCCAACCTCTGGGAGGGGAAGCACCTCATCCTCGCGGCGCTCGTTGTGTTCGTCGGGCTGGGTGGCTTGTACGTCTGGCAGGCGGCCCCGGTCTACCAGGTCCAGGCCCTGCTGCAGGTCCAGGCCAAGCGGACGGGCCCCTCGGACCCGGCCTTCGCGAAGATGGAGGGACTGCTTTCCGCTCCCTCGGATACGCCGAGCGAGGTCGAGATCCTCCAGAGCAACCTGGTGCTGGGCCGGACGGTGGAGGCGCTCAGCCTCGACCTTCGCGCCCGCCCGAAGCTGTTCCCCGTCTTCGGCGCCGCCCTGAACCGTGGGAACCCGGAGGCGCCCAAGATCGACCTGGAGTCGTTCGATGTGCCGGACGATCTGCGCGGGACGGTGTTCGGCCTCCGCGCCCTGGGAGACGAGGCCTTCCAGCTGGATTCCCCGAAGGGCGCCCCCCTGGGCAAGGGCAAGGTGGGCCAGCCCCTGTCCGTGTCGTACGTGGGGGAACCCCTCAAGCTGGTCGTCCGCTCCATGCAGGCCAAGCCCGGGCAGGTCTTCACGGTCGAGCGGAGCTCGGTGACCGACGGGATCGCCTCGCTGCGCGCCAACCTCGACGTGGCGGAAAAGGGCAAGCTCACGAACGTGCTGGGGCTGACCCTCACCAGCACCAATCCGGCCCTCGGCGCGAAGATCCTGAACGAGATCATCGACCAGTACATCCACCACAAGGTCGAGGGGAAGAACTCCACGACCATGAAGACCCTGGAGATCCTCAAGGAGCAGCTGCCCCAGGTGAAAGCCAAGCTGGACGATTCCGAAAACCGGCTCAACCAGTTCCGGACCCGGACCGGATCCGTGGATCTCGCCCGCGAGGCGGACGCCTACCTCCAGCAGAGCACCAACCTCAAAACGCAGGTGTCCTCCCTCCAGCAGAGGCGCCAGGAACTTCTCCGGACCTACCGGGAGGACGCCGACGTGGTGGCCACCCTCGACAAGCAGATCGCCCAGCTCAAAGCCGAGAACGGGCGGATCGAATCGAAGGTCCGCACCCTGCCGGGAGCCCAGCAGGAGGTGGTGCGCCTGTCCCGCGAGGTGGCGGTCAACACGGAGCTCTACACCGCGATCCTGAACAACATCCAGCAGCTGCGGATCGCCAGTGCGGGCGAAGTGGGGGGCATCACGGTGGTGGATTCCGCCACGGCGGATCCCAAGCCCGTGGCGCCCCGGAAGACGCTGCTCATGGGCCTGTTCACCTTCCTCGGCCTCCTGGTCGGCATCGGCCTCGCCATCCTCCGCAAGGCCATCAATCCGCGCATCGAGGATCATCGCCTCGTCGAATCCAAGCTCGGGCTGCCGGTGCTGGTGACCATTCCCCACAGCAAGGCCCAGGAGGCCCACAGCCAGGCGATCCGGAACGGCGAGGACGGCCTGCACCTGCTGGCGACCCTCAACCCGGATGACCTTGCCACCGAGAGCCTCCGCAGCCTTCGCACCAGCCTCCATTTCTCCAGGAAGCACGCGGCCGTGAGAACGATCATGGTGACCGGGCCCTCGCCGAACATCGGGAAATCCTTCGTGGCGGGGAACCTCGCCGCGGTGCTGGCCCGGTCCGGAAGCCGTGTGCTGGTGGTGGATGCCGACCTCCGGAAGGGGTCCCTGCACCGCCACTTCTGGTCGAAGGACCGGACAGGCGGGCTGTCGGACGTCCTGGCCGGGATGGCGGAATGGGAGACGGTGGTCCACAAGACGCCCGTGCCGAGGCTCTCCCTGATGATGTCCGGCTCCATCCCCATGAACCCGTCCGAGCTGCTGATGACGCAGGCCTTCGACACTTTCCTGGCCCAGGCCTCGAAGGCCTACGACTGCGTGATTCTGGACGCCCCGCCCGTGTTGGCGGTCACCGACTCCCTCCTCATCGGGGCCAAGGTCGACGGCGTCCTGCTCGTGGTGAAGTACGGTGCCCACTCCCTCGACGAGTTGCGGGCCTGCCTCACCCAGCTCGATCGCGCGGATCTTCCGCTGATGGGCTGCGTCTTCAACGATGTCGAGCCTCTCGGCGTCGTGGGCAACTACACGCACTACCGGTACGCCTACCACTACCGGTACGAGTGACGAACCCCGACGGGGCCGTCACTCGCCGCCGGAGGCCGACGCGGGCCGCGCCACGCGGCGGGCGTCCTCCGTGAACCAAGTTGCATGAATCGGGGCGCCGTGAGTCATTCGGAGACTCCCGTTCAGATGACCCATCTCATGAGTCTGATGGGGTCTTCGCCAGCGCTAGGCTATCGATGGCCTTTGCGAGAGTGGATAGCCGAAGATGATCGAACAGGCCTGCGAGCTCGAGGTCCACGCCGAACGTGCTCTTGATCTGGATGAGCAGTCCAATGCCACTCATCGAGTCGCCCCCCAGGTCGAAGAAGTCATCATCAACGCCGACCGTATCCCGCTTCAGCAGATCGCACCATATCGCCGCGAGGGCCTGCTCGGTCCGGGTGCGGGGCTTTCCACCTTTTTCGGCGCCAGCAGTCTCGCCGGTCCAGGGCGGCAGGGCCTTCCGGTCGACCTTTCCGTTTGGCGTGAGCGGGAGGGCATCCAGGAAGACGAAGTGGGCCGGAATCATGTATCCAGGAATCCGTTCCTTGAGGAACGACCGCAGCTCCGCGATATCCGGCCTACCGTCGTCACGGGCGACCACATACGCGACCAGTTGCTTGACCCCGGACTCGTCCTCGCGCGCGAGGACCGCGCAGGACCATACCTTCGGTTGTGCCGCGAGGGCCGCTTCGATCTCGCCAAGCTCGACCCGGTAGCCGCGGATTTTGACCTGGTCGTCGATCCGGCCCAGGTATTCCAGGATTCCATCCGCCCGGTACCTTGAGAGGTCTCCAGTCTTATACATGGTGGCGCCTGGAATGCCGCTGAAGGGGTCGGGCAGGAAACGCTCGGCCGTGAGTTCCGGCCGGTTCAGGTAACCGCTCGCCACGCCAGCACCACCAATGTAAAGCTCGCCCATCTCGCCGGGCGGAACCGGCCGCAGACTGGAATCGAGCACATACAGCGAGGTGTTCGCGATCGGTCGCCCGATGGGCACAGGTCCGCTGGTCGGATCTTCCGGCCGCACTTCGTGGACACAGCAACCGACGACTGTCTCGGTAGGGCCATATTCGTTGATGATCCGCGTGTCAGGCGCCAGATCGCGCCAGAGTTGGAGGCTTTCGGCCAACAGGTTCTCGCCACCAACCACGAAGACCCTCACCATGCCCGGCACGTGGGTCGGGCTGATCTGTTTGTTCAGCAGTTCCAGGTGCGACGGCGTGATCTTGACGAGACCGTGGCCCCCGGCGCGCTGCAACGCCGTCACCAGGTTCTGCGCGCCGGCATCCTCCGGCAGGAGCTCGACCGTGCCGCCCGCCAGCAGCGGCGTGTACAGGCTGGTCACCGTGAGGTCGAACGACACGGAGGAATGAACCGGGACCCTGTGGCCGGGCCCGACGGCATAGGCCTGAATCGCCCACCACAAATAATTGACCAGGCCGCTATGGACGATCATCGCGCCTTTGGGTCGGCCGGTCGATCCAGATGTGTACATGACATAGGCCAGATGGGACGGATGGGCGACCGGCGCAGGATTGTCGTGGGCTTGGTGTTCGATCAGCGGCCAGCCGCTGTCCAGGTAGATCGCCTCGGCGCTTAGTGACCCGAGCACCGGGCGGCACTTCTCCTCGGTCAGCAGCCACCGCGTTCCGGCATCGCCGATCATGAAGGACAGCCGCTCCGGTGGGTAGGTCGGATCCAGAGGGACATAGGCACCACCTGCTTTCCACACCCCGAACAACGCCGCGACCATCTCCGGGGAGCGCTCAAGACAGACCCCTACGAGCACGTTCGGACCCACGCCGCGTTCGCGGAGGTGGTGCGCCACCTTATTCGCGCGCTCATTCAATTCCCGGTAGCTGACCTGTCGCGCTCCAAAAGCGAGGGCGACGGCGTCGGGGGTCCGGGCCACCTGCTGCTCGAACAGCTCGTGTGTGCAAACGGGTGGGAATTCGGCGCGCGTATCGCTGATTGTCATAAGGACCGCCCCACGATTTCTTTCATGACCTCATTGGTGCCGCCATAAATTCGCTGTGCCCGGCTGTCGCGCCACATGCGGGCGATCGGGTATTCCTCCATGTACCCGTATCCCCCATGAAGCTGGACGCACTCGTCGATGATTCGGCATTGGCAGTCGGTCAGCCAGTACTTGGCCATCGCCGCGCTCACCGGGTCCAGCCGCCCGGCGATGTGCTGTTGGATGCAGCTGTCCACGAATACGCGCCCGATCCGAGCCTCGGTCTTGCATTCCGCCAGCTTGAACCGCGTGTTCTGCAGATCGATGAGCGGGTTGCCGTAGATCCGCCGCTCCTTCGCGTAGCGTGTCGTCATCTCCAGCGCGCTTTCCGCGGAGGCGACGGCGGCGAGTCCGATCGACAGCCGCTCGTAGGTGAGCTGCTCCATGAGTTGCAACAGTCCGCGACCCTCGCCGGCGCCAAGCAGGTTCTCGGCGGGGACCCGCACGCCGTCGAAGAACAGCTCGCACGTGTCCAGGGGGTGCCGACCGACTTTTTGCAGGATCTGGCCAATCCGGTAGCCGGGGAGGTTTCCGGTCTCGACGACCAGCAACGACAGCGCCTTCATGCCGGTGGCCTTGGGGTCCGTCCGCACGGCGAGACACACGAGACCCGCATGCCATCCATTGGTGATGAAGGTCTTGGAACCGTCGATCACGTAGTCATCGCCCTCCCTGCGGGCGAGGGTCCTGAGGGACGCCAGATCGGACCCAGAGTCGGGTTCCGTCATCCCGATCGCACCGACGAGGGTCCCGTTGGCCATGCGGGGGAGCCAAGCTCGTTTCTGCGCCTCGCTGCCATAGGCCAGAATGTAGTGGGCCACGATGCTCTGGACCCCGGCGCCGAACGGAATCCCCGCCCGCGCCAGCTCCTCCACGACGACGGCTTCATGCGCGAAGGTCCCGCCGCCCCCGCCGTAGGCTTCAGGGACGTCCGGCAGCAGCAATCCCGCTTGGCCGGCTTTGATCCATGCGTCGGAATCCGGGCGGCCCTGCGCCGCCCAGAGGGCCTGGTGCGGGGCGAGGTCGTGCTCGACGAAGTGCCGGACCGTCCGCCGGAAGATCCGTGTATCGTCGGTCATCCACGGGGACTCGTAACCGAGTGCTGTCATCGAATGGGATCGCCTCAGAAGAATAAAGGTCATATCATGTTCGACAACGGATTGCTACAAGCTTGTCGACCGCCGCTGGGCATCACCGGGAGCCCATGACCTGCGGGCTCCCTTCCTGACCTTTCGAGATGCCGCCTCCGCCCCGGAACAGCCACCCGGTGGAATCACCCCCGGAATCAACTCATTCCTTCAAACCATCAGGTGTGGCATGCACATTGAAATCACCCCCTATACGGCTGCGCACGAAGAGGCCGTGCGGGCGTTCAACACGCGACTCGCCGCGGCAAAGCTCGATCCCAACCTGTATACCTTTCATTTCACGGAATCTCATGTTCCCAAGTGGCTGCCCCGGCGGGAAGGATTCGATCTGTACCAGGAATATTTCGTGGCTGTCGATGAACAAGGAGGCATGCACGGCGGCTACGGGTTGAAACATCAGCCCTTTCTGCTGAAGGGGGAATATCTGGTCATGCAGGATTACCAGAACCCGATTTCCGAAGGCATTGCCGACCGAACCTACGCCATGATCGGGGCGAAATTGTACTGGGATGCCCTTCGCAGGCATCCTCACATGTGGGGGCTGGGCATTGGGGGCCTCCACATTCCCATGGCGAAATTCCTGCTTTCAGCCGGATGGCAGACGACCCCGGTCCCATTCTGGTTCAGGGTCATCCATCCGAATGCATTCCTGCGCAACATCACCATCTTGCGGAACACCCCCTTTCGGCGGATCGTCTTCGATGTCCTCAGGTTCAGCGGCCTGGGCTGGCTGGGCGTCAAGACGCTCTTCGGCCTGAGAGGCGGCCGTCGTCCCTCGGCGGATGTGTCCTGCGAGGTTGTTCCCGAGTTCTTTGAATGGGCCGATGCCGTCTGGGACAGCTGTAAAAACGACTATTCACTGATCGCGGTGCGCGATCACCGCATCTTGAATGCCCTGTACCCGGCCACCAACCCACGGTTCATACGCCTGAAGGTCATGCGGGACCGGCAGATCGTGGGCTGGGCGGTATTGCTCAATACCCAGATGTCTGGGCACAAGCAATTTGGCGATATGCGGGTGGGCACCCTGGTCGATTGCCTCGCCAAGCCCGCCGATGCCCGGGATGTCGTCGCCTGCTCCAGGAAGGTCCTCGAAGATGGCGGGTCAGACCTGGTCATCTCGAACCAGGCCAGCCAGGCCTGGTGCCTGGCGTTGCGGACCACGGGCTTCCTGGAAGGCCCCTCGAATTTCCCGTTTTTCATGTCCCCCAAGCTGGCTGCCCTGCTTCAACCCCTTGGGGAGAGCGCCGCAGGCTTCCACCTCAATCGCGGCGACGGTGATGGACCCGTGCATCTCTAGAACTGACGATCAAGTCTCGGATCCCTCAGCTGGCCACGGGTGCGGGGCCCGAACCAGCAACCGCTGGTTGGCGGGAAGGACCGGAGGCTCTGGACGCGTTATGGGTGGATTGGGGCCAGTTCCATGAACGTCAGGATGTCCGCTGTCACACGGCGGACGTCGTAGGTCTCCTCGGCGATCCGCCGGCCTTCCGCCCCGAAGCGGGCGATCAAGCCCCGGTCCTTGGCCAGCTTCGCCATGGCCTCGGCGAGCGCGTCGCTGTTCCGCACCGGGACGAGGAAGCCGTTGCTTCCATCCCGGACGGTGGCCCGGCAGCCGGGGGCGTCCGTGGTGACGACGGCCCGCCCCATGGACATGGCCTCGAGCACGGATCGGGGCGTCCCCTCTCCGTAGGAAGGCAGCACCAGGACGTGGGCGGCGGCCAGGGCCGGGCGGACATCTCCGGTCTCGCCGAGGTACTCCACGATGCCTTCGCGGGTCCAGGCCTCCACCTGCCCCGCCTTGATCGCGTTCGGATTGCTGTCCAGGGGCCCCAGGATCTGGAAGCGCGCCCCCAGGTGCCGGTCCGAGAGGGTCCGGCAGGCCTCGACGTACTCGTTCAGGCCCTTGTCCCGCAGCAGCCGTCCCACGAAGAGGAAGGTCACGGAGCCAGGGGGGAGCGGCGACTGGACATAGTGGTCCAGGTCCACGCCTGAGCCGTTGACGATCCGCCAGGGGTGGCCCTCCGGCAGCATGCCTTCGTTCTGGAAGAAGGCGAGATCGTCCTTGTTCTGGAACAGGACCCCCCGGCACTGGCGCAGGGCCCGCCGGTAGAAGGCCTTCACCAGGCGCCGGACCGCCCGCTCGCGGAGTCCCGAGGGGGTGCCCTGGAGCGTGGTTCCCCGGCCGGTGATCATGGCAAAGCGCTGGCGGACCCCCGCCTGGCGAGCGGCCAGGGTCCCGAAGGCCACAGCCTTCACCTCGTAGGCCAGGAGGGCTTCGAGGCGCAGGTGGCGGAACAGGTTCCGCAGGCGGAGGAGGCTGGCCAGGTCCCGGAGGGGGTTCAGGCCCGTGCGGTCGAGGACGATGGGGACGTACGTGGCGCCGAGCGCCCCCAGGCTCGCCTGGATCTCGGCGGTGCCGCCCGGGGCGATGCCGTAGACCTCGTGCCCCGCCCGGGCCATCTCCGAGATGAGGTGGCCGCGGAAGTTCACCAAGTCTCTTGCCTCGCCTCCCAGCACTCCGATCCGCATCAGAGCCGGGCCGCCTGGGTCGCGAACCAGGGAACCAGCTCATCCAGGCCCTGGGCCACGGAATGGGTGGGCTCGTAGCCCAGGTGGGCCCGGATTTTGGAGAGATCCGCCTGGGAATGCCGGATGTCTCCCTCGCGGGGCGGGCCGTACAGGGGGTCGCGGCGCTCGAACCCCGGATGCACGGCGGCGAGGCGCTCCACGATCATCCAGTAGAGGTTCGTCAGGGACGTGGTGCCGCCGTAGGAGACGTTGAAGACTTCGCCCAGGGCGCTCTCGGGAGCCACGCTGGCCAGGAGGTTGGCCTGGACGGCGTTGGCCACGAAGCAGAAGTCCCGGCTGGTGTCGCCGTCACCGTGGATGGTGCACGTCTCTCCGTCGGCCAGGGCCTGGAGCCACTTGGGCATGACCGCCGCGTAGGGTCCGTTGGGATTCTGGCGGGGACCGAAGACGTTGAAGTAGCGGAAGCCGAGGGTCTTGAATCCGTAGGTCCGGGCGAAGATGGCCGCGTACTGCTCGCCGATGACCTTGGTGAGGGCGTAGGGGGACAGGGGGTGTCCGGTGCGTTCCTCGACCTTCGGAAGACCGGCGTCGTCCCCGTAGACGGAGCTGGAGGAGGCGTAGGCCATCCGCCGGACACCGGCGTCCCGGGCGGCCACGAGCATGTTCAGGAGGCCGTCCACGTTGGACTGGTGGCTGGCGATGGGATCCTTGATGGAGCGGGGCACGGAGCCGAGCGCGGCCTGGTGGAGCACGACCTCGCTGCCTTCGCAGGCCTGCCGGCAGGTATCCAGATCCCGGGTGTCGCCTTCGACGAAGGTGAACCGCGCCCACGCCGCCGGGGAAACCCCCTGGCGCACGTTCTCCAGGTTCCAGGGCCTCCCTGTGGAGAAGTTGTCGAGCCCGACCACGGTCTGGTCCAGCTCCAGGAGCTTCTGGAGGACGGATGAGCCGATGAACCCGGCCACGCCGGTCACGAGCCACCGCTTCGGGTGGGCCCTG
The DNA here is from genome assembly GCF_022808835.1 of Geothrix mesophila. Taxonomy (NCBI): domain Bacteria; kingdom Pseudomonadati; phylum Acidobacteriota; class Holophagae; order Holophagales; family Holophagaceae; genus Geothrix; species Geothrix mesophila. The sequence goes on from NZ_JAKZLD010000003.1 coordinate 394,013, forward strand.
AGGTCCTCGCAGAGCGCCAGGTACAGACTCATCACAGGCTCCAGTACGAGATGGGATTCGGGAAGTCCGCCGGCTGGAAGCAGGACTTCACGTCCACGACCACAGAGGTCGGCTTGAGGCAGGCGCGAAGGGAGGCGGGCCCGCCGTCGAGGAAGGCCTGGTGGCTGACGGCGAAGACCAGGGCATCGAGGTCATGGAAGGTGTCGAAGGGTGAGAGGTGGATCCCGTACTCCTCGTGGGTCGCCTCGTGGTCGGCCAGTGGATCATGCACCAGGGGATGAACCCCGAACTGGCGGAGCTCCTCGACGATGTCGGGCACCTTGCTGTTCCGGATGTCGTGCACGTTCTCCTTGAAGGTGAGGCCGAGGATGCCGACCTTCGCGGTCTTCACCGGGATCTGCTGCTGGATGAGCAGCTTCACGAGCTTCTGGGCCACGTAGGCGCCCATGGTGTCGTTGATGCGTCGGCCCGCGAGGATGACCTGCGGCTGGTAGCCCAGCTCCTCGGCCTTGGTGGTGAGGTAGTAGGGGTCCACGCCGATGCAGTGGCCGCCCACGAGGCCGGGGCTGAAGGGGAGGAAGTTCCACTTGGTGCGCGCCGCGGCCAGCACCTCTGCCGTGCGGATGCCCACCTTCTCGCAGATGATGGCCAGCTCGTTCATGAGCGCGATGTTGATGTCGCGCTGGGTGTTCTCGATGACCTTGGCGGTCTCCGCCACCTTGATGGAGCTGGCCTCGTGGATGCCTGCGCAGATGACGGCGCCGTAGACGCCGGCGATGGTCCGGAGGGTCGCCTCGTCCTGGCCGGACACCACCTTCACGATCTGGTCCACGGTGTGGACCTTGTCACCGGGGTTGATGCGCTCCGGCGAGTAGCCCAGCTTGAAGTCCACACCGCTCTTGAGCCCCGAGTGCTTCTCCAGCACGGGGCCGCAGATCTCCTCCGTCACGCCGGGGAAGACCGTGGATTCGTACACCACGATGGCGCCCGGGCCGATCACCTTGCCCACGGTCTCGCTGGCCTTGAGCATGGGGGTGAGGTCGGGGCGGTTCCAGCCGTCGATGGGCGTGGGCACGGCCACGATGATGAAGTCGCAGCCCCGCATGTCCTCCGGGTCCGCCGTCATCTTCAGCGTCGTGCCGCGGAGGGCCGCGGGATCGGCCTCCTTGGTGCGGTCCACACCGCCCTTGAGTTCCGCGACCTTCTCGGCATGGATGTCGAATCCCACCGTGCCGGGGAACTTCTTCGCCAGCTCCAAGGCGAGGGGAAGTCCGACATATCCGAGACCCACGACTGCGATGCGCATGATGCTCCACTCCCGGTGACCTAGATGGTTGACCTTTCGATCCGTCCAATGGTTGCTGCGACGAGGCGATTATTTCTCAATCAAGTGCTAGTGGCTAATGGATTTTTGATAAGCCCTCGGATAGCCAGGTCCCTTGTTCGTGGATCTCGTGGATCCGGCCGGAGCGGTAGGCGTACGTCATGTCTGAGACGTCCAGGCATTCGGGGGTGCGACGGACCGGTATCATCCACGCCCTCCCGCGGCGACTTCGTGGAAGGGTGGGCGCGGCGGGCTGGTGCGGGTCCGGGCCGCCAGCTCGCCCATGGTCATGGGCACGACGCCATAGCGGTCCCGGAGTGCCACATGGCATCGCAGCAGCTCCTCGAGGTTGGCCAGGTTTTCCTGCAGCCGGGTTCCGAAATTGTGGGGGTGCCACCAGAGGTGGAAGCTCTCCCCGGCCCGGGCCGCCGCGGTCATGGCCTTCTTGATGCGCCGGAGACGCAGGCCCTCCAGGCGTTCCAGGGAGGGGTGGATCGGGCGGAGGAAGCGGCTGGAGGGGCAGTTGACCAGGCCCGCCTCTTCGCCGGGTATGAACCCGTTGGAGCCCGAGAGATTGACATAGTGGTCCATCAGGCGCGCCACGCGCCGGGAGGCGGAGTTCCCCTCGTCCACGGACTCTCGGTACATCCAGGCCTTCTCGTTGCCGCGGAAGCAGGTGAACCCGGCCTCGGCGCAAACGGGCAGGTAGTCCAAGTTGTACTGGTTCCGCGGGAACACGAAGCTGACGGGGTGGACGGTGAGGCGCTGGATGGCGGCGATGGAAGCCTCCAGGTCTGCCCGGAACTGGGCCTTGGTCTGTCCCTTCTCGAGGCAGTAGAAATGGGAGAAGGTGTGGCTCCCGAGCTCCTGGCCCTCGCAGTCGAGAATCTGGCGGATCATGGACAACCCGAAATGGTAGGGGTCGGAGCGCTCGTCGGCTCCGATCTCATCCAGGGCCAGGTAGGGATTGAGCCTCTCGCAGTCGTAGGTGGGTCGCAGGTCAGGCAGGTACTCGAGGAGCTCCTCGCGTCGCTCGAAGAGCGTCATGCCCACAGCGGCCCAGGTGGCCTTGATGCCATACCGCCTGAACAATCCAAGCATGGCCGGGATGGCTTCGCGTTCCCCCAGGATGTGGTCCCCGTAGGTCTGGATGGACTGCTTGTCGCGGAGGCCCCAGAGGAGCTCGAAGTCCAAGGAGATGACAAAGGCAGGTGCCTGCTTCGGCAGGAGCTTCCGGGTCGTCGCCGAAGTATGGCGGACGAGGTCCTCCCACCGCTCGATGATGCGTTCCTGGTCGTAGCGGGTGACCATGTGCTCCCGGCCGACCGCACCCATCCGGTCACGCGTGGGGGCATCCAGGACCATTGCGGCCAGCATCTGGCTCGCCAGGGCTGCCGGATCGCGCGGGGGAACGATCCACCCAGAGAGGCCCGGGGCGACCAGCTCCCGGATCCCCCCGACATCCGTCGCCACGACAGGAAGGCCTGATGCCAGCGCCTCCATGACGGCGTTGGGAAGGCCTTCCCAGGCTGAAGAAAGCACGAAGGCATCCGCTGCCTTCATGAGCCGCGCCACGTCGGTGCGCTTCCCGAGGAAGCGCACGACCTGTCCCACCCCGCGCCTCTCCGCCTCCGCCCGGAGGGCGTCGATCTGCTCACCCCCTCCCGCGATGTGCAGGCGGAACCGGGGGTTGGCCGCTGCGCACAGCGCCGCCGCCTCGAGCATGGAGGGGTAGTCCTTCGCCGGATTGAGGGTTCCGACGGCGAGCCACAGGAAGGCCTCCGGGGCGACGCCGAGGTCGGCCCTCACCTCTTCCCGGGGAACGGGTGAGGGGTAATCCGAGGTGAACATCCCATTCGGAATCACCAGGGTCTTCCTCGGCGTGAGGACCTTCCGCGAGACCATGTAATTGATTCCCGCCTGGGAGTTCGAGACGGTCAGATCGACCAGCGGTTCCGTGATCCGGTAGACCTTTGCACGAAGAGAGGTCTTGGTGAAGGCGGTCCGGAGGGAGCCGATGATGATCGGGACGCCCGCCAATCGACCGCACACGCGGCCGATGACGTCGGAATGGTAGCTGAAGCAGATCAGCACCGAAGGCTTCCAGGTGCGCAGCTGCCGGAGGAGCCGCAGCGTCATGCGGATCGGAATGAGAGGATGGTCCTTGGGCATCCGGTGCGGCTCGCAGGACAGGTGCGGGATGCCATCGGCCTGGAGCTCCTCCTCGAAATCACCGCCGGGAAAGAGGGAGAGGATGCCCACCTTCCAGCCCCTTCGGTGCAGCGATGTGCAGATCCGGACCAGCTGGGTTTCGGCCCCCCCACGGCCCAATTGATCGGTGAGAAACACGATGTCGTACATTCAGGCACCGGCGGGGAAAGGACGGGTCGATGGGACGCGACGCAGGGATGCCAGCGCGGCCTCCGTGCGGCGGACGAGAATCTCGGTGCTGAACTCCGAGCACATCCGCGCGCGCTGGGCCATGCCCTTCGCGGCGCGGGACGCCGCGGGTTCCCCCAGGAGTCGGGAGATGGCCGCTGCCAGCGCCCGATCATCGCCAGGGTCCACCACAGCCTCAGGGTCACCCACCAAGCGCTCGGAATCGCCTGCCCGGGTCGAGACACAGGGGACGCCGCAAGCCATGGCCTCGCCCAGAACATTGGGAAAGCCCTCGTCGGTCGAGGACAGGGCGAGTACGGTCAGGGCGTTATAGACGGCGGGCATCTCGGCACAGGCACCGGGCCACAACACGCGATCCCCGAAACCAAGGGTCTCCGCCTGCCGCTTCAGGGACGCCGAATAGCCCGTCGGCCCGCTTCCCACACAGACGAAGCGGGCTCCAGGCCAATCAGCGGCGATCCGTGCGGCGGCGCGCAGGAAGGTGGGGTGGTCCTTCACCGGTTCCAGGCGGCCCACGATGCCGATGAGCGGCTCCTCTGCGGGCACGTTCCAGGCCCGGCGTTGCTCCAGGCCGCTGGGCGGGGCCGGCGCGAACCGGATGACATCGAATCCGTTGGGGATGACCAGCATCCGGGGCCCCCGCATGCCCATGGCCTGGTGACTGGCCTGCCCCGCCTCAGAGTTGAAGATGATCAGATCCGTGAACCGGGCCAGGCGCGCCGAGATCCTGAGCAGCCAACGGGACCGGCCATCCAACAGCGAAACGTCGCTGCTGGTGCGGCGGATGCCCCAGGCCACGGGCCTGCCAAGCAGGCGCCCCAGCAGCAGGGCCGGCAGGTTGGCGTCCATGTACCCATGGAGGATGTCCGGCTGGATCCGCCTCAGCAGGGCCAGCAGGCGGGGAAGCGCGGTCAGGTACCCGGCACCGCCCCTCCGCTTGTGGAGGCAATGCCAGGTGCTCTCCGGGATCCCCTCCGCCTCACCCCACAGATGGTTCTCGCCGTGCGCCTCGGGGCCATAGAACACCACGACGTGGACCTCGAACCGGCGCTTGTCCATCCCCCGCACCAGCTCGCACAGCTGCCGCTCGGCCCCGTGCGCGATCAGGGAAGGGATGAGGAACGCGACGCGGGTCCGGATCACGATGCCCCCCTCGTCCGTTGCCTCCTGGTCATGGTCAGGATCTTCCGGGAGAAGCCCACCATCCGGTCCAGCGGGGAGAGGCGGCGGCCGCCAAGGGCCCTCGCCTCGCCGAGGGAGATCATTCTCGGTCCCAGCTGTTCCAGTCGCTTCCGGAAGAGGGGCATCTCCCTTTTGGAGAGAAGACCGAGGTGGTAGCAGAAGGTCCACACCCCCCAGGGCATGGGCCGCATCATCGCGTACTGCTGGGGAATCCACACGGTTCCCTGGTCGTCCTGATAGGGGCCGAAGGCCATGCCATCGCTGATGGTGCGGATCCCCAGTTCCCTCAGCGCGGCCACGGTGACCAGATCGAAGGAATGGGAAGGCGCGATCCATGCGTCTGGCCGGACCCCTTCGCGGGCGAAGATCTCCAGGCCGAGTTTCAGCTTGTGAAGCTGTTCCTCGTAGGGAAGGCCGGCGAATTCGCTCTTCGACGGGAAGCCGAGGATGCCTGACTCTGAATTCACGCTGAGGTGCTGGTACCCGTGGAGGCCGATGGCCCATCCCCGCGCCTGCCAGCCGCGCACCCGATCCCAGAAGTCGGGTGCCGGCGGATCGACCATCAGCTTCGGATCCTGATTATCGGGAACCACCGCCAGGATCGGCTTCACATCCTGCGCGACCAGGATCTCTTCGACGGTATTCCAGGTCGACCAATCCATGGTCGGGCAGATGTCGTCGAAGCGGAGCAGATAGCGTGGACCGTCGAAGTGGGTGCTCATCGAGGGTGCTCCGGCAGGCTGGACGGGGAGGAGGTCTCTTGAGAAGAGGCCAAGCATGGCCTTCTCGATATCCCGGGCCAGGGCTTGGCCGCCGAACCGTGTCGAGATCCGGGCCCGGCGACGTGGAGGTCGGACCGGTCCCGGTCCATCGCCCGCACCCATGGCGTCAGCTGCCGCTCGGCGCTGTCGGCCGCCAGGGCATTGATGAGGAACAACACACGGGGTTTCCGGGTCATTGGGTCATCGCCCTTCGTTCGCGCAGACGCCGCCGGGCGGTCCAGAGGGGCCCCATGATGCGGTGCGTCCAGACGTATTCCGAGAACCCTTGCCAACGATCGGACAGAGAGAGCCTCCGCCCCGCGTAGTCCTGGAGCACGGATGGGACATCCGTCAGACGGGACGCATAGGTGCGGAGGGACTCGACAAACATCTCCAGCCGCTGGGGGGTCCAGTGGTTGTGGTGATTGCACACGGTCCAGATGCCCGCGGACCTGGGCTGGAAGTCCCAGAGCTGCTGGGGTATCCAGGTGATGCCGTTGGTCTCGGTGAAGGGCCGGGGCCAGAGGCCGTCACTGATGCGGGTCAAGCCGAGGTCCGCGAGGATCTCCACGGTGGTGCGGTCGAAGGAATGGGAAGGCGCCACCCAGGCTTCGGCCCGGATGCCCTGCTGGGCGAAGATCGCCAACCCGGATTTCAGCTTGGCCTCCTGCTCCGCCCGCGGAAGACCCGCGAACTCGCTCTGCGGGGTCAGCTTCAACATCCCGGGGTTCCGGTTCACGTAGACGTGCTGGTACCCATGGATCGCGATGGTGTAGCCCATGGCCTGCCAGCGGCGGACACGGGCCCAGAAGTCCGCCTGGGGGGGGTCGACCATCAGTTTGCGGTCACGGTTATCGGGCACCACCGCCAGGATGGGCTTCACCCCGAACTGGACCAGGCGAGCCTCGATGGCCTCCCACATGGCCCAGTTCATGGTCGGACAGATGTCGTCGAAACGCACCAGGTAGCGGCTGTCATTCATGCGGGCCGTCTCCTTCACCACGGATTCGATGGCCAAAACGGGAGCGGCAATCGGTTGGGAAGGCTGTCGATATCCATGGAACAGGATTCTCCAACAAGACTTCATCTACAATACCTTTGGATGTCAAAAATCGATAGAATGACGTTTAATAGTCGTGTCTATCCCTGGCCTCGGCCAGTCCCCCACCCCATGCATGAGGAAAGAACGCATGAAGATCTGCTTTTTCATCTGGGGCCTTCGAGCCGCCGGTGCGGAGCGGGTGCTCTCCTTTCTCGCGAATGACTGGTCGGCGGGGGGGAGGCGGGTCGTGGTCCTGACCATGGAGGATGAGGGGAAGGCGCCTTTCTACCACCTGGGCCCTGGCATCGAGGTGCGACCCCTGAACCTGCTGGGAGAAAGCCACACCCTGCTCTCCGGGCTCTTCAACAACCTCCGCCGGCTCCGCAGCATTCGCAAGGCGATCCGCGAGGCCCAGCCCGACGTGCTGATCGCCTTCATCGACAAGGCCAACATCCTGGCGGTCCTGGCGTCGCGGGGGCTCGGCATCCCCGTCATCATCTCGGAGCGCACGGATCCCTCCAGGCGATCGCTCGGATGGCGCTGGGGGCTCCTGCGCGATCTGGCCTACCCCCGAGCCGATACCGTGGTCTTCCAGTCGCAGGCCGTGCTGGAGTGGTTTCCCGCCGGGGTCCGTCGGAAAGGAGTGGTCATTCCCAACCCGGTGCCCCCGCCACCACCCATTCAGGGGGGCGATCCCGGGAACGCGCCGTCCCACCGTCTCGTGGCCATCGGAAGGTTGTTTCCCGTCAAGGGGTTCGATCTCCTCCTGAGGGCCTTCGCCCTGGTCCGGGAGCGGGCGCCTGGGTGGACGCTGGAGATCTGGGGTGAGGGGCCGGAACGGAAGGCGCTGGAGGCCCAGGCCCTGAGCCTGGGTCTGTCCGGATGCACCCGCTTTCCGGGCCTGACCGAGGATCCCTACGCGGTCCTGCGCGGCGCGGACCTGTTTGTCATGCCCTCCCGCGCCGAAGGGTTCCCGAATGCCCTGGCGGAGGCGATGGCCTGCGGGCTTCCTGTGGTGTGCACGGATTTCGGGGGCGCCGCGAGGGAGATCATTCTGGACGGCGTGAATGGGCGCCTGGTGCCGCCCGAGGATCCCTCGGCCCTGGCCGAGGCCCTGGTCGCCCTGATGTCGGACCCCGCGGGCCGGGCACGCCTCTCGGCACGAGCCGGCGAGGTGGTGCAGCGGTTTTCGGGCGAGCGGGTCCTGGCCCTGTGGGAGGACGCCATCCAGCAGGCCAGGGGCCGGAAGGTCCCCGCGGGAGGTGTCGCGTGTCCAATGTGATCTTTGCCTGTTGGCGTGGTCCCCAGGGCGGGCTCAGCGAGGGCGATCTGAGGCGCGTGGCGGACCGGATCACGCCCTCCAACGTGACCGGCCACCCCCATCGGGTGGTGATGGGGACCTTGGAGGGACTGTGCCTCACAGGTCCCGTGGGGGCGGCCACGGCGAAGGAAACCTCGGCTCATCTGGGAGCCTTCGCGGGTTCCTGGCCGGCTTGGCACGAGCCCGGGTCCCCGGTGCCGGATGGGACTTTCGCCCTGGTCCGATCCGATGGCGGACGGGTGGAGCTGTGCAGCGATTTCGCGGGATCCAGGACGCTCTGGTACGTCCTCACGGAGACCCGCTTCCTGGCCTCGACATCCCAGCGGGCGCTGGTCGCTCTCATGGAGGGCCTGGAGTTCAACCGGGCGGCCTTCGCGTGGTTCCTGTCCTCGAGCACGCTCGGCCCTTCGGACGGCTGGGACCGGCGCATTCACCGCCTGCCCCAGAACGCCCGCCTGGTGCTGGACCGCCAGCGGTGGACCCTGGACCTTCGCACCACCCCGATCGAGTTCAGCCCCAGACCGATGAACGCCGCGGCCTGTCGGGAGGAACTGCTGGGGATCATGCGGGCGGCCATCCAGCGATTCGATTTCACCTCCGAGCGCTGGGCCCTGCCCCTGTCGGGAGGCTACGACAGCCGGTTCATCCTTGGAGTCCTGGTGGAAGCTGGGACGCGGCCCCCCACGATGACCTGGGGACTCGCGTCCTCCCTCCACCAGCCTGGCAACGATGCCTTCATCGCCCGGAGGATCGCCTCGCACTATGGCCTCGCCCATGACTACCTGCTCTCGGAGCGGTCGGAGGATCCGCCCGCGGCGGTCGTGGATCAGTTCCTGGCCGCCAGCGTGGGTGCCACGGACCAGCTCTTTCCCTACCTGGATGGCCTGCGCATGTGGGCCTCCTTCGCGGCGAACGGAATCTCGGGGGTGATCCGAGGTGATGAGGGCTTTGGCTGGATCCCCGTGAGGTCCGTGCGGCACGCGAGGACCTCCGTGGGCCTGACCATGCTGGGGGATTTCCTGACGGAGGCCGAGGCCGAGGAGCTCGCGGATGGCGCGCAGCGACTCCCGGAAGCGCTGGAACACCGAGCCGGCGAATCCATCCCCGCCTACCGGGACCGCCTCTACCATGGCCACCGGATCCCCGTCGGCCTCGCCGCATTGAATGACGTGAAGGCGCCCTTCGTGGAGATCGCGAGCCCGCTCCTGTCTCGGGAGGTGCTCTCCTTCGTCCGCCAGATGCCCGACGACCTGCGCACCAGCAAGGCGGCCTTCAGCCAGATCGCGAGGGCCGCGGGCCCACCGGTGCCCTATGCGACGATGGGTGCCGACGACGACCGCAGCGACTTCATCCATTCGGAACCCTACCTGCGCTGGCTCCGCGAGGAACTCGAAAGCGGGACCGTCGAAGCCCTGCTGCCGGCTTCCTGGAGGGCCCGCCTCCTGGGCCACCTCTCGGAGACTTCCTTTGCGCCGACCTCCAGCCGGACAGTGAGGGCCGCCCTCAAGCGGGTCATCCCTACCTCCTGGATCCGGGCCGTCAAAGCCCGGATGGGGCCTGAGCTTCCATCGTGGGGGTTCCTCGCGCTTCGCACGGCGCTGGCCAGCCGCTTGGTGCGCCTGCTCGAATCGGATGCCAAGGCGATGAGAGAGGGTTCTCGATGAACCTTCGGGCCATGTGAGAAGTGTTTTTGGGGAAAAACATGTAAACAATGAAATTGTAAAATGTTATTAACATGCTGATGCCTTGACAGGAAACGAGAACATGGAACCATGACGAAAACCAGTGGAACTGGTCGGCTGACTGAGCATTCGACGGGGTTCGTCACCCTGTCGAATCAGAACCTGAGATCCCTGAGACGCCCAATCTAGAGGTGGATTCCTACATGGTGGTGGTCGCATTGCGACGAGTCTGGGCCCGCCTTCCCCTGGCCGCGGCCAACCGGGGCGTGCTGCGGGCCGTGCTGACCGTCGGGTTCTTCGCGGTGGGCGTCAAGGTGGTGTCCGTCGTGAAGGAATCGGTGGTCGCGGCCGCCTTCGGCACTTCCAACGCCCTTGACGCCTTCGTGATCGCCACTCTGGCGCCCTCGGTGGCCGTCAGCCTCATCTCCAATTCCCTGAATGCGGCCCTGATCCCCACCTACATCGATGTCCGCACCAAGGAGGGACCCGCCTCGGCGGGGCGGCTCTATGCCACGGTGCTGCTGCTCAATCTCGCGCTGCTGACAGTCCTCTCCCTGGTGGTGGCCCTGACCTCGCCCCGGTGGCTGCCCATCATCGCCTCGGGGTACTCGCCCGAGAAGCTGGCCTTGGCTCAGCGGCTGGTCTACTGGTCCATGCCCATGGTGGTGGCGACAGGGTTGTCCACGACCTGGGGGGCGATCCTCAACGCGCACGAGAAATTCGGCGTCGTGGCCATGGCCCCGGCGCTGAATCCGCTCGCGATCCTGGTCGCCCTGGCGGTGGCCTACAAGGTCTGGGGCATTGGCGCCCTGTTGGCCGGAACCCTTCTCGGAGCCGCCCTGGAAGCGGGGGTGATCGGCATCACCCTTTTTCGAAGGGGGCACTCCCTCCTGCCCCACTGGCACGGGATGACTGGGCATGTCCAGGCTGTCCTCGCGCAGTATGGGGCCACCATCAGCGGGGCCTTCCTGATCACCTCCATGTCGCTGGTGGACCAGGGCATGGCTTCGATGCTCGGCCCCGGGAGCAACAGCGCGCTGAGCTATGGGATGAAGATCCCCACGGCCTTCGCCGGCCTGGGCATGGCGGCCCTGGGCACCGCCGTGCTGCCGCGGTTCTCGCAGTTCGCCAGCGAGGAGAACTGGCTGGAATTCCGCCGGACCCTCTGGAAGTACCTTCTCATCGTGGGGGCCTTGAGCATCCTCTTGGCCTGCCTGCTCGCGGCAGGGTCCACGCTCATCACCACCATCCTCTACGAGCGGGGTCGGTTCTCGGCCCAAGATACCGGGCTCGTATCCCAGATCCAGATGTTCTATCTGCTGCGCCTGCCGATCCCGATCACCGCGACCTTGCTGGTGCGGGCCCTCAATGCCATGCGCGCCAACCAGATCCTGGCCGCGATCGCAGTCCTGCAGGCGATCCTGAACGCGGTCCTCGACTGGGTGTTCATGCAGCGGATGGGAGCTCCGGGAATCGCGGCTTCATCCCTGGGGGTCTCCCTGGTGGCCTTCACCTGCGTCTCGGTGTCCGTCTGGTGGCTGCTGGGCAAGCGGTGCAAAGGAGTCGCGAGCCATGGCTGAAGGGGGCGTACGGGTCTTCGTTGGTGGGGATATCTGCCCGATCGGGCGCATGTCCGGTCCCTTTGGCAGGGGTGAATCCGATCTCATCTTCGGGGATGTGCTCGATCTCATCCGGGGGTGCGACTTCGCCGTGGCGAACCTGGAGTGCCCGCTCGCCGAGGAGAGCCGCCGGCCGGTCCCGAAATCCGGGCCCAACCTCCGGGCGCTTCCCGGGGCGGCGGAGACCCTGCATCGGAGCGGGTTCGGCGCTGTGGGTCTCGCAAACAACCACATCATGGACTTCGGGCAGGACGGCCTGAAGGACACCCTGAGCGCCTGTGCCTCGGCGGATCTCGGCACCTTCGGAGCCGGCGCGACATTATCGGAAGCCCGCAAGCCCCTCATCGTCACGCGGAAAGGCGTGCGCATCGCCTTCCTCGCCATCGCGGAAGATGAGCGCTGCCTGGCGACGAGCTCGCGTCCGGGGGCGAATCCCGCCGACCCGATCTGGGTGGTCCGCACCCTGGCCGAGCATCGGGGTCGGTTCGATCGGTTGGTGATCCTCCTGCATGGAGGAACCGAAGGCTTCCAGTACCCCGCACCGTGGTTGAGGGAGACCTGCCGGTTCCTGGTGGAGCAGGGGGCCGATGTCGTGGTCTGCCAGCACTCCCACTGCGTCGGCTCCATGGAGGCCTATCAAGGTGGAACGATCCTCTATGGGCAAGGGAACTTCATCTTCGATTACGCCGATCATGGTCCGCTGGGCGGCCAGGGGTTGGGGTTGGTCATCACCTTCCACGATGGACAACCCGCGAAGGTGGCGTTGCATCCGATCGAGCAGCTCGCTGGTGGGGGTGGCATCCGGCGGTCCTCCGAACGGGAGGCCCAGGCGCTCCTGGAGAGGTTGCGGGTTCAATCAGACGTGCTGGAGGATCCCGAACGGTACAGCCAGGTGTGGAACGCCTTCTGCGATCAGCGTCGCGCTGGGTTTCTGACGCGGCTTTTCGGGTTTGGAAGGTGGCTCCAGCGGTTGAACCGTCGCGAATGGCTGTTCCGCCATTTGACCCCGGCTGATCTGCTCAGGATCTACAACCTGGTCAGTTGCGAAAGCCATCGGGGCGCCCTTCGGACCTCCCTCGATAACCTGATTGATCGGACGATTCCGCCGGAGGAGGGCCGAGGATGACGGAACGCCGCGCGACCGGGCTCCCGGAACCGGGCCCGACCCGATCCTGGGCCACGGAGCTGCTCCAGGATGGGGATGGTCAGAACTATGAGTTGCGCGGGACCTGGGCCTTCGTGACCTGGGGAACGATGGCTACCATCGCCCTCGTTCCCTTCACGAACGTATTCGTTCCGATGACGAACCGTCAGTACTCGATGATGAGCGTGACCCAGCTGTTCTTCTGGGTCTGTCTCCTGCTCTCGCCGAGGGTGCTCAAGCGGGGCTTTTCACCCGTCCTCGTCTGGTTGGGGGTCCTGTTCGGCATCCGGTACGTCTACGGTTCACTGCTTTCGACCCTCCCGGCCCAGATGACCGATTCGACCCGCAACATGATTCGGCCCATGCTCTGGGCCTGGATCCTGGCTGCCGTCATGAGGGATGACCAGCTGAGGAAGCGGGCCTGCGACGTCTTCGTTCTGGGTTGCACCCTGGCGGGAACCCTTCATCTGATGGGCATCGGGATCGGCGCCCCGATCGTTGAAGCGCTCGGGGAGCAGCGCGTTTCCGCCTTTGAGCTGAACCCGAATGTGCTTGGCGTCATCTACGCGACGGGCTTCGTCATCGCCATCGCCCGGGTGATCCAGCCCCGCACGGGCTATGGGTGGGTGGCGCGGCTGCTGTTCCTCGGGGCGGGAATCATCATGATCCTGGGTCTCCTCCTGACGGGCTCCCGCACGGCTGCCATCTTCGCTGCCATCGGAGTCGTGACGGTGGTGGCCATCGAAACACGGCGTGCGCGATGGTCTCTGCCCGCGGTTCTGGTGTCGATGATCTTCATGGGCCTGGTCGTGGGCGGAGGTCTGGCCAAGTCGATCATCGAGAAGCGATCCGAACATGTGGTGAATGCCGACATCAGCGGCGAGGACCGCGCCCGGATGGCGCCGGTGCTCATCGAGCAGTTCCTCCGCTCTCCGCTGTATGGCTTGGGCCCCGAGAATTACCGGGTGGAGCTCGGGCATCGGTCCAGGACCGGGGACTCCGATGCCGGCATCGTGGCCCACAATCAGATGGCCATGTTCGCGGTGGAAATGGGACTTTTCGGCCTCATCCCGTTCCTGATCATTTGCGGCCTGCTCCTCAGCCAGGCCTGGCGCGTCCGCGCGATGGAGGGGGGCCTGCCTTTCGCCCTGGCCCTTCCCTGCGTCATCACCGCCTGCACCACCGCGAACATCGCCTTCCATTGGCATTTCTACTTCATCGCGGGGCTGGTGGCGGGTGCCTACGGCGCTCACCGGAGGCTCCAGACTTCACTCCAGACATCCACTGCCATGGAGGACGAGCCATGATCGTCGGATTGAGTGATCGGATGTGCCGGACCCCGGCGGATTGGCGGGGGGAGTTCGAAAAGGCCTGCGCCGCACTTGGTTTGGAGACGCGTGGTGTGCCGGTGGATGGCCACGCCTGGATGGAGGCGGTGAGAGGCGTCGATCTCTTCGTGTGGCGCCCGACGATGGGCGACCCAAGCGAAATGGCGGAGATCCGGACCAAGATCCCGCTCATCGAGGCGATGGGAATTCCCTGTTTCCCCAATTCCCTCATGCTCTGGCTCTACGACGACAAGATCCGGGAGACGCTGTTCCTGAAGGCCCACGGCCATCCGGTACCGGAGACCTTCATCAGCTTCAGCGAAGATGAAGCGCGGACGTACTTGGACGGTGCGGCCTACCCCCTGATCGCCAAGACGCACATGGGCGCCTCGGCGAGCGGTGTGGTCCGCCTAGGGGATCGTGCCGCGGCCCTGAAGCTGCTGAAGGGCATCTTCCGGCCGCAGAGCCTCATGGAAAAGGTGATGGCGAAATTCCACTACCTGCCGCGCCTGGAGAAAGGGGACCTCCTGCTGGCGAGGAAACTCCGGTACCAGGACGCCTGTCCCAGGTACATCTACGCCCAGGAATTCATCAAGGCTGATTCGGACTGGCGCATCACAACCCTGGGCACCGACCTCCTGTCGGTCTTCGTCCGGAGGAACCGCCCTGACGATTTCCGGGCCAGTGGAAGCGGCTTGTGGGAGATGGTCGAGCCCGAGGATCTGCCCGCGGAGGCCTGCGATCTCGCCCTGGAAATCAGCAACCGGCATGGTTTCACTTCCATGGCCTACGATTTCATGCGGGGATCGAAGGGCTGGGTCATCGGTGAGATCTCGATGACCTTCGTGTTGAACGATGTCTACACCACCACCCTCTTCCGCCGAACCCCGGCCGGGTATGCCAGGCAGGCGCCAATCCCCATCGGGGTCATGCACCTGTCCGCCCTGATGGAAGCCCGGGAGCGGGGGACGGCGATCCCCCACTGGCCCATGACCTGAGGGGATGTTCCGGAGTAGTTGGAGGCGTACCGGTTTCAGACCCGCTCGGGCGCGAGGAGGCCCAGGGTGGCCAGGATCACCTTGAGGTTGCGCCAGAGGCCCGCTTTCGCGGCATAGTCGAGGTTGATCCGGATCTTGTCGGGAAGGATCGTCCCGATGTAGTGGGATTCCGGATCCTCGTGGCCCTCCAGCAGATCGCTTTCGTTCCGGTAGGCGATCGAGGCCAGGTCGGTGATGCCGGGTCGGAGGTCCAGCACCCGCCGCTGGGCTTCGGTGTAGAGTGCCACGAACCGCGGGACTTCGGGCCGGGGGCCCACGAACCCCATCTCGCCGGTGACCACGTTGATCAGCTGCGGGAGCTCGTCGAGTTTCCAGCGCCGCAGCCACGCGCCCGTCCGCGTCACCCGGGGGTCTCCGCTCACGGTGAGGGGGCGCCCGATGCGATCCGCGTCCACGACCATCGTCCGGAATTTCCAGATCCGGAAAGGGCGCCCCCCACGGCCCACCCGCACCTGCCGGTAGAAGACCGGGCCCCCATCCACGAGCCTGATAAGGACCGCCAGGAGGACCAGTCCGGGAGACAGCAGGACCAGCCCGAGGATCGCGCCCAGGAAATCGAAGAGCCGCGTCATGGTCAGGGCCTGTCTTCAAAGTGGATGCGAGCCGCGACGGGTCCAGCCGCGTGATCCAGGAAGGCGGCGGCCGCAGGGCGATGCGGGACATCGTTCAAGGCCACCAACGCACCTGGGCGCGCGGCTGGGCCCGTCCCCCTCTCCCTATCGCAGGCCCCAGGCGGGGCCTGCTCCTGCCCGGCGTTCCGCCGGGCAGAGGGCGGAACCGGCGAGGGGCGGCGCCCGGCGCGATACTGCGTCAAGCTCCTCGTCAATAGTGCCGCTATTGCCATCGTCGCTTTCCTTGTCTCGCTTGGGCGGCGCCCCTCGCGCGGCCACACCCCGCTTTGAAGACAGGCCCTAGGCCTGGTTCGAACCGAGGAGGTCTTCCAGGGCCTCGCAGACGTCCGAGACATCCCTATCGGTCATCCCCGGATGCAGGGGGAGACTCAGCATCCGGCTGAAGGCGTCCGCGGCCACGGGGCAATCCTCGGTCCGGTAGCCGTATTTCTCCCGGTAATACGGGTGCATGTGCACCGGGAGGTAGTGCACCGAAGTCCCGATGTTGCGTGCCTTGAGCCCTTCGATGAGGGCGTTCCGGTCGATCCTGACTTGATCCGGCCGCAGGCGGAGCACATAGAGGTGCCAGCTCGACTCCACCTCCGGGCGCTCAATGGGGAGCTCCAGGCAGGGGAGCCGCCCAAGCCGATTCCCGTAGGCGGCCACCACCTCCCGCCGCCGCCGCTGGAACCCCTGCAGCCGGTCCAGCTGGTGGAGGCCGAGCGCCGCCTGGATATCCGTCATGTTGTACTTGAACCCCGGCAGGACGACCTCGTAGTACCAGGAGCCGCTCCGGTCGAAGCGCTTCCAGGCGTCGCGGTTCATCCCGTGATGGCCGTAGACGTGCGCCTTCTCGACCAGCGCCGCATCCCCCGTCAGGCAGCCGCCCTCCGAGGTGGTGATGTTCTTGGTGGCGTAGAAACTGAACGCCGCGAGGTTGGACCGGGAGCCGACCAGGCGGCCCCGGTAGCGGGCGGAGATGGCGTGGGCGGCGTCCTCCAGGACCTGGAGGCCATGGCGCTCGGCCAGCGCGAAGATGGCGTCCAGATCCGCCGGGTGCCCGGCGTAATGGACCGGGAGGATGGCCTTCGTCCTGGGCGTGATGGCCCGGGCCGCGGCTTCCGGGTCCAGGTTGAGGGTGTCCGGAGACACGTCCACGAGAATCGGCTTCGCCCCGACATGTTCGACCACGTTCGCCGTGGCGCAGAAGGTCATGGAGGGGACGAGCACTTCGTCGCCGGGCCCGATGCCCAGGGCCAACAGGCCCACATGAAGGCCCGCCGTGCAGGAATTGAAGCCCACCACGGCCGGGGCGCCGAAGTAGTCCTTCAGCTTGGTTTCGAACGCCTTGGTCTTCGGACCCGTGGTGATCCAGTCGGATCTCAGGGTGTCCATCACCTCGTCGCGCTCCTCGTTCCCGATGGAAGGCGGGCTGAAGGGCAGGAATGCGTCCCTCATAAAATCCCCATAGAATGCAGTTTCAGTATCGGATTATTCTGGCTTCATGCATAGATAAATAAGGCAATCGAGACCAACAACCTGGCTTGATGGGTCCCCGGGGCGGAGCTACCATGCGCACAGACACGCCACAGGTCGCCGCCGTGCATGCGATGAACGTTCTTTCCCCCCTGCTCCGAGTGCTGCTGGCTGGACTTCTAGGTGCCGGCAGCGGCATGGCGGGCGGACCCGGTCGACGAACCGCGGGCTCGCCCGGCCAAGGGTGTGTGCCCGCACCGAGATCCGCCCAGGTCATCAACGTCCGGGATGGTCGGGGTGGGGCCCGAGGCGACGGGATCACCGACGATACCCAGGCCATCCAACGGGCCGTGGACGTGGTGGCCGGCACGGGTGGGACCGTGAGCATCCCGAGGGGGACCTACCTTGTCAACGCGCTCGTGTCGGTGCGCCTGAGGAGCGACATGACGCTGGCCCTTGCGCCCGGGGCCATCCTGAAGGCCATCCCGAATGGTTCGGCGCATTCCGCCATCCTCCTGGTCTCCAGGGCGGAACGGGTGACCATCACCGGCGGCACGCTCCTGGGTGAGCGGGCGGGTCACACCGGCCAGGGAGGTGAGTGGGGCCACGGGCTGTCCCTCGCGCAGGCCCGGCAGGTGGTGGTGGCGGGAGTCACCGCCAAGGAGTGCTGGGGAGACGGTTTTTATGTGTCCTCCAGCCGTGAGGTGACTTTCTGCGGCGTGATCGCGGACCACAACCGGCGTCAGGGGATGTCGATCACCAGCGGGAAGGGCATCGTGGTCCGGGACTCCACCTTCAAGAACACCGCGGGCACCCTTCCGGAGGACGGCCTGGACATCGAGCCCAATGCCGGCGATACGGTGGACGACGTCCTCATCACGGGTTGCACGTTCGCGGACAACGCCGGATACGGCCTCGAGATCGGCGTGCCCCAGGCACACACGGGCCGTGCCTGGATCTCTCACGTCGTGGTGGATGGCAATACCAGCACGGGCAATGGGGCGCACACGCTCAGCCCCTCCCCACGCGCCGGCATCGAGGTCTCCAATTGTGGCGGCCTGCGGATCACCAACAATCGGGTGGCGAAGAACGGCCTTGGCATCCTCCTGCGGAACGGGGCGGACCACTGCACCGTGACGGGGAACGCCATCACGGGCAATGCCGGAGACGGCATCCTCCAATACCTTTGCAAAGGGAACACCATCAGCGGAAACACCGTGACGGGCAACCTGGGCCGGGGGATCAACTCCTCCGATTCGTCCGTGGAGGGCGTCTCTCGCAACACCTTGTCGGGGAACGGACAGCCGCGCTGACCGGGCCCAGGGCGGACCTGGGGCCCTGCTGTTCCATGCGGTGCGGCAGGTGGAAGGCCGTGGCGCCCGCGCCCGCCGCGATCCGCAACAATGGAACGTCTGTCCGTACGCAGCAGCTCCTTGGTCACCTGGCGGAACGACTGCACCGCGATGACCAAGGAGGCTGATTCCCGACGTGCCTAGAAACTCAAGTCGTTGATGAGGGCCTGATCATAAGCATCGAGTCCACCCACGCGACATCCGGCATTGGCCTTCACGTAGTTGGCTCCATCCAGGGCGCTGGTCGCCGTGATCCGGGCCGCGGAGGGCACCGAGAATGGAGAGGACATATTGTTGCCGATGCTGGATCCGTCCTTGGAGAAGTTTCCATTCGAATAGCACTGGGCCGGAGCGCCACTACTCGTGTCAACGTGCACGGCGGCTGTATTGCCTGGGTTGACCGCGTTATACATGTAGTTCCCAAGCACGTTGGCCTTCGCGCCCCAGTAGATTTCAATGCCGTAGTT
Organism: Geothrix mesophila; assembly: GCF_022808835.1. Lineage (NCBI taxonomy): Bacteria > Pseudomonadati > Acidobacteriota > Holophagae > Holophagales > Holophagaceae > Geothrix > Geothrix mesophila. The sequence goes on from NZ_JAKZLD010000003.1 coordinate 412,780, forward strand.
GGATGAGTATTTCCATCCGACATTGTTGATGACCTCAGCGCAGATACCAGGAGCGGCGGTTCCGTTGGCGTCATCCCAACCAATAGCCGGAATGCGGTAGTAACCATTCGAAATAAGGTTGTGGTAGAAGGTGATGTTGTAGTTCCCACCACCGATCAAGCAAGGGTAGTTGGGACTCCCAGGCATCCCCGCTCCGATGATGCAGTTCTGGATCGTGAAGTCATGGTTCCCGTGCCAGATGTCGATCCCTTCATCCCCGTAGTTCGAGAAGGAGCAGTGATCGATCACCACGTTGTAGTTGTCGGGCTGGAACTGGATGCCCTCGCCATTGCTTCCGGCAATACCACACCGATTCCGTATCCCCTTGACGATAATATTGTTGCAGCTGGAGAACACCATCTGGTAACCAGTGAAGGTAATGCCTGGAGCTGGTGCTGAAGTCCCGTCGACGGTGACATTGGAGCAGGAGCTGAAGTTGATGGGACTCGATACGGGAAGGGTCCCCGCCACGTCAAACACGATGGTCCGGTTTGAACCTGCCGCGGCGCGGAAGCTTCCGGGCCCCGAGTCGTTGAGGTTTGTGACGTGGACCACCTGCTGCCCAGCGCCTCCGGTGGTGGCATAGCCGAACCCGGCCCATCCCGTCTGGACGCCATTCACGGCGTTCACCGTGAGGGTCGCCGCGCTGGAGGTCACGCTGCCCGCGGCATTGGTCACCACCACGGTGAACGCTGCGCCGCTGTCCGCCGTGCTGGTGGCCGGCGTGGTGTAGCTGGCGGAGGTGGCGCCGCTGATCGCGGTCCCGTTCTTGCTCCACTGATAGCTCAGGGTGGCGGTGCCCGTGGCGACCACGCTAAAGGTGGCCGTCTGGCCCGCGTTCACGGCAATGCTCAGGGGCTGAGTCGTGATGGCGGGCGGCACCGAAGGGGCGAGGGTTCCCTGCACCGTGACGGTGGTGGACCCGCTCACGCTGGCGTTGGATGCGTTGGTCGCCACGGCCTTGATCGTGTGCGTGCCACCGGCTGCCGGGGCCGTGTAGAGCATGTGGGCCCCGTCGCCGTTGGGCGTGAGGGCGCCAACCGTGGCGTTGCCGTTGGAGACGTTATCCACGAACCAGGTGATCGTCTGGCTTTCGGAGCCAGACACCGCCGCGTAGTAGGCCTGGGTGGCACCGGTGCTGATGGTCGCGCCGGCAGGGCTCAGCGTCACGGTGGCGGAATTGGTGGCTTTGCGGACATGCACCTGGGTCTTGGCGGACTTGGTGGTGTCCATGACGCTGGTGGCCGCCAGCACGTAGCTGCCTTCCGTCGTGGGGGCCGTGTACGTGACGGCGTTTCCACTGCCGGAGATCGTGCCTACCTCGCTATTGCCGTTCGGGACGCCGTCTACCGTCCAGGTCACGGCCATGTTGGTGGCGCCCTGGACCTGGGCCGTGACGGGCACGGTGTCGCTGACATTGACATCGGCTGGGACACCGACCAGGGCGACAGTCACGGCATCCGCCGGGGCAGTCGTGCCTGCATTTCCTGAACCATTACTGCCGCCACCTCCGGAGCAGGCCGCCGTCAGAATCAGCATTCCGACAATGGCCATCCCCTGAAGCGCGGTGAAAATTTTTCTGACCTGCATTAGAACCTCCGCAGCTAACGAACAGCAACGGAGGTGCCACCCCGAACCAACCGGATCACAACTTGTTAAATCGCGTGTTGCAAGGATTAATAACAACAAAACAGAGCAGGAGCGATCCCTCTGGAAAAGGCCAAGTCTGAACTTCGGATCTGAATTCTAGAATCTGGACGGTTCGGGTCCGTAAGTCTTGAGTTTTTGGTAGAGGGTGCTTCGGGGGATATTGAGTCGCTTGGCAGCCCGATCCACATGGCCGCCTTCCTCGTTGAGGACCTGGATGATGTAGTGCTGCTCCAGCTCCTTCAGGGTCAAGTTGGTGGGCCCCACGGATCCCTTGCCGTCGGGGCTGGAGGCGAAGTCCAGGTCCTGCGCTTCGATCGTGGAAGACTTGGCGCCCATCAAGGCCCTTTCCAGGACGTTGCGCAGCTCGCGGATGTTCCCGGGCCATGAATGATGCTTGAGCTTCATCAGCGCGCCCTGGGAGAGACGCATCTGCTCCCGCCCGCAATCATGGGTCAGCCGGTTCAGGAGGATCTGGCCGAAGGCGGGGATGTCCTCGGCACGCTCGCGCAAGGGGGGCACATGGATCTGAATGGCGCTGATGCGGTAGAAGAGGTCCGAGCGGAAGAGCTGCTCCTGGACGAGCCGATCCAGCGGCTGGTGGGTGGCAGCGATCAAGCGGAAATCCACCTTCCGGTCCTGAAGTCCGCCTAGTCGACGGAAGCGTTTTTCTTCCAGTGCTTTAAGAACTTTTGGCTGGATCTGTAGATCCATGTCCCCGATTTCATCCAGGAAAACGGTCCCGCGGTGGGCGGCTTCAAGCAGGCCGACCTTGACCCCGACCGCCCCCGTGAAGGCCCCCTTCTCGTGCCCAAAGAGCTCTGACTCCAGGAAGTCCTTGCTGAGTCCCCCACAGTTGAGCTCGAGCATCGGCTCTGAAGCCCTTGAACTGTTCCGGTGGATCCATCGGGCCAGTTCGCTCTTCCCTGTGCCCGTCTCGCCCAGAATGAGGATGGGGCTCTCGGTCGCGGCCGCGAGGCGGGACTGCCCCTCCAGCTCATGGATGGCAGGACTCTCCCCGATGAAGGGGTCTACCGCGCGCTGGGGTTGGTCTGCCGAGTCGCGGGCCAGCTGCTTTCGACGGTTTTTCTGGTTTTCAAGCGCCCGCTCGATCACCACGAGAAGCGCAGGAAGATCCAGGGGCTTCACCAGGAATTGCTCGGCTCCAAGCTGGATGGCCCGGACGGCGAGTTCGATGCTCGCATACCCGGTGAGAAGGATGATGGGGACGCCGGCGTCGATGGCCTTGAGCTTCGGAAGCAGCTCGATGGCATTCCCGTCCGGCAGCGAGTAATCCAGGGTGACGGCATCGTAAACGTCCGCGCGGTACTTGATCTCCGCTTCAGCGCAGGTCTCCGCCTCATCCACCGTGAAGCCGCGGAGTTCCAGGTAATCCCGAATCGCAAAGACAATGACTTCGTCATCGTCCACGACCAGAATCTTCGCCTTCGCCATGGAACCCTCAAGGTGGAATGGCTGCTCGCAAAGGATAGGACAATTCCGATGGCAGCATGAAGCTGATCCTCATCCTTCCTTCGCTTCCAGGCCCTGCGGTCAGGGTCCCTCCGTGGGCCTCGAAAACCCGCCGGGCTCCCGGCAGCGTGAGCCGACCCATGCCAGAAACCCGGAAGTAGAAGGGCTCGAACAGGCGGACCATGTCGACATTTTTCATCTTGGTATCTGAAAAATCCAGGTGTCCGGAGACCGCGCTCCTGCCTCCCGGATGGCTGCTTGCGACATCGAGCATCACGTGGCCGCCTGGCTCCTCCTGCTGCAGCGCGAGGCCGATCATGCGGGTGAAGGCCGACTGCAGACCCTGCTTGTCGGCATTGACCGCCGGCAAGGACCCTTCGATGTGGAGTTGAAGATCAAGGCCGTTTTTCGCGGCCAGGGGAAGGTTGTGCTCGATGGCCTCCCGCAGCAAGGGTTCGAGCGCGAGCATGGTCCAGGAGAGTCCCTGAGGGTACCCGTATTCCCTGAGCTCCACGATGAAGGAGCTCATCCGGTCCAGGCTTCTCCGGATGTTGGCTCCGTACTTGCTCATCCCGCCCACGTCTTCGAACCTCGCCTCGAAGGCATCCAGGCTCGCCGAGATCCCGAAGATGAAGCTGCCGAGTTCATGGACGAGTCCCGGCACAAACGACGCGGCCGAAGGTGAGCGGGGCGTGGTGCGGGATTCGGACTTCTGACGATCCATGCTCACGATGATCCGGATGTGGTCACCCAGCAATCTCAGCCCTTTCCGTTGGGCCTCGGAAAGGGTGAGTGGTTCCGGTGATAGCACCCACAGGGTTCCAACGACCAGGTGCCGATCATCGACCAGGGGCAGGGCTTCGGCGACCAGAAGCCCGTGCTTCTCCAGCAGGCGGGCCTTCGATTCGGGGTTGGGTTCCAGGGACAGGGTTGGTTCGAGATCCGTGAGCTGTTCGCTCGTGAGGCCGCTGCCATCACGGTACCAGGCGCCGATTTCGTCCTGCATGACCAGAGCCACTTGGGCGCCCGTGAATGCCGCCGCGATGAGCAGCGAATCCCGCAGCATGTTCTCGGAATGGGACTCGGTGAAACCATGCCGAGGCGAGGTGTTGGACCGGGATTGGATCGGAAATGGACCGCCGGAATTCACACGGCCTCCCTTCGGGATCGCTTCAAGGGACAGATTGGCACCCCTCGATAATGTTTGGAATGCTCTGAATGGATTCAAGGGGCGGATCAAGGGCCGTCGGCACAGGAGACCCTCGGCGCCATCCGCGTGCCCGTGATGAACCTCCACTCCGGGATCACGCCCAAGTGCCGCGGGCAGGTCGGCGGATACTGGGCCCTCGTCAACGGCGACCCCGACCACGCGGGCGTGACGGTTCATCTCGTGGACGCGGGTGTCGACACAGGCGATGTGATCTGCCAAGCCCGGTTCGAGCCCGGCCTGCCCTCCAAGCTGCGATACCATCCCGCCCGCTGGGCCGACCTGGCGCAGGGCCCCCAGGTCGGAATCTGGCAGGGATTCCAGAGGGTCAGTTGAACAGGGGGACTTCCTCGAGCATGGGCGGAGAGGGGCCCGAGGCGGCCTCGGCGTACCGCCCGAGGCCCTGCGAGGAAGGCTGGTAGCTGGGCACGAGCTGCTTGAAGCAGCGGAGCATCTCCCGCTGGCGCTGGCCCTCGGGCAGGTGGATGGCATCCCGGAGCTTGTGCAGGGAGACATCCAGGAGCCAGGGATCGGGAGGGGGCTGCATGGCCTCGAAGACCTTGGCCTGGGGATCCCCGTTCCCCTGCTCGCCTTCCGTGAAGAGCTCCTCGAAGAGCTTCTCCCCGGGCCGCATGCCGGTGAACTGGATGTCGATGTCGATGCCCGGGTTCAGGCCGGAGAGGCGGGCCATGTCCATGGCCATGTCCACGATCCTCACCGGCTCGCCCATATTGAGGACGAAGACCTTCCCCGTCTCTCCGAGAACGCCCGCCTGGAGGACCAGCTGGCTGGCTTCGGGGATGGTCATGAAATACCGCGTCATGTCCGGGTGGGTCACCGTGAGGGGGCCGCCAGTCCGGATCTGGTCGCGGAAGAGGGGGATCACGCTGCCCCGGCTGCCGAGGACGTTCCCGAAGCGGACGCTCACGAACCGGCGGTCCGCCGGGGCCTCGTCCGCCGCCTGCATGACCAGGGATTCCGCGATCCGCTTGGACACACCCAGCACGTTCGTGGGATTCACCGCCTTGTCCGTGGAGATGTTGACGAAGATGCGGACGTCGCCGGCGAGGGCGGCCTTCAGGACGTTGAGCGTGCCGAAGATGTTGTTCTCGATGGCCTCTTCGGGGTTCCGTTCGAGGAAGGGGACATGTTTGTGGGCCGCCGCGTGGAAGACGATGGCCGGGTTGCACGACTCGAAGGCCCGCTGGAGCCTGAGGGGGTTCCGGATGTCGCACAGCTCCACGGCGAGGTTCATGCCGGGGAACTGCTTGCGCAGCTCCCGCTCCACCTCCCACAGGCTGTTCTCCCCCCGCCCCAGGAGCACCAGGCGCCCGGGCCGGAAGGGGGCCACCTGCCGGGCCAGCTCGCTGCCGATGGAGCCGCCCGCGCCGGTGATGAGCACCACGGAACCCTCCACCTCCTGGCTGATGGCGGTCAGGTCCAGGGTCACGGGCTCCCGCCGGAGCAGATCCTCGATGGCGATGTCCCGCAGCTCAGGCTTCCAGGGGCGGTCCCCGATGAGATTCGAGATGCCGGGGACGGTCTTCACCCGCACGCCCTGGATCTGGAGCACCTCGCTCAGCTGCTTCAGCTTGGCGCCGGGCACCCGCGGCATGGCCAGGATCACCTGGGTGGCCTGGCGCTCCTGGATGAAGACCGGCAGGAGGTGACTGTGCCCAAGGACGGGGATGCCGTGGATCCGGACTCCCTGCTTTTCGAGGGCGTCGTCCACGAAGCCGACCACCTCGCATTGGAGCTGGGGGTTCGCGCGGAGCTCCTGGCAGAGCAGGGCGCCCGCCCGGCCCGCCCCGACGATGAGGGTCCGGTGGACGGACTGACCGTGGTTCCCGGCCGGGTTCAGCCGATCCCGCGTGGCGAACCTGCGCTGAGACAGGCGCTGGTAGCCGGCCACGAAGACGAGCCGGAGGGCGAGCCACATGGGACAGGTGATGAGCCCTGCCACCAGGAGCAGGTTGCGGGAATCGAGGTCGAGGCCCAGGCGATCCTGGAAGGCGGAGGCCAACAGGAGGACGGACACCATGACGACGGTGCCGAAGATGAAGGATTCGGCCTCCTCGATGCCCAGAAGGCGGAAGTGCTGGCTGGTGTACCGGAAGGCGAGGTTCACGCCCATGGCGAAGCCCACCCACGAGGCGGCGCCGTACAGGGTCGGCAGCTCCTGGCGCACCAGGCTGGTGGCCACGACCCAGGCGAGCGCCGCCACCCCGGTGTCCAGGACCAGCTTGCAGGCCTGCCGGATGGCGGGTCGCTTCAGGAAACCAAGGGGCCCAGGCGCCTCGTTATCAGGGGACTGCGGAGTGTTTTCATGCATGGTGTACTCAGAATGAAGGAATTTAACAATAATGCCTCTTGAGCTGTAAGCAATAGGTTAAAAAAAATGTTTATACCTTCTCCTCCAAGCCGGGGTTCCGGGCGGGCACGGCCAGCGGGGGTGGATCTGGGCAAGGCGGGCCCGGGGTCTGGCTTCAGAAGGCCTTGCCGGGACCGGGCCCCATCAGGCGATCTGCTGGGGTCCTCGCCCCACCCGGACGGACTCGAACCGCATCCCGCTGCGCGGTCTGCCGGTCCCGCTCCCGACAGCCCACCGGGCTGTCTCCGCGGTCCCACTCGACGCTGAACCCCGGCCATGCACACATGGCCGGGGTGGGTCCGAGTCCCGCAAGGACTTCCCCAATTGCAAAGGCCCCGCGCGCGGGGCCTTTGCAATTGGGGCGGCTGATGGGACTCGAACCCGGCCAACGGCTGGCCCCGGCCCCCGAGCGCTGCGGAGGCTCCAGTGGAGCCTCCTCGCTGGGGCCTGACGGGCCGCCGTTGTTTCTGTCGTGGGTTCGAGCCCGGTTCTCCCCCAATAAAAACCCCCCCTGGCGGGGGGCTTTCGATCTGGGGCGGCTGATGGGACTCGAACCCACGACACCTGGAATCACAATCCAGTACTCTAACCAACTGAGCTACAGCCGCCGTCGGACCATTCAGATTATCCGGGGCGGTCCTGAAAGGCCAGCGGGAACCTTCATGGGACTGCGGTCATCGAAAGGCATGCCGGGGATCCGGCAAGTGAGGAATCCATGAATCGTCAGATGAAGCAGATCTTGGGGTTGTCGGCCTTCGCGGCCGGTTGCATGGCCCTGGGGATGGGGCTCAGCTACGGCTGGCAGGCCCAGGCGCAGGAGGAGAAGCCGGTGACGGTGGAGGCACGGGGAGCGGATCGCCTCCCGCCCATCGCGGAGGTGGCCGAGAAGCTGAACCCCACCGTGGTGGCCATCACCAACACCAGTTTCGTGAAGAACCAGCGCTTCCAACACCCCCAGATCGGGGGCGATGACTTCTTCGACTTCTTCTTCGGCCCTGGCGGGCCGCAGCAGCGCCGGTCCCCCAGGGGCGGCGAGGACGAACAGCGCGCGGTCTCCGGCGGCTCTGGCGTGATCATCAGCCCGCAGGGCGAGATCCTCACCAACTATCACGTCATCGCCAGCATGGGCGGCGCCGCGGACAATTCCCTGGAGGTGAAGATCAGCGACGGGAAGAGCTACAAGGCCACGGTCCTGGGCAAGGACAAGGAACTGGACATCGCCCTCATCAAGATCGACGCCGCCCACCTGCCCTTCGCCAAGCTGGGCGAGTCGGATTCCCTCAAGATCGGCGAGTGGGTGGTGGCCATCGGCAACCCCTTCGGCCTGGAGCACACCGTCACCCAGGGCATCATCAGCGCCAAGGGCCGCAAGCTCGACACCGGCGTCAGCTCCTTCCTCCAGACCGACGCTGCCATCAACCGCGGCAACTCCGGCGGCCCCCTGCTGAACCTCAAGGGTGAGGTCATCGGCATCAACACCGCCATCAACCCCGCGGGCCAGAACATCGGCTTCGCCGTGCCCATCAGTCAGGTGAACCGCATCATCAAGGACCTTCGCAGCGGCAAGCCGGTGAGCCGCGGCTACCTTGGCGTGGGGCCGCAGGACCTGGACCAGGCCTACCAGGACGCCCTGGGCGCCAAGGAGGGCGTGGTGGTGAGCACCGTGGAGAAGGGCCAGGCGGCGGACAAGGCGGGCGTGCAGCGCCTGGATGTCATCACCGCGGTGGACGGTCAGCCCGTGCGCAGCCAGGACGAGCTGGTGAGCGCGATCTCCAGCCGCCGGGCGGGCGATACCGTGAAGCTCAACGTCTGGCGTGACGGCAAGACCCTCACCCTGACGGCTACGCTGGGGGATCGGAAGGCCTTGGAAGAGCAGCGCCGTCGCGACTCCGGCGAGGAATCCGAGGAGGAAGGCGGCCAGGGCGCCCAGGGCGAGGTGAAGGGCGTGAACCTGGAGAAGCTATACGGGTTCACGGTCGAGCCCCTCGATGTGAAGCGACGGCTCAAGGGGGTGGTGGTCACCTCCGTGGATCCCCGCTCCCCGGCGGCCGAGCGCGGCCTGGCCCCCGGCTTGGTCATCACCGAGGTGGGCCGGCAGCCCGTGAACAACCTGGCCGAGTTCAACGCCCAGGTGAAGAAGGCCGGCGGCAAGACCCTGCTGCTCTTCATCCAGAGCCCCAACGGGGCCCAGAAGATCACCCTGGCCATCCCGCCCCGCTGAACCTGGCCGTGACCCGATCCGGAGCCCCGGTCCACCCGGGGCTCCGGCCGTTCAGGGTAAACTCGAAGGTTCAACCAGGGTAAGGATCAACCATGGGCCTGCGCCTCCTTCTTGTGGACAGCGACCGGAGCTTCCTCAAGGAGCACAAGGTCAGCCTGGAGGCGGCCTTCGATCTGGAGGTGGCCAGCTCGCCGGACGGCGTGGTGGAGCGCCTGGAGCGGGGCGGCTTTGCGGCCGCGCTCATCTGCGTCGAGGTGGCGGACAACAAGGGCTACGCGCTCTGCTCGACCCTTCGCAGGCAGCCGGCCCTGGCCGCGCTGAAGATCGCCCTCATCAGCGCCAAGGCCACGGAAGAGGAGTACCGCAGGCACCAGAGCCTCAAGGGCCGGGCGGACGTCTATCTGCGCAAGCCCATCGCCCCCAGCGCCCTGGTGGCGGCCCTCTCGCCCCTGGTTCCCGCCCGCGCGGTGGATCCAGACAATCCCCTGGGCGATCTGGCGGACGTGGAGGGAGGCGACGACTGGCTGGACAACCTGCGAGGCGCGATGGCCGCGCCTACTCCGGCGCCGAAGTCAGTGCCGGCGCCCAGCCCCGAACCGCCGCCGGCCCCTCCCGTTCCCGCCGCCGCGAAACAGAGCCGGTCCACGCGGCCCCCGGACACCACCCGCGCCCACCTGCTGGAGGAGCAGGTCGTCGCCCTCCGCGAGGAGCTGCGGGTGCGGGACCAGCAGCTCAGGGAGGCCGAGGATTACCTCCATGAGCGCATCGGGGCCGCCACCCTGAACCTCGATGAAATCGCGGCCCGGGACCGGGACCTCGCCGCGGCCCGACAGGAGGCCGAGGACGCCCGGACGACCTCGGACCGGCTCCAGAAGGACCTGGCAGCGCTGAAGTCCGCCATGCAGGTCCAGGAGCGGGAGCAGGCGGAACTCAAGGCCCGCCTGAAGCAGGCGGAGGCCGAGCTCGCCGCCAGCGTCGCCGGTGCCCAGGAGCGTGAGCAGGAGCTGCAGTCCAGCCAGGAGGCGCTCCAGCAGCGCGAGAAGGAGGCCCTCCGACTCACGTCCCAGGTGGCGGGGCTGCGCCAGCAGCTCGACGAGGCCCTCGTTCAGCACGACGGTGAGCGGCTGGAGCTGATGAACGGGATGGACCAGAAGGAGGCGGAGCTGGCCCGGCTGAAGCAGGAGCTGGTGGAACAGCGGGAGGCCCACGCGGTGCTCGAGCGGGAGAAGCAGGCCGCCTACGGCCAGCTTTCCGAGCACCGGGACCGCCTCCGGAACCTGGATACCCTCCTCCGGGAAGTCCAGGATCACCTGCGGCGGGGATCCGACCTCGCCAAGGGCTGAGGATCCCGATGTCCCTCCTCGCAGCCCTCGTCTGCGTCGCCCTCCTCCTGCTCAGCGCGTTTTTCGTGATGGCGGAGTTCGCGGCGGTGCGCGTGCGCCCCACGCAGCTGGAGGCCCTGGCGGACGCCGACTCCCGCGCGGCCTCCGCGCTGGAGGTCCATCGCGCGCTGGGCCACCATCTTTCCTCGATCCAGGCTGGCATCGTGCTTTGCGCCCTGGCCCTCGGCGCCGTGGGAGAGGAGCTGTTCAGCCACCTCTTCCGGGCCCTGTTCGGCCACCTGCCCTGGCCCGCGATGGTCGCGCCCGTGAGCTCCGGCCTCGCCCTGCTGGTGATGACCACCCTGGACGTGGTGCTGGCGGAGCTGGTGCCCCGGAGCCTGGCCATCCGCGCCGCCCTGCCCTGGGCCCTCCGCACCGCTGCGCCCCTGCTGGCCTGGTCCCGCCTGGTGCGCCCCCTGACCTGGGTCCTCATCCGCCTGAGCCACCTGGTGCTGCGGGCAGTGGGCATCCATCCCGAAGCCGGCGTGGAGGACCTGGTGCCCTCCGAGGCCGAGTTCCGCCGCATGCTCGAGCGCAGCCAGGCGGAAGGCCGCCTGGACCTTGATCGCAAGGAGCTCATCGAGAACCTCTTCGACTTCAGCCGCCGCACCGTGAAGGAGATCGCCGTGCCCCGGGCGCAGGTGGTGTCCTTCGACCTCCACCAGGACCTGGAGGCCAACCTGGCCCTGGCCCGCACCACCATCCACACCCGCATCCCGCTGGTGGAAGGCGATCTGGATCGGGTGGTGGGCGTCGTGCACCTCAAGGAGCTGCTCTGGGCCATGCAGGACGGTCCGGCGCCCGTGGACCTGCGGGCCCTGGCGCGGCCGGCCTTCTTCGTGCCGGAGATGAAGCCCATCCAGGGCCTGCTGCTGGAGTTCCAGCAGCGCAAGCAGCACCTGGCCCTGGTGGTGAACGAGCACGGCGGCGTGGACGGCCTGGTGACGTTGGAGGACGTGCTGGAGGAGCTGGTGGGCGAGATCCAGGACGAGTTCGACCGCGAGGCGATCCAGTTGCGGAAGACCCGGGGCGGGGCCTGGCTGGCCCAGGGCGACGTCATGCTGGAGCAGCTGGTGGACCACCTGGGGCTGGACCTCCAGGCCGAGGCGGGCTCCGTGAGCCTGGGCGGCTTCTTCCAGGAGCGCCTGGGCCGGGTGCTGCGTCCGGGCGATGAGCTGCGGCTCCAGGGCTGGCGCATCCGCGTGCTGTCCATGCGCGGCCTGGCCCCCGGGCAGTTCCTGCTGAAGCCTCTGCCGGCGGAGCCCGGCGCCAGGGAAGACGCCGATGCCTGAGCCTCTCGATGGGTTCCTCCTGGCCGCGGGCCTGGGCACGCGCATGGGGTCCCTGAGCGCCTGCCTGCCCAAGCCGGCCTGGACCCTGCGGGGGAGGCCGCTCCTGCAGTGGGGGGTCGAGGCCCTGCGCCGATCCGGGGCCACGCGGATCGCCTGCAACGCCCACCTGCACGCGGAGCGCCTGCGCGCCGTGGCCGACGGGATCGAAGTTTGCGACGAGCCGGAGCTGCTGGGGAGCGCCGGGGGTCTGCGCCACGCCCTGGGGCGCGTGGCGGCCGAGTTGCTGGTGTGGAACGCCGACATCTGGGCCGACGAGGTGCCCTTCGACCTGCTGCGGGCCCGGCACCGCGAGGGCCGGGCGACGCTCAGCTGGCTGCTGGTGCCCCATCCTGGCGGAGACTGGAATCCGGTGTGGATGGACCACGACGGCCGCGTCCTGCCGAAGGGTGTGTCCGGCCCGTGGGGTCCCTACCACTTCACGGGCGCCGCCGCCTGGTCCCCGGAGGCCCTGGCCCTGCTGCCGGAAGGGCCCAGCGAGGTGAACGACCTGAGGCCCCGGCTGCCCTTCCACCACGGCGTCGTGGTCGAGCCCTTCCCCTGGCGGGAGGTGGGGACGCCCCGGGCCCTCATCGAGGCCGCCGCGGATCTGGCGCCCGACCGGGAAGGGCGGCTCCCGGGCTGCTACCTGCATCCGACGGCCCGCCCGGCGGGGCAGCTGGCCCGCTGCGTTCTGGGACCCGGTGCGGCGCCTCCAGCGGCTGTCACGGACGAGGACGCCCTCTGGTTCGAGGAGAGTGGCCACCAGGTGCGGCTGGGGCTCTGAGGGTCATTCCTCTCTCAGATCGAAGTCGGCGACGCGGCCCTCGCCGTCCAGCGTGAAGGTCCAGGCCACCACCACGCCCGAGGTATGGAAGGCGCGGTAGGTCCGGACGCGCCGCCCCTCCCGCCGCTGCTCATCGAGGAAAACCGTCCGCTGGACCGGGCCGTAGGGCGCCAGCTGGAGATCCAACCACCCGGCGGCTTCGGGCAGGCTCTTCGCGGCCTCGCCGCTGAAGGCTGAGGCCTCGGCGCGGCCCTGGGCCAGGGCCGCCATCAGGGCGGCATGACGGGTGGTGAGTGCGGGGTCCGGATCCGGCGGCGCCGCTTCCAGGGCCAGGGGGCCGGGACCCAGCAGGCGAGCCGCGATGGCGCGGGCCAGCACCGGGGCGAGCCGCTGCTGGTTCGTGAGGACGATGACGCCCAGCCGCTCCTGGGGGTGGTAGATCACGTCCGCCAGGGCGGGGCCACCGCTGTGGCCGCCCCAGGGCCGCCCCGCCAGGGTGCCCACGGCCCAGGCGGCGCCGAAGGAGGCCGGATGGCCGTCGTTCAGCTGGAAGGGCGTCCACAGGGTCTCCCGCCCGGCACCGAGGAGCTTGCCCTGGTCCAGGGCCAGGAGGAAGGCGGCCAGGTCCCGCAGGCTCACGAAGGCGCCCCCGGCGGCATAGGTGTGGGGCGGGTAGCGGAACCAGTGGAGGCGCTGGCGGTCTCCCTGCCACTGGTACACGCGGGCCCGGCCGGGGATCACCTCCGCCGTGCGCGTAAGGCCCACCTCCGTGGCGTCCTCGAAGGCGCAGCCGGTAGTTCCGATGCGCTGCCAGATGCGCGTCCGCAGCAGTTCCTGGAAGGGGCGGCCGCCGGCCTTCTCCAGGATCAGGGCCAGCACGGAGAAGTCGTCGGATCCGTAGGCGGAGACCGCACCGGGCGCAGCGGCCAGGGGCTCGGCCAGGGTGCCCTTCACGGCCTGCTCCAGGGTGACCGGGCCGCCCATGGCCATGACCGGCTTCAGGCCCGAGGCGTGGGCGGCCAGCTGCCGCACCGTGACGGCGCGCCAGGCGGGCGGTACGTCGCCCAGGTAGGTGGAGATCGGCGCGTCGAGGCGGAGCCTGCCCTCCTCCACCAGCTGCATGAGCAGGACGCCCGTGAACAGCTTGGTGCTGGAGGCGATCTGGAAAGGGGTGTCGGGCGTGACGGGGCTCCCGGACTCCAGGCTGGCGGTGCCGTAGGCGGCCAGCTTCTCGATCCGGCCCTGGCGGAGGATGGCCACCGCCGCGCCGGGAATGTGGGCATGGGCCATGTGGCCGCGGACGAGGGCATCCACGGCCTCCTCCGCCCCCAGGGGGAGGAGGAGGGCCAGCAGGCAGGCGAGCAGGCGCATGGGGGCTCCGGGAATGGGGGGTCTACGACAGGGATCGTGTGGCGTTGAGCCCCGATTCCCGGCCAGGAACGCCATGCTCCGATCACCCTCTGGGATTACCCTGAAGGAATGGACCCTCGCCTCGCCCGCGCCCTGGCGCGCTGGAACCTGTCGGATCCGCATCCCCTGGCCGGGGACGCGGGCGCGCGGCAGTACACGCGGGTGGCCCATCCCCAGTTGGGCACGGCGCTGGTGGTCCTGCATCCCCTCGACACCCCCGACAAGCCCGACGACAGCTACTTTGAGTTCCGGGCCCTGCAGGCCTACCTGGATCCCGTGCTGCGGGTGCCCACCATCCTCCAGTGTGACGACGGAGACCGATGCCTGCTGGTGGAGGACCTGGGCGATACCTCCCTGGAGCGCCGCCTGGTGGAGCATCCCGAGGAGGAGCTCCGCTGGGCCGAGCAGGCGGGCTGGCTCCTGGCCACCCTGGCGGGCCCTCTCACCTTGGGGGCCCCCGCCCACGCATTCTTCATGGGCCGCGCCTTCGACCAGGCCAAGTTCGCCTTCGAGTGGGAGTACTGCCGGGTCAACTTCTTCCACGACTTCCTCCAGAAGGACCCGCCCCGCTGGCTGGACCGCATGATGGAGGAGGCCCACGCCAGCCTGGAGACCCGGGCCCACTTCTTCGCCCACCGCGACTTCCACGTGCGCAACCTCATGGTCCACGGGGACCGGCTGGTGGTGATCGACTTCCAGGACGCCCGCCGGGGCGCCGCCACCTACGACCTGGCCAGCATCCTCTATGACGGCTACTGGGACTGGTCCCGGGAGGCCGGGCGGGCCCTGGTGGGGCCCCTCCAGACCGAGCTGGGCTGGAACCACGAGGCCCTGCTGGAGGAGCTGAACCTCAGCGCCCTCCAGCGCAACCTCAAGGCCCTTGGCACTTTCGGCCACCAGCTGGTGCACCGCCACAAGTGCCACTTCGCGCCGGCCATCCCGCGCACGCTGCGCCACCTGCGCGGCCACTTCCAGCGCATGAACCACCAGGACGGCGTCCTGGCCGCCGAGCACATGCTGCGCCTGGCGGAGGACCGGCTGCTGAAGGGCTGAGTCACAAGCCGCCGCCGGCGCCCTGGGAGGCTGGTGAAGCGGGTTATCCTCTTGGCCATGTCCTCCGTGGAGCGCGAGTCCAACCCCCTGATGCAGGCCCGGAAACTGGTCAGGGGCAAAGCGCTCTCCCAGCAGGATCTCCAGCTGCTGAAGGAGATCCTCCAGTTCACGGAAGGGGAGCTGGGGCCCCTGCTGGACTCCGGGCCCAGCCAGGCGGCGCCCGCCCTGGCCGCGCCCCAGCAGGCGAAGCTCCAGCGCTCCCTGGGCCTGTTCCTGGTCTTCCTCAACCATCTCTCCGGCCCGAAGCAGGGGAAGGACCGCGTGGCCATGGGGCTGGTCCTGTCCCATGCCCTGAACGAGCTGAAGGCCCTGGCCCAGGAGGCCCACCTCGAGGTCCTCCAGACCCACAAGGAACCGGCTTGGGTGGTCTACCTCTTGGACCTGGTCGCCTCCCTCCGGACCATGGCCACCTCCTTCGGGCCGGAGGACCCCTTCCAGCTCCTGGACGACTGGGCGGCCTTCCTCCAGGAGCGCCGGGACAGCTTCAAGGAGCTGCTGGCGGTCCTCGTGGACGGGCCCGGGGGTGAGGAGCGGGTGTCCCAGCTCAACAGTCGCATGAAGGCCCTCAACCGGGCCCTCCAGGGCGCGGAGGGCCGGCCCATCGAGGCCATCCACCGGCTGGTGGACCTCATGGAGACCTTCGTGCCCCGCGAGACCCTCTCGCGGGTCGAGCCCCTGCTGCTGGTCCAGCACGTGCTCGACACCCTTCGCCTGATCCTCCTGTGGCCCCTGGACCAGGGGATCAACTGGGGGGCCCTGGAGCAGATCCGCGGCAGCCTCACCTGGCTCTGGAACCACCTCGGCTGGTCGCTGCCCCGCTATGACAGCGGGCGGCTGGAATCCATGCTGACCCAGGAGGTCCGGGCCACCCTCAAGGGGGTGCGCGGATCCCAGCCCAAGGCCTTTCGTGTGCTCGCCCACAGCCTGGCTTCTCACCTGACCATCCTGGGCCTCGTGGACCCGATCCCCCCCGCGGGGAACATGACCGAGCAGGAGCGCTACGCGGCGGTGCCCATCTATTTCGTGGTGGAACGGGAGCTGGCGCGGCTCGGGGACCAGCTGGGCCGGAGCAAGATCATGGAGGGCCTTCCGAAGGGGACGGAGGAGACCCTGCTGCTGTCGGCCTTCCTCCAGCAGGCGGTGTTCACCCTGAGCCAGGACCTGACCAGCATCCACGAGCTGCTGCATGAGGCCCTGGCCCAGGCGGACGCCGACCACCTCGCGCTCACCCTCGACCACCTGAAGAGCGGCCTCATCAACCACCAGCGGCAGCTGATGGCCGACCTGGTGAGGACCTTCTCCGCTGAACTGCGGCAGAGCATGTTCCCGAATTCCCCCACGCTGAAGGACGAGGGCGACCAGCTGCGCCAGCGCCTCTACCGCCTGTGGGAGCAGCTCGCCCGGCTCCTGCCCAGGCTCCGGACCCAGGTCCGCGAGAAGGACTACCTGCGGCTTTCGCTCACCCTCTTCCAGGCCCACAACCACGTGAACGCCTTCCGCCGGAGCCCTGAGTTCTTCCTCATCCGGGCCCGCGACCGCTCCGAAATGGACCGGTTGACCGCGGCCTTCGGCCGCATCCTGGACGCCCAGAGCGACCTGGAGTTCGCGCTGGTGAGCGGGACCGAGCTGGTGGAGGAGCTGTTCGGCTACCTGGAGGAATTCCTGGGCCGCATCAACGCCCGGATGCCCCTCATCAGCCATGACCTCATGGTGGCGAAGGAGGCCTTCCGGCTCAGCCAGCAGTTGCAGGAAACCCAGGGAGCGGGCTCGGGCCGGACGCGGCTGACCAAGATCCTCATCCAGTCCACCAAGAAGCTGGGCGTCCGCGACCCCCAGACCCTGTCCCTGCTGCGACGCTGGGTACGCTCGGAGCGGGGCCGGCGGGAGACGCCGGATCCCATCGACGCCCTCAGCTCCCACCTGGAGCGCCTGGTCACGCGCCTGGAAGCGGCGATGGGCTGAAGGCTTCCCGGGGAGCGGCTGGGCCTGGCGTCCTGACCGGTCAAACATTGACCGCCATGGACAGATTCTGATCTAAGACCCGGATTCCGGATTCGTCGACCCATAATGTATAACTTCTATTATATGTATTGATGCATTTATGTGCCGGGATTGGCCGCCGATTTGCAATCCCGGCTGTAGTAGATGCCGGTTTTCGAACAGCACCGGGACGCGCTGACGCCCCCGGTCCTTCTCGTGTTGAGGGCCCCATGACCCAACGGAAAAAAATCCTGCTCGTCGACGACTCCAGCACGGTGCTCATGGTCGAGCAGATGATCCTCAAGAACAGCCCCTTCGACATCCTGATCGCGAGGGACGGGGAGGCCGGGTTCGAGACGGCGCTGAAGGAGCGCCCCGACCTGATCCTCATGGACGTGATGATGCCGCGCATGGACGGCTTCGACGCCCTGCGGGAGATCCGCGCCCATGAGGAGATCAAGGACATCCCCGTGATCATGGTGACCACCCGCGGCGAGGGCGTGAACATCGAGACCGGCTACACGGTCGGCTGCAACGACTACGTCACCAAGCCCATCAACGGATCCGAGCTGCTGAGCAAGATCAACAACCTCATCGGTTCCTGACACCTGGAGCCTTTCCGGTCCCGAACAACCGCAGCCGATTGCTGGAGCTTTCCGTGGCCAACGAACCCAACCAAGAATCCTACGTCCGCCGCGTGCTGGAGGAGACGCGCGAGTACGAGCGCCGCCTCCGCGAGGACAACGAGGGGCTGAGGGAGCTCGTCGCCACCCTCGAGTGCGAGCGTGTGGCGCTCCAGAAGCGGGTCGAGGAGCTGGAGGCCGGCGCCAACCAGCAGATGAGCGAGCTGAGCGCCCTGCGGGAGCGGCTGACCGCCCAGGTGAACGCGAACCAGAAGTCCACCGAGCAGCAGCTGGCCATCGAACAGCAGAACACCAACCTGGCGAACCTCTACGTGGCGAGCTACCGGCTCAACAGCGCGCTGGACCGGGCGGAGCTTGTTGACGCCATCCGGGAGATCGTCATCAACCTGGTCGGCTGCGAGGAGTTCGCACTGCTCGAGCCGAACGGTGCCGGCGGATGGCAGGTCTGCGATTCCATGGGGCTGCCCGAGGACTTCCTGGCCAGCATGACCCGTCCCGACGGGGTCCTGGCCGGCCACCTGAAGTCCCGGAAGATGCACGTGACGGATCCGGCGGTTCTCAGCATGGATGAGCTGGACGTCTCCAGGCCCTCGGCCAGCATCGTCATGAGCGTCGGGGACGAGACGGTGGGCGCCGTCGCCATGTATCGCCTGCTGCCCCAGAAGTCCGGCCTCGAGCCCCTCGACCGGGAGCTCTTCGACCTGCTGGCCGCGAACGCGGCCATGGCCCTCTACCGCCTGAAGCTTCAGGAATTCGTGAAGGGCGGGAAGTAGCCACCCCCCGGCGCTCGACCGCACCAAGGAGACCCATGCCCCACTTGCCCACCCCAGGCTGGATCCCGGCGGATGCCGCCAGCGGTGGTGTATCGGTCTACCTGCATCCCGGACACCTGCATGTGTCCCTTGTGCCCTGCACCATGACCACGATCCTGGGTTCCTGCGTGGCGGTCTGCCTCTGGGACCCCGTCTCGCGGGTCGGGGGCATGAACCACTTCCTGCTCGCCCACCATCCGGCGGGCGAGCCCGATTCCGCGCGCTACGGCGATTCGGCCACGGACCTGTTGATCAGCGCCGCGGCCCGGGCGGGCGGATCCCTCGGGCGGCTCCAGGCCAAGCTCTTCGGTGGGGCCTGCGTGCTGGGATCGGCGGCCCCCGGCGCCAACCACCTCGGGCTCAAGAACGTGCAGGTGGCTCGGGAACGGCTCGCCGCCCACGGCATCCGCGTGGTGAGCGAGGATGTGGAGGGCGCCCGCGGCCGGAAGATCCACTTCCAGACCCTGGATGGCGCGGTGCTGGTGAGGACGCTCTAGGAGGCCGCATGGACATCGATCTCAATGCCATCCGTGCCACGTTCTTCGCCGAGACCGGCGAGCACCTGAACGAATTCGAGGGGGCCCTGATCGAGCTGGAGCGGCAGCCCGGGGACAAGGCCCTGGCCAAGACCATCTTCCGGATCGCCCACACCATCAAGGGGGACGCCTCCATGGTGGGCTACACGGCCATGACGGAATTCGCCCACGGGCTGGAGAGCCTGCTGGAGAAGATCTCCGGAGGGGCCCAGCCCTTCACGCCCGCCCTGGCCACCATCCTCCTGCGCTCCGTGGACGCCCTCCGGGCGCTGGCGGGGGCCGAGGATCCGAGCCTGATGCCGGCCGGCACCCGGGAGCTGCTGAACGAGCTGGAAGGCGCCTCACACGGGGGCGGGATGGCGCAGCAGGAGCCCCAGGCCGGAGCCGAGCGGCGATCCCGGGCCCGGGACACCGCCAAGACCCTCCGGGTGAAGGTGGCCAAGCTGGACCGGATGCTGGACCTGGTCGGGGAGCTGGCCATCAGCCGCGGCCGGCTGGACACCCAGATCGCCACGCTCGCCGGCGCCAAAGCCTCCGCCATCCAGGACGCCCACCGGGACATGGACCGCCTCTTCATCGAGCTCCAGGAGCATGTGATGCAGGCCCGGCTCGTGCCGGTCGGCACCCTCTTCCAGGGGTACACCCGGGCGGTTCGGGACCTGGCCCTCCACACGGGCAAGGAGATCGACCTCGCCATCGAGGGAAGCGACGTGGAAGTGGACAACGCCGTGGTCGAGCAGCTGCGGGAGCCCCTCATCCACCTCCTCAGGAACGCCATCGACCACGGCATCGAGAACGGGGTGGAACGGCGGGCCGCGGGCAAGCCCCCCTGCGGGCACATCAACCTGAGGGCCCGGCACGAGTCGGCCTTCGTGATCATCGAAGTCGCCGACGATGGCGGGGGGATGGCGCGGGAGAAGCTGCTGGCGCAGGCCCGGAAGTGGGGCGGCGTGGAGGACGTCGACCGGCTCAGCGACGCCGACCTCCAGGCCCTGATCTTCGAGCCGGGGTTCTCGACGGCCACCCGGGTGACGGACCTCTCCGGCCGAGGCATCGGCATGGATATCGTGCGGCGCGCCGTGGAGCGGCTGCGGGGCACCATCTCCGTGAAGAGCGTTCCGGGCCAGGGCACCACGTTCACACTCCGGTTCCCGCTGACGCTCGCCATCATCGAGGGGTTCGGGGTCACGGCCGGGGACGAGTCCTACGTCATCCCGCTGGATGCGGTGGTCGAATGCGTCGACCTCCCCGCCGAGCAGCGCAGCGAAGTGGAGGGTTCCGGCGTGCTCAGCCTGAGGGGCGAGCCGTTGCCCTACCTGGGCCTCCAGGAGCTCTTCCGCTTCGGGACAGGCGGCGAGGGCCGCCGGAAGATCGTCGTGGTACACCATGGCGAGGGCCGCGCGGGGATCGCCGTGGACGACCTCCAGGGCGAGTGCCAGGCGGTGATCAAGCCGCTGGGCAGCCTGTTCAAGCAGACCATCGGCATCTCGGGCTCCACCATCCTGGGCAACGGCCGGGTCGCCATGATCCTGGACGTCCCGGCCCTCCTGCGTGAGGCGGTGGCCCGCACCGCGGCCCGCGGCGAGGCGCCCTGAGCCGGCTCCGGCTGGAAGTCCCCCCATTTCCGCTTCAGACCCAGACCGTTCCATCCGTTTGTTAAGTAGAAAGGAGTCCCCATGTTCTCGATCCGAGACCTGAAGATCAGGACGAAGCTGTTCCTGGCGTTCGGGATCATCGCCGCCCTCCTCGTGGCCGTGGCCCTGGTGGGCAACAACGCCGTCGACCAGCTCAGCCGGGAAGCCAACGGCATCCTGAGCCACGAGTACGTCCTCGCCGAGGCCTTCACGAACATCGGCACGGATACCCTCAACCTGCGCCGCTACGAGAAGGATGTGTTCCTCAACTACGAGGACGCGGCCAAGCGGGAGGGCTACGTCCGGAAGTGGAAGGAGACCCACGCCTCCCTGGTCGAGACCCTCGACCAGACCGACAAGCAGGTCGTGACCAGTGAGGACAAGGATGCCGTCCGGGCGATCCGCCTGGACCTCGGCACCTACAGCACCGAGTTCGAGCGCGTGCTCCCCCAGATCGACATGGGCCTGTTCAAGACCTCGCAGGAGCTGAACAAGGCGGAGGATCCCTTCAAGGACTCCGTCCACCGGCTCGAGGCCACTGCGGAAAAGGCGATGACCAGGCATGAGAAGGAGATGACCGCGAAGGCCCAGCAGATGCAGGGTTTCTCCCAGGCCGTCCTCCGGATGGTCATGGTGGTCACGATCGCCTCGGTGATCGCGGCGCTGGTGGTGGCGTGGCGGATCTCCCGGGGCATCTCCGTCCCCCTGCTCCGGGTGGCCGAGGGCATGCGGAAGATGGCCGACGGCGACCTGAGGGACAAGGTCGACGTGTCAGGCAAGGACGAGCTGGCCGAGATGGGCGCCGCCTACAACCGCATGGTGGAGAACCTGTCCCAGACCATCGGGGAGGTGAGGACGGGCGCCAACGCGCTGGCCTCGGCGGCCCAGCAGGTGTCCTCCACCTCGCAGGGGCTCTCCCAGGGGACCAGCGAGCAGGCCTCTTCCGTGGAGGAGACCACCGCCAGCCTGGAGGAGCTGAGCAGCTCCATCGAGCAGAACGCGGACAACAGCCGGCAGACCGAGCAGATGGCCATGCAGAGCGCCCGCGACGCCGACGAGAGCGGCCAGAGCGTGGAGAAGACCGTCGAGGCCATGAAAATGATCGCCGAGCGCATCTCGATCATCGAGGAGATCGCCTACCAGACCAACCTGCTGGCGCTGAACGCGGCCATCGAGGCGGCGCGGGCCGGCGAGCATGGCCGGGGCTTCGCCGTGGTGGCCACCGAGGTCCGCAAGCTGGCGGAGCGCAGCCAGGGCGCGGCCAAGGAGATCAACGAAGTGGCCGGCGGCAGCGTGGGCGTGGCCATCAAGTCGGGCGAGCAGCTCAAGGAGCTCGTCCCCGCCATCCGCAAGACCGCCGAGCTGGTCCAGGAGGTCGCGGCCACGTCGCGCGAGCAGGCCAGCGGCGTGAAGCAGATGAACAAGGCCATGACCCAGGTGGACCAGGTCACCCAGCGGAACGCCTCGGCGGCGGAGGAGCTCTCCTCCACGGCGGAGGAGCTCGCCTCCCAGGCGGAAGCCCTCCAGCAGCTGGTGGCCTTCTTCAAGGTGACCGGTGATGAGGCGGTTGCACGGCACGCCCCCGCCGCCCACTTCATGCATCCGGAACCCGCCCCGCTGGCGGGCCGGGCCATGAAGCCCGCGGTCGCCCTCGGCCAAGATCAGCACTTCAAGCGGTTCTGAGGAGGCGGGGATGGACACGAGCGTTCTGGCCGACCTGGCCAACCACGACCAAAGCCAGTACCTGTCGTTCTTCATCGCGGACGAGGAGTTCGCGGTGAGGATCCTGAAGGCCCGGGAGATCCTGGAGTACGGGACGGTCACCAAGGTGCCCGGGGCCCCTCCGACGGTGCGCGGGGTGATCAACCTGCGCGGCGCCGTGGTGCCCGTGGTGGACCTGGCGCTGAAGTTCGGGCTTCCCGAGCGGGAAGTCACGAAGCGGACCTGCGTCGTGATCGTCGAAGTGGGCGCGGGCGAGGACAAGACCACCATGGGAGTGATCGTGGATTCGATCAGCCAGGTGGTCGACCTTCCGGAGGAGCAGATCGAGCCCGCGCCGGACTTCGGGACCAAGGTCAAGCTGGAGTACCTGCTCGGGATGGGGCGCTCCGGGAAGAAGTTCGTGATGGTCCTGGACATCGACAAGGCCCTGTCCCCCTCCGAGCTCTCCTCGGTCACCGCCATCGCAGGGCAGGCCGCGGAGGCGCCGCCGGAAGGCGCTGAACCCGCGTCGGGCGACTGAAAGGCCACCCCCAGCCATGGACCAACCGCGGCGTCCCGCCTCCCCCGCGTCTGAGGCCGCGGGAGACTACTCGATCCGGAAGGAGGAGTTCCGCGCCTTCCAGGACCTGATCCACCGGGAATCCGGGATCTTCCTCGCGGACCACAAGCTGGCCCTCCTGGGGGGCCGCCTCCACGCGCGGCTCCGGGCCTTGGGCCTGACCAGCTACGGGGAGTACTTCAAGGCCGTCCAGAAGGACGAGGCCGAGCGCATCGAGATGCTGGACCGGATCTCGACCAACGAGACCCACTTCTTCCGGGAGCCCCACCAGTTCGAATTCCTGAAGACCCACGTGCTGCCCAGATGGGTGGGGGACGCTCGGGCCGGAAGGCGCCCCCGGTCCATCCGGGTCTGGAGCGCCGCCTGCTCGACGGGGGAGGAGCCGTACTCCATCGCCATGCTGCTGCTGGACCAGCTCCCGTCCGCGGAGGGCTGGTCCATCGAGATCCTGGGCACCGACATCTCCACCCGGGTGCTGCAGAAGGCCAAGGATGCGCTGTGGCGCATCGAGAAGGCGGAGGAGATCCCCACGCCCTACCTCAAGGCCTTCATGCTCGAAGGGACGGGCCCCGAGAAAGGCCGGATGAAGGCCGGGCCCGAGATCCGGTCGCTGGTCTCCTTCTCCCGGATGAACCTGAACAGCCGGCCCTACCCCGTGCCCGGCGGGTTCGACATCATCTTCTGCCGGAACGTCCTGATCTACTTCAACACGGCCACCAAGGCGGGGGTGGTGGAGGAGCTGCTGGCGCATCTGGCGCCGAGCGGCCTGCTGCTCTTGGGCCACGCCGAAAGCCTCCATGGCCTCACCGAGCAGGCGCGCAGCGTGGGACCCACCATCTACGCGCCGCTCCAGTCCACCTACTTCAGCGGGCAGAAGCTGCCACGGCTGCGCTGACTGTGATTTCAAGGGCCGGGCCCGGCCGCCGATAAGAACTCTGACGTACGTATTCTCTTGTCTCGCGGCATCGGGCCACGTACTTCTTTAGCCAGGCCAGGACCACGCAGGCAGGTGGAGCGCGATGCCAGAACTCCAGCGGAACCCCGGACAGCTCCCGATCCAGGTCCTGGTCGTGGACGATTCTGCCGTGGTCCGGCAGGCGCTCACGGCCATCCTGGGCCAGGAGCGGGACATGCGGGTGGTGACCGCGCAGGATCCCATCTTCGCCCTCCAGAAGATGCAGACCCTGAGGCCGGACGTCATCGTCCTGGACCTCGAGATGCCCCGCATGGACGGCATCACCTTCCTGCGCCGGCTGATGAAGGATGACCCCCTGCCCGTGGTGATCTGCTCGAGCCTGGCCGCGCGGGGGGCGGAGGCGGCCATGCTGGCCCTCGAGGAGGGGGCCCTGTCGGTCATCACCAAGCCCCAGCTCGGCGTCCGGGACTTCCTGCACGAGTCGGCCATGCAGATCATCGACACGGTGCGCGCCGCCGCCCACTCCCGCCTGCGTCGGAGGCGGGCCGGGCCTCAGCACCGGCCGCCCGTCGAGACCGGGGCGCCCGTGCTGGGGACCACCACGGACCAGGTGGTGGTGGTGGGGGCGTCTACCGGGGGCACGGAGGCGCTCCGGGAGCTGCTGTCCACCATGCCCGTGGACTGCGCGGGCATCGTGGTCGTCCAGCACATGCCGGAGCTGTTCACCGCGGCCTTCGCCAAGCGGCTCAACGAGGTCTGCCGGATCGAGGTGAAGGAGGCCGAGGACGGGGACGGGATCCTCGTGGGACGCGCCCTGATCGCCCCCGGGAACCGCCACACGGAGGTGGCGCGGTCCGGCGGCCGCTACGTGGTCCGCGTGAGCGACGGGCCCCTGGTCTCCCGCCACCGCCCGAGCGTGGACGTCCTGTTCCACTCCGCCGCCCGCGCCGCCGGGTCCAACGGAGTGGGCGTGATCATGACGGGGATGGGCGATGACGGCGCCAACGGCATGCTGGAGATGAAGCGGGCCGGCGCCTACAACCTGGCCCAGGACGAAGCCTCCTGCGTGGTGTACGGCATGCCCAAGGAGGCGGTGGAGCGGGGCGGGGTGGACGCCGTGGTGCCGCTCCAGGCGCTGCCGAAGGCCATCCTGGACGCCGTGCGGCGGGGGCGGCGGGGCTGATACGCCGATTCGGCCCCTATTCAGCCCCTATTCAGCTTTGATGCGCACCGAGAAGGAGTACATCTTCGAGTTGGAGTACCGCGTGACCACGCGGAAGTTCCGCAGCAGGTACCAGCACCGGGCCTTCACGTTGCCGTCCGGGGTGGAGGACCAGAGGTTGGATTCGTCATCCGGATTCAGGAAGTCGCCGTACGGGTTCCGGTGGCCCACGAAGGGGATCTGGAGGATGGCCTGACCGTTGGCCAGACGGCTGTTGTCGCTCAGCCCCGGGATGGCTTCGAAGATCGTGCCCCACTCGTCGTCCGAGGGGATGCGGGATCCGAACAGCTTCATGGCGGCATGCCAGGTGAACAGGATGTTCCCGTTGAACTCGTAGATGCCCTCCCGGTGGTCCGGAGCGGCGGCTTCGTTGTGGCGCCGGAGCCGGAGGCCCCCCACCTCGACGGAATCCGGGTGGACCGTGATGGCGTGGACCTTGGCCAGTTCCTCCGGGGTGCTGGCGTAGCGCTCTTCCAGCTCCTGGAGGAACTGGACCACGGGGTCGTCCGCCGGGGCGGTGTGGCGGGCGGGAGAGGGCATCGAAGCGGGCCTCTCCGGCTGGAGCCGGACGGTCCCCAGCAGGAGGTCGGCCTCCTGCTGGAAGGTGGACAGGGGAACCTGGATGCCCGCCTCGATCAGCTTGGCGGCCCGGGCGATGCGTTCGGACAGCACGCCGTGGATCAGGAGGGCCTCCTCGTGGAGGCGGATGATCTCCGGGGTGTCCAGGGGAGCCGGGGGGCTGGGGGCCGGGTGGAACAGGAGCTGGGCACCCGCGGGGGTCAACTCCTTGCCCCGGGATGGCTCGAAGCTGGGGCGTGTGTCTTCATGGAGGAGGTCGGGCGGGAAGGCCCTGGCGGGCGGCTGGATGACGGGCGGAATCCGGCCGGAGGTCTCCGGAGAGGAGGATCCCTCCGCTGGCGAACGCAGGGCCTCATCCCGCAGCCTCAGGCCCTCCAGGAGCACCATGGCCGTGCTCTCCCGGATGGAGTGCATGGGCGCCTCGGCGCCCTCCTGCATGTCGAAGTTGCCGCCCTTCCAGGCGATGAGGTCGTAGACCGCCTGGGCCCCGGTGACCTGGTCCCGGACCGCGTGCACCACCTGGCCGTCCTTGAGCCAGACGCGACCCGTCTGCCGGCCCAGCCGCACGGTCAGGCAGCCCGTGTTCCGGGTGGCGGAGTACAGCTGGACGAGGTCCACGAACCCCAGGCTCAGGGAGCCGGTGAAACCGCCCTGGTTGGACTGGATGGCGAGATCGACCTCCTCGATGAGGGCCTTGGGGGCGAACGGCTTCTCGACGAAGCCGAAGGCGCCCCGCTGGTCGATCTCCTTGCGCATCTGGGGGCTGCCGAAGGCCGTGATGAAGATGATGGAGAGGTCCGGCTGGATCTTCTGGGCCTGGATCATCAGGTCGATGCCGTTCACCACGGGCATCTGGAAATCGGTGATCAGGACGTCGACCTTCTCCCGATGGAGGAGGGACAGGGCCTCCATGGGGTTGGAGCAGATCTTGAAATCCACGGTCGGGCGCTCGCGCGCGAAGTGCTGAGACACCGACCAGAGGAGATCCTCTTCGTCATCCACCATCAGGACACTGGCCATGGTCGAATGGGATGCAACGGGGACGCCAAGTGCTCGCATGTTGTTAATCGGATATATCATTTGGCTTGATGATTGACAAAGTCAGGCTCAGGACCGCGATCCGGATCATTTATTAACCAGGTGATCAGTCTTTGACCGGGTAGGCCCCGGCCTTTCGGAGCCAGGACCGGAGGGTCACCCGGGTCACGCCCAGGGTCCTCGCGGTCTGGCTGAGGTTGCGTCCGGAGGCCTCCCAGGCGTCCACCATCCGGCTCCGCATCGTGTCCTCCAGGCGCTCCTGGGGCGCGGGTGGCGGGGGGCCGACGGAGGATCCGGCGATCTCGGGGGGCAGGTCCGCCAGCTGGATCTCGGCCCTGGGCGTGAGGATGGTGGCGCGCTCGAGGACGTTGCGCAGCTCGCGGATGTTCCCGGGCCACCGGTAGCGGGTCAGGGCCGCCATGGCCTCGGCGGAGCAGCCCGAAGGGGCGGTGCCCATGCTCTCCCGGAACTTCGCCAGGAAGCAGTCCACCAGGAGCGGAATGTCCTCCAGCCGCTCCCGCAGCGGCGGCAGGTGCACGGCCAGGACCTTGAGGCGGAAGTAGAGGTCCTCCCGGAACCGGCCGGCCTCCACGAAGGCGGAAAGCTCCCGGTGGGTCGCGGCCACGATGCGGACGTCCACCTGGATCTCCCGCTCGCCGCCCACTCGGCGGAAGGGGTGCCCTTCCAGCACCCGCAGCAGCTTGGGCTGGAGGTCGAGGGGAAGCTCCCCGATCTCATCCAGGAACAGCGTGCCCCGGGAGGCCAGCTCGAACAGGCCCCGGCGGGCCGACTTGGCGCCCGTGAAGGCGCCGGCCTCGTGCCCGAACAGCTCGGATTCCACCAGTTCCTTGGGGAGGCAGGCCGCGTTGACCACCACGAAGGGGCCATCCTTCCGGGGACTGGCGCGGTGGACGAAGCGGGCGGCCAGCTCCTTGCCGGTGCCCGTTTCTCCCGTGATGAGCACGGGGGCATGCACGGCCCCGGCCGCCTGGGTGAGGGCCCGCATGGCCCGCTGGAAGGCCGGGGCCGAGCCCACGATCCCCTCGCCCGCCATGGACTGGCGCCGCATGGCCTCGAGGCTCCGGCGGAGGGTGCTCTGCTCGAGGGCGGCCGAGAGGCTCGAGAAGAGCGTCTCGGCTCCCACCGGCTTGGTGAGGTAGTCCGCGGCGCCGAGGCGGAGGGCCCGGATGGCGGAAGCTGCTTCGTCGCGGGCGGTGAGGACGAGGACGGGCGTGGTGGGGTCCTGGGCCAGGAGGCCCTTGAGCAGGTCGTGCCCGTCCTCGTCGGGCAGGCCGAGATCCATCACCACCAGGTCGTGGAGGGCCCGGGCGGCCAGGCTCCTCGCCTGGGCGGCTGTGGCGGCGCGTTCGACTTCGTACCCCTGGCGGCTCAGCAGCCCGGCAAGGGCGAAGGCCAGGTCATCGTCATCTTCCGTCAGCAGCACCCTGGGCACGAGGGGCCTCCCGTGGGAGCGAGAGCAGGAGGCAGGTCTCCTGCTGGGGGATGGAGGTGGCCACCAGGCTGCCCTGGTTCTCCAGGGCCAGGCGGTGGGCGATGGCCAGCCCGATCCCGGTTCCCTTGGGCTTGGTGGAGAAGAAGGGCGAGAAGATCTTCGTCAACAGCTGGGGCGGGATGCCGGGGCCATCGTCGCAGATGCGGATGTGGGTCATGGTCTGGCCACGGAGGGTTCCCGCGGAGGCCGCCTCGATCCGGATGCGGGTGGGATCCTTCACCGCGTCCAGGGCGTTCTCCAGGAGGGCCACGAGGATGCTCACGGTCTGCACCTCGTCCGCGTAGACCGTGAGGCCGCCGGGCGGAACCGAGAGGGTGGGGCTGGTGCCGAAGGGGCGCAGGCGGCCCTCCAGGCTCTCCATGGAACGGAGCACCATGGACTTCACGTCGAGGACCTTGGGGGTGGGCACTGAAGGGCGGCTGAAGTCGAGGAAGACCTTCATGAGCGATTCGATGCGCAGGGCCAGCTTCTGGAGGCGCTCCACGCACTCCAGCTGGGGGCCGGGCTGGAGGTCCTGGTTCAGGAGTTCGCAGAGGGTCCGGATGGAGGCGAGGGGGTTCCGGACTTCGTGGGCGAAGGAGGCCGCCAGCTGCCCCAGGTCCGAGTAGCGTTGCCGCTGGCGCTCGTTCTCCTGGAGGTTCCAGAACTCCGCCTTCTGCCGGATGGCCGCTGAGAGCCCTTCGAAGAGGACATCGGGCGTGACGGGCTTGGTGAGGTAGTCCGTGGCCCCGTACCGGAGGCCCCGGATGGCGGAAGCCGCGTCGTCGCGGGTGGTCATGACGAGGATGGGCAGGCTGGGATGCTGGTACGACAGTCCGCGCAGCAGCTCGAACCCGTCCTCGTCCGGAAGGCCCAGGTCCATGATCAGGGCATCGTAGGCCGTCCGCGAGAGGCAGTCCCTCGTCTCCGAGGCGTTGGCGGCCCATTCGACCGAACAGCCGCGGGTCCTCAGGATCTCCTCGGCCATCATCGCCGTGACCGGATCGTCTTCGGTGAGCAGAATCGAGTACATGGGATCCAGGGAAGGGCCGGGCGGGCCGGAGCCACGTGAGGCCTGGCGCGGGTTTCTCCAGGGTACCGCAAAGGCGGGGCCGGGCCCCGGGTTTCCGGGCCGGGGAAAACAGGGGATCATGTCCTCCGGCCCCCGCCATGCGACCGCCCTCCCTGCCTCCCGATGAAGCCTTCCGTCTGGAGGTGGTGCGGAGCCTCGGCCTCCTGGACACGCCGGCGGAAGCGCGCTTCGACCGCATCGCCCGGGCGGCGGCCCGGTTCTTCCAGATGCCCGTCGCCTTCGTGAGCCTGGTGGACGCCACCCGCCTGTGGCTCAAAGCCCGGCAGGGGTTCGACCAGGCCGAGGCGCCGCGGGACCTGTCCTTCTGCGGCCACGCCATCCTGGCCTGGGAGCCCTTCGTCGTGGAGGATGCAAGTCTTGATGAACGGTTCGCGGACAATCCCCTGGTCGTCGGCCCTCCCTTCATCCGGTTCTACGCGGGCATGCCCCTGCGAGGCCCCGGGAACGCCCTGGTGGGAACCCTCTGCGTGATCGACCGCCTTCCCCGCGCCTTCTCGCGCTCGGATCGGGAGTACCTGCAGGACCTGGCCGCCTGGGCGGAGCTGGAGCTGATCCATCCCCCCGCGGGGGCCGGGAATGCCGTGGCACCCGCGGGAACGGCCGTCCATGCTCCGCAGGCGCTGGACCGGGACGCCCACCTGAAGCTCATGCTCCAGGCCCTGCCGGACTTCCTGTTCCGCCAGGATCGCCAGGGGACGTACCTGGAGGTCGTGGCGCGCTCCACGGGCGACCTGGTCAAGCCCCCCGAGCAGCTCCTGGGGCACACCATCTCCGAGGTTCTGCCCCCGGGGGAGGCCATGGCCTTCCTTCAGGGCATCGGCGAGGTGCTCGACACCGGGGAGACGCGCACCATCGAATACCACCTCACCATCGACGGCCGCGGGGAGGATTTCGAGGCGCGCATCGTGCCCTGCGAGCCCGGCCAGGTCCTCAGCATCGTCCGCAACATCTCGGCCCGTCGCGATCACGAGCGCATGCAGGAGCGCTTCCTGCGCACGGTCATCCACGAGCTGCGGACGCCCCTCTCCAGCATCAGGAGCAGCCTGGAACTGATGCTCGAACAGGAACGCGCCGACGGCCTGTCCGGGAAGGCCCGGGATTTCGCCGCCATGGCCC
This sequence comes from Geothrix mesophila, assembly GCF_022808835.1. Classification (NCBI taxonomy): domain Bacteria; kingdom Pseudomonadati; phylum Acidobacteriota; class Holophagae; order Holophagales; family Holophagaceae; genus Geothrix; species Geothrix mesophila. Next base: position 443,101 of record NZ_JAKZLD010000003.1, read on the forward strand.
ACACCAACACCGTGCGCCTCGCCCGCATCGTGGACGACATCCTCGGCCAGGCGAAGCGCGGCTACCTGTCCGTCTCGCTGCGGCGCTGCAACCTCCAGGCCCTCGCCCGTCAGGCCGTGGAGATGGTCCAGGCCTACAGCGACTCCTTCGGCGTGCACCTGCCCCTGCAGCTCTGCTCGGAGGAAGCCGAGGTTCGCGCGGATCCCGACCGGGTGATCCAGATCCTGGTGAACCTGCTGTCGAACGCGGTGAAGTACAGCCCTCCAGGGGAATCCGTGGTCACGCGCGTCCTGCCATCCGGGACCGGCTGGGCGGTGGAGGTGGAGGATCACGGCCCCGGCATCCCGGCGGCCTTCCAGCCCAGGGTCTTCCAGGAGTTCTCCCAGGCCGGCGGTCCCCACCAGCAGCCTGGAAGCGGGCTCGGGCTCTCCATCTCCCGGTCCTTCGCCCAGTCGATGGGGGGCGCCATGGCCTTCGAATCCGAACCCGGGCGCACGGTCTTCCGCCTGGAGCTTCCGGTGTCGCTCCGCCCCTCCGCGCCGGACGACGGAGGGCCGGATGGACCCACCGCCATCCTGCATGTGGAGGACGACGATGTGGTGAGCGAGCTCCTGGCCAGCGCCCTGGACGGCGTGGCGAGGGTCGATCACGTCAGCACGCTGGAAGCCGCCCGGCAGCGGATCCTGGAGGGCCGCTGGGGCCTGGCGGTCCTGGACGGCATGCTGCCCGACGGGGCCGGCGCCGACCTGCTGCCCCTCCTGCGCGAAGCCTATGGCGCCGACTTCCCGGTGGTCCTCTACACCGGAGACAGCCAGTCGGTGGAATCGGACGGAGCGTTCACCCATGTGCTCATGAAAGGGCGCTGCGGGCCCGACGAGATCCGTCGGGTCGTCCAGGGAGCCCTGGAAAGGCGCTCACGGCGCTGAAGGAGCCAACCCACGCAACCGACCCCGGATCGCCGGGTCACTGCGGCGCGTGGGCCCTGAGGTGGTCGCGAAAGGCCTGGATGGAGGCGGCGCCGACCTCCTGGAATCCTTCCAGGGCGGACCGGCAGGCCGCCGGGTCGCCACCCTTCGCGGCCGCCTCGATGACCGCGGCGCGGGACCGGAGCGTCGCCAGCCCGATGCTCCCCGAGGAGCCCTTCAGGCGGTGGGCGGAGGCGCGCACCCGCGCGAAGTCCGCGGCCTCGAGGGCCTCCCGCAGGTGGAGGCCCTCCTCGGCGAAGCGGTGCTCGAACAGATCGACCATCTGGAGGAGGCGCGCCTCGGGAATCCCGTGCTGGAGGCAGGTGTCCAGGTAGGCGCAGTCCAGGAGGGGGGATCGGGGACGAGCCCCTTCCTTCTCCTCGCCTGAAGGGCGCTGTCGATCGGACATGCCCGCCTCCCTGGGAAATAGTCTAGGCCGTTCAAGCCATTTCCCGGTGGCACGATCAGATGACCCATGAATCTTCTATATTCAATGAACCGGCTCGAGATCTGCGCGCCTGGTGCGATTTTCACGCCCGGGGTTCGACGGATGTCGCAGTCGGCAAAAAATGTCGCGACTGCTTCCCCCACCCTGCGGGTTCCGCCCAGGCTAGACTGGCCGATCTCCTTCCACCGCCGACCCGCTCCTCCGCGCCTTCGCGCCGGGCCACCGGCGACGGCGGGAGGCGCTGGAGGCATCCATGTCCATCACGCGATCCCTGGTCTCCTCGGCCCTCACGCTGGCCCTCACGCTGGCTCCGGCCGCGGGGCTCATGGCCCAGGGCACGGGCCTGCCGAGCGAGATGCCGGCCGAATTCAAGGAGGCCTCGGGGAGCTGGGACCACACGCGCCGGGAGGTGATGATCCCCATGCGGGACGGGGTGAAGCTGAAGACCATCATCCTGATCCCCAAGGGCGCCAAGGACGCGCCCATCCTCCTGACCCGCACGCCCTACAGCGCCGCCGTGCAGACCAGCCACGCCGCCAGCGCGCACCTGGGGCCCGTGCTCCAGGGCTACGACAACGTGACGGACCTCATCGTGGAAGGCGGCTACATCCGCGTGATCCAGGACATCCGCGGCAAGTACGGCTCCGAAGGCGACTACGTCATGAACCGGCCCCTGCGCGGGCCCCTCAACCACTCGGAGGTGGACCACAGCACGGACACCTGGGACACCATCGACTGGCTGGTGAAGCACCTGCCGGAGAGCAATGGCCGCGTGGGCATCCTGGGCATCTCGTACGACGGCTTCCTGCCCCTCATGGCGCTGGTGGATCCTCACCCGGCCCTGAAGGCGGTCGTGCCCATGAACCCCATGGTGGACGGCTGGCGGGGAGACGACTGGTTCCATCACGGCGCCTTCCGCGCCCAGAACCTCAGCTACATCTACGAGCAGCAGGCCACCCGCGGGAACGACCTGAAGTGGTGGACCGACGTCTTCGACGACTACGACCTGTTCCTGCGGGCGGGCTCCACGGGGGCCCTGGCCGCCAGCCGGGGCATGGAGCAGCTGGGCTTCTGGCGCAAGATCACGGAACACCCGGCCTACGACGCCTTCTGGCAGCAGCAGGCCATGGACAAGGTGCTGGCCAGCTGGCCCCTCCGGGTGCCCACGCTCCTGGTGCACAGCCTCTACGACGCCGAGGACATCTACGGCGCCCTGGCCGTGTGGAAGGCGCTCAAGCCCAAGGACTCCGCGGGCGACCGCCTCTTCCTGGCCATGGGCCCCTGGAGCCACGGCGGCGAGATCGGGGAGGGCAGCGCCCTCGGGCCCCTGAAGTTCGGCCAGGACACGGCCCTGCACTTCCGGCGCGAGATCCTGAAGCCCTTCCTCGACCAGCACCTGAAGGGGGCCGCCAAGGCGGACCTGCCGCCCGTGAGCGCCTTCGAGACGGGCGCCAACACCTGGAAGAAGCTCCCGGCCTGGCCCGTGGCCGGCGAAGGTACCGCCGTCCGCGCCACGCCCTTCTACCTCGAGGCGGGGCTGAAGGTGTCCACCACCGCCCCGAAGGCCGGCGGCGCCTCGTACGAAGCCTATGTATCCGACCCGGCCAAGCCCGTTCCCTTCCGGGCCCGGCCCATCCAGCCCGTGGGCTACGATGCCGCCCACACCTGGTCCCAGTGGCTCACGGACGACCAGCGGGAGGCCTCGGGGCGGCCCGACGTGCTGGCCTTCGTCTCCGAGCCGCTGAAGGAGCCGCTGCGCATCGCCGGCGAGCCCGTGGCGAACCTGGTGGCTTCCACCACCGGCACCGACGCCGACTGGGTGGTGAAGGTCATCGACGTCTACCCGGACGAGGTGGCGGGCCAGCCGCAGATGGGCGGCTACCAGCTCATGGTGTCTGCGGACATCTTTCGGGGGCGCTACCGGGAGGGCTGGGACGCGCCGAAGGCCCTGAAGCCGGACGAGCCCCTGGTCTTCCGCTTCGCCCTGCCGGCGGCGAACCACGTGTTCCTGCCGGGCCACCGCGTCATGGTGCAGGTGCAGTCCACCTGGTTCCCTCTCTACGAGCGCAACCCCCAGACCTTCGTGCCCAACATCTTCTTCGCCCGGCCCGAGGACTACCGCCGCGCCACCCAGCGCATCTGGCACATGCCCGGAAAGGCTAGCTTCGTGGAGCTGCCGGTGGCGAAGTAGGAGGGATTTTTTGCCCTGCCCGGGAGTAGGATGGGCGCAGGATCCCCTCCTGAACCAGGCCCTTGGACGGAGACGCCCCGTGTCGTTTCGATCGCTGCTGAGTCGACTGCTGCCCCGGAAGCCCGCGCCCACCGCCGGCACCTGGGAGCGGCCGAGGGCCCTGGACCGGGGCCGGGTGGGCCGGCCGCAGATCGCCATGGACGACCAGGGCAACGCCCTGGCGGCCTGGCACCACCGGAGCTCGGACCACGAAGGCGTCTACATCTGCCGCTACCACGCGGACCAGCGGAGCTGGGATGTGGTGCCCCGGCGCCTCGACAGCGCCCGCACCCAGGCCCAGGCGCCGGAGATCGCCATGAACTGCCGCAGCGAACTGGCGGTGGTCTGGCACGAGCAGGAGGGGGACCAGGTCCGGGTCTGCGCCCGCCACATGCTGGGGAGCCAGGAGACCTGGGTGCCCTACCCCATGACCCTCCAGGCCGCCTCCGGCGAGGTGCACAGCCTGCACACGGCCATGGACCTCCAGGGGAACATCCATGTCGTCTGGTGCCATGGGACGCCCGGGGCCTACCGCATCTACACCAGCGGGTACCGGGCCGATGACGGGGGATGGGACCCGCAGCCCATTCCGCTGGGGGATCCTTCCTCTGAGCCCATGTTCCCACAGTTGGCGGTCAATGACGCGGGCCAGGGCCTGGTGGCCTGGGACGCCGGCGGGAACCGCATCGTGGCCTGCCACTACGATCCCGGAGGCCGCTGCTGGAGCGACCGCCCCACGCGGGTGGCCGAGGGCCGCTCCATCTACCTCCGGATGGCCGTGGACGCGCGGGGAAACGCCATCGTGCTGTGGGTGGAGGAGGGGGAGGCGGGTATCCGCACCCTGCAGGCCAGCCACCTGGACGCCCGCCGGATCGAGTGGACGAGGGCCCCGCGCCTCAGCTCGGGTCGCGCCATCCTCTGGCCCCAGGTGGGAATGGACGCCCGGGGCGGCGCCCACCTCGTGTGGCGGCAGGAGGCGGCGGGCCTGATGAAGCTCTACGCCAAGCGCTTTGCCGAGGGGCGCTGGGACGAGCAGCGCACACTGCTGGTGGAGGATGCCGGCCACAGCCAGGCCCATGCCCTGGCCGTCAATCCCGAGGGTCACGCCGTGGTCCTCTGGCTCCAGCGCCAGGCCGCCCAGGCCATGGTCTGCGTCCGGCGCTTCGATGGCCGGGCCTGGAGCGCGCGGCCCCTCCTCCTGGGCACGCCCAGCCGGAAGGACATCCAGAATCCAGGCGCCGTGCTGGCTCCCGGCGGCCACGTGGCCGTCATCTGGCGCCAGGGCGACCCCCAGGACGGATTCATCCTGAGCGCCATGGGCCAGGCCTAGGTCCGCAGGAGCTCCTCCACGAAGGCCGGCACGAGATCCGTTGCCCGGCCCACGCGATGTTCCCGGAAGGCGTCCACCACGCGGCTGGGCTCGAGGTTGAGCTCCACCGTGCGGGCCCCGGGGCCCACGGCCGCCACGAAGCCCGCGGCGGGGTAGACGTGGCCGCTGGTGCCGATGGCCGCGAAGAGGTCGCAGCGCTCCAGGGCGTCGAAGATGCGGTCCATCTCCAGCGGCACCTCGCCGAACCAGACGATGTGGGGGCGCATCCCTCCGCGCCGGCAGACGGGGCAGCGGCTGTCGGCATCCATGTCGCCGGGCCAGTCCAGAACCGCCCGGCAGGCCAGGCAGCGGCCCTTGAGCAGCTCGCCGTGCATGTGGAGCAGGTTCCGCGACCCGGCGCGGTCGTGGAGGTCGTCCACGTTCTGCGTGACCAGCAGCACCTCGCCGGGCCACTCGCACTCCAGGCGCGCCAGGGCCGCGTGGGCCGCATTGGGCCGGACGCCTGGCAGGCTTCGCCGCCGCGCGTTGTAGAAGCGGTGCACCAGGGCGGGGTTGCGCTGGAAGGCTTCGGGGGTGGCCACGTCCTCCACCCGGTGGTTCTCCCAGAGGCCGTTGGCGTCCCGGAAGGTGCGCAGGCCGCTCTCCGCGGAGATCCCCGCGCCGGTGAGAATCACGATCGAGGCGTCGCGGGAGAGGGCCATGCGGACATCCTAGCGCTTAGGCGCCAGGTCCAGCGGGTGCCCGTCCACCGGGCCGGGCTTCAGGCCCAGTTCCCGGGCGAGGGTGGGGGCGAGGTCCACGGTGCGGACGGGCTCGGGGCGCTCGCCGGCCTTCCAGGGGCCCCAGAAGATCAGCGGGACCCGCCGGTCATAGGCATAGGGGGTCCCATGACCCGTGGGCCATTCCGTGGGGGGCACGCCGAAGACCGTCCAGGGCTTGAAGGCCACGAGCACGTCGCCGCTGCGCCCGGCGGCGAAGCTGCGGCGCAGGAGGACGCGGAGGCTGGAGTCCCGCGGGCTGCCCGCGGCGGCGGGATCCGTGGCGGCCAGTTCCTCGGCGGTGAAGGCATCGGCCACCTCGGGTCGGGCGCGCAGCCAGGCCTGGACCTTCGCGATCACGGCCTTCCGGTCCAGCGCGGCGGCCTTGAGGGCGGACTCCCGCAGGTAGAGATCGTTCGGCTCGGGTGAGTCCTCCACGAGGTCGGCGTCCACCTTGAAGGCGACCTTCAGGGCCTCCCGGAGCTCCTTCAGGAAGGCGGGCACGTCGATGCGCCGGGCGGGGAACCCGTTGTCGGACAGGGCTTCGGGAATGTCCATGCCGCCGTGATCGGCGCAGAGCACCACCCAGGCGCCCGGGTCCCGGCGCCGCACCGCCTCCAGCAGCCGGGCCAGGGTGCGGTCCAGGCGATGGATCTGGTCGCGCATCTCCGTGCCCAGGATCCCGTAGCTGTGGCCGATGTAGTCCGTGGCCGAGAAGCTCACGGTCAGCAGATCCGTGGCGGGGCCCCGGCCCAGGTGCTCCGCCTCCATCAGGGTCTCCGTGGCCTCCAGGGTGACCTCGTCGAGGAAGGGCGATTTGCGGAACCGGCTCTCGAAGCCCTTGTCGAGGGGCATGCCCGCGCCCTGGACGAGGCGGGGCAGGGCGCCATTGCGGATGACCTGGCCCGGGAAGGTCCAGGTGGCCACGCGGCCCTCGGGGGTCGACGGTTCCTTCATCCACAGCCAGCTACGCGTGGCGAAGCGCTCCTTCAGGCCAGCGTCGAAGGTCATCATCCACGCGGGGAGCCGCTCGGCGTAGGCCGGAGACGTGATGAAGCCGGCCGCTCCGGAGAACCAGTAGACCGCCGTGGGCCGGCGGCCCGCCATGAGGATGGCCGCGCGGTCCTTGCCCGACACCGAGAAGGCGCGGCTGCCGGGGGCCTGGGCCTGGAGCCAGTCGCCCAGGGTCTCGCCCAGGAAGCGCGCGTTGGTGGAGGTGGCGGAGCCGCCGCCCTCCCCGTTCTCCACGCAGTAGACGAAGCGGCCGGACGCGCGCTCGAACCAGCGGTTCTCGACGATGCCCGTGTGCGCCGGGAACCGGCCCGACAGCAGCACGGAGTGGCCCGGACCGGTCTCGGTGAAGCCGTGGTCGTGGTAGGCCTCGGTGAAATAAGTCCCTTCGCGCATGAGGCGGGCCAGGCCGCCGGTCAGCTCGGGCCCGTAGGTCTGCATCAGCTCGGCGGAGAGCTGGTCCACGGAGACGGCCACCACCAGCCGGGGGCGCTCGGCGGCGGTGAGCGTAAGGGTGAGGGTCGCGGCCAGGATGCCGGCGAGATTGGGCAGTCGCCGCATCAGAAGGTCACTCCCACGCCGAAGGTCCACATCCGCTCGAATTCCTGGCCGCTGCCCTGGGCGGTGAAGTAGGCGCCCAGGTCCGAGGCGCTGCCGAGCTGCACCGGATGATCCTTGCTGACCGGCTGCTGATAGCTGGCGGCCAGATAGGGATGGACCAGCACGCTGGGAATGCGCCAGCGGGCTCCCACCCGCAGCCAGGTGCGGCTCAGGTCCTTGGCGCTGGAGGCCCCCGCCGTGTCCACGGTGTAGCGCTGGAAGCGCTGGATGAGGCCGATCTCGCCGGCCAGGCCCACGAAGGGCACCCACACCTGGGCGTTGAGCCCCACCCCCACGCCCTGCTGCTTCAGGGCGGTGCCCTGGGCGGTGGTGCCCGTGGCCAGGCTGCCGTCCGCCTTGAACTGCGAGTATTCCAGGCCGCCCTCCAGCTTCAGCAGGGGGCCCACCTGGAAGATCTGATGGTTCACGGTGGCGATGAAGCCCTTGCCCGTGTCGAAGTCCCCGGCCACCAGCTGGCCCGTGCCCGAGATCAGGGTCTGGGGCAGGTTCTGCCCCGAGGGCCGCGGCAGCTCCAGGCGCAGATCCCACTGGGCCGAGAGGGGCAGGGCGGTGGCAAGCAGGGCGGGCAGGACGGCAAGGCGCATCGGGGCTCCGGAAAAACCTCGATCATACCGTCCGCAGATTCCAGGCCCGCAGGGGCGTGTAACTTCCCTGCGGGCCACTCTCGAAGAGCACCAGCCGATCCGCCGTGAAGCTGGCGGGGGGTGGCGCGTCGAACACCCCCAGGGGTCGGGGCCGCCGGAGCCGCGCCAACGTGAGGTGGGCCTGGAAGGGCTTGGTGTCGAAGGCCTCGCCCGCCGCCGCCAGGGCTCCACGCAAGTCCGCGGCCAGGGCCTCGAGGGCGGGGTTGGGAGCCAGCGCCAGCCAGAGCACCCGCGCCCGGGGGCCTGCGGGGAAGGTGCCCAGTCCGGCCGTGGCCAGGGAAAAGGTCCGATGGCGGCCGGCGACCCCGGCGCCCAGGGCTTCGAGGCCGGGCAGGCCTTCGGCCGGACGCTCGCCGAGGAAGGCCAGGGTCAGGTGCAGGCCCTCCGGCCGGGACCAGCGGTCGATCCCGGGATGTCCCGCCTGCCAGCGCCCCAGGGATGCCTGCAGCGCCGGGGGGAGCGGCAGCGCGAAGAAGAGTCGCAGAGTGCCTAACAAAGCCCGACGGGTCCGCGAGAAAGCCAGGTGGGATGCACCGCAAGGAAGGGCCCGCAGGGCAACGTGGTTCGTTGTTCAAGGGACCTGACGCCGCGCGGCGCCCACCTGGCTTTCTCCCTCCGGGCGAGGGCCGGCGGGGAGGCTCCACCTCCGCGAGGAACGAGCGGGTGGGCCCTGCGGGGCAGGGCCCACCAGGTGGAGGGCGATGCCGCTACGCCCTCCGTCTGACGGCACGCCTTGCGTGCCTCCCACTCGCCTACGGCTCGTGGAGCCGGAGCCTCCCTCGCGTTCCTCGCCTCGCTCGCCCGGCGACCCTCGCGCGGCCCCGTGGGGGTTTTGTTAGGTACTCTCACCGATGGTTCCGCCATTTGATGCTGCACCCCATGCTCGGATGCTGGACTTCCAGGGGCTCCTGGCCCGCCAGTACGCGGTCGATGGCGGCCTTCAGCTCCCGCCGGGTCACGTGGACCGCGTCCTTCCAGTTGTCATCCAGGCGGCCCCGGTAGACCAGGTGGCGGTGCTGGTCGTAGAGGAAGAAGTCCGGCGTGCACACGGCGCCGAAGCTGCGGGCCACCACCTGCTCCTCGTCCCAGAGGTAGGGGAAGGCGTAGCCCTTGGCTGCGGCCCGGGCCCGCATGGCCTCGAAGCTGTCCTCCGGGTAGGTCTCCGCGTCGTTGGCATTGATCCCCACCACCGCGCAGCGCCCCTGGTAGGCCTTCGCCAGTGCGTTGAGCCGGTCGTCCACGGCCTGCACGTAGGGACAGTGGTTGCACATGACCACCACCAGCAGGGCGGGGCAGTGGAAGTCGTGCAGGGACCAGAGCCGCCCGTCCACCCCCGGCAGGGTGAAGTCCGGACAGGTCGTGCCGAGCGGGACCATGGTGGATTCCGTCAGGGCCATGGGGACCTCCGGGGGTGCTCCTCCAATGTACGCCCAGGGGCAAGCAGACCATGCCGAGGTCATTTTTTTGACTTGACCCGGCGTTCCCTGCCTCTAGGCTGAATCCAACCCAGGAGCCCATGACCCAGCTGCCGCGCCTCCACTGGTCCACCCTCGGCGAAGACACGGGGGGGCTGGAGCATCGGTGGGCGGGCCTTTGGGATGTGACGGTGGACCACAGCTCTTCGCCGGCCCTGCCGCCCAGGGACACGGACCTGTGGGTGATCAGCGCCAAGGGGGCCTGGCCGCCGCCGGAGATGACGCGCCTCATGGCCGAGGTGATGGCCCTGCCCATCCTCCTCGGCTTGAAGCCGGATGCTCCGCCCATGGATTCCAAAGCCCTCACTGAGTGGGGCGCCCTGGGCAGCGTGCGCTGGGGCGTGCTGGGGCCCGAGCCGCCCATGCCGGGCCTGCGGCCGCGCTCGGGCAACACCACGCAGCTCAGCGCCTCGCAGGCCCTGGCCTTCGGCCTCATCGGCACCAGCCCCGCCATGCAGGAGGTGCTGGCCCGGGCCCGGGCCGCGTCCGCCACCCGGGCCACGGTGCTGCTGCTGGGGGAGAGCGGCACGGGCAAGGAGGTCATCGCCCGGGCCATCCACCGCATGAGCGCCGATGCCGCGGAGCCCTTCGTAGCCGTCCACTGCGGCGCCATCCCCGAGAACCTGCTGGAGTCGGAGCTCTTCGGCTACAACAAGGGCGCCTTCACGGATGCCCGCAAGGACACGCCCGGCAAGTTCCGCGAAGCCCAGGGCGGAACCATCTTCCTGGATGAAGTCGGGACCATGCCCCTGGCGGCCCAGGTGCGCCTCCTGCGGGTGCTCCAGGAGCGCGAGGTGCAGCCCCTGGGCGGCGGCGCGCCCGTGAAGGTGGACCTGCGGGTGGTGACCGCCTCCAACGTGGACCTGTGGAAGAAGGTGCAGGACGGCAGCTTCCGCGAAGACCTGTTCTATCGCCTGGAGGTGGTGCCCATCCTCATGCCGCCGCTGCGGACGAGGGTGGAGGAGATCCCCTTCCTGGCCCAGCACTTCCTCAACCGCAAGGCCCGCGAGCACCGCCTCTATCCCAAAGCTTTGCACCCCAGCGTGGATCCCCTGCTGATGTCCCTGCCCTGGCCCGGCAACGTGCGCCAGCTGGAGAACGCCATCGAGCGGGCCATCGTGCTCTCGGGCACCCGGCCGGTGCTCACGCGGGAGGACTTCACCTTCCTCGCGGACCGGATGGGGCTTCCTTCGAATGGCGCCGAAGCGCCGGCCCCGAACGTGGTGCCGGCCACCTTCGTACCTCCAGCCTTCGTACCTCCGGCCACGGCCTCGTTCCCGCCTCCGGCGGCGGCCTTCGGGGTGGACCTGCCGCCCGAGGGCATGGACCTGAACCAGGTGGTGTCGGACATGGAGAAGACCCTCATGCTCCAGAGCCTCGCCATCACCCGGGGCAACAAGAAGCGCGCGGCCGACCTGCTGGGCCTCAAGCGCACAACCTTCCTGGAAAAGATGAAGCGGCTGGATCTGGAGGATGCGGACGGGGCCGAGGCGGAGGCCTGAGGCGCCCCTGTTAACCTGAGGGCATGACGGACGCGACGCATCTGAGGTGGAAGCTGGAGGTGCCCGACCCCCAGGAAGAGGCGCTCTGCGCCTGGCTGGAGGCGCGGGGATCCTCTGCCTTCTACCGCGAGGCCGATCCGCCGCGGGCCTGCTTCGCCTATTTCCCCCCGGACCAGGCGCCTCCGGAGTCGGCGGGCCTGGCGGCCTTCCCCGGCGTGCGCCTGCTGGAGGCCGAGGCCTTCGGCGACGAGGACTGGCTGGCCAAGAGCCGGGAGGGCTTCGGCGCCTTCGAGGTGGGCACGCGCTTCCACGTGCGACCCCTCTGGGACGCGACCCCCGGTCCGGCGGACCGGCTGGACCTGGTGGTGAACCCGGGCCTCGCCTTCGGCACCGGCGGGCACGAGACCACGCGCCTCTGCATGGAGCTGCTGGAGGAGCTGGCCGCCGCGGGCCGCCTGAAGGGGCCGGTGCTCGACATCGGCGCGGGCACGGGCATCCTCTCCCTGGCGGCCTTCCTGCTGGGCGGGCGCGGCCTCACGGCCTTCGACATCGATCCCGACTGCGGTCCCGCCATGACCGAACTCGTGGAGCTGAACACCCACCTTCTGAAGGGCGAACGGCCCTACGACAGTTTCGTGGGCACCCTGGACCACCCGCAGGTGCGGGGCCCCTACGCGGGCCTGCTGGCCAACATCCTGCTGGAGACCATCCAGGAGCTGCTGCCCCGCATGGCGGAGGTGGCCGCGCCCGGCGGCTGGCTCGTGGCCAGCGGCATCCTGGCCGAGCGCACGGACGAGGCCCTGGTGAGCCTCGTTTCGCACGGCTTCAAGCCGGAGAAGGTGCTGAAGGAAGGCGAGTGGATCGCGGTGCTGGCCACGCGGGAAGCCTCATGAGCCGTGCGGACCGCCCCATCGGTGTCTTCGACTCGGGCATCGGGGGCCTCACGGTCATCCACGCCCTGCGGCAGCTGGTGCCCCAGGAGGAGCTGATCTACCTGGGCGACACGGCGCGGCTGCCCTACGGCAGCAAGAGCCACCACACCATCGAGCGCTACACCCTCCAGATGGGCGAGCTGCTCCAGCGCCACGATCCCAAGCTCATCGTCATCGCCTGCAACACGGCCAGCGCCCATGGTCTGCCCGCCCTCCAGGCCGTGAGCCCCTGCCCGGTCATCGGGGTCATCGAGCCCGGCGCGGAGGCCGCGGCGGAGGCACCCGGCGCCGTGGGCGTCATCGGCACCCTGGCCACCGTGGGCAGCGGGGCCTACGAGGCGGCCATCCGCCGCCGGGATCCGGCAAAAATCATCCACAGCGTGGCCTGCCCCCTGCTGGTGCCCCTCGCGGAGGAAGGCTGGTTCGACGATCCCATCACCGACAACGTCTGCCGCCGCTACCTGGACCTGCTGCCATCCGATGTGAGAACCGTGGTGCTGGGCTGCACCCACTACCCCACCCTGCTGCCCAGCCTGGAGCGCTGCCGCCCCGGCACCCACTGGATCGACAGCGGCCGGGTCACCGCCAAGGTGGTGGACCGCCTGCTCCAGGGCAGCCTGGGCTACCGCACGCAAAGCGCCCGCGGCAGCCTTCGCGTCCAGCTCACAGACGCCAGCAGCCGCCTGAAGGAGGTGGGGAGCCGCTTCCTGGAAGAGGCGCTGGGCGACGTGGAAGTGGTGGACATCTGACGGAGGGGAGAGCAGGGATGAACCAGGACCTGTGCATCCGTGAGCTCCGGGAAGACGAATCCGAACGGCTCGGCCGGCTGATGGTCGAGGTCTATTCGGGCCTGGCGGGCTTCCCCAGGCCGGAAGAGCAGCCCGGCTACTACGCGATGCTGGCTCGGATCGGCGCCTTCGCGGACAGGAAGGACGCCAAGGTGCTCGTGGCCGTCTCGTCCTCGGGCCAGCTGATGGGAGGCGTCGTCTATTTCGGGGACATGGCCGAGTACGGCTCCGGCGGAACCGCCACGGCGGTCACGAACGCCTCCGGCATCCGCCTGCTCGGCGTGGACCCGAGGTTCCGGGGCATGGGGATCGGCCGGGCCCTCACCCTGGCCTGCATCGGGTTGGCGCGGGAGCGGGGACACGCCCAGGTGATCCTGCACACGACCGAGGCCATGGGGATCGCGTGGGGGCTCTACGAACGGATGGGGTTCGAGCGCTCGCAGGATCTCGACTTCATGCAGGGCGCACTGCCGGTCTTCGGGTTCAGGCTCCACTTGAATGCATAGGGTCTGTTTTCAAAGTGGGGTGTGGCCGCGCAAGGGGCGCCGCCCAGCCGCACTCCTGGCTGCGTTGGGGGCCTCGAACGATGTCCCGCATCGCCCTTCGGCCCCCGCCTTGCCATGCGCGCGGCTGGACGGCGTCGCGGCTCGCATCCACTTTGAGAACAGACCCTAGGCCGCGCCGGGCAGGGTGAACACCACGCAGGTGCCCTTCCCCGCGACGCTGTCGATGCGGATGTCGCCGCCGTGGCCGCGGACGATCTCGCGGCAGATGCTGAGTCCCAGGCCCGTGCCCTTGCCCTCGGGCTTGGTGGTGAACATGGGGCGGAAAACCTGGCCCAGGAGTTCGGCGGGAATGCCCTGCCCCGTGTCCTGGAAGCGGATCTCCCACCACAGGCCATTGGGCGTGCTCTCCTCGGCGGGCTTGGCGGACAGCCGGACCGCGCCGCCCCCGGGCATCGCGTCCACGGCGTTCTTCATGAGATTCAGGAAGAGCTGCTCCATCTGCTTGCGGTCCACGTTCAACCGGCAGCCGGCGGGCAGATCGACGTCCATCGTGATGCCATGCGAGGTGAGGGTGGGCGCCCAAAGCTGATGGAGGTCCTCCAGCAGCGCCCCGAACGCCTGGGCCTCCTGGTGGAGCTGGGGGCGGCGGGTGAGGTCGAGCATGCGGCGGACGATGCCGCTCACGCGCTGGATCTGGGCCTGGATGACGCCCAGGCGCTCGCGCACCTTGTCGGGCAGGTCCTTCTGGCCCTCCATGAGCTGGAGGTGGCCGTTCACCAGGTTGAGCGGGGTGCCCACCTCGTGCGCGAAGGTGGCCGCCAGCTGGCCCGCCACCGCCAGGCGCTCCTGGCCGCCCAGTTCCTCGCGCAGGAGGGCGTTGCGCTCCGCCATGGCGGCGAGCTCGACGTTCTTGGCCTGGAGCTCCGACAGGGCCGCGTCGATGCGGTCCTGGAGGTTGGCGTTGAGGCCGCGGATCTCGCGGATGAGGGATTCGCGTTCCTCGCCGGCCCGCTGGAGCTGGACCGCCATGCCGTTGAACTGCGCGGCGATCAGGCCCAGCTCGTCGCTGCGCCGGATGGGGATGCGGGCCCCGGACTCGCCCCGCTCCAGCTGCTCCATGGCCAGGACGGTGGCCTCGATGGGATCGCTGATGAGCACCCGCAGGATGAGCCAGAGAAGGATGAATTCGCCCAGCAGGACCCCCGGCAGGGTGCGGTAGGTCCGCTTGAGGTTGTTGTCCCAGACCACCTCCCAGCGCTCCAGGTCGCAGTAGACCCGGATGAGCCCGAGGGGCCCCTGGCCCGGCTTGTGGGACCGGATGGGCTGGTAGACCTTCCAGGCGCGGCCGCCGGTGTTCAGGTCCACCAGCTCCGCCTGGGGTTTGGTGAGCGTCAGGTAGGAACCGATCTCTGGCCCCCACTCCACGGTCGCCTCGTCCCCGGAGGAGCGCACCAGCTCCACTTCGTTGCTCTTGCCCACCCGCTTGAAGACGTCGATCTGGAAGATGCTGCGGTCGGGGCCGGCGATGCTCTCCAGTAGCTGATCGAGCTTGTCGGCATCCCGGAAGGCGGGATCCCGCTCCACCACGTCCGTTTCCACCGTGCCCGCGGTATCGATGGTGAGCTGGCGGGAATAGCTCTCCAGCTCGCGGCGGCTGTTGCGGGTGATGGAGTAGGCCACGGCCACCGTGAGCACACTGGTGACGAGGCCCAGCAGCAGGAACAGCTTGGCGTGCACGCTGCGCAGCCAGGCCAGGGGGCGGATCCGCACGCGCCAGAAGCTCATGGGTGCGTTCCCTCCGGCCCAGGCAGGCCCAGGGCCGGGCGCACGGCCTCGGCGAAGGCGGCGGGGCCCTGGTTTCCGGCGAAGGCTTTGAAACGGTCGAAAGCGGCCCCCCGCAGGCGGCCGGTCTCCTCCAGCAGGGCCCGCACGCCACTCGCCAGGAGGTGGCGGCCCCGGGCCTGGAGCTGTTCCTCCTCCGCCCTCAGCAGGGTCTCCAGGGCCACGAGATCGTGGTACTCCCCCAGGATGGTCTGGAGCGCCCGCAGATCCTTGAGCATGGGTTCCGGCAGGGCCGAGAAGGCCCCCTCCAGGGCTTCCACGGTGTAGCGCAGCTTCTTGATGCGGATGCGGGCCTTGTGGAGGGCGGGGGCGTCCTCGCGGGCGGCCAGGGCCGCCAGATCTCCAAGGGCGGTCTCGGCGCGGGGCACGAGGCAGGTCCAGGCGGCCTCCTGCAGGGAAGCCCGCTGGAAGGGGGCCGGGAGGCTCGGCACTTCCAGCAGCCGGTCCAGATCCGGCAGGCGCAGGTCCTCCAGCTCCCGGTGCATGGTCCGGCGGGCCCGGGTCCGGGCCCGGTCCACCCGCTCCTGCAGATGTTCGATCACGGCACTCTGGACGGAATCCGGGACGGTGTGCCGGCGCGTCTCAAGCCAGGCGGCGTGGACATCCAGTTCCCGGGGGAGGCCCAGCGTGTCCACGAGCCGCTTCAGGGCCCGCCGCTGCCGCTTGTGGCTGGGATAGGCCTCGGGGTCCAGCAGGTCCAGCACGGCGCCCAGGCGCCGGGTCGCCACGCGCACCTGGTGCAGGGGTTCCTCCTCCGAGGCCCACCCCTCGACGGCCAGGAGCGCCTGGAGCGCCGCCAGTCGCACCTCCAGGGCGCGGTGGAGCAGGATCGCCAGCTCGGCCGGATGCATCAGACGATTCTAGACGCACTCCGTGAAAGCGAAAAATTGGCGTAAACTGGGAGACCTATGGAACACATCCACATCAAGGGCGCGCGCGAGCACAACCGAGGCTCCGTCTCCGCGAGCGAGCGGAGCGAGTGAGTGGGAGTGCGCGACTTGATGTCGCGCACGATAGACGGAGAGAACCTGGAATGGAACATATACACATCAAGGGCGCGAGGGAGCATAACCTCAAGAACCTCGATTTGTCCCTGCCTCGCAACCAGCTGGTGGTGATCACGGGCCTGTCAGGCTCGGGCAAGTCCAGCCTGGCCTTCGACACCCTCTACGCCGAGGGGCAGCGTCGCTACGTGGAGAGCCTGTCGGCCTATGCGCGGCAGTTCCTCGACCAGATGGAGAAGCCCGATGTGGACAGCATCGACGGCCTCTCCCCGGCCATCTCCATCGAGCAGAAGACCACCAGCAAGAACCCCCGCTCCACCGTGGCGACGGTGACGGAGATCTACGACTACCTGCGCCTGCTCTTCGCCCGCACGGGCCGGCCCACCTGCGTGGCCTGCGGGGAGCCCATCGCTAGCCAGACCATCCAGGAGATGGCGGACCAGATCCTGGCGAAGCCCGAGGGGACGAAGCTGCAGATCCTGGCCCCCGTGGTGCGGGGCCGCAAGGGCGAGTACAAGAAGCTGCTCCAGGACCTCATGAAGCGGGGCTACATCCGGGCCCGCGTCAACGGCCAGATGCTGGACCTCACCGAGGGCATCCCCGACCTGGACAAGCAGAAGAAGCACACGCTGGAGGTGGTCATCGACCGCCTGAAGGTGAGCCCCGCCATCCAGTCGCGACTGGCGGACAGCCTGGAGATCGCCTGCAACCTCGCCGAGGGCTCCGCCCTGGTGGACCTGGACGGAAGCGAGCGTCTCTTCTCGAGCAAGCTGGCCTGCAACAACGCGAAGTGCGCGAAGTTCGGGCTGGGGCTGCCGGAGCTGGAGCCCCGCTCCTTCTCCTTCAACACGCCCTATGGCGCCTGCCCCACCTGCGACGGCCTGGGCTTCAAGCGCCAGTTCGCCGAGGAGCTGATCGTCCCCAACCCGGCCCTCTCCATCAACGCGGGCGCCATCCAGGCCAGCGGCTGGAAGAGCGTGAGCGACGACGGCTGGCGCTCCCAGATGCTGGACCAGCTGGCCCGCAAGCTGAAGTTCAGCCTCGACACCCCCTGGAAGAAGCTGCCCGCGGACATCCGCCGCCTGCTCCTCCACGGTACCGAGAAGGAGATGCGGTTCACCTACGAGGGCAAGAAGAGCCGCTACGACTTCGTCCACCACTTCGAGGGCATCATCGGCAACCTGGAGCGCCGCTACCGGGAGACCACCAGCGAGGAGATCCAGGCCGAGCTCGAGGAGTCCATGCAGGTGATCCCATGCGAGGCCTGCGAAGGGCAGCGCCTCCGGCCGGAGGTGCTGGCAGTCTACGTGAGCGGCCTGAACATCGCCCAGGTGGTGACGCAGAGCGTGCGCGAGGCCCGGACCTGGTTCGCGGACCTGGCCCTGGAGGGCAAGGACGCCGTCATCGCCGAGAAGGTGCTGAAGGAGATCCGCGAGCGCCTGGGCTTCCTGGATGACGTGGGTCTGGGCTACCTCACCCTGGACCGCAGCGCTGCCACGCTCTCGGGCGGCGAGGGCCAGCGCATCCGCCTGGCCACCCAGATCGGCAGCAAGCTCCAGGGCGTGCTCTACGTGCTGGACGAGCCCAGCATCGGCCTCCATCAGCGGGACAACCTGCAGCTCATCCGCACCCTCAAGGAGATGCGCGACCTGGGCAACACGGTGCTCGTGGTGGAGCACGACCTGGAGACCATTCTCGCGGCGGATCACGTGGTGGACATGGGCCCCGGCGCTGGCGAGCACGGCGGCCTCGTGGTGGCCCAGGGCACACCGGAGGACATCAGCCGCACCCCGGGCTCCATCACCGGCGACTTCCTGTCGGGCCGCGACACCATCCCCGTGCCCAGGACCCGCCGCAAGGCCAAGCGCGGCCAGCTCTCCGTGGTGGGGGCCGAGGAGAACAACCTCAAGCAGGTGGACGCGGACTTCCCAATCGGCCTCTTCACCTGCGTCACAGGCGTCTCGGGATCGGGCAAGAGCACGCTGGTGAACGAGATCCTCTACAAGGCCCTGGCCAACCAGCTGCACCAGGGCGTCCACATCGTGGGCAAGCACAAGGCCATCAAGGGCCTCGAGGCCGTGGACAAGGTCATCGACATCGACCAGGCCCCCATCGGCCGCACGCCCCGCAGCAACCCCGCCACCTACACCGGGCTCTTCACGCCGCTGCGCGAGCTGTTCGCCCAGCTGCCGGAGAGCAAGGCCCGGGGCTACGCGCCGGGCCGCTACAGCTTCAACGTGAAGGGCGGCCGCTGCGAGAAGTGCGAAGGCGCCGGCGTCCTCAAGATCGAGATGCACTTCCTCCCTGACGTCTACGTCACCTGCGAGCAGTGCAAGGGCAAGCGCTACAACCGCGAGACCCTGGAGATCCACTACAAGGGCAAGAGCATCTCCGAGGTGCTGGACATGACCGTGGAGGAGGCGCTGGAGCTGTTCGCGCCCATTCCGGTGCTGGCCAACAAGCTGCAGACCCTCGTGGACGTGGGCCTGGGCTACGTGCGCTTGGGCCAGAGCGCCACCACACTGTCGGGCGGCGAGGCCCAGCGCGTGAAGCTGGCCAAGGAGCTGAGCAAGCGCCCCACGGGTCGCACGGTCTACATCCTGGACGAGCCCACCACGGGCCTGCACCTCAAGGACATCCAGAAGCTGCTGGAGGTGGTCAACCGCCTCGTGGAGACGGGCAACACCGTGATCGTCATCGAGCACAACCTCGACGTCATCAAGACCGCGGACTGGATCCTGGACCTGGGCCCCGAGGGCGGTGGCGAGGGTGGCCGCGTCATCGCCGTGGGCACTCCCGAGGACATCGCCAAGCGCAAGGTCAGCGTGACGGGGAAGTACCTGGCGCCCTACCTGAAATAGCCAGCTGCCTCATTCGGCCTCAGCGCCGTCCGCTCTCCCAGATGATGTCGTCGGCGGCCTCGCCGTTCTCCACCGCCTCGTGGGCGCCCTCTTCGAACACGGCCCAGAGGGCGTCCAGGCGCTTGCGGCGGAAGCGGGGGTTGGGGATGGTGCGCTCCAGGGCCTCCTTGGTGGCGGGCGGGTGCTCCAGGCGGGCCATGAGCCAGCGGTTGCCCAGCTCCATGACGGCGGCCACGTCGCCTTCGTTGCCCCAGGCCCAGCGCAGAGCCGTGAGCTTCCGGGCCCGCTCCACCGCCAGGTCGCCCAGGTGCTTCACCTTCTCCACCACCGGATCGTGCTTGGGGGGGGCGTAGGCCCGCACCCGCTTCAGCAGGTGGCGCATCTCCTTGGGCAGGACCGCCAGGCGCGGCCCGATCTCCGGGTGGTCGCGCTTCGCGTCGGCCTCGTCCGCCAGGATGCGCAGCAGGGGCAGCAGTAGGGCCGCGTCCCGGCTGGCGTAGCTGATTTGCGTGTCGCGCAGGGGGCGCAGCATCCAGTTGGAGTCCTGCTCCTCCTTGGGGATGTCGATGCCGAGCTTGAGCTTGGCCATGGTCTTGAGGCCGGGCTGCGGATAGCCCAGGGCGCGGGAGAGCAGCATGGTGTCGAAGATGCTGGCGGGCACCACGTCGTAGAGGCGCTTGAACACGATGCCGTCCCCGGAGAAGTCGTGGACGATCCAGGGCACCTGGGCCATGGCGAGCAGGGCCGGCCGCATGAGGCCATCGAGGGGGATCGGATCCACCAGCCAGGCTTGGTCGTGGGTGGCCACCTGCAGCAGCGCGAGCAGGCAGTGATGCACGCCCGTGAGGCTGCACTCGATGTCCACCGACAGCACGCCCGCCGCGTGCCACAGGGGCAGCGCCTCCTGCAGCTTCTCGGGCGTATCCACGTAGGTCGTGGGAAGGTCGAAGTGGTCGAGCACCATCTAATCAGTATGGCAGTCCGGTACCATGATCCTTCGTCACGATCTGCGAGGCCTCATGAACCGCTCTCTCTTCTGGACCACCTTCGCCACCGTCTTCCTCGCCGAGGTGGGTGACAAGACGCAGCTCGCGGCCATGACGGCGACGGTGCGCAGTGGGCAGATCTGGACCGTGTTCCTGGCCGCCAGCGCGGCCCTGGTGTGCGCCACGGCCATCGGCGTGGCCCTGGGCGGCGTGCTGTTCAAGTACATCCCCGAGACGGCCATCAAGTGGGTGGCGGGGATGGCCTTCATCGCGGTGGGCCTGTGGGTGCTGATCAAGGGCTGAGCCCGAGTTCACACCCGGACCCAGGCCCGGTCCCGACCCGCGTCTTCTACGACGGCGGCTGCGGCCTCTGCCATGGGGCGGTGCGCTTCGCGGCCCGGCGTGACACCCTCGGGCGCCTCCGCTTCGCCCCCCTGGACGGCCCGACCTTCCAACGGACCGTGCCCGCCGAGGCGCGCCGGGCCCTGCCGGACAGCCTGGTGGTCCTCACGCCCGAAGGCGCGGTGCTGTCGCGCTCGGAAGCCATCCTCCACCTGCTGGGGCGGCTGGGATCGCCGTGGCCCGCGGTGGCCTCCGTTCTGGCCTGGGTGCCCGTTCCGCTGCGGGATGGGGTCTATCGCCTGGTGGCTCGCCTCCGGCGGCGGCAGGAGGCCTGCACCCTCGTCACACCTGGAGACGACCGGTTCGAGCCATAGAAATTTTAAAGTGTCACAAAGCCCCCCGGCCCGGCACTCCAAAGGCTGACGACAACACCACAGTCCCAACCCCCCGCTTCCGGGGGAGGGACTTCGTCCCACCAGCGGGGCCGCTCGGCCCCAGGCGCGGCCCTGGCCGCAAGGAGGATCCATGATCACCAAACTCATCGGGGCGGCCACCCTGTTCGCAGCCGGCTCCCTGGTCGCCGGCGCGCCGGCCACCCTGGGCGCCACGTCCGTCGAGCCCTTCGGCGCGGACGCCGCTCTCAGCACCGCCGCCGGTTGCGGCGCCAAGGACGCCAAGGACGAGGGCAAGGCCCCCGCCAAGGACGCGAAGGCCAAGGACGGCTCCTGCGGCAAGGGTTCCTGCGGCAGCAAGGACGCCAAGGCGAAGAAGGGGTCGAAGGACGGCTCCTGTGGCAAGGGCTCTTGCGGCAGCAAGGACTCCAAGAAGGATGCCCCCGCGGACAAGAAGTAGCGGAGGACGCATGGCTCAGGGCAGATCTCCCGGATCCTTCCAGGGCGTGGGCCTGGGTCTCCGGCGCGCCCACCTCGACGAGGTGGCGGCCCGGGAGGACCACGGCGTCCCCTTCTGGGAGACCTGCCCGGAGAACCTGATCGGGGATGGCGGCCGCCACCACCGGCTGGCATCCGCCATCCTCGACCGGGACCCGGTTCTCACCCACGGCCTGGCCATCTCCCTGGGCGGCTTCGACCCCTGGGACGGGGACTACCTGCGGGAGCTGGGCCGCTTCCTGGTCCGCGCGGGCACGCCCTGGCACTCCGAGCACCTCTGCTTCACGGGTGTGGACGGCAGCTGCCTCCACGAGCTGCTGCCCCTGCCCTTCACCCGCGAGGCGGCCCGGCACACCATCGCCCGGGCCCGGGACCTCCAGGCCCGCCTGCCCGTGCCGCTCCTGCTGGAGAACATCACCTACTACGCCCACCTGGGCGAGCCCGAGATGGATGAGGCGGCCTTCATCGCCGAGGTGCTGGAGGGAGCCGACGTGGGCTGGCTGCTGGACGTGAACAACGTCTACGTGAACGCCCTCAACTTCGGCTTCGATCCCAGGGCCTGGCTGGCCCGCATGCCCCTGGACCGCGTGGCCCAGATCCACATCGCCGGCCACAAGAAGTTCGGATCCATCACCGTGGATACCCACGGCGCGGATGTGATCGATCCCGTCATCGAGCTCCTGCAGTGGACTCTGGCGCGCCTGGGCCGCCCGGTGCCCGTCCTGCTGGAGCGGGACAACCACATCCCGAACTTCGGGGACCTCCTGGCGGAGCGGGTTCGGATCCAGGCCGCCTATGATGCGACGCTGGCCCCAGCAAAGACGGAAGCCGCGCCTGCGGAGGCCGCTCGTGCCTGAGTCCCGCACCTTCCGCCTCCAGCAGGCCATGGCCTCTCTGATCCTGGATGACGAGCCGGAGGACTTCGGCGCGCCGGCGGAACGCCTTGGGCTCCCGGCGGGCGACCAGCAGGCCTTCCGCGACCAGCCCGAGGCCATGGACCTGTACCGGGAGCTGGCCCGCCTGAGCCTGCTGGAGCCCCTGGAGACCACCTTCCCCGTGCTGAAGACCCTGCTCGAGGGTGCGGAGGTCTGGGAGGAGTGTGTGCAGGCCTTCCTGTCGGGCCGGGTGGTGCGGAGCACCCACTACCGCGACATCGCCCCCAGCTTCCTGGGCTGGCTCGTGGATACGGGCTGGGGCCAGGACCGCTGGCCCTTTCTGGCGGAACTGGCTCACGCGGAGCTCCTGGAGGTGCTGGTGGCCCGCTTCCCAGAGGCTGATCCGGTTCCGGATCTCCATGACGAGCCGGGTCCCGGGGATGCGGTGTGGCTTGACCCCGCGACCCAGGTGGTGGCCTATGCCCACGCCGTGCATCGGGCCACCGAGGCGGCCCCCGTGCCCGAGGCGCGGCCCACCCACCTCCTGGCGTTCCGGGATGGGGAAGGCGAGGCCCGCGTCCTGGAGCTCACGGCGGCCACCGCGGCCCTGCTCGTCCAGGCGCGCACACGCCCGCTGGCCGAATCCGCGGCGGCCCTGGGCCACCCTGATCCGGCCCCGGCGCTCGCCCTCCTCCAGGATCTGCGCCGGCAGGGCGCCGTCCTGGGCTTCCGCGCCCCCCGCTGATGCATGCTACCCAGCCATCCGCCAAGTCATCCCTAGCCCATCTCCCAGCCATCGAGGTCCCCATGCGACTCCGCGCCTTCGCGCCCCTGCTTCTGCTGACCCTTTCCCTCGCGGCCCAGGGCCGGACCTTCCGGGTGGACACCACGCACACGGTGCTGGGCTTCAAGGCCTCCACCCTGCTCTTCGACGTCCCGGGCCGCTTCACGCGCTACCAGGCCGACATCCAGGGCGACCCGGCCACGCTGGAAGGGGCGAAGGTCCGCCTGGAGATCGATGCGCGCTCCGTGGACACCGCCAATGGCACGCGCGACGAGCACCTGCGCTCCCCGGACTTCTTCGATGTGGCGAAGCACCCCGCCATCACCTTCGTGTCGCGGGAGGTGAAGCGTGACGGGGACAAGGTGGTGGTGCGCGGCACGCTCACGATGCATGGGGTGAGCCGGGAGCTGAGCCTGCCCTTCACGCCCGCGGAGGGCACGAACGGGGCCGGGGCCCACACGTGGGCCTACCGGGCCACGCTGCCCCTGGATCGCCTCGACTACGGCGTGGGGGCCGACAGCGTGGCCGCCAAGATCAGCCTGAAGCGGCAGGTGGAGCTGGACCTGATGCTGGTGGGCTTCTTCGACGCGCCGGGGAAGAAGTAGGTCAGCCCCGCCTCAGCGTGAAGATCGCGATCTCCGGCGGAGCGGCGATGCGCAGCGGAAGGCCCACCACGCCCAGGCCGCGGCTCACGTAGAGCACGTCCTCGCCCTGGCGGTAGAAGCCCTGGGTGCGCGGACCGATGAGGTGGGCGCTGCTGACGCCGGGGATGGGATTGATCTGGCCGCCATGGGTGTGCCCGGACAGGGTGAGGCGGGCGCCCGCGGTCAGGGCCTGCTCCCATTCGCTGGGCCGGTGGTTCAGGCAGAGGCGGAAGGCGTCGACGGGCACGTCACGGGTGGCCTCCGCGGGCCGGGGACCGGGCCCGAAGACCATGCGCCGGAACCGGCCGTTCCGGGCCATCGGATCCTGGAGGCCCATCACCGCCAGGGTGCTGCCGTTCCGGCGGACCAGGGCCGAGGCGTTCTCCACGCAGCGGATGCCGGCGGCTTCCAGGTCCCGCCAGATGGGCCGGGGATCGTCGAAGTAGTCGTGGTTGCCGAGCACGGCGAAGGTCCCGTAGGTCGCGGGGAAGCCCGCGAAGGCGTCGACCACCGGCCCCAGCTCGTCGGGCCGGCTGTCCACCAGGTCGCCGGTGATGAGGAGCAGGTCCGGCCGCTCCCGGGCCGTGAGGTCCCGCCATCGGCGCACCAGCTCCGGGCCCACCAGGGGGCCGGAATGCAGGTCGCTGAGCTGGGCGAGGCGGAGGCCCTCGAGCCCCGGCGGAAGGTTCGTGAAGGCCAGCTCGTGGCGGGTGATGATCGGATCGCCATAGGCTTCCCTTGCGCCCCGGGCGCCGAAGGCCACCGCGGCTCCGGTGCTCGCCAGGGCGGCGGTCCGCAGGAAGGCGCGCCGTCCGGGATCCACGGCCTCGCCAGGCGGCTCGGGCTTGTGGCGGCTCCACAGGTGCCAGAGGCCTTCGGCCGCCATGCCCGCCAGCAGGTGGAGGACCGTGAAGGCCTGGAAATAGAACCCCCCCCGGGCCATGCCCCGCAGGAGGGGCAGGGCGCCGTGGCCACCCAGGCCGATGATGCGGAGCCCGGCGAAGAGGATCAGGGGGATGTGGATGAGCCCCAGGATCCAGGGCAGCGCCCGATGGTACCGGCTCGGCAGTTCCAGTCGCAGCAGGCGCAGGTGCAGCCACTGGACGAGGAAGATGAGGACGAGGCCGGTGAGGAAGAGCATCAGGATTCCCAGGATGACATCACGGCCGCAGGATCACGCTGAGGGTTCCCACGGTACGACCCTTCATGGCGCCATCCAAGGGGCGATGCAGGCCCAGGGTGAAGGACAGGTTCCCCGCGAGGCGGCGCACCACGTCCATGGGCAGTCCCAGGTTCCGGCTGTTCAGCTCCAGGCCGGCCACCCGCTGGGCCGAGGGCCGGGGATCGGGATCCTGCCACACGGCCGTGTGCTCCACGTAGGCCGTGAGGGGGCCGAGCCCCAGGTCGCCCCGCAGGCGCCGCAGGCGATCGCCCATGGCGGTGTAGGCGGGCAGGGCCGCCTGGTCCACCCGGTTGGCGTCCAGGGATCCGGGCAGCAGCGAGGTGCCCACGCCGCCCAGGTGGAAACGGTCCAGGGCCGAGGGGTCGCCGCCGACGCGGCCCTCCTCCAGCCGAGCCGTGAGGGGGCACCAGGGGTTGATCCAGCCCAGCGTGAGGGTGGCGCGCGCCAGGGTCCAGCTCCGGCCGTCCGTGCGGCCGTGCTGCTCCCGGGCGGCCAGAGCGGCGCGGAGACCCTGTCCGTCCCGGCTCCAGGAGCTGCCCAGGCCGGCCTCCACGCCCCAGAGGCTCCGGCTGATCGAGGTTCCGCCCTGGGGCGTGACCCGCTCGTAGGCCAGGATGGGTCGGATGTGGGAGTGGGGGCGGCCGAGGTCCTCCCGGTCGAAGGCCAGCTCCACGCCCCGGCGCTCGCTGTCAAAGCCCGCCACGGGTTCGAAGCGCTGGTTGGAGGGGCGCTCCAGGAGGGAGAAGGCCTGGAGCGAGGGCGCCCAGCGCCAGCCGCGCCAGGCGGCTCCGGCCATGCCGCCCCGGGGGCCCGCGCCGTCCCCCAGCCCCGCCAACACCTGCCAGTTCAGGCGGCCCAGGATGTCGTTGCCTCCGGCGCCGAGCTGGATGCTTTCGCCGGAGGGCGTAACGCTGTAGCCCGCCAGGGTGAAGGCCTCGTGGCTCTCCCCGACGTGGTAGGGATGGGGCGCCACGGGGACCGGCGGCGGCAGGGGGCTGGGCTCGTCGGCCCTGGGGAGGATCTGGTCCTTGATCAGGGCCGCCGGATCCTGGGGCAGGTCGCGGGGTTCCAGGGGCGGCAGGGTGGCGTCGAGGCGGCGGATCTGGACGCCCGTGGCACTGAGCTGGGTGTAGTAGATCCACTTGCCGTCCGGCGTGGCCACCGGGTTCCAGGCGGCGGCCAGGGTGCGCGTGAGGGGCCGCCCGGCGGCATCCACCACGTTCCACACGCCGCCCACCTCCTTCCACGAGGGGCCGGCCGCGGCGGTGGGCTTCGTCGTGATGGTGGAGGCGCGGCGCACGCCACCACCCAAGATCCAGGCCCGAGCCTGGGGCTTCAGGACCCCCTCCTCATCCGGCAGGCGGAGCTGGAAGGCGATGGCATCCGGGGCCGTCCAGACGGGCTTCCAGGGGAGGGCGCCGTCGATGGATCCGAGCCGCCGCGCGGGAGGCAGCACGGGCACGAGGGGCGCGCGGTCGGGGGGTTCGCCGGGCTGGGGCTTGCCGGCCTTGGGCGTGGCCTTGAGGTCCCAGACATAGAGACCGGGCTTCTTGGCGGCCTGCACCCGGGCCAGGAGCTTCGTGCCGTCGGGACTCAGGGCCAGATCCGTGGACCAGCCGGGAAGCTGGTTGACCAGCTCGCCCTCGCGCAGGCCCTGGGCCTTGGCGAAGCGCTCCAGCTCCAGGGCGGTGTGGGTCAGCTCGGCGCAGAAGCGCTGGTAGCCGTCCTTGGGGCCGAACCCGAAGGTGGCGGTGAAGGCCGCGTCGAAGTCGCGCTTCCCCGCCAGATGGATCCAGAGGGTCTGGAGCGCTTTCGGATCGCCGGAGGTCGTCTCCAGCCACGCCAGGTAGGCGCTGCCGCCCAGATAGGCCAGGCTTCCGCCCAGGAAGCCCTGGGTGCCGCTCAGGGCCTCGTAGGTGGGGAGCTTGCCTTCCAGGGCCCACTGGCGCAGCACCGCGGCGCGGAAGGCGCTGTGGGGGCGGCCGCTGCCCGTGAGCTTGCCCTCGATGAGCGTGGCGTAGCCCTCGGTGACCCAGCGGGGGGACTTCTCCGCCAGGGGCCCCAGCACCTCGGTCCAGCGCCGCCAGAGGCTGGGCTTCAGGGCCGGACGCAGCAGATGGTGCATGTGGCCCAGCTCGTGGGTCAGCAGCAGCTCGGCCCAGCCCCGGTGGTGGCCGATGGGGGAGTCGGGCTCCGGTTCCGTCTTCCACAGCACCACGTGGGGGCGCGGAAGGATGGGGAAGGCCAGGCCGTTGGCCTCCATCACGGGATCCAGGATCAGGATGTCGATGGGTTTCCCCGGCTTTTCGTAGGCGAAGCCGACCAGTCCCAGGTATTGGGCATGAACCCCCTCCGCGCGGGAGGCCACGTCCCGGCCGAAGGCCTCGAAGGCGGCCGGGCAGTGGATGCGGTAGTGCGCCGTGGCGAAGGTGAGCCAGCGCGCGTCGGGTGCCTGGACCCGGGCCGGGGCCGCCTGGATCAGGGCGGAAAAGAGGGCCAGGGCGGGTGTCAGGGTCCGGAGGCGCATGGCCCCAGTGTGAACCCAGGATGTGACCGGGATCATATTTTGAGAATTCATCTCAAATTTTGGGTTGAAATATGAAATCGATTGTTGTGAGACTCATTCTCATGTTTGTGATGCCACCCCTTCCGCTTCCGATGCCCACCCAGGTCGCGCCGGCTTCGGCTGCTCCAGAGCGGCCGGTCCTGGATCGTCGCGTGCTCGCCATGGGGACCGAGCTGGGCCTGCACCTGGAGGGCCCCGGGGACCTCGGCCGGGCCTCGGAGGTCGCGCTGGCGGAGGTCGCCCGCCTCGAGGCAGCCTGCTCCACCTGGGACCCTGCCTCCGCCTGGAGTCGCCTGAACGCGGCCCAGGGCCGGCCCGTGGCATTGGACCGCGAGTGGCTCGACCTGCTGAGGCGGATGAAGGGCTGGCAGGCGCGCACGGACGGGGCCTTCGACCCCGTCCTGATGGCCCTGATGCGGGCCTGGGGCATCCGGGAGGGGGGCCGGACGCCGGCGCCGGCAGTCCTGGCGGCCGCGCGTCGCGCCTCGGGCGCCTCCCTCTTGATCCTCGATCGGACCGCAGGCACTGCCCGATTGGCCCTTCCCGAAGCGGGCGTGGAAGAGGGCGGCTTCCTCAAGGGCTACGCCCTGGATTGCCTGCGCCAGGCGGCGGGCACGCCCGTGGGCCTGCTGGATTTCGGCGGCCAGCTGCTGGCCTGGGGTGCGCCGGTGGAGACCTCCGTGGCCGATCCCCGCGATCGCCGCCG
Source organism: Geothrix mesophila (assembly GCF_022808835.1). Lineage (NCBI taxonomy): Bacteria > Pseudomonadati > Acidobacteriota > Holophagae > Holophagales > Holophagaceae > Geothrix > Geothrix mesophila. The sequence continues at coordinate 470,994 of NZ_JAKZLD010000003.1, forward strand.
GGCCCGCCTCACCTTCTCCCTGCGTGAGGCCTCGCTTTCCTGCAGCGGCACCTCCGAGCGGGGGCGCCACATCCTCGATCCCCGCACGGGCGAGCCGTGTCCCGCCTGGGGCAGCACCGCGGTGGTGGCCGCGGACGCCCTCACCGCCGATGTGCTGTCCACGGCCCTCTACGTGATGGGCCCCGACGCGGGCCTGGCCTGGGCCGAGCGCCAGGGCGTTGCCGCCGCCTTCCTCCTCAACGACGGAACGGTCCGGATGAGTCCGGCCTTCCGAACCTTCCACCCCACCCTGATCCCCCGGGAGCCCCGATGAAGTCCCTGCTCACCCCCCTCATGTGCGCGCTGCTGGCCGCGCCCGCCTTCGCCCAGGAAAAGCCGGACACGGAGAAGCGCCCCAGTGCCGACCAGCGGATCGCCGACCTGGAGCGCCGCCTGGACGCCATGTCCCGGGAACTCGAGAGCCAGAAGACCGGCAGCGTGATGCCGGCCGTGCCCGAAGAAGGGCGCTTCGGTCTGGGCGCGGGCGCCAGCAAGGTCTACGCGGTGCCGTCGGGCCTCAGCATCGGCGGGTACGGCGAGTTCCTCTACGAGGACAAGGCCGCGACCCTCCAGGATGGAACCCACGTGGGTACGGACAAGAAGGCCGATGCGCTGCGGATGGTGCTCTACACAGGCTACAAGTTCAACGACCGCATCGTGTTCAACTCCGAGATCGAGTTCGAGCATGGCGGCTACAGCGATGAGCATCCCGAGGGCGAGGCCATCGTCGAGTTCGCCTACCTGGACTTCCTGCTGAACAAGGCCATCAACGTGCGCGCGGGCCAGATGCTGGTGCCCATGGGCTTCATCAATGAGCTGCACGAGCCCCCGGCCTTTCTGGGCGCCCGCCGCCCCGTCGTGGAGCGCACGCTCATTCCCGCCACCTGGCACGAGAACGGCGTGGGCATCCACGGCGATCTGCCGGGCAACCTGACCTATCGCGTCTACCTCATGAACGGCCTGGACGCTTCGAAATTCAGTGCGGACGGCATCCGCGATGGGCGCCAGGCCGGCAAGGAGGCCAATGCGCAGAGCCTGGCCTGGACGGGCCGCCTGGACTGGACGCCGCGGCCCGGGATCCTCCTGGGCGGAAGCTTCTACACGGGGAACAGCAACCAGACCGGTACGGGCGCGGCGCTCACCACCACCGTGTGGGACGCCCATGCCGAATACCGGGCCCAGGGCTTCCAGGTCCGCGGCCTCTATACCCGCACCACCAACACCGCCGGGGCCGTGGCGGCCCTGGATGTCGCCGATCCGGCCCGCGAAGTGGGCACGAAGCAGTGGGGTGGCTATCTGGAGGCAGGCTATGACCTCCTCCGCGGCTCGCGGCAGGCCCTCATCCCCTACGTCCGCTACGAGCGCATCGACGCCCAGCAGCAGGTGGCGGCGGGCGTCTTCGCGGACGGCAGCCGGGACCGCACCCTGCTGACCACCGGGGTGGCCTACAAGCCCATCCCGCAGGTGGCCGTGAAGGCCGACTGGACCCGCGACGAGAACCGCGCCCATACGGGTCGGGACCAGTTCAGCCTGGCCCTGGGCTACACCTTCTGAGGCCTCCCATGATCCGCATCCTGGCTCCCCTCGCCTTCTCCCTGCCGCTCTTCGCCGCCCTGCCCACCACGCAGGAGGCCCTGGCCCTGGCCTTTCCGGGCGCCCAGCTCGCCCGGAAGGAGTTCGTGCTCAGCGACGCCCAGGCTGGGCGCGTGAAGGGGCTGGCACAGGTGGAGGTGCCGGGACGTTGGCTCGTGGCCTACGAGGCGCGGCGGAACGGAACCCTGGTGGGTGTCGGCTTCTTCGACACCCACCGGGTCCGCACCCTGAACGAGACGCTACTGGTGGCGATCTCCCCCGAAGGCCGCATCCTCCGCGTGGAGGCCGTGGCTTTCCACGAACCCGCCGAATACATGGCCAAGGAGGCCTGGGTGAGGCAGTTCGAGGGGAAGGGCCTCGACCCGCAGCTCACCCTCAAGGGCGCCATCCGCCCGCTGTCGGGTGCCACGCTCACCGCGAACGCCATGACGGACGCGGCCCGCCGCTGCCTGGCCCTGCACCAGGTGCTCTACCGGGAGGGGAAATGAGCCCGCTCGAGCGCTGGAGCCTGCACCTGGCGGCCCTGCTTACCTCGGGGACGGGGCTCATGGACGGTCTGTTGCGTTGGTTCGGCGTGCGCATGGGCGAGTTCGGCCCCGAGCCCCACCCCTGGCTCCCGGCGGCCCAGCACCTCCACGTGCTCACGGCCCCCCTCCTCCTCTTCGCCTTGGGCATGACCGTGCGCGGCCACCTGCAGGCCAAGCTCCGGCGGGGTTCCGAGGGCCGCCGCACGGGGCTGGGCGCCGCCTTCCTCATCGCGCCCATGGTGCTGTCCGGCTACGCGGTCCAGGTGGTCACCACCCCCGTCTGGCGCACGGTCTTCAGCTGGACCCACGGCCTCAGCGCGGGCCTCTTCCTCCTGGCCTACCTGGGCCACCTCTTCGTCCCTCACGCCCAGGTGGAGCTGCGGACCACCGCCGAACGTAGGGCCAGCTGACAGCCGATAGCTGATAGCGTTCTAGGCCATGGCCCAGATCCGCATCCTCCCCGATCACGTCGCGAATCAGATCGCGGCGGGCGAGGGGGGGCCCCGCTCTGCGATCGCAAGCCGGAGGCGCAGCGGGAGCAGGAGCAGGCTCCAGCGGAGCCTGCGATCGCGGGCTGCCAGAGGACAACCCGCGCGCCTCTGCCCCATCTAGACTGATCCGATGTCCAAGATCCGTATCCTCCCCGATCACGTCGCGAATCAGATCGCGGCGGGCGAGGTTGTCGAGCGGCCCGCTTCGGTGCTGAAGGAGCTGGTGGAGAACGCCCTGGACGCGGGCGCTCGGCGCATCGAGATCGCCTGGGAAGAGGGGGGCAAGCGTCTGCTGGAGGTGGCCGACGACGGCTCGGGTATGGCCCGGGACGACCTGTACCTGGCCCTGGAGCGCCACGCCACCAGCAAGGTGCGCACGGCCGACGACCTGGGCCACCTCGGCACCTTCGGCTTCCGCGGCGAGGCCCTGCCTAGCATCGCCAGCGTCAGCCGCTTCGACCTCGCGAGCGCAGAATCCGAGGGCGCGGGCCACCGCCTGCGCTGTGAGTTCGGCGTCATCAAGGAGGTGCTGCCCGTCTCGCGCAGCCGGGGCACCACCGTCACCGTGCGCGACCTCTTCGCCCAGCTGCCGGCGCGGCGGCGCTTCCTCAAATCCACGGACACCGAGCACGCCCAGCTCTGGGGCGCCGTGGCGCGGCTGGCCCTCAGCTCCCCCGGTGTGCACTGGACCGTGCGCCCCGACCGTGGCGCGCCCCTGGTGCTGCCGCCGGTGGCGGACGCGGGCCGGCGGCTGGCGCCCCTGCTGGGCGAGAAGCTGGGCCGCCTGGTGCCCTTCGTGAATGGCGAGCTCCCCTGGCGCCTGCGGGGTTTCGTCTCGCCGCCGGACCTCAGCTTCCGCGACCGCAATCATCTCTACCTCTTCGTGAACGGCCGGGCCGTGCGGGACCGCCTGCTGCTGGCGGCGCTCTCCGAAGCCTGGTCCGGCACCTTCGCCAAGGGTTCGTACCCGGCCGCTGTGCTCTTCCTGGAGCTGCCCCCCGAGGCCGTGGATGTGAACGTGCACCCCACCAAGGCCGAGGTGCGCTTCCGCGAGCCCCAGCGCATCTTCGCCTGGGTGCGGGGCGGGGCCGAGGAGGCCTGGGCGCAGCTCCGCGGCGGACTGGCTTCGGTGCTGGAGTTGCCGCCGAAACCGCTGGAAGCCGAATTCGAGCTCGACCCCTCGCGCCGGGCCGCGGCCCAGCATCCCCGGCTCTGGTCCGATCACTCCGGCGGGGCCCTGGGGGCCTACTCGGCGCTTGATGCTGCGTTCAACACGCGGCCCCTGGAGACGGTCTACGCCTACGAGCCGATGTCTTCAGGCGTTGCCGAGAACCTGGACCCCCGTGGTGCCATCCGCTACCTGGGTTCTTTCCAGCAGACGTATCTTCTGGCGGAAATCGAAGGGGAGCGGGGACCCGAGCTGTGGATCGTGGACCAGCATGTGGCCCACGAGCGGGTGCTCTTCGAGCGGCTCTTCCTGCGCCGCCACGCCCCCGCCATCCAGCCCCTGATGCCGCCCCGGGTGGTGCAGGTGGGACCGGAGGCTCTGGCGCGGCTCACACCCTTCTTCTCGGAGTTGGAGGCGGCGGGCGTGGAGGCCGAGCCCTTCGGCGACGGCGCGTTGGTGGTGCGCGGCCTGCCGGACTTCCTGGCGGACCGTGACCCTCAGGCCCTGCTGGAGGATCTGCTGGCCCGCCTGGAGCGGGAGGGACGCGTGGACCTGGACGCCTTCCGCCGGGACCTCAACGCCGAGCTGGCCTGCCGCGCCGCCATCAAGAAGCACCACGCCCTGCCCCCGGACCTGGCCCTGGGCCTCATCCGCGACCTGCTGGCCTGCGAGGTGCCCAACACGTGTCCCCACGGCCGCCCGATCCTCAAGAAACTCACCCTCGACGACCTGGAGCGCAGCTTCGGGCGGCGAATCTAGCCCGATCGGCGGCCTGCCACTCGCGCGAGCGCTCGCGGGGGGAGACACCCCCGCGCGGCTCCGCCGACCACCCCCGGATCGCATCGTGCCCCGCACGATGCTCCCGCTCGGGCCTTCGCCCCTCACGGACGGGGTCCCGTCCGCATGGGAGGCCGATTCTGAAGAAGCTCACCCTCGACGATCTGGAGCGGAGCTTCGGGCGGCGGCTGTAGCCGGTCCGCTCCCTGAGCCAGCGCCTGGGCTGGGGCTAGCGGCGCGGCTGCGCTCGGCCACCAGGTCCACGCCGAGGCGCTTGGCGGTGGCGTAGAGGGCCGGGCGGGCCAGGCCCAGGGTCTCGGCAGCTTCGGCCACCCGGAACCCGCAGGCCTGGAGGGTGTCCAGCAGGAGCCGCCGCTGGAAGGCCTGGGTGGCCTCCTCCCAGCTCCGCGCCTGGACGGTCGGCGCGCTCAGTTCCGGCAGGTGCGCCGGCCTCAGCGTGCCTCCCTCGCAGCGGAGGAGGCCTCGCTCCAGCGCGTGCAGCAGCTCCCGCACGTTCCCCGGCCAGGGCAAGCGGGCCAGGGCCTGGGGCAGGCCGGGCGCCAGGGCGGGCACGGGCCGCCGCGCCGAGGCCGCCGCCTTCACCACCAGGCGGGGCAGCAGGAAGGCGAACTCGTGGCGCCGGGCCGAGAGGGACGGCAGGCGCAAGGTCGCGCCCTGGAGGCGGTAGAGCAGGTCGCGCCGGAAGGTGCCCGCGGCGGTCAGGGCCTCGATGTCCCGATGGGTGGCGGCGGCAAAGCGCACGTCCACGCGGATGACCTGGTCCGAGCCCACCCGCCGGATCTCGCGTTCCTGGAGCACCCGCAGCAGCAGGGACTGGAGGCGCGGGGAGAGGTCCGCCACCTCGTCCAGGAACAAGGTCCCGCCCCGGGCGGCCTCGATGGCGCCGCGCCGGTCGCGATCGGCCCCGGTGAAGGCGCCCTTCACGTGGCCGAAGAGCTCGGATTCCAGCAGGCCCTCGGCGAAGGCCGAGCAGTTCACGGCCACCAGGGGGCCTGAGCGGCCCGCGCGCCGGTGCAGCTCCCGGGCGGCCAGCTCCTTGCCCGTGCCCGTGGCCCCAAGGATCAGCACCGGCAGATCCGAGGCGGCCACGCGGTCCAGCTCGCGCAGCACCGAAGCCATGGGCTCGCTGCCATCCGTGAGCAGCAGGCCGCCATCCTCCGGGAATTCCAGAGGCCGGACCTCCTGGAGCCGGGCCAGCCAGGGGGCCAGAAGCAGGGGCTCCACCGGAGTCGCGGGGGCGGCGTCCGGCGCCTGGGCCAGCAGGATGCCGCCCACGGGGCAGCCCTCCCACAGCAGGGCGTGGCCTCGCCAGACCCAGCCGTCCTGGCGGAAGGGGGCGAGGCCGCCCTCCCGGGCCAGCCGACCCAGGGCCCCCTCGGGAGGCGGGTCGCCGGCGCCCAGGGTACGGACCTCCGCCCCGGCTCCCCAGACCAGCCAGGTGGGGGTGGATTGCTGCGCCAACCAGCGATCCAGGAAAGCCGCGGCGTCCTGGGCGGGCGCCGCTTCCGCCGGGGGCCAGAGAATCGCCAGGCGCTCCTGGTGGCGCGGCGCGTGGGCGCGATCGGCGATGGCCTGGATGGCCAGCAGATGCTCGGCCCGGCGGAGGTCCGGCCGCCGCTCCAGCACCTGCAGGCCCAGCTCCAGGCGCATGATCTGGGTGGGACAGCCTCGCCAGGCCGTCCAGAAGGCGCCCGGATCGCCCGTGCCCCGGAAGAGCCGGTGGGCCTCCCAGCTGAGGCGGGTCTCGGGATCCGCATCCACCGGGGGCGGCTCCGTCAGCGGACCCAGGGCGGCTTCCAGGAACCGGGCGTAGGGGTGGGTCCGGACCTGGGGCAGGGCCTCGCGGACCAGGTCCCATCGCTCCCGATCCGCTCCGTGCAGGGCCAGGAGGCCCCAGGCTGCCGGAACTTCGGGATGGGCCTCCACCAGGCGGCGGATCCGCGCGAGGGCTGCGTTCGGGTCGAGGTTCACGTCCGCGAGCTGGGCCTCCTCCAGGTCCTGCCAGGGCTGGGGAAGCGGACCGCGCAGGGCGGCCCAGCGGGCATGGGCCGGGAGGTCCGCCCACTTGAGGGCCAGGTGCGCCGCGTTGGAGGCGGCCCGCTCCGCCCAGCCTGCCGCCCCCAGCCGCAGGAAGTGGGCGTGGGCCAGTGTGAAGGCCCTCAGGGAGCCCTCCGGATCGCAGGCCCGATCCGCCCGTAGGCCCTCGGCCATCCAGTGGAAGGGGTCGGCGCAGGGATGGGCCGACGTGCCCCAATCCGGGTAGCCCGGTGCCGGCGGGGCCGCCTCGCCGCCCCAGCGCATGCGGATCCGATCCCAGGCGGGATGGCCCGAAGGAGCGGGTGGCGTGGGCCGGTGGAGGGTCTCGTGAATATCCGCCTCCAGGGCGCTGCGCCAGTCCGCTGGGTGGTCCTCAGTCAGTTCCAGGCGCAGGAAGGCCGCCAGGGATGCATCCGGAAGCCCGCCGCCGGATAGGCCCGTGGGCGCCAAGGGGTCGAGACCCGACGGCGAGGCGCCCATGCCCCGGGCCCAGGCCCGCAGGCGGGGATCCAGCACACGCCGTCCCGAGGCGAGCTCCGTCAGCCAGGGTGCACCGTGATGCGGGGTCAGATCCTCGCACCTTTCGTCGAGGGCCAGCGGGCCGGCCAGGGCCTGCAGGAGCGGCCAGGGCAGTGCCGGATCCAGGGCGCCTTCCGGCAGCAGGCGTCCCTCTGCGTCCTGGCTCCGGAGCAGGAACGTCCACCACTCCGGCGGCAGGGAGTGGAGGTCGGAAGGCACCAGGATCTCCAGGAAGGGCGGGAGCACGAGGCGGCCGCCCTCTTCCACGGCCCCCAGGACCGCAATCCAGCGCAGGCGCTGGGACCGGTCGAGGAGGACCGATCCCGCCGCCATCCACGGACCGCCATCCCCCTCCAGCAGGGCTTCCCAGGCCCAGGCGGACAGTTCGCTCTCCCGGGCGCCCCGGCGGTCCGCCGGCACAGCGGGGCTGCCGTGGCGCAGGAGGGCCAACCAGGCAGGATCGGGGCGGGGGCCGAAGGCCGTGGGCGGCGCCGTCACCTGGGGACCGAAGGGGCGTCGGGCCTCCTGGGCGAGCCGGGGCCAGCGCCCCTCGCGCCCCCCCAGCATCCAGGCCTGGGAGATGGCAGCCAGGGCCCAGGCCGGATCTCCCCAGCGCCGTCCCCGGTCCAGGCCCCAGGGAGCCTTCCAGTGGCCCAGCCAGGAGGCCTTCAGCACCCCAGCATCCCGCGCCAGGCCTCCCAGAAGTCCGGGAAGGTCTTGGCCACGCAGTGGGGGTCGCGGATCTCGCCGCCGCAGTGCAGGCCGCCCACGGCGGCGGCGAAGGCCATGCGGTGGTCGTTCCGGGGGTCGAACGGGGCCCGGGGCCCGGGCCGCGGGCCGGGCTGGACGCGCAGGGTGTGATCGCCGATCACCTCGACCCGCCCGCCCAGCCAGCGCACCAGCTCTGCCGAGGCGTCCAAACGGTCGCACTCCTTGAGGGGCAGGGTGTGGAGGCCGCGCAGCTCCGAGGGACCTGGCGCCAGAGCAGCCAGGGCCGCCAGCACCGGGCCCAGGTCCGGACAGTCCGTGAGGTCCCAGTCCAGGCCGCGCTGGAGGGGACCTTCCAGCTCCAGATTCTGGGGACCGGTCCAGCGGGCGCGGCAGCCCGCGGCCTGGAGGATGGCCACCATGGCGCGGTCACCCTGGGCGTCGTCGGGGTCCAGGGGCGCCAGATGGAGGCTCCGGCCCGTGACGGCGGCGGCGGCCAGGAAGGCGGCGGCGCCGCTCCAGTCGCCCGGCAGATCGAGGTCTCGCGGGGTCAGGGCGCCGCCGGGGATGAGCCATCGGCCCTCCTCCAGGCGGGCTTCGCAGCCGAAGCGCCGGAGCCACTGGGTGGTGAGGGCCAGGTAGCTGGGGCTGGCCACCGCGGTCCAGCGCAGGGTGCCGCCGCCGGGCAGGGCCGCCGCGGTCAGGGCGAGCCCCGTGAGGAACTGGCTGCTGAGGCGGGCGTCCACCTCCAGGTCCAGGCGCTCCGGGGTGCGCGGCGCGGGGCGCAGCCAGGCGCCCTTCGCATCGGGTTCCCAGGCGGCTCCCAGGGCCTTCAGGGGAACCAGCAGGGGCCCCAGGGGACGCTCGAAGAGCCGCGGGTCGCCCTCCAGCCGCACAGGACCCTCGGCCTTCAGGGCCAGCCAGGGCAGGAGGAAGCGCAGGGTCGTGCCGGAAGCGCCGAGCCAGAGGGGGGTGGAGGTCCGGGGATGGCCGCCTCCATCGATGGTCCAGGCGCCGTCCTCCTCCCGGACGCCGAGCCCCAGGTCCGCCAGGGCCCGCCGCATCCAGCGGGTGTCCTCGGCCTCCAGGCCCCCGCGGAACCGGCTGGTGCCCGGCGCCACCGCCGCGAGCAGCAGGGCCCGGTTGGTGACGGACTTCGATCCGGGCACCCGGACCGGGTGCAGCGCCGCTCCCCCGGGCAGGGAGGTGTCTTCAGGAAGTGACAGGAGCATATGGCAGGGTGCCGTGCCCGGCCCCCCGCCGCAAGCCCATCGAAGGCGGGATCAGCCGATGTTCTCGAAGATCGGCTTGGAGATGCGCTTGTCGGTCTCCTTGGTCCACTGGTAGGCGCCGTAGAAGTCGATGGTGCGCTTGTATCGGAGGGTGATGGTGCAGGTGCCGGCTTCGCCGCTGCCACTCTTGACGACTCGGACGGTGCTCCTGTCCGCCAACACTTCCGGGATGGCCAACTCTCGGGCTTTGTCTCTCACCTCCCGTTCGACGGTCTCGACGGGCTTTCTGGCGGAACTGCTGGCGATGAATCCGCACGCATCCACCAGCTCGCTGTCGCTGTAGTAGACGGGGAAGGCCTTGTAGCCGGCGGCAGCCAGGGTGCCGAACACAAGCAGGGAGACGATGCAGCCGATCTTGCCTTCGCCGCGCTGACGCTTCATGGGTTCCTCCAAGCTACTTCAGGTCTTCAAGGGCCTGCCGGGCCAGAGGGGCGACCAGGGGGCCATCGGGGCCGAGCAGGGTTGCCTGAGGATACTTCAGTGCCTGCCGGAATGCCTGCGTTGCTTCGGCCTGGTAGGCGCTGCCCAGGCGGAGGAAGCATCGGCCCGTGTGGTAGTCGAGGGTGCCCTGGCTCACGCCGCTCGTGGTGCCGAGCCGGGCATCCCGCAGCTGTTCGATGGCCTTGTCGTACCGGCGGAAGTGCATGAGGCCCAGGCCCAGGTTCATCCGGATGAGGTTCGCCTCGTCCGCCTTGGCGCCCGTCTTCGCCCCTGCGTAATCCAGCCGCAGGCGAGCCAGGATGGCCGGGTAGCAGAGGGCCGGGGAACCCAGGGGAAGCTCCAGGGCCTCGTCCTGGACCGGAAGGCTCACAGGGGAACCTCCCTGGCTGAGGGTCACGGTTCCCTTCGAGGCCGCCAGCACCTGGCGCAGGGCCTGGACCGAGGCCACGGGTTTGCCGTTGGCCAGGGTGAGGGCCCTGCCGACCTGGATGCCGGCTTTCTGGTCGGCCTCGGAGGCGGACAGGACCCAGGGACCCGGCTCTCCGGGGAGGTCGAGGAGGGCCAGGCCCAGACCAGGCTCGTGCAGGGGGGGCATGGCATTGAGACGGGCCACCAGGGGGCCCAGGGGATCCTCCTCCAGGGGCTTCACCAGCAGCCGCTCCTCCTCGCCCTCGAGGGTCGCGATCCGAAGCTCCACCTGGTGAATCACCTTCCCTGGCATCGGGGCGGCAGAGAGGACGAGTTCGGCCTCCCGCGAAGCCTTCACCCGCGCCAGGGCCTCCTGGGGCGTCTCGCCAGGGTGGGCGGGCAGATAGGCCACCTGCTGCAGGCGGTCGCCGAGGTCCTCCAGCCGCGACAGGAGCCGGGCCCGGCCGGTGAATTCCAGCTCCCCCTCCAGGCCCAGGAAGGCGAGGCGTGGCTTCGGCCGGGCCTCCACCGCGAGGGCCTTGCCCTCTTCCACGGTGATGCGCCGGGAGAAGCCGCCGGCCGGGAAGCGGACGAGCAGATCATAGGGGCCCGAGCAGACCGGCAGCTGCGCCACGGGCAGGGGGCCCTGGCTCTGGCCGGAGAGGAAGAGCTCACCACCGGGCCAGTCCGAATGGACGGACAGGCTGCCCTTGGAGGGGTCCAGGCGGATGGGCTCCAGGGTGTGGTCCGCGAAGGGGGTGGCCAGGTCCGCCTGCATCTCGAGCACCTTGGTTCGGTGGCAGGGGGCACGAAGCTCCAGTTGGTGCTTGCCCGGGGCCAGCTCGCCGATGATGAAGGGTTCGGAGACATCCTCCGGGCGCAGGCCCAGGGGCGTCACCAGGGGGGCGGCGTCGGGGCCCGCCTGGCCCTTGGCACGGCCGAGGCTGTGGCCGTCCAGCAGGACCTCTGCGCCGCTCGGGCGCACGTACAGGGCCACGGTGGAGGAGATGCGCGTGAGCTTGAAGTCCGCGGTCTTGGCCTCCCCGGAGACGAGATCGAGGATCAGGTCGACGGGCGCGTAGCCCGGGCGGCTGTAGGTCAGCTTGTGCGAGCCGAAGGGGAGGAAGCGGCGGGCCTGGGGAGATCCCGGACGGCCATCCACGGACAGGGTCCCCCCTTCGGGTGCGTAGCTGAACCGAACGGGGGCGTAGTTCTCCGCCCTCAGGCGGTCGAAGAGGGCCGCCAGGCGCTGGGAGGTGAGGGTCCGATCCACCTCGAAGTCCGGGTTCAGGTCGATGAGCGCCTGGAGGCGCGCCTGGGCCCGGGGCTTGGTCTGGGGGCTGCGGTCATCCAGCACCGCCAGCCAGTTGTAGCTTTCGCAAAGCACCTGGGCCCAGGTGGGATCCAGGGCGGCGGCCTTGGGCGACAGGGATGCGACCACCTGTTCGAAGCGGGTGCTGGCGCCCTCGCGATCCCCCTGGGTGGCCCAGAGGGCCTTGGCCTGGAGGAAGGTGTCCTTGAGGGCCGCATCCTGGGCGCCGAGGCCCAGGTTCAGCAGGAAGACGAAGGGGAGGAGTCGGCGCAGGCGCATGTCAGTTCAACCGGTACAGGAGGTCGTTGCGGCGGTCGCAGAGGATGAGGCCGCCGGAGCGGTCCAGGGCGAGCGACGTGATGCGGCCGCTGATGCCCAGGCTCTTGAAGGTGGCCTGGCGAAGCACCGTGCCATGGGGATCGAGGATCAGGACGCCCTCCCCGAAGTCGCCACCGTCCACCAGGACCGCCACCTGCCCTGCCCCGTCCGAGGCCAGGGCGACCACGTACCGGAAGGGAGCCGGGAGGTCCTTGCCGTAGGGGACCACGACGCGGGGCTGGCCGTCGGCATCCAGGAAGAGCAGCTTGCGATCCGCGTCCGAGGCGATGGCCATGCCGCCCGTGGGCAGGGCCGCCAGGGCGTTGGCGGTGGGGGAGGCCACGGTGCGGGAGGTGCCATCCGGGTTGAAGACGGTCAGGGCCGGGGTTTTCGCATCCGCCACCCAGAGCGCCCCCCAATGGTCCAGGGCGGCCCCGCTGAGGGCGCCCAGGTTGTTCAGCGGCATGGGAGCTGCCTGCTCCCGCGCGAGGCCAGTCTTGGAGAGGAGCCAGGCCTCGCCGGCGGGCGAGACGACCATGGCCTTGGCTCCGGTCGCGGCGGGACCGGTGGGGGTCAGCTCACCGCCGTGGAGCCGGAAGGCACGATCCAGGTCGTTCTGGTAGATCAGGAGATCCCCGTCCGGCGCGGTGGCCAGAAGGATCGGCGTCCGCAGCCACTTCACGCGCCCCGCAGGCCAGGAGCCTTCGTTGGTCAGGGGCGGTTTCTGGAGCCGGTGCCTCACCCGCACGGCCGTGCGCCAAGCGGCTTCCTCCGCTTCGGGTGTGTGGGGGGCGAGGGTTCGCAGCCGCTGGAGCATCCGGAGGCAGCCCGGGAGATCGTCCAGGAGGTCCATGGTCTCGGCGGCCTCCAGCATGGCCCGAGGCGCCACGGCGGCGTCCGGATGGAGGCGGAAGGACTCCACGAAGAGCTGGAGGGCCCGACCCCACTGCCCCTGGTCCCGCCAGGCGCGGCCCAGCCGGAACCTGGCCTCGGGCACGGCCGGGGACTCCGGGAAGAGGTCGATGACGCGGTTGAACTCCGCCATGGCGTCCTTGAGTTCCGCGGGGCGCCGGGCCTGCCGGGCGAGCAGGGTCCCTCTCAGCAGCAGGCCTTCCGCGGCTTCAGGGGTCCGGATGTGGTCCGCCTTGAGCCGGTCCAGGAAGGGCATGGCGGCCTCGGGCTTGTGGTTCACCTCCACCTGGAGCCGGGCCAGCCCCAGGAGGGCTCGCGGGGCGAACACGCTTCCGGGGGCGGACTGGAGCAGCTGGGTCCAGGTGTCCGCCGCCTCCTGATAGGCCTTGGCCGCGTAGGCGCGTTCGCCGCTCTGGTACAGACGTTCGGCCAGATCGCCTCCCTGGGCTCGCCCGGTCACCTGGACCAGGACCGGCAGGGCGCAGAGCAGGGCGACCGGGACGCGGGACCAGGGAGGTGCGGGCAGCATGGAAGCCTCGGGACAGAGGAAAAGCATAGCCGCGACCCGGGATCCGGTTCGGGGCCAACCGGTGGTGCCGTTGGGGCCCCGGTCGTCCCGGGGAGGTGCTAGCTTCTTGGATATGCGTGCCGTGATCTTCGCCCTCCTGGCCGTCTGCCTCCAAGCCCAGCCGCCGGCCTTCCTGGCCCAGCTCCCCCCGGCGGCCCAGGCCGAGGCCCAGGACATCATCGATCGGGCCGACTTCATCTTCGAGACGCAGACCCAGCCCAAGCATGTGCGGCTGGCGAGCATGGAGAAGCTCTTCGACCATCCCCGGCTGGCCTCGGCCATGTGGCGCCACTGCCAGTTCGTGCCGGGCTTCTACGCCTTCATCCATCCGGACGGGTCCTGGAGCATCGACGACGCGCACGGGTTGAAGGGCACGCTCCGCCTGGTGTACCGGCGGCCTGGGCATCGGGTCTACCTGGTGGAGGGCGTGGCCGAGAAAGGCCGTCTGAAGACCCCCTTCGCCGTGAAGGCGAAGATGCTCACCTCGTACCGCTACTGGGAGGGGAAGAACGGCTTCGAGACCCACCTCCAGACCTGGACGGCCCTGGATTCCGCCCTCCTGGGGGCCATCGCCCGGCCCTTCCGGGGCTACATCAAGCACCGGCAGGATGAGTTCATCGCCTACATCAACGGGAACGTGGCCACCTTTGGCGAGTTCGCCGACCTGAGCCCCCAGGACTTCCACGGCCCCCTCAAGCGGGACGGCGACGCCATCGCCCTCCGCGAGTTCGAGACCCTGTTCCTGAGGAAGTGATGGGGGGTCCCTTCACGGACGTGATCCGGGCGCCTTTTTGGGCCCCTATTCGAGCATTGGTCCGACCCTCCGAGGCGTTCACCGAGCCGCCGCCGCCCCTGGGCCGGGCCCTGGTCCGGATGCTGGCCGTGTGGGTGCCGCTGTCCCTGGCCAACACCGGCCTGACGGTCTGGCGGGCGCTCGAATCCTATGCCCAGCTTCGGCGCAGCGCCCCGCCAGCCTGGCTGGAGCAGGCCCTGGGCGCCGATCCGGACGTGTTGCGGGAGCTGCTCCGGTCCCTTCCGCCTCCTCCGGTCTTCGGCCGCATCTGGCCCTGGCTGCTGCTGATCGTGCCCCTGGGTGTGCTGGGGACCTGGATCCATGACGCCGTCTGGGACCACGCCGGACTGTGGCTGGTGGGGGGGCTGAAGGCGAAGCGCGGCTTCCGGACCACCCTGGTGGCCGAGGCCGAGGCCCTGCGCATCACGGCCCTGGGCACGCTGATCGGCCTGCTGGGTTTTGTCCCCGTCCTGGGCACGCTGCTGTCCCTCCCGCTGCTCCTCCTGGACGGCTACCTGTGGCTCTTCCGCGGCTTCGCCCTGGGGGCCCGGCACGGTTGCGGCGTCTGGCGGGGGGTGGCCGCCACCGTGATCCATGCCGTCCTGCTTGGGATCTGCGCGCTCGGCTTGGCGGTGGTCCTGCTGGCGATGCTGCGGGTGGCCGCGTGAGGCGGGTGCCCTGGATCGTCCTGACCGTCCTGGGCCTGGGGCTGGGCGTCCGGCTGGCGGGCTTCCTGGCCCCCTGGGCCGAGCTGCTTCCTGGCTGCGCCTTCAAGCGCCTCACGGGAGTCGCCTGCGCCACCTGCGGGCTGACGCGAGGCACCCTGGCCCTGGGTCAGGGCCAATGGGGGGCGGCCCTCCATTGGTACCCGGCCCTGGCGATCCTCGCCGTCGCGGCGCCCGTGGCGGTTCTCTGGGACCTCCGCCGGGCCTGGCGGGGCGATCCCTACCCGCCGCTTCCGGACTCCCGGGGCCTCCGGCTCGGGGCCTGGCTTCTGCTGGCCGGCATCTGGGCGCTCCAGGCGGCCCGGGGGATCTAGGGGCCCGGGTTTTGCCATGGCCAGCCAGTGCGGTCATGCTGTCAGCACGCATTGCCGGAGTCCCATCATGTTCCAGAAACTCCTGGATCGGCTCATCGAACAGGTGCCCGAGGCCTTGGCCGCGACCTTCAACGATCGCGACGGGGATCCCATCTGCTCCCGCACCATCCAGGTCTCCAATGAGGGGCTGCAGCTTCTCGGAGCCTACCAGCACGTGGTGAAGCGGCACCTCCAGCAGGCGGTGGAGGAGTTCGACCGCGGCGAGGTGAAGCAGGTGGCCTTCGCCACGGAACAGCACTGGATACTCATGATGGGCGCCAAAGAGCAGTGCACGCTGGTGCTGGTGATGCAGCGGGACGGCCTGCTGGGCCGGGCCCGGTTCTACATGGAGAAGGCCGTCGAGGCCCTGAACGCCGAACTGTAGGGAGCCCCGATGGAACGCCTCATGGGTCTGGCCGGAATCGTGGCCTTCATGGCCATTGCGTACGCGCTGTCGCACAAGCGCGACGCCATCCACTGGCGGACCATCGCCTGGGGCCTCACGCTCCAGTGGGTCTTCGCCCTGATCGTCCTCAAGGGCTCCGCCATCGCGGGGCTGCTGTCCTTCCTGCCCTTCCCCAAGGGGGCCGGTTGGGTGGTGCTGCTGCTGATGTTCACGCCCATGCTGCTCCGGCGGTTCGCATCCTACGAGAACAGGCCCCTCAACTGGGGCCTGTTCGGCGTCATCGTCCTGGGGCTGCTCCGGGGCAACCTGGTGGGCTCCACCTTCGACAAGATGCGGGTGGTGGTCGAGCACCTCATGGCCTACGCCCACGAAGGCGCCAGCTTCGTCTTCGGCTCGCTCTCCGACGGGCCAGGCGGCAAGGTGGGCATGGTGTTCGCCTTCGCCGTGCTGCCCACCATCATCTTCGTGGCCTCCATCTTCGCAGTGCTCTACTACGTCGGCGTCATGCAGTGGGTGGTGGGCGCGGCGGCCCGGGCCATGGGGCGCTTCCTCAAGGTTTCGGGGGCCGAGAGCGTGAGTGTGGCCGCCAGCATCCTCATGGGTCAGACCGAGGCGCCCCTCACCATCCGCCCCTTCCTGGCCCGCATGACCCGCAGCGAGCTCATGGTGATCATGACCGCCGGCATGGCCCATGTGTCCGGCAGCATCATGGTGGCCTACGTCCAGGTGGCCCACGTGGACATCGTGCACCTGCTCACGGCCGTGATCATGACGGCGCCCGGGGCGGTGATGATGGCCAAGCTCCTGGAGCCCGAGACCGAGGCCCCCGAGACCGCCGGCGAGGTCAAGGTGGACATCCCCACCCACGACGCCAATGTGCTGGACGCGGCGGCCCGGGGCGCCTTCGAGGGCGGGCAGCTGGCCTTCAATGTGGCGGTCATGCTCATCGCCTTCATCGCGTTGATCTACCTGATCAACGGGCTGATGAAGGCCATCCATCCAGGCTTCAGTCTGGAGGTGGTGCTGGGCACGGTGTTCAAGCCCTTCGCCTACCTCATGGGCGTGCCCTGGATCGAGGCCGGCCAGGTGGGGTCCCTCCTGGGCAAGCGCATGGTGGTGAACGAGTTCGTGGCTTTCCTGGACCTGGGCGCCATGAGCAACCTCTCCGCCAAGGCCCGGCTGATTTCGACCTTCGCCCTCTGCGGCTTCGCCAACTTCAGCAGCATCGCCATCCAGGTGGGGGGCATCGGGGCCCTGGTGCCCGAGCGCCGGGGCGACCTGGCCCGCCTGGGCCTGCGGGCCATGCTGGCTGGCACCCTGGCCAACTTCCTGAGCGCCTGCATCGCGGGGATCTTGACCTAGAAAAAAACAATACGAAAAAATCGATATTCCAACAACTGTTATCCAGGGATAGAGTGGAAGGGCTGGAGGTGGTTTGGATGGCCCGTTTCAGGACCCTGGTGTGCTCGTGCGCCCTCGTCTCTCTGCCGCTCGCGGCCGGGGATTATGACGCCCTCGTCGGGACCATGGGGAAGGCCTGGCCCCAGGTGAAGACCCTCGCCGTGGTCTGCGACGCGGCAGGCAGCAAGAAGGCCGTCGCGGCCCTGACCGCGGCCGGGGACGGCTTCAAGGTCCTGGTCGTGGACGTCAAGGGGCCCCAGGACGTGGGCCGGGCGGTCGCCGCCCTGTCGGGCCGGAAGCCGGACGCGGTCGTGCTCCTGGCGGGCGATCATGTGGCGGGGGACGGCTCGTCCGTGGCCAGCTTCATCATCCAGCGCATGGCGATCCAGAAGATCCCCACCGTGGCCACCACCGAGGCGGCCGTGAAGCAGGGGGCCGTCCTGGCCATCGGACCCGGGACCGGGGGCCGACTGCTGGCCAACGTCAAGGTCGCGAATGTGGTGGGCGTGTCGGTGCCCCCGGGCGCGACCACCTTCTGACCTCCCGGCTGGACATCGACAGAAAAGGGGCTGCCTGGCAGCCCCTTTTCGTCGATCCCGATCAGTGGACGTGCGCCAGATCCTCGGCTCCGTCCCTCGGCGGCTCGATCCCGCGCCAGCCGGCCTTCCAGGCCAGGTTCAGCAGAAGGCCCAGGGTGATGTAGGCGGCGAAGAAGCCCACGAAGAACCGCTGCTGCAGAAGGATCATCAGCGCGAAGATCAGCACGATGGTGAAGCTGGTCAGCATGGCGGCGCGGGGGCTGCCAGCGCGCTTCTTGAAGCTGGGGAAGCGGATCGTGGAGACCATCAGGAGGCCGACCAGGAACAGCTCCGCGGCGAACGCGTAGGCCTGGAGGGCCACCGCAGGGGGCGTGGGCCTCCAGATGATCACGGAGGCCACGCAGGCCGCCCCGGCCGGGATGGGAAGGCCCACGAAGTAGCGGGGATCCACGGCGCCCACCTGCACATTGAAGCGCGCCAGGCGCAGGGCGCCGCAGGCCGTGAAGACGAAGCAGGCCGCCCAGCCCACGGCCCGCAGGTGGGAATCCTGGATGCCCAGGTGGAAGAAGCCGTACCGGTAGGCGAGGATGGCCGGGGCCATGCCGAAGCTGACCACGTCTGCCAGGCTGTCCAGCTGCACGCCGAATTCGGTGGCCGTGTTGGTGGCCCGGGCCACCCGGCCGTCCAGGCCGTCGAAGACCCCCGCCAGCACCAGCAGGCCCGCGGCCCAGAGGAAATAGCGCTCGGGGGTGGCGCCGGCGGCGTTGATGGACATGACCACGCTGGAGAAGCCGCAGAAGATGGAGGCCATGGTGATGCTGGAGGGCAGCACGAACATGGACCGACGCATGGCGCGCTTCCGGCGGTCGCGGCGTTCCTCTGGGCTCAGGCGGGGTCGCATGGGGCCATTTTCTCACATCCCGGCGGCTCCCGAGCGCGCCGATTGGGGAGGGTATCCTGTCACCCTTCGGAGGCCCGGGTGAAGCAGGTGGTGGTGATTGGCGGAGGACACGCAGGCATAGAGGCTGCGCACATCGCCGCTCGGTTGGGCGCGCCCACGACCCTCCTCACCATGAACCTGGACCAGATCGGCCAGATGAGCTGCAACCCCAGCATCGGCGGCGTGGGCAAGGGCCACATGGTGCGCGAGCTGGATGCCCTGGGTGGCGCCATGGGTCGCCTCATCGACGCCACGGGCATCCACTTCCGCATTCTCAACGAGAGCCGCGGCGTGGCCGTGCGCGGCCCCCGGGCCCAGGCGGACAAGGTGAAGTACCGCATCGCCGCCCGCGCCCTGCTGGAGCACACGCCGAACCTGCGCCTCCGCCAGGGCATCGCGGCGGCCCTCCTCTGGTCCGAAGGCACCCGGGGCCTGCGCGGCGTGGAGCTGCTGGACGGCTCGGTACTGCCCTGCGATGCCGTGGTGGTCACCAGCGGCACTTTCCTCAACGGACAGGTGCTCATCGGAGCCCGTCGCCTGGAGGCGGGCCGGGCGGGCGAGCCGGCCAGCACCCATCTGGCGGAGCAGCTGCGAAGCCTGGGCCTGCGCCATCGTCGCCTGAAGACGGGCACCAGCCCGCGCCTGGCCAAGGCCAGCATCGACTTCGCGCGGCTGGAGGTCCAGCCCGGCGACGACCCGCCGCGACCCTTCAGCTTCTTCAGCCCAGGGATCCCCCAGTCCCAGGTGCCCTGCCACATCGTGCACACCACGGCGGAAACCGAGGCCATCGTGCGGGAGAACCTGCCGAAGTCGAGCCTCTACGGCGGGCACATCGAAGGCATCGGGCCCCGGTACTGCCCCTCCATCGAGGACAAGTTCGTGAAGTTCCCGGACAAGGGGCGTCACCAGATCTTCGTGGAGCCCGAGAGCCTGGAGACCGAGGAGATCTACCTGGCGGGCCTGTCCACCTCCATGCCGCCGGACGTGCAGCTCCGCATGGTGCGGAGCCTCCCGGGCTTCGAAGCCGCCGAGATCCTGCGTCCCGGCTACGCCATCGAGTACGACAGCTTCGATCCCCTGCAGCTTCGGCAGGACCTCTCCGTGACGGGCCTGGAGGGCGTCTGGTTCGCGGGCCAGATCAACGGCACCACCGGCTACGAGGAGGCCGCGGGCCAGGGCCTGCTGGCGGGCATCAACGCCGCGCGCTGGCTGGAAGGCAGGGAACCGGTGGTGCTCGGCCGGGACCAGGCCTATCTGGGCGTGATGATCGATGACCTCGTCACCAAGGGCACGGACGAGCCCTACCGCATGCTCACGGCCCGGGCCGAGCACCGCCTGGGCCTGGCCTGCGATCTGGCGGACGCCCGCCTTCTCGCCGTCGCCCGGGACCTGGGGGCCCTCCAGCCCGGGGAACTGGCCCTGGTGGAGGCCAAGGTGGCGCGGCGGGAACGGCTGCGGGTCCAGTGCGAGACCGCCTGGGTGACCCAGACCAGCCCTTTCGGACCCGTGGCCGCATCTGCCGGGCTGCGGTTGGAGGCCGGGCTGTCCCTGTCGGACCTACTCCGCCGGCAGCAGATGGGACCCGAGCAGGCCGGAGCCTGCCTGGCCCTGCTGGACGGGTGGGCCGATCCGGAACCCGGATGGGATCCGGCGCGGGAGCGGGACCTGCTGCTCTTCGAGCTGCGCTACGCCCCTTACCGCGAACGGGAGGCCCGCCTCCTCGAAGGCCACCGGGCCTGGGACCATGTGAGGATTCCCGCGGACTTCCGCATCGAGCACCTCCACGGCCTGTCGAAGGAAGTCTTGGAGAAGCTGATCTTGCACCGACCCGAGACCCTGGGGCAGGCCAGCCGGATCCCCGGCATCACGCCGGCCGCCGTGACCCTGCTGCACCTGCATATTCATCGTTCCTCGCGCATATAGTTTTTTGTGATTTTATCCTTGATCTTCCATGTAACTGGAAGCTTAGACTGGGGGTGTTCGTCTTCGGGAGGGTCCCATGTCGACCATCGTTGACCTCCACCCCGCACCTGCTCCGGCCTCTGCTCCGGGGTCTGCCGCGCCACGCATGCTGAAGATCGGCCAGCTTGCGGCCCGTTCGGGCCTGACGGCCAGGAACCTGCGCTTCTATGCCGATGCCGGGGTCTTCGGCGAGCTGCCCCGGTCTCCGAAGGGGTACCGCCTGTTCCCCCCCCAGGCCATCCAGTGGGTGCGGATCCTGAAGGCCTCCCAGGCCGCGGGGTTCACCCTCGACGAGGTGCAGGAACTGCTCCGGGCCCTGCGGCAGGACAGCGCGCCCTGCGCCCATGTGCGCGACGCCCTGGGTGGCAAGCTCAGGGCCCTCGAAAGCAAGCTGGCCGAGATCCAGCTGCTGGTGGAGATCCTCCGCATCACCCTTGGCACCCCAGACGGACAGAGCAGCGACCTCGGCTGCAACCTGATGGAAACCCTGCTCGCTGAAGCCAAGCGCCTGCCCGCCCTGACGGAGCTGCGGGCCTGAACCTCCGGGAGAACCTATGAACACCCAGACCTATCGTGTGACCGGCATGACCTGCGGCGGCTGTGTCCGTCACGTGGACAAGGCGTTGCGCGCCACGCCCGGCGTTACGGACGTGGTGGTGGACCTTTCCCAAAACGCCGCCACCGTGAGCGGCACCGCGACCTTCGAAGCCCTGGCCGCGGCGGTGGCCGAGGCCGGCTACCAGATGTCAAAGCAGGCCTAGGCCCCTTCTGGAAGGCTTATGAGCGTCGAGACCTACACCGTCACGGGCATGACCTGTGCGTCCTGCGTGCGGCATGTGGAAAAGGCCCTGGCCACCACGCCCGGCGTCCGGACCGCCTCCGTCAACCTGGCCACCGCCACCGCCACGGTGGAAGGCGAGGCCAGCTTCGAGACTCTGGCGGCCCAGGTCGAGGATGCGGGCTATGGCCTGGGCCGGCCCCAGGCCGATCAGGTCGTCGCACAGGCAGACGACAATCCGGCGCCGGCCCGGAACCGGATGCTCGTGGCCCTCATCCTCACGGCCCCGCTCCTGCTCGCCATGGTCCCCGGCCTGGGGCTCCACCTGCCGGGCTGGCTGCAGGCGGTCCTCTCGGCGCCGGTGGTCTTCTGGGCGGGCTGGGGCTTCTTCGTCCGGGCGGGACGCCAGGCGCGGCATGGCCAGGCCTCCATGGACACGCTCATCGCCCTGGGCTCGGGTGTTGCCTGGCTGTTCGCCGTGGCGGAATGGCTGAATGGCGCCCACCACCTCAGCTTCGAGACGGCGGCCGCCCTGGTGGCCTTCCTGCTGACGGGCAAGTACCTGGAGGCGCGCGCCAAGGCCAAGGCCACGGACGCGCTGAAGGAACTACTGGCCCTCGCGCCGCCCACGGCCCTGCGTCTCGGTGCCGATGGCTCCGTGGTGGAGGTCCCGGTGGGAGACCTGCATCCCGGCGACCGGGTGCGGGTGCTCCCAGGTCACGCGGTGCCGGCCGATGGCCGCGTGACCGCCGGCCAGGCGGAGGTGGATGAATCCATGCTCACCGGCGAGCCCCTTCCCGTGCCCAAGGGGGCTGGCGAAGGCCTGGTGGCGGGGACCGTGGTGCACGGCTCCATGCTCGAGATGGAGATCCAGGCCGTGGGGGCCCAGACCCAGCTGGCCCGCATGGCCGCGCTGGTGGCGCAGGCGCAAGGCTCCAAGGCCCCGGCCCAGGATCTGGCGGATCGCATCAGCGCCGTTTTCGTACCCGCCATCCTGGTTCTTGCCCTGCTGACGTTGGCGGGGTGGTGGTTGGCCACCGGGGCCCTCGCCCAGGCCTGGCGGCCGGCCGTCACCCTCCTGGTGATCGCCTGCCCCTGCGCCCTCGGCCTCGCCACGCCGGTGGCGGTCATGGTGGGCCTGGGTTCCGCGGCGCGAAAGGGCGTGCTGGTGCGGGACGCCGCTGCCCTCGAGGCCCTGGGGCAGGCCACGGACCTGGCCTTCGACAAGACCGGAACCATCACGGAAGGGCGACCCCGGCTGCGCCGGATCGTGGGAACCTCGGACATGGCCGACGCGGACCTGCTGCGACTCGCGGCGAGCCTGGAGCGGGATTCCGAGCACCCGATCGCCCGGGGTCTGGTGGTGGCCCATGGGGCTCATGGCGGTGCCTTGAAGGAGGTGTCCGCCTTCCGGGCCCACCCCGGCGGAGGGGTCAGCGGCGAGATCGAAGGAACGGCCTGGCGGCTGGGCAGCGCCGCGTTCCTCGGGGTGACTTTCCCCGCCGTGGATGAGGATGGGATCGCGGTGGGCCTGGCGGACGGCTCGGGCCTGAAGGGCGTGTTCATCCTGGGCGACAGGCTCCGGAGCGAGAGCTCCTCGGTGGTCGGGCAGCTCAAGCAACAGGGTCTGCGCCTCCATCTGTTCACCGGAGACCGTCCCGAGCCGGCCGCCCGCATGGCGGAGGCCGCCGGCATCGCTTCCGTGTCCGCGGGCCTGCGCCCCGAGGACAAGCTCACGCGGATCCGGGACCTCCAGGTCCAGGGCGCCGTGGTCGGCTTCGTGGGCGACGGCGTGAATGATGCGCCGGCCCTCGCCCAGGCGGACTGCGGCATCGCCATGGGCTCAGGGGCGGGCGAGCAAGGCACGGGCGCGGCCATGGCAGCAGCCCCCCTGGTGCTGCTGCGGCCGGGGCTCGATCCCATCCTGGCCGCGCGGCGGCTCGCCCTGCGGACCCATCGGGTGATCCGCCAGAACCTCGGCTGGGCCTTCGGCTACAACCTGGTGCTGGTGCCCCTGGCCGCCTCCGGCCAGCTGGAGCGGTTCGGCGGGCCCATGCTGGCGGGACTGGCCATGGGCCTCAGCTCCCTGACCGTGGTCCTGAATGCGCTGCGCCTGCGGCGGTAGAAACGCTAGAGGCGCTTCGCCAGCTCCTTGAGGTAGGCGGCGAAGTCATCCCGCAGATCCTCCCGCTTGAGGGCGAATTCCACATTGGCCTTCAGGTAGTCGAGCTTGTTCCCGGTGTCGAAACGCTGTGCGGGGATGGGGGCCGCCACCAGGCGGCCCTCCTTGGCCAGGAGCGCCAGGGCGTCCGTGAGCTGGTATTCGCCGCCGACCCCGGGCTTGAGGGCGGCCAGGTGATCGAACACGCGAGGCTCGAGCACATAGCGCCCCACCACGGCCCACCGGCTGGGCGCGTCCTCGGGTTTCGGCTTTTCGACAATCGCTGTCACGTCCCAGATGGACTCGCGGTCGCGGGGAGCGCTGACAATGCCGTACCGCGAGACGTGATCCTCCGGAACCTCCTGGACGCCCACCACCGACTTCCCGGTGGCGTGATAGGCCGCGATGAGGGCCTGGAGGGCCGAATCGCGCTCGTCGAAGACATCGTCGCCCAGGAGCAGCGCGAAGGGCTCATCGCCCACGGCATGGCGGGCGCAGAGCACCGCGTGGCCGAGGCCCAGCGGCTCGCCCTGGCGCACGTAGGCGAACTGCGCGAGGTGGGTGATGTCCCGCACGAGGTCGAGGTCGTCATGCTTCCCGCGCCGGCGCAGGGTGTCCTCGAGCTCGTAGGCGACGTCGAAATGGTTCTCGATGGCGCCCTTCCCGCGCCCGGTCACCAGCACGATGCTCTCCACCCCGGCGCGGATGGCTTCCTCCACCACGTACTGGATCACGGGCGTGTCGACCAGCGGCAGCATCTCCTTGGGCTGGGCCTTGGTGGCGGGCAGGAACCGCGTGCCCAGCCCGGCCACGGGAATAACGGCTTTTCGGAGGGTTCGCATAGGGGCTCCGTGGATCATGATGGCCTAAGATGGCTGCGATGGGAGGATCCGGGATGGACCCGAAGGCGTTGTGGAGACAGATGGTTGGACATCCCATGTCGGGATGGCGGTCGGTGGAAGGCCCGGCCCTGCCGGCGTCCCTGGGGCCCGGCCGCCTGCTCTGGTGCGGGATCGGAGGCTCCGTGCTTCCGGCGGAGGCGCTCATCCAGGCTCTGGCGGATGCGCCATTCCGCCTTCGCTGGCAGCCCCTGACCTCGCCCGAACCCAATGGCCTGCGCCTGGAACCGGAGGATCAGCTGGTGTTCGCCTCCAAGAGCGGACGCACGCTGGAGCTGTGGAGCTGGATCGGAAGGTTGCGCGCCCAAGAGGCGTGGAGCCGTTGGCATCGGGCGCCCATCGCCATCACCCAGGACGACGAGAACCCGCTCGCCCAGCTGGCCCGGGCCGAGGGGTGGACGCTGCTGCCGATCCCGGTGGAGGTGGGCGGGCGCTACTCGGCCTTCACGCCCATCGGGACGCTTCCGCTCCACTGGGCTGCCCGGGATGCCGGCCGCTTCCTCGCCGGCGCCCGCGAGGTGCTGGCGCAGGTGGAGCAAGGGCGAGGTCTGTGGGGCGGCCGCGTGTGGGACATGGTCGGAACGCTGACCAAGGGCTATCTGAGCGGCGTGGATCAGTGGGTGATGATGCCCTACGCCACCCGCCTGGAGACTGTGGGCGGATGGTGGGTGCAGTTGATCGCGGAGAGCCTCGGCAAGCAGGCGAAGAACGGCAGCCGGCGCGGGTTCACGCCCATCCGCGCTGTGGGCCCCCAGGACCAGCATGCCCAGCTTCAGCGCTGGCTTGACGGTCCGCGCAACGTCGGCGTGGTGATGGTCACCGTCGGTTCCGGAGATGTGGTGGAGCCTTCCGATCCTCCGGTCCAATGCCCCTTCCCGGGACTGAGCCGACGGGGCGGTGCGGAGGTGGTCCGCGCCCAGGCGGAGGGAACGCGCGAGGCGCTCGAAGACGCCGGTGTGCCGGTCATCCACTGGCACTTGGAGACGCTTGACGAGGCATCCCTGGGCGCCTTTCTCATGGCCTGGCAGCTGGTGGTCGGGTTGTGCGGCGTGGCCCTCGAAGTGGACCCCTTCGACCAGCCCGCGGTGGAATCGGGCAAGCGGCGCACCCTTCTGAAACTGGGGATTTCCTAGGCGTCACCTGGGGTTTTCCCCAGAGATGCAACATTGGCGCGCCCCTTCTGAAAAATTTCCGCTTGCGCCGAAGCGCTCCCCTGGTAATCTAAACGTCCTGCGCAGTTGAGGCTGCGGAGTGCCGGGAAGGGCCGGAAGGTTTTTCTGGATCATGCTGAGGCAATGCGGAAGCGTGGTGGGCGTCTTTGAAAACCGGATAGAAGATAGGAAGCCTTTGAGGGTTCCGCGGGACGTTCTAGGACGGTCCGTGGGATTCAGAGAAATACGAC
>NZ_JAKZLD010000004.1:0-156995 GCF_022808835.1 Geothrix mesophila
TTCGTCGCGGCTTTTCCCCAGGGGTCACACCCGTTCCCATCCCGAACACGGCCGTTAAGACCTGGAGGGCCGATGATACTGCTCCCCACAGGAGTGGAAAAGTAGGTCGCTGCGACGTTAAATCCCCTCCGGGCCATCACAATTGATGGCCCGGAGCCGTTTTACTGATAAAATTCTTCTCCTATTTCGAGGCATCCATGTCCATCGAGGTCCGCCTTCCTGACGACTCCCTCCGGCAGCTGCCCGAGGGGGCCACCGGGACCGAGCTGGCCGCCGGCATCGGGGCCCGCCTGCTGGACGCGGCCCTGGCCATCAAGATGGACGGCCGCCTAGTGGACCTGAAGGCGCCCCTGGCGAACGGGGCGAAGGTCGAGATCGTCACCAGCAAGAGTCCCGAGAGCCTGGAGCTGATTCGTCACTCCACCGCCCACCTCCTGGCCCACGCCGTGAAGCGCCTCTACCCTGGGGCACGGGTGGGCATCGGCCCCGTCATCGAGGACGGCTTCTACTATGACTTCTGGGTGGACAAGCCCTTCACCCCCGAGGACCTGCCGGTCATCGAGGCGGAGATGCGGAAGATCGTGGCCGAGGGCGTCGAGGTCGAGCGCGAGGATCTCGGCCGGGATGCCGCCGTGGCCCGGTTCCAGGCCATGGGCGAACCCCTCAAGGTCGAGGTCGTCTCGGGCATTCCCGCAGGCGACATCATCAGCGGCTACAAGCAGGGTGACTTCTACGACCTCTGCCGAGGCCCCCACGTGCCCAACACCTCGAAGCTGAAGGCCTTCAAGCTGCTCAGTATCGCGGGCGCCTACTGGAAGGGCGACGAGAAGAACCAGATGCTCAGCCGCATCTACGGCACCGCCTTCCACACCCAGAAGGAGCTCGACGAACACCTGAAGCGCCTGGAGGAGGCCAAGGCACGCGACCATCGCAAGCTGGGCAAGGAGCTGGGCCTCTACTCATTCCATCCGGAGGCACCGGCCTCGCCTTTCTTCCATCCCAAGGGCGCCCAGGTCTACAACGAGCTGGTGACCTACATGCGCGAGCTGTACTTCAAGTACGGGTACGACGAGGTGATCACCCCACAGGTGCTGGACGTGGCCCTCTGGAAGACCAGTGGCCACTACGAGAACTACGCCGAGAACATGTACTTCACCACCGCCGAGGAGCGGGAGTACGCGCTGAAGCCCATGAACTGCCCGGGCCACTGCATCATGTTCGGCAGCCACAAGCACAGCTACCGGGACCTGCCCATCCGCTACGCGGACTTCGGCCGCCTGCACCGCTACGAGCGCAGCGGCGTGACCCATGGCCTCACCCGTGTGCGCACCTTCTGCCAGGATGACGCCCACATCTACTGCGCCCCCGAGCAGATCAAGGAGGAGATGGCCGCCTTCCTGGCGCTGCTGAAGGAGGTCTATGACACCTTCGGCTTCGAGGGGATGCGCGTGGCCCTCTCCACCCGGCCTGAGAAGCGCCTGGGCTCGGACGAGATCTGGGATGCGGCCGAGAAGGCCCTGGGCGAGGCCCTGGATGAGGCGGGCATGCCCTACACACTGAACCCCGGCGAGGGGGCTTTCTACGGTCCCAAGATCGAGTTCCAGATCCTGGATGCCCTCAAGCGGCCCTGGCAGCTGGGCACCCTCCAGGTGGACTACATGCTGCCGGAGCGCTTCGACCTGAAGTACACGAAGGCCGACGGTGCCGAGGGGCGTCCCGTCATGCTGCATCGCGCCATCCTGGGCAGCCTGGAGCGCTTCATGGGCATCCTGGTGGAGCACACTGCCGGTGCCTTCCCCGCGTGGCTCGCGCCTGTGCAGGTGACCATCCTGCCCATCACTGACCGGGCCCACGCCTTCTCCACAGAGGCCGCGGCGCAGGCGAAGGCCCTGGGCCTCCGGGCCGAAGTCGACCTCCGCAACGAGAGCCTGAAGGCCAAGATCCGCGAGGCCCAGCTGGCCAAGGTGCCCTACATGCTGGTCATCGGGGATCGCGAGGCGGAAGCCGGCACGGTGTCCGTGCGGCATCGCCACCGGGGGGACCTGGGTGTCCAGCCCCTGGAGGGCTTCCTCAAGGGGCTCGCCACCGAAGTCCAGGAGCGACAGCGCTGAGCCGGTTTTCCTTGCTTGGCACGAATCCATCCAAGTGATAGACTTTTTGTCCTTGTGCAACTAGGGGAGGAACCATTCGTCCGAACGAGACCCGCATCAACGACGGCATCCGGGCCCCCGAGGTCCGCGTCATTTCCGAAGATGGCGAACAGCTCGGCGTGATGCCCCCTCACCAGGCCATCCGGATCGCGGAAGAGCGCGGCCTTGACCTGGTGGAAGTGGCCGGGAACGCGAATCCGCCCGTCTGCAGGATCATGGACTACGGCAAGTACAAGTTCATGGAGGCGAAGCGGGAGCACGCGGCCCGGGCCAAGCAGAAGAACATCGTGGTCAAGGAAGTGAAGTTCCGCCCCAAGACCGACGACCACGACTTCGACTTCAAGATGAAGCACATCCTGCGGTTCCTGGAGGAAGAAGACAAAGTCAAGGTGGTGGTCATGTTCCGCGGACGTGAAGTCGTCCATCGCGACATCGGCTACCGGATCATCGAGGAAGTCATCCGCCGGGTCGGCGACAAGGCCATCGTCGAGAAAGGCGCCGGCATCGATGGACGCGACATGCACGCCATCCTCGCCCCCCGGATCATCGAAGTCCCCAAGGCCCCCAAGAAGCCCAAGCCGGCCCAGCCGGAAACCCCTGAAACCGAAGCCAAGATCCAGTGAGGAAGCCATGAGCTACAAGATCAAGAGCCACAAGGGCGCCCAGAAGCGTTTCAAGAAGACCGCCGGCGGCAAGTTCAAGCGCGGCTGCTCGCACCAGCGCCACATCCTGACGAAGAAGACCGCCAAGCGGAAGCGTCAGCTGGACATGGGCGGGATGGTGGCCAAGGCCGACCAGAAGGCCGTCGCGGCGATGCTGCCCTACGCGTGATTGATGTTGTCAGGGGGTTCCGCGCTGCGCGCACACCTCCTGGCCCCCACGCTCCGCGCAGGCGCAGCCTGCTTGGAGCTTGGATTTCCACCCTGGCGGTTCTAGAATCGTCAGTTCAACCCGGTGGCTGAGGCCACCCCCGATGAGGCCTTCAAACGCTCGTTCTGAGCTGCCTCGAGGAAAGGAATCAAGATGACTCGTGTAAAGCGTGGTTTTAAGCGGGCCCAGCGCCGCAAGCGGATGATGAAGTTCGCGAAGGGCTTCTACGGCGCCAAGTCGCGGCTGTACCGCTCCGCCAAGGAAGCCGTCGAGAAGGCCCTCGGTTACGGCTACCGCGACCGCAAGGTCAAGAAGCGCGACTTCCGCCGCCTGTGGGTGGTGCGCATCAGCGCCGCCTGCACGCAGAACGGCACCAGCTACTCCAAGTTCATGGGCGGCCTGAAGAAGGCCTCCGTGGATCTGGACCGCAAGATCCTCGCGGATCTCGCCGTGCGCAACCCTGAAGCGTTTACTAAGCTCGTGGCCGTGGCCAAGGGCTGATCGCGAACATCCATCGCAGACACCCGGAAGGCCGCGCGAGCGGCCTTCCCTTGTTTTGAGACACCTCTCCCGAGGGATCCATGGACCACCTGCTTCCAGCCGAGATTCTCGAGGCGGACCGCGCCTTCCCGGTGGCCCTGGCCGCCTGCGCCGACCTGGATGCCCTCCTGCGCCTGAAAGGCGCCTACGTGGGCCGCGAGGGCAGCCACGCCGCGCGCCTCATGGACCTGCTGAAGGCCGCGCCCAAGGAGCAGAAGCGCGACCTGGGCGCCGCCATCAACGGCCTCAAGCAGCGCTGGGAGGAAGGGCTGAAGGTCCGCCAGACGGGCCTGGAGGCCGCGAAGAAGAACCTGAACGCGCTGGCCTCGAGCTGGGATCCCGCCCTTCCGCCACCCGTGCCCGCCCGCGGGGCGCTGCATCCCCTGAACCGCCTCATGGACCGCCTGGTGGAGGTCTTCCGCCCCCTGGGCTTTCATGTGGAGGAGGGCCCGGAGGTCGAGACCGAGGCCCACAACTTCGACGGCCTGAACATCCCCGAGGACCACCCGGCCCGCGGCAGCGCTGACACCTTCTACCTCGCGGCCCACCCGGAGCTGCTGCTCCGCACGCACACCAGCCCCGTGCAGGTGCGTACGCTCCTGCGCGCGGCGCCGGACCTCCAGAAGCTCGGCGGCATCCGCTTCCTGGCCCCCGGTCGCGTCTACCGCAAGGACGAGATCGATCCCACCCACAGCCCCATGTTCCACCAGGTGGAGGGCATGCTCGTGGGTCACGGCATCGGCATGCAGCACCTCAAGGGCACGCTGGAATACGCGCTGCGGGCGCTGTTCGGCTCCCACACGGAGATCCGCCTGCGGCCTTCGTACTTCCCCTTCGTGGAGCCGGGCTGCGAGGTGGACGTGAGCTGCCCGCTCTGCGACGCCAAGGGCTGCCGCGTGTGCAAGGGCTCGGGCTGGGTGGAGATCCTGGGAGCGGGCCTCCTCCATCCGAACGTGCTCAAGTACGCGGGCATCGACCCCGAGGAATGGTCAGGTTGGGCCTTCGGCATGGGCGTGGAGCGTATGGCCATGATGCTGAGCCAGACGCCGGACCTGCGGCTGTTCTTCGAGAACGACCAGCGCTTCCTCGGGGCCATGGGAGGGCTCGACTGATGTGGATCGAACGCAAGGCCCTCGCCGCTGAAATTCCCGCAGCCGCGGCCCTGGACACGCGCCAGCTCTGCGAGCTGCTGGCCTCCCTCGGCTTCCCCGTGGATGGCGTGGCCTCCCGTGAAGGCACGGACGTGCTGGACGTGGACATCACCGCCAACCGCGGCGACGCCATGTCCCACCGCGGCATGGCCCGCGAGGTGGCGGCGAAGCTGCGCCAGCCCCTGGCGCCCTTGGCCCCGCCCCCGGTGGCGGAAGGCGCGCCGCAGGTCCCCGTGCGCCTGGAGAGCCCGGCCTGCCCCCTGTACGCCACGGCCTTGTTGAGCCTGGGGACGGGCGGAACCCCGGCCGACGCGCAGGCCTTCCTGCGGGCTCTCGACGCCTCCGCCAAGGGCCTGCCCGCGGTGGACGCCTCCAACGAGCTGCTGCACCGCTACGGCCATCCCACCCACGCCTTCGACGCGGACCGCATCCAGGGCGCCGTCTCCGTGCGCTGGGCCATCTCCGGAGAGAAGCTGGTGACGCTGGATGGCGTGACCCGCACTCTCCTGGCCCAGGACCTCGTCATCGCCGACGAGGCCGGTCCCATCGCCCTGGCGGGGGTCATGGGCGGCGACGGCACCAAGGTGACCGAAGCCACCCGCCGCGTGCTGCTGGAGAGCGCCTGGTTCGATCCCAAGACCGTGCGGGCCACGGCCCGCCGCCACAGCCTGCACACGGACGCCTCCCACCGCTTCGGCCGCGGGGCGGATCCAGCCATGGCCACCGTGGCCCGGGACCTCCTGGTGGACCGCCTCCGCACCTGGGCCGGGGCCACCCTGGAGGGGGCCTGGACCGCCGGCGCCCTGCCGGCTCACGCTTCATCCGTGGCCCTGTCCGAGGCCATGCTCGTGCGTGTGGCTGGCGAACCGCTGACCCTGGCCGAGGCGGCCGAGGCGCTGACGCGCCTGGGCTGCGTCGTGAAGGCCGGTTCCGACACCCTGACCGTCCAGCCCCCCACCTGGCGTCACGACATGGCCATCCCCGACGACTTGGCGGAGGAGGTGCTGCGCCTCCGGGGCTACGAGCACATCCCCTCGGTGCTGCCGCCTCTGGAGGGTCCGCCCCAGCGGCTGTCGCCGGACTACCGCCTGCGCCAAGCCCTGGCCCGGCGTCTGGCCCACCTGGGCTTCCACCAGACCGTCACCTACGGCTTCATCAGCCCCGAGGCCGATGCCGCCTTCGCGGCGCCGGACAACGCCCCCGAAGGTCGCACCCTGGTCAACCCGCTGGGACAGGAGTACTCCGTGCTGCGGGGGACCCTCCTGTTCAGCCTGAAGGACGCGGCGGAGCAGAACCTCCGCCGGGGAGCCCGGGAGGTGCGCCTCTTCGAGGTGGCGCCTACCTACATCAGCGGCTCCCAGGGGCCCGAGGAGCGCTTCACCCTGGGCCTCGCCTGGGGCGGCACCCTGGGGGGCGAGGACTACCTGAGCCCCGCCCGACCCGTACGGGAGGCGGACCTCAGCGGCATCGCCCGGGACCTGGGGCTGGCGGCGCTGCCGGAGGTGCGCATGCTGGGCGAAGGCCTCTTCGGCTTCGAGGTTCCCGTGGCGAACCTGCCCCGGCCCGGGGAGCGGATCGTCCCGGCCTTCCGTCCCTTCAGTCGCTTCCCCTCCGTGGAGCGGGACCTGTCCCTCCTGGTGGATCTGGGCCAGTCCTACGAGGCTCTGGCCGCGGCCATGCGGAGCGTCCTCCCGGCAGAGGTGCTCCAGGATCTGCGCTGCGTGGACGTCTTCCGCCACAAGAGCCTGCCCGAAGGCCGTCAGGCCTGGCTGATGCGCCTGCGCTTCCAGGCGGACCGCACCTTGGTGGGCTCCGAGGTGGACGGCTGGATGGCCTCGGCCCTGGCCGCCGCCGAGGCCCTCGGCGCCAAGCTGCGGGCCTAGAGGCTCCGGGCGTAGAATCCCCCTAGAGGACTCCATGGATCTGCTCAAACAGCTCGAATCGAAGATGCATGCCCTGGTGCAGCAGCGCAACCAGCTGAAGGAAGAGCTGGATGCGCTGAAGACCGCCGGCTCGGCCGGGGAGCAGGAGCTGCAGTCCCTCCGGGCCCGGCTGGAGGAGGCCCTGGCCGAGAAGACCGCCCTGGAGAAGGACCGCGAGGCAGTGAAGACGCAGGTGGCCGCCATCCTGCAGGCCCTGGAGGCCCTGGGATGAAGTCCCAGCCGCCCCTGCCGGGGATCCGGGCCGCCACGGTGTCGGTCCTGGGGCGGGAGCTCCAGGTCCAGACGGACCGGCCCGAGACCCTGGCGGCGGCGGTGCGGATCCTGGAGGACACCTTCCGAGACATGGACTCGCAATGCCAGCTAAGATGGGGAAGCGTCCCGAAGGGCCTCGACACTCCGTCCTGGTACCTCCTGGGCGCCCTGAACCTGGCGCACCGCGTGGCGCGCCTCGAGCAGGAAGCCAACCAGCACACCCAGAACCTGGAACAGACTCTGTCAAAGCTGCTGAACGATGTTCCGGACGAACCTTCCGCCCCCGTGCCCTTCCTCGACGAGGACGGAGACTGATTTCCCTGCGAGGCCCGTGATCATGGCCAAGCGCTTGTTCCGTAAGTCGACCTGGGAGACCTTCCCCCTGTCCTGTGCGTTCCGCGCGTCGGCGCGCCTTAGCCAGGGACTCTGGTTTCCCCCCTACCAGCTAGGGAACTCGGCAAGCCTCCACGACTGAGCGGGGATTTTCTTTCACATCTGGTGCTGGTGGCTCTTCGGATCCCAATTCCCTGGAGTCGCCCATGAACCTGATCAGCTGGATATTCCTCTTCCTCTTCTTCGCCGCGGCCGGCGTGGGGCTCCTGATGGCCCTGCGGGCCCAGAAGGCCACGGAGGAGGCTTCCCAGGCCCAGGCCCGGGCGGAGGCCGACACGAAGGCCCAGCGCGAGAAGCTGCTGGAGGAGGCGGCCCGCGAGGCCCAGCGCCTCCGGGAGCGGGGCGAGCAGGAGGCCGAGGCCCTCCGCAAGGAATCCGCCCTGAAGGCCAAGGAGCAGGCCCTCCAGGCCCGCCAGGAGGCCGAAAAGCTGCTGGCCGAGCGCCAGGCCAACCTGGAGAAGCAGGAGCAGCGGCTCCACACGAAGGAGACCGGCCTCCAGACCAAGGAGGAGGGGCTCGACAAGAAGCTCCAGCAGGTGGACCAGAAGACGAAGGATCTCGACGCCCTCAACGAGAAGCGCAAGGCCGAGCTGGAGAAGCTGGAGGCCAAGCAGGCCGAGGCCAAGCAGCTGGTGGAGGCCCAGGCCCAGCGCCTGGAGGAGATCGCCGGCCTCACCCGCGAGGACGCCAAGAAGGAGCTGACGGCCCAGCTCGAATACGCCGCCAAGATGGACGCCGCCAAGCTGGTGCGCCGCATTGAGGAGGAGGCCCAGGAGGAGGCCGCCAAGAAGGCGCGCTGGACCATCGGCGCCGCCATCCAGCGCGTGGCCTCCGACGTGGTGGCCGAGCAGGCCGTGAGCTCCGTGCAGCTGCCCAGCGACGACCTCAAGGGCCGCATCATCGGCCGCGAGGGCCGCAACATCCGGGCCCTGGAGAAGGCCACCGGCTGCGACCTCATCGTGGACGACACGCCCGAGAGCATCGTCGTCTCCAGCTTCGATCCCATCCGCCGCGAGGTGGCCCGCCAGGCCATCCTCAAGCTTCTGGCCGACGGCCGCATCCATCCCGCCCGTATCGAGGAGGTGGTGGAGAAGGTCAAGGTGGACATGGACCAGCACCTCAAGGAGATCGGCGAGGCCGCCTGCATCGAGCTGGGCTTCCCCGATGTCCACCCCAAGCTGCACAAGCTGGTGGGCCGCCTGAACTACCGCACCTCGTACGGCCAGAACGTGCTGGAGCACACCAAGGAGGTGGCCCGCATCGCCGAGTACATGGCCGGCGAGATGGGGGCCAACGCCAAGCTGGCCCGCCGGGCCGGCCTCTTCCACGACATCGGCAAGGCCATCGACCGCGAGGTGGAGGGCACCCACATCGAGATCGGTATGCAGCTCATGCAGCGCTACGGCGAGAAGGAGGAGGTCATCCACGCCATGAGCTGCCACCACGGCGACTTCGAGCCCAGGACGGTGGAGGCCATGCTCATCACCGCCGCGGATGCGCTCTCGGCCGCCCGCCCCGGCGCCCGCCGCGAGATGCTCGAGACCTACGTGAAGCGCCTCGAGAAGCTCGAGGAGATCGCCGGTAGCTACAAGGGCGTGCAGAAGAGCTACGCCATGCAGGCGGGCCGCGAGATCCGCATCCTCGTGGACGCGGGCTCCGTCAACGACGACCAGGCCTACTGGATCGCCAAGGACGTCAGCCGCCGCATCGAATCGGAGATGCAGTACCCCGGCCAGATCAAGGTCACGGTCATGCGGGAGCTGCGCGCGGTGGAAATCGCGCGGTAGGGAGCACGGCGTCTGATAGAGTCCTGGCAGACCATACCCACAGGCCGGATTCCTCTTGGACGTTTTCCCGCCCAACCCTTCCGATCCCCTCCCTATCGATGAGGAGGCGGGTGTCGCAGGGCTGCGCCGGCACCTGGCGGAAGGCAGCTATTCCCTGAGCCTGGCCCGCACCCGGGAGGACGTGTTCCGGGTGCTCCTCGGCCGGGCGCTGGAGATCCAGCCCCGCATCCAGTGGTTCGTCGGCCAGATCGAGGAGCGGGAAGGCCAGCGGACCCTGGTCGTGGCGGCCTCCCTCCCACCCCTGGATCCGCGCCTCGAAGCCGCCCTCCGGGAGGCCCGCCTGTCGCTTCTCGAAACCGGCCTGATGCGGGAGATCTGCGACCATCATCGCCCGGTCTTCCTGGCGCATGCGGCCGCCATCCCCGGGAAGGTGCCGCCCGGGTTCGTGGAGGCCGCGGGCCTGGGCAGCCTGGTCGGCGTTCCCCTGGTCCACGAGGGGCGTCTTGGAGGGATGCTCTTCGGTGTCGGCCCCGGACACGAGGAGGCCGCCCACCCCGGCGAGGGCGAGCTGGCGACCCTCCAGGGCCTGGCCCGGGTCAGCGCCCTGGTGCTGGAGCGCATCCAGGCGGAGGCGCGGCTCGCGGAAACGGCCCTTCTTTTCCGGGACCTGGCCCGCGCCGCGCATGATCTGGCCGAAGCGGCGGACGAGGACACCCTGGTGGCCCAGCTGTTCCAGTGGGCCGGGCGGCTGGCCCCCCTTCCCGAGTGGTGGTTCAACCGCTTCGACGCCTCGGCCCGGGTGTGCCGCACCACCCATTGGACCCACGGCCTCGAGGCCCATGGCACGGTGGAAAGCATCCGCCGACCCGATCCGGTGGATGGGGATCGCATCCTGGAGCGGGTCTACCTCCGGCAGAAGGCCGTCCACATCCGCCGGTGGGAGGATCTCCCGGTCGAGCCGAACCGGTCCGGCTGGCCGGGACCCCTGCATACCTGGGTGGGCCTCCCTCTGGCCCATGAGGGCACGGTGGTGGGGTCGCTCAGCGGCGGTTCCCTCGGGAATCAGGGCCACGTGGCACTCTCCGAGGAACAGTTCGAGGCCCTGCAGAGCCTGGCGGAGACCGCCGGCCTGGTGCTGAACCAGCTCCAGGCCCGGAAGGCCCTGGAGGCTGAGGAGGCGCGGTTCCGCCGGCTGTTCGAGCAATCGCCCGATCCCATCATCCTCCTGGTCCACGGCGTGATCCAGGATGTGAACCGAGCCTCGACGGACCTGCTCGGGCGGCCTGGTTCCGCCCTGCTCGGCCAGGACCCCACTCGGCTGAGCCCGGCCCGGCAACCTTCGGGCCTGCCCAGCCGCGAGGCGGCGCTGGAGCTCCTGGCCGAGGTGAAGGCCGGCACCCGCAACCGCTTCGAGTGGGTGCTGCTCCACGCGAGCGGCCGGGAGATCCCCTGCGACGTGGCCATTACCCAGTACCGCCTGGGGACTCAGCACATCTACCACGCTGTCCTCCGGGACCTCACGGAGCAGAAGCGGGCCGAAACGGAGCGCGGGACCCTGGAGCGGCAGCTGTTCCAGGCCCAGAAGATGGAAAGCCTGGGCGTACTGGCGGGCGGCATCGCCCACGACTTCAACAACCTGCTCATGGGCGTCCTTGGGCACGCGGGCCTGGCCCTGGACCAGCTCAACCCGCTGCACCCCGCCAAGCGGAACATCGAGGCCATCCAGAAAGCGGGGCAGCGGGCCGCGGACCTGACCCGCCAGATGCTCGCCTACTCCGGCCGCGGGCGGTTCGAGGTCCGGAACCTGGATCTCAGCGTCCAGGTGGAGGAGATGCTCCACCTCCTGGAAGTGAGCCTGCCCAAGACCGTGGTGCTCAGCCTCAGCCTGAAGAAGGGCCTCCCGGCGGTCTCCGCGGACGCCTCCCAGATCCAGCAGGTGATCATGAACCTGGTGATCAACGCGGCCGAGGCCATCGGCGAGGCCTCCGGCACGATCACCCTCGCCACGGGGCTCCAGCGCCTGGACGCGACCTCCGCCCAGACCATGCTGGTGGGGCAGGATGTGGCGCCGGGCCCCTACGTCTACCTGGAGGTGGCCGACACGGGCTGCGGGATGGACCCGGAAACCCAGGGCCGGATCTTCGAGCCCTTCTTCACCACCAAGTTCACGGGCCGGGGCCTGGGGCTTTCAGCGATCATGGGCATCGTCCGGGGCCACAAGGGCGCCCTGCGCGTCTACTCCGAGGTGGGGCACGGCACCACGTTCAAGGTGCTCCTGCCGGCTCTCGACCTGGAGACCGAGGCCACCGTGATGGTGGAAGAGGCCCCCTGGGCCGGCCACGGCCTCGTGCTGGTCGTGGACGATGACGAGACCGTGCGGATCGTGGCCCGGCAGATCCTGGAGAAGCGGGGGCTCCAGGTGCTGGAGGCCCAGGATGGCCAGGAGGCCGTGGATCTGGTGCGCACCCGGGGAACCGACATCGGCGTGGTCCTCCTGGACATGACCATGCCCCGCATGGGCGGCGAGGATGCCTTCCGGGAGATGCGGCGCCTCCAGCCCGACATCCGCGTCATCCTGAGCTCGGGATACAACGAGAGCGAAGCCATGGGCCGCTTCGTGGGCAAGGGGCTCCGGGGCTTCATCCAGAAGCCGTACGGCCCCAAAGAGCTGCTGGCCAAGATCCAGAGCGTGCTTGAAGCTTGAGCCATGCGGACCGTCCTCCTGCTCGTCCTCAGCAACATCTTCTTCGCCCTGCGGGCTCAGACCTCAAGCCCGATTGTTGCGGCTTCGGAGGGTGGCCGATGAGAACGGTCATCCTGCTCGTCCTCAGCAACATCTTCATGACCTTCGCCTGGTACGGGCACCTGAAGCACCACCGCGACAGCCCGCTCTGGATCGCCATCCTGGCGAGCTGGGGCATCGCGTTCTTCGAGTACTGCCTCATGGTTCCCGCCAACCGCTACGGCTACGGGCGCTTCAGCCTCCCCCAGCTGAAGGTGATCCAGGAGGTGGTGACGTTGATGGTGTTCGCCGTGTTCACGGTGGCCTGGATGCGGGAACGGCTGCACCTCAACCACCTCTGGGCGGGGCTGTGCCTCGTGGGGGCCGTGTTCTTCACCTTCCGGAAGTAGGCGTCAGCCATCCAGGTGGATGATGCCGCGCTTGAGGGCCACCATGGCCGCCTCGGTGCGGTCCTTCACCTGGAGCTTGCGCAGCAGGTTGTTCACGTGGATCTTCACCGTGGGTTCCGCCAGGCCGAGGGAATCCGCGATCTCGCGGTTCCGCTGGCCCTGGGCCAGCAGGCGCAGCACATCCAGCTCCCGGGCGGTGAGACGCTCGGATTCCATGCCCTCCACCAGGCGGGCGGCCGTGGCGGGAGGCAGGTACCGCTGCCCGGCGGCCACGGCGCGGACGGCCTCGATGAGCGTGCCGCGCCGCATGCTCTTCAGCAGGTAGCCCCGGGCTCCGGCCTCCAGGGCGCGCTGGATGTCGGCATCGCCGTCGAAGGTGGTGAGGACCAGGATCCGCGCGTCCGGATCCTCGCGTCGGATGGCCGAGATGGCCTCCACGCCCGTCTGGCCGGGAAGCTGGAGGTCCATGATGATGACCGTGGGACGCAGGGTGCGCCAGGCCGCCACGGCCTCCTTGCCGTCACCGGCCTCGCCGACCACTTCGAGATCGGGTTCCCCGTGGTGCAGGATGGCGACCAGGCCGTCGCGGACCACCGGATGGTCGTCCACGATGAGCAGGCGGATGGGATCGGAAGAGGTCATGGTCATGGGCGCCATCTCCGGAGGGGCAGGATGATGGTGATGCGGGTGCCCCGTCCCGGTCCACTGTCGATATCAATGTGGCCCCGGAGCTTGCCCAGGGTTTCACGAATGCTGCGGAGGCCATAGCCCGCGGCCCCGGCGGCGGGATCGAAGCCCTTGCCGTCATCCTCGACGCGCAGCCCCACCTCCCGCCGCTTGTAGTGGACAGTCACCCGGACCCATTTGGCCTTGCCATGGCGGAGGGCGTTGGTGAGGGCCTCCTGGGCCATGCGCAGCAGTTCCTCTTCCAGCTTGGCATCCAGGCGCCTCGGCTCTCCGGTGTGGGCCAACTCCACCCGGATCCCCGTGCCCGCGAGGAGGCGATCGGAAAGGATGCGCAAGGCGCCCAGCAGGTCGGTTCCCTCGGGCTTGCGGGGACTCAGGGCCATGACCGATCGGCGCGCCTCCTGGAGGCTGGCGGCCGCCAGCTCGCGGGCCCGGTCGAGGCGCGTGAGCACCGGGGTGGGATCGCCTGCCAGGCGGTTCAGGCCAGCCTCGGCGGCCTCGAGCTGGAGCAGCACGCCCGTGAAGCCCTGGGCCAGGTGGTCGTGGATCTCCCGGGCCATGCGGTTGCGCTCGTCCAGCACGGCGGAGCGGGCCTCCACCTGCTGGAGGCGGAGGCGCAGCAGCCACCATCCGAAGAGGCCGGCCGCCAGGGCGCACAGGGCCCAGAACACAGGACGCTGGTGGAAGAAGGGCTGGACCCTCACCTCGAGGGAGACCTCCTGCGGCGCACCCTCCTCCCCGGGCCGCCAGGCCTGGAGACGGAAGCGCCGCGTGCCCGGTGGCAGGTTCGAGTACACCGCGAAGCGCCGGTCGCCCACTTCGTTCCAGCCGGGGTCGATCCCCTCCATGCGGTACCGGAACCGCAACTTCTCGGCGCCCGTGAGGCTGATGCCCGTGTAGTGGATCTCCAGCCGATGGCTTCCCGGGGCCAGGACCAGGGGCCCCTGGACCGGCTGAGCCGACTCGTCGCTCAGCACCTTCGCCAGGCACAGGCGGAGGGGGGGCCGGGGCGGCGGCAGCCGGCGGGTGTCCGCATGGGCCATGCCCCGGCTGGTGGGAACCCAGAGTTCGCCTTCACGGGTGAGCCAGGCGGCGGGCTGGGGGCCTCCGTGGGTCTCCCGGGCGGGCAGGCCGTCCCAGTGATCGAAGGTGGCGAGGGAGGAGGGGCCGGAGGCAGGCAGACCCCGGCTCAGGGTTGGCCGGGGAACGCGGAGCACGCCTTGGCTGGTGCTGAGCCATAGGTTCTGGTCCGCGTCCTCGAGGATGGCGTGGATGGCCGTCTTCAGGAGTCCCTCGGGACCGGTGAACGCCTGGAAGGCGTCATGGCGGAAGAGGCGCAGGCCGTCCGGGGTGCCCACCCAGAGGGAGCCCGCGGCATCCAGGTGCAGGGCCTGGGCGCCGGCGGAGGCCAGGCCCTGGGCGGCCCCGAACCAGTGGAGGCCCTCGGTGTCCAGGATCCCGACCCCCTGGGACGGACTGGCCACGTACAGCGGCTCCGGGCCGCCTCCGGCCATGGCCACCACGCCCCGGGCCAGCGGGAAGATCTGGTGCGCTCCGCCGGACTGGAGCCTCAGCAGCCCCTGACGGGGCGTGGCGATCCACAGGTCGCCGGCGGGGTCTTCGTAGAGGGTGAGGATCTCGTCAGGCTCCGGCCCGCCTTGCCAGGGCACCGCCCGGGCCTTTCCTTCCTCGAGGATGAACAGCCCCCCCTTCCGGGTGCCCATCCAGAGGCCGCCACTCGTGCGGGGCCACAGCGCGGAGATGGACCCGGGCCCCACGGTCCCGGTCAGGACGACCGGTTCGATGCGGCCGTCGCGGACTTGGCCGAGGGCCTGGTCTCCCGTGAGGCACCAGACGGTGCCCGAGGCGTCCTGGCAGACCATCCTGGCCGCCTCTTCGGGCTCGGGCCCCCTCACCGGCACGGCCTGGAAGGGGACGGCGACCGCCGCGCGGAGGCCGCGGTCTTCGCTTCCCACCCACAGGGTGCCGGCGCGGTCTTCCAGCAGGCAGAGCACGGTCCACCGGATCTGCGGCCCGTCGGGCGCGGTCTCCAGCCGGCCGTCCCGCATCCGGTGGTACAGACCCGCCTGTTCGGTGCCGATCCAGAGGCCGCCGCCCCGGTCTGCCCGGAGGGTGGTGATGGCTCGCGCGGGGAGGCCGCCCAGGCCGCTGGAAGGCCCCAGGCGACCGTCCGCGAAGGTGAGCAGTCCCTGGGTCCGCGTCCCCACCCACAGCGTCCCGGCGGCGTCCTGCTCGAGGGCCGTGATGTCGCCGGCCGAGAGGGCGACCAGCTCCAGTCGCCGGTCCCGGACTCGCCAGAGACCCGATCCCGCCGTCCCCACCCAGAGCGTGCCCCCGGAGTCCGTCGCCATGGCCTGGATCCGCAGGTGGACAGCATCACAGGCGACCGGCTGGAACCGCTCCCCGACCCGTTGCAGCAGCGGGCCTTCGGCCGGGGCCGCCCAGAGGCCGCCCTGGGGGTCCGTGGCCAGACGGAGGATGGGGCTGTCGGGCAGGCCCTCCGCGGGACCAAGGGCGCTGAAGACGCCCTGCTTCAGGCGGAAGAGGCCTGGTTGCGAGGTGCCGATCCAGAGGCTGCCGTCCGGGGTTTCGGCCAAGCATCGCACATCGTTGTGGGAGAAGGCGGGCGCCTCGCGGCGGGACAGGCGATCGAACCGGGCCCCATCGAAGCGGGCCAGACCATCTTCGGTGCCCACCCACAGGAACCCGTCCCGGCTCTCCAGCAGGGCCGTGGCGGTGTCCTGGGCCAGTCCCGGCTGGTTCCGCCAGAGCCGATGGCCCTGGGCCGGAGGCTGGGCGCGGACGGAGTCGCGGGCTGCGAGGGGCGTGGGCGCCACGAGCATCATCGACACCATGAGCATCATGGGCATCGCGATCCCCAGCGACAGGGCGGCGGCGCACCATCCGGCCCAGCCTCTGCGGAAGCCCTGAAAACCTGCCCAGCCCATGATCATGGAAGCAGCAGGTTAGGCCATCCCCGAGGCGCGGGCAACCAGGGATCTCGAAGGCTCCTGCGGATGTCGACAGCCAGCGTCGGGAGATCCGGCGACCATCTCGGGATGTCCGAGTCGCGGCGGCGGTCTTACATCTAAAGACCTAACAAC
Organism: Geothrix mesophila; assembly: GCF_022808835.1. Taxonomy (NCBI): domain Bacteria; kingdom Pseudomonadati; phylum Acidobacteriota; class Holophagae; order Holophagales; family Holophagaceae; genus Geothrix; species Geothrix mesophila. Next base: position 16,031 of record NZ_JAKZLD010000004.1, read on the forward strand.
AACATTCGTTGGATGTATCGACATGGGTCCGCGATCGGGAGATCGTTCCTCATCATCCAAATCCTTCCCGGGATCCCCGCATGACCGGGGCACTGGGGATCCCCGGGCAGGGAAGCCGGCCATCCGAGCCTCCCCCTGTCCTCTTTCTGAGCCTCCCGCCGCCGGCTTCCGTGCGGCGCAGGCCGCCGCCGGAGGTGCCAGCATGAGCAGGATCCCAGCCTGGACGAGCCTTTGCGTGGTCCTTCTCCTGGTGACCGCCGCCCTGATCGGTTGCGGAAAGGGGGCCACCGATCCGGTGACGTACTACGGCTACTACCACCCGGCCGGCTGGATCAATGAGCACGCCGGCAAGGCCATGGCCGATGTGGGCAGCTGCGCCAAGTGCCACGAACTGACGGTCCTGAAGGTCGGCAGCGGCGTGCCGTCTTGCATGACCTCAGCCTGTCACCACGGCACCCAGCCCGGCTGGGCGAACGCGGATCTCCACGGGCTGCGGGCAAAGCTGGCGGCGGGCCCTTCGGGCGGAAGCTTCGCCTCCTGCCAGATCTGCCACGGGAAGGACTTCTCCGGGGGCGGTTCGGCGAACGCCTGCGCGACCTGCCACGGGGTCCAGGCGCCGCACCCCGCCAAGCCCTGGCGCCTCTCCGCCGGATCGCTCCACACGCACACCACCACGGATCCCTCCAACGCCGCGGTCTGCGCCCAGTGCCACTACCCGGGCTCCCCCAACAACCCCGCGGGGCACCCGGCCGCGCCGGCCCCAGCGGGCACGCAGCCCGGCTGCTACAACGCCACCCTGTGCCACGCGAACGCCGGCGCGCCCCATCCGCTCGGCCCCATCTGGACGGATGCCACGAGCCCCTCGTTCCATGGGATCCAGGCCAAGCAGGACCTGCTCTACTGCCAGAGCTGCCACGGCACGCCCGGCACTCCGAAGTTCGATGGCGGCACCGCGTCGACGGCCTGCTCCGCCTGTCACACGGCGGCCTTCGCCCATTCCACGACCTGGTACCAGGATCCGGTCCAGACCTTCCCGGGCTATGTGCCTTCGCATCGCAACGCGGGCAACCTCGCGGCCTGCCAGGCCTGCCATGACGGTCTCGTCCAGGGCCGGACCGCGCCCCTGCCCGCGGCTCCGAGCTGCTACTCGGCCTCGTTCGACAACGGCGTCCACGGCACGGTCGGATGCCATGCCAACGGCCCCGCCGCGCCGAACCATCCCGTCCCGTTCACGGGCACGACCCACACGACGGCGACCCAGGCCCAGTTCACGGCGGACTGCGCCTCCTGCCACGCGGTGGCCGGAACCTCTCCCGTGTCGGGGGCGCCGCTTTGCAGCGTGTGCCACCAGGCCGCCTCCCCCCTGGACGCCGGGAAGGGCCCGGGGACTTGCCTCTCCTGCCACGTGGGCGCGGCCGGCCTGCCCGCCGGCCCCACGGGCACGGCCTTCCCCAGCCTGGCCGGAGCTCACGCCAAGCACATGGGCCTGCGGACCTTCTTAAGCTGCAACACCTGTCACAACGGTGTCGGCGCAGGCAGCCTCACGCACTACAACGCCGCCAACGCGCGCGTCTCGCAGCCGACCTCCCCGGCCCCGGTGGCCATGGTGGCCACCTTCAACGCCCAGTCCGGCACAGCCGGGTTCAGCGCCGCCGCGCTGACCTGCTCCAACGTGAGCTGCCATGGCGGCCAGGCAACCCCCAGCTGGCAGACGGGGACGCTCGCCGTGAATGCCACCACCTACTGCCTGGCCTGCCACAAGATCGCCTCCACGCCCACGCAGTACAACGACGCCACGGGCCGGCACAACAACCCAACCGACCACAACCAGACCTGCGACTACTGCCATGACATGACGCAGGCCAAGCCGGGCGCCCAGAACCACTTCAAGTACCTCGACACCACCGCGGTCAGCGGAGCCGTCACCGGCTCACCCGCCGACCAGTTCCCCAGTGACACCATCCGGTTCGGAGGCGGCTCGCAGCCGGCCACCGGCGCGCTCACCTACACCGTCACGTCCAGCACCCAGGGGCAGGGTGGCTGTGCGCTCAGCTGCCACGGCCAGACCCACACCACCTCCGGAAACACCTGGAACTGACGCCTACCGCCTTTCAACCCTCCCCATAGGAGATTTCTCCATGAGCCGTGCCATCCTGCCCCTCCTGCTGCTCGCCAGCGCCACGCTGTCCGCCGGGGACCCCGCCAAGGACCTGCCCAAGTTCCAGGGCGATCTCCAGAAGTACTGGACCGATGCCTGCGCCCGCTGCCACGGCGTCAACGGCAACGGCCGCGACAACAGCGGCAAGCCGCTCCCCGATGCCGGCTTCGACTTCACCGACAGCCGCAAGGCCAACAAGAAGAAGGACAGCGACTGGGTGAAGGTCACCATGCAGGGCAAGGACAAGATGCCGGCCTTCAAGGACAAGATGTCCGAGGCCGACGCCCAGAAGATGATCACGGACATCGTCCGCAAGTTCGCCGCCAAGCGCTGAGTGGAGGCAGGATGCCACGGAAGCTCCTCTCGCTCGCCTGCGCCCTCGGGGCCGCGGGTGCCCTCCATGCCGAATCCTCGGACTATCCCCTGGCCATCAACCTTCCCACGGCCGAGCGGATGCAGTTCTGGGACATCGGCCTCGCCTTCACCCACCGCTTCGTCACCCCGGTGAAGGACCACGGCAAGGATGTCTACGGCCTGGACGGCTACGCCTATGCCGGACTGGGGTTCACGTTCGGGATCAAGCCGGTGCCGGGCCTCAACGCGTTCATCTACCGCACGGCGGACAACAAGACCTTCACCTTCGGCCTGCAGCAGCAGGTGCTGGACCTGGATCACGTGCGCATGGCCGTGCGGGCCGAGCGGTTCGACGAGGTGGTGCAGGCCACCACGACGCCCATCGGGCGGGTGGGTGTCGTCGGCGGTGTCTTCCAGGTGCCCACCGAGATCTTCCTCACGGACGACATCATCTTCTCGGTGGTGCCCACCTACATCACCAAGACCACCACCACCGACACGATCCTGGCGGTGCCGCCCGGGGCCACGCCCAACACCTCGCCCAACACGGGGGGCGTGTTCAACGTGGGCCTGGGCCTGCGCATCGGATTCACGGAGAAGTTCTCCTTCATGGGCGAGTACTATCCGCGGCCGTCCAAGTTCGCCCACGCCACGCCCGGCGTCGTGACCGACGGCAGCACCTACCGGCCGGGCTTCGCCGCCGGCGTCTCCTACCGGACCTTCAAGCACCGGTTCACCCTCATCGGCACGAACGTTCCGGGCACCACGGCGAACCAGGTCCTCAGCGGGGACTACGGGGGCGGGCCGCGGTCCTCCTCCCAGTGGTCCATCGGCTTCAACGTCGTCCGCGTGTTCTGAGGTCCCTCGCCCGTGTCCACCACCCCCCTGCTCGAGTTCATCGCCCGGGAGCACCCGGCCTTCGTCCACATCCCCCTGGGCCTGATCGCCGTGCTGCCGCTGGCCATGCTGGCCTCCTTCCACCCGAGGCACGCCCGGCTGTGGACGGGCACCTCGTTCTTCCTGGCCCTCGTGGGCTGGCTGGGCAGCACCGTGGCCCTGGCCAGCGGCCTCCTGTGGGGGCGCCAGATCGCGCTCATCCCGCCTGGGGCCTTCCTTCCGCGGGCCGCCACCGAGAAACAGGTCCTGCAGCGGATCCTGCAGCTCCACGAGCTGGCGGCCCTCAGCGGGTTCCTGGTGGGCGGCCTCTGCCTCTGGCTGCTCTGGCGCGCCTGGCGCCGGCTCGACGCCCCCGTGGCGCTGGGCCATCCCCGGCGGGGGGGCCGCCGGTTCTGGGAACGAGGCGTGGGAGCAGGCTCGCTCCTGATAGGCGTCATCTGGCTGGGGTGCTGGGGCCTCAGCGGGAAGCTGGGTGGCATCATGGTCTTCGGCAACGAGGAGACCAACCGGGCCGCAGCCGAGGCGGATGCCGCCAAGCGGGCCGACGCCGAGGCGGACCTGCCCATCCGGGCCCTGGATTACGCGAGCCTGGAGCCGGCCACGCCAGCGCCGGTGCGGAGCAGGGCCCACGGCGACCGCTGGCAGCGCGCCTGGATCACCGCCTCGGGGATCGACGCCTACCGCGCCGGCCAACCGCTTCCCCCCGGGGCCTACGCGGTGCTCTCCACCTACGAAGACGACCACGGCCGGCCTGGGAGCGAGCCGGGTCCGCTTTTCATGAAGGAGACGAAGGCCGACGGCAGCAGCGCCTTCGCCTTCTACTGGCCCCGTGTGCCGGAAGCCCGGCGCGGGGAGGTAGGAGGCCAGGACGGGGTCTACTGGCGGAGCCCCGATCCGCATCTGGCGGCCTGCGTGGACTGCCACGGGAAACCCAGGGCGGCCCCGAAATAGGATCGCCCATGGGTTGACCTCAAGACACGAGGCTGACACCGTCGTGCCTGAGGTCCCCCATGCGCCCGATGACTCTGAGCCCCCTGGCCCTGTCGATCTGCCTGGCTTCGCCGCTGGCCGCCGCGGGCCGCCCCCGGAAGGCCGAGCCCGCCGCGCCGACGGTACCGGCCCTCCCGGTGGATGCCACCCTCCTGAAGCCTCTGAAGGCCAGGGCCATCGGGCCCGCGGTCATGGGCGGGCGCATCTCCGACGTGGCCGTGGACCCCTCGGATCCCTTCACCTGCTACGTGGGTCTCGCCCACGGCGGGGTGATGAAGAGCACGGACGCGGGCGGCAGCTTCCAGCCGGTCTTCGACAAGACGGGCGTGGCCTCCATCGGCGCCCTGGCTGTCTCGCCGGCCAACCCCAAGGTGGTGTGGGCCGGCACGGGGGAGGCCAACGACCGCAACAGCTCCGGCTGGGGGAAGGGTGTGTTCCGCAGCACGGACGGCGGGACCACCTGGACGGCTGCGGGCCTGGAGGCCAGCCGCTGCATCGCGCGCCTGGCCGTCCATCCCAAGGACGAGGCTGTGGCCTACGCGGCGGCCATGGGCGATCTGTGGACCCCGGGCGGCCAGCGGGGCCTCTACAAGACCACCGACGGTGGGAAGACCTGGAAGGCCGTGCTCACGGCCCCCGCGCCCTTCGGCGACCGGGTGGGGTGCGGGGACGTGGTCCTGGACCCCCGGAATCCTGACACCGTCTACGCCGTCCTCTACGCGCGGCGCCGCTTCCCCTGGGCCTTCCAGGCGGGACCGGCGGCCACGGAGGGGCGTGACCTGGGCGGGATCTTCCGCAGCACCGACGGCGGGGCCACCTGGACCAAGCTCACGAAGGGCCTGCCGGCGGGCACGGGGCGCATCGGCCTGGCGGTCAGTGCCTCGAAGCCCGGCGTGGTGATGGCCGTGGTGCAGAGCGACGAGGGCGGCACCGTCCCCATCATGGACATCATGAGTAAGGCCGGCGGCACCTTCCGCTCCGAGGATGGCGGCGACACCTGGACCCGCACCAGCCCCCTGAACCCCCGCCCCTTCTACTTCAGCCAGATCCGCATCGCCCCGGACGACGACCGCCGCGTCTACGTCCTGGGCTTCGGCCTGCACGTCTCCGAGGACGGCGGCGCCACCTGGCGGGAGGACCGCTCCGAGAAGGTGCACCCGGATCTGCACGCCCTGGCCTTCGACCCGAAGGCGCCGAAGCATCTCCTGCTGGGGACGGACGGCGGGCTGTACCAGAGCCACTCCGCCGGCGCCTCCTGGGAGGCGCTGAACCGCTTTCCTTCCGGCGAGTACTACCGCATCGCCGTCGACGACGGCACGCCCTACCGGGTGGCGGGCGGCCTCCAGGACAACCGGAACTGGGTGGGCCCCGGCCGAACCTTCAGCAAGGACGGCATCCTCAACCAGGACTGGACGAACCTGGGGGGCGGCGACGGCTTCCACGTGCTGTTCGATCCTGCCGACGCCGGGATCCTGTTCGCGGAGAGCCAGGGCGGATCCATCTTCCGGGTGAACCTCCGCAGCGGGGCCATCAAGTTCCTGCGGCCCGAGCCCGCCGAGGGCCAGGAGGCCTACCGCTTCCACTGGGCCAGCCCCTTCCTCCGCAGCCGCCACGCCAAGGACGTGCTCTACCTGGCGGGCAACCGCGTGTTCAAGCTGACGGACCGGGGCGAGCGCTGGAAGCCCATCAGCCCCGACCTCACCACCCAGGATCCCCAGCGCACCCGCACCAGCGGCAGCGGCGCCGAGACCTTCGGCGTGATCTACACCTTGGCCGAGTCCCCCTCCAAGGCCGGGCTGCTCTGGGCCGGCACGGACGACGGCAAGGTCTGGCGTACCGAGGACGAGGGCGCCACCTGGACCGACCTCACCCCGAACCTGCCGGTGACCGTGAAGGGCCGGTGGGTCCAGCGCCTCGAGGCCGGCCGGGAGCCCGGCGTGGCCTACCTGGTGGCCCAGGCCTACCGCACCGGCTCTTACGCGCCGCTGGTCTACCGCACGGCGGACGGCGGGAAGACCTGGCAGGGGCTTGGTGCGGGCCTGGCCCAGGACCAGCCGGCCCACGTGGTGAAGGAGGATCCGGTCAACCCGAAGGTCCTCTACTGCGGCACCGAGGGCGGCCTGTTCGTGAGCCTGGACCAGGGCCAGCGCTGGCTGCCCCTGGGCGATCTGCCACCGGTGCCCGTGGACGACCTGGCCATCCAGGCCCGGGAGAATAACCTCGTCATCGCCACCCACGGCCGCAGCCTCTACGTGCTGGACGACCTCTCCGTGCTGCAGGGCCTGTCTCCGGAGGTGCTGGGCGGGGAGCTGCACCTCTTCGCGCCCCGGCCCGTCCTGGCCCGCCAGCTCCTGCCCGGAAACGCCAGCGAGGAGGGGAAGGCCGGGGCCTTCCGGGGGACCAACCCGCCCCTGGGCGCCACCTTCCAGATCTACCTCAAGGCCGACACCGGGGAGGACCTGAGCCTGGCCATCAAGGCTCCGGACGGACGGCCGGTGGCCAACCTCAAGGCGCCGGGGCGGGCGGGCCTCCAGCGCATCGCCTGGGATCTGAAGCCCACCTCGGACCTGGTCTCGTCCTACCGCGGCGAAGGCTCGAAGTTCGTCAAGCCCGGCCTCTACACGGTCACCGTGACCCGGGGCTCGGCGAAGGCCACGGGGACGATCCAGGTGGAGGTCGGCGAAGATCTGGAGACGCGCTGATCTAGCGGGCCCCAGAGGCGCCCAGCATCTCCGCCATCAGGCCCAGCAATCGCGACAGCTCGAAGGGCTTGGGCAGGAGCCGCACCCGGGGCACCTTGGCCAGCTTGGCTTCCATGCCCTCCAGCCCCTGGCCGCTCACCAGGATGAAGGGCACCGTCGAGCCCGTGGCGCGGATCCGCTCCAGCAGCTCCAGACCCGTGCAGTCGGGCATGCGATGGTCGCTCAGCACCAGATCGAAGCGGCCCGTCTGCCAGGCCTGCCACGCCACGCTCCCGTCAGGAGTCGCCGTGACCTGCGCCCGGGCCAGGGTCAGGGCGTCCGCCAGCATGTCGCGCAGGAGGGCTTCATCCTCGGCCACCAGGATCCGCCGTCCGGCCAGGGTTCCCGGAGCTCCGGCGGGATCGGCCGGGACCGGGGCTTCCTGCGGCGCGTCCGTGGGGACCGGCGGGAGACACATCCGGAAACAGGCCCCGCCGCCCGGGGCGTTCTCCGCCCAGACCTGTCCCTGGTGGGCCCTCACGATGCCGAAGACCATGGCCAGGCCCAGGCCGGTGCCCTTGGTCGAATCCTTGGTGGTGACGAAGGGCTCGAAGATGTGCGGCAGGAGGTGGTCCGGGATGCCCGTGCCCGTGTCCTGGACCTCCATGCAGACCTGCCCTTCCTCGCCCAGGAAGGTCCGGAGGGTGAGGCTGCCCCCCGCCGGCATGGCATCCCGCGCGTTCACCACCAGGTTCATGAGCACCTGCTCCAGCTGCACTGAGTCGCCTTCCACGCGGGGGAGGCCCGGGTCAAGGGCCAGGTGCAGCCGGATCAGGCCCCCCAGCAGGCGCTCCATGAGGGCCGCCGTGTCGCGGATGAGCGCGTTGAGGTCGAGGGGCTTCAGCTCCGGCCGCGACTGGTGGCTGAAGGACAGCAGGGCCTTGGTGGTCTGGGCACAGCGCTTCGTGGCCTCCTCGGCGCGGAGGATCCGGTTGATCACTGGATGCCCCTCGGGCAGCAGCTCCCGGCTCAGGTGGAGCTGACCCAGGATCGCGGCCAGCTGGTTGTTGACGTCGTGGGCGATGCCCCCCGCCAGAGTGCCCACGGTCTCCATGCGCTGGCTGTGCTCCAGCTGGCTCTGCAGGCGGGCGCGGTCCGCGAGGCTCTCGTCCGCCTGGAGGAGGGCGCGCTCCAGGCTGCGGATCTCCTGGATGTCCGAGTGGACGGTGGGGGCGGGTCCGCCCTGCCCCAGGGTTTCCGCCATGGTTCCGAGGGCGGTGATGGGTTCGGCCACCCGGCGGGCGATGTGGTGGATGCGCCAGGCCGCCAGGCCGAGGCCGATGACGACCAGGCCGAACAGGCCCGCCACCCGGAATCCCAGCGGGCCCAGCAGGTCGTCCTCGGGAATGGCCAGCATCAGCGACCAGTGGAGGCCCGGGAGGCCCTCGAAGGAGCGGGACAGCCCCATGGCCGTCCGGCCCCCCAGGCGGATGCGGCGGGGCGCCCCATCCTTCGCGTCGTCCTCCAGGTGGATCCCCGGATTCAGGAAGCGGGCTTCCGGGGTCTTGAGGAAGGCCTGGCGGCGGTGCTCGGGGGATTCGTAGGCCGCGTCCCGCGGAAGGATCAGGGCCCGTCCCCGGGGGTCCACCACGAGGGATTGGCTGCCGGGCGTGGGTTGGGCGGACCAGACGCGGCGGGTGAGGTCGTCCAGCAGGAAGTCGAGGGCCACCACGCCCCGGAGGCCGGCCCCGTCGCGGAGGGGCAGGGTGTACGTGATGCCGGGATCCTGGGTGGTGTAGAAGGTGTATGGCTCGGTCCAGGCGGGAGCCGAAGCCGCCGCTCCGGCGACGTACCAGGGCCGGGTGCGGGGGTCGTAGGGCATGGGGGTCCATGGCCCCGGCGCCGCCGGTCCCGCCAGTTCCAGACGCCGCCAGCGGATCCGGGCCCCGGGCCCGGCGTTCTCCAGTTCCCGGAGGGACCAGACCTGGCCGATTCTCAGGAAGAGCAGGGATCGCCCCTCCACGGTGGCCAGGTTGAGGCTGGTGATGCTGTGCTGGGCCGTCAGCGCCGGCAGGATCATCCGGGCGGCCTGCTCGGGCTGGGCCGGATCCAGGGTCCCGTCCGCCCACCAGTCACGGACCACCTGGCCGAGGGACTGGGAGGACTGGAGATCGATCCGGAGCAGCTCGTCGAGGTGGCGCAGCGCCGTCTTGGCTCGCGCGCCCGCCTGCCGCTCCAGCGCCCGCTGCTGGCCCCACCAAGCCAGGCCCAGGAGCAGCGTGAACAGACCCGTCATGAGGATCAGGTGATCCCGCAGCAGCAGGCGACGGATGGGAAGCATGGGTGGGACGCCTCCGGGGGAGTGCTACCTCCATCTTGTCGGACCTGCAGGGCGGAAGGTAACCCTTGGCCGGATCAGAGCGCCGAACGCAGGGCCGCGAAGGCCTCGGGCAGGCCGGCAGGGTTGGATCCGCCGCCCTGGGCCAGGTCCTTCTTCCCGCCGCCCCGGCCGTTCAGGGCCGGCAGCATGGTCTTGAAGAGGGCGCCGGCGTCGTAGGGCAGATCCGGGGACACGGAGACCAGGGCGGCCACCTTGTCCTCGGCGGTCTTCGAGGCCAGGACGATGACGGCGCTGGGGTGGCGCGTGCGGACCTGGTCCATGAACTCGCGCAGGGCGTTGCCTTCAAGCCCCTCCACGGCGGCCGTGACCAGGGTGGTGCCCTTCACCTGCTCGGTCTGTTCGGCGCTGCCGCCGCCGCTGGCGGCCTTGAGCTTGGCCTCCTTGAGGTCGCGCTCCAGCTGGGTGATGCGCTGATCCTTGGCCGTGAGTAGGTCCGGCAGGACCTCGCGGGCCGCGTTGGCCTGGCGGGAGAGCCCATGGATCATGGCCTCGTCGGCCTGGAGAAGCTCCAGGGCCAGCTCGCCGGCCACGGCCTCGATGCGGCGCACGCCGGCGCTGACGGCCCCTTCCGAGAGGACCTTCACCACGCCGATCTCGCCGGTGTTCCCCACGTGGGTGCCGCCGCAGAGTTCGGTGGAGAAGCCCGGCACCTGCACCACGCGGACCACGTCCCCGTACTTCTCGCCGAAGAGGGCCATGGCCCCGGAAGCGAGCGCCGCCTCGATGTCCATCTCCTGGATGGCGGTGGGCAGGGCCTTCAGGGCCTCCCGGGTGGCCAGGCGCTCGATCTCGGCGATCTGCTCGGCCTCCAGAGGCGCGAAGTGGGTGAAGTCGAAGCGCAGGCGGTGTTCGTCCACCACGCTGCCGGCCTGCTTCACGTGGGTGCCGAGGACCTCACGCAGGGCGGCATGCAGCAGGTGCGTGGCCGTGTGGTGGGCCCGGACGCGGCGGCGCCGGATGGGGTGCACGTGGGCGGTGACGGCCATGTTCTCCAGCAGGGTGCCCGTCACCTCGACCTTGTGGAGGTGGCGCTTCTGGGCGGGGGCCGTGCAGTCCAGCACCTCGGCGAGGCCACCCTCGAAGCGGAGCTGGCCCGTGTCGCCCACCTGTCCGCCGGACTGGGCGTAGAAGGGGGTGTGGTCCAGCAGCACGGAGCCGGCGCCCGTGAGCTGCTTCACGCGCCGGTTGGCGGCGTCGAAGAGCGCCACCACATGGGCCTGGCCATCCAGGTGGTCGTAGCCCGTGAAGGAGGTAGGCGGCAGATCCGCCAGCGCGGCCAGGTCGCCGGCCAGGCGCAGGTCGTGGGACTTCATGGCGGCCCGGGCCCGGTGGCGCTGGGCGTTCAGCTCCTGCTGGAAGCCGTCGAGATCGGCGCGGATGCCGCGCTCCCGGCACCAGTCCTCCACCAGGTCCACGGGGAAGCCGTAGGTGTCGTAGAGGCGGAAGATGTCGGAGCCCGCGAGGGCGCCGTCCGCGATGGCGCTGGACTCGAGGATCTTCAGGCCCGTGGAGAGCGTTTGGCTGAACTGCCGCTCTTCGTGGCGCAGGGACTTCTGGATTCGCGGCAGCTCGCCCAGCAGCTCGGGGTACTGATCGCCCATGGCCTGGGCCACGGCGGGCGCCAGGTCTGCGAAGAAGAGCCCCTCGATGCCCAGCTTGCGGCCGAAGCGCAGGGCCCGACGCACGATCTTGCGCAGGACGTAGCCGCGTCCCTCGTTGCTGGGCACCACGCCGTCGTAGCACATGAAGGTGGCGGCGCGGATGTGGTCGGCGATGACCTGGGAGGCCGTGCGGTTCGCGTGCTCCCGGCGCTCGTCGGCCTTGACCTTCGCCACCTTCCAGATGGCCTCGAAGATGGGCTCGAAGAGATCGATCTCGTAGTTGGTGTCGACGCCCTGGAGGATGCTGGCGGTGCGCTCCAGGCCCATGCCCGTGTCGATGCTGGGGCGCGGCAGCGGAGCGAGCACGCCCTGGGCGTCCCGCTCGTACTGCATGAAGACCAGGTTCCAGATCTCCATGACGCGATCGCCCTCGCCGTTGGGCGTGGCGTCGCCGGGGATGTGCGCGCCGCGGTCGTAGTGCATCTCGGAGCAGGGGCCGCAGGGGCCGGTGTCGCCCATCTGCCAGAAGTTGTCCTTCTTGCCGAAGCGCATGATGCGGTCGGGCCGCACGCCGGCGGCCTTCCACAGCTCCTCAGCCTCGGTGTCCGCGGGCACGCCGTCGGCGCCCTCGAAGACCGTGATCCAGAGGTGGGCGGGATCCAGGCCCAGGTTGCCCTCGGCCACGGGGCCTGTGACGAACTCCCACGCGTAGCGGATGGCGTCGGCCTTGAAGTAGTCCCCGAAGCTGAAGTTGCCCAGCATCTCGAAGAAGGTGTGATGGCGGGCCGTGAAGCCCACCTGGTCCAGGTCGTTGTGCTTGCCGCCGGCCCGCAGGCACTTCTGGCTGGTGGTGGCGCGGCTGTAGTCGCGCTTCTCCTTGCCCAGGAACACGTCCTTGAACTGGATCATGCCCGAGTTCGTCCACATCACCGTGGGATCGTCCGCCGGCCCGATGACCGCGCTGGAGGCCACCCGACGGTGCCCCTGGCGCTCGAAGTACTGCAGGAATCGCTGACGGAGTTCAGAGGTTTTCATTGGGAACCGCGAAAAGCGCGAAAGATCGCGAAATTAAAAACTATCAGGCATTGGTGCGGGCGATCCGCTTCCATTCGAGTTTGCCTGTGGCGCTGAAGTTGAGGATCAGCGCCAATGAGTAACCCGCAGCCTTGAGGTAGTTGAGGGTTTGGGCCATTTCTATGTCTGTGATGCGCTGAATGGCTTTCAATTCCACGATGATCTGGTCAAACACGACGAGATCGCATACGTAATGCTTGTCGAGTGGGGAACCCTTGTAGTGAATGGCCAAAGGAACCTGTCGACGGAAGGGAATACCTCGTGATGCCAGTTCACGGGCGAGGGCCTCCTCATAAACCGCCTCAAGGAATCCGGGTCCCAATTCCTTGTAGACCTCAAACGCGGCGCCCATGAGCGCGTAGCTTTCCTCCGGAAGGATCAGGTCAGCGGCTGGCGTTTCCTTTGGCGTCATTTAGCGTCTTTCGCGGTTTCAATGTCTGAAGTGCCGCATGCCTGTGAAGAAGAGCCACACACCCAGCTTCTGGGCGGCGGTGATGACCTCGTTGTCGCGCAGGCTGCCGCCGGGCTCCACGAAGGCTGTGACGCCGTGGCTGGCGGCGAGTTCCAGGCCGTCGGCGAAGGGGAAGAAGGCATCGCTGCCCAGCACGGACCCTCGGGATTTGGTGCCGGCCTTGCGGCACGCGATCTCCACGGAGTCCACGCGGCTCATCTGGCCCGCGCCGATGCCCACGGTGGCGCCGTCCTTCACCAGCACGATGGCGTTGGACTTCACGGCCTTGGCCACGCGCTGGGCCAGCATGAGGTCCTCGGCCCGGGGTTTGGTGCCGGACCCGCTGGCCTTGACCTCCCAGTCCTCGAAGGGCACGAAGCCGTCGTCGGCGTGCTGGACCAGGTAGCCGCCGCCGATGGAACGGGTGTCCAGACCCTCGGCGGCCTGGGGCCAGTGATCCGGGGTCTGCAGGATGCGGAGCTGCTTCTTGGCCGCAAAGACTTCCAGGGCCTCGCCGGTGAAGGCCGGCGCGAGGATCACCTCCCAGAAGGTCTGGGCCATGACGCGGGCCACTTCGACGCCCACGGGGCGGTTGAAGGCCACGATGCCGCCGAAGGCGCTGACGGGATCGCCGGCCTGGGCCCGCATGAAGGCCTCCAGCGCATGGGGCCCCTGGCCCACGCCGCAGGGGTTGTTGTGCTTGACGATGACGCAGGCCGGGGCGGGGAACTGCCAGACCAGCTTGGCGCAGGCGTCGGCGTCCAGCAGGTTGTTGAAGCTGAGCTCCTTGCCCTGGTGCTGGTGGCAGGCGGCCATGCCCTCCACCTTGCGGCCGGGCTCCACGTAGAAGGCTGCGGGTTGGTGCGGGTTCTCGCCGTAGCGCAGACCCTGCTTCTGCACCAGGTTCAGGCAGAGGTGGTGGGGAAGTTCCGCGGCCTTGCCGTGGGCCAGCTCTCGCTCCATCCAGCCGGCGATGGCGGCATCGTAGGCGGCCGTGCGGCGGAAGGCCTCCAGGGCGCAGCGGCGGCGGTCCTCCAGCCCCCAGGTGCCGGCCTTGAGCTTCGCGAGGAAGGGCTCGTACTGGTCGGGGCCGGTGAGCACGGTGACCGAAGCGTGGTTCTTGGAGGCGCTGCGGATCATGCTGGGGCCGCCGATGTCGATCTGCTCGATGGCCTCGGCGGGAGTGGTTCCTTCTCGGGCGATGGTCGCTTCGAAGGGGTAGAGGTTGATCACCACCAGGTCGATGGGGTCGATGCCCTGGGCCTTGGCGTCGGCCACATGCTCCGGCAGGTCGCGGCGGTAGAGCAGGCCCCCGTGGATGCGGGGGTGCAGGGTCTTCACCCGGCCGTCGAAGCACTCCGGGGCGCCCGTGTAGGCGGCCACTTCCTGGGCCTCCAGCTTGGCTTCCTGCAGGGCGCGGAGGGTCCCGCCCGTGGCCAGGATGCGCCAGCCCTGCGCCAGCAGTCCCTTGGCCAGGGGCAGCAGCCCCGTCTTGTCGTACACCGAGATCAATGCCGTAGGCATGTCCGCCCCCTGAACCCTTGATTTTTTCATGTCGTGGCCCCATCCGGAAGGTCTGGATGTCCCCGGTGGTCCCGAGGTCCGGCCCTTCCGGGTTCCAGGGCACCGGCAGCCGGCGGCCGTCCCGAATGTGACTCCCGCCACAGGAGGCCGCCGCCGGCCGGATCTGGCGGGTTTCCTGGACTTCCGGGCTCCCGGGAAGACCCCGGCCGCCGGAAGGGGTTGGGGCGTCCACCTTTACCTCCAGCGCCCCAAGCCCCATCCTGGAAGGCCTGGAGTGGGCCCATGCCGACGATCAAGATCAACGACGTTGAACTGAGCGTGAACCCCGGCACCCTGGTGCTGGATGCCTGCCGCACCGTGGGCATCGACATCCCCCACTACTGCTACCACCCGGCGCTCACGCCCGTGGCCACCTGCCGCATGTGCCTGGTGGAGATCAAGGGCCAGCCTAAGCTCGCCACCAGCTGCACCACCACCGTGCCGCCCGCGCCCAAGGACAACCCCGAGGCCGTGGTGATGGAAGTCTTCACCAACACGCCCGCCGTGGCCGATGCCCGGGCCGGCGTGATGGACTTCCTCCTCATGAACCACCCGCTGGATTGCCCCATCTGTGACCAGGCGGGCGAGTGCAAGCTCCAGGACTACTCGTACAGCTACGGCAGCGGCGACTCCCGCATGGTCGAAGTGAAGCGTCGATACCGCTACGAGGACCTGGGCGCCAAGATCGTCATCGACAAGAACCGCTGCATCCACTGCACCCGCTGCGTCCGCTTCACCAAGGAGATCAGCGGCGGCTACGAACTCACCGTGGCCCAGCGCGGCGCCCACCTGGAGGTCACCACCTACACGGGCAAGAGCCTGGACCAGAATCCCTACGCGGGCAACGTGGTGGACCTCTGCCCCGTGGGCGCCCTCACCAGCCGCGACTTCCGCTTCCGCAAGCGGGTCTGGTACCTCAAGAACACGCCCTCCATCAGCCGTCACTCCGCGCTGGGCAGCCCCATCTGGATCGACCATGAGGGCAACCAGATCCACCGCTTCCGCCCCCGGCCCCTGGAGGGCAAGGAAACCACGCACTTCATCAGTGACGCGGAGCGCTACGCCTACGTGCACTACAACCGGCAGGGCGGGACCCCCGCGCCCCTGCTGAAGGGCGCACCGGCCTCGCTCGACGCCATCCGCGAGGCCCTCCAGGCCGCGGGCCCCGTGGCGGTCATCGGGCAGGGCACCTTCGGCTGCGACACCGCCCAGCGCCTGGGCGACCTGGCAGCCTCCGAAGGCCTGCGCTACGGCAGCGGCGACAAGACCATTCCCGCCGTGCTGCCCAAGTACCAGACCAGCGAGGACGGCATCCTCAATCGCCGGGGCTTCACCGAGCGCGGCTACCGCTTCGGCGCGCTGGAGGAGCTGCTGGCCAAGGTCCAGAAGGGCGAGGTCAAGGCCGTGGTGATCCTGCACGACGCCGCCTTCACCAGCCCCAAGGAGACCGAACTGCTGGGCCAGATCCTCAAGGCCACGGCGTTCAGCCTGGCCTTCGAGGTGGAGGCCTCGGACCTGGGCCGCGCCGCCACCGCCTGGCTGCCCATCACCAGCTACACCGAAGAGAGCGACTTCATCGTCAACCACGACGGCGAGCTCCGCCGCTACCAGAAGGCCCTGCAGGCGCCCAAGGGCGTCCGCACCCTGCCCGCCTGGGTGAAGGAGCTGGCCGCCGTTCCCGCCGCCGTCTAGCGGAGGAAAGGGGGGAACCCATGTTCCTCCATGACGCGCTGACCAAGGGCCTCGTCCGCTACCTCACGGCGGAGCTGCCCAGCTACCAGCGGCGGGTGCCCAACGATGTGGAACGGCTCCGGGCCGGGCTCCGCCCCGGCGATGTGGTGCTGGTGGAGGGCAAGTCCCGCATCAGCCGCATGATCATGAGCCTTAGCCAGAGCTCGTGGAGCCACGCCGCCATGTACATCGGCGATGCCCTGCTGCGCCGGGGCGGCCCCCATGCCGAGTCGGCGCTGGATCGCTTCGGGGCCGAGGCTGCCCACCTGGTCCTGGAGAGCGACATGGCCGAAGGCGTGCGGGTGTTCCCCGTGGCCTGGTACGCGGACCACAACCTGAGGGTCTGCCGCCCCCAAGGGCTCTCGCCCGGGGACCTGGAGCAGGTGGTGGCCGAGATGCTCCGGCACCTGGGCCTGCGCTACGACCGGCGCAACATCTTCGACCTGGGGCGCTACCTCACGCCCGTCCACCTGCTGCCGGCCCGGTGGCGGCGGCGCCCCCTGTACCTGGGCAGCTCCAGCAGCCGCGAGGTGATCTGCTCCGCCCTCATCGCCAAGGCCTTCTACCGGGTGGGTTTTCCCGTGCAACCCCTGGTCGGCGACGCGTCCGCCTCCCATTCGCGCCAGGTGATCGCGCGGCACCCGAGCTACATCATGCCCCGGGATTTCGACCTGAGCGCCAACTTCGAGGTGCTGAAGGTCAACTTGGCCCCACCTGAAAAAGCGGGCGCCTGGGGGCGCCCGCTTGCCGAAAGTTGAAGCCTGAGAACCGAGGGCTGAGGACTGGAGCCTACTTCTTCACCTTGGCATCCTCGATGAGGACCGGGTAGGAATAGCCGGAGCCGAAGTCCTTGTCCGTGCGCACCACGCCGGTGACGGTGACCGTGTCGCCCTTGGCGGCCGGGTCGTTGCTGGTGACGGTGATGTCGTTGCTGCCGGCCTTCGCATCGCCGCTGCCATCCTGCAGGTGCAGCCAGTTCTTGCCCATGATGCCGGCGTTGTACTTCACGACCTTGCCACGCACGGTGACGGTCTTCCCTTTGAGGGCGCCCTTCTGGGCCCAGACTTCGGCGACGGTGCGGGCATCCGCCCCCGAGGCCTTCTCGACCTTGCCCACCTCCACGGCCGCAGCCTGGCCTGCGGAGGCATGGGGATCGCCAGCGGGGGCCGCGGCCGGGCCGCTGCCGGCCAGGGTGCCGAAATAGATCTGGGCGAAGGTCCGCTTCAGCGTCTTGGATTCGAAGTCCCGCATGATCATGGCGCCGGTCACCGTGACCTCGGCGCCCTTCTCGACCTTGGTCTCTGGCACGGCGGCCCAGACTTCGCCCTGGGCAGTCTGGATGCGCAGGTAGGAATAGGGCGAGGCGGCGATGCGCTCCAGGAGCTTCCCAGTGACGGACAGGCCCGCGGAAGGCGCGGCGGCCGGCGCGGCACCGGGCGCGGCGGTCTGGCCCTGGATGGGGGCGGCGACCACGGGCGCCTGGGACTTGTTGGAATTGCAGCCGATGATGGCCGCGGCGATGAGCAGGACGGGAAGGGCGCTGCGCATGGATGGGACTCCTTGTAGGAACCGGGAAGAGGCCACGGGACCCTGAAGCTTACGGTCAAACACCTATGACCGTCGACAAAGGCTCCGCGGGGGTGGTCTGCCCCGGACCCCCGGGGCCGGAGGCCCGGATCGGGTCGTCCCAGAAGGGATAGAAGCAGTACCACTGGCTGGGATGCTCGCGGATCAACTGTTCCAGGGTGGAGACATAGGTCCGCATCCCCGCCTCGATGGCGGCCTGCCGCTCCCCCCGGCGGCCCAGGACCTGGATGGGCTCGCCGAACCGGGCATGGAAGCGCCGGGCCTCGTCCGTGTAGAAGAAGCTGGTGACGATGGACGCGCCGGTCATGGCCGCCAGCTCCCAGGGGCCGCGGGGGAAGGGCGCCTCCCGGCCGAAGAAGAGGATGGGCAGTCCGTTCAGGCTGAAGTCCCGGTCCCCCTGCATGCCCACTAGGGCCCCCTCTCGCAATAGCTTGACCAGGGGCAGGGTGGAGAAGCCGACGCCATCCACGGGGACGCCCACTACGCCGCCCTGGGCGCGCATCTGCTCCCGCAGCCGCTCCACCGCCTCGAAGCGGTCGGGCTTGTAGACCGTGTGGATCTTCAGGTTCCGGGCCCGCAGCAGCAGCCCGCCCAGCTCGTAGTTCCCCGCGTGGGCCGTGAGGAGGATGACGCCCCGCCCTTCGGCCATGGCTGCGTCCAGGTGCTCCAGGCCCTCCAGGGAGGCGAACTGCGCCAGGGCCTCCTCCGGGGCGCGCTGGCCGTAGTAGAAGAAGTCCACCCAGGCGCGGGCGTGCTGGCGCACCATGTCCCGGGCGATCCGGTCCACCTCCGGGTGGGTGGGGCGCAGCCCCAGCATCTGGGCCGTGTTGCCCAGGATGGCCTCCAGGTACTTGGGGCGCAGCGTCACGAAGGCGTGGGCGATCTGGTCGGCGATCTCATGGCCCCGCTCGCGCCGCGAGAAGGAGCGGGCCGCGAAGTGGAACAGGGGGAACAGCGAGCCGAAGACCGCCCCGTAGGCGAGGCCCAGGAGCCTGGAGTCGGACTGCATCCGGTCCTGCATCCCCAGCCTCCTAGCGCCACACGTTCTGGTTGGGATTGCGGTCCTCCATCTCCAGCCACAGGCGCTGGAGGCTCTGGAGGCGCTCGGGGTACTCGAGGTCGAGGCGGTCCAGCGTCGCGTCGTCCTCGGCGTCGAAGGCGCAGGGATCCTCCAGCACCTCGGCGGGGAACTCGGGGAACACCTCCGCGAGCAGGGCCCGGTCGAAGCCGCGCACGCTGAGGGTGCGGATGCCCGGTGTGTCCACCAGGGTGCCCCCCTCCAGGGCCAGCCAGCGGGCGGCCGTGGTGGTCTGCTTGCCGGTGCCGAACTTCGTGAGGCCGCCGATCTTCAGGGCCGCCTGCGGGTGCAGGGCGTTCACGAGGGTGCTCTTGCCCACGCCGCTGTGGCCCAGCAGCACCACCACCTTGCCCTGCAGGAGGTCGCGCAGGGCCTCCAGCCCTTCGCCCTTGAGGGCGGACGTCTCATGGATGGAGACCTGCTGTCCGCGCAGCGGATCCAGCTCGGGCAGGGTGTCCTTCTTCGAGGCGCGGTCCCGCTTGGTGACGATGACGCGGAAGGCGAGGCCCGCATCCAGGGCCAGCACCTGGGCCCGCTCCAGGAGACCGGGGCGCAGGGGCGGATCCACCACGGCGGCGCAGATCCAGAGCTCGTCGGCATTGGCGCAGATGAGCTGCCAGGGCTCGCGATCGTCGATGCCGCCCCGCTTGAGCAGGCTCTTGCGCGGCATCACCGCCACCACCTGGGCCTCGGGGGAGCCCCCGTCGCCGCGGACGGGCGGGGAGGCGGGGGCCCTGGGCTCATCGAGCTCGACGGGAACGGCCGAATAGCGCACCCGGTCGCCGCAGACCAGGCGAACGCCCTTGAGTTTGCCGCTCAGGGTGGCCCGCATCACCGTGCGGTCCGCCAGCTCCAGGTCCACCCACTGGCTGTGCCGCTGGATGAGCGTGGCCTCGGGCAGGTGCATCCAGGGCGCGGGATCCGGCAGCCGCAGCAGGGCCTCGGGATCGTGGGCCTCGATGCCGGTCTCCAGGCGCTCGGCGTGGCGCTGGCGCCGCTTGCTGTCCGCCGCCCGCTCGCGGGAATAGGCCTCCCGGTGGTCCAGGTCCTGGGCCTCCCGGCTCTGGCCGAGGCGGAACTTGCGGGTCATGCCCTGCCTGCGAACTCGCCGGTCTCGGTGCTCACCTTCACCTTCTCGCCCTCCTTGATGAAGAGGGGCACCTTGATCTCGATGCCGGTCTCCAGCTTGGCGGGCTTGGTGACGTTGCCGCTGGCCGTGTCGCCGCGGGCGCCGGGCTCCGTGTAGGTGACGGACAGCTCCACCTGGCCGGGCATCTGCAGGCCGATGGGGTTGCCGTTGAACTTCTGGATCTGGACGATGAGACCCTCGGTGAGGTAGTCGAGGGCGTCGCCCATGAGGCTGGTGCCCAGCGTGTGGGTCTCGTAGGTCTCCTGGTCCATGAAGTGGGAGCCTTCGCCGTCGCTGTAGAGGTAGCTGGCGGGCGTGAGGACGAGGTCCGGCTCCTTGAACTTGTCCCCGGCCTTGAAGGTCTTGTCGAAGACGGCGCGGGTGAGAAGGTTGCGCATCTTGATGCGCACCAGCGTCTGGCCGCCCCGGGCTGTGGGGGTCGAAATTTCCACATCCAGGCAGTGGTAGGGCGTGTCTTCGAGTTCGAAGAACATCTTGCGCTTGATTTCGATGGCTTCGAGCAGGGCGGCCATGGGCACTCCAGAATGTCGAATCCTCCATTCTAGCCCGGCTTCGGAGAGGGGTCTCGTGGTTAGAATTTCAGTTCCATGGCAGATCCAAGAACCATCGGCAGGTACCAGGTCCTGCGGCCCCTCGGACAGGGCGGCATGGGGACTGTCTATCTGGCGGAGGATCCGCTGCTCAAGCGGCGCGTGGCCATCAAGGTGGTGCGGGTCGCGGGCGCCGCGCGGCACCAGGCCACCCTGCGCTTCCGGCGCGAGGCGGAGATCAGCGCCCAGCTGAACCATCCGAACCTTGTGACGGTCTTCGACGTGGGCGTGGAGGAGGACCTGGGTCCCTTCCTCGCCATGGAGTACGTGGAAGGGAAGAGCCTCGGCCGCCACATCAAGGACAGGGACCTGGACACGGAAACCAGCGCCCGCGTCCTGATCCAGACCGCCCGCGCCCTGCGGGCCGCCCATCGCCGCGCCATCGTGCACCGCGACGTGAAGCCGGACAACATCCTGCTGAGCGAAGAGGGCCGGGCCAAGCTCATGGACTTCGGTATCGCGCGCACCCTGGGCCACCTGGGCCCGGGTTCCGACCAATCCCTGGACATGCCCCTCATGGAGGGGGATGGCGCCGCGCTGGCTCAGACGCTGGCGCTCCGGTTGACCTCCTCCGGCGACTTCCTGGGCTCCCCGGCCTACGCGCCTCCGGAAGTGCTCCGGGGCAGCGAGGGCACGCCGGCCTCGGACCGCTACAGCTTCGCCGCCACGGCCTTCGAGCTCCTCACCGGCAAGCTGCCGCATCCGGGGAGCGGCCTCGCCGAGATCATCCTCCACATCCTCCAGGAGCCCGTGGCCATCCCGGCGGACGTGTCTCCCCGCATGGCCGCCGTGTTCCGGCGGGCCCTGGCGGCGGATCCGGACGACCGCTACACCACGCTGCCCGAGTTCATGGAAGAGCTGATCGACGCCTTGCCCGGCCCCGTCAGCATGCGGGCCCGCCTGTTCACGTTCCTTGGGCAGGATGAGGATGGCACCGGCAGCGTCTCCACGGCGCGGTTCCGGCAGATCGAGCCCACGCCGTCGGTGGAATCCGGATCCCACGAATCCCGCGCCCGGGGCACGGCGCCCCTCAAGATCGCCCTGGCCGAGGATCCGGTGGAATCCTACCTCTCCACCCGGAAGCGCGCCGGCCGCCAGGCCGGTTCCGATGGCCCGGGCACCAACTGGGGGCAGGTACTGAAGTGGATCGTCCTGGCCTTCATCGTTCTCCAGCTCTTCTGGTGGCTGGCGCCCGCGCTGTCGCGGCTCCAGTTCTGAGAGGACGGCCCCGGACGGCGTCAGGAACAGTTCAGGACGGGCTCAGGAGAAGGCCCGCATCAGCAGGAAGAGCGACCCGTTCCAGCAGGCATGGACGAGGATGGCGGGCCAGAGGCTGCCGGTGCGCCGCACGGCCAGGGCGAGCACCAGGCCCAGGGTGCTGAGGATGGGCAGACCCGCGGGCTGCAGGTGGATGGCTCCGAAGAGCAGGGCCGAGGCCACCAGGGCGAGGGTGACGCGGCCTCCCCGCGCCAGCACGGGAAACAGGAACCCGCGGAAGAGGAACTCCTCGAAAAAGGGGGCCACGCCCGCCACCACGAGGAACATGGCCAGGGTGGGACCCCAGCCCGTCAGCCCCCGCAGCAGCTCCTGCAGGTCCCGCTGGGGGTTCTGCTCCGGCCTCAGTACCTGGCTCGTGGCCATGGCCACCGCCAGCACCAGGAACACGGCCAGGGCGAGGAAGGCCGCGGCCCAGGCCAGGTCCCGGCGGGTCGGTGAGGGCCCCACCCGTCGCCACAGTCCGGAGAAGGAGAGGCCTTCGGCCCAGCCCAGCAACCGCAGGCCCACCCCGGCATGGAGGAGGGTGCCCAGGGGCACGACGGCCCAGCGCAGGGAGGGCCAGGGCATGAGGAGCAGCCCGGCCAGGTTGCCCGCCGCGAAGAAGGCCATGAACCAGCCCAGGAAAACCAAGGCCGCCGCCCGTCCCGACAGGCCCCAGGCGGGCAGGGGCCGGGCCGGCGGCTGCCGGCGTGTGGCCCAGAGGTAGATGCCCACCGCGAGGCCCCCAGCGGCGAAGGCCGTCACCAGCAGCCCGAGGCCTCCCAGGGTTGCGAGGCGGGTGATCAGCAGGCCGCGGGCCTGGGCGCGCAGGGGCTCGCCGGCGCCTGGCCCCCCTTCCCGGTCCCGGAGCCGGGCCTCCAGCAGACGGGCCGTGTAGCCGTTCCCCAGCCGCCGCTGGACCTCTGCGCGCGTGGCGGCGTCCGGAACCGGCGCGCCTTCGTAGGCGGCCTCGAAAGTCTGCCGGAAGCGCGCTCCCGCGGCGCCGGCGGGGAGGCTGCTCTGGACGATCTCCCGCGCTCCGGCCGGGTCGCCCAGTTCCGCCATGAGCACCGCGAGCAGGGACCGGTCCCACGGATCCGTCACTCCGCCGCGCGCCCTGGTCCATTCCTGGGGTGGGATGGGGGTGCCCCGCAGCAGGTGGGATCCGGCCAGGCCGGCTTCGAGGATCTGGCCCTGGAGGGTGGTCCGGCCCGAGGGGCGGTGGTTCCCCTCCTGGCGGACGCGGAGGGTGAGATCCGCGGCCATCAGGGCGAGGAGGGCCAGGAAGGCGATGAGGGGATCGGCCCAGCGGCGGTCCGGGTGCCAGGGGCTTGGAGGGGTGGAATCCATGGTTCCCAGGCTACGCGAAGGGCGGCCGGCCGGTGCGGCGGAAGCGGCGGACCGCCACCCACAGGTAGACCCGGTTCAGCAGCCGGGGCAGGCCCGGGATCGCCAGCAGCGGCGAGGCCCAGCGCCAGCCCGGCAGCCGCCGGGCGATGGGCCGGAGGAGGTCCGCCCCCGCCCAGACCTGGCGGGTGCCCAGGTCGAGACCGTGGATCTCCGCCTCCAGGGGACGCCCGGCCAGCTCGGGGCCCAGGGCCAGCAGGTCCGGATCGCGCAGGGAGGCGATGTGCAGGAGCCCCCGGCGATCCCGCCGGGCCAGCCAGAGAGCCATGCGGCAGCAGAGGGTGCAGGCCGGATCGTAGGCGATGAGCAGGGGCGCGGGCATCGGGACGCATCATGCCACGGTTGGCGGTAAGGTTGAGGGTCCGGAGGCGCCATGCCCTTCTCCCATCCCATCGAGGTGCGGTTCAGCGATCTGGACGCCATGGGCCACGTGAACAACGCGGTGGTGGTGAGCTTCATGGAGCAGGGGCGCTTCCAGTGGTGGCGCAGCTTCCTGGGCGGTCGGGCCTTCACGGACGAAGGCTTCCTCATCGCGCGCATCGAGGTGGACTACCGCATGCCGATCCTCCTGGGCGACGACGTCCGGGTGGAGCTCCACTGCGCCCGGGTGGGCAACAGCTCCTTCGACCTGGGCTATCGCCTCACCAAGGGGCTGGGCGGCCCGGTCTTCGCCGAGGGGAAGAGCGTGCAGGTGATGCTGGACTTCGCCACCAACCGGCCCAAGCCGCTCTCGCCCGCCACCCGAGCCTGGCTCGAAGCCCAGGTCTGATCCGCGGATGCTGCTGGGTACCGCCGCCTGGGCCGAGGGGCCCCTGGAACGCCGGACGCTCGTGGGCCGGCTGGCGTCGGGCCGTCTGGCGGACCTGAACCGCATCGAGGCCATGCGCCTCCGCAAGCTGGGAGAGGGCGATCCGGAGCGGCTGGCCGAGGCCCTGGTCCCCGGAAGCCTCCGGCGCCTGCTGGAAGGCGGAGCCCGAGCCCTGGCCCGGGCCAAGCAGACCCTGGCCTACGCCGAGAAATGGGACCGCCGCGGCACCCTGCCGGAGTCCCTGGCTCCGTTCCCGGAATCCGCGAACCTGCTGCCCTGCCTGCCCCGGCCCGCGGCGCTGCACCGGGCCGACGGAACCGCCCTCGACCGCTTCCAGGTGAGGGGGCCCGGGGCGGAGCTGATGGAACTGCCCCGTCCCGGCCTGGCGGTCCTGGGCCTGGCGGGTGGCGGCGCCGCGGGATTCTGCCTGGCCCTGGAGGACGGGGGAAGCGTCCTGCTGGGAGCCTGGATGGTGGATGCCTGGCCGGAGGGAAGCCTGGAACTGCGGGCCGGCGCCGCCCGCCGCAGCACGCCCCTCGGGGCCTGGGAGGGCCTGGAGTTGCCGACCCTCCGCCCGGGCGAGGCTCTGCTGCTGCCGGTGCCGAAGCTCAAGCCCCTGCAGGAACTGCTGCCGGGAGCCGAGGTCCTGGTGGGCACGGCCTTCGAAACCCTGATCCTCCGGGCCGGACCGGAAGGGATCCACCCGACGGTCCACTAGGCCGCGTGGATGCGAGCTGTGGCGGGTCCATCCAAAGGTGGATGTCGTGACAGGTCTGGCGGTGCTATGGTGCAGCCCTCCCGCGCTCTCCTCTCCAACCCACCTCGAAAGGCCAGGCCGCCATGTCCACCACGAACACCATCCGTCTCCATCGTGTGCTCCGGGCCACGCCCGACCGGATCTACCGGGCCTTCCTCGATCCGGACGCCATGGCCAAGTGGCTCCCGCCACACGGTTTCACGGGGAAGGTCCACCACCTGGAGGCAAAGGTCGGCGGCACCTACCGGATGTCCTTCACGAACTTCGGCACGGGCAGCAGCCACAGCTTCGGAGGCGAATACCTCGAGCTGGTGCCCGGCGCGCGCATCCGGCACACGGACACCTTCGACGATCCGAACCTGCCCGGGGCCATGGAGACGACCATCACCCTGAAGGCCGTCTCCGTCGGCACCGAGGTGGACATCGTGCAGGCGGGCATCCCCGGCGTGATCCCGCCGGAGGCCTGCCACCTGGGCTGGCAGGAGTCGCTCACACTGCTGGCGCAGCTGGTGGAGCCTGAGATTCCGGATGGGGCCTAGCCTCGCATCATCTCGGCGATGAGGAAGGCCATCTCCAGGCTCTGGGTGCCGTTCAGCCGCGGGTCGCAGCCGGTCTCGTAGGCCTTGGCCAGGTCCGCCTCGGAGAGGCCCTCGCTGCCGCCGGTGCACTCGGTGACAGCCTCGCCCGTGAGCTCGATGTGGACGCCGCCCAGGTGGGAGCCGTGGGCCCGGTGGATCTCGAAGGCCTGACGCAGCTCCGAGAGGATGGCCCCGAAGTCGCGGGTCTTGAGGCCCTGGGCGCTCTCCGCGCCGTTGCCGTGCATGGGATCGCAGCTCCAGAGCACCGGATGGTCCGTGGCCTGGACGGCCTTCAGGAGCGGCGGCAGGGCCGCCTGGATCTTCGTGGCGCCGAAGCGGGAGATGAGGGTGAGGCGCCCGGGCTCCCGGTCCGGGTCTAGGCGGTCCAGCAGGGCCGCCAGGTGCTCGGGCGTGGCGCTGGGGCCCACCTTCACGCCGATGGGGTTGCGGAGGCCCCGCAGGTACTCGATGTGGGCACCGTCCAATTGGCGGGTGCGCTCGCCCACCCAGAGGGTGTGGGCTCCCAGGTTGTAGTAGGCGGACGTCTCGCCCACCCAGCGGGTGAGGGCCTCCTCGTAGGGCAGCAGCAGGGCCTCGTGGCTGGTGTAGAAGTCGATGCGCTCCAGGGCGTCCCGTTGCACGCCGCCCAGGGCCTCCAGGAAATCCAGGGACTCGCGCACCTGGTCCAGGGTGCGCCGGTACTCGGGCACCCGGCCCGCCTCGCCGGGCAGCTCCCAGCGCTCGGGGTGGTGCAGGTCCGCGTAGCCGCCAGCCGCCAGGGCCCGCAGGTGGTTCAGGGTGGCGGAGGCGTGGAAGTAGGCCTCCAGCATGCGGCCCGGGTCCGGGCGGCGGGCGGCCTCGTCCGCCTCCAGGCTGTTCACGAGGTCGCCGCGGTAGCTGGGCAGCTCCCGGTCCCGGACCATCTCCGTGGGCTTGCTCCGGGGCTTGGCGAACTGGCCGGCGATGCGGCCCACGCGCACCACAGGCTTCCGCCCGCCGTGGGTGAGGGCCACGGACATCTGGAGCAGCACCCGCAGCTTGCCTGCGATGGATTCCGCCGTGCAGTCCTTGAACTGCTCGGCGCAGTCGCCGCCCTGGAGGAGGAAGCGCCGTCCCGCAGCGGCCTCGGCCAGCAGGCCGCGGAGCCGGTCCACCTCCTGGGGCACCACCAGGGGAGGCATACGGCGCAGCCGCGCCAGGACGCCCTCCAGCTCGGAAGGGTCGTCATAGGTCGGCTGCTGCGCGGCGGGGAAGCGCTGCCAGCTATGGGGGTTCCAGGGCGCCATCGGACCTCGGGGACGAAGGTCCAGTCTACCCGTTCGACGCGGCCCCGCCGGCCTCCGGTTCCACGGGGGTGATCCACCGGTAGCCTTCGCCGCCCACCGTGGTGATCCAGGGTGAACCGAGCTCCTCCCCGAGCTTGCGGCGCAGGTTGGCGATGTGGACGTCCACCGTGCGGGCGCTGGGGCGGGCGTCCGGCTCCCAGGCCAGCTGCAACAGCTCCTTGCGGCTGTGGGTCCGGCCCGCGTGGGTGATGAGGATCTCCAGCAGGCGGAACTCGCGAGGGGTCAGCTCCAGGGGCTTCCCTTCCCGCCGGGCCTCCAGGCGCGGGAGGTTGAAGCGGAAGGGGCCGGACCGCAGCAGGGTCGGGCGGTCCACGGGGCGGGTCCGGCGCAGGATCGCCTTCACCCGGGCGACGAGCTCCAGCACGGAGAAGGGCTTCACCAGGTAGTCGTCAGCCCCCAGGCTCAGGCCCTTCACCCGGTCCGCCTCCTCGCCCCGAGCCGTGAGGAGGAGCACGGGCACGTGGTCCCGCCGGTCCCGGAGGGTGCGGAGGACCTCGAATCCGTCCAGCTGGGGCAGCATCAGGTCCAGCACGATGAGATCCGCGGCTCGGGCCGTGTGGGCCGCCAGGGCGGGCACACCATCCTCCACGGCCTCCACGGAGTAGCCTTCGAAGCTCAGGTTGTTGACGAGGAGTTGGCAGAGGGAGGGCTCATCCTCCACCACGAGGATGTGGATCACGGCATCTCGCTCAAGGATCGTGCTTCATCCACGATGCGAGCATTGCCTTGGAAAGGCAAGTTGGATCGGCTGCAATTTCCTAGTGCGGGTATTCCTTCAGTACCGGCTGTCCGCGGGCTTCCCGCCCCGGGGCCAATCGTTCACCTTCCCGGGGAAATCCGGCCGGGGTTGATGGGTGAAGTAGGCGGACACGTCGTAAGCCTCCTGGGCCGTGAGGGGCTCCGTTCCGCCCAGCCCGCTCATGTTGGCCTTCACGAAGGCCGCGGCCTTGCTGGTGCGGGCCATGCCGGCCCCGAGGTTGAAGGACCGGGGGCCCCAGAGCGGCGGAATGTCCGCGGAGCCCTGGCCGTCCTCCCCGTGGCAGACCACGCAGGCCCGGGCGTAAACCGCCTTGCCGCGTTCCGGATCCGCGGGCGCGGGGGCCTGCAGGGGGGGATTTCCCCGGCCCACCACCTCGGCTCCCACGGGGACATCCTTGGACAGCCACCAGACATAGGCGAGCAGGCCGCGCATCTCCTCGCTGTTGGTCGGCAGGGGCTTGCCGTTCATGGAGCGCAGGAAGCAGCCGTTGATGCGGTCCTCCATGGTTCCCACGCGCCCGGCCCGGGGCAGGTAGGTGGGGAAGACGGCCCAGAGGCCCACCATGGGCGCGGCGTGGGGCGCCTTCCCGGCGTCCAGGTGGCAGCTACTGCAGCTGAGCGCATTCCCGGAATACGCCGGAGCGTACTTGGGGGTGTTCGTGAAGATCTTCTGGCCCATGCGGATCGCCTCGCCGACGGGTCCCGGGGGAATGGTCGCCTCCTGGGGCGCCTTCAGGGGCACTTGGACGGGCTTCGGCGGCTCGGCGGCCACCATGCCCAGGCTGAGAACCACGAGGCCCATCCATGAACGCGTCATGACTTCCCCCATCGGGCGGGCGTCGCCCGCCCTGATGGTAGGTCCGGGCAGGGGCCGTGCCCCGTGATCCTGGTCATCTCTGAAGGTGCCAGGTGGGTGGAAACCGAGCGGGGATGGGGCCTTCGGGTCAGGCGACCGGCACCTCCAGAAGGGCCGAGAGGCCCTCGCCTGGAGCGGAGGTGAAGGAGAGGCCCCAGCCTTCCTGCTCCGCCACCTGCACCAGGAGGCTCAGGCCGAGCCCCTGGCCTTCCCGCATGAAGCCCTCCTTCCCCTTGGAGCGCAGGCGCTGGAAGGGCTTGCCCAGGGCCTTGAGCTGGTGAGGCTCCAAGCCGTCCCCCTCGTCGGAGACCCGGAGGCAGAGGCGGCGCCGGGTCCGCCAGGATTCCAGGGTGACCCGGCCCCGCCCGTGGGTCAGGGCGTTCTCCACCAGGGTGAGCAGGGCCGAGCGCAAGGAGGGCAGTGGGGCCCGTCCCGATGCCTCCGCCAGCTGGATCTCCAGGGGCCGGTTCTCGACTTCGAATCCCGGGCGCAGATCCTCCACCACGTCGCGGATCCAGGCGGGCGTGGCCAGGCCGTGGGGACCGGAGGCACCGCCGCCCCGGATGACCCGCAGGCCGGTCTCGATGATGGTGGTGAGGTGGTCCACCTCCTCGCCGATCTTGAGCAGCTCCTCGTCGGCCCGCTCGGGGCTGAGGCGGCCCAGGCGCAGAGAGTCGCAGCGGAACTTGAGGATGGCCAGGGGCGTCTTGAGGCTGTGGGTCATGGAGGCCATGCGATCGGCGTCCAGCTCGGCCTTGCGCCGGGTCCGGTGCCGCAGCCACAGGCCCAGCAGCATGGCCAGCCCCACGGAGAGGGCCACGCCAGAGACCAGGCGCCGCTGGGACTTGAGCGTCCGGCGGAAAGCCGCCTGGTCGTCATCGAAGGCCACGCCGCCCAGGGACCAGCCCTCTCCGAAGGCGTTGGTCTTGGTGATGGAGCCCAGGGGCAGGACGATGAGCCGCTGGGGGTCGGCCTGGAGGTTGGGCTGGGCCCCCCAGGGCTGGGGTTTCAGGTCCTTCCGCGTGGCGTCCGATTCCCGGAGGAGCCCCATGCGCAGGGCCCGGCGCGGGGCCAGGGCGATGCCCAGCTCGCGCTCCACGTCCGGGGACCCGGGCCGCCAGCGCTTGATCACCAGCCAGCGGTCCGACAGCAGGACCACCGTGGCCACCTTCCCGAAGTCGGGATCCTGCTCTCGCGGCGGGTTCCACTCGAAGCGCTGGGCCATCTCGGCGTGGGTCATCCATCCCAGGTACTGCTGGGTCTGGGCGGGGTCCCGGGCGGGAACCAGGTGGTCGCCCTCGCGGACCCAGAGGTGGCGGCCCTCGAAGCGGTCCAGCAGGGCCACCACCAGGGGCTGGTCGGCGAGAAAGCGGCGGACGTCCTCCTCATCGCCCCGCTGGATGCTGTGGAGGATCGGCAGGCTCTTCCAGTGCCGCTCCACCGCCTCGAAGTCTACCCAGTGGGCCTCCATGTAGGCCTGTTGGGCGTTGCCGATCTGATCCATCAGGTAGTACCGGGGGGCGAAATACAGCACACCCGCCGTCAACAGGCCCGCCAGGACCAGGAGGACGATGCCGCTCTGCTGCTGGAGGCGCTGCCACCGGGAGGTTCCGAAGCCGGGATGGAGGACACGGAAGCGGGAGGTGCGATGGCGGGGCATGGGGGGCTCGACGGGAAGGGGGTGACAGCCAGCTTAGCGGCCGCCGGTCTCCTAACCCAGGGCCAGCATCCGCTCCAGGGGTTTCAGGGCCTTCAGGCGGATGGCCTCGTCCAGGCGGATCTCAGGCTGCAGGTCCCGCAGGCAGAGATAGAGCTTTTCGAGGCTGTTGAGCTTCATGTAGGGGCAGAGGCTGCAGTTGCAGCCACTGTCGGCCGGGGCGGGGATCAGCTCGGCGTCGGGGCGGCGCTGGCGCATCTGGTGGAGAATGCCGGCTTCCGTGGCCACGATGAAGGCCTTGGCGCTGTCCTTGGCCACGAAGTTGAGCAGGGCCGCCGTGGAACCCACGAAGTCTGCCAGCTGGCTGACGGTGGCGTCGCACTCGGGGTGGGCGATGAGCTTGGCCTCGGGGTGCTGGGCCTTCAAGGCCGCCAGGCGCTTGGCCGTGAACTGCTCGTGGACAATGCAGAAACCAGGGAAGAGCACCATCTCGCGACCCGTCTGCTGCATCACCCACTTGCCCAGGTGGCGGTCGGGGGCGAAGACGATCTTGCGGTCCTTCGGCAGGCTCTCCACCACGCGCACGGCGTTGCTGCTGGTGCAGATGACGGTGCTGAGGGCCTTCACGCCAGCGGAGCAGTTGATGTAGCTCACCACGTCGTGATCCGGGTACTGCTTCAGCCACTCGGCGAAGTAATCCGCCGGGCAGCGGTCCGCCAGGCTGCAGCCGGCATCCATGTCGGGGATCACGACCGTCTTGCCGGGGTTGAGGATCTTGGCGGTCTCAGCCATGAAGTGGACGCCGCAGAAGGCGATGACGTCGGCATCGGCCTTGGCCGCCTGCTGGCTGAGCTGGAGGCTGTCCCCCACGAAGTCCGCCAGATCCTGGATCTCG
Organism: Geothrix mesophila; assembly: GCF_022808835.1. Classification (NCBI taxonomy): domain Bacteria; kingdom Pseudomonadati; phylum Acidobacteriota; class Holophagae; order Holophagales; family Holophagaceae; genus Geothrix; species Geothrix mesophila. The sequence goes on from NZ_JAKZLD010000004.1 coordinate 46,657, forward strand.
GGTTCCTGGTAGTAGTGCGCCAGGAGGACGGCTCGCCGCTCGGCCTTCAGCCGCCGGATCTCGGCGGGCAGGTCGAGGCCCGCGGGGATGCTCTCGAGGTCGGGGACGTAGGGGGCGGTCAGGTCCATGACTCCATTCTAGGCCTTCTCAAGGAACCGGCGGATCCGCTGTCCCGGACCCGGGTCGTCGAAGACGGCGGCGAAGGCCGCCCGTTCCCAGGCCAGGGCGGCGGGGCGGGGGATCCCTTCCTGCCGCCCCTGGAGATCCGCCAAGAGAAAAAGAGCCCGCTCGCAGACGGGAAAATCTGTCGCCACAAGGGGGATTCCGCTACCCTGGGGATGGATCGCAGGATCCAGGTGGACATGGGAATCCGATGGCTGCCCCCGAGGGGCGGACATCGGTCCTTTTGTATTTACAGTCATCTTTCACCACCGTCCAAAGGGGGGACACATGGCCAAGGCGCCGGCGCCAGACACTTCCAGCATCTCACGGCTGGACCAGACCAAGATCAGCCAGTACTTCGGCTGCAACACCTTCAGCGAGCGGACCATGCGCGACCGCCTGCAGAAGGATGTCTACAAGGCCTACCGCCAGGCGCTGAAGCGCGGTGAGGCCCTGTCGCCCGAGGTGGCCAAGAGCGTGGCCCAGGCCATGAAGGACTGGGCTCTGGAGCAGGGCTGCACGCACTTCACCCACTGGTTCCTGCCCATGACCGGCGCCACCGCCGAGAAGCACGATGCCTTCATCTCCTGGGACGAGCCGGGCCAGGTCATCGAGCGCTTCAGCGGCAGCCAGCTCATCCAGGGCGAGCCCGACGCCAGTTCCTTCCCCAGCGGCGGCCTGCGCGCCACCTTCGAGGCCCGCGGCTACACGGCCTGGGATCCGGCCAGCCCGGCCTTCCTCATCGAAGGCCCCATCGGCAAGACCCTCTGCATCCCCACGGCCTTCGTGGGGTACCACGGCGAGGCCCTGGACCACAAGGTGCCCCTGCTGCGGTCCATGGAGGTGGTCTCCCGGCGCGCCAGCGAGGGCCTGGCCCACTTCGGCGTGGCCGCCGACGCGGTGGTGGCCCAGTGCGGCCCCGAGCAGGAGTACTTCGCCGTGGACCTGGAGCTGGCCCAGCAGCGGCCGGACCTCATGTTCGCCAACCGCACCCTCCAGGGCGCCAAGCCGCCCAAGGGCCAGGAGCTGGAGGACCACTACTTCGGCAGCATCAAGGAGCGGGTCCTCGGCTTCATGCAGGAGGTCGAGCTGGAGTGCTTCAAGCTCGGCATCCCCGCCAAGACCCGCCACAACGAGGTGGCCCCCAACCAGTTCGAGATCGCGCCCATCTACGAGGCCGCCAACATCGCGAGCGACCATAACCAGCTGCTCATGGAGATCCTCAAGTCCGTGGGCGAGCGTCACGGCCTGGCCATCCTCCTGCACGAGAAGCCCTTCGCCGGCGTCAACGGCAGCGGAAAGCACGTGAACTGGAGCCTGGCCACGGACGAGGGGCAGAACCTGCTGGAGCCCGGCCAGACCCCCGAGGAGAACCTGCAGTTCCTCTACTTCCTCAGCGCCACCCTGAAGGCCATCCACACCCACGGCGGCCTGCTCCGCGCCGCCATCGCCAGCGCCGGCAACGACCACCGCCTGGGCGCCAACGAGGCGCCGCCGGCCATCATGTCCGTGTTCCTGGGCGCCCAGCTCAGCCACATCCTCGACGCCATCGAGAAGGGCGCCGCCGCCGACGCCTCTTCCCAGCGGATCCTGGATCTCGGCATCGGCAACCTGCCCCGCATTGAGAAGGACGCCACGGACCGCAACCGCACCAGCCCCTTCGCCTTCACGGGCAACAAATTCGAGTTCCGCGCCGTGGGTTCCAGCCAGCCCATCGCCCTGCCGCTGACGGTGATCAACGCCGCCGTGGCCGAAGCGCTGGAAGGGCTGAACGCCAAGCTGGACGCCGAGATCAAGGCCGGCAAGGAACACCGCGCCGCCGTCCTGTCCGTGGTGCGCGAAGCCATCATCGAGACCAAGTCCATCCGCTTCGAGGGCAACGGCTACTCCGACGAGTGGAAGGCGGAGGCCGAGCGCCGCGGCCTTCCCCACGCGAAGGACACGGTGGCGGCCCTGCACATCTGGGAGAACCCCGCGGCCAAGTCCGTGTTCTCCAAGCCGGGCATCCTGTCCGAGGGCGAGCTGGAATCGCGCATCCACATCCGCCACGAGCAGTACCAGAAGGCCATCGCCATCGAAACGCAGGTCCTGCGCGAGATGGCGGAGACCCAGATCCTGCCCTCCATCACGGCGGACCTGGGAGCCCGGGCCAAGAGCCTTGGCCGGCTGGCCGCCGCGGGCATCGCGGTGCCCGAGACCCTGAAGGCCTCGCTCCAGGCCCAGGCCACCCTCGCGGGCGAGGCCCAGTCGCGCCTTTCCGCCATGAAGGCCGCCCTGGCCGACGCGGATGCCATCGAGGACCTGCATGCACGGACCGAAGCCTTCGGGCAGAAGGTGAACGAGGCCAAGCACGCTCTGAGGGAGGTGCTCGACCTCCTGGAAGAGGCCTGCGATGCCGACCTCTGGCCCCTGCCCAAGTACTGGCAGCTGCTGTCGCCCCTGCTCTAGCTGGTTCCGGTTCTCACGAAAACGGGCCGCGATCGCGGCCCGTTTTTCGTGAGGGGGATGGAGGTTACCGGCCGAAGCGGAACACGGCGCTCACCTGGACCCAGGTGGCGGTGTCGAAGCCGAAGCCATCGTTGCCGTTCTTGTCCACGAAGACCTGGTTCAGGGAGCCTTCGAGCGAGAACATCTTGTTGAAGGTGTAGCCGCCGCCGCCGCGCAGGCCGAGCTTGCCGCTCTGGCTGGCGCTGCCGCTGAAGCCGTTTCCGCTGTAGTCGTCCTTGACGCTGTTGAGGGAGGCACCGGCGATGGTGTACCAGCCCTGGTTCGGGCTCTGGAAGTTGTAGACCCAGTCGGCACCCACCTGCAGGATCTTGAAGTCGTTGTTGACATCAGCCGGGCCGCCCCAGCCGGAGCCGGGAAGGCTGTGGTAGGTCAGTTGGGCGCGGACCTGGTGGTGGGAGGTGATGTTGAAGTCCAGGTGACCGCCGATGTGGGCACCGAAGAACTGGTTGGTGCCGAAATCGGTCTTGTCCTTCAGGTCCCCGACCGGCAGAGAGAGCCCCGTCTGCAGTCCGCCAGTGATGTCCTGGGCGGCGAGGGGCAGGCCCAGAAGGGCGAGGGCAAGGGCAACGCGGTGACGCATGAGACCTCCGACAATGACGGGCCCCGGTGTGAGGCCGGTCCCAAGCCTAGCGAGGTACTGTCACAATTGGATCATCCGAAGGATCTATACGCGGGGCTCGAGCGTGACGCCGCGCCCACTGCGGATCCGCTGCTCGATGCGCGAGGTGCTGTGGCCCGGGAGGAAGGGCAGGAGGACGAGCCTGCCGCCGCGGGTTTCCACGATCTCGCGGCCCACCACGTTGTCCGGGGTGTAGTCCCCGCCCTTCACCAGCACGTCCGGCTGGAGGGCGCGGATGAGTTCCAGCGGCGTGTCCTCCCTGAAGAGCACGACCGCATCCACGCTGCGCAAGGCCAGCAGGATGGCCGCCCGGGCGGCCTCGTCCTGCAGCGGCCGGCCCGGCCCCTTCAGGCGCGCCACGGAGGCATCGCTGTTGAGGCCCACCACGAGGAAGTCGCCCAGGGCGCGGGCCTCGGCCAGGTACTGCACGTGGCCGGGGTGGATCAGGTCGAAGCAGCCGTTGGTGAAGCACAGCGTTCCCGGACGGGGGACAGCCTCGAGGAAGGCTTCAGGGCTCTGGAAGAAACGGGTCAGTGACGGCATCTAAGAGACCGGGATAAAATGGAAGGTTCAGGGAGAAGTCCCAGGAGAAGTCTGCCATGCCGCTCTATGAATACCGTTGTGAAGCTTGTGGCCAGCCCGAGGAGAAGCTGGAGAGCATGTCCGCCCCCGACACGCATGCGTGCCCGGCCTGCGGCGAGCCCGGCGGCATGAGGCGGCAGGTGTCCGTATCGGCCTTCGCCCTGACCGGTGGGGGGTGGTACAAGGGCGCCGCCCCCGCGCCCGCCACGGCCTCCGCTTCGGCCCCGGAGGCCTCCAAGGGCGGTCACGGCTGCGCCGCGGGCGGCTGCGGGTGCCCCCTCGCCGGGTGAGGCCCGTCTCCATGGGTTTACGCCTGGTGCGTTGACTTCCATGGCCATTCCGATAACCTAGATGGTTCCGGCCCCGTGGGCCGGCGCAGGATTTCATCCGTCCGACGTTCTCCGGAGCCTCCACCGCGGCGAACCTCTCGGGCCCAGGCCCGGATCCACCGGCGCCTTCCTTGGAGGATGGTGTGCCTACCATCAATCAGCTGATCCGCCTCGGGCGGAAGACGTTCCAGAACAAGACGAAGAGCCCCGCGCTCGACGCCTGCCCGCAGAAGCGTGGCGTGTGCACCCGCGTGTTCACCACCACCCCCAAGAAGCCGAACTCCGCGCTTCGCAAGGTGGCCCGCGTGCGCCTCACCAACGGCATCGAGTGCACGACCTACATCCCGGGCGTGGGCCACAACCTGCAGGAGCACAGCATCGTGCTCATCCGCGGCGGCCGCGTGAAGGACCTGCCGGGCGTGCGCTACCACGTCGTCCGCGGCACCCTGGACGCCACCGGCGTCGCGGGCCGCAACCAGTCCCGTTCCAAGTACGGCGCCAAGCGCCCCAAGGCTGGCGCCGCGCCGGCCAAGAAGAAGTAGGGGAGGTGACACATGGCCCGTCGTTCCGCACCCGCCAAGCGTGAGATCCTCCCGGATCCCGTCTACAACAGCCTCGTCGTCTCCAAGTTCGTGAACATCCTCATGGAGCGCGGCAAGAAGGCCACCGCCGAGCGCATCCTCTACGGGGCGCTGGAGATCGTCGCCAAGAAGAGCGGCGAGGAGGCCCTGGAGGCCTTCCAGAAGGCCCTCAACAACATCAAGCCCTCGGTGGAAGTGAAGTCCCGCCGCGTGGGCGGCGCCACCTACCAGGTGCCCGTGGAGGTTCCCCAGAACCGCCGCCAGTCCCTGGCCATGCGCTGGCTGAAGATCTACTCCGCCTCCCGCGGCGAGCGCACCATGCGCGACAAGCTGGCTGGCGAGATCCTGGACGCCATGAACTTCCGCGGCGCCGCCATCAAGAAGAAGGACGACGTCCACAAGATGGCCGAGGCCAACAAGGCCTTCGCGCACTTCCGCTGGTAGCAGCCCATCCGACCGGAAGGAGCCGCCGACCCGGCGGCTCCTTCCGCGAAGGTCTTTGAAGCATTTCCCGACTCCGATTCTGCATTGATCCTTTCAGGAGGCCGCTGTGGCCCGCCAGACCCCCCTCGAGCGCTACCGGAACATCGGCATCATGGCGCACATCGATGCCGGCAAGACCACCACGACGGAGCGCATCCTCTACTACACCGGCAAGATCCACAAGATCGGCGAGGTGCATGAGGGTGCCGCGACCACCGACTGGATGGTGCAGGAGCAGGAGCGGGGCATCACCATCACCTCCGCCGCCATCACGGCCGCCTGGACGCCCCAGACCGGCCAGCTGAAGGGCGTGGAGCACCGCATCAACATCATCGACACCCCTGGCCACGTGGACTTCACGGCCGAGGTGGAGCGCAGCCTCCGCGTGCTCGACGGCGCCGTGGCCGTGTTCTGCGCCGTGGGCGGCGTGCAGCCCCAGTCCGAGACCGTGTGGCGCCAGGCCGACAAGTACGGCGTGCCCCGCCTGGCCTTCGTGAACAAGATGGACCGCACCGGCGCGGACTTCTTCCGCGTCGTCAAGATGATGCAGGACCGCCTGAAGGCGCGTCCCTGTCCCATCCAGATCCCCATCGGCGCCGAGGAGAACTTCAAGGGCGTGGTGGACCTGATCCTCATGAAGGCCGTCACCTTCGATGATGCCGACAAGGGCTTCAAGACCCTCTACGGCGAGATCCCCGCCGACCTGGTGGAGACCGCCAAGGAGTGGCGCGAGAAGATGGTCGAGATGGTCGCCGAGACCGACGAGCACCTCATGGAAAAGTACCTGGGCGGCGAAGAGCTGACCGAGGCCGAGCTGCGCGAGGGTATCCGCAAGGGCTGCGTGTCGCTGGCCTTCACCCCCATGACCTGCGGCTCCGCCTTCAAGAACAAGGGCGTCCAGCCCATGCTCGACGCGGTCGTGAGCTACATGCCCTCGCCCCTGGACATTCCCGCCATCAAGGGCATGGACAGCGACGGCAACGAGGTGGAGCGCAAGGCTGACGACAACGAGCCCTTCAGCGCCCTCATCTTCAAGATCATGGCCGATCCCTTCGTGGGCTCCCTGGCCTTCCTGCGCGTCTACTCCGGCATCCTGCCGGCCGGCTCCGGCGTCTACAACGCCAACAAGGGCCGCCGCGAGCGCATCGGGCGCCTCCTCCAGATGCACGCCAACAAGCGTGAGGACATCGAGGAAGTCCGCACGGGTGACATCGGCGCCGCCGTGGGCCTCAAGGACGTCCTCACGGGTCAGACCATCTGCGACGAGAACAACCCCGTGGTGCTCGAGTCCATGGACTTCCCGGATCCCGTGATCCAGGTCGCCATCGAGCCCAAGACCAAGGCCGACCAGGAGAAGATGGGCATCGCCCTGGCCCGCCTGGCCCAGGAGGATCCCACCTTCAAGGTGAAGACTGATCCCGAGACCAACCAGACCATCATCGCCGGCATGGGCGAGCTGCACCTCGAGATCATCGTCGACCGCATGATGCGCGAGTTCAAGGTCGAGGCCAACGTGGGCAAGCCCCAGGTGGCCTACCGCGAGACCATCCGCAAGCGGGTGGAATCCGAGGGCAAGTTCGTCCGCCAGTCCGGTGGTCGCGGCCAGTACGGCCACGTCAAGCTCATCGTCGAACCCAACGAGGTCGGCAAGGGCTACGAGTTCATCAACGAGATCAAGGGCGGCGTGGTTCCCAAGGAATACATCAAGCCCACCGACGAAGGCATCCAGGAGGCCATGCACTCCGGCGTCCTCGCGGGCTACCCCGTGGTGGACATCAAGGTGACCATCTACGACGGCAGCTTCCACGAGGTGGACTCGAACGAAATGGCGTTCAAGATCGCCGGCTCCATGGGCTTCAAGGCCGGCTGCGAGAAGGCTAGCCCCGTGATCCTCGAGCCCATCATGGCGGTCGAAGTCGAGACCCCCGAGGACTACATGGGCGACGTCATCGGCAACCTGAACAGCCGCCGTGGCCGCATCGAGAACATGGAGGAGCGCTCGGGCTCCAAGGTCATCACGTCCAAGGTGCCCCTGGCCGAGATGTTCGCCTACTCCACGACCCTGCGTTCCATGACCCAGGGCCGCGGCACCTACACCATGCAGTTCTCGCACTACGAAGAGGCTCCCCGGAACGTGGCGGAAGAAATCATCGCCAAGGTCAAGGGTGCCAAGTAGGTCGATGTTCTCCGGGGGTTCCGTGCTTCGCAGACACCCCCGGACCCCCGCAACTCGGCCTGGCGAAGCCAGCCCTCGTTGCCTCCCATTGCACCAACATCAGTAACTTGCTTTATCTGCAGTCTTAGCCCCTTCCCGGGGTGAGGCCGTCCTTCGAACCTTCGGGTTGCCGGGCCTCTTGATCCACCCGCTTCCTCCCCCGGGAGGTCGTGCGTTCTCTCAAAAAGCCGTTGAATTTGCAGCGGCTTTTGTTATGCTGATCAGCCCTGTCCCTGTCGTTGGGACGGATTTACATGGGCGGTCAGCGCCCCACGTCTATGGACGGTTCCCGTCCCAATGGAGTGAGCATGAAAGACAACATCCGCATCCGTTTGCGTGCCTTCGACCACCGTCTGCTCGATCAGAGCACCCGCGAGATCGTGGACACCGCCAAGCGCACGGGCGCCCAGGTGGCGGGACCGATTCCCCTCCCCACCCGGACGAACAAGTACACCGTGAACCGTTCCCCCCACGTGGACAAGAAGAGCCGGGACCAGTTTGAGATCCGCACGCACAAGCGGCTGCTCGACATCCTGAACCCGACCCAGAACACCGTGGACACGCTCATGCGTCTCGACCTGCCTGCTGGCGTCGACGTGGAGATCAAGGTCTTCAGCCGCCAGGGCAACCGGTAGAGGGGGGAGAGAACATGTCCAAAGGAATTATCGGCAAGAAGCTGGGGATGACCCAGATCTTCAATGAGCAGGGCCAGATCGTCCCTGTGACTGTCATCCAGGCCGGCCCCTGCGTGGTCGTGATGCGCAAGACCTCCGCCAAGGATGGCTACGAGGCCGTGCAGATCGGCTACGTGGACCCCAATGGCGGGAAGCGCGCCAGCAAGGCCGAGAAGGGCCACTGCGAGAAGCAGGGCGTCGCCCCGGTCCGCGTGCTGCGCGAGATCAAGGTGGACGCGGCCGACACGTCCAAGCCCGGCGACAGCGTCCTGGCCAGCGCCTTCGAGGCGAAGACCAAGGTGAACGTCACCGGCATCAGCAAGGGCAAGGGCTTCGCCGGCGTCATCAAGCGGCACCACTTCGCCGGCGGTCGTGCGACCCACGGCTCCATGTTCCACCGCGCCCCCGGTTCCATCGGCGGGTCGAGCTACCCCAGCCGCGTCTTCCCCGGCATGCGCATGGCCGGCCACATGGGCGATGCCCAGGTGACCGTGCGCAACCTGGAGATCGCCAAGGTGGACGCCGAGAACAACCTGCTGCTCATCAAGGGCGCCGTCCCCGGCCCCAAGGGTGGGTACATCGTCATCAAGCAGGAGGCCTAGGATGGCAGCGTTCCAGCACCCCGTCGTCAACCTCGACAACAAGCAGGTCGGCACCGTCGATCTCCTGCCCGAGGTGTTCAAGCTCGAGGACCTGAACGAGCACCTGATCTGGGAAGCGGTGCGCCACTTCCTGGCCAAGCGCCGCTCCGGCACCGCCAAGACCAAGGACAAGTGGGAAGTCAGCGGCTCCGGCAAGAAGCTCTGGAAGCAGAAGGGCACCGGCCGCGCCCGCGTGGGCTCCATCCGCAGCCCGCTGTGGAAGGGCGGCGCCACGGTCCATGGCCCCCACCCGCGTTCCTATGATTACGCGTTCCCCAAGAAGGCCCGGCGCGCCGCCCTGCGCAACGCGCTGTCCGCCAAGCTGGCCAGCGGCCAGATGCTGGTGGTCGAGAGCTGGGAGGTCGAGTCCCACAAGACCAAGGCCCTGATCCAGACCCTCGGCAAGCTCGGTGTCACCGGCTCCGCCCTCCTGGTGGGTACCGAGGCCAGCGAGAAGCTCTCCCGCGCCGCCGGCAACAACCCGAAGCTGCAGACCGTCGAGAGCCTGGGCGTGAACGTCTATGAGCTCCTCAAGTACGACCAGGTGATCTTCTCCAAGGAAGCCGTCCTGGCCCTCCAGGAGGTGGTGAAGCCATGACCAAGATCTTCGACGTGATCCGCAAGCCCCTCCTCACGGAGAAGGGCCAGATCCTGCGGGAGAAGAACATCCAGGTGTTCGAGGTGGCCACCTGGGCCACCAAGCACCAGATCCAGGAGGCCGTGGAGCTCCTGCTCCAGTCCAAGGTGAAGAGCGTCCGCACCGTGCGGATTCCCAGCCGGACCAAGCGCCTCGGCCGTTTCGTGGGGACCTCCAGCCCCCGGAAGAAGGCCTATGTCGAACTCGCCGAGGGCGCACCCGCGTCCGAGTAGGCGATCCATGGCGGACGGACAAGCTTTGCCCACTATCGCCCGCCCCTTTCAACCCTGAGGCAAGAGGACACCCATGAGCATCAAGCAGCTCAAGCCCACGACCCCCGGTCAGCGCGGCATGTCCAAGTTCGGCTTCGAGGAAATCACGACGGATACGCCTGAGCGTTCCCTGATTGCCAAGAAGAACCGCACTGGCGGCCGGTCCAACACCGGTCGGGTCACCACCCGCCACATCGGCGGCGGCCACAAGCGCCAGTACCGCATCATCGACTTCAAGCGCAACAAGCTCGAAGTCCCGGCCAAGGTCGCGACCATCGAATACGATCCCAACCGCACCGCCCGCATCGCCCTCCTGGTCTACGCGGACGGCGAGAAGCGCTACATCCTGGCCCCCGATGGCCTGGAAGTGGGCCGCACCGTGGTGGCCGGCAAGAACGCCGACATCCTGGTGGGCAACGCGCTGCCCCTGCGGAACATCCCCGTGGGCAACACGGTGCACAACATCGAGATGAAGCCCGGCAAGGGCGGCCAGATCGCCCGCGCCGCCGGCACCTTCGCCCAGCTCGTGGCGAAGGAGGACGACTACGCCCAGCTCCGCATGCCCTCCGGCGAGATCCGCAAGATCCACCTGGACTGCTACGCGACCATCGGCACCGTCGGCAACCTGCAGCACGAGAACATCCAGATCGGCAAGGCCGGTCGGACCCGCTGGAAGGGCATCCGTCCGACCGTCCGCGGCGTGGTCATGAACCCCGTCGACCACCCGCACGGTGGCGGCGAGGGTCGCACCTCCGGTGGCCGTCACCCCGTGACGCCCTGGGGCCAGCCGACCCGTGGCTACAAGACCCGTGGCAACCGTCGCACGGACAAGTTCATCGTCAAGCGGATCAACTAGGAGGCCCGACAATGGCACGTTCCCTGAAAAAAGGCCCGTTCATTGACGCCCACCTCCAGAAGAAGGTGGAAGTCGCCCAGGCGGCCAACGACAAGCGCGTGATCAAGACCTGGTCCCGCCGCTCCACCGTGGTCCCGCAGATGATCGGACTGACCCTCGCCGTGCACAACGGCAACAAGTTCATTCCTGTCTATGTCACCGAGAACATGATCGGCCACAAGCTGGGCGAGTTCGCCCTGACCCGCACCTTCAAGGGTCACGCTGGCAAGGCCGACACCAAGGCGAAGGGGAAGTAGCGATGGCTGAGATCGTTTCCAGCGCCACCGTTCGCCACCTGCGCGGTTCGGCCCAGAAGGCCCGCCTCGTGGTGGACATGATCCGCGGCAAGCACGTCGGCGAGGCCCAGTGGGTGCTCGCCCAGGCCAAGAAGTACGCCGCCGCTCCCATCCGCAAGCTCCTGGATTCCGCCGTGGCCAACGCCATCGACAAGAACCCGTCCGTCAACCCGGACGAGCTGATGGTCAAGACCGCCTTCGTGGACGAGGGCTTCCGCATGAAGCGCGTCCGCCCTGCGCCCATGGGCCGCGCCTACCGCGTCCAGAAGCGCACCTGCCACATCACCATCCAGCTTTCTGCGGCCGGGGAGGAGTAGTCATGGGTCAGAAGGTCCACCCCTACGGGTTCCGCCTCGTCCACCAGAAGAACTGGCACAGCAAGTGGTTCTCCAAGCGCGAGTACTCCACCCTCCTGCACGAGGACATCAAGCTGCGCCGCGAGCTCAAGAAGCAGCTGCACAGCCTGAACGCGATGATCTCGAAGATCGACATCGAGCGCGCCGCCGACAAGGTCACCGTTCGCATCTTCACCGCCCGCCCTGGCATCGTCATCGGCCGCAAGGGCGCCGAGATCGACAAGCTGCGCGAGGATCTCCAGAAGCGCCTGAACCGCCCCGTGTCCGTCGACATCCAGGAGATCAAGAAGCCTGAGGTCGATGCCCAGCTCGTGGCCGAGGGCGTGGCCCAGCAGCTCGAGCGCCGCATCGCCTTCCGCCGCGCCATGCGCAAGGCGGAGGAGGCCGCGATCCGCTTCGGCGCCAAGGGTTTCAAGATCAAGGTCTCCGGCCGCCTGAACGGCGCCGAGATCGCCCGGACCGAGGACTACCTCTCCGGTCAGATGCCCCTGCAGACCATTCGCGCGGGCGTGGATTACGGTTTCGCCGAGGCCCGCACGACCTACGGGATCATCGGCATCAAGGTTTGGGTGAACCTGGGCGACCAGGTTGCCGAGACCGTGAAGCGCTGAGGTGACCCCATGCTGATGCCCAAGAAGGTCAAGAACCGCAAAACCCAGAAGGGCCGCACCCGCGGCGTCGCCACCCGCGGCAACGATCTCGCCTTCGGCGATTTCGGCCTCAAGGCGACGGAGCACTGCTGGCTGACCAACCGCCAGATCGAGGCCGCCCGTATCGCCATGACCCGCCACATCAAGCGCGGCGGCAAGATCTGGATCCGCATCTTCCCGGACCGTCCCACCACCTCGAAGCCCGCGGAGACCCGCATGGGCTCCGGCAAGGGGGCTCCGGACGGCTGGGTGGCGGTGATCCGCCCCGGTCGCATCCTCTTCGAGATGGAGGGGGTGACCGACGAGGTGGCGCGTGAAGCCCTGCGCCTGGCCCAGATGAAGCTGTCCGTGGCGTCTGAAATCGTCACCCGCACGCCGCCGGAGGAGTGATCGCCATGACCAAGAAGAATCCCTTTTCCGATTTGACCGGCAAGAGCGTCGAGGAGCTGGCGCAGCTGGAGGCCGAACTGGCCGCCAAGCGCTTCACCCTCCGCTTCCAGCACGCCGTGGGCCAGGTCGAGAACACCGCCGAGATCCGCAAGACTCGCCGTGAGCTCGCCCGCGTCAAAACCGCCCTGGCGACCAAGCTGGCCTAGGAGATCCCATGAGCCTCGAAAACAAGATGATTCGCAACGGCGTCGTGGTCTCCAACAAGGCCGACAAGACCGTGGTGGTGAAGGTGGAGCGCAAGTTCCAGCACCCGCTCTACCACCGCACGGTCAAGCAGACCGCCAAGTTCATGGCCCACGACGAGACCAACGCCTGCGGCATCGGCGACGTGGTCAAGATCGTGGAGACCCGCCCCCTTTCCAAGCGCAAGCGCTGGACGGTCCTCGAGATCGTCCAGAAGGCCGGCGAGTAAGGAGCTCACATGATCCAGATGGGAACCATGCTCACCGTCGCCGACAACTCCGGCGCCAAGAAGATCTGCTGCATCCTGCCCCTGGGCGGCGGTGTGGGCAAGATCGCCCAGCTCGGCGACGTGATCACCGCCTCCGTCAAGGAAGCGATCCCGGGCGGCACGGTCAAGAAGAAGGCCGTCGTCCAGGCCGTGATCGTCCGCCAGCGCAAGGCCTACCGCCGCAAGGACGGCTCCTACATCCGCTTCGACGAGAACGCCGCCGTCATCATCAAGAAGGATGGCGAGCCCGTCGGCACCCGCGTGTTCGGCCCTGTGGCCCGCGAGCTGCGCGAGCGGAAGTACATGAAGATCGTCTCCCTCGCCCCTGAGGTGCTGTAATGGAAGCCACCACCACCAAGATGAAGCTCAAGAAGGGCGACCAGGTCGTCGTCATCGCCGGCAAGGAGAAGGGCAAGACCGGGACCATCTCCAAGGTCAGCCCCGCCACCAACCGAGTGGTCGTCGCCGGCGTCAACATGATCAAGAAGGCCACCAAGCCCAATCCCCAGACCGGGGAGGGCGGCGGCATCGTCGAGAAGGAGGCTTCCATCCATGCCTCCAATGTCATGCTGCTCGACGCCAAGACGGGCAAGGGCACCCGCAAGAGGGCCTAACGTTCTCCGGGGGTTCCGCGCTTCGCTGCGCTGCGCGCACACCCCCGGGCCCCCGCGTCCTCGGAGGCTGAGCCTCCTCGGACTTACCTGATCGGGTGTTCCGGGACCCTGGAACCACCGCACCGCCTTTGAAATACAAGCTTTTGCCTTCCCAGGGGCCTTCGTTCATGGGAAGATCTTCGTTCTGCCCCGTGCGCGGGGTGGGAATCCACGGCGCATCCCGCGCCATGACAACTGAGGTTGGGGGGAAACGGGCCGGACCGCTGTCCCAAGCCCCCCCGCCCTCCCGAACCCCTGGGGCATAGCCGCCCCACGGAAATGGAGGCATCCATGACTGCCAAGCAGGACCACGCGGAGCCCCGCGTCAAGGCTCGCTACCACCAGGAGGTGGTGTCGAAGCTCAAGGAGGAGTTCGCCTTCTCCTCCGCCATGCAGGTGCCCCGCCTGCAGAAGATCGTCATCAACATGGGCGTGGGCGACGCCATCCAGAACATCAAGGTCCTGGACGTGGCTGTTGACGAGCTGACCGCCATCGCCGGCCAGAAGGCCGTCGTGCGCAAGGCCAAGAAGAGCGTCGCCCAGTTCAAGCTGCGCGCCGGCATGCCCATCGCCTGCATGGTGACCCTGCGCGGTCCCCGCATGTGGGAGTTCTTCGACCGCCTGGTGACCCTGTCCCTTCCCCGCGTCCGCGACTTCCGCGGCGTGCCCACCAAGTCCTTCGACGGCCGCGGCAACTACACGCTGGGCCTCAAGGATCAGCTGATCTTCCAGGAGATCGACTACGCCAAGGTGGACAAGATGAAGGGCATGAACATCACCTTCGTGACCACCGCCAAGAACGACGCCGAAGCGCGGGCCCTGCTGGCCCACCTCGGTATGCCCTTCCGCAAATAGGCTAAGGAGATCATACCGATGGCCAAGATTTCCAAAATCGTCAAGGATTCGCGCAAGCCGAAGTTCTCGACCCAGCACCGCAACCGCTGCAAGTGCTGCGGCCGGCCCCGGGGCTTCATGCGCAAGTTTGAACTCTGCCGTCTGTGCTTCCGCAAGTTCGCCCTCAACGGCGAGCTGCCGGGCGTCCAGAAGTCCAGCTGGTAAGGAGAGGGGACCATGCATACCGATCCCATCGCTGACTACCTCACCCGCATCCGCAACGGCATCATGGCCGGTCACGATGCCGTGGTGGTGCCCGCCTCCAAGATCAAGGCCGGCCTCTGCGGCATCCTGAAGCAGGAGGGCTACATCCATTCCTTCAAGCAGGTGGAGCACGAGGGCCGCGCGTACCTCATCCTCAACCTCAAGTACGTGAAGGACAAGGAGAACGTGATCCACGGCCTGCGCCGCGTGTCCCGCCCTGGCCTGCGCATCTACTCCGGCGCCCAGGAGATCCCCGAGGTCCACGGCGGCCTCGGCATCGCGATCCTGTCCACCCCGAAGGGCCTCCTGACGGGCAAGGACGCCAAGAAGCAGAACGTCGGCGGCGAAGTCCTCGCCCACGTCTGGTAACCCATCCTGAAATGGGCGGATTCTCCGCCCTCATCTAAGGAATCCACCATGTCTCGAATCGGAAAGAAGCCCGTGACGCTGCCCAAGGGCGTGAAGGTCACAGTCACCGGGTCCGAGGCCGTCGTCGAGGGCGCCAAGGGCAAGCTCACCTGCCCGATCCCCGCCGGGATCACCCTCGAAGTCCAGGCCGACTCCGTGAACCTCACCCGCGTCAACGATGAGCCCCAGACCCGTGCCTACCACGGCCTGACCCGCGCCCTGCTCGGCAACGCCGTCACCGGCGTGACCGAGGGCTGGAAGAAGGAGCTGGACATCGTCGGCGTCGGCTACAAGGCCGCCATGGACGGCGCCAAGCTCAACCTCGAGCTGGGCTACAGCCATCCCATCAAGTACGAGGCTCCCGCGGGCATCCAGATGGCCGTCGAGAAGGCCACCCACATCGTCGTGACCGGCATCGACCGGCAGCTGGTGGGCCAGGTCGCCGCCGACATCCGGAAGTTCCGCAAGCCCGAGCCCTACAAGGGCAAGGGTGTCATGTACACCGGCGAAGTCATCCGCCGCAAGGCCGGCAAGACCGGGAAGTAAGGGGAATCCATGGCGAACGATATCAACATTCGGCGTGACAAGACCAAGGCGCGCATCCGCGGCCGCGTGAGCGGCACGCCCGAGCGGCCCCGTCTCACCATCTACAAGAGCCTGAAGCGCATCTACGTGCAGGCGGTGGACGACAGCAAGGGCATCACCCTGGCCTCCGCCAGCAGCCTCGAGAAGGACCTGCGCGAGAAGCTCAAGAACGGCGCCAACATCGAGGCCGCCAAGGCCGTCGGCGCCAGCATCGCCGCCCGGCTGAAGGAGAAGGGCATCACCGCAGTGGTGTTCGACCGGAACGGTTACGTCTATCACGGCCGCGTCAAGGCGCTGGCTGACAGCGCCCGCGAAGCCGGGCTCCAGTTCTAGGGGATCACCATGGCGACTGCAGAGCTCAAGGACAACAAGGAAACCCGCAACAACCCCGAAGCCGGGGAATTCAAGGACCAGGTCATCTACGTGGGCCGCGTCACCAAGGTGGTGAAGGGGGGCAAGAACTTCTCCTTCTCCGCGCTGGTGGTCGTGGGCGACGGCAACGGCAAGGTCGGCTTCGGTCTCGGCAAGGCCCTGGAAGTGCCCTCCGCCATCAAGAAGGGCATCGAGAGCGCCAAGCGCAACATGATCAAGGTTCCCCTCACCTCGAACGGCAGCCTGCCGCACCCGGTGACGGGCATCTTCGGCTCCGGCAGTGTGCTGCTGAAGCCGGCCCCCGAGGGCACCGGCATCATCGCCGGCGCCGCGGTGCGCGCCATCATGGAGGCCGCCGGCGTCCACAACGTGCTGACGAAGAGCCTGGGCTCCTCCAACCCCCACAACGTGGTCCGCGCCACGTTCGAAGGGCTGAAGGACCTCATGGATCCCTACACGGTCCTGACCAACCGGGGCCTGGACCAGGCGGAGGTTTAACATGTCGCAGTTCATCGGCAAGCAGGTGGTGCTGACCCTCAAGCGCTCCATCATCTGCACCACTCCCAAGCACCGGGCCTTCATGCAGACCCTCGGTCTGAAGCGCCCCGGCGACACCCGCGAATGCGAATACACCCCCAACGTCCACGGGATGGTCAAGCTCGTCCCGCATCTCATCGACGTTCAGGTGAAGGGGTAGGTCATGAAGCTCAACGAACTCAAGCCCGCTGAGGGCGCCACCAAGACCCGCAAGCGCCTGGGCCGCGGCAAGGGCTCCGGCCTCGGCAAGACGTCCGGCCGCGGCGAGAAGGGCCAGAAGTCCCGGTCCGGCTATCGCAGCAAGCGCGGTTTCGAGGGCGGCCAGATGCCCCTCGTCCGCCGCCTGCCCAAGCGCGGTTTCACCAACATCTTCGCTCCCGAGACCAAGGAGATCACCCTCAGCCTCATCTCCATCCACTTCAAGGATGGCGAGACGGTCTGTCTGGATGCCCTGCGGGACAAGAAGCTCGTCAACTCCCGCGTCGAGAAGATCGTGGTGCTGGCCAGCGGCGAGCTCACCGCCAAGGTGAACGTCGTGGCCGACCGCATCACCAAGGGCGCCCGTGAAGCCATCCTGGCCAAGGGTGGCACGATCCAGGAGCCCTGCGCGAAGTCTGCCGAGTAACGGCCGATGAACCGCCTCAAGAACCTCTTCGCAATCCCGGAGCTGCGCAAGCGGCTCCTCTTCACCCTCATCCTCCTGGCCATCTACCGCCTGGGGGTGCACGTCAGCGTGCCGGGGGTGAACGCCGAGAACCTGGCTGCCGCGCTCAAGCGCGGCGGCGGCGGGCTCTTCGACGTTGTCGACCTGTTCTCCGGTGGTGCGTTCAAGAAGTTCTCGGTCTTCGCCCTCGGCATCGCCCCCTACATCACGGCCAGCATCGTGCTGCAGCTGATGGGGGCCGTGGTGCCCTACCTGGAGAACCTCCAGAAGAAGGAAGGCGAGGCCGGCCGGCAGAAGATCACCCAGTGGACCCGTTACCTTACCGTGCTCCTGGCCTTCGTCCAGGGCATGGGCATCGCCTCCCTGGCCCAGAGCCAGAACGCGCCCGGCCTCGAGGTGGTGACCAACGCCATCTCGCCGACCGCCTTCCGGTTCCTGGCGGCCTTCACGCTGTCTGTGGGCACGATCTTCGTCATGTGGATCGGCGAGCAGATCACCGAGCGAGGCATCGGCAACGGCATCAGCCTGCTGATCTTCGCGGGCATCGTGGCGGGCCTGCCCCAGGGCCTCACCACCCTGACCGTGATGATCACCCAGTCCCTGAAGAACGCCCCGAACGTCCCGCCCCCGGGCATCTTCATCCTGCTGCTGGGCGCCATGACCGTGGTGCTGCTGGCCGTGGTCCTGGTGGAGAACGCCTACCGGCGCATCCCCATCCACTACGCCCGCCGGGCCGACTCGGCCGGCATGTCCAGCCAGCGCAGCTCCTACATGCCCCTGAAGGTGAACACCGCCGGCGTGATGCCCGTCATCTTCGCCAGCTCCGTCATCTTCTTCCCCGCCACCATCGCCCAGTTCACCCGCTGGGAGTGGCTGGCCAAGGCGGCCGCCTACCTCAGCCCCCAGACCCACTTCTGGATCTACACGCCGGTCTTCGTGGGAGTGACGGTCTTCTTCTCGTTCTTCTACACCAGCATCGTCTTCAATCCTGATGAGACCGCCGAGAACATGAAGCGGTCCGGGGGCTACATCCCGGGCATCCGCCCCGGCAAGGAGACCAGCGTCTTCATGGACAGCATCCTGTCCAAGCTGACCTTCGTGGGCGCCATCTACCTGGCCCTGGTCTCCATCGTGCCCCTGCTCATCACCAACAACATCCAGGGCCTCAACTTCTACTTCGGCGGCACCAGCCTGCTGATCGTGGTGGGCGTGGCCATGGACAGCGCGGCCCAGCTGGAAAGCCTGCTGGTCATGCGCCGCTACGACGGATTCCTCGAGAAGGGCCGCATCCGCGGCCGTTCCACCCGCAGGGGTGAGGCATGAGTGCCAATGCCAACCTTGTCGCGAACATCCTCCTCGGGGCCCCGGGCTCCGGGAAGGGCACCCAGGCCAAGCGCCTGGTGGAAACATTCTCTTTGACTCACCTCTCAACCGGTGACATTCTGAGAGATGCCGTCTCGAAAGGGACGGAGATCGGCCTGAGGGCGAAAGCCATCATGGCCGAGGGAAAACTGGTGGACGACGACACCGTCAACGGCCTTGTCTTCGCGCGGCTGCTGGACGAGACCTCCGACGTGCTGTTCGACGGCTACCCACGCACCCTTCAGCAAGCTCAAGCCCTGGAAGACTTCCTCTCCTCCAAGGGCATGAAGACGGGTCACGTGGTGCTGGTCGATGTCCCCCAGGATGTGCTGGAAGCCCGCGTGGTGGGCCGGCGCGTCTGCAGCAACAACGCCTGCGGCGCCATCTACCACCTGGAATCCAAGCCACCCAAGCAGGCCGGTGTCTGCGATCTGTGCGGAAGTCCCCTGAAGCACCGTTCCGACGACACCGCTGAAGCCTTCCGGAGCCGGATGGGCGAGTTCCACTCGACCTTCCAGCCGCTCCTGGGTTTCTACAAGCATCGGCCGACCTTCCGGAGCGTGGATGGCAATCGCGCCCCGGAGCTGGTGTTTGATTCGCTGCGTCACGTCTTCGGAGAACGCGCTTGAGCAAAGAAGAAGCCATTGAGCTCGAAGCCACAGTGGTCGAGGCCTTGCCCAACGCGGTATTCCGGGTCGAACTGGAAAACAAGCACCAGGTGCTGGCGCACATCAGCGGGAAGATGCGCAAGAACTTCATCCGCATCCTTCCCGGCGACAGGGTCCTCGTCGAGGTCACCCCATACGACCTGACCCGCGGCCGCATCATCTACCGATTCAAGTAACCGAAACGAGAGGAAACCATGAAAGTCCGGCCCTCCATCAAGAAGCTCTGCGAGCACTGCAAAGTGGTGCGCCGCGAAGGCATCAACCGGGTCATCTGCAAGAAGAACCCGAAGCACAAGCAGCGTCAGGGTTAAGGAGACACGATGGCACGCATCGCTGGCATTGATCTGCCCATCGGAAAGCGCATCGAGATCGCGCTCACCTACATCTACGGCATCGGCCGCGCCAAGGCGCACAGCATCCTGACCCGCGCGAAGGTCGACTTCGGCACGAAGGTGCGCGACCTGACCGAGGATGAGGTCGGCCGCATCCGCCGCGTCATCACCGCCGAGGAGACTGTGGAGGGCGACCTCCGCAAGAACATCGCGCTCGACATCAAGCGGCTCATGGACATCGGCTGCTACCGCGGCCTGCGCCACCGGAAGGGTCTGCCCGTCCGTGGCCAGCGCACGCACACCAACGCCCGCACCCGCAAGGGCAAGCGGCGCACCGTGGCCGGCAAGAAGAAGTAAGGCGAGGAGACCATGGCCAAGACCCAGACCCGGACCGCCGGCAAGAAGGTGGTCAAGAAGAAGGAAAAGAAGAACGTCCCCCACGGCGTGGCTCACGTCCAGGCGTCCTTCAACAACACCATCATCTCCATCTCCGATCCGATGGGGAACATGCTCTGCTGGGCTTCCAGCGGCAACCAGAACTTCCGCGGTACCCGCAAGGGCACGCCCTTCGCAGCCCAGGTGGCCGCCGGCGTCTGCGCCGAGGCCGCCAAGGAGCAGGGCGTCCGCTCGGTGGACGTCCGCGTCAAGGGCCCCGGTGCGGGCCGTGAGAGCGCCATTCGCGCCCTCAACGCCGCCGGCATCCAGGTGACCAGCATCCGCGACGTCACCCCCATCCCCCACAACGGCTGCCGGCCGCCCAAGCGGCGCCGGGTTTAAGAGAGGAGGAGAGACATGGCACGTTACACAGACGCCGTTTGCCGCCTCTGCCGCCGCGAGGGCATGAAGCTTTATCTCAAGGGCGAGCGCTGCTTCAAGGAGAAGTGCTCCTTCGAGACCCGCAAGGGCAAGATCCCCGGCCAGCACGGCGCGGGGAAGATCAAGAAGCCCACCGGCTACGCCCTGCAGCTCCGCGAGAAGCAGAAGGTGAAGCGCATCTACGGTGTGCTCGAGAAGCAGTTCCGCCACTACTTCGAGAAGGCCGACGCCAAGAAGGGTGTCACCGGCCACAACCTGCTCGGGTTCCTCGAGAGCCGCCTGGACAACGTGGTCTACCGCCTGGGTTTCGCGCCCAGCCGCACCTCCGCGCGCCAGATGGTCATGCACGGCCACGTGCTGGTCAACGGCAAGCGGGTGGACATCCCCTCCTTCCAGGTGAAGCCTGGCCAGGCGGTGGAGCTGGGCAAGCGCGCCCGCGAGAACGACGGCGTCAAGACCTCCGTCGAAACCTCCGCTGGCCGTGGCATTCCCAAGTGGCTTTCCCTGGACGCCGCCGCCTTCAAGGGCCAGGTGCTCGCCGCGCCGACCCGCGAGGACATCACCCTGGACATCAACGAGCAGCTGATCGTTGAACTGTATTCCAAGTAAGGGGGCAGGATGCTGAACCTCAGCGATTTCCAGAGGCCGCGATTCGCGGAGGTGACTCCCGGGTCCCTCACGGACTCCTACGGAGAATTCGTGGCCTACCCCTTCGAGCGTGGCTTCGCCACGACCGTGGGGCACAGCCTCCGCCGGGTGCTGCTCAGCAGCATCCAGGGGGCGGCTGTCACCAACGTCCGCATCAAGGGCGTCATGCACGAGTTCACCACCCTTCCGGGCGTCTGGGAGGACATCACCCATGTCCTCCTGAACCTCAAGGAAGTGCCGTTCAAGCTGCACAGCCCCGAGCCCCAGACGGTGACCATCTCCGCCAAGGGCGAGGGCACGGTGACCTCGGCCGCCATCCGCTGCAACCAGAACGTGGAGGTCGTGGATCCCAACATCCACATCGCCACCCTGGGCGAAGAGGGCGAGCTGGAGATCGAGATGGTGGTGCGTCTGGGCCGCGGGTTCGTGACCGCGGACCACAACCACGACGAGAGCCTGGGCCTGGGCTTCATCCCCATGGATGCCAACCACAGCCCCATCATCCGCGTGAACTACATCGTCGAACCCGCCCGCGTGGGCCAGAGCACCGACTACGAGAAGCTCACGCTCCAGGTCTGGACCAACGGCGCGGTCAACCCCAAGGAAGCCGTCTCCGACGCGGCCCTCATCCTGCGCGACCACTTCCTCGTGTTCGCCCGCCAGGACGAGGACTTCACCGAGATGGAGATGGGCGCCGCCACCCTCGGGGCCGAGGCCGCCAACACCTGGCTGGGCAAGTCCGTCGAGGAGCTCGAGCTCTCCGTGCGCGCCAACAACTGCCTCCGCAACGCCAATATCACCACCATCGGCGAGCTGGTCCAGCGGACCGAGGCTGAACTGATGAAAACCAAGAACTTCGGCAAGAAGTCGCTCCAGGAGATCAAGGACGAGCTCGCTCGCATCGGCCTCTCCCTCGGCATGCGCCTCGAGCAGGAAGTGTAAGGAGCCCCCATGCGTCACAACGTTTCCGGCAAGCGCCTGGGCCGCACCACCAACCAGCGCAAGGCCCTCATGAAGAACCTCGCGACCGCCCTGATCCAGAGCGAGCGCATCGAAACCACCCTGGTGAAGGCCAAGGAGCTCCGCAGCTTCGTGGAACCCTTCATCACCCTCGCGAAGACCGACTCGGTCGCCAACCGCCGCTTGGCGATGGCCCGCCTCGGAAGCAAGGACGCCGTGCAGAAGCTCTTCGGCGCCGACTTCCGCAAGCGGTTCGAGAGCCGTCCCGGCGGCTACACCCGCATCCTCAAGATGGCCCATCGCCTCGGCGACGCGGCCGACATGGCCCTCATCGAGTTCGTGGACTACACCCTCCCCGAGCCGAAGGCCGAGGACGCGGAGTAGGATTCTGCCGCAGCCATGGGAACGCCCCGGCCCGCCGGGGCGTTCCCATGTACGGCCTCAGCCCACGGTCCAGGTGCCCTCGCCCTTGTCCTCGGGTTCGTCCTTGAAATCGGACCCCCGCAGCCGCCGGGCCCGCACCACCGTCACGGAGCAGGGCGCCTGCGCGGCCACCTGGCTGGACACGCTGCCCAGGAGCGTCCGCCGCAGGGAGCTGGCGCGGGCGCCGATGACCACGTGATCCACGTGGTTGGCGTTCACGTACTGGAGGATGGCCCCCGCGGGGTCCGGCGACTGCAGGACATGGAAGCTGATCCGGCCCTCCTCGAGGCCCAGGGGCTCGGCCCAGTGGCGCAGCTCCACGAGCCGCTGCAGGTGGCGGTTCCGACCTTCGGCGTCTACCTGCTCGTCCAGGGTGATGCGCCCCAGCTTGAATACGTTCAGGCAGGCCACCCGCGCGCCGGGAAGGGCGGGGAGCATGTGGGCCACCATGCTGCGCAGAATGCCGGCGATGGGGGCGGCCTCGGGGGAGAGATCGACGGCCACGGCGAGGATCGGCGCATCGCCGTCGTTCCGGCTGGGCGTCTTCCCGCCGGGAAGCACCAGCTCGCGATCGGTGAAGCGGCGCCGGAGCACGGTGGTGAAAGGGTCCTGCCGAAGCTTCTCCGAGCGCGCCGTGAGCTTCACCTGGTCCGGATGGCGGAGGGCCAGGGCCAGGTGGGCCGCGGTGGGGTACCGCCAGGCCGGATGCACCTCCAGGCAGCGCAGGATGATCTCCTGAAGCCAGGGCGGGCAGTCCGGGCGGAGCTGGCGGGGCGGCACCGGATCGCGCCAGATCCGGCGCTTCAGGCCGGAGAGGCGCTGGGGATCGCCGAAGGGCCGCACGTCCGTGAGGAAGAAATACAGGAGCACGCCCAGGGCGAACTGGTCGCTGCGGGGGTCGCGGCGCAGGCCGAGCACTTGCTCCGGCGCCATGTAGGGCGCCGTGCCGTAGGGAAGGCGGAACTCCTCGCCCATCAGGTCGGGCAGCTCCTCGTGGTGGGAGAGCCCGTAGTCGATGAGCACCATCTCCCCGGTGGGCCGCGTGAGGAGGTTGGAGGGCTTCACGTCCAGGTGGACCACCCGCTGGCGATGCAGATCGTCCAGAGCCGTGGCGATGCGGGCGCCCAGGGCCGCCACCTCCGGGCAGGCCAGGGGGAGCCGGGTCAGCATGGGCAGGAGGCTGGGACCGGGGATCCGCTCCATGACCAGGTAGGGCTGGAAGCCGGTGGAGCCCGTGGCGATGAACCTGGGCACGTGCGGACCCGACAGCCGGGGAAGGATCATCTGCTCCATCTCGAAACCGACGATGGCGGCGGGATCCGTGCCCTCCGAAAGCACGGGCGCCTTGACCAGCAGGGGGAAGTCGAAGCCGGGATGGGAGGCGGCCCAGAGCGAGGCCATGCCGCCCTGGTGGATCCGCTCTCCGACGAGGAAGCCGTCGAGGTTGGTTCCGGGTGCGATGGCCGTCTGCGGCATGGTCAGAGCCCTTTCCGGAGCCGGGCTGCAAGGGCGCGCGGGAGGCCCGCTTGCAGGATGGAGGTCGCGGTGGCCTGGATGTCGTAGGCTACCCGGAAATGGGTGAGCTCGGACGAGGCTGTGTCCAGCATGGCGTAGGCCGCCCCCGGATGGCCGTCGCGGGGCTGGCCCACCGAGCCGATCACGGTCAGCCAGCGGCGGTGGATCGGCAGGGGGATGGGCACGGCGGGGACGGGCTTGAAGGAGACCAATTGCCCCGTGGCGGTGATGCCATGCAGGGCGGGAACATGGGTGTGCCCGCAGAAGACCACCTGGGCCCGGCTGGCCTCCAGCGCGCGGCGGGCGTCGCGGCCCTCGCGGATGTAGAGCCACGGGGGGTAGGTCTGAGGGCTGGCGTGCACGTAGAGGCGGGGGCCGTCCTCGAAGCGCAGGGGCAGGCTGGCCAGGAACTCGCGGGCTTCCTGTCCGAGCTGGCCCCGGGTCCAGGCCATGGCGGTCTCGGCGTCCGAAGTCATCGATTCCCGCTCATCAGCCACGGCCTGATCATGGTTGCCTGCCACCGCGATGGCGCCCCGGCGCACCTCGGCCTGGATGCGCTCCAGCACTTCATTCGGCTGGGCACCGTAGCCCACGTAGTCGCCGAGAAAGACGAGCCGCTCCGCGCCCCGCGCATGGGCGTGCTCCAGGCAGGCCTCCAGCGCGAGCCGGTTGGCATGGATATCCGCCAGGAGGGCGATGCGCATGGGGGCATCCGGAAGGGGTGGAGGGTCAGAAACCATGATAGGGGCTTGAGCGCGCCAGAGTCCGGTTCTCTCGTCCCACGAGCGCATGCCGGGGCACGAAGGCGCGGAGGCGCGGAATCTGACAAGCCCTGTCGGCAGGGTCGCGTGTGGCGCCTTCCCGGGCTCGACTCGCGGTCAGAAGACGATCACAAGGTCACTTTAGAGCGGGAATTACGGCAAATTTTCCCGCCCCAAAAAAAATGGCTCTCCGGACATGGACTTGCTTGACCCGGAGGAAAGGAGTGCGTTAGCTAGTGATCAGCCAACCCAATCCAACCTGTTCCGCGGGGCGTGCCCACCGCGAACCCCATAACGATCCGTCGCTTTCGGGCCTGGAGCCATCCAGGCGTACTCAGACCACCATCCCGGCTCAGGCCGGCCTCACGAAAGGGGATTTCGAAAGGTTCCGCACCTGAGCTGCCATCCGGCTCGACCACGAGAAGGACCACTGAACGCCCAGCTTCAACCCAAGGAACATTCAAGGAGGCAACACAACATGGCAATCGCAACCGAGCAAATCGCCACCAAGACCCCGCTCACCAAAGAAGAACGCATGGTGATCGTCGCCTCGTCCGTGGGGACGGTGTTCGAGTGGTACGACTTCTACCTCTACGCCACGCTGGCGCCGTTCTTCGCCCACCTGTTCTTCCCCAAGGGGAATGACACGGCCGCCCTGCTGTCCGCCTTCGCGGCCTACGCGGCGGGCTTCCTGGTCCGCCCCTTCGGCGCCCTGGTCTTTGGCCGCATCGGCGACCTCATCGGCCGCAAGTACACGTTCCTCGTGACCATCATGGTCATGGGCCTCTCCACCTTCGGCGTGGGCCTTCTGCCCACCTTCGAGACGGTGGGCTGGCTGGCGCCCATCATCATGGTGACGCTGCGCCTCCTGCAGGGCCTGGCCCTCGGCGGTGAGTACGGCGGGGCGGCCACCTACGTGGCGGAGCACTCCGCGCACGACCGCCGCGGCTACAACACCAGCTGGATCCAGACCACGGCCACTGTGGGCTTCTTCCTCTGCCTCGGCATCATCATGGCCTGCCGCGGCGGCATGACGAAGGAAGCCTTCGCCCTCTGGGGCTGGCGCATTCCCTTCCTGGTGTCCATCATCCTGCTCGGCGTGTCCGTCTGGATCCGCCTGAAGCTGCACGAGTCGCCGATCTTCACCAAGATGAAGGCCGAGGGCAAGACCTCCAAGGCCCCCCTCAGCGACAGCTTCCTGAAGTACCCCAACAACAAGTACGCGCTGCTCGCCCTCCTCGGCGCCACCGCCGGCCAGGGCGTGGTGTGGTACACCGGCCAGTTCTACGCGCTGTTCTTCATGCAGATCACGCTGAAGCTGGACTACCAGACCACCTACATGCTCATCGGCGCGTCGCTGCTGCTCGGCACGCCCTTCTTCATCTTCTTCGGCTGGCTGTCGGACAAGATCGGCCGCCTGAAGATCATCCTGGCGGGCTGCCTCATCGCCGCCGTCACCTTCTTCCCCCTGTTCAAGCAGCTGACCCACTACGTGAACCCGGCCCTGGAGACCTTCCAGAACAGCACCGTGATCACGGTGGCCGGCAATCCCAAGGACGAGACCTTCAACCTCTTCGTCGGCCCCTGGAGCAAGTTCACCGAGCTGGATCGCGTGAACGACTTCTTCGGCAAGCAGGGCCTCAACTTCACCAAGGTCGCGCCCGAGGCCGGCAAGATGGTGGTCGCCACCATCCAGGGCAAGAATGCCGCGACGGGCCAGGTCACCACCACCCGCGTGGAAGGCTGGAGCGCGGCCTCGGAAGGCGCCCTCAAGAAGGCCCTGACCGACCTCGGCTATCCCAAGGAAGCCGACAAGTCCAAGGTCAACTACCCCATGACCCTCCTGATCCTGTTCGTCTTCCTCATCTACGTGACCATGGTCTACGGGCCCATCGCCGCCTTCCTGGTGGAGCTCTTCCCCACGAACATCCGCTACACCTCCATGTCGCTGCCCTACCACATCGGCAACGGCTGGTTCGGCGGCATGCTGCCCCTCATCGCGACGGCCATCGTGGCCCTGAAGGGCAACATCTACTTCGGGCTCTGGTATCCCGTCGTCGTGGCCCTCATGACCGTGGTGATCGGGGCCCTCTTCCTGAAGGAGACCAAGGACCGCGACATCACCACCTACCAGCATTGATCGGACTTCCCGGCGGCTGGGCCGCCGGGAGGGCAGAAGGGGTCGGGCGGAGGGGACTTCGCCCGACCCCACCTCTTGGGTTCTGGGCACCGGACTGGAGGCTCTACCCGAGGTAACGAGTGCTGGACAAGGGGCGGGGCGGGCCGGAGAATGATCGCCTCCTCCCCCCTTCCAACGTCTTTCACAGCCTGACGGACCTGCGTGGAGATCCAGGCCTCCACCGGCATCCACACGCTCCTCCGCCATTTCCCGCCTTCATCCCACCCTCTGGCACGGAGCCGACCCATGTCCGAAGACCTCTACCCCGTGAAGCCCCACATCCGGGAGCGGGCCCACATCAAGACCATGGAGGAGTACCACCGCCTGTACCGACTGTCCCTGGACAACCCGGAGTGGTTCTGGGGGGAACAGGCCAAGTCCCTCACCTGGTTCCATCCCTGGCAGTCCGTCTTCGACGCGGACTACAACGAGGTGGACTTCTCCTGGTTCCTGGGCGGGCGCCTCAATGCCTGCTTCAACTGCGTGGATCGCCACCTGCCGCACCTGGGTGACAAGGACGCCATCATCTGGGCCCAGGACGAGCCCGGCGTCTACACCCACATCACCTACCGCGACCTCAAGCACCACGTGGCCCGCGTGGCGAACGTCCTTCTGCACAACGGCGTGAAGAAGGGCGACCGGGTCTGCGTCTACATGACCATGATCCCCGAGCTGGTCTACACCATGCTCGCCTGCGCCCGCATCGGCGCGGTGCATTCCGTGGTCTTCGGCGGGTTCTCGGCGGAATCCCTTCGGGATCGCATCGTGGATGCCCGCTGCAAGGTCGTGGTGACCGCCAACGAGGGCCTGCGCGGCGGGAAGAAGGTCCCCCTCAAGAAGACCGTGGACCGCGCCATCGAAGGCATGTCCCTGGTGGAGACCGTCCTGGTGGCCCGGCGCACGGACAGCGACGTGCCCATGCAGCCCGGCCGCGACCTGTGGCTGGACGAGGAGGCCGCCAAGCAACGCTCCACCTGCACCAACGAGTGGATGGGCGCCGAGGACCCCCTCTTCATCCTCTACACCTCCGGCAGCACGGGGAAGCCCAAGGGCCTGCTGCACACCACCGGCGGCTACCTCACCTACGCGGCCTTCACCCACAAGCTGGTCTTCGACTACCACCCCGACGACATCTACCTGTGCGCCGCCGACATCGGCTGGGTCACGGGGCACAGCTACATCGTCTATGGCCCCCTGGCCAACGGCGCCACCACGGTGATCTTCGAGTCCACGCCGCTCTATCCGGACGCGGGCCGCTACTGGCAGGTCGTCGACGACCTGGGCGTGAACATCCTCTACACGGCCCCCACGGCCCTGCGCGCCCTGGCCCAGGCCGGCGACAGCTGGATCCACAAGTACAGCCGCAAGTCGCTGCGCATCCTCGGCACCGTGGGCGAGCCCATCAACCCCGAGGTCTGGCGCTGGTACCACGACGTGGTGGGCGAGGGCCGCTGCACGGTGGTGGACACCTGGTGGCAGACCGAGACCGGCGGCATCCTCATCACCCCGCTGCCGGGCGTGACGCCCACCAAGCCCGGCTCGGCGACCCTGCCCTTCTTCGGCGTGAAGCCCGTCATCGTGGATCCCTCCACAGGGGTGCCCATCGAGGGCAACGGCGTGGAGGGGGCCCTCTGCCTGGGCGCCCCCTGGCCGGGCCAGGCCCGGACGGTCCACGGCGACCACAAGCGGTTCCGAGAGACCTACTTCACCCAGTACCCGGGCTACTACTTCACCGGGGACGGCGCCCGGCGGGATGAGGACGGCTACTACTGGATCACTGGCCGCATCGACGACGTGATCAACGTGAGCGGCCACCGCCTCGGCACCGCCGAGGTGGAGAGCGCGCTTGTGGCCCACGAGGCGGTGGCGGAAGCCGCGGTGGTGGGCTACCCGCACCCCATCAAGGGCCAGGGCATCTACTGCTACGTGCTGCTCAACACGGGATTCGCCGACAACCAGCAGCTCGTCGGCGCCCTCAAGGAGCAGGTGCGCCAGGTCATCGGCGCCTTCGCCTCGCCCGACGTCATCCACATCGCCTCGGGCCTGCCCAAGACCCGCAGCGGCAAGATCATGCGGCGCATCCTCCGCAAGATCGCCTCCAGCGAGTACGACGGCATGGGCGACATCTCCACCCTGGCGGAGCCGGACGTGGTCAGCCGGCTCGTGGAGGAACATCAGAAGAGTCAGAATTAGTCTGGGGGTTCTCCCTGCCACGCGTGCGTGGCAGGGATCTAAGGGCTCGCTGCGCGCCTCCGCCTGACGCACGCTTTGCGTGCTCCCACTCGCGTGCTCGTGGAGGCGGAGCCTCCCCCCAGGCCCCCGCGAAGAAGCCCGGCAGAGCCGGGCTTCTTCTTGTCAGTTCCAGCGGAATGACGGCTGCAATGGGCGCTACAGCGGAAGGTCCCGCACGAACGCCCGAACCAGCGCCTCGAACCGGCCTGCGGCGGCGGCACCGGCCTCGAGCACTTCCTGGTGGGTGAGGGGCTGAGGCAGGAGGCCGGCGGCCATGTTGCAGAGGCAGGAGATTCCGGCCACGCGCATGCCCTCGTGCCGGGCCACGATGGCCTCGGGGACGGTGCTCATGCCCACGGCGTCGGCGCCCATCACCCGGAAGGCGCGAATCTCGGCGGGGGTCTCGTAGCTGGGGCCCGTCAGGCCCAGGTAGACGCCCTCACGCAGGGTCTGCCCCAGCCGGGCGGCACAGGTGGCGAGGTGGGCCCGGAAGGCCGGGTCGTAGACCGCCGTCATGTCCGGGAAGCGCGGACCGGGCTCCACGTTGGGGCCGATGAGGGGGTTGGTGCCGAACAGGTTGATGTGGTCCGTGAGGGCCATCAGCTCGCCCACGCCGAACGCGGGGTTGAGGGCCCCGGCGGCGTTGGTGAGGAGGACGGCCTTCACGCCGAGGCGCCCGTAGAGGCGCATGGGCGTGACCACGAGGGGCATGGGATGGCCCTCGTAGAAGTGGAAGCGCCCCGCCTGGAGGACGATCTTCCGGCCCTCGAACTCGCAGAAGACCAGCTTGCCGCCGTGGCCGGCCACCGTGGGGGCCGGGAAGCCCGGAAGGTCGGTGAAGGGAACGGCCACGCCGGCCTTCGCCTCGCGGCTTTCCGCCAGGGCGCCCAGGCCTGAACCCAGGACGATGGCGAGATCCGGGATGAAGGGCGCCCGGGCCTGCAGGGCCTGGAGGGCGGACGAGGCGGTCATGGCGTCTCCTGGGCGGAGGGCTAGAGGCTGGGCGTGAAGCTCACGGTCACGATCACGTCGGGCTGGATGGCACCCGGACTCTTCAGCCGCACCCGCACCGGATGGTAGGACGGAAAGGCCCGGTAGGCGGTGAGGGTGACGACCTCCGTGGTGCTGCCGGCGCCGGTGAAGGCGAAGCTCCGGTCGATGAGGGGCAGGTCCAGATCCACCTCGCTCCCGGCCGCCAGGGCCGGGGAGATGCTCACGCCGATCACATAGCGCCGGTCGGCGCTGATGTTGAAGCCGCTGTAGAACACCTCGCCTTCGGACTGGTTCGGGTAGCTGCCTCCCACCTGGACGGCCTTGGCCATGCTGAGGGTGAAGGGGGCCAGCGGGGTGGTGAGCGCGTTGGGATCCGTGCCCCAATCCACCACGAAGGAGGCCAGGGGCCCCGTGGTAGGCCGCGGCCAGGGCACGCCGAAGGGTGTCGTGATGGCGCTCAGGGTCGCATCCGTGAAGATCGTCGTGAGGTCGACCGGCTCGGCCGAGGTCTTGGACTCCTTGAGCCGGGCGACCTGGGAATAGATGTTGAGCGGCTCCGCATCCCGGAGGCCGTCAGAGTTCGTCCTGCCGGGGGCCAGGAAGAGCCTGGCCGCGGCCAGGGGATTGATCTTGGCCCAATCGGTGGACGTCCCCGGGCTGGCGAGGCTGTTGGCCTTGAGGATGATCTCCCAGGCGAGGGCGCGGAGGGCGGGGGCGGCGTAGGGCGTGAGCTGGGCGGAGGTCAGCCCGCTCAGATCGCGGATGTCGGTGACGGGGGCGGCCAGGCCGGTGCCCTGGGTGTCGGCCAGGTAGGGGGACTTCAGGACATCGGCGGCCATGGCCCCGGCCAGGCCTTCGATGCGCGCCATGTCCGGGCTCAGGTCCGCGAGGGCCGCATAGGTGGGGAGCATGGGGGCCCGGGGGATGGAGAAGGTCCGGCCGGATCCGCTGGCATAGAGGGCGCCGCGGGCGATCAGGGGCAGAATGACGCCTTCGTCCCACGCATCGTCGTTGGTCGGACCGCCCTGGATGGATCCGAAATAGTGAAAGGTCTGGCGGAGGTAGTCGTAGGCCAGGGGGTAGACGGAATGGTCGAATTCCACGAAGGAGCCGCGGGGTTCCGACACGCCCGGAGCGTAGTGGAGGTCGAGGACGCCGCCCGGGGTGGCGGTCCCGAAGGCGGTCCGGTAGCTGGCGATGGTGTCGCCGATGGCGAGGACGCGGCTGCCGGTGCCCGTCGTCCTGCCGGACAGGTTGGTCTCAAGGATGGGGTGGGCCCCTTCGGGACCCATGAGGTAGCCGGAGATCAGGGTCGGATCGACCAGCCACCAGGCATCCGAGAGCCCGACCGTGAAGTTGACGACGCTGTCTCCGGCCGGGAGGGCCGAGGGTGTCGGGTCTCCCGAGGGGGTGGTGCCGTCCACGGCCTTGCGCATCGCGTAGCGGAGGCGGGTGGCCTGGGGGATGGTGCTGTTGATGCCGGCCGGGTCTCCGATCAGGTTCACCGGGGTTCCGCCCCCGTCGAAGGTGCTCAGGAGCTCGACCATCAGGGGCTTGTCCTTGAGGACCGTCACGCTGTAGGCCCCGTTGGCGTCGGTGTAGGTCGAATCGTCCTTGGAGGAGACCTGGATCCAGGAGGTGGACTTGGTCACCCCATCGGGGTTGAGCTGGTCCCAGCGCTGGTAGACCCGGATCTTGACGTACCGGGCGGGCAGAGACTTGAGGTTCGTCGCCACGGTGCTGTCCACCAGTCCCGTGGGCACGCCATTGGCGTCCGTGGCGAGGGGCACGCGGGTGTAGGTGACGGTGCCCGAGACGGTGATCTTGGTGGCGGCGACACTGTCCCCGCCCTTCTTCCCCCCGCAGGCCAGCGCCGAGGCCAGAAGCACGACGGCCCCCAGGGCCCGAAGGGTAGCTCGGTACAACGGCATGACCACCTCAGAACGGCGAAAGGATCAAGTCTAGCATGGCGTCCGCGGCCGGTCCCGCGCCGGGACACGGTGGGGCGCTTCCTTCCAGTGCCGCGGGTGGCGCGGAGGTTCAGAGTACCGATCGGCGCGCTTAACGCTTGGCGCCGGTCCCCAGCAGGGCGTTCTGGGCCGCGAGTTCGGCGGAGACCTCTTCCTCGTCGTTGAGGACCGGCAGGGGATTCTGCTGAACTCCGTCGATCTTGAGCTCGAAGTGGAGGTGCGGACCCGTGGCGTTGCCCGTGCGGCCCACCTCGGCGATCTTCTGGCCCCGGCGGACGATGTCCCCCTCGTGGACCAGGTTCAGCTGGTGGTGGGCGTAGAGGGTGGCCACGCCGTTCCCGTGATCCACCACCACGAAGTTGCCGTACTGCTTGTGCTTCCCGGCCATCACCACCTGCCCGTCCATGGCCGCGAACACGGCCGTGCCGGCGGGGGCGTTGAGGTCGATGCCGCGGTGCCGGCCCTTATAACGGACCCGCTTCTTGCGCTGGTTCTTCACCCGCACCGTCTTGGTGCGCATGCGGGGGCCCCAGGCGGAGCTGATGGTCCGGGTCTCCACGGGCCAGAGCAGGTCGAGATGACCCGGGTCGGCCGGCGTGAAGGTGGGGAGCAGGGCGTTCAGCTCGGCCTCGCTGACGGGCGGCATGACCGGCTGCATCCGGGCCAGGAGCTGGGAGGGGTTGTCGGGAGGCAGGTGCGCCTCGAGGTGGCCGGAGGTCGCGCCAGCCCGGGCCTCGGGGGCCACGGCACGCACCTGATAGGGCAGCAGGCGCTCCAGGTGGGGCATGGGGGCCGGGGGCACGACGGCGGGCGCGGGCAGGGCGGCGAGGGCGGGCCGGGGCACGGCCGGGAGAGGCTGGACGGCCGATTCTTCCGCTTCCGGCGCCGCGGCCCGGGTCTCCGCCCGGGTCTCGGCCTTGGACGCGCGCACCTTCAGCTTCATGCCCAGCGACAGCTTGGACAGCTTCCGTCCGGGGTTCAGAGCGGCCAGGTCGGCCAGGCTCATGCCACGGGCGCGGGCGATCGCGGCCGCGGTCTCGCCTTTGCGCACGATGTGGACGGCACCATCATCGGCGGGCCTGGAGGAGGTCTTCTTGGAGGTCCGCTTCGGAGCGGCCTGGAGGCCGAGGCTGAGGGACGCGAGAACAAGGGTCAAGACGGCAAGACGCATGGAGAAACTCCCGGCTGGAACGGAAAAGCCTGCTTCGCTAGGCCTCCTTGGGGGGGTCGTGACCCCGGTCGCGATGGAATAAGGAACAGTCCAGTCCCCAATCCTACCGGGGTCCTGGAACCTTGCATATGCAAATGTTTTCCAACTGGCGTGGCGGGCTCAGGGCGCCCAGGGACACCCATCCCAGGGCAGGGTCACGGTGCCCCGCCGCCCCCCTTCCTTGCGGAGGAGACGGGCCGGCCCGATGGCCATGCCGTGACTCACGGCCTTGAGCATGTCGTAGAGCACCAGCAGGCCCACGGTCACGCCGGCCAGGGCCTCCATCTCGATGCCCGTGCGCCCCTCGCAACTCACGGCCACCCGGAGCCAGGCCCGCCGCGTGGCCGGATCCCAGTGGTGGACGACGTCCACGGCCTCGATGGCCAGGGGATGGGCCAGGGGGATCAGGTCCGAGGCGCGCTTCACGCCTCCCACGGCGCCGATCCTGGCCACGGACCAGGGATCGCCCTTGGGGCCGCCGCCCTTCGCCAGGGCCTCGGCGGCGGGGACGTCCAGCTCCAGGTAGCCCGCGGCCACGGCGATGCGCCGGGTCACGGCCTTGGCGGAGACGTCCACCATCACAGGGCGGCCTTCGGGATCCAGGTGGGTCAGCTTGGCCATGATGTCTCCGAAGTGGGGGCTTTCAGCAGGCCCGGCCTGCTGAAGGCCCGGGGGTCCGGGGGGACATCGCGAGCGCAGCGAGCAGGCGGTCCCCCCCGGATCATAGATAGGCCAGGAGGATGTCCCGCAGGGCCGCCGTGTCCGGCGCGTAGGCCCGGGGGCCGCAGGCGGCCAGGGCCTCCTGGGAGTAGAAGCCGTGGCCCACGGCCACGCTCGGCACCCCGGCGTCCCGGGCCATGTCCAGGTCGAAGGGGGTGTCGCCCACCATGAGGATGTCCTCCGGGGCCAGGCCGGTCAGGGCCTGCATCTTCTCCAGGCTCTCGGGGTGCGGCTTGCCATGGGTGACCTCGTCGGGGGTGATGATGGGGTCGAAGTAGGCCTCCCAGCCCCAGCGGGCCATCTGGCGCAGCAGGGGGACCCGGCGCTTGGAGGTGGCCACCGCCATGCGCTGGCCACGCCCCCGCAGTTCCTCGAGCAGCTCGGGGATGCCGTCGAAGGGCTGCATCAGGTGCTCGTGGTCCGCGTGGCCGAAGCTGCGGTAGGCCTTGAGCACCGTGTCGTTGTCCAGGCACAGGGGGCCGAAGGTGTTCCGGATGCCCGCCTCCACGGGCAGGCCCACGTACTTGAGCCATTCCTGCATGACCGAGCGCGGCTGGCCCAGGGCGTCCAGGGCGTGGGCCATGCCGGCCTCGATGAGGGGGCGGCTGTCCACCAGCGTGCCGTCGAAGTCCCAGGCGATGAGTTTCAAAGAGGCCTCCAGCCCTCCATCATCGCATCCTCCCGCCTAGGCCTGCGCGGCCGAGGGCAGGTGCAGCGCCCGGACGAAGGTGGCCTCCGTGGCCTGCTGGAGCTGGGCGATCACGGCGGGCGGCACCGGCGAGTCGACGGAGAGCACCACCATGGCCTCGCCCTTCCGCTCGCGGCGGCCCAGGTTCATGAAGGCGATGTTGACGTCGTGCTGGCCGAGCACCGTGCCGATCTTGCCGATCATGCCGGGGCGGTCCATGTAGCTCAGGAGGAGCATGTGCTCCTCGGGCATGAAGTCCATGGTGTAGTCGCGGAGCCGGACGATGCGGGGGGTGCCTTCGAAGAGGGTGCCGGACAGCACGCGGGTCTTCCCGCTGCCCTCCAGCGTGAGGGTCAGGAGGTTGGAGAAGGCGCCGCCGTCCGTGGACTTGCGCTCCTCCACCACCAGGCCGATGCGCTCGGCCACCAGGTTCGCGTTGACCATGTTGACCGGCTGGTCCGTGGCCCGGCTCAGCAGGGCCGCCAGGCCGCTCACGGTGAGGGGCGAGCAGTCGTGCTGGGCGATGGCGCCGGCGAAGCCGAAGGTCACCCGATCCAGGCTGCCCTTCAGGAGCTGGAGGCCGAACTCGCTGAGGACGGCCACGAGCTTGAAGTAGGGGCGCATCTGGTCCATCACCGCCGGGTCGAAGCGGGGCAGGTTCACGGCGTTCTCCAGCGGGGCGCGGTCCAGGTAGTTGAGGATCTCCCGCGACACGTCGATGGCCACGTTGACCTGGGCCTCCTGGGTGTTGGCGCCCAGGTGCGGGGTCACCACCACCCGGTCGTGGCCGATGAGGCGCGTGAGCACGTCGGTCTTGGGCGGCTCTTCTGACCACACGTCCACGGCCGCCAGGGCCACCTTGCCGGCATCGAGGGCCGCCAGCAGGGCCGGCTCGTCCAGGATGCCGCCCCGGGCCACGTTGAGCAGGATGACGCCTTCCTTCATGAGGGCCAGCTGGTCGGGCCCGATCATGCCGCGGGTCTCGTCGTTGAGCGGCGTGTGCACGGTGAGGATGTCGCAGGTGCGGCAGAGCTCGTCCAGGCTCGTCAGCCGCACGCCCAGGTCCTGGGCGCGCTTGGCGCTGATGTAGGGATCGCAGCCCAGCACCTCGCACTCGAAGGCCTTCAGCCGCGTGGCGACGCGGCCTCCCACCTTCCCCAGGCCGATGACGCCGGCGGTCTTGCCCTTCAGCTCCACGCCCGTGAACTTCGCCCGCTTCCACTCGCCGGCCTTGAGGCTGGCATTGGCGGCGGGCACGTGCCGGCAGGCCGAGAGGAGCAGCGCCAGGGTGTGCTCCGCGGCGCTGTTGGTGTTGCCGAACGGCGCGTTCACCACGATGACGCCCTTGGAGCTGGCGTAGTCCACGTCCACGTTGTCGATGCCGACCCCGGCCCGCGCGACGATCTTCAGGCGGGTGGCCGCGTCCAGCAGGGCCTTGTCCACCGTGGTGCCGCTGCGGGTGATGATGGCGTCGTACTCGCCGATGCGGGCCAGCAGCGCCTCCTTGGAGAGGCCCAGGCGCACGTCGAGCGCCACGCGGGGATCCCGCTGGAGCATGGCTAGGCCTTCGCCGGTCACCTCGTCGGTCACGATGATCTTCATGGAGCCCCCGGTCGGATCCTGATGCAGCGCCGCATTGGGAATCCACCAGGGTACCGGCGAAAGGCTTTCAAGACAAGGAATCGGGCGCTACTCCGGGTAGGAGAGGGCTATCCCTCCTGGTCCGGCAGCAGCTCCGGGTCCGTGCCGAAGACACCCTCCCACCGAGCCACCACCACACTGGCCAGTCCGTTGCCGATGACGTTCACGGTGGTGCGGGCCATGTCCATGATCTCGTCCACGGCCAGCAGCATGGCGATGCCCGCTTCGCCCGGCAGGCCGAAGCTGCCGCAGGTGCCGGCGATGATCACCAGCGTCGCTCGGGGCACGCCCGCCACGCCCTTGCTGGTGAGCATGAAGGTGAAGACCATGAGCAGCTGCTGGCCCAGGCTCATGTGGATGCCCGCGGCCTGGGCGATGGTGAGGCTGGCCAGCACCAGGTAGAGGGTGGAGCCG
The DNA here is from genome assembly GCF_022808835.1 of Geothrix mesophila. Classification (NCBI taxonomy): domain Bacteria; kingdom Pseudomonadati; phylum Acidobacteriota; class Holophagae; order Holophagales; family Holophagaceae; genus Geothrix; species Geothrix mesophila. Next base: position 83,307 of record NZ_JAKZLD010000004.1, read on the forward strand.
TCCAGGTTGAAGCTGTAGCCCGTGGGGATGACGAAGCTGGCCACCTGGCGCGGCACGCCGAAGCGCACCACCTCCTCGAGCAGCTTGGGCAGGGCCGCCTCGCTGCTGGCGGTGCTGAAGGCCGTGAGCGCCGGATCCTTGATGGCCTTCACGAAGCCCAGGATGCGCACCCCCGCCATCCAGGCCACCGGCGCGAAGACCAGCACGAACAGCAGGGTGAGGGCCAGGTAGAGGCTGCCCACCAGCAGGCTGTACTGCTTGAGCAGGTGGAAGACCGCGGGCCAGCCCTTGATGAGGGCGCCGTTCACCGTGTGGCCCGCGGCCATGTGGCTCACGTTGTAGGCCATGGCGCCGAACACCCCCAGGGGCGTGAGCGTCATGACGAAGTCCGTGTACTTGAACATGGTCTGGGCCACGCCGTCGAAGAAGGCCAGGACGGGCTGGCCGCGCTCGCCCACCTTGGTGAGGGCGATGCCGAAGATCGTCGCGAAGATCACCACGGGCAGGATGTCCCCGTCCGCCGCGTGCTGGATGAGGTTCGACGGGAACATGTGGAGGGCGATCTCCCAGCCCGTCTTGGCCTTGGCGGCGGCCACGGCCGTGTGGGCGCCCATGTCCATGGGCAGGTGGGCCCCGGGCTTCAGCCAGTTGGCCACGAAGAGCCCGATGAAGAGGGCCAGGGTGGTGATCACCTCGAAATAGATGAGGGCCTTGGCGCCCATGCGGCCCACGGCCCGGATGTCCCCGGTCTGGGCGATGCCCACGATGATGGTGGAGATCAGCAGGGGGACGATGAGGCCCTTGATGAGGCTGATGAAGGCCTTGGAGAGGAAGCGGAAGGTGTCGTAGGCCCAAGGGTACTGGTCCTGGGGCAGGGAGCCGCCCAGGATCACGCCCAGAATCAGGCCCATGAAGATCCAGAAGGTGCTGGAGCGGTACCAGGGTCGTTTGACGGTCACAGAAACCTCATGGGGGAAAAGCCAGTTTGGCATGGGGTTCCTGTGACAGTCCTCCGGTAGAATTGAGCTTCTTTTTGGAGTCTATGGAATGAACCCATCCAAGCGCTGGAACCTGCTCAACACGCTCTTCCTCACGGGCACCTTGGCCCTGGCCGCGGTGCTGGTGCCCTGGCGGCTGGCCACGTCCGGCCTGCGGTGGAGCGAAGGGCTGGTCTTCCTCGCCATGATCACCGCCGTGGGCACCGCCATCAGCGGCGGCTACCACCGGCTCTTCAGCCACCGGGCCTACAAGGCCACCTGGCCCGTGCGCTTCCTCTTCCTCTGCTTCGGCGCCGCCGCCTTTGAGAACTCGGCCCTCAAGTGGGCCAGCGACCACCGGGTGCACCACCAGCACGTGGACACCGAGAAGGACCCCTACCAGATCGGCAAGGGCTTCTGGTACGCCCACTGGACCTGGGTGATGGAGGCCAAGGGCCTGCCCCTGGCCGGCGTGGCCGACCTGGAGAAGGATCCCCTCGTGCGCTGGCAGCACCGGCACCACTTCCTCATCGGGGCCGTGGTGACATGCATCCCCCTCGTGATCGGCCTGGCCACGGGCAATGTCCTGGGCCACCTGGTCTTCGGCGTGGCGCTGCGCATCGTGGTGACGCACCACACCACCTTCTTCATCAACAGCGCCGCCCACATGTTCGGCAGCCGGCCCTACACGGACGCCAACACCGCCCGCGACAACTGGATCCTGGCGCCCCTCACCTACGGCGAGGGCTACCACAACTTCCACCACCTCTGGCAGTGGGACTACCGCAACGGCGCCCTCTGGTACCAGTGGGACACCACCAAGTGGCTGCTGAACGTCCTCGGCTGGTTCGGCCTCGTGGGCCAGTTCCGCCGCGTGTCCGCCGCGGCCATGACCCGGGCCCGCCTGCACATGGAGGAGAAGCGCCTGCGCGAGCGCCTGGCCCTCGCCAGCCCCGGCAGCGCCCACCCCATGCGCGACCGCCTGGCCGCCGCCCACCAGAAGCTGGACGCCGCCCTGGCCGCCCTGCACGACCGGCACGAGGCCTGGCAGGCCCGAAAGGTCGAGTGGAAGGCCGAGTGGAAGGCCAAGGGCCACGCCCGGGCCGAGGCCTGGCGCGAGGCCAAGGCCGAGCGGAAGGCCGCCCTGGCCCTGCACCGCGCCGAGCTGCGGGCCGCCTGGGCCGAGTGGAAGGCCGCCCGCCTGGAAGTGCGGTCTGCGCTGGTGTACGCCTAGGGCCGACCTAGTCCAGGCAATGTGGGATCATGGGGTTCCGTTCTGGAACCCCGTTCTTTGGAGCGCAGCATGGCTTCCTTCGACCTCATCGTCATCGGCTCCGGCCCCGGCGGCTACATCGCCGCCATCCGCGGCGCCCAGCTGGGCCTGAACACGGCCCTGGTGGAGAAGGATGCGGGCCTGGGCGGCACCTGCCTCCACCGCGGCTGCATCCCCGCCAAGACCTGGCTGGAGAGCGCCCACCGCTTCGAGCAGATGCAGGTGGCCGACGACTACGGCATCGACGGCGTGGACGCCAAGAGCCTGAAGGCCAACCTCGCCACCATCGTCAAGCGCAAGGGCCGCATCGTCCTGAAGAACGCCAAGGGCATCGAGTTCCTCATGAAGAAGAACAAGGTGACCGTGCTCAAGGGCTTCGGCAAGCTCCTGGGCGGCGGGCGCGTGGATGTGGCGGGCGAGGTGCACGAGGCCAAGCGCATCATCCTGGCCACGGGTTCCGCCCCCAAGCCCATCCCCGGCCTGGAAACGGATGGCGCCCGCGTGCTCAACAGCGACCACATCCTGGACCTCACCGAGCTGCCGAGCCACCTGGTCATCCTGGGCGCCGGCGCCATCGGCGTGGAGTTCGCCTCCGTGTTCAGCCGCCTGGGCTCCAAGGTGACCCTGGTGGAGTTCATGGACACCATCCTGCCCCTCGAAGACGAGGAGATCGGCCTGGAGCTGGCCAAGATCTTCAAGAAGACCTACAAGATGGATGTGCGCACCAAGACCAAGATCACCCGCATCGAGAAGCGGGACGACGGCGTGGTGTGCTTCCTCGAAGGCGAGACCCCCGGCGAGGTGGTGGGCAGCCACCTGCTGGTGGCCGTGGGCCGCGCGCCCATGGTGGAGGGCATCGGCCTGGAGGCCACCAAGGCCCAGGTGGACCGCGGCTGCGTCGTCATCGACAAGTTCATGCAGACCGGCGAGCCCGGCCTCTACGCCATCGGCGACATCGTGCGCACCCCCTGGCTGGCCCACGTGGCCAGCGACGAGGGCATCGTGGCCGCCGAGCACGCCGCCCAGAGCCTGGGCAAGGACGTGCATCCCCACCCCGTGCGCTACGACCGCTTCCCCGCCTGCACCTACTGCGATCCCGAGGTGGGCACCATCGGCCTCAACGAGAAGGCCGCCCGGGCCAAGGGCTACGACGTGCAGGTGGGCACCTTCCCCTTCGCCCCCATGGCCAAGGCCAACATCGTGGGCGAGCCCCACGGCTTCATCAAGATCGTGGCCGACAAGAAGTACGGCGAGATCCTCGGCATCCACATCCTCGGCCCCAAGGCCACCGAGCTCGTCGCCTCCAGTGTGGCCCTCATGGGCGGCGAGTTCACCGTGGACGAGCTGATCAACACCATGTATCCCCACCCCAGCCTGAACGAAGTGTTCCCTGAGGCGGCGCGGGCGGTGTATGGGCGGGCGTTGAATATGTAGGGTTCGAATCGCGCCCGTTAGGGCGTGGACATACCAAAAACCGCCCATTCGGGCGGTTTTTGGTATGTGTGTGAGGGGTGATAATAAAGCTAAGCGACCCTCAAGCAGTGAGGTGGCAAGCAGGGCCTGGAGAAGCAAGACGTTGAGAGAGATGGGAAAACAATGCAGCTAAGGTCCGAGGCAGAGGGGTGCGCGTGTTCAAGCAAGGGCCTTGGTCAAGGCTGATCCGAGGGGAAGGTCAGTTCTCTAACCATGGAAGATAGAAGGGAAATCTGGTGATCTATAATTGCTGGTTCAAATTCTTCGAAAATCTCGTCACTGACATTTACGATGGAGTGCGTGGCTGTCGCTAGTGAGTATAAAGTGTCTGTGATTTGATCTAATGCAGGATTAGGTGAGTGGGAAATGGAGTCTCGCCAATTTTCAATGGCCGCCGAAGTGAGGCCGGAGAGTTCGGCTGGGAATTTGTTGGAAGCATTGATTGTAGCAATAATACGCCGTTCAGTGGCAACTCGATGCTGAAATGGGTCTAACAAGATTATCCTCCCGTCGAATAGAAGTTAAAATGAAATCAGCCCATTTAATTAATAAATTGCTCCAATGAACTGTTAAGGAATGATCAAGAATTGGCGGTGCAAAACCACGAGTTGATGCGAGGCGTGCTAGAAGGATTTCGTTGTATTCCTCCTCGGAAAGCGGAAAGGTGATAACTGGATTTAGAGAAAATGGAGATTTTCTAGAGAAATCAAATTTTTCAATCAATATCTTTGAAGCAAACATTGCGATGTTTCGAGCGCAAACATAATGCAGGCCTGCTTCATAAATTGTGCTATGTCTTGTATTAATTAGAGACTTTCGTGATGCTTTTAGAATGCAGAACATTTTTTCAACATCTTGATGCGCTGTTATGTATGGGTTTGGAGTTAATTTAAAAATATCGTTAGAATAAGGTTGGAGTGGCTTATGTTCGAGAAAAATATGCCAAACGAATGGGGATCCTGATTCTAGCATTTGTCTGTATCTGAGCTTTCCATAGACGGAGATACTAGCATTCTCTACTATTTGCGATTTAAGAAGACTGATCGCGTGATCTTTATGGGTGATTTCATTTTCGTCAAGAACAGCTATTATATCAAAATCACTTAATTTATCGCTTGTGCCACGAGCTCCTGATCCAAAAATTGCGACTTGCATTGGTTAACGCCGAGCCAAGCGACGAACAACCGTCGCAGCAAAAAGGCCTATAGATGCAAGCCTGAAAAGCGAGAATAAACACAAAAAGATTTGACTACGATTTTCAAGAATTGAAGATTTTCCACCAAGTGTGCTTAAAAACAATGATGTAAACTTGGTATAAAAATTAAGCTCTTTTTCTACGACATTAACTGGTCGCAACATTAATGAGAAAATTAGTAAAATTAATACAGTAAAAAACATGAGCCGAAGAGGGGACTCGCCATAACCCCAATAATATTTTTGGGTTAACAATGAAATCCGATTTTTCCAAGCATAAAATTTGCCCTGAAAGCCCTTGTAGTGGGATTTATAATATTGGCTGGGCTGTTTGCAAGCATTCCTCCAATGTTCGTGTGCACTTTCCATTTCTAAAGCGAAGGCCCTTCGAACATCATCTACCTCACCGATAGATTCAGCATTCTTCCTTAAATTGCGAAGCAGTTCTCTCCTGCAATTCTCCCACTCTGGAAGATTCTTTTCGATTTGAGAAAGGTCTACTTGTGTTGATTTAAATTGAGAATAATGGAATTTGCATTGCTCGAAGGTGGCGCCTCTAAGATTCGAATCAACGAAAATAGAACCCGTGAAATCACAGTTTACAAAACTGGCTTTGTGAAAATAACATAAACGAAAGAGTGCGGAATGGAAATTGCAATTTTGGAATTTAATGGATTTACCTCGACACCATTCAATCCTAAAATTAGAAAAATCTTTATTAATTATGGTGTCTTGAAAATCGACGGATTCTAGTTTATCTCCTGGTCTGGTTGGGAATTCCATGAATTAATCTCCAAATAATTGTGATGGAATGGCAAATCTTTCTACGATAAGGCAAAGCTTGTGCAACTCTTGAAGTTGGTCGGGTAGTAACTGCTGACTGAATGTCATAGTGTTGAGATGAATAAGCAGGAATAGGCAGCGAAGCTGCTGAAACGGAAGGTTGAGTAATCTGTGGGGAGCGAATCTTTCAGTTCTCATCATGTAGACATGCTTGTCCTGTAACTTCAAGAAAATCGTCCGGACGGTCGAAATCTAGCCCTGAACGGTAGACCGGCCCATCCGGCCCTCACGCCCCGTAATCCCCCTTCAGCAGCCGCGCCCTCAGCTCCGCCGGCAGTCGCCCGGCCTTGCGGTCTTGGGTGAGCATGGCTTTGTAGCGGCGGTTCTGGAGGAGGTCGGCGGCGGGGACGCCCCGGGCCTCGGCGTCCTTGAGGGTGGCGAGGAAGCCTTCCAGGTCCTTGGCGCGGTACTGGACCACCAGCAGGAGGGCCAGGGCGTCGGGGTCCACCCGCTGGCCGGGCGGGGCCTGGGCCAGCACGTCGCGGATGATGCGCAGGGCGCTGAGGGGGTCGCTGTCCACCAGGGCCTCGGCTCCCTTCAAGGCGGCATCGTCCAGGGCGGCGTTCCTCGGCGGGGCCGGGCGCAGGGCCCACCAGGCGACGCCCCCCGCGGCCAGCAGGCCCGCCAGCCCCAGGGCCCAGGTCCCACGGCGCCGGGGGGCGGCCTTGGCCGGATGGGGAAGGGCGACAGTCGGTTGATCTTGAGGCCGCCAGGCGGGATCCAGGGCGGCGCGCAGGGCCTCGCCCAGCTCCTTCGCGGAGCCGAAGCGTTCCAGGGGATCCTTGGCCAGGGCCCGGGCCACCAGGTCCCGCAGGGCGGGGTTCAGGCCGTCGAGGGCCTCGATGTCCAGGTCGGGGGTGGGCTCGTTGAGGATGCAGTAGATGAGCGAGCCGTTGGTGTCGCCCTGGAAGGGGCGGTGCCCCGCCAGGCCCTCGTAGAGGATGACGCCCACGGCGAAGAGGTCGGCGGAGGGCGTGGCCTGGCCCCGGCTCAGGTACTCGGGGGCCATGTAGGCCAGGGTGCCCACCACCATGCCCGTCTGGGTGGCCTCCTGGCCCAGGGACTTCGCCACGCCGAAGTCCAGGATCTTGGCCACGGGCCGCTCGCCTTCGCGGGCGATCATGATGTTGGCCGGCTTGATGTCGCGGTGGACGATGCCCTTCTGGTGGGCGGCCTGGAGGCCGTCGCAGACCTGGGCCATGGCCTCCAGGAAGGCCCGGGGCGCCAGGGCCTGGCGGCGCAGGAGGCTCTCCAGGCTGGGGCCCTCCACCACCTCCATGGCGAAGTAGAGCAGGCCGTCCGCCTCGCCGAACTCGTAGATGGTCACCACGTTCGGGTGGTGCAGCCCGGCGGCGGACTGGGCCTCCCGCGCGAAGCGGGCCTTCAGGTCGCCCAGGGCCTCGGCGTCCGCCTGGGGCCGGATGGTCTTGAGGGCTACCTCGCGCCCCAGCGTCGTGTCCCGCGCCAGGAACACCTCGCCCATGGCCCCCTGGCCCAGGGTGCGGAGGATCTCGAACTTGCCGATGCGGTCGGGCATGGGGCTTCCGGGGATGGGGCTGCGGGGGGAAGGCTTCCCTGGATTCTAGAGTGAAGGCCTTTGCGCCTGGGATTTCATCACCGCAATCGGTGCCCAGAACATCTTCCTGGTGATGGGCCCGACTCGGCCAGAAAAGCAAGGAACCGCGAAAGACGCGAAAGGGCGCGAAACGCGGCGAGGATGGGCCGCCTGGGCCTCCGGCCCCCAGGCGCGCGAGGCGCGTCTGGCCACACGCGGGGCGGGACTGCCGGCTCCTGAAGGCCGCCAGACCCGCCCCGCGCGTGGAGGCGGAAGCCGGATCGTCCGCCTTTCGCGCGCCCGCAGGGCGATTCGCGTCTTTCGCGGTTCGATCTTTCGGGCTGATTCTCCCCGATCAGCAGCGGGCGCAGAAGTGGGGTGGCGCGGGCAGGCGGGAGAGGCCTTCGAAGGCGAGCTCCCAGGCGCGGACGGGGCCGCGGAAGGCCGTGGCCTCGGGTGTGAGCGCGCGCAGGGCGTGGAGGGGCGCGGGATCGCCGGGCAGGGGCAGGAAGGGGACGGGCTGGCCGGTGGCCTCGCGCAGGGCCGCGCGCAGGGCGTTCGTGAGGGCCGTGGCCTCGGGCAGCACCAGGGGCGGCACGCGCAGCTCGGCCCCCTCGGGCAGGGGCACGCCGGGCCAGAGGTCCGTCTCGAAGCCGCCGTGCAGTTCGTGATCCGGCGCCTCCCGCCACTCGGGCCGGCGGAAGGTCATCTTGCGGCGATCCTTGTCCCAGTCCGCCAGGAAGCCCTTCAATTCGGCCTTCTCCAGGGGGCCCATGGGCGCCTTGGGCAGGGCGACGGGAAGATCGCGGGCGATGCGGCCCGGCAGGCGGCGCACCAGCATGGGTTTGCCGTCCAGCCAGGGCAGGCCCGCGTCCAGCGCGCAGACCAGGGCGCCAAGGCGGCGGCGATGCAGGTCCAGGGCAGCGGCCAGGTCGCAGCCGGGCGCGGGTACGAGGCCCAGCACGTTCACCGCCAAGCCCCGGGCCTGGACGGCATCGGCGGCTTCCAGCGGCGCGCGCAGATCCTCCGCCGTCCGGCCCAGCACCAGCACCTGGGGCAGGCCGTGGGCCTGGATCCGCTCCACGAGGATGAGGCTGCCGCCCCCGGAAGCGCTGGGCGCCGAGAGCACAGTCCCACCCAGCTCCGCGGCGAGACGCAGCGCCTCGGGGTTCATCCCAGGGCCTCCACCAGCTTCTCCCGGCGGCGGTCCAGGGCCGCGGCCGCGGCGGGCAGCAGGAGCAGGTGGGCCGTGAGCACCAGCCCGAAGAGCAGCGCCATGCCCGGCACCAGCAGCCGCGGCGAGATCCAGGCCAGCAGCGCGTAGGCGCCGCCGAAGAGGCCGGCCCAGACGGCCGAAGTGCCCATGCTCAGCAGGCCCAGGGCGAAGGGCATGCTGTTGTTCTTGAGGCTGTCCATGGCCATGGGCCGCGGCGCCCAGGTGGAGGTCCACTGCCCCACGGCGGTCTGGGCCAGGAAGATGCAGCCCATGAGCAGCATGCCGCCCAGGAGCGGGATGGGGCCCGCGTGGTCCAGCAGCATCAGCAGGCCGGCGAGGACCAGGGCCTGGAGCCCCTGGTGGGCGGCCAGGCCCAGCAGCTTCCCCTTGAGCAGGTCCTCCGGGCCCACGGGCAGGAGCAGGAGGCCCTTCACGCCGTGCCGGTCCAGGCCGAACTGGTTGAACACGAAGTTGTTGGCCACCAGGGACAGGTAGGCGAAGGCGGCGGGCACGGTCCAGAGCGGGTTGGCCTTGAACTGGGCGAAGGGCCCCTTCAGCAGCACCACGGTCATGAGGGGCATGAGGAAGGCGAAGCGGCCCAGGTGGCTGCGCATGATCGTCTGGAAGTGAAGCCGCCCGAGGCCCTCTGCGGGATGGCGGAAGCTCCAGAGGCGGTCGGGGCCGCGAGTCTGCGGGGCGGCGGCCGGGGCCCCGCTGGTTTCCCGCGCCATGAGGCGGGCGCCCAGCACCATCACCAGCGCCAGCAGGGCCAGCGGGTAGAGGTGCAGGGCCAGGGCCGCGCCCCAGTGCCCCGCCCGCGCCTCCGCCAGGCTCCGGGCGGCGCCGTGGGTGGGCAGGGCCTCCAGCACCCGGGCCGCGCCCCGCCCCAGGGCTTGGACCTGCTCGATCTGGGCGGCCTGGACGGGCCGGGCCGCCGACCCGGCAGCGGCACCCGATCCACGTTTCGGCAGGCCCGGGGACATCAGGGTGGAGCCCAGCCAGGCCAGGACGGCCAGGGCCGTCAGGGCCACGCGGAGGCGCTTCACCAGGGCCGAGGCCAGGCCGCCCACGAGGAGCTGGAGGGCCAGCATCATCAGCAGCGTCTCGACGAGGACCAGGGGCACGAGGACCAGGGTCCGGGGCGCGGCCAGGCCGAGGCCCAGCAGCAGGCCGGTCAGGGCCAGACTCATGGTCAGCGGCAGCATGTCCACGAGGCCCGCCGTCAGCTCCGCCAGATAGAGGGTCCGCAGCCGCAGGGGGAAGCCCCGGTAGGCCTCCCAGGCCAGCTCCCGGGCCCCGCCCAGCACGCCGCCGATGAGGCCGCCGCCGAAGCCGAAGAAGGCGAGCACGGCACCCAGGAGGGTGGCGGCGATGGGCCGATCCAGGCGGCTGCCCAGCAGCCAGCCCAGGGCCCCGCCGCCCAGGATCAGGCTCACGGCCGCGAAGGCGGCGAGGATCCCCACCACCAGGGCCAGCACCCACGCCCCCTGGCGGCCCAGCTCCTGGGCGGAGCGGTTCCAGGTGGCCTGCCCATGGGCCGCCAGCAGGGCGCGGAAAGGGCTCACAGCCACGAGAGCGCCCCCTTCTGCCCGCCGCCCACCAGATCGACGAAGAGCTGCTCCAGGCTCTCGCCGCCGCGGCGCAGCTCGTCCAGGGGGCCGAAGCCCTTGAGCCGGCCCTCGTCCAGGATGGCGATGAGGGGGCAGAGCTTCTCCACCACCTCGAGGATGTGGCTGGTGAGCACCAGCGTCACGCCCCGCTGCTGCAGGCTCTGGAGGATGTCCTTGATGGTGCGGCTGGTGACCGGGTCGATGCCCTCGAAGGGCTCGTCGAGGAAGACGACCTGGGGTCCGTGGATGAGCGCCGCGCAGAGGGCCACCTTCTTCTTCATGCCGAAGCTGTAGTCCGCGATGAGGGTCTTGGGGCCGGGCGCCAGGTCCAGGGCGTCGAACAGCTCCTCCCGGCGGCCGTCGATGAGGGCGTCCGGCATCCCGTACATCCGCCCCACGAAGCGCAGGTACTGGGGGCCCGTGAGCATGTCCAGCAGGGCCATGTCCTCGGGCATGGCGCCGATCTGGCGCTTCACGGCCAGGGGATCGGCCTCGAGGTCCAGGCCCAGCACGCGGATGCGGCCCGACGTGGGCTTCAGCAGGCCCGTGACCATCTTCAGCGTGGTGCTCTTCCCGGCGCCGTTGCGGCCCAGCAGGCCCAGGAAGGCGCCGGGTTCCAGCGACAGGCTGAGGTCTTCGACGGCCGTCTTGTCGCCGAAGCGCTTGGTGAGGGAGGCCAGTTCCAGGGCGGGCATCCTCCGAGGGTAGCAGTGGCGTGCCGAGAGCCATCGGGGGCCATCAGGGGGCATCCGAATCGCTGAGCCGGTATGCTGGGCGCCATGAAGCCCGCCCTCTTCCCGGTCGTCGCCCTGCTGGTCCTTCCAGCCATGCTGGCGCTCTCCGGCTGCGCCAAGCCCGAAACCGGGGGCCTCTCCGGCGCCGCCACGGCGCCCCTGGGCGACCTCAACCTGGTGCGCGCCAAGATCCCGCCGATCCTGCTGGCGGCCCAGAAGGCCCCCTACGGACCACCGACGGATCCCACCTGCGCCGGCCTGGTGGCGGAGGTGCGGCAGCTGGACGCGGCCCTGCCGCCGGACCTGGACGCCCCTCCGACGGCGGATCCGAGCCTGGGTGAACGCGGGCGGGCCGAGGCCAGCGGCGCGGCCGTGGGCGCCGTGCGCCACACCACCGAGGGCCTCATCCCCTTCCGGGGCTGGGTGCGGAAGCTGAGCGGGGCCGAGCGCCACTCCCGGCTGGTGGCCGAGGCCGTGGCCGCGGGCCTGACCCGGCGGGCCTACCTCAAGGGCCTGGGCCAGGCCCAGGGCTGCCCGCCGCCCGCCGCGCCCCGGCGCGCGGAGCCGGCCGCGTCCGCCCCTCTGCTTCCCGGAAACCCGACGCCACCCCCATCCCGGTAGTCCAGGAGGAACCCATGGATCTCGGCATTCGCGGCAAGGTGGCCATGGTGGCGGCCGGCAGCAAGGGGCTGGGCCGCGCCACGGCCCTGGCCCTGGCGGCGGAGGGCTGCGCGGTGTCGGTCTGCGGCCGGGGCGGCGAGGCCCTGGCGGCGGTGAAGGCCGAGCTGGAAGCCCTGGGCGTGCCCGCCCTGGCCCTGGCCGCGGACGTGGCGAAGGCCGAAGACCTGGCCCGCTGGCACCAGGCCACGGCGGTGGCCCTGGGCCCCGTGGAGATCCTCGTGACCAACACCGGCGGGCCCAAGGCGGCCGGGTTCTCCGGACTTTCCGATGACGACTGGGCCGCCGGGGTGGAGTCCACGCTCATGAACGTGGTGCGCCTCTCGCGCCTCGTGCTGCCCGGCATGCGGGCGGCCCGGTGGGGGCGCATCGTCCACATCACCAGCCTGGTGGCCAAGCAGCCCACGCCCCTGCTCACCATCAGCTCGACGCTGCGAGCCGGCCTCTCCGGCCTCACCCGCACCTTGGCCCAGGAGGCCGCCGCGGACGGGATCACGGTGAACGCCGTCCTGCCCGGCCACGTGATGACCGACCGCCAGGTCCACCTGGCCGAGCTGCGCTCCGCCGCCGAGGGCATCTCCATGGACGAGTACTACGCCCGCACCGCCGCCGCCATCCCCGCCGCCCGCCTGGGCGACCCCGGCGAGGTCGGCGCCGTCATCGCCTTCCTCTGCGGAACCCCCGCGAGCTACGTCACCGGCCAGAGCCTGCTGGTGGACGGGGGGCTGGTGCAGGGCACCTTCTGACGAAAATCGCCGGCCATTCGGCCGGCGATTTTCGCAAGGAAGGGCGCTCAGCCCTTGATCCCGCTCACCGTCTCGAAGTAGTGGGCGAAGGCGGCGATGCCGCCTGAGGCCTGCTCCCAGTCGTAGTTCTCGTTGGGGGCGTGGTAGCCGTGGCTGGGGAGGCTGAGGCCCAGGAAGAACACCTCGCAGCCGAGGATGTCCTCCATGGTCTTCACGGCGCCGATGCTGCCGCCCTCGCGGGTGAAGGAGCAGGGCGCGTCGAAGGCGAAGCGGTAGGCGTCCTTGATGGCCTCGGCGTAGGGGCCGGTGACGTGGCCCTTGAAGGGGGCCAGGCCGTGCTCCTCGTGGAACTGCACATCGGGGAAGTGCTCGTTGACGAAGGCCCGGACGCGCTCGATGGTCTTCGCCTCGTCCATGTCCGGCACCAGGCGGCAGGAGAGCTTCACCTCGGCCCGGGGCGGCACGGCGCTCTTGATGCCGGGGCCCGTGTAGCCGCCCACGACGCCGTGGACCTCCATGGTGGGCCGGCCCCACACGCGCTTCATGACCTTGATGGGATCCTCCGTGCGCATGCCAGTGATCATGTGGTCCTTCTTGAAGGTCTCCACGCTGAAGCCCGCGTGGGCCCACTCCTCCAGCTCCTGCTTGGAGGGCTTCACCACCTCGTCGTAGAAGCCGGGGATCTTCACCTTGCCGGTCTCGCCGTCCATCATGGCGGCGACCACCTTGATGAGCTCGGCCAGGGGGTTGCGGGCCGCGCCGCCCACCACGCCGCTGTGCAGGTCGTGGTCCGCGGTCTCCAGCGTGAGGCGGAAGCCCTTGAGGCCGCGGAGACCCGCGGGCGTGCTGGGCTTGCCGCGGGTGATCCAGACCGTGTCGCTCACCACGATGGCGTCGGTCTTCAGGCGGTCCCTGTGGCGGTTCAGGCCGCCCTCGAAGCTGGGGGAGCCGATCTCCTCCTCGGTCTCCCACAGGAAGTGGATGTTGAGGGGCACGCCCGCCTTGCGGGCGGCCAGGGCCCCGAAGAAGGCCGTCACCGCCGGGCCCTTGTCGTCCGTGCTGCCACGGCCCCGGTAGGTGTCGCCGTCCACCACGAAGGTGAAGGGCTCTGCCGTCCACTCGGGCTCATTGGCGGGCTGCACGTCCATGTGGTTGTAGACCGTGATCGTCGGGCAGTTGGGATCCTCCCCGAACCAGCCGTGGATGAGCGGATTGCCGCTGGTCTCCAGGATCTCGGCCTTGCCCCCGTGCCGCTCGAAGAGCGCCCGGGCGGCCTCGGCCACGCGCCGCACGTCGCCCTGCCGGGCCGGATCGGCGCTGATGGAGGGGATCTCCACCAGGGTCTTCAGCTCCGCTTCGAAGGCCGCACGGCTCGCGCTGGCGAACTGCCCCAGGGCTTCACGGGTGAGAAGGGACGGATTCATAGACGCTCCGGAAAGGGTCAATCATCATCCCACAAGGCCCAGGGATGTCTATAAATGGACGCAGAGGTCGATCATGATCGATGGTCCGGGCCCGGGGCCCCACCCTTCAGGAAGACGGGGCGTCGTGTTGCAGGACGACCTTTCCGAAGTGGGCGCCGCTTGCGAGGTACCGGAAGGCATCGGCGGCTTCCGTCCACGGGAAGATCCGGTCGATGACGGGTCGGAGCTCCTGCGCTTCCATCGCGCGGGCCAGGGCTTCGAAGGAGGCTCGGGATCCGACGGGGATGCCCCGCACCCGGGCCTGCCGCCGGAAGATGTCCAGCGGATTGATGGTGCCTTCTGTTCCGCCGAGATAGCCGATGACGTTGATCTGCCCGCCCAGCCGCACGGCCCGCAGGGATTGGGCGAAGCTTCCTGGTCCGCCGACCTCCAGGACGTGATCCACGCCTCGCCCGTCCGTCAGGCGCAGCACCTCTCCGGCCCAGTCCTCGTGGCGCCGGTAGTTGACGCCGGCGAAGGCTCCCAGCGCCTTGGCGCGCTCGATCTTCTCATCGCTGCTCGATGTCACGATGACCCGGGCACCCGCGCTCCTCGCGAACTGGAGCGCGAAGAGCGAGACGCCTCCTGTTCCCAGCGTCAGAACCGTCTCGCCGGGCTTCAGGGCACCCTCGGTGACCAGGGCGTGCCAGGCGGTGACGGCCGCGCACGGCAGCGTGGCTGCCTCCGCATCGCTCAGATGCCTTGGCGCGAGCACGACCGCCTGCTCGTCCAACCTCGCGTATTCCGCCAGCATCCCATCAATCGGGCCGCCGAGCTGGTACGAGGGCTCCGCCATATCGAAGCCTCCGGCGACCCAGCGCTGCCAGAAGGCGCTGCACACGCGATCCCCGATCTTGACGCGCGTCACGCCCTCTCCCACGGACACGACTTCCCCCACGCCATCGGAAAGGGGAATCAGCGGAAGCGCGAATGAGGTGTGGTACGTGCCACGCACGATCTCCAGGTCGCGGTAGTTCAGCGCGCTGGCCCTGACCCGCACGATGACCTCGTGCCGCTTCGGTTCAGGGACCGGCCGGTCGACCAGTTGCAAACGGGCAGCACCCGGTTCGCCGTGGAGCAGGATCGCTTTCATCTGCTTCTCCTTATGCGACTTCCACGGCAAAGATGGCATTGGCTTGCATGTTGTTCAAATTCATTATATTTAAAATAATTATGCATGGATGGAATGATGCTCGATGAGATGCGCACGTTCGTCCTCCTGGCCGAGGAGGGATCGATCCAGAAGGTGGCGGAACGGTTGCCGCTGACCCAGCCCGCCGTCACCCGGCAGATCCAGCGGCTCGAACAGGAACTCGGGGTAGCCTTGCTCGATCGCCGTCTGAAACCGTCCGGGCTCACCCCCGCCGGCGTCGAGGCGCTGGCCCGTTGCCGCGAGATTCTCGCGGCGTATGCCGGGATGAAGAGCCGGCTGGGGCACTCCGAACCCGAGGGCCGTCTTCGGCTGGGGGTCACGAACGGCCTGGCCGATGACGGCCTCGCCCGGATCATCAAGGACCTCCGGAAGCGCTTCCCGCGGGTGTCGATCCTGCTGGCGACCGGATGGAGCGATGACCTCTCGGAGCAGTTCCGGCGTGGGCGGCTGGATGCCGCGATCCTGCTGTCGGGAGAGACCGCAGGGGAGGATGCGGGCACCCTCTGTCATGAGCGCCTGGCCGTCATCGCCTCCTCACGGCTCGTCGCCGAGGGGAGGCTTTCCGAGGGCCTCGATCGCCAGGCATGGATCCTGAACCCGGAACCCTGCGACGCGCGTCGGCGGCTCGTGGCTGAGGTGGCGCGCCAGGGCGGCCACCTGGACCTCGCGGCGGAAGTGCAGGATGCGCGGCTTCAGCTCGCCTTGGTGAAAGAGGGGGTCGGCTTGAGCCTGATGCCCCGCCGCCTGCTCGCGCGGACCCGGCCCGCGGGCATCGTTGAAGTGGAGGTCGTGGGGCTCGATCTCCAGCTCGCGGTCACGGTCAAGCGCTCCCCGTACCTGCAGGGGATGGCCAAGGTCGTGGACGCGATCGCTGCCGGGGTGCGCGCCTCGCTCTTGGATTAGCGCGGGTCCCGCCTCTTGCAGGGGAACCCGCTTTATCCCGGATAGCCTCCGGCCACCTTCAGCCCGGTCCACTCCGGCAGTCCCAGGGCCAGGTTGAGGTTCTGCACGGCCTGGGCGGCCATGCCCTTGCCGAGGTTGTCGAGGGCCACCATCACGGCCCCGTGGCCACCCTTGGCCGCCACCGCGAGGTCCGCGAAGGCGCTCCCCGTGGTGGCCGCCACGCGGGGCGATCCGTCCACGATCCGCACGAAGAACCGGTCCTGGTAGAAGGCCTCGTAGTGGGCCCGCAGGGCCGAGGGCTCGATTCCCGCGGGCAGCGGGAACTGCGCCGTGGCGAAGATCCCCCGGACCATGGGCGCGCTCTGCGGCACGAAGCTGAGGGGCGCCTCCCAGCCTTCGGCCGCCAAGGTGCGCAGCACCTCGGCCTCGTGCTGGTGGCTGAGCATCTTGTAGGCGCGGAAGTCCGTGGCCCGCGTGGGGTGGTGGGTGGTCTCGCTGGGCGCGGCGCCCGATCCCGAGGATCCCGTGGCTGCCGTGACGGCCACGAAGGCGGGCTTCCACTGGGCCAGAGGCAGCAGGGCCAGCTGCAGGGCCGTGGCGAAACAGCCCGGGTTGGCGATGCGCTTCGCGCCCTTCATGCGCCCGGGCTTCCAGTCCACCAGGCCGTAGACCCAGGTGGGATCCAGCCGGAAGTCCGTGGAGAGATCGATGACCGTGAGCCGCTCCAGGAGGTCGTGATCCTTCCCCGCCGCCTCGATCTCCGGCCAGAGCTTCCCCAGCTCGCCATGGGGCAGGGCCGAGAAGAGAACGGGTTTCGGGCTCTGGGCCAGGGCCGCCCAGTCGGGTGCGGCCTCGAAGGTGCCCTCCGCCAGCCCCCGCAGATTCGGGTGCTGGGCGTGGAAGGGCTTGCCCGCGTGGCTGCGGGCCGTGCCCCGCAGGGTGGCCACTGACGGGTGCATGGAGAGCCAGCGCAGCAGCTCCCCCCCGCCGTAGCCCGACGCGCCGAGGATGAGGACATCAACTGAGGTCATGGCCAATCCTGGAGAAGAAGAACGCCAATCGCGGTGGGATGGCCGATCAAACCTTGGCCGAGATCTTGGGCTCGACGAGGCCGAGGACGAACTTGCCGAGAGCCTCGGCGTCGGCGCGGGCGTTGCGGGCGGGGAGGCCGAGGGTGGCGATGAAGCGCTCGCCCACGCGGTTGTCCGTGGCGGGGCCGGCCACCAGGTCCGTCTGGATGCCGAAGGCGGACTTCAGGTAGTGGACGCCGCCCGCCGCGCCCACGGGGTCGTTGGCGCAGAGAAGGAAGGCGCCGCCCAGGGCCTTCAGGTCCGGGTCCGCGAGGATGGACTGGACGCCGTACTCGCCCATGATGCCGTCGCCGGTCTCGGCCACGATGACGTCCACGCCGTGCGTGGCCAGCTCCGAGAAGATGATGCGCGACATGGCGGCGGCGCTGCCGGCATCCGTGCAGACGCTGCCGGCGTCGGTGAAGTCCAGGGCCACCTCCGCGCCGTAGTCGCGCATGGCCAGGGCATCGCGCATGAGCGACACGCCCGTGAGCTTGCAGGCGCCCACGCGGTAGCCCGCCCGGCTGAGCACGCGGATGCTGGCGCAGGCCGCGGCGGTCTTGCCCGCGTTCATGCAGGTGCCCGCCACGTACACCACGGGGCAGTGGAGCGAGAGGCTGGTGCCCTTGAGGGCGCCCATGCGGATGTGGGCGGGCTGGCCGGCCCGGGACTGGAACTCGGGGAAGACGAGCACCTGGCCCAGCACCTCCAGCTCGAAGGGCTTGCCCACGTCTGGGTTGTGGGAGAGGCACTTGCCGAGCACGCCGCCCATGTTGAGCAGGTTCACCGTGTCGCCGGGCTTCAGGGACTCGGGCATGACGCCCTCGTAGCCCTGCAGCGCGTTGCGGTGGCCCAGGGCCCCCACGACGATGTCCCCGTCGTGCAGGGTGCTCATGCGCCCGTGGGGATCCTCCAGCTGGTTGTACGTGGTCTTCTCGCCGCGGATGCGGCAGGCGATGACGGAGCCCTCCTCCAGCAGGATCTCCGGCCCGAGGGTGAGGGTCCGGCCCAGCCGCAGGTTGCGGGTGACCGAGGCGAGCTTGTCGACGTGGATGCGCATGGGGGGCCTTTCAAAAATGGCCACGATACGGCGAAGAAAGAAAAACGCTCGCAGAGAAAAGAAGAGACAGCGGAGGGCGCGGAGGAATGAGTCCCTGTCTTTTTCCGCGTTCTCTGTTTTCTCTGCGACCCTCCGCGTGAGTTGTTCCTGAAAAATCTGTCCTAGTCGTGAATCAGTTGCTTTTTGCCTTAAGCGTCAAAACTTGCTGTACCCCGAACAGCTTGGCGAAGCCGGCGGCTTCTTCGCCGGTCCAGAGCTTGTTGGCTTCGCCGTAGGTGGCGATGCGGGGGTCCATCAGGGAGTAGGGGGACTGCACGCCCTCCACCACGAAGGCGCGGGGGTGCAGGGTGAGGCGCACCTCGCCGCTCACGCGGTCCTGGCTGGACGTGAGGAAGGCCTCCAGGTCGCGGGCCAGGGGGTCGAAGAAGTGCCCTTCGTGGAGGAGGGAGCCGTAGAGGTTGCCCAGGCTCTCCTTCCAGAACAGCTGCTTGCCGCTGAGCACCAGCTTCTCCAGCTCCCGGTGGGCGCCGATGAGCAGGTGCGCCGCCGGGGCCTCGAAGCCCACGCGGCCCTTGATGCCCAGGATGGTGTCGCCCAGGTGCACGCCCCGGCCGATGCCGTAGGGGCGGCCCACGGCGTTGAGCTGGGCGATGAGGTTGACGGGGTCCATGCTGTTGCCGTCCAGGGAGACGGGCACGCCCTGCTCGAAGCCGATGACGAGCGACTTGGGGGCCAGGGTGCCGATGACGCCGCCGGGGAAGGCCGCCTCGGGCAGGGAGGTCCACGGGTCGAGGGTCTCGCGGCCGCCCACGCTGGTGCCCCACATGCCCTCGTTGATGGAGTAGTCCTTCGTCTTCGGGGGGAAGATCACGCCCCGGTCGGCGCAGTAGGCCATCTCCTCGGCCCGGGAGAGGGCCAGGTCGCGGATGGGGGTGAGCAGGCCCAGCTCGGGTGCCAGGGCGCGGAAGGCCACGTCAAAGCGCACCTGGTCGTTGCCGGCGCCCGTGGAGCCGTGGGCGATGGCAGCGGCGCCCATGTCCTTGGCCAGCTCCGCCACGGCCTTGGCCTGGCAGACCCGCTCGGCGGAGACGGACAGCGGATACATCTGGCCCCGCAGCACGTTGCCGTAGACCAGGTAGCGCAGGTAGCCGTCGAAGAGCCCGGCCCGGGCGTCCACCGTGGTGTGGCTCACGGCGCCCAGCTTCGGCGAGGCCGCCTCGATGCGGGCCAGCTCGTCGGGTGAGAAGCCGCCCGTGTTCACCGTGACCGTGGCCACGTCGTAGCCCTGCTCCTTGAGGTAGAGCACGCAGAAGGAGGTGTCGAGACCGCCGGAGAAGGCGAGAACGGCGAGCTGGCTCATGGGGAATCCTTTCAGGCGGTCCAGAGGGCGGTTTCGGCGTCGGCGTGCTGCTTCTGCTTGGCTTCGATCCAGCCGCGAGCGGCCTGGAGGTCGGCGTCGAGGGCGTCCAGGGCCAGGTTGCCGGCGCCGCCCAGGTGGGTGGCGGTGAGGGCGCTGCGGTCCGGGGCGAAGGTGCCGTCCTGGATCTGCTGCGCCACCTTGCGGTAGGCCTCGCGGAAGGGCAGGCCCCCCTGCACGAGGACGTAGGCCTGGTGGGCGGCGTAGAGCTCGTCGCTGGAGGCCTGGGTCGCGGCCTCGGCCTTCACCTGGAGGGCGGGCAGCAGGGGCGTCAACACGGTGAAGAGGTCCTCGGCGTGGCGCAGGGCAGTGATGAGCGGCTGCTTCAGCAGCTGGAAGTCGCGGTGGTAGCTGGAGGGCAGGCCCGAGGCCAGCTGCTCCACCAGGCCCGCGGCGCCCCGCAGCTCCCGGCAGCGGCCGCGCGCCAGCTCGACGACGTCCGGGTTCTTCTTCTGGGGCATGATGCTCGACCCCGTGGTGAAGGCGTCCGGCAGCTTGAGGAAGCCGAACTCCTCGGTGCTGTAGAGGGAGACGTCCCACAGGAACTTCTCCAGCACGCCGCCCACGGAGGCGGCCCACTGGAGGACGGTGGCCTCGTGGCGGCCCCGGCTGTTCTGCACGTCGATGGGGCTGCGCTGCACCTTCGAGAAGCCCAGCAGCTTCGCCGTGAGCGCCCGGTCGATGGGCAGGGGCACGCCGAAACCGGCGGCGGATCCCAGGGGGCAGCGGTCCAGGCGGCCGTAGACGCCCTGCAGGGCCTCCAGCTCCTCCAGCAGGCCCTCGGCGAAGGCCGTGGCCCAGAGGCCGAAGGTGCTGGGCATGGCCCGGCGCAGGTGGGTGTAGCCCGGCAGAGGCGTGTCCTGGTGGGCCTTGGCGAAGGCCAGGAAGCCCTCGGCCAGGTCCGCCACGCGCAGGCCCAGGCGCACCAGCTTGTCCCGGAGGTAGAGGCGCAGGGCCAGGATCACCTGGTCGTTGCGGGAGCGGGCCAGGTGGATGCGTCCGCCCACGGGCCCCAGGTGCCGCGTGAGGTCCGCTTCGATGGCCGTGTGGCCGTCCTCCATGTGGGGCGGGATGGGGAAGGCCCCCTGCTTGGCGAGGTTGGCGATGCGCCTAAGGCCCCGGACCAGCGAGACGGCATCGGCCTCGGGGATGAGGCCCGTGGCGGCCAGCATCTTCGCGTGGGCGGCGCTGCCCAGGGCGTCCCAGGCCAGGAGGGCCAGGTCGGTCTCGGGATCCTCGCCCACGGTGAAGCGGTGGATGGCCGCATCAAGGGGGATGTCCTTCGCCCAGAGGGTGGTGGCTTCCGGCCTCATGGCTGCACCTGCATCTTGAAGAACGCGGGAACGAGCTTGGCATAGAAATCCGCGCCGGCCTCGAGTTCCTGGATGGTCAGGTACTCGTTGGGGCTGTGGCTGCGGAAGGTGTCGCCGGGGCCGGCCTTCACCGCCGGGATGCCGCCGAGGAAGGCCCAGTCGGACGTGGTGCCGGAGCCCACGGGGCCTGCCTTCTTCGCGGCCTGGAGGGCGGCGCGGACGATGGCGTGCTGGGGATCCGTGCCCTTGGGCAGGTAGCGCTTGGAGTGGATGGCGACCTCGCTCTCCAGCTGCCGCTGGAAGTCGGCGCACAGGGCGTCGTGGTCCTGGTCCGGGCCCGTGCGGAGGTCGATGAAGAACTCGCAGGCGTCGGGCACCTGGTTGCGCCGCAGGCCGCCGCTGATCTGGGTGACCTGGGCCTTCTGGCTGCCCAGCAGGGGGTGGGCCGGGAACTCCATGGCCGCGACCTTGGCGATGTCCCGGGCGGCCTTGTGGATGGCGTTCTCGGCGCCCAGCATCTGGGCGTTGGCCACGTGGCCGCTCTGGCCCCGGGCCGTGCACTTCAGGAGGAGCATGCCCCGTTGGGCGGCGCAGATCCGCAACCCCGTGGGCTCGCCCACCACGGCGCCATCGAAGGGACCGAGCTGGTCGAGGATGGTGGCGATGCCCTGGCCGCCGGTCTCCTCTTCGGCCGTGAGGGCCACGACCACCTCGCCATCGAGGTGGGTCTGGGCCAGATCGAAGGCGGTCAGCAGGATGGCCGTCACGCAGCCCTTGGCATCGTTGGCGCCCAGGCCCTGGAGCCGCGAGCCGTGCCAGACGGGCGTGAAGGGATCGCCCTCCCAGCCGGCGCAGGGCGGAACGGTATCCAGGTGGGAGTTGAGCAGCAGCCGGGCACCGCCCGGCTTTCCGAAGCTGAACCAGAGGTTGTTCCCCTGGCGCTGGACCTTGAAGCCCTGGGTGGCCAGGAGGTTCTGGACCAGATCCGCGAGGGGGCCCTCCTCGCCGGACACGCTGGGCGTGCCGACCAGGAGCGTGAGCAGCTCGGCGGGGCTCATGGCTTGGTTCCGGCCGTGGGGGCGTCGGGGACGATCATCGTCCCGCTGCCCTCGTTGGTGAAGATCTCCGCCAGCAGGCCGTCCGGCGTGGTGCCGCTCACCAGGTGGGCGCTGGAGACGCCGCCCTGGAGGGCCGCCTTCACGGCCGCGAGCTTGGGCCGCATGCCACCGCTGATGATGCCCTTGGCCTCAAGGGAGGCGAGCTCCCCGACGGTGGCGTGGGGGATCAGCGAGGACGACTTGGCCACGTCCTTCAGCAGGCCCGGCACGGAGAGCAGGAAGAAGAGCTTCTCGGCGCCCAGGGCCGTGGCCAGGCTGGCGGCGATGGTGTCTGCGTTCGTGTTGTAGATGGCGCCGTCCTCCCCTCCGGAAAGCGGCGCCACCACGGGCACGAAGCCCCCTTCGAGCAGGTGGCTGAGCACGTGGGGATCCACGGTGTCGATGTCGCCCACCAGGCCGTAGTCCACCAGCTGGGGCTCGGTGGCGCCGTCGGGCACCACGGGCACGGGGGGCCGCTTGGTGGCCTTCAGCAGGCCGGCGTCGAGGCCCGTGAGGCCCACGGCGGGCACGCCGGCGGCCTGCAGTTCCGCCAGAAGGTCCATGTGCACCTGGCCCGCGAAGACCATCTTGGCGGCGTCCAGCACCTCAGGGCTCGTCACCCGTCGGCCCGCCACCTTCTGCACGGGGATGTCCATGGCCTCGCAGACGGCGTCCAGCTCGGCGCCGCCGCCGTGCACCACCACCACCCGGATGGAGAAGGACCACAGCAGGGCGATCTGCTCGCAGAAGGCCTTGCGGATCTTGGGCTCGGCGATGACCTCGCCGCCCACCTTCACCACGAAGGTCTTCCCGCGGAACAGGCGGACGTAGCGGGAGGCTTCCTTGAGGGCGGCGTAGGGATTGGGGGAGAGCGGCATCAGAAACTCCAGGATCGGACGGAAGATCAGGCGTTAAGAAGGTGGTGGATGGTGGCCCGCTGCACGTGGAAGCGGTTCTCGGCCTCGTCCACCACGCGGCTCCAGGGGCCGTCCAGGACGCTGTCGTGGACTTCGAGGTTGCGGCGCACGGGCAGGCAGTGGGTGAAGATCGCCTCCTTGGCGGCCTTCTGCATGTGGGCGGCGGTGGGCATCCAGGTGGCGAGGTCGGCCATGGGGGCGGCGGGAATGCCAGAGGTGGTGGAGGGGCCCCAGGCCTTGGCGTAGACGGCGGCGCTGCCTTCGAGGGCGGCGTCCTGGTCCGTGGTGTAGACGATCTTCCCTCCGGTGGCCGCTGCGTACTTCTCGGCCTCCGCCCGCACTTCCGGCGCCAGCTCGTAGCCCTTGGGGTTGGCCACGCGGATCTCGGCGCCACAGGCGGCGGCCGTCAGCAGGAAGGAGTTGGGCACGGCCTTGGGCAGGGGCTTCATGTGGGGCGCCCAGGTGAGGGTGACGGGCACCTTCGTCGTGCCATGGGCCTCCTGGATGGTGAGGAGGTCGGCGAGGCCCTGGTGGGGGTGCTCCCGGGCGCTCTCCATGCTGAGCACGGGCACGGTGCTGAAGCGCCGGAAGGCGTTGATGACGGGATCCAACTCGTCGATGTCGTCGCCGTCGCCGTGGCTGAAGGTCCGCACGGCCAGGGCGTCCACGTAGCGGCCCAGCACGGGCACGCCCTCGCGGACGTGCTCGGCCCGGTCCTGATCCATCACGGCGCCGTCCCGGTCCTCCAGCTTCCAGGTTCCGGCACCCACCTCGAGCACGATGGCGTGGCCGCCGTGCCGCAGCATGGCCGCCTCGAAGCTGGCCCGGGTCCGCAGGCTGGGGTTGAAGAAGACCATGCCCAGGATGCGGTCCGCGAAGATGGCGCCGGGCCGGGTCTTCTTCCAGGCTGCGGCCTTGGCCAGGATCTGCTGGACGCCCTCGGGGCCCAGGTCGGCGATGCGGGTGAAGTGCTTCATGGAAACCTCGGGAAAACGGGAACGGCGAAAGCGGGAGAAGGAAACAGGAACCGCGAAAGGCGCGAAGCCCTGCGGGCACGCGAAAAAAGAGGGTGGGCTAGTGGCGGACTGGCGGCTGCATGGCGTTTCCCTTTCGTGTCCTTTCGCCCTTTTCGCGGTTGCCAGCCTTTACTGCGGCTGGAAGGACTGGATCGCGGCGACGAGGGCGGTGAGGGCTTCGCCGCTGACGTTGAGGGGCGGCATGAGGCGCAGCACCTGGGGATCGCCGGAGCCGCCCAGGAGGATGTTCTGCGCCATGAGGTGCTTCTTGAGGGCCGCGGCGTGGGGCGTACGGAGGCCCAGCAACAGACCCTCGCCTTGGACGGTCTCGACCACAGAGCCCTTCAATTCCTTCCGAAGCCGCGTGGCGGATTCGGAGGCCTGCGTCATCAACCCTTCCGATTCGATGACGTCCACGGTGGCCAGCAGGGCCGCGCAGGCCAGGGGGCCGCCGCCGAAGGTGCTGCCCAGGTCGCCGCCCTTGAGCTTGGAGGCCACGGCGGCGGTCATGAGGAGCGCCGCCATGGGCACGCCGGAGGCCAGGCCCTTGGCGGAGGTCATGAGGTCGGGCCGCATGCCATAGAACTGGGCGGCGAAGGGCGTGCCCATGCGGCCCATGCCCGTCTGGATCTCGTCGAAGATAAGCAGGGTGCCGCTGGCGTCGCACTTGGCCCGCAGGGCCTGGAACCAGGCCTTCGAAGCGGTCTTGATGCCGGCCATGCTCTGGATGGGCTCGAGGATGACGCCGGCCACCTCGGAGAAGTCGGCGGCGGCCAGGGCCTCCAGGTCGCCGAAGGGAAGTCGCAGGCAGGGCGTGAGGCTGTCCGCGAAGGGCTGGGTGATCTTGGGGTCGTCCGTCACCGAGAGGGCCAGGGTGGTCCGGCCGTGCCAGCCGCCGTCGAAGGCGGCAAGCGTCTTCCGGCCCGTCAGCAGTAGCGCCACCTTGAGCGCGTTCTCGTTGGCCTCGGCGCCGCTGTTGCAGAAGAAGACCGAGTCCATGCCCGAGAAGGCGGTGATCCGCGTGGCGGCGGCGTCCCGCACGGGCAGGGCCGCGGCGGCGGAGTAGAAGAGCAGCGAGGCGGCCTGGTCGGCCACGGCCTTCACCACCTTGGGGTGGCTGTGGCCCGTGGCGCACACGCAGTGGCCGCCGTAGAAGTCCCACCAGGCCTGGCCCCGGTCGTCGAAGACCCGGTCGCCCTCGCCCTTCACCAGCGGGAAGGGATAGGGGGCGTAGGTGGGGAGCAGGGCCGGGACGGCGGGAGCGGACATGCGGGGGACCTCGTGCATATGCGTGCATGGGTGTGCATAACCATGCGAACGATTGCATAATATGCACAGCTTGGAACCCGCGATGCAAGTGATATTTCTTGATTTTGTGTGACGAGAGGTCTCTGTGCTTGAAATTCCATGCAATTTCATGCAATCTCCATGCATGGACTTGGATCAGCTCATCCTGCAGCTCCTGGAGGCCCATCCCATCGCGGATCAGAGCGATCTGCTGGATCGGCTGTCCGCCGAGGGCCACGAGCTCACCCAGTCGACCCTGTCCCGCCGCCTCAAGCGGCTGGGGGTGCAGAAGGTCCAGGGCCGCTACCGGCGCGTGGAGGCGACAGCCCAGATCCTCCCCGAGGTGACGATCCACGAAGTCCCGCCCAACCTCCTGGTGCTGAACACCGCCCCCGGCTACGCCCAGGCCCTGGGCCTCAGCCTCGACGCGGATCCCGCCCCGGGCCAGATGGGCACCCTCGCCGGCGATGACACCGTGTTCGTGGCCGTGCTGCCCGAGCGCCTGGCCGAGGTGAAGGCGCACCTGGCGCGGGTGGCAGCGGCGCGGTAGGCCTGGGGGCTTCCGGCACGAAGCCATTCCTGTTCATCTCTGCCTATCTCTGCTCATCTCCGTTCATCTCCGGCTGAAGAAAAGAAGTCTGGCCGGAGATGAACGGAGATCCACGGAGATGAAAACGGGGAAGGCTTGTCCCCGGCTGGAACCCACGGACCTGAATCGCCGTGCCGAAGGCCATCCCGGCGGCGGGGTCTCCGTCGGCCCCGGTATGATCGTCCCATCCCGGGAGTTCGCATGGACCGTTTCGGAAGTTCGAAGCTGCGCATCGGCTGGACGCTGGTCTGCCTGTTCCTCGCGGGGCTGGTGTTCATGGCGATCCGCGGGCAGCAGGGGCCCGACGGGTCGCAGGTAGTGGTCTTCGGCACGGCGGTCCCCCTGGGGGCGGAGTCACTGAAGGACTACGCGCTGGGCGGCCTGCAGGGCGTCATGTACTGGCTGGTGTCCCTGGTGGTGCTGCTGGGCGCCTTCGGTCCCGTGAGCCAGTGGACCGCCGCCGCCTCCCGCGGCGAGCGGCTGAAGGGCTTCTTCGCGGGCACGGGCCTGGGCTTCGCCCACGGGCTGTTCCTCTCCCAGGTGGCGCTCCTCCCCGTGTGGGCCCTGAGCTGGCGGCTCATCGGCCAGGCCTGGCCGCCAGAGCTGCTTCGGGCGGATCTCCACGGCCTCCTGCTGGGCCTCCAGATGCTGCTGTGGGCGGTGCTCCTGTCGCGGCTCCTGAAGTCCAGCGCCGGACTGGCCCTGCTGCTCACGCTGCTGCTCCGCGAGCTGGGCCCGCGCCTGAGCTTCTTCCTGGACTTCGGCCAGGACCTGGGCTGGAGCGCGGGTCAGGTGAAGGTGCTGGAGGTCTTCGTGCGGCTACTGCCCATGGCCCAGCTCCCCTCGGACCCCTTCTCGCCGCTGGCGCTGCCCCTGTCCATCGGCGGCCCGCTGGTGCTGGGCGCGCTGGCCATGCTGCTGCCGGCCGGGGGGCGGAAGTAAGCGGATGCGCACCGCCGTCGGATTGCTGCTCCTGCCGCCGGTGCTGGCGGCCCAGGGGACCCAGAATCCGGCGGAGCTGCGCCAGAAACTGGCGGCCATCCAGGGGCGCCTGGGCCAGGTGGACCAGCAGCTCGAGGCCCTGAAGAAGCGGCGCAAGGGTGTGCTGGTGGAGATGCAGGGTATCGCGCTCCAGCGCGACCGGGCCAAGGCCCAGGTGGATGGCGCGCGGCTGCGCCGGGACCAGGCCCAGAGCGAAGTCCAGATCATCGGCCGCGAGCAGGCCCGCATCCAGGGCGAGGTGCTGAAGCTCCAGGGCGACCTCCGCAAGCAGGTGCGCTGGATGCAGGCGCTGGGGCCCCTGGGCGACCTGGGCGTCTACACCACCTTCAAGGACCCCGACGCCTGGCTGGAGCGCGGCCGCCTCCTGACCTGGGCGCGATTGCAGGAGCGGAAGCGCCTGGACCAGATCCACCGTCTGCAGGGCGACCTCGCCGCCAAGGAGAAGTCCCTCAAGGAGGTGCTGGCCCGGCTGGCGCGGGAAGAGCAGGAGGCCGCCCAGCTCCAGGCCGCGCTGCGCCTGCAGGAGGACAAGCTCAACAGCTTCCTCGACGGCCTGCAGAAGGACGAGACGGCCCAGCGGCAGGTCCAGGCGGAGCTGGCGGAGGAGGCCATCCAGCTGGAGCGCCTGCTGGCGGGCCTGCTGGCCAAGCCCAGGGCCGAGGTCTTCGAATCCGCCGTGGCCTTCGCCACCCTGCACGGCAGCCTGCCCCAGCCCGTGGAGGGCACCCTGGCCCAGGGCTTCGGCGAGCACCTCCATCCCCGCTTCCACACCAAGACCATGCAGAGCGGCCTGCTCATCGCGGCGTCCAGCGGCGCTCCGGTGGCCGCGGTGGCCGACGGCAAGGTGGTTTACGCGGACTACTACCAGAGCTACGGCCCCATGGTGATTCTCGAGCACGGCGGCGGCTGGTTCACCCTCTACACCCACCTCCAGGGCCTGCAGGTGGCCAAGGACCAGGTGCTCAAGGCCGGCGAGCGGGTGGGCGCCGTGGGCGACACCGTGGACGGCCCCCGCCTCGGCTTCGAGATCCGCCACCAGGCCCAGCCGCAGGATCCGCAGAAGTGGCTGAAGCAGAAGTACCGATGAAGGTGGAGCCGTTCCGGGACCCGTGGGCCTACCAGCGCCCGACCGTCATGCCACCGTCCACGTACAGCACCTGGCCCGTCACATAGGGGCTCTCCGTGAGGTAAAGCAAGGTTTTGACGATGTCCTCGACCCGCCCGATCTGCCCGGTGGGCTGCATGGACTTCAGGAATGCGTCCGAATTCTCAGGCAAGAGCGGCGTGTCGATCACGCCAGGCGCCACGGCGTTCACACGGATCCCTTTCGGGGCGAGTTCCAAGGCCAGGGCGCGGGTAGCTGCGTTCAGACCGGCCTTGGTGAGCACGGAAAGGGTCCCGGGAAGCGCCGCCTGGGGCTGGTCGGCAATGGCAGCCGAGATGGTCACAATGCTGCCACCCCCTTGCTGGAGCATCTGCCGGACAGCCCGTTGGGTGACATGGAAGAAGCCCCGGAGGTTGGTGGATAGGAGGCGCTCGAACATCTCGGGGGTGTACTCGATGAACGGCTTTCCGATGAAGATGCCGGCGTTGTTCACGAGGACGTCGATGCGGCCGAAGGCCTGGAGGGCGGCTGCCACGATCCGTCTGGCGGTGGCTTCCTCGCTGATGTCCCCGGGAACGAGCACCAGCCTCGGCGAGGCCTGAACGCCGTGTTTCTCGAGCTTTCCCGGGTCGATGCTCCGGGAATTGGCGACTACGCCGTATCCCTGCTCAAGGTAGGCTTTCACGGCGCCGAGGCCGATTCCACTGGAACCGCCGGTGACGATGACGCTCTTTTGGAGGGTGCTCATGGGTTGGCTCCTTGGGCGCGGCCAGACCGGGCCGCGTCGTTACACTAGGGCGCGTGGTTACGATTGGTAACCTGGTTTCCCATGTATACGGAAGAATGGCGTTACCATCCGGTAATCCGGCGGCGGATGCTAGACCCCGCACAGCCGGCTTGAACCGAGGACATGGAGGGCTGGATGGTGCCCCGGAGAAAGAACAAGGCAACCCCGCCGCCCGAGGATTGCCCGCTCAGCACATGTCTCAAATTCGTCCAGGGAGCCTGGACCCTAGAGATCTTCTGGTACCTGAGGGAAGGCCCGAGGCGGTTTAGCGAGTTGCAGTGGGACCTCCAGGGTGTGTCCGCGAAGGTGCTGGTGACGCGGCTCCGGCGTCTCGAAGCCGATGGGTTCATCCTGCGCGAGGTGATGCCGACTTCGCCTCCGACGGTGGAATACCGCCTGACGAAGCTGGGCCAGCGGATGGGCCCCGTGCTGGATGCCATGGTGGAGGTGGGGAACCAGCTGAAGCGGAGGATGAAGTAGGTCCCTCACGGGGCCGTCCGCGGGGGCCCGGTCGAAGAGTGCCTACTGGGCCAAGCGCTACCGCACCACGTTGCTGGCGTTGAAGAGCGGCACGTAGATGGCCAGCAGGAGGCCGAGGACGACCACGCCCATGAAGAGGATGAGCACGGGACCGATGAGGCTGGTGACGGCGGTGGTGGCCTTCTCCACTTCCTGGTCGAAGAAGTCGGCCACGTGGTCCAGCATCTCGGGCAGGGCGCTGCTCTGCTCGCCCACGCGCACCATCTCGACGGCCAGGGGATCCAGGATCTTCGCCTGCTCCAGGGCGAGATGGAGGCTGCTGCCGGCCCGCACCTTCTCGGTGACCACGGCCAGGCCCCCCTTCAGGCGCTCACTGGGACTGGTGCGC
This sequence comes from Geothrix mesophila, assembly GCF_022808835.1. NCBI lineage: Bacteria > Pseudomonadati > Acidobacteriota > Holophagae > Holophagales > Holophagaceae > Geothrix > Geothrix mesophila. The sequence goes on from NZ_JAKZLD010000004.1 coordinate 112,653, forward strand.
TGCACGACCTCCAGGGCCTGCACCACGGGTAGGCCGCCGGAGAGCAGCACGCCCAGGGTGCGCGAGAACACGCTGGAGTGGTACATGCGGTAGAGGGTGCCGACCTTGGGCAGCATCAGCAGCATCCGCTCCGCCAGCTTGCGCCCAGCCTCCGAGGCCGCCATCCAGCGGATGAGCACCGCGAGACCCGCGAGGAGGATGCCCTGGAGCCAGAGCGTGGAGCTGACCACCTTGCCCATCCCCAGCAGGATCCGGGTGACGAGGGGCATCTCGATGTCGCCGCCGGCGTAGAACTCCGCGAAGCGCGGCAGCACCACGTTGAAGATCACGCCCAGGGCCAGGATGAGCACCAGCACCAGGAAGGCGGGATAGAAGAGGGCCTCGATGATGCGCCGGCGGCTGCTCTGGGCGAACTTCTGGAAGGACAGCCAGCGGGCCAGCACTTCCGGCAGGGTGCCGCTGCGCTCGCCCGCCACCACGTTGCTGCGGTAGACCGGCGGGAAGGCCCCGGCCTGCTCCAGGGCGTCGGAGAAGGACATGCCCTCCCGCACCAGCTCCACCACGTGGGCCAGAGAGCGGCGCAGCTGGGGATCCTTGCCGTGGCCCACCAGCAGCTCCAGCGACTGCAGCAGGGGGATGCCGGCCTTCAGCAGGGCCAGCAGCTCCTGGTTGAAGAGCACCAGGGATTCGGTCTTGAGCTGGGTGCGGCTGCGGAAGGCGGTGTCCGTGCGGGTGATCTCGAGGGGAAAGCCGCCTTCGGCCAGCACGCGGGCCCGCAGCGCCTCGACACTCTCCGCCTCGAAGTCCCGCACGAGGACGTCGCCATTGGAATGCGTGAGCCGGACCGTGAATCGCATGGGCACCTGGGAGCTTTGAGGATAGCGGGAAAGGAAGCCCGGAGTCTGGAGGCTCCGCCCCCGACCGGATAGCCTCATGGGATCCTTCGGAGGCCTCGTGCCGTTTCGCCCGCTTCTTGCGCTGCCCGTCCTCACCTTCACCCTGGCAGCCCAGGCCCCGCCCTCCGCGCCCCTGCGCGCAGGCGTCGCGGAGCCGGCGATCCTGGACCTGCGCGCCGTGGACGGATCGCTCCTGGTGCCCCGGGACAACCGGGACGCGACCCAGGTGGAGGCGGCCCGGCAGCGCTGGACCGACCTGGTGGCGGGCCTGAAGGAGGCCTCCGCCGTGCGGCTGCGCCTGCCCTCCGGTGAAGGGCGGCTTCCCCTCCTGCTGGCGGCGGCCCAGGCCCTCAAGGCCCAGTCGCCGGCCCAGCGCCTCTACGTGGCCTTCGATCCTGAGGCCGCGCCCCTCCTGGACGAGACCGCCTGGGGGGCCGTCGACGGCGGCGCCCTGGTGCCCGCGGACCTGAACCTGGACCCGGCGAAGTGGCGGGCGCAGCTCACCCGGGCCCAGGACAGCTTCCCGGGCCGGCCCTGGACCCTCTGGCTGCCCTCGGACCCCGGGGCCCTGGTGTCCGTCCTCATGGGCGACGGGGGGCGGGTGGTGGTGCCCGCCGGCGGCCCCGGGGCCCGGCTGGCGGAGGCGCTGCCCGCGGGCTTCACGGACGTGGAGGGCGGCCTGGGGGACCTCACCCTCCGGAACCGCGCCGGGGCCATGCGCCGCTGGACCTTCGCGGGCGGTGCATGGTCGGCGGTGCCCCTGCCCAAGGACCGCACGGAGGTGGCCGTCAGCGCCGCCGAGGCCTACGACGTGGGCGCCCTGCTGGCCAAGGTGCGGGCCGCCCAGCTGCGCGCCCGGGCCGCGGCCCGCACGGTGCAGGCCAAGGCGGAGCTGGACCTGCACCTCCAGACGCCCTCCGGGCGGGGCGGAGACCTGGGCTTCAGCTTCGGCTACTTCGAGCAGGCCGGGGAATGGCCGGAGCTGCTCCAGAAGGCCGTCCGCTTCAACGGTGTCACCGCCAAGCTCGACGGCGAGGTGCAGCTCCCCCTCATCGAAAGCCGCCAGTCCATGTCCCTGCCCGTGGCCCTCGGCATGACCGAGCGCTACCGCTACCGGGACGGTGGCGCGGCGGGCCCGGGGCGGCGGCGGCTGCGCTTCGAGCCGGTGGACGCGGATCCCCTGCTGTATTCCGGGGATCTGGAGGTGGAGGAGGCCACGGGGCGGATCCTGGTGGAGCGGCGGGAACGCACGGACCTGCCGGGCACCGTGAAGAGCGAGCGGGAGATCCTCACCTACGGCGAGGCCGCGCCGGGCCTGTGGCGGCCCGTCTCCGTGCAGACCTTCGAGCGCTGGGTGAGCGCCGGGGGCGTGGTGCAGGTGCAGCGCCGCTTCACCTACCGCGACTTCCAGGTGAACGGCGAGGGCTTCGAGGCGGCGCGCGCCGAGGCCCGGGCCTCGGGAGCCACCATGCTCAAGGTGACGCCCGAGGGCGCCCGTTATTTCACGAAGCAGGGCGACGGCACGCGGAAGATCGAGGAGAAGCCAAAGAGCAGCGGCCGCGCCCTGGCCGCGGTGGTGCTGGCGGACCCGGGCCTCACGCCGCCGGTGGCGCCCCTGGGCGGCCTCCTCTACTTCGACTACAACGCCTTCGGGAAGGGCGTGCAGCTCAACGCCCTCACGGCCATCCTCTTCAACACCGCCAGCCTGGCCATCCCCCGGGGCCTGGGCAGCTTCGACGTGAGCGCTGACGCCACGGTCCTGCTGCTCAAGGGCACGGAGCGTCCCGTGGTGAACGGGCGGCTCTCGGACCGGGACGGCGTGGGCCGCCGCTTCGGGAAGATGGGCCTGGAGCTGGGGCGGGACCTGGGCCTGGGCTTCCGCCTGGAGGGCCGCGGCGACTTCGAGTACGACGACTTCAGCGAGGGGGACAGCAAGTACCGCACGCCGGGGTACCAGTTGCCGCCCTCGGGCCTGACCCGCATCGGCACCCTCCAGGGCTCCTGGCTCTTCCGCGGCTTCCAGGTGCGGGCCTACCACGGCTGGGGCCGCCGGCCGGACGGGACCTACGGCCTGGCCGCAGATCTCCAGGAGGTGCCCGACGGTGGGGACTTCCGCCGCTGGGGCGGCAGCCTGGGCCTGGATCGCGAGGTGTCGCCCGGGCTCTGGTTCCACGGCGAGGCGGGCTGGGCCTCGGGGCGTGCCTTCGACCGCTTCAAGGCGCTGGATGTGGGCGGCCTGGGCGGCGTGGTGCGCATCGCGGGTATCCGGGCCAATGCCATCGCGGCGGACCGGCTCTCCTACGCCAAGACGGCCCTCGCCATCCCCACGGGACCGAACCTGCGCCTGTCCCTCAGCCTCGAGTACGCCCGGGCCCGCAGCCTCGACGACCAGAAGACCTACGGCATGGGCGGCGTCGGCGTCACAGGGGACCTGCCGGGCTTCTGGCTCTTCACCGCCGTGCGCGTGGATCTGGGCGTGGGCGTGCAGAGCGACATCGCGGGCGTCCGCACCGTGAACGGGTACGTGGCCCTGCTCAGGGTGTTCTAAGAAAGTTAGACCCAAAGATCTATATCTTTATTTGATTGGCCTTAAAACTCATTTTTTAAATTGCGGGGCACCCCCTCCGGGACCATGATGGCTGTCCTGATGTCCTTATCCGGGGCATGAGATCGGAGGTGACCATGCTGAAATGGCGCGCAACCTTCCTGACGCTGGCCGGTCTGGGCCTCGCCTTCCTGCTGGCGTGCAGCAGCTCTGGCTCGGGCAGCGGCGGCAACGTCGCCAGCGGAAGCATGAACGTGCATCTGGTGGACGGGCCCATCTCCGGCTACCAGGAGATCAACGTCAACATCCAGTCCGTGGAGATCAACAGCAACGGCACCTGGATCACCCTGGGCACGCCCAACAAGACCATCAACCTGCTGGGTCTCGTGGGCGGCGTGGAGGAGACGCTGGCCACCGGCGCCACCCTGCCCGCGGGCCACTACGGCCAGATGCGGCTGGTGCTCGGCTCCGGCAACACCGTCAAGCTGGCCGATGGGTCCGTCCAGCCCCTCAAGGTGCCGTCGGGCATGCAGAGTGGCATCAAGCTGATCGTGAACTTCGATGTGGCGGCCGGGACCACGAAGGACGTCTGGATCGATTTCGACGCCGCCCACTCCATCCAGGTGGTGCAGGCCGGGATGTCCGGCCAGTACATCCTGCGTCCCACCATCTGGGCCTTCGACAAGATCGCCACGGGCTCCATCCAGGGCACCTTGACGGACGCCGCCACCTCCACGGGCCTGCCCGGCGTGACGGTCTATGCCGAAACCCTGGACGGCTCCGGGAACGCCCGGATCGCCCGCAGCACCGTGACGGACGCCAATGGCGCCTACACGCTGGACCTGCTGCCCGTGGGCACGACCTACTACGTGGTGAGTCACCCGCTGGTGGGGACCACGACCCCGCAGGCCTATGACGCCAAGGCCAGCGAGGCCTTCGCCCTGACGGCCTCGACCCCCGTGTTCACCTACAGCGCGGCCTTCACCGCGAGCGCCTCCACGGGCACCGTGTCCGGCGGCCTCACGCCGCTGGCCACCAGCAGTCAGAGCGACCAGGTGAACCTGCTCCAGTCGCTGGTGACGTCGTCGGGCACCTTCGGCTTCATCGTGCGCACCACCATGGCCGCCGTGGGCACCTCCACGGAGACCTACGACTTCACCACCGTTCCGGTCGGGACCTACAGTGTCCAGGCCGTGCGGAGCACCTTGAACCTGGATGGCACCACCACCACGACCACCTCGACCGTGCAGCCGGCCACCGTGACCGCGAGCACGACAACGACCGTGAACCTGGGGCTCTGATCCGCCCGCCTCAAGGCCCGGAAACCCTCAGATACGGGGTTTCCGGGCCTTGCCCTGTCCGGAGCGGCCCGCTATGTCCGCATCGGTTTTTGAAGACGGACCCGGGTTGGGAGTAGCATGGGCCCAACCGACCCCGGCCCATCTGATGACGAGCCCCCACCCGGGTGCCCCAGCCAAAACCTGAGCCGCCGGGCTCGTTTCCTGAACCCGGAGCGTGCAGATGCTGGATGTGGCCTTGGTCCTCGCGTCCTCCGGGTGCTGGTTCGCGGGGGCCCTGGTCTCGGCCGTGCCGCGCGCGCCGGAGCGCATGACCACGGGCCTCGGCCTCCTGGGCAGCCTCCTGGCCCTGGGGGCGGCGCTCCACCTCCTGCTCGGGGGGACGGTCTCGGGCCTGGCCTTCCAGGTCTGGGGCTTCCCGGCCCGCCTGGAGCTGGATGCCCTGTCCGCGGCCTTCCTGCTGCCCCTCCAGCTGGTGGGCGGGCTGGGCCTGATCTACGGGCAGCGCTACTGGCCGGTGCAGCTGGCCTGGGGCTCGGGCCGCTCCCTGCGCTTCTTCTACGACCTGCTGGTGGCGGCCATGACGCTGCTCTTCCTGGCCCGCCACGGCCTGGTGTTCCTGGTGGCCTGGGAGCTGATGGCCGTGTCCGCCTTCTTCCTGGTGGGCACCGAGCACGAGAAGCCGGAGGTCCGGCGCGCCAGCTGGGTCTACCTGGCCTGCACCCACACGGGCACCCTGCTTCTGACCGCCATGGTGATTCTCCTGGCTCAGCGGATGGGAGGCCTGTCGTGGGTTCCTCTCCCGGCTTCCGCCCCGCTCTGGTTCGAAGGCGGCATCCTCCTGCTGGCGGTGGCGGGCTTCGGGTTCAAGGCGGGCGTGCTGCCCCTGCACTTCTGGCTGCCTTCGGCCCACGCCAGCGCCCCCAGCCATGTCTCGGCCATCCTCTCGGCGGTGATGCTCAAGACGGGCATCTACGGCATTCTCCGCGTGTCGAGCCTGCTGCCGGGCATCCCCCGGGGCGTGGGTGGAGCCCTCCTGGCCATTGGAGCCCTCACCGCCCTCTACGGTGTGGGGAACGCCCTGGCCCAGCGGGACTACAAGCGGCTGCTGGCCTACTCCAGCATCGAGAACCTGGGGATCATCGCCATGGGCGTGGGCCTGGGCTGGACGGGCCGGGCCACGCATGATCCCTGGCTCATGGCCCTGGGCTTCGGCGGGGCGATCTTCCATGTCTGGAACCACGCCCTCTTCAAGAGCCTCCTCTTCTTCGGAGCCGGGGCCCTGCTGCACGCCACGGGGACCCGGGACATGGAGGCGCTGGGCGGCCTGGCGCGACGCATGCCCCGCACGGCCCTGGTGGTCTTCCCGGCGGTGCTGGCGGTGGCGGCCCTGCCGCCCTTCAACGCCTTCCTGAGCGAGTGGTTCCTCTACCGGGGCCTCTTCGCCTCCCTGGGTCGGGGCTATCCCTGGTCCGCGGCCCTGGGCCTGGTGGCCCTGGCCCTGGCGGGGGGGCTGGCGGCGGTGGCCTTCGCCCGGTTCTTCGGCACCCTGTTCCTGGGCTCGCCCCGAAGCGACCTCGCGAACCACGCCCATGACCCGGCCGGCTCCATGCTGCTGCCCATGGCGGTCCTGGCGGGGCTCTGCCTGGCGGTGGGCCTGGGGGCCTTCCTGCTGCTGCCCCTGCTGGACCGGGTGGTCGCCGCGGTGGCACCCGGGGCGCCCGGGACGCCGGCCCTGCTGGCCGCGGGCCTCCGCGTGGACTTCCATCGACTGGCCGGGGTGGAGCTGGGACTCCTGATCCTCGTCGGGGTGGGCTTCGCCTGGCTCCGCCGATCGCCCGAAGCGCCGGGGGCGGACCTTCCCACCTGGGACTGCGGCTATGCCGCGGCCGTGGCCCGGGCCCAATACACCGGCAGCTCCTTCGCGGATGCGTGGGCTCCGGTCCAACCGGGGCTGCGGGCGCGACGGCCGCGCCTCCGGGGGCTCTTCCCGGGCGGGGCCTCCTTCCGCCAGGCCTTCCGGGAACCCTTCGGCGAGGTGTTCCTGGAGCCGCGGGTGGTCCGGGTGGCGGAGCGCCTGCTCCGGTTCCGGCGCTTCCAGCAGGGTCACCTCCCGGTCTACCTCCTCTACGTGCTGCTGACCCTCCTGGGCACCTTCCTCTGGATGCTGCTGAGGGGGAGGCTGCTGGGATGAACCTCGCCCTCCTCGCCCTGCTGGTCGCGGCGGTCTCCGGCGTGCCGGGGCTGTTCCTGCGGCGGCGGGGTGGGGAGGTGGCGGCGGGCCTGCTGGGCCTGGCGGCGGTGCTGGGCCTGATGGCCACCCTGCCCGTGCTCGCCGGGGGACCCGGCGGGACCCTCCTGCTCCACACCGCGGCGCTGGGATCACCGGGTCTCCTGGTGCTGGATCCGCTCGCGGCCTTCTTCTCCATTCCGGTGCTGCTGCTCTCGTTCAGCGGAGGGCTGTACGGCCTGGGCTACTGGGAGGGCCACCGGGGCCACACGCCGATCCTGCGCCTGGTCTTCGGATTCCTGACGGCCTCGCTGCTGATGCTGGTGATGGCGGCCCACGCCCTGACCTTCCTGCTGGCCTGGGAGGGTATGGCCATCGCCGCCTTCCTGCTGGTGATGGCCGAGGACCGCGAGTCCGAGACCCGGCGGGCGGGCTGGATCTACCTGGCCGCCACCCATACGGGCACCCTGTTCCTGTTCGCGGCATTCGCGCTGCTCGCCAAGGTCCAGGGCCATTCGGCCTTCGCCGCGCTTCCGGCGGGTCTGGCCGCCACCCGCGGGGGCACGGCCCTCTTCGCCCTCTTCCTGCTGGGCTTCGGCTTCAAGGCCGGTGTGCTGCCGCTGCACGTCTGGCTGCCGCCGGCCCACGCCGCTGCCTCCAGCCACGTCTCGGCGCTGATGTCGGGCGTGCTGCTCAAGATGGGGATCCTGGGCCTCGTCCGCTTCCTCTCCTGGGTTCCGGATCCGCCGGCCTGGTGGGGCGGGGCCCTGGTGGCGCTGGGCGCCCTGTCCGGCATCCTCGGCGTGGCCTTTGCCCTGGGCCAGCACGACCTGAAGCGCCTGCTGGCCTACCACTCCATCGAGAACATCGGGATCATCCTGCTGGGCCTGGGGCTCGGCACCCTCGGCAAGGCCACTGGGCATCCGGCGATGCAGGTCCTGGGCTATGCCGGGGCCCTGCTCCACGTGGTGAACCACAGCCTCTTCAAGGGCCTGCTGTTCCTCTCGGCGGGGTCGGTGCTGCACGCCACGGGCACCCGCGACCTGGAGCGCCTGGGCGGCCTGGGCCGGACGATGCCCTGGACGTCCGCCGCGTTCCTGGCGGGCTCCTGGGCCATCTGCGGCCTGCCGCCCCTCAACGGCTTCGTGAGCGAGTGGCTGATCTACCTGGGGGCCTTCCGGGGGCTGGGTTCCGATCCTGGGCTGGGGCGCCAGGCCTGGCCGCTGGTCATCCTCGTGTCGCTGGCCCTCATCGGGGCCCTGGCCCTGGCCTGCTTCGCCAAGGCCTTCGGCACGGCCTTCCTGGGGCTGCCGCGGACCCCAGCGGCAGAGCAGGCGCCGGAGGCGCCGCGCACCATGCTCCTGCCCATGGGCCTGCTGGCCCTGGCCTGCCTGGCCATCGGCGTGGCCCCGGTCCTCTTCGCGCCCGCCCTGGGGCGTGTGGTGAGCGCGGCCGGCGGGGCGCCGGTGGGCGGCGAGGCGCTCGCCGCGCTGGCCCCCCTGCGTATGCTGACCTGGGCGGCCCTGGTCCTGGGGCTCCTGGCCCTCCTGCTCGGGCGCTGGCTCCGCCTGGTGCCGCAGGGGAGGGATCTGCCCACCTGGGACTGCGGCTACGCGGCGGCGGACGCGCGGATGCAGTACACCGCCTCCTCCTTCGCGGACGGCCTGGTCCGGGGCCTCCGCTGGGCCCTGCGGCCCGTGGCGCACCTTCCCCGCCTCGTGGGCTGGTTCCCGCGTCTGGCGCGGTACGAAAGCCATGTGCCGGATCCGGCCCTGGACCGGGCGGCCTCGCCCGCGCTCCAGCTCGCCGTGCGCGGCGCCGGCCTCCTCCGCGTGGCCCAGGGCGGGGCGCTGCCCGTCTACCTGCTCTACGTCCTGCTCACCCTGCTCGCGCTCCTGGTCTGGATGGTGGCCTGACATGGTTCGATCCCTGCTCCCGACAATGCTCCCGACGCTCCCGGTGATGCTCACGGCGATGCTCCAGTTCCTGCTGCACATGCTCACCGCGTTGCTGCTGCCGCCCCTGATCCCGGGGCTCATCGCCAAGACCAAGGCCCTGATGGCCGGCCGGCAGGGGCCGCCGGTGCTCCAGCTCTACTACGACCTGGCCAAGCTCGCCCGCAAGCGGGCCGTCTTCAGCCGCACCACCACCTGGGTGTTCCTGGCAGGCCCCGTGGGCGGGGTGGCCGCGGGGCTGGTGGCCTCCTGCCTGGTCCCCTTCGGGCACACGCCGGCACCGGTCTCTTTCCAGGGCGATGTCATCCTCTTCGCCTACCTCTTCGGACTGGCCCGCTTCCTCACGATCCTCTCGGCGCTCGACACGGGCTCCAGCTTCGAGGGCATGGGCGCGGCGCGCGAAGCCACCTTCTCGGCCCTGGCGGAACCCGCGCTGTTCCTGGGCTTCGCGGCCCTGGCCAAGGCCAACGGCAGCCTCTCGCTGGGAACCATGCTGGCCTTCCCGGGCAGCCTCACGGCGCGGTTCACGGGACCCCTGATCCTCATCCTGGCGGGCTGGGTGATCGTCTACCTGGCGGAGAACTCGCGCATCCCCGTGGACGACCCCAATACGCACCTGGAGCTCACCATGATCCATGAGGTGATGGTGCTCGACCACTCGGGCCGCCCCCTCGCCCTGGTGCTCTACGGCGCCAGCCTCAAGCTCCTGGTGCTGGGCGCGCTCATCCTGACGCCGGCCCTTCCCCGCGCACCCCATGCCTGGCAGAACTGGCTGGCGTTCTATGCGGCCCTGGCGGGCCTGGCCGTGGGAGTGGGCGTGGTGGAGAGCTCCATGGCCCGATTCCGAATGACCAAGGTTCCGCAGTTCCTCGTGGCCGGCGTGCTGGCCACCGCCTTCGCCTTCCTCCTGATGCTGGTGTAGCCATGCTGCCCGACCTGCTCATCGCCCTCACCATGCTGTCCAACTTCAGCCTCGTGGCCACGAGCCGCGTGGCCAAGGCCATCCAGTTCGCGGTGCTCCAGGGCGTGCTGCTGGGCCTGATGCCCCTGGCCATGGGCCTGGGCCGCCACTTCCACATCATCCTGCTGGCCATCGCGGCGGTCACAGTGAAGGGTTGGCTCATCCCCTTCCTGTTCCGTCGCGCCCTGAAGCAGGTCCACATCCAGCGCGAGGTGGATCCCTACATCGGCTACACCGTCTCGCTCATGCTCTGCGCCCTGGGCACGGGCCTCAGCCTGCTGCTGGCCCACAACCTGCCGCTCAAGCCGGGCACGGAGTACGTGCTGATGGTGCCCGCCTCGCTGGCCACGCTGTTCACGGGCTTCCTGCTGCTGGTGTCCCGCCGGAAGGCTCTCACCCAGGTGGTGGGCTACCTGGTGCTGGAGAACGGCATCTACCTCTTCGGCCTCCTGCTGGTGGAGGACATGCCGGCCCTGGTGGAGGCGGGGATCCTGCTCGACCTCTTCGTGGGCATCTTCGTGATGGGCATCGTCATCAACCACATCCGCGTGGCCTTCGATTCTACGGATACCCGGCACCTGGCCGAGCTGAAGGACTGACCCATGGCCTGGCTGCTCATCCTCGTCCCTCTCCTGGCCGCGGCCCTGGCCTTCGCCGTGTCGTCCCCCACCCTCCGCGCCTGGATCCTGCCGGCCGTGGGCGTCCTCCACCTGGGGCTGCTGCTCATGGCCCTCGCGGGCTGGCGCACCCTGCCTGCCACCGCCTGGTTCGGTCTCGACGCCCTGGGCGGCTGGGTGCTGCTGGTGATCAGCGTCCTCTTCTGCATCTGCGCCTTCTACGCCCCGGCCTACCTGGCCCTGCGCCCGGACCGCGATCACCGCGTGCTCGCCACCTGCCTTCTGGGCTTCCTGGGCTTGGCCTCGCTGCTGGCCCAGGCCCGCCATCCCGGCATCGCCTGGGTGGCCATGGAGACCACCACCCTGGTCAGCGCGCCCCTCATCTACTTCAACCACAACCGCCGCTCCCTGGAGGCCGCCTGGAAGTACTTGGTCATCGGCTCCGTGGGCATCGCCCTGGCGCTGCTGGGCACGCTCTTCATCGCCTATGCGGCGCACATGGGCGGACTGGAGGAGCCGCTGCGCTACACGCGGCTCGTGGAGAACGCCTCCCTGCTGTCGCGGCCCTGGCTGCGGGCGGGCTTCGTGCTGACGCTGGTGGGCTACGGCACCAAGATGGGCCTGGCGCCCCTGCACACCTGGAAGCCGGACGCCTACGGCGAGACCCCGGGCATTGTTGGAGCCCTCCTGGCCGGTGGTGTCACCAGCTGCGCGTTCCTCGCGTTGCTTCGGATCTACGGTGTGGTGGCGGCGGCGGGCGAGGGAGCCTTCGCCCGGGAACTGCTGGTGGCCTTCGGCATGCTCTCCATGGCCTGGGCCCTGGTGTTCATGATCCGGCAGACGGACATCAAGCGGATGCTCGCCTACTCCAGCGTCGAGCACATGGGGATCCTCGTCTTCGGCATCGGCATCGGGGGCCTGGCGGCGAAGTTCGCCCTCTTCCATCTGGCGGCCAATGCCCTGGTGAAGAGCGTCCTCTTCCTGTCGGCGGGCAACATCCACCGCAGCTACGCCAGCAAGCAGCTGCCCTTCGTCACCGGCGCCCTCCGCCGCACGCCGGTATCCGGCTGGCTCTTCCTCCTGGCCTTCCTGGCCATCACGGGCCTGCCGCCCTTCGCGCCCTTCCTCAGCGAGTTCAGCATCGCCTCAGGGGCCCTGGGAACCGGCCACCTCGCCAGCGGCGCCGCCTTCCTCGTCCTGCTGGGCGGCATCTTTCTCGCCATGAGCGAAACGGTGGTGAAGGTGGTCTTCGGCACGCCCAGCGCCCAGCGCGTCCGCACGCCCTACAAGGATGCGCCCGCCACCACGGCGCCCCTCATCGTGGCGCTCGGCCTGGCCCTGGTCCTGGGGATCTGGCTGCCCCGGCCCCTCCAGGCCATGTTGGACCACGCCAGCGCCACCGCCGAGGGCCTTCGCTCCGCCAGCCTGGAGGTGCGGCCATGACCTCCGCCCTGCCCATCCTCCGCAACGGCCAGCGCCTGCCCCTGCGGGAGGTGCCCGACCTGCCCATCCGCGACTTCCGCGAGGCCATCCTGCGGCGCGTGCAGGAGGGGGACCGCCTCGCCTGCCTGTGCGCCGGCTTCGACCTGCAGCTCATGGCGGTGCTGGCCGACGATGCGGGACACGCGCTCCGCGTCCTCCGCACCAAGCTGGATGCGCCCCGCTATCCCGCCCTCACGCCCGACTGCCCCCAGGCCCACCTCTTCGAGCGGGAGATCGCCGAGCAGACCGGCATCGTCCCCGAAGGCCATCCCTGGCTGAAACCCGTGCGCTTCCACCTGCCCTGGATCGGCGCGCCCGATCCGTGGCAGCGCGGCGGGGCACCGGTTCCGGGCGCCATGGACTTCTACCGGGTGGAGGGCGAGGAGGTCCACGAGGTGGCCGTGGGGCCCGTCCACGCGGGCGTCATCGAGCCCGGGCACTTCCGCTTCCAGTGCCACGGTGAGCGGGTCTTCCACCTGGAGATCGCCCTGGGCTACCAGCACCGAGGACTGGAGAAGGCCCTGATCGGCGGGCCCCATCCTCTCAGCCTCAAGCAGGCGGAGACCGCCGCCGGAGACAGCAGCATCGCCCACGCCTGGGCCTACTGCCGCCTCTTGGAAGGCCTGGCAGACGTCCAGGTACCCGAGCGCGTGGACCTGGTGCGGGGCGTGGCCCTGGAGCTGGAGCGCGCCGCCAACCACGTGGGCGACCTCGGCGCCCTGTCGGGCGATGTGGGCTTCCTGCCCACGGCGTCCTTCTGCGGGCGCATCCGCGGTGACTGGCTGAACCTGAGCGCCGAGGGCTGTGGCAGTCGCCTGGGCCGGGACTGGCTGCGGCCGGGCGGGTTGCGCCAGGACCTGGAGCCGGCGCGGGCCGCCGCCATGCGGCCGCGCCTGGACCGCGCCTGGGCGGACACGAAGGACGCGGTGGAGCTGCTATGGGGTGCGGCTTCCGTGATGATCCGCTTCGAGGCGGCGGGCCGCGTGGATGCCGACCAGGCGCGCCAGATCGGGCTGGTGGGCGTGGCGGCGCGGGCCTGCGGCCTGGGCCGGGATGTGCGCCGCGACCATCCGTTCGGTCCCTACGGGATCCGGCCCCTGCCTGTGGCCCAGGCTGAGAGCGGCAACGTGCACTCCCGGGCCTGGGTGCGCTGGCTGGAGCTGGGCGAGAGCTCGCGTTTCCTCGCCGCGGCCCTGGCTGCTCTGACGGAAAGCGACGCCGATCCCAGGCCCCGGCCCCTGCCGCCGCGGGCCCCGGAACACCTGTGCGTCTCGCTCACGGAGGGCTGGCGCGGCGAGGTGCTGCACCTGGCCTGGACCGATGCCCAGGGGCGCTTCGCCCGCTACAAGCTCGTGGACCCCTCCTTCCACAACTGGTTCGGCCTGGCTTTGGCCCTGCGGGGCGAGCAGGTTTCCGACTTCCCCCTGTGCAACAAGAGCTTCAACCTCTCCTACTGCGGGCACGACCTATGATCCACATCCTGCTCTCCCGCTGGCGCCAGGGGTACCGCACCTTGCCCTATCCCAAGGCGCTGCCTGCGCTGCCCGAGCGTTTCCGGGGCCGGCCGAAGATCCATCCGGAGCGTTGCGCCGAGAGCTACTCCAGGGGCTGCCGGGCCTGCGCGGAGGCCTGCCCCACCGACGCCATCACGCTCGGTCCCGCGGGCCCGCGCCTGGATCTCGGCCGCTGCCTCTTCTGCCCCGACTGCGTGGAGGCCTGCCCCGAGGGCGCCATCGGATACACGCAGGAGCACCGCCTCGCCACCCGGCACCGGGAGGACCTGGTGACAGATCCGGCCGAGGAATACCGCCTGGCGGCGGCCCTGGACGGGGAGATGAAGCGGCTCTTCGGCCGGTCGCTCAAGCTGAGGGTGGTGAGCGCCGGCGGCTGCAACGGCTGCGAGGTGGACGTCAACGTGCTGGGCACCCTGGCCTGGGACCTGGGGCGCTTCGGCATCCAGTACGTGGCCTCGCCGCGCCACGCCGACGGCCTGCTCCTCTGCGGCCCCGTGACGAAGAACATGGAACTGGCCGTCCGCAAGACCTACGACGCCATCCCGGGACCCAAGCTCGTCATCGCCGTGGGGGCCTGCGCCATCGCCGGCGGGCCCTACTACCAGCAGGAGGAGCAACTCGGTGGCGCCGCGAGCGTGGTGCCGGTGGACCTCTTCATCCCCGGCTGCCCGCCGCACCCGCTGACCATCCTGGATGGCCTGCTGCGCCTGCTGGGACGGATCGGAACCAATGGTCGAGATGGAACTAGGCCTTTGGATGGGGGCGAAACGTCACAAAAATAGGCACTCGACGGCCCGCGATTTTTATCGTTGTTCATGATTTTGTATAAACATTCATATTCCTGCCGCTTGGCCACGACGGCTCTTTTCCACCCTTCAACCAAAGAATGGTTTCGGGACTCAATAACCCCCGAGGAGGCAACCATGAGCCGTTGGCGTGGATTAACCATCGTTGTGTTGGCAACCCTGGGATTGGCGTTCCTGATGGCCTGCGGAGGCTCGTCAGGATCCAGCACCGGCACCATGAACGTCCACCTGGTGGATGGCCCCATCACGGGCTACCAGGAGGTGAACGTCCACATCCAGTCCGTGGAGATCAGCGGCAATGGCGGCTGGATCACCCTCGGAACCCCGGACAAGACCTACAACCTGCTGAGCCTCACCGGCGGCGTGAGCGAGATGCTGGCCGCCGGGACCACGCTGCCCGCGGGCCACTACCAGCAGATGCGACTGATCCTCGGGTCGGGCAACACCGTGAAGCTGGCGGATGGCAGCGTCCAGCCCCTCACGGTGCCTTCGGGCCTTCAGTCGGGCGTCAAGCTGATCGTGAGCTTCGACGTGGCGGCCGGCACCACGAAGGACGTGTGGATCGACTTCGACGCGGCCCATTCCATCCAGGTGGTGCAGGCCGGGATGTCCAACCAGTACCTCCTCCGTCCCACGGTCTGGGCCTACGACAAGATCGTGACGGGCTCCATCTCCGGGAAGCTGACGGATGCCGCGACGTCGACGGGTCTGGCCGGCGCCGTGGTCTATGCGGAAACCCTGGACACCACGGGGAACGCCCGGATCGCGCGCACCACCACCACGGACGCCACCGGCGCGTACACCCTGGACCTCCTGCCCGTGGGCGCCACCTACTACGTGGTGAGCCAGCCCGTGCTGGGAACCACCACGCCGAAGGCCTATGACGCCAAGGCCAGCGATGGCTATGCCCTCAGCGCGGCCACGCCGGTCTTCACCTACAACGCGGCCTTCACCGCGGACGCGGCCACCGGTGGCGTGTCCGGCGGCCTGACGCCCGTGGCCACCAGCAGCCAGAGCGACGCGGTGAACCTCCTCCAGACCCTGGTCACGGGCTCGGGCAGCTTCGCCTTCATCGTGGACAGCGGCATGGCGACCGTGGGCACCTCCACGGAAACCTACGGCTTCGCCACGGTGCCCGCTGGGGCCTACAGCGTGCAGGCCGTCCGCACCACCCTCAACGCCGACGGCACTACCACCGTGACCACCTCCACCGTCCAGCCGGCCACCGTGACGGCGGGCCTGACGTTGACGGTGAACCTGGGGCTTTGAGGCCGGCCCGTCCGAAGGCGGCGGTCCGGGACCGGGCCGCCGCCTGATGGAGGGTGAGGTAACCTGATGGGCCCATGCGCCCCGTCACCCCCTTCAAGGCCCACACCTCCGAGACGCTGAAGGTCAGCGGGCGGCGCATCCTGGGGTGGCAGACCCTGCTCTGGACCGCCCTGGCGGCCCTGGTCCTCTATGGCCTGGGCCTGGGGAACCATGAGTTGTGGGACTACTTCGAGCCCTACGTGGCCGGCATCGTGCGGGAGATGGCCACCACCGGCGACTGGATCGTCCCCACCTTGAACGGCCATCCCTACCTGGAGAAGCCGCCCCTTTTCTATGCCTTGGGCGCCCTGGTCTGCCGGGCCACGGGCAGCTTCGAGCCCTGGGCCCTCCGGCTGCCTTCGGCCCTCCTGGCCCTGGCCACCGTGGTGTGGACCAGCTTTCTGGGATGGCGCCTGAGCTCGGCCCGGGCCGGGGGCTGGGCCGGGTTCATGGTGGGCACCAGCGTACTCTTCTTCCAGGTCGGGCACATGGCCGTGGTGGACATGACCCTGACCGCCGCGGTCAGCTTCAGCCTTGGCCTGGCCTTCCTCGCCCTGGTGGAGCCCTACTATCGTGCGCGCTGGATCCCATGGTTCTGGACCAGCCTGGGCCTGGCCTTCCTGGCGAAGGGGCTGGTGGGTCCGGTGCTGATCCTGCTGCCCCTGGGAATCACGATCCTCATCCAGCAGGACCGGGAGCTTGCGAAGGCCTTCCTCCGGCCCAGCTGGGGCATGGCGGTGGCGGTCCTGCTGGCCCTGGGATGGGTGGTCCCCCTCGCCCTCCGGGGCGGGAAGGAATTCCTTGTGGAGGTCTTCCTGAGGAACACCCTCGGCCGCTTCATGGCGGACCCGAGCCTGGTGCCTCGCACTGGGCGCCTCGGCGAGCACGTGGAACCCTTCACCTTCTATCTCCAGCGCAGTCCCGGCAACCTGCTGCCCTGGCTCGCCATCTGGGCCGCGGCGATGGCCTCGGCCTTCCCGCGCCGACGGCGGCACCACCTGTCCCCGCGGAGCTACTTCCTGCCTCTGGCCTTCGCTCTGAACCTGCTGCTGCTTTCCCTGTCGGCCGAGAAGCGCATGGAGTACATCCTCCCGGTCTTCCCCATCACGTTCCTGCACGCGGCCCTGTGGCTGGACATGAGGGTGCCCCGGGCGCGTCGCCGCATCGACCGGACGCTGATGGCCGTCCTGGGGCTCAGCTTCTTCCTGGTCGGCATCCTGGCGGTGGGCTTCCCCTGGATCGCCATGGTCCGGGCCCACTTGCCCTGGCCCCTGGCGCTGGGCCTGTCCGCCGGGTCCCTGGCCCTCAGCATCGTGTCTCTGGGCC
This sequence comes from Geothrix mesophila, assembly GCF_022808835.1. Lineage (NCBI taxonomy): Bacteria > Pseudomonadati > Acidobacteriota > Holophagae > Holophagales > Holophagaceae > Geothrix > Geothrix mesophila. The sequence goes on from NZ_JAKZLD010000004.1 coordinate 129,591, forward strand.
GGTTGTGGCGGCGCGACTTCCGGGGGGCCCTGGACTGGGGCATGACCCAGTGGGCGGTCTTCCTGGCCCTCTTCCTGGCGATCGCGGTGCCCCAATGGGATCGGGAGATCTGGCGCCCCCTCGCCGCCCCCTATGCGGACGCCCTCCGCCTGGAGCGCCGCGGCGCGCGGGTAGTGGAGAGCCAGCTGACGGAAACCCAGCTGGGGTTCGCCAGCCTCCGCCTGCGACACGATCTGCCGGTGCTCGACACGCCTGCCGGCCTGCAGGCCGCTCTGGCCGCGCCGGTTCCGGTGGTGGCCCTGGTGGAACCCGCCTGGTGGGCGTCCGTGACCGACCAGATCCCATCGGGCAGCGCCCTGCCGACGGAAGCCTCGACCCTCAGGCCCTCCTACCGGCGGCGGGCGCCGGTGGTGGTGCTCAATCCGGCGGCACACCTTCTGGCCGGGCCATGAGCGGGGCCCGCCCCATCAGGAGGTTCACCACCTCCCCATCGTCGGGCCGCTGGTCCGGCTCCTTGTCCAGGAGGCGGGCGACCAATCGGGCCAGGACCGGGGGGACCTCGGGCCGGAGGGAGCGGAGGTCGGGGGGCTGGGCCGTGCGGTGCCGGTCCAGGATCTCGAAGGGCGTCTCCCCTCGGAAAGGCGGAGCGCCCGCCAGCATGTGGAAGAGGATCACGCCGAGGCTGTAGCGGTCCGCGGCGGGACCCACATGGGTCTTGAGCTGGGCCTCTGGCGCCGCGTAGAGGGGCGTTCCGAGGAAGGCGTAGGTCGTGGTGACGGTGGCGGCATCCATCACCCGGGCGATGCCCAGGTCCATGACCCGGGCTCCGGCGCCGGCGAGCAGGATGTTGCCGGGCTTGAGGTCGCGGTGGACCACGCCACGGCCGTGGGCGTATGCCATGGCCCGGGCCACGTCCAGGGCGATGGCGCGGGCCACCTCGACGGGCAGGGCCCCCTCTTCTTTCAACCGCTGGTCCAAGGTGGGGCCGGGGACGTATTCCATGGCCAGGTACGGGGTCCCTTCCAAAGGACCTGGATCGAGGATCCGGACCAGGTTCGGATGGTCCAGCTGGGCTCCCAGCCGGGCCTCCTGCCGGAAGCGGAGCTGGAATTCGGGATCATCCAGGCGATGGGGATGGGGCAGCTTGAGGGCCACCTCCTGGCCGGTCTCCTGGTGCCAGGCGAGGTACGTGCTCGAGAAACCACCACGCCCGAGGAGGGGACCCACCCGGTAGGGGCCGACGGCCGACGGTGGGGCATATTCGAGGCCTCGGCGATCGGCGGGCTGCCGCTGCGAGAAAAGGCCCCTTCTTCTGCGGTGGCGGCCGAAGAGGGTCGCACCCAGAGCGACCGAGCCCAGACCGGCCGCCCAGGGCAGCCAGCGGGGAAGCGGAGGAGGCCCCGAGGGCGCGGGAAGGGAGGCGGTGACCTGGGTTTGGGGCGGTGGCTGGGAAGGTGGTTCTGCCGCCGGGAAGCGGCGGTCTGGAGCCGGGGAGATGGAGGCGGCCGCCGGGGAAGGTGATCCGGCGGGGCCCAGGGTCTGGGTCTGCGCCTGGGATTGGGAGGAAGGCTGTTCGGCCACCGCGGCCGTGAGCGGCGGCGCGGCCTGGAGGCGCGCGGGATCGACCGGCGGGGTCGGGGTGGGGACCTGCTCCGGCCTGGTCGAGACGGTTCCCGGGTTCCGCGCGGCTCGCAGGCCGGCGATCCGGGTGGCCAGGGCTTCCCGCGCTGCGGAAGGCTCGCCCTGGGCCGCGGCGAGGGCGGCTTCGGCGCCGTCCAGATCGCCCAGTTCCACCAGGCACCGGGCCAGGCGGGTGCGGGGGTAGTAGTCCCGGATCAGGTTGTTGCCGTAGGTGAAGGCCCGGGCCGTAGGCGCCGGGCGGAGCTCCAGCGCCCGGCGGTAGGCGGCTGCGGCCTCCTGCCAGTGGGCCGCGTGCTCCGCGTCGAGTCCGTCCTGCCAGGCCGCGTAGAAGGTGGGTTGGGTCTGGGCCGACAGGGTGAGGGCGGCCGGAAGGAGCCAGGCGCCGCGCACCTCAGTCCCCCACGAACAGGTAGTGCAGGGCGCGCTCCAGGGGCCTCCGGTCGAACTTGCAGATGAACGAAAGGTCCAGCCGGTGTTCCCGGATGCGCTCGGTGCCTATGGAGGTCGGGGGAGTGTGGCTGAGGATCTGGTCGATCTCGAGGAACTGGGAGGCGCGGCGGTGGGACCAGCCGTAGCGGTAGGCCAGGTCGATGCCCGTGTTCCCGCGCTTGAAGCCGCTGCCCACCGACACCCGGTACATCACGCGCTGCTCCCCCGTCACGCCGTCCACCACCGGCTGGGGCTCGCGGCTCAAGCCCGCCCGCAGGGGAATGACCGCGTCGGCCTCGGTGAGGATGAGGTACTCGACGCCCAGGTGGGCCGTGGTGGCGTCGGGGGTTCGGCCGCCCTTGTCGAAGTCGAAAAAGCTCTGGCCGTTGAGATACCGCGAATCGGACATGTAGCGGGTGGTGGACCAGAGGGTGTGCGTGAGGTCGGACGTGAGGAGCCACTGGGAGGCGGGACGATAGGCCAACCCGATTCCCGTGCTGGAGGGCCAGTGCAAGCCGGTGGTGATCGGGCCGTACTGGCGGTTGCCCAGGGCCAAGTTGGTGGCCAGGTGGGTCGCGAAGGCGTAGTCGGCGTGGAAGCCCGTGCGGCGGACGATGCCCAGGCTCCAGGTGGGCCAGCGCCAGATCAGGCCCAGGTTGAAGTTCTCCCCGTCGAGGGCGTTGACCTGCCGGTAGGCCACCTGGGTAGTGCCCAGGGAGGAGGTCCAGGTGCTCGACGAGTCGAGGTCCCAGCGCCCCCGCCACCGGTTGTAGGCCACGCCCAGGAGAATGCGCTGGGAGACCTCGTAGGCCACCGCCAGCGAGTACAGGTCGATCTGGCCGGATTGGTTGATGCTCTGGTCGAGGTGCCCTCCCGTCGCTGGATCCCCGGTGACGGGAACCTCGGTCATGGCGCGGTCGCTGTCTTCGTTCTGGGCGAAGGCCCGCTGGATGGAGAGCTGGAGCACCAGGTTCCGCCCGCCGAGGCGGAGAGGCGCAGTGGCGGACGCGAAGAGGGGATCCCACCGGATGCTGGTGGTCACCGCGTCGCTGGCGGCCAGCACACGGCCCTGGCTGGTCGTCTCGAAATCCTGGTAGCCCACGTTGTGCTGTGCCCCCCGGGCGACGAAGCTCACCTCCGGCTGGAGGAGCTGGGCCAGGCCCGCGGGGTTGAAGGAAACCGCCGTGGCGTCGTCGGCCACGGCGATGAAGGCGCCGCCGAGCCCCATGGCCCGGGCCCCCGCCCCCTGCACGGCGAAGTTGGTGCGGGACTGCTCCGAGATGAGGGTGCCGATGGGCGACTGGGCCTGGAGCATCCCGGCGAAGGCCAGGGTCGCGAAGGACCTGGGAAACGGCTTCAACATGAGCGGGAGGCTCCTGCGGAGAGGAGGAACCTCCATCCTAGCGCGGGCCCTGGAATCGGCCTCAGGCGTAGAAACCGCGGTACTTCATGGCCTGGGCCACGCGATCCAGGGCCAGGATGTAGGCGCCGATGCGGGGGTTGGTCTTGTACTTGTCGGTGGTGGCGAAGGTGGCCTGGAACGCGTGGGTCATGTAGTCCACCAGGCGCTCGTTGATCTCGCGCTCCCGCCAGTAGAAGCCCTGGCGGTTCTGCACCCACTCGAAGTAGCTGACGGTGACGCCGCCCACGTTGGCCAGGATGTCCGGCACCACGAGGACGCCGTGCTCCAGCAGGATGGGATCGGCCTCGGGGGTGGTGGGGCCGTTGGCGCCCTCCACGATGACCTTGGCGCGGACCTGCGCGGCGTTCGCCTCGGTGATCTGGTTCTCCGAGGCGGCGGGCACCAGGATGTCCACGGGATGGGCCAGGACGGCGTTGGGGTCCATGGGCTCGGCGCCCCGGAAGCCCACGACGGTGCGGGCCTCGGCCACATGCTTGAGCAGGGCGTGGATGTCCAGGCCGCGGTCGTTCCGCACGGCGCCCTGGATGTCGCTGATGGCGACGATGCGCGCTCCGGCCTCGTGCAGCAGGCGGGCGGCCTGGCTGCCCACGTTGCCGAAGCCCTGCACGGCCACCGTGGCGCCGGCCAGGGGCTTGCCCAGCCGCTGCATGGCCTCGCGGGCGGTGATGAGGATGCCGCGGCCCGTGGCTTCGTTGCGGCCCAGGCTGCCGCCCAGACCCAGGGGCTTGCCCGTGACGATGGCGTTCTCGGTGCGGCGCACGTGCATGGAGTAGGTGTCCAGCACCCAGGCCATGGTCTGCGCGTCCGTGCCCATGTCGGGCGCGGGCACGTCGCGGTCGGGGCCGAGGATGTCCATGATCTCGGCGATGTAGCGGCGGGTGAGGCGCTCCTTCTCGCCCAGGCTCAGGCGCGAGGGGTCGCACACGATGCCGCCCTTGCCGCCGCCGAAGGGCACGTCCACCACGGCGCACTTCCAGGTCATCCAGGCGGCGAGGGCCTTCACCTCGTCGAGGGTGACGTTCAGGTCGTAGCGGATGCCGCCCTTGGCGGGGCCGCGGGCGATGTTGTGCTGCACGCGGTAGCCCGTGAAGACCTCCCAATGCCCGCTGTCCATGAGCACGGGGAGGCTCACGATCATCGACCGGCTGGGGGCCATGAAGACCTTGAACAGCGCGTCATCCAGGCCGTAGAGCTGGGAAGCGACGCGAAGACGGGCCTGCATGGCCTCGAAGGCGTTGGTCTGGTTGGTCAGCATGGAGGGCATCTCCTACGGACGGGCTTCTTGGGCGGGATGGGTCTCGGCCGGCAGTTCCAGATCGCGGCCGGCGCTCCAGAACCCCTCGATGTTGTAGTGGCGGCGGGTCTCCTCGTCCATGACGTGGACGACCAGGTTCCCGTAGTCCAGCAGCACCCAGTTGCCGTTGGCCTCGCCTTCGCGGGAGATGGGGCGCTCTCCGGTGAGCTTGAGGGCATCCTCCACCGCCTCGGCGATGGCGCGGTTCTGGCGGTCGCTGCCCCCGCTCATGAAGGCGAAGGTGTCGGTGAAGCTGGCGATGTCCCTCACGTCCAGGAGGCGGATGCGGAAGGCTTTCTTGGACCGGGCGGCTTCGACGACGGTCGCGAGCCGGGAATCAAGGGTCATGCGGGCTCCGAAACAGGGCTAACGATACAGGTTTTCCGCGCGGATGGCAGCGAGAACTTGGGGCGGGATGCCGCCCGGATCCTGGGCAGGATCCGCCGCCAGACGGTGCCGGAGCTCCGTGGAGGCGAGGTCCGTATCCGTGGAGGGAAGCCGGATCAGCTCGCCGGTTCCGCCGGACCAGGCCGAGGCCGGTCGCAGCCCGGGAAAGGCCGGAACGTCCGCCGGGGCGCCGGGGCGCAGGGCCACGGCCAGGGAAGCCAACTGGAGGATCCGCTCCGGGCGCCGCCAGGTGGCGAAGCCCGCCAGCTGGTCGCTGCCCATGACGAGGATCCAGGCCGTGCCGGGCTCCCGGGCGGCCAGCGTCTCCAGGGTGTCCACGGTGTAGCTGGCGCCACCCCGCTCGAGTTCCGCGGTCTCGACGGCGCAGCGCGGATCGAAGGCGCGGAGCGCCTCGTCCAGCAGGTGCAGACGGGTTTCGGGCGCGGGGCCGCCGGGATCGGGCTTGTGGGGGCTGACGGCCGTGGGCACGAAGCGGAGCTCATCCAGATCCAGGTGGTCCAGGGCCAGCCGCGCCAGCTTCAGATGACCTTCATGGGGGGGATTGAACGCCCCGCCGAGCAGGCCCACGCGCTTCACTGGGCCGCGTCCTTGTCCTTGAGGGCCGCATCGACCGCGAAGGCCAGCTCGCGCAGTCCCTCGCCCGTGACGCCCGAGATGAAGATGGGCTTCTGGCCGCGGTCGGCGCAGAGGGCCTCGAAGGTGGTGCGCCGCTCCTCATCCTGCAGGGCGTCGAGCTTGGTGCCCACCAGCCAGCGGGGCTTGGCGGCCAGCACGGGGCTGAAGGCCTCCACCTCGCCTTCGATGACGCGCACGGCTTCCACGGGCTCCGTGACGGGATCGGAGAGATCCACCAGGTGCAGCAGCATGCGGGTGCGCTCCACGTGGCGGAGGAACTGGATGCCGAGGCCCGCGCCGTCCGCCGCGCCCTCGATGAGGCCCGGGATGTCGGCGATGACCCAGCTGTCGAGCAGGTCGCCGCCGAAGCGGTCCAGGCTCACCACGCCGAGCTGGGGCTCCAGGGTGGTGAAGGGGTAGTCGGCGATCTTGGGCCGGGCCGCGCTCAGGCGGCTCACCAGGGTGCTCTTGCCGGCGTTGGGGAAGCCCACCAGGCCCACGTCCGCGATGAGCTTCAGCTCCAGGTCGAGGGTGCGCTCCTCGCCTTCTTCGCCGGGCTGGTGGTGGCGGGGCGTGCGGTTGGTGGAGCTCTTGAAGTTGGTGTTGCCCAGGCCGCCGCGGCCGCCGCGGGCCACGCAGACATCCTGGCCGTGCGCCAGCAGCTCGGCCAGCACCTCGCCGGTGTCGCCGTCCTTCACCACGGTGCCCAGGGGCACTTCCAGGGTGACGTCCAAACCGTCCTTGCCGTGACGCAGGGAGCCCTCGCCCTGGCGGCCGCGCTCGGCGGCGAAGTCGCGTTTGTGGCGGTAGGGATTCAGGGTGTTCAGGGCTCGGTTGGCCCGGAGGAAGATCGAGCCGCCCTTGCCGCCATCGCCGCCGTCCGGCCCGCCCTCGGGAGCGAACTTCTCGCGGCGGAAGCTCATGGCGCCCGACCCGCCGTGGCCGGCGGCGACGCGGAGCTGGACGTAGTCAAGGAACATGGTGGGGGATCACTTCAGGAGAAGGGGGGAATGATCACAGGCCGGGCTTTGCCCGGCCTGTGATCGGGGGCCCGGGGGTGTGCGCGCAGCGCGGGACCCCCGGACAGCATTCAACCTTCGATCGGGTCAATGTGGATGAAGCGGCCGGACTGGCCCTTGTCCTGGAAGCGCACCTTGCCGTCGATCTTGGCAAAGAGGGTGTGGTCCTTGCCCATGCCGACGTTGATGCCGGCCTTGAACTTGGTGCCGCGCTGGCGGACCAGGATGGAGCCGCCGGTGACGACCTCGCCACCGAACTCCTTCACGCCCAGGCGCTGGGAATGGGAATCACGACCGTTGCGGCTGGAACCGACGCCTTTTTTGTGAGCCATGGAAGTACCTCTTCAATTTTGAAATCGGAAGAAATGGATGTCGTTCTCACCAGCTATTTCGCGAAGCGAAATGGCTCAGGCCTTAATGGCTTTGATCCGCACTTCCGTGTAGCCCTGGCGATGGCCCTGGGTGCGCTGATAGGTGGTGGTGCGCTTCTTCTTGAAGATGATCACCTTCTTGGCGCGGTCGTGGGTGATGACCTCGGCCTCGACCTTGGCGCCCTTCACGGTGGGCTGACCCACCTTCAGGTCGCCGTCCTTGTCGATGAGGAGCACGTCCTCGAAGGTCACGGCCTGCTTGGGATCCTTCTCCAGCAGCTCCACGCGGAGGATATCGCCCTCGGCGACGCGGTACTGCTTCCCGCCGGTCTTGATGATTGCGAACATGGAAACCTCATTCGGTTGGGGCGCGGGGGCGGCGGTCCATCGGACGCACTTGGGAGCCCACGGCCAGGGCAAGGCCCATCAGTATGCGGGAAAATCCCTGGCTCCTCAAGGGAAATTCCTGAATGACAGGGGATAGGGTTCCGGCGGCGAGGCCTGGATGGGATGATCGGGGTCCGGAGATTCCCATGGGCCGTGATTTCCAGACCTTCCTCAAGCAGCTCGAGGCCGCGGGCGAGCTGAGCCGCATCGCCGCCGAAGTCGACCCCTATCTGGAGATGGGCGCCATTGCCGACCGGATCTCCAAGCAGCCCGGGGGCGGCAGGGCCCTGGTCTTCGACCGGCCCAAGGGCAAGGCCATGCCCGTGGCCATGAACGCCTTCGGCGGCCTCAAGCGCATGGAGATGGCCCTGGGCGTGGACCGGGAGGCCCGCGGCCTGGATGCCATCGCCGACCGCATCGAGAAGCTGGTGCAGGAGGCCATGCCCAAGCCCGGCACGGGCTTTTTCGAGAAGCTGGCCAAGCTGCCCGTGCTGGCGGAGGTCGGCAACTGGATGCCCAAGACCGTGCGCAAAGGCATCTGCCAGGAGGTGGTCCTCAAGGGCGACCAGGTGAAGCTCTCCGACCTGCCGGTGCTCACCACCTGGCCCGAGGACGGCGGACCCTTCATCACGCTCGGCATGAGCCACACCCGCAACAAGCAGACGGGCCACCGCAATGTGGGCCTCTACCGCCTGCAGGTCTTCGACGACCGGACCCTGGGCTTCCACACCCAGCTCCACCATGACGGCGCCCGGAACCGCCACGGCTACGGCAAGGACGAGCGCATGCCCGTGGCCGTGAGCTTCGGCGGGGACCCGGCGCTCACCTACGCCGCCACCGCGCCCCTGCCGCCCTTCCTCAGCGAGGTGATGTTCGCGGGCTTCCTGCGGGGTGAGGGCATCGAGATGGTGCCCTGCGTGACGAACGACCTGGAGGTCCCGGCGGATTCGGAGCTGGTTATCGAGGGCTACGTGACCCCCGGCGAGCTGCGCCGCGAGGGTCCCTTCGGCGACCACACGGGCTACTACTCCCTGGCCGACGACTATCCGGTGCTGCATGTGGAAGCGATCACCATGCGGAAGAACCCGGTGTTCCCCGCCACCATCGTGGGTCGCCCGCCCCAGGAGGACGCCTACCTGGGCCTCGCCACCGAGCGGATCTTCCTGCCGCTCCTCCGCATGGTGCTGCCCGAGATCCGCGATATGCACCTGCCGGCCGCCGGGGCCTTCCACAACCTGGCGATCCTCTCCATGAAGAAGGAATACCCCGGCCACGCCCAGAAGGTCATGAACGCCATCTGGGGCACGGGCCAGATCATGTTCACCAAGGGCATCGTGGTGGTGGACGAGGACATCGATCCCCACGACCTGACCGAGGTGCTCTTCCGCCTCACCAGCAACGTGGACCCGAGGCGCGACATGCTCTTCACCGAAGGGCCACTGGACGTGCTGGACCACAGCGCCGACCGCTTCGCCTTCGGCTCCAAGGTGGGCATCGACGCCACCCGCAAGAACAAGCCCTGGGACGCCTTCCCCCGCGAGTGGCCGCGCGACCTGGTGTTCCCCGACGAGATCCTCGACCGCATCGGCCAGCGGTGGAAGGAATACGGCCTCTGACGAACTCGGGCCCCTGACGGGGCCCGAGCCGTGAAGGAACCCTATCCTAGAATCGGATCGTGACCCCCGCCTGCAGGGCGTCGGCCTGGAACTGACTGGTGATGCGCGAGTGGATGAAGCGGGCCTCGGTGCCCACGGTGGCGTTCCACTGGTAGCCGGCGCCGATGGCCAGGCCCAGCTTGGTCGTGTGGGTGGAGACGTCGCCCAGGACGGGATCCTTCACTTCGAAGGACCAGCGCATGGCGGCCAGGCCCGCGGTCAGGTAGAGGCCCTCGGGCTTGCCGGCGATGAAGTAGAGGTAGTCGCCGCCCAGGCTGAGGTTGTTGGCGTCCTGCTTGAGGCTGCCGAAGCTGGACTCGGGATAGACCGCGTAGTCGAGGCGGGGGCGCAGCATGTGGCCATCGCCCAGGTCGAAGGTGCCATGCACGCCGATGCCCGGGCCCGGCTTGCTGTCCACGTAGTCCTTCAGGTCGCCCAGGGGGATGTTCACGAGACCCTGCACGCCGTAGCGGGGGGCTTCAGCCTGGAGGGACAGGGCGGCGGCGGCCAGGATGGCCAGGGTCAGCGGGGACAGGATCTTCATGGTTCCTCCGGAAGGCGCGGGCCCGGGGCGGGCCGACCGGCGCCGGGGCCATGTTCCCACAAAAAAAGGGAAGGCCGCCTTCATTCGGGAGGGAAAAGATGAGGCTAGAAATAAAGATCTAGCTTGAGTTGAGGTGAATCCGACTCCGTTTATTTCCAACGAAAAGGCGCCCTCGCGGGCGCCTTTTCGTTGGAAGCGGTTGGACCTACTCGCCGTTCTCGGTGCGGCGCTCCTTGAGGCGGCCGGCCTTGCCGAGCTTCTCGCGCAGGAAGTAGAGCTTGGCGCGACGGACCTTGCCGTGCCGCACGACTTCCAGCTTGTCGATGGTGGGGCTGTTCAGGGGGAAGATGCGCTCCACGCCCACGCCGCTCGCGATCTTACGGACGGTGAAGGAGGTGCGCATGCCGCCGCCCTTGATGCCGATGACGATGCCCTGGAAGAGCTGGATGCGCTCCTTCTCGCCTTCCTTCACCTTCACGTGCACCTTGACGGTGTCACCGGGCTGGATGCGGGGCAGATCGGAACGAAGCAGGCTCGCTTCGAGCTGGTCGATGATGTGGCTCATGTGGGCTCCTGGGCCAGCGGTCCCGGGCCGGAATCGGCGGACATGGCTCGATGTCCCCGGAGTCGGGGAGTCCATCAGTGTATCGGAAAAGGCCGGAAAGGAAAGGGGGCATTCCCGGAGGAAGCCCCCTTGCCCCTGAACCTCAGCCTAGAAGCGGAAGGTGGCGCCCACCTGGATCATGTCGAGGTCGCCTTCCCAGGCGCTGCTCTTCAGGTAGCGGACGTCAGCTCCGACCGTCTTGTTGAACTGGTAGCCCACGCCGGCGGCCAGGCCCAGCTTGGTGGTGGTCTCACTGCTCGAGCCCGAGCCGAACCCGGGGATGGAGACATTGGCCTCCATCTTCCACTGCATGGCGGCAGCGCCGGCGGTGAAGTAGAAGCCCTGGGGCTTGCCGTCCACGAAGTACATGTAGTCGGCGCCGAGGGAGATGTTGGACATCTTGAGACTGGCGGACGCCCCGCCACCGCTCACGGAGTACTCCGGGAACCAGGTGTAGTCCAGGCGGGGGCGGATCATGTGGCCGCCCCGGAGGTCGAAGGTGGCCTGGGCGCCGACGGTGAAGCCCACCTTGCTGTCCACCGCGTCCTTGAGGTCGCTCTGGGGGATGTTGAGGCCCGCCTGGAGCCCGAAGCGGGGGCCTTCCTGGGCGCTGAGGGCGGGGGCCACCAGCGCGGCGGCGGCCAGGATGAGTGCGCGGATCGTCATGGATTCTCCAGTGGGGCCCAAGCGGGGCCCATCTACAAGAGCAGCCATGATGCCAACTTGTCCATAGAGGATGGCGATATTGAATATCCTGAAGTTGCTTGGTCAAAATTCCTTAGGACTGGCAGCTGGCGGGAATCTCCAGGCCGCTGCGACCTGTCGCAAAATGGGCACACGGGCGTTGCAGCTTGCCTCAGGGGCCAAGCTGCTTCCACCCCTTCCAGCCCTTGGGCTTGGCCCGGTCCCAGTCCTCGGGATGCTCCACCTGCCAGGCGCACCACTGGGCGGGGCGATCCAGGGTGGGCAGGCGGTCCCGCAGGTAGGCGGTCCAGAGGTCCGGCCGCAGGCGCTTCGTGCGGGCCATGGCCTCCCGCAGGCGCCAGAGCCGGATGGCGCCGTGGTCGCCACCCTGGAGCACCACCGGCACCTCCAGACCGTCGAAAGCGGCCGGTCGCGTATAGTGGGGGTGGTCCAGCAGGCCCGTGGCGAAGCTGTCCTCCTCGGCACTGGCCTCGTTGCCTAGCACGCCCGGAAGCCAGCGGCACACGGCATCGATGAGGAAGAGGGCTGGCAGCTCGCCGCCGCTGAGCACGGCCTCGCCCACGCTGAGCTCCTCGTCCACGTAGCGCTCCACCGCCCGCTGGTCCAGCCCCTCGTAGCGCGTGCAGACGAGGATCAGTTGATCCAGGCGGGCCAGCTCCAGCACCTTGGCGTGGGTGAGGGGCGGCGCCGCGGGACTGAAGTGGATGACGCGGTTCGACGCTGCCCGGGGCACGGAGGCCAGGGTATCCCGCAGCACCTCGGGGCGCAGCACCATGCCCGGCCCGCCGCCGAAGGGGGCGTCGTCCACGTGGCCGAAGGGGTTGCCCGCGAAGGGTCGGTAGCTGTGGGTGAGGAGGGTGTGCCCCAACTCCCGGAAGGCGCGCCCCGTGACGCCAAGGCGGGCGGCCTCGAAGAATTCCGGGAAGAGGGTGAGGGCGTCGATGCGCATCACTTCATCATCGCGTGGAAGGCCTTCATGAAGGTGCGGGCGATGAGGTCGAAGCTGAAGGCGAAGTACAGGGTGTTGGCGAAGGCGGCGGCGGCGCCGATCCAGGCCCAGAGGGGACGTTCCTCCAGGAGGGAGGCGCCCAGGAGGCATAGGATCGCGGCGGGCAGCTGGTTGCCGAAGGGAAGGGGGACGGGGATGGCCAGCAGGAAACCCGTCCAGGCGATGCAGGCGCCCACCCACCGGTGGTTGATGGGCCGCCGCTGGGCGCTGGGCCAGCGGCGGCGGTCGAGCTGGGTCTCGAGCTTCGCCAGGGCGTTCTTGATGCGGCCCTTGTGGATGGGCTGGGCCTGCACCCGCCCGGGCACCCAGGGATGGGGCGTGCCCCAGGCCAACTGGGTCCCCAGGGCGATGAGCCCGATGCCGCCCACCGGAGCCAGCCCGAGGTTCAGGCCCGGCACCAGGCTCGGGAGGGACAGCAGCAGGGTGAGCAGGCCGTAGGTCTGCTCGCCCGCGGCATCCAGCAGTTCCCCGAGCGTGACCTCGCCTTCCGCGTCCAGCAGGGCGTGGAGGGTCTCGAAGAAGGGCTTCGGGGTGGGCAGCACCCCATCAGGATGACGGGAAAAGGGTCCTCAGTCCCCGGTCTTCAATCCTCAGTCTTCAGGCTTCGGCCTTCGGTTTCCGGGCCTGGCCTTCCCGCACCAGTTGGCCGCAGGCGCCGGCCACGTCCTGGCCCCGGCTGCGGCGGACGCTCACAGGCAGGCCGGCATCCGAGAGCAGGCGGCAGAGGGCGCTGACGCGGGATTCCTCCGGTGGCTCGAAGCCGCTGCCCTCGTGGGGGTTGAAGGGGATCAGGTTCACCTTGGCGGGGAAGCGGCGGGCGAAGGCGGCGAGGCGCCGCCCGTCCTCCAGGCTGTCGGTGACGCCCTTCAGCAGCACGTACTCGAGGGTGATGCGCTCGCCGGATTGCAGGGGGAAGGCCGCCAGGGCCGCCGCCAGCGCCTCCAGGTTCCAGACCCGGTTCACGGGCATGATGGCCGAGCGGTGGGCGTCCGTGGTGGCATTGAGGCTCAGGGCCAGGCGCGGCCGCTTCGGGAAGGCGCCCAGTCGCTCGATGCCGCTCACCAGGCCCGAGGTGGACACGGTGATGCGCCGGGGCGGGATGGCCAGGCCCTTGGGATCCGTGAGAATGGCGAAGGCGGCCATGAGGTGGTCGAGGTTGTGCAGGGGCTCGCCCATGCCCATGAACACCAGGTTCACGGGCCGGCCTTCGGGGTGGCCGTGGTGGTTCAGCATGGCCACCACCTGCCCCACGATCTCCGCGGCCGTGAGGTTGCGGATGATGCCCATCTGCCCCGTGGCGCAGAAGGTGCAGCCCATGGCGCAGCCCACCTGGCTCGACAGGCAGAGCGTCACCCGATCGAGCTGCTCGTCGGAACCATCCTCCGGGGGTGCAGGTCGCAGGCCGGACCCCCGGACAACATAAGGCATATATACGCCTTCGACCTGCTTTCCGTCCGCGAGTTCGAAGGCGTGCTTGGTGGACCCGTCCTCCGAGGCTTGGCTCTGGACGATGGCGGGCCAGGACAGGTCCACCTCGGCCTCCAGGTGCGTCCGCAGCACCATGGACAGGCTGGAGAACTGCTCCCAGCGGGTCCAGCGCTGCCGGTAGAGGCCCTCGAAGATCTGGCCGCCCCGCCAGGCCGGCTCGCCCAGGGCGGAGACCAGCGCCTTCAGGCCGGCGGTGTCCAGGCCCGCGGCATTGGGACGCGCGGCGCGGCCGGCTTCAGGGGCCGGCAGGTCCCACAGCTGGGGCATCGTCAGTCCATCCGGATCTTGAAGGACTTCATCAGGCGCTTGTCGTCCTCGGAGAAGGGCTGCTCGGGGCCCTCCTGGGGCAGCCCTTCGCTGGGGCCCTCCCCGCGGAGCCGGATGGGCGCGGCCTCCAGGATGAGCATGAGCCCGTAGCCCTGGGCCTGGATCTGGAAGGTGAGGTCGCGGCAGTGATCGTCTTCGGCCAAGGCCTTCACCAGCGAATCGCCCAGTTCGCTGACCAGGTGATGCAGGTTCTCGGGCAGATCCATGGAGCCTCCGCTTCCAGAATACCAGCCGGCTCCAGATCCGCCGGCTAGGAGCGCTCGCGGAAGGCTGCGACCGCACGACGCGGATCTCCTTCCCAGAAAGGCCGGATGGCCGCCGCTCCCACCAGGCGCGGATGCCTGAGCAGAGCGGCCTTCGCAGGGTCCACTCCGCCCAGGGCCAGGAGGCGCGGACCCTCCGCGGGCAGGCCGTCGAGGAAGCGGCGCAGTCGTTCCGGCCCCCAGGGCGCGCCCTTGCCGGGGCTGGCGAAGATCGGCGAGATGAGCAACTGGTCCGCGCGGCTGCGGGTGGCCCACTGGCCTTCGTCGTGCAGGGGGCGGGACAGCGGCACCAGGCCCGGTTCCACCTCGGGATGGGCTTCCGGGGCGTGCAGGCCACAGCCCGCGGCGAAGGCCACGTCCAGGCGGCCGGCCACCCAGAGCGTCACCTCGGGGGCGGTGTCCTGGCACCAGGTGGCGGCCTGCAGGAGTGCGCGCGCCTCCAACTGCTTCTCGCGGATCAGGAAGCCGTCCACGCCCGAGCGCAGCACGGCGGCCCAGCGGTCACGATCGAAGCCGAGGCCCGGCGTGATGGCGAGGAGGATCATCCGAAGAGGCCCTCCAGCACGGCCGGGTCCACCTTCGGCAGGGCCAGCACCGCGGCGTTCTCGGCGGCGTGGTCCGCGCGGCTCATGCCGCAGAGGGCTACCGTGACGCCGGGGCAGGAGCGGGTGAACTGGAGGGCCGCCTGGGCTGGGGTCGCCCCTCCCAGCGCTTCCACCAGGTCCGCGGGAAGCTGGGAAAGGATGCGGGCCTGCATGATCGACGCGGAGGTCTGGACGGAGAGGCCGGCGGCGCGGGCGGCCTGCAGCGGCGTCAGGCGTTCGCCCCGGAATGGCTGGGTGGGGGCGAGGAAGGCCTCGGGCAGGGCGAGGTTGAGGGGCAGCTGGATCCATCGGAAGTGGTGATCCCGTCCTCCGGCACCTTCCGCGGCGGCCAGCAGGCGCTCCAGGCTGAGGTGATCGGGCCGCCCTGGCGGCACCCGGAACCCGTTCCAGGTGGCCACGCCGTACGCGCGGATCGCCCCGGAGGCCACGAAGGCCTCGCAGGCTTCGAAGGCCTTTCGGATGGCGGCGTAGAAGGCCTCCGGCCCCAGATGCGGGAGCTGCTGCTCGGGGTTGTGCAGGTGAAAGAGGTCCACGGTCGCCACGCCCAGGGCGGCCCGGCTCACCTCGAGCTGGTGGGCCAGGTAGCGGGGAGTCATGGCGTGGCAGCCGTCCACCACATCTTCGGCGGACAGGATGCCCGGGCCCTCCAGCGTGCGCCGGAACCAGGCCCCGGGGCTTTCGTCCGTGAGTCCGTCTCCCATGGGCAGGTAGCCGGCCTTGGTGGAGACGAAGAACGCCTCCCGGGGGAGCCCGGCGAAGGCCGAACCCAGGGCCCGCTCCGAGCGCCCGGCGCGGTAGTTCGCCGCCGTGTCGAACACATTCCCCCCGGCCGCGAAGAAGGTGTGGGCCGCGGCGGCATAGCCTTCATCGACGGCGGAGGTGGCCTCCCCGAGGTAGGTGCCGAGGCCGAGGCTGCTCAGGTCCATGGCGTGTCCCGAGGTTGATTTGAAGCGAGGACCGGCTCAGCCGGACCGAGCGCGGGGGCCCGGGGTGTCCGCGCAGCGGGCCCCGAGATCCCTGCCACGCATGCGTGGCGGGGGGAACCCCCGGACAACATCAACTATCCAGGTCTTCCTTCACGCCGTCGGTGCCCATGGTCACCAGACGGTCCGCCGCGCGGCGGGCCCACTCGGAGCCCGGATAGCTCTCCACCAGCTTCTGGTAGTAGCTCCTGGCCTCGTCGCGGAAACCCTTGATGCGTTCGGTGGTGAAGGTGATGAAGTCCTTCTGGTACTGCAGGCCCTGTTCCCGGGTGAGCTCCTTCAGATCCTCCTTCTGGATCTTCTTGGCGTAGTCCTTCTCGAACTGGTTCAGCTCTTCGGGAAGCAGCAGCCGCTGGCGCAGGGCCTCGCCGAGGTAGAAATAGGCCCGCTCGCGATCCACGTAGTCGGGATAGGTCTCCAGCAGGGCCTTCAGGCGCCGCTCGGCTCCCGGGTAGTAGTAGACGTTCACATAGAAGATGCCCACGATCAGCTCGTGCTCGGCGATGCGCCGCCAGCACTGGACGACCTTGGACCTGGCCTCGGGGGCGTAGGGGCTGCCCGGAGATTCCGTCAGCAGCTGCTGGAACCCGTCGAGCGCCTTGCGGGTCTCAGTCTGGTCGCGCTCAGCGCTTTCGATGGACGAGAAGTGGCACAGGGCCCGGTGGTACAGGGCATAGTCCCGGAGCTCGTGGCGGGGGAAGTAGTTCAGGAAGCTCGTGTACTCCACTTCCGCTTCGGGAAAGCTGGGGTTCGACTGGAAGAAGAAACTGTCGCCCAGCATGAGCTTGGCCTTGGGGAACTCGGGAGAGCCCGGAAGGTACTGCTCCAGCTGGCGGAGGGTCGTCCGGGCCTCGTTGAATTTGCCCTGCTTCATCTGCTTGTCCGCCTCGGCCATCAGGACGGTGGAGCTGAGGGTCGTCTGGCTGGCGGTCTTCGGCTTGCGGCAGCCCAATCCCAGCCCCGCGAGGAGGAGGCTGACGGACAGGGCGGTGAGGATGCGCTTCATGCGGACTCCGGGGACAGCATTTCAGACATGGCGGGACGGAGCGAAGGGTTCCGGGGGCGCTGGGAGGGATTCCATGCCTGGTACAGGTGGTCCAGCCAGGGCTCGGCCAGGGCCTGGGCCTCCGCGCGCCGGCGATCGTGGAAGACCTCATGGTAGAAACCGGGCAGGCGGTGCCGCTCCAGCAGGCCCGGCTTCACGGCGGACCACAGCGCCTCGGAGGCGTCCGGATCCACCACCGTGTCTTCGCCGGATTCCAGCAGGAGCATGGGGCGATCCAGCTCCTGGCCCAGGGGCAGCAGCTCGGCCCGGCCCTCGTCCAGGGCGGCCCCGAAGGCGGCGGTGGCCCAGCGGTGGCAGAGGGGATCCGTCTGGTAGCGCTGAACGAGGACGGGATCCGAGCAGACCCGGCTCTTGTCGCCATGGAGCTGGATGGGCCGGTGGGGCATGAGCCAGTTGAGGAGGCGGGAGAGCACGACCAGGGCCTTCGAATTGGACCGCACAGCCACGCTGGGGCTCGACAGGATCAGGCCGTCCAGGGTATCCGCGTGCCAGAGCAGGGTGAGCAGGGCGACCAGTCCCCCGAAGCTGTGGCCCAGCACCACCTGGGGGCAGACGGGCAAGGGCGGCATGGGCACGCCGTCCACCACCCGGGGCGCGGCGCCCGTGCGCCCGGCGTCGTGGCGACGCTCCTGGCGGAGGAAGAGGGCGAAGTCGTCCACGAAGGCTCGGATGCCATGCGCGTCACCCCGGATGCCCCCAGAGCGCCCGAAGCCGCTGTGGTCCATGGCGGACACGGACCAGCCCAGCCCGTGCAGCCAGCGGGCCGTGTGGCGGTAGCGCTCGCCGTGCTCGCCGTAGCCGTGGGAGATGACCACCCGCCCCTTGGGCTCCGGGTGCTCCCAGCGCGCGTAGGCGAGGGTCACGCCCCCATGGCCCGACAGGACCCCACGGGCGGTGGGCTCCAGATCGGCGGGCAGCACGGGGGTGGGATCATGCATCTGATCAGAATACCGTGGGGACGGCCGATCCCCGATTGGCATAAACTTGAAGGTTCCCCGGAAGCTCGGGCTGGAGACGCGGACGATGGATTTCGAGACCCTGGTGCGGGCCAAGAACGAACTGGAGCCCCGGGTCCGGCAGCTGGTCGCCCACCTGGATCCCGAGCGCAAGGCCCTGGAACTGGAACAGATCGAGGAGCGGACCACCGCCCCGGGGTTCTGGGACGATCCCGAGGCCGCCAAGCCCCTGCTCCAGAAGCGGGGCTCCATCAGCGACGACATCGCCCTGGCCAAGCGCCTGTCCGGCGGGCTGGAGGACCTGGAGACGGGCTTGGAGCTGGCCCGCGAGGACGCCGAGATGCTGGTCGAGGCCGAGGCCGTGGAGACGGGGCTCCGCAAGGCGGTGGAGGATGCCGAGCTGAGGATGATGCTCAGCGGCGACCTGGACAACAACCACGCCATCGTCGCCATCGCGCCCGGCGCCGGCGGCACCGAGAGCCAGGACTGGGCCGCCATGCTGCTGCGCATGTATCTGCGCTTCTGCGAAGCCAAGGGCTGGGCCACGGAGATGATCGACTACCAGGACGGGGAGGAAGCCGGCATCAAGGGCGCCACCTTCATCGTCGATGCCCCCTTCTCCTACGGCTACCTGCGGGCCGAGGCGGGCGTCCACCGGCTCGTGCGCATCAGCCCCTTCGATGCCGCCAAGCGGCGCCACACCAGCTTCGCGGCCGTGTACGTGAGCCCCGAGCTGGACGACACCATCAATGTCGACATCCCCGAGAAGGACCTCAAGATCGACGTCTTCCGCGCCAGCGGCGCCGGCGGCCAGCACGTGAACCGCACCGAATCCGCCGTGCGCTTCACCCACCTGCCCACGGGCATCGTGGTGAGCTGCCAGAACGAGCGCAGCCAGATCAAGAACCGCGCGACGGCCATGAAGGTGCTCCAGGCCCGGCTCTACGAGCTGGAGCAGCGCAAGTTCCAGGAGAAGGTGGCCGCCGCCAGCGGCGACAAGGCCGACGTGGCCTGGGGCAGCCAGATCCGCAGCTACGTCCTCCAGCCCTACCAGATGGTGAAGGACCACCGCACCGGCGAGGAGACCAGCCAGACCCAGAAGGTGCTGGACGGCGACATCGACGCCTTCATCCGCGCCCAGCTCCTGGCGAAGTCCCTCAAGGCCGAGGGCTGACAGCCGTTAGCTGACGGCCGATAGCTGACAGCTGATAGCCGGCGACTACTCGCCCTTGGCGATCTTCTCCTGTTCGTCCTTGGGAAGCCGGAAGACCCAGCGGCCGGTGATGCGGTCCCAGAGGTCGAAGCAGCAGAGCCAGTTGAGAAGGCCGGCGACCATCACGTAGGTGGCCCCGTACTCCTGCGTGAGTGTGCGCACGGGCTCGGTGCCCGCGCCACCGAAGGCCCAGGCGAAGAAGCCGTACGCCGGTCCGATGCCCGCGGTGGCGAAGGCGCCCAGGGTGGGCAGCCAGGCTCCGGTCTGGGGAACGAAGACGCCGCCCTTCACGCCGGCCACCGCGCCATGCTGCATCTGCAGGGCACCCAGGAGGCAGAAGAGGGCCCAGACGCCGAAGAACGCCTTGGCCCGGCCCTTCTCGCCGATCATCCAGTAGCCCGCTCCCGGCACCAGCCACTGGAACAGCAGCGGCTTCCACGCGGCCTGGACGGCCTTCTGGCGGCGGAGGGGCATGGGGAGCCGTGGAACGGACTTGTCGTCGGTCATGCCCCTAGGTTACCCCAGAACGGGCGGGCCTCCGCCGGCCTCGCCTTTCCTCGTCCTTCCGCCCTACGATGGTCCCTACCATGCCGCGGATGCGCCCGTTCCTCCAGCTCCGGACCCGGATCACCATCCTGGTCTCGCTGATCCTGGCCCTGGCCCTCATCGTCACGGGGGCCATGGTGGACTGGCGCATGGCCCGCCAGACCCGGGACGCCCTGGGGCAGAAGGTGGTCCTGCTGTCGCGGATCACCGCCGAGGCGGAGGTGGTGCGGGACGCCCTGGCGGGAAACCGCCCCCAGGCTGACGTCCAGGGCCTTGCGGAACGCATGCGGACCGAATCCGGCGTGGACTACGTCGTGGTCATGGACATGAACGGGATGCGGCTCTCGCACCCCAACGCCTCCCTCATCGGCGCCCGGTTCGCCGGCGGCGACGATGCGGAGGTGTACCAGGGGCGATCCTACCTTTCCATCGCCAAGGGCACCCTCGGCCTCTCGCTGCGCGCCTTCACGCCCGTGTGGAAGGGGGATCGGCAGGTGGGGGCGGTGGCGGTGGGCATCCTCCAGTCGGGTGTGGACCGCACGATCGTAAGCGTGCGCAAGCGCATCGTCATCGGGGGCGTCATCGGGTTCGCCGCGGGGATCCTGGGGGCCATGTACCTGGGCGGCCGCATCAAGAAGATCCTGCTGGGCATGGAGCCGCAGGAGATCGCCACCATGCTCCAGCAGCGCAACGCCATGCTGCATTCGGTGCGGGAGGGCATCATCGGCGTGAACCGGGAGATGGTGGTCACCATCGTCAACGAGGAGGCCCTGCGTCTGTTCGCGCTGGCGGGAAGCCACGGCGAGCTGGTGGGCCACCCGGTGGAAGAGGTCCTCCCCAGCTCCAGGCTGGGCACCGTGATGGAGACCGGCCAGGCGGAGTACGACCAGGAGGGCGACATCCTGGGCCTGCCGATCCTGACGAACCGCGTTCCGGTCATGGTGGGCGGCCGCATCACCGGGGCGCTGGCCACCTTCCGCGACATCACGGAGATGAACCGGCTGGCGGAGCAGCTGACGGGTGTCCGCCTGTACGCCAATGCCCTGCGGGCCCAGGCCCACGAGTTCATGAACAAGCTCCACGTGATCCTGGGGCTGGTCCGGCTGGAGGAGTACGAGCGCCTGAAGACCTACATCGCCGGCGTGGCGGGCCGGCTGGACGACGAGGTGGGCTTCGTGGTCCAGCGGATCAAAGATCCCGTCATCGCAGGCTTCCTGCTGGCCCGGTTCGCCTCGGCGCGGGAGCAGAACATCCACATGGAGCTGGACCAGGACGCCTCGCTGCCCCCCTGTCCCGATGACGCCGCCTCCCACGATCTCGTCACCGTGCTCGGCAACCTGCTGGAGAACGCGGTCGAGGCCATCGGTGACGGCGTGCGCCGCGAGATCCAGGTGTCCCTCCGGCCCGAGGGCACCCTGCTGCACCTGTCCGTCGCGGACAGCGGTCCGGGGATGCCCGAAGACATCCTGGCCGAGGCCTTCAACCTGGGGTTCTCCACCAAGGGGGAGAACCGCGGCTTCGGCCTCTGGCAGGCCGCCCGGGCCATTGAGGCCCGAGGCGGGCGCCTGGTGGCGCAGAACCGCGAAGAAGGCGGCGCCCTCTTCACGGCCACGTTTACCCTGTTCCTCCGGGAGGAACCATGATCCGGGTGCTGCTGATCGAAGACGATCCCATGGTGGCCGAGCTCAACCGGATGTACCTGAGCCGCGTGCCGGGTTTCGAGACCGTGGCCTCCGCCGGCAGCGCCGCCGAGGCCCTGGACCTGCTGCGGCGCCACACCGTGGACCTGCTGCTCATGGACATCTTCATGCCCGGGCAGAGCGGCATCGAGCTCATGGGGGAGATCCGCCGGCAGGCCCTGGATGTGGACGTCATCTTCGTGACCGCCGCGAGGGACGCGGCGACCATCGATCGGGCCCTGAAGCTGGGCGCGGTGGACTACCTCATCAAGCCCTTCGAGTTCGAGCGGCTCAAGCAGGCCCTGGATCGCTACGGCGAGACCCGCCGCCTGATCCGGGGCGGCCAGGTTCTCGATCAGATCGAGCTCGACAAGCGCCTGGCCGGGCGGGTCGCGGAAGGCCGGAAGGCGGAGGGGCTCCCCAAGGGCCTGGACCGGAACACCCTGGAGAAGGTGGTGAAGGCGGTCGCGGCCTGGCAGGGGCCGTCCCCCTGGTTCACCGCCGAGGAGATCGGCCACCAGGTAGGCATCTCCAGGGTCTCCGTCCGGAAGTACTTCGAGTTCCTCGGCGCGCTGAAGGTGCTCCGGATGGAGCCCGGCTACGGCACTGGGGGGCGGCCGGTCCACCGCTTCCAGTTCCAGAAGGGGTACTTGCGCGAAGTCCAGAAATACCTGTGATTCTCCGGGGGTCCCGCGTTGCGCATGCGTGGTGGGGATCTAAGGGCGCGCTGCGCGTCCACCTGACGCCACGCGGGGCGTGGCTCCCACTCGCCCTTTGGGCTCGCGGAGGTGGAGCCTCCTCCCGGACCCCCGCGCTCGACCCGGCGGAGCCGGACCTCGCTTTGACGCTCCGGGTTGAGTTGTTGGTCATCCGGGGGTAACCCGCTTTCAAAAGTTCCAAATCGGGGAATCAACTTCCAGAACGGTGCGTTCCGGGAAGGGTGACCGAGAATCAGGAAACCTACCCGCAGGTCGTGTGAGCAGTGCAGCTGTTCGGCACCCCGGACCCCTCCCGGGTTTCCGCCCAGACCTCCGGCATCTTTCCCACCACGTTTCCTTCCGGCCCTCTCGGGGCCGCCTGTTCCCCATGTCTGGATCTTCTGAAAGGACCATCCGCATGTTCAAGCGTGCCGCATCAAAACTGTACAACTGGGTCGCCGTCATGATCGTCCTCGGCGCGCTCCTGGGGCACTTCTATCCCGCCATCGCGGTGAAGATGCAGCCGGCGGCCGACGGCTTCATCAACCTGATCAAGATGCTGATCCCGCCGGTGATCATGTGCAGCGTGGTGCTTGGCATCGCCGGATCCGGCAGCATCAAGAAGGCCGGCCGCGTGGGTGGGAAGGCCATCCTCTACTTCGAGATCGTCAGCACCCTGGCGCTGGTGATCGGCCTGGTCATGGCCAACGTGTTCGGGCCCGGCCGCGGCTTCCACGCAGACCCCTCGAAGCTCGATCCCAAGCTCGTAGCCAACTACGTCACCCAGGCCCAGCACCTGACGGTCACGGACCACCTGCTGAAGATGATCCCCAAGACGCTGTTCAGCGCCTTCACGGAGGGCGACATCCTCCAGGTGCTGCTGATCTCCGTGCTGATGGGCTTCTCCCTCGCGGCCCTGCCCGACAAGGTCAAGGATCCCGTCATCGGCATGCTGGACAACCTCAGCAAGATGTTCTTCGGCGTCATGAAGCAGATCCTCTACCTCGCCCCCCTGGGCGCCGGCGCGGCCATCGCCTACACCATCGGGAAGTTCGGCCTCAAGTCGCTGATCCCCATGGCCCAGCTCATCTTCCTCTTCTACGCCACCTGCGCCGTCTTCATCTTCGTGGTCCTCGGCATCATCGCGCGGCTGGCAGGCTTCAACATCTTCAAGGTGGTGAGCTACATCAAGAGCGAGCTGCTGCTGGTCATGGCCACCAGCTCCTCCGAGTCCGCCCTCATCCCCCTCATGGACAAGATGGAGAAGCTGGGCCTCTCCAAGTCCATCGTCGGTCTCGTGATCCCCACGGGCTACTCCTTCAATCTGGATGGCACAAACATCTACATGACCTTGGCCTCGCTCTTCATCGCCCAGGCCCTGGGCATCGAGCTGACCCTGGGCCAGCAGCTGGGCATCCTCGTGGTGGCCATGATCACCAGCAAGGGCGCCGCCGGCGTCACGGGCTCGGGCTTTATCACCCTGGCCGCCACCCTGGCGGTGGTGCCCACCATCCCCGTGGCCGGCATGGCCCTCATCCTCGGCATCGACAAGTTCATGTCCGAGGCCCGCGCCATCACCAACCACATCGGCAACTGCATCGCCGCCGTCGTGATGGCCAGCTGGGAGAAGGAACTGGACTGGGACACCTTCCACGCCACCCTGGGCGGCAAGGCGGAAGCGGCCGCGCCCGTGGTCGAGGTTCCCGTCCTGGCCAACGAGATGGAATAGGGCCTCCGGGTCCGAAGGAGAAGCGGGGGCTCCGGCCCCCGCTTTTTTTGAGGTCGACACCAAAATCTTCGCGACCGCGGCCTTGATGGACCCCTGCTTGAGTGAAGAGATCACGGCCTTTAAGTGAGGCGCACCTCCGCAGGGATGGGCTCGTGATAGAACAAATGGTGTATATACATTGACTTGCGTGAATCCGGAGGCGGCACCACCCTTCAGGTCCAGCGTTCCCCGCTCTCTGAGGAGGTGTGCATGACATTCCTGAAACCCTTCGCTCTCGGGGCCGCCCTCGCGGTCCTCCCGCTCGCTCTCGCGGTCGGGTGCAATCAGAAGTCGCAGTCCGAGTCCGCGGAATCCAAGGATTTCGCCAGCAAGGTGGCGGAGGCCCAGCAGGCTGAAGGCCAGGCCCAGGGCGTCACCAAGGCCCAGGCTGAAGCCATGGCCAAGGCGGGGTTGCAGCCCAACGCCGCGGGCATCCAGCTGACGGAGGACCAGCGCGCACTCCTGGAATCGCGCATCAAGGCCGAGAAGAACAACGGCACCGCGGCCCTCCTGCAGGAGATCCTCGACCGCGACAAGCAGATCGGCGAGCTCAACACCAAGATCGCCAGGCTCCAGTCCCAGCTGCCCAAGCCCCAGATCGCCACCGAGAAGGACAACCACTTCGCCATGGCCGTGCGCTTCCTGAAGGGCAAGGGCCTCTCGGAGGAGAAGGCCAAGACCCTGGCCGCCCGGGCGAACATCCTGGAAGACCTCCAGCCTGGCTGGCAGGTCTACCAGCAGTACGCCGGCGGCGCGTACTTCACCGCCGTGACCCAGGGCAAGGCCGAGATCGGTCCCACCGAGTACCTGCACAACCAGCGGGCGGCCCTCCAGAAGGACCGCGATGACCTCTCCGGCCAGGTGCAGGACCTGATGGCTGAGCGGACCAAGGTGCAGGAAGAGGTGGACGCCCTCCATTCCGAGAAGACCACCCTGACGGCCCAGGTGAGCGAGCTGACCACCCTGAGCCAGGCCCAGAAGGCCAAGCTCAATTCGATGCACTACCTGGTCGGCCAGCGCAAGCAGCTGGTCAACGAAGGCGTCATCGTGGTGCCGGTCTTCGCCAAGGACCGCATGGGCCCCAAGGCCGTGGCCTCCCGCTTCGTGAAGGATCTCCCGCTGGATGATCCCAATCCCCAGGTGCAGATCCAGGCCTCGGACGTGGGCCTCGCCAAGATCAGCAAGGTGAACGTGGTGCCCGGCTCCCTCCAGAAGGACAAGGACTACACCGTGATCCTCGCCGACGACCGGAAGAACGCCACCATCCGCATCCTGGACCCCGAGCGCCTGCGCAACGACCGCGTGGTGTTCGCGGTGACGGATTGAGTAGGGCCGCTCAGTAGCCTGCTTTGTGGCGTACGAAAAAGCGGGGGCCGTGGCCCCCGCTTTTTCGCAGGTTCAAAACCGAACCTAATCCGTAGCGAACGGCAGCAGCGCGATGCGAAGGGCGGGTGGGCTCCCGTTGAGCCTGTCCGAGGGAGGTTTTCGTCCGGGAAACGAAGGGGGCCGGATGGCTCCCGTCATTGAATGTCTGCCGCGCCTGGCCTCGTCCGGGGCCCTTGAGATCGAACCACCCTGTCTGCGATGAGCCCCGGCCCGGTTCGTCCGACCCTCCCAGAGCGCCCGCTCCGAATGCTCTGACCAAAGTCCTAAAGGCAGATGAATGTAGGTTTCTTGATTCCTCACGCCCGCCACACTTGTCCTTAGGGTGTCAGGTGCTCACAGTGACTTGATCCGGAGCCTCCGGTGGTCACGGAATCGATCCTGCCCAGACCTCTCAAGCTGACCCGACGCGCGCAGGTGCTGGTCGCGTGCGCGCTGCTGGTGGTGCTATCGCTGTGGATGAATCCCCAGATCCCCCAGCGGATGGCCACCCTGGGGCACCCGCTGAAACGGTTGATCTACCTGGTGGAGATCCTGGCCGCAGTCCTGGCGCTGGTGGGTTGCGGGATCGCCCGTCGCCGGTGGGCGATCCTGGGGGGGCTTTTCTTCTCTCTTAATCTTCTGGTCGGCACCTCCTTCTTCAGGATCAGGGGGCGGCCCCTGACCCTGGTCGACGGGAAGGCTCTCCTGGAATCGGTCGGGAACACGCGAGATGCGCTGTCCCAATTCACGGCACCCATCCTCATCGTGGTGCTGCAGATCCTAGGGGTGCTGGTCCTGCTTATCTGGGTCCGCGTCGCCCTGCGGATCAGGAACAGCATCCCCATGATCACCGCCAGCCTGACCGCGGTCGTCATGTACGTGGCGATCCTGGCCATCGGTGGAGACACGGCTCTGAATGGGTTTCCCATGCAGTTCCAGGCCGGCCTGCACGCCGGAACGCTGGCCGTGGATGCCGCGGCCCACCGATGGGTACAAGGCGGAAAAGCCGCGGCGGCGTTCCAGCACGTTCCCATGGACCCCACCGTGCGGCACCTCGTTCTCGTCATCGACGAATCGGTGGAAGGGGGCGCGTTCCGCGACCTGGTCGATCGGGCTCACCTGCCGGACCTCCGCAATCTCGGTCTGGGGTACAGCTTCGCCAATTCCAGCGCCGCCTCGAACCTGATGCTCAGGCGGGGCGCGGATCCGAAAGATCCGGGAACATCCCTTCGCCACTTCCCCAGCCTTTTCCAGGTGGCGAAGGAGGCTGGGTTCCGGACCGCCTACATCGATTGCCAGGGCGTGTTGGACGACCTGGCCATCCAGGACTACTTCGATGACCTTGAGAAGTCCTTCATTGACGAAGTCCTGCCGGCCGGGGCGTTGGGTGTGCGAACGGAGCGGGATCTCAATGCCATCCCCGCGCTGTTCGGCCAGCTGGGGAAGGCGGAGCGGACGTTCACCCTCATCAACAAGGTCGGGACCCACTTCCCCTATGCGCATAGCCTTCCGCCTGAGGTGGCCGGGGCCCCGGACCCCTATTCCATCTCGATCTCCCGGGCCTCGCTGGCGTTCCTACAGGGCGTGGCCGGGCGGCTTCCGGAGGGCACCCTGGTGTTCTATACCAGCGACCATGGGCAGAATTTCCAGGCCAAGGCTCCCCACGGGAATCTGCCCGGGGAATGCGGCATTTCAGAGTGGACCGTCCCCGTGATCGTGCTTTCCAGCCCTGACCTGGCAGGCAGGCTCCAGAGCATCGATCCAGGCTGGCAGGACCATGCCTCGCACGCTCTGATAAGTGAATCCCTCCGGAATTTTCTGGGTCAGCGGATGCCCGGGATGCCGACGTTTTGGTCGGCGCCCAGCCCCGAAGACGCCTCCAGGCACCGGGCCTTCTACGGCTCGCCCATGGGATTGTTCGGCAAGCCCATTTCCTATCTGATCATCGACAAGGATAGACGCGTGTTCATGCCCCAGTCGGGGGTTCCGGACCTCCCATGAGCTGGCCAGGCGGCTGACATCCGCGTCGCCGCTGGCATGGAAGCCGGATACGACAAAGCGGGAGCACCCGCTCCCGATTTATCGACAGCTACGATCAGGACCAGCCCCGAACTTCCTGCAGAAGGACAGGATTGGGCGCTGTAACGTCCGAGCAGGCCCGGCCTGACGGCGCCTGGTCCGTGGCGAAGGGCAGCGGCGCGGTGCGAGGGACGAGGCGGGTCGCGGAGAAGGCTCCGGGGGAGCCTTCGGAGCGGGGCCCCGCCGGCCCGAGTGCGTGCGTAGCGGGGGGGGGGCGCCCACCCGCAAAAAGAGACCACCCCCCCGGGGGGGGCGGCGAGGGGGT
>NZ_JAKZLD010000004.1:157005-449076 GCF_022808835.1 Geothrix mesophila
GGGGGTTTCGGCGGGGGGGGGGTGGCGGGGGGGGGGGGGGGTGGGGTCCCCGGGGGGGGGGGAGCCTTCGGAGCGGGGCCCCGCCGGCCCGAGTGCGTGCGTAGCGCGCGCGGAACATCGCCATGAAATAGGAAAGCCGCCCGGAGGGCGGCCTTCCGAAGGAGAACGGACGATGAGGCTAGTCCGTGGCGAACGGCAGCAGCGCGATGTTCCGCGCGCGCTTGATGGCTTCCACGAGGGCGCGCTGGTGGACGGCACACACGCCGCTGGTGCGGCGGGGCAGCACCTTGCCGCGCTCGGGGGTGAAGGCCTGGAGGGTCTTCACATCCTTGTAGTCGATGAGGGTGCTCTTCTCGACGCAGAACTTGCAGAACTTGGCGCGTCGGCCCCCAAAGGCCTTCTTCTTCTTGGGCTTGCCCTTCTTGGCGTCGCTGCGGCGCTTCATCCCATCACCTCTTCAGCGGAACGTTCCTTGATGCCGGCCTGGGCCTTGCGCTTGGCCTCGCGCTCGATGCGCTGCTTGGCGCGGCCCGCAGCCTTCTCGGCCTCGTCCATGCGGACGCTCAGGTACTTGATGACCGAATCGTGGTTGCGGAAGCGGCGCTCCAGCTCGGCGATGAGGTCGGGACCCGCGTTCATCTCGAACAGCGTGTAGTAGCCCTCGCTGAACTTCTGGACTTCGTAGGCCAGCTTCTTGCGGCCCCACTTGTCGGTCTTGAGCAGCTCGCCACCCTGCTCGGCAATGATCCCCTCGAACTGCTTGACGAGCTCATCGCTCTGCTCGTCCGTCAGCGTGGGGGAGGCGATGAAGATGGTCTCGTAGTGACGCATCTGTCCTCCTTGTGGATGTGAAGCCCCCCTCTGGGTTCCGGGGAGCAAGGAAGACGCCCTCCGGCGAGGGCGCGAAGAAGCAGTTTCTCGCGGAAAGGGCCTGAGATCAATGGAAAGCCTTCGCCCCAGGCCTCCCCTCCGGGGCCGGGTATCACGGGATGGCAAAGAATCCAGATTCTATTAATTAGTCGTAATTTTCTTAATTGAATATTGACGGACAGGCTGTTTTGGTCATATTGGCAGTCGCGTGTCTGTGATGGACCGCTCGGGAGGAAGCCATGCGCCCATGGACCTTGGTGGTGGTGCCCCTGCTGACCGCGCTCCCGACCGCAGCCCAGAACCCCGCGGAGGAGATCCGGAAGGGTTTCGAAGCCTTCGTGGCCGCTCAGAACGCCCACGATGCGAAGGCCCTGGAACCGCTCCTCCTCGACTCCGATCAGTTCCTCTGGATCACCCGGGGGGCGGCGATCTGGGGCCGGCCGGAGACCCTGCGACGATTCGAGGCCCTCTACAAGGGCACCTGGCACCTCGAACCGGACTACGCGGCCTTCCGGGTGGTGTTCACGAGGGGTGACGCAGCCCAGCTGTTCGTCCCCGTGCGCTTCACCCTGGGACCTGCCGGACAGCCGCCCCAGGAGGCCCAGTTCCTTCTGAACCAGACTCTGGTCCGGACCGAGGGGCGGTGGCGGGTGGCCAGCATCCTCCCGATCCCCGTCCCTCCGCCGGCGGGTCCTGCGACCGGGAAATAGGATGCTCGCTCAGCGGTCCGCGTCCGGCGGCCCCCAGAACGCTGCCGGATTCACCTGGTTCGCCAGGCCACCCAGATCCTCCGTCTGCCCGAGCAGATCCAGGAACCGGGCGAAAGGGGCGTCCAGCCGGTCGATGGCCTCCCATTCGGCGTCGGTCCATCGCTGCAGCACGTAGTCCACCAGGGGGCGCTGGAAGGGGCCGATGCCCAGGCGGAGGCGGGCGATGTCCGTGGTGCCCAGGCACTCGAACACGGAGCGGAGGCCGTTGTGGCCGCCGCTGGAGCCGTCGAGACGGAAGCGGCCCGTGCCCAGGGGCAGGTCCTTGTCGTCGTAGAGGAGCACCAGCCTGCGGGGGTAGATCCCCGCGGCTTCGGCCTGGAGGCAGGCCTCCCCGGAGAGATTCATGTAGGTGGAGGGCACCAGGGCCTGGAGGCGGTCCGTCAGCGGATAGAGCGTGCCCGAGGGGAACCGCTTGGCCGGGGATGGCGTCAGCTCCCTGTCCGCCATCCAGCGCTGGAGCATGAGACGACCGAGATTATGCCGAGTGTCCTGGTACTCGGGGCCGGGATTGCCGAGGGGAACGAGGGTCCACATGGGTTGAAGCTATCAGCTGTCGGCTATCAGCTCCCGGAAAAGGCGGCGGGCGCCGCATGGCGCCCGCGTGCTCCGTGCCGGAAGGGTGCTCAGTGCTGGTGATGGGACTCCGGCTTGGCGGGGGCGGCGTGGGCTTCGGCCTCGGCGCCCTCGGCGTGGGCGGCCCCGCCGGCGGAGAGGCGGTAGACGCCATCCACGTAGTGGAGGAAGTCCACGTAGGCGGCCACGGCCTTTCGGCCGGAGGCGGGATCGGACGACGCCTGGCTCCGGGCGGCGCGGGCCTCCTTGAAGCGGGCTTCGAGGCCGGGCTTGAGGACGCTGTGCATGAGGTCGAACACGGGCTTCAAGTCGCCGGAGGCCATGGCCTTGTCGGCAGCGGGGATGGCAGGGCCCAGGTCCAGGCCCGCAGGCTTGAGGCCCGTGTAGGGCGCACCTTCGCCGGCGCGGTGGATCCGCACCAGGGTCTCGAAGAAGTAGGTCTCGGCCAGGTCCTTCGCTTCGGGGCCCAGGGCGCCGACCTTGAGGGTGCGGGCGAAGGCCGCGCGGATCTGCGCCTCGTCCTCGGCCTTCACCCAGGCGAGAACCAGGTTGACGTCGCCCTTCGCCAGCGCCTTCCGGGCGGTGACGATCACGGGGCCGTCCAGGGCATCGCAATGGGCGCTCAGGGGCAGGGCGCTGAGGCCGGCGAGGAGGGCCGCGAACAGGATGGGAAGCTTTCGCATGGGTAACTCCGGGAAGCCGCCGGCTCAGGGGGCTGGCGGGGGTTGCAGTAACGCCAGAAGGGTGGCGCAGGTTTCATCGGCGTCCTGGGTTCGGCCCTGGCCGACGGCCTGGGCGTGCACGAGTTGCATGAGCATTCCGAAGACCACGGACAGCAGGGCCCCCGCCGTGAGATCGCCGCGAATGGCACCTTCCCGCTGCCCCTCCTCAAGGGCGGCCTGAAGGAAGGCTCGGGTCCGCATGACCACGGAGCGGAGCCGCTCGGCGGCGGCGGCCGGCAGGGCCAGGGCGAACTGCTCGGAGAACATCAGCCGGCCGATGCCGCGATGGCCGCCCACCACCCTGGCGCGGGCCCGGAGCAGGGCCAGGAGGCGCTCCAGGGGCGGGTCCGTCTCTGGGGGGAAGGTGCCGAGGATCAGCTCCTCCACCCGCAGGACCACGGCCTCGAGGATGGCCTCCCGGTTCGCGAAGTGGCGGAAGGGCGCGCCGCTGCTCACGCCCAGCTCGGCCGCCAGGGTGCTGGTGGTCAGGGCCGCGATGCCCCGGCCCTCGATGATTCGGAGCGCCGCATCCGTAATTTCCACACGCTTAGAGGTGAGTTCCAGGGAAGATCCAGCCATGCATCGAGTGTAAGTAAGTACTTACTTCTGTCAACCTCCAAAAAAAGCGGGCACCGAAAGGCGCCCGCTTTCCTGATGGCTGACAGCTGATAGCTACTTCTTCTCTTCCTTCTTGCCCTTCTTGGCCACTTCGGGCTCGGCGGCGGCGGCCGGCGCGGCGGTCTCCTCCTCCTCGGCGGCCTTGCCGCGGACGGAGCAGACCGTCTGGTGGGCGTCGCCCACGAAGGCCACGTTGGGCATGAGGGCGATCTGCTCGAAGCGGATGCTGTCACCCACGGCCAGGTTGGTCACGTCCACGTCGATGTGGGCGGGGATGATGCTGGGCAGGCACTCGAGCTCGATCTCGCGGTGGGCGAAGTCGAGAATGCCGCCCATGCTCTTCACGCCGATGGCGGTGCCGATGAGGCGCACGGGCACCTTCACGCGCACCTTGTGGGTCATGTCCACGCGCATGAAGTCGACGTGACGGAGGCGGCCCGTGATGGGGTCGCGCTGCAGGTCCTTGATGATGACGTGGCGCTTGATGTCCGTGCCCTCGCGCTGGAGGAACATCACGGAGTTCATGCCGGCGTCGCTGGCCAGCACGCGGGCCACGGCCTTGGGGCTGATGGCGATGGCGATGGGCGCCTCGTTCAGGCCATAGACCACGGCGGGGATCATGCCGCTCTTCTTGAGATCACGGATGGCGGCCTTGCCGAAGGTCTCGCGCTTGGGGACGACCAGGACTTCCTGGGACATGTCTTCCTCCTACCTGGCGGCTGGCTGCCGCCCTCTCGTTGGGGTGGGTCCGGGCGGACCGCTCGGCGCCTCCCGATGGAGGGCCGAACCACCGATTCTGCCTGAAAAAGCCCCGAAACCAAAGGGGATATTCCCCGCGGCCCGGCGCACGGCCGTCACAGGCCGGGATTATCCTGCTTCCATGTTCCACCCCATTCCCCGCCCCGAGGAGCTGCTCAACCGCGAGCTGAGCTGGCTGGACTTCAACGCGCGGGTCATGGAGGAGGCGGAGGACCCCTCGGTACCCCTGCTGGAGCGGGTGAAGTTCCTCGGCATCGTATCGAACAACTGGGACGAGTTCTTCATGGTGCGGGTGGCGGGCATCTGGCGGCAGATCGACGCCGGGATCACCCAGCCCGGCCCGGATGGCCTCACGCCCCGCCAGCTGCTGGAGCGGGTGGCGGGGCGGATCCACGCCTACTCCGCCCGGCAGCACGAGCTCTTCCACGCCATCCTCGAGCCCCAGCTGGAGGCCGCGGGCATCCGCATCCTCGACCCGAAGGATCTGGATGGGGCGCAGGAGGCCTTCGTCCTCGACTACTTCGAGCGCAGCATCCTGCCCTTGATCACGCCCCTGGCCGTGGACACGGGCCACCCCTTCCCCCGCCTGGGCAACCGGGCCCTGGTGCTGGTGGTGGAACTGGTGCCGGACGAGGACCTGCTGGACGGGGACCTGCCGGCTTCGGAGCTGTCCTTCATCCACGTGCCCACGGGCCTCGCCTCCCGTTTCCTCCGCGTGCCCTCGGCGCCGGACGCCCACGCCTTCGTCATGCTCGAGGACGTGGTCCGCCACCACCTGGCCCGCCTCTTCCTGGGCTACGCGGTGAAGTGCTGCCACGCCATCCGCGTCACCCGCGACTCGGACCAGCCGGTGGAGGAGGATCCATCCGAGGACCTGCTCAAGACCGTGGAGGAGAGCCTGCGGGACCGCCGCCGCGGCGCCGTTGTGCGCCTTCAGTACGAGCACGGCCTGTCCGCCAAGGTGCTGGACCTGCTCATCGAGGAGATGGAGCTGAGCCCCGAGGACCTCTACCCCAGCTCGGGCCTCACGGCCTTCTCGGATCTGATGCAGCTCTACATCCAGCTCGACCTGCCCCACCTCAAGGACTCGCCCCTGCCGCCCCTGCCCGTGCCCCAGCTGGACCAGGCGGGCAGCGTCTTCGACGCCATCGCCAAGAACGACATCCTCCTCCACCACCCCTACCAGAGCTTCGACGACAGCGTGGTGCGCTTCGTGCGGGAGGCGGCCGAGGATCCCAAGGTCCTCGCCATCAAGATGACGCTCTACCGGGTGACGGCCAACAGCCCTGTGGCCGCGGCCCTGGAGCGCGCCGCGGAGCGCGGCAAGCAGGTGGCGGCCATCGTGGAGCTGCGGGCCCGCTTCGACGAGGCCGCGAACATCGCCTGGGCCCGGCGCCTGGAGAAGACCGGCGTGCACGTGGTCTACGGCCTGCCCAACCACAAGATCCACTGCAAGGCCTGCCTCGTGGTGCGTCAGGAGGCCGCCGGCATCCAGCGCTACTGCCACCTGGGCACGGGCAACTACAACGAGCGGACCAGCCGCCTCTACTCGGACCTGGGTCTCTTCACGGCCCGCCCGGAATTCGGCGAGGACCTCTCCAACCTCTTCAACATGCTCACGGGCTACACCCGCCCTCCGAAGTTCAACCAGATCCTCCTGGCGCCCCAGCACCTGAAGAAGGCCCTCAAGGAGCGCATCCAGCGGGAGATCGGCCATGCGCGGAAGGGGCACCCGGCTCGGATGGTGCTCAAGATGAACGCCCTGGTGGACCCGCAGCTCATCCAGCTGCTCTACGAGGCCAGCCGCGAGGGCGTGAAGGTGGACCTCATCGTGCGGGGCACCTGCTGTCTGCGCCCCGGCGTGCCGGGGCTGTCAGAGAACATCCGCGCCCTGTCCATCCTCGACCGCTTCCTGGAGCATGCCCGGATCTACCACTTCGCCAACGACGGGCAGCCCGAGACGCTGCTCGCCAGCGCCGATCTCATGCCCCGCAACCTGGATCGCCGGGTGGAGCTGGCCTTCCCCCTGGTGGATCCAGTGCTGGCCGCCCAGGTGATGGAGATGGTGGAGCTCCAGCTGCATGACACCCTGAAGGGCCGGGTCCTCGGTCCCGAGGGCGACGTGCTGCGCCGGGGCCTGGATCCCCAGGACCCGCCCCTCCGCAGCCAGCTCCGAATCTACGAGCACACCCTGCTGGCCAGCGGGGTGGGGGCTTTGACTCAGAAGCTGGGGCCGTTGGACCAGGACATTTGAAACCGCGAAAACCGCGAAAAGGGCCGAAAAGAAATCAGGCGGGTGGGGAATAGATTCATTTCTATGACTCAATTTCTTTTCGCGCGCCCGCAGGGCGTTTCGCGCCTTTCGCGGTTTCAGCCTTTGGTGGTACCCATGTCAAACTGGACGGCTGGAGACACGCATGACGAAGATCAGCCGCGCCGCCCTGTTTGAAGCCTTGAACGCCTATGTCGTCCCCGGCACCAACGCCACGCTCACGAACCTGAAGGCCGTGAAGGGCATCGATGTCACCGAGGGCAAGGTGACGGTGCTGCTCCAGCTCATGGATGCCTACCGGGACCGCGTGGCGGCCATCAAGCAGGCGCTGGAGGAGATCATCCTCAACCAGCCGGGCGTCACGGCGGCGGACATCGAGATCGGCTGGGAGAAGACGGCCCAGGTGGAGTTCAAGAACCTCATCCCCGGCATCAAGCGCTGCGTGGTGGTGGGCTCCGGCAAGGGCGGCGTGGGCAAGAGCACGGTCACCGCCAACCTCGCCATCGCCCTGGCCCAGGAGGGCCTCAAGGTGGGCCTGCTGGACTCGGACATCTACGGCCCCTCCATCCCCATGATGCTGGGCCTGAAGGACTCGCCCCTGGGCACGCCGGACGGCCAGATCCTGCCCCTGGAGAAGTTCGGCATCAAGGTCATGTCCATGGGCCTGCTCATCGAGGAGGACCGGCCGGTCATCTGGCGCGGCGCCATGCTCAACAAGGCCCTCCAGCAGTTCCTGAAGGACGTGGCCTGGGGCGACCTGGACGTGCTGCTCATCGACCTGCCGCCCGGCACCGGCGACGTGCAGCTCACCCTCATCCAGAACGCCCAGGTGGACGGCGCGGTCATCGTCAGCACGCCCCAGGACGTGGCCTTCCTCGACGCCAAGAAGGCCATCGGCATGTTCGGCACGGTGAAGGTGCCCGTGCTGGGCATCATCGAGAACATGAGCAGCTTCATCTGCCCCGGCTGCGGGAAGGAGACCCAGATCTTCGGCCACGGCGGCGTGAAGGCCGCGGCCATCCGCATGGAGCTGCCCTTCCTGGGCGAAGTGCCCATCGACCTGGCCATCCGCGAGGGCGGGGACAGCGGCAAGCCCTTCGTGGCCGAGCATCCCCACAGTGTCCAGACGAAGGTCTTCCAGGACATGGCCGAGACCCTCAAGGGTGTGCTGAAGCTCTAGGTCCTAGGGCTTCCCGAAGGCCTCGACGCGGAGGGGCCGGGCCACGGTGAGCGTGGCCCGGCCGCCGTCAAGGATGTCGAGCTGGGTTCCCGGGCCGAGGCGGAACCCTTCCTCCGGAGCCCCCAGGCTGCGGCCGTCCGGGAGGGTCAGGGACTGGAAGGCCACGAACCGGTACTCGCCGCGCAGCAGGTGGACCAGGCCCACCAGGCGGGTGCCGGCCGGCAGCAGCAGCGCGCGGCGGCGCGCGTCATAGACCGGCGCTTCCAGGCTGAAGTGGATCAGGGTTCGGCCGGGATCCGTCGGAGGCGCCGCGAGGTCGCCTTCGATCCGCAGGGGCACTTCGAGCCCCGCGGGCACCGGGTAGGTCGAGCCGTTCTCCTGGAGGCGCAGATCGACAGCTCCTCGCGTCGCGGGCGCGGCCGGCAGCTGCAGGACGGTGCGGTGGGGAGGCAGCGCGGGAAGGGGTTCCGGCCCGATCCCCAGCAGGGCGGCGAGCAGCAGCGACAGCACGAGCGGTTTCGACAGGGGCCCCAGGAGTGGCATGGCGGCCTCAGTTCAGCTTGCCCACGCCCATGGCCGCCAGGTCCCCGGGGATGGACACGGCCCCGAAACTGGCCACCGCCGCCTGGCCCTCCCGGGACAGGACGAAGTGGAGGAACTCCTTCACGGCGGGATCCAGGGCGCGGCCGGGGGTCTTGTTCACATAGATGTAGAGGAAGCGGGTCAGGGGGTAGGTGGCGTTCTGGATGGTTTCCAGGGTGGGCTCCACGGCATGGTCGCTGCCGAAGGAGGCGACGGGCACGCCCTTCACCATGCGGTTGGCGTACTGAAGAGGGCCGTAGCTGATGCCGCCGCCGTCCACCGCCGGGGCCTCCACCACGGCGAACTGGTCCATGAAGGCCTTCACGCCGGGCTTGAAGTCGCCCTTCTTCATGACGTGCTCCCGGAAGAAGGCGCGGGTGCCGGAGTTCTCGTCCCGTCCGTAGGCCTGGATGTCGCGCTGCTTCCAGTCGCCCCCGAGGCCCAGGTCGCCCCAGCGCAGGATGTCGCGCTTCGCGCCGCTCTTGCGGGTGGTGGAGAAGATGGCGTCGATCTCCTCCATGCGGAGCTGCTTGATGGGGTTGTTGGCGTTGACGTAGACCACCAGGGCGTCCACGGCGACGGGGATGCGCGTGGGCGCGTAGCCGTACTTGGCCTGGAAGGCCGCCAGCTCCGCGTCGGTCATCTCGCGGCTCATCTGGCCCATGATGGCGCTGCCCTCCAGGAGGGCCTTGGGGGCCGTGGCCGAGCCCTTGCAGATGAACTGCGTGGCGACCCGGGGGTGGACCTTCTTGAAGTCCTCGCCCCAGAGCACCATCAGCGGTTCCATGGAATCCGAGCCCACGCTCTTCAGCTCGCCCGAGACCGGCCGTTCCGCGGCGTAGGCGGGCAGGGCCACTTCCCGGGCCGCGGGCGCCGGAGGAGGCGGGGGCGCGGAGACCGCTCCGGGCGGCTGGCAGGCCAGGCCGAAGGCGAGCAGGACGATGGGCGCGATCGCACGAAAGGTCATGGGGGGTTCCTCCGGAACCATTGCCCCATGGCGGCGTGACACGGTCGTGAAGCCCCGGCTCCTTTGCCGTGACCCCGGCGAATGGAGCTATCCTGGACCATGGTCAAGCCGCACATACCCGAGACCCTCGCGCCGGATCTCCTGGAGCGCCTGCGCGACCGCTTCCACCCCTGGCCGCTCATCAGCGGCTGGGGGCTCACCATCGAATCCGTCACGCCCGGGCAGGCGGTCATGGTGCTGGCGCCCACCAAGGCCGTCATCAACGGCAGCCGCGGCACGGTGAACGGCGGGGTGCTGGCCACCATCGCGGATATGGTGAGCGCCCTCGCCCTCAGCACCGCCTTTGACGGCGCCATGCCCTTCGCCACCTCCGATCTGCACATCCGCTACCTGGAGCCCGCCCGGGGCGAGGTTCGTGCGGAAGCCCAGGTGGTGCGCATCTCCGGCCGCAGTGGCATCCTCGCCTGCCGCCTCACCTGCGGCCCGGACCTGGTGGCGCACAGCACCGCCAACTTCGCCATCAAGGCTGGTCTCGGAGGGTGAGGTGAGGGCCGGGACGCCATTTCCCGAGAAGCGGAACGGGCGCCAGGCCGTCCCCCTGAGGCGCCTGCAGTACACCCTGGCCCTGCTGGTGGCGGTCATCGTGTGCGGGGGGCTCGGCTACCACCAGCTGGCGCACCTCAACGCCCTCGACAGCCTCTACATGGCCGTCACCACCCTGTTCACCGTGGGCTTCCGGGAACTGGGCGACGTGAACGCCCAGACCAAGCTCTTCACGATCTTCTACCTCGTCATCGGCCTGGGGACGGCTTCCTATGCCGTGTCGAACCTGACCGCCCTGCTCCTGGAGGGGGACCTCAAGGGCTACATCATGGAGCGCCGCATGCAGAAGCGCCTGGACGACCTCAAGGACCACATCATCGTCTGCGGCTTCGGGAAGATGGGCTTCCAGGCCGCCTGGGAGCTGAAGAAGGCGGGCATTCCCTTCGTCATCATCGAGCAGGACGAGACCAAGGGCCGCAGCCCGCGCTTCGCCGGCGAGATGATCCTCTACGGCAACGCCATGGAGGAGATGGTGCTGGAGCGCGCGGGCGTCCGCCGGGCCCGCGGCCTCATCACCGCCCTCACCACCGACGCCGACAACGTGCTGGTGACCCTCACCGTCAAGCAGATCCGGCCGGACATCCCTGTGGTGGCCCGGAGCGCCAAGCTGGGCACCGAGCGCCAGCTGAAGGCCGCCGGCGCGGACCACATCGTGAGCCCCTACGAGATCGGAGGCCGGCGCATGGCCGGCCTGCTGCTCAAGCCCGAGATGATGAACTTCTTCGACATCGTGCTGCAGCAGGAACAGTTGGAGTTGGGCCTGGAGCGCATCGCCATCGCCACCGGGTCGCCCCTGGTGGGCCAGACCCTGCGGGAGGCCCGGCTGCGCCACGCCACCGGGTCGCTGCTGGTGGGCCTCGTGCATCCCGGCTCCGGCCTGCGGTTCAACCCGTCCGGCGAGGAACGCTTCCAGAGGGGCGACGAGCTGCTGGTGATGGGGCCGCCGGACGCGCTGGAGACCCTCACGCGGCTGGCCAAGGGCTGAGGCCGTGGAGGGGCACGCGCGCCTCCTGCTGGACCTGGCCATGGTGCTGGGCGTCGCCGCACTGACCTCGGTGCTCTTCCAGAAGCTGAAGCTGCCGGCGGTACTCGGGTACCTCCTGGCGGGCATGATCGTCGGTCCTCATGTGCCCGTGCCGCTCGTGGCGGACCTGGGCAACGTGCGTCTCATGGGCGAGCTGGGCGTCATCCTTCTGATGTTCACCATCGGCCTGGAGTTCAGCCTGTCGAAGCTGCTGCAGGCCGGGCCCCAGGCCCTGCTCACGGGCACGCTGCAGGTGGGGACCCAGCTGGTGGTGGGCTTCCTCGCGGCGCGGCTGCTTGGCTGGCCGCCCCTGGAGAGCGCCTTCTTCGGCGCCAGCCTCGCCATCGCCTCCACCATGATCCTGGCCAAGCTCTTCGACGAGCGGGGCATCCGGGGTCCGCTGAAGGAGACGATCCTGGGCGTCCTGCTGGTGGAGGACCTCCACGCCGTGCTGCTCCTGGCGGCGCTCACGGCGGCGGCCTCCCTGGGCGGCCCCAGTGCCCGGGCCATCGCGGGTACGCTGCTCAAGCTGGTCGCCTTCCTCGCCGTGCTCATCGGCCTGGGTCGCCTGGTGGTGCCCCGGGCCGTGCGCTGGGTGGCGGACCATGCGCGGGACGAAGTGCTGCTGGTGGCGGCGGCGGCCCTCTGCTTCGGCCTGGCCCAGCTGGCGGCCTGGGCGGGGTTCTCTGTGGCCATGGGCGCCTTCGTGGCGGGCATGCTGGTCTGCGAGTCGGGCCGGGGCCGCAAGGTGGAGCACCTGGTCCATCCGTTGCGGGACCTCTTCGCGGCCATGTTCTTCGTGGCCGTGGGCATGCTGATGGAGCCGGCGGTGGTGGCGCGCGACTGGCCGCTGGTGCTGCTCTTCACCGCCCTGGTCATCGTCGTGAACGCGCTTTCCGTCACCGTGGGGGCCACGCTCGCGGGCCTGCCCCTGGCCCTCGGCGTGCGCGCGGGCCTCGCCCTCGGACAGGTGGGGGAGTTCGGGTTCATCCTCCTCAGCGCGGGCATCGGCCTGGGCGTGGTGGACCCTTCCCGCTACGCCCTGTTGGCGGCCATCGGCGTCGCCACAGCCCTGGCCACACCGGCGCTGCTCAGCGGAGGGGAGCCGGCGGCCCGGTTCGTGGAGCGGCACCTGCCCGTGGCCCTGAAGACCTACCTGGGTCTCTACCAGTCCTGGGCCGCCGCCCTGCGCGCCCCGGCCCTCCGCAAGGCCCCGGGGGCCGCGGCGCGGCGGACCTTCCTGCGCCTGCTGCTGGATGCGGTCCTCATCGGCCTGGTGGGCGTCCTCGCCCCGCGGGTGATGCGGCTGGGGGCCACCTGGCTCGAGGGGCGGGGCGCGCTGGGCCACACCCTGGCCCAGGGCGCGGTCCTGCTGGCGGCGGTGGTCGTGGTGGGCTTCCTGGTGAGCCGCATGGTGCGCCGCACCCGGACCCTGGCCGAGCGTCTGCTGGACCTGCCGGGTCCCGGCGGCCTGGGCAGCCGTCCCGACATGCGCCGCGCCTTCCGCACGGGACTGCGCCTCGGCGTGCTGCTGCTCACGGGCCTGCCCGTGCTGGCGGCGGTCTCGGCCCTCATTCCCCTGGCCTCCCTGGGCGCGCTGGGCGCGGCCGCAG
The DNA here is from genome assembly GCF_022808835.1 of Geothrix mesophila. Lineage (NCBI taxonomy): Bacteria > Pseudomonadati > Acidobacteriota > Holophagae > Holophagales > Holophagaceae > Geothrix > Geothrix mesophila. Next base: position 169,559 of record NZ_JAKZLD010000004.1, read on the forward strand.
CCCTGGCGATCCCGCTGCTGCTCTGGCGGCGGGCCCGGAGCCTTCAGAGGGATCTGGATGCCGGCGCCGACTGGATGGGCGCGGAGGCCCGGGATCCCTGGGGCGATCCAGATGCGGCGCCGGCGGCTCCGGCTGGGGGCTGGCGCACCCTCCGCATCGGGCCCCGCTGCCCCTCGCTGGGTCGCAGCCTCGGGGACCTGGATCTGCCGGGCGGTTCGGGTGCGGCCCTGGTGGCCCTGCTGCGGGAGGGCCACCTGCTGGAGCCCCGGCCCGACGCGCGTCTCCAGGCGGGCGATCTGCTGGCCCTCAGCGGCCCGGCCTCGGCCCTGGATCAGGCCGAGGCGGTGCTGGGACGGGAACCGGGTCCGGGGGCCTGAGGGACGGGATCAGCGCGGGGCGGACGGATTCACGGCTCCCACGGGCGGCCGCAGGTTCACGCCGTGGGGCAGGCGGCCCGGCATCTCCGCCAGCTCCCAGGCGGTGACGGCCATGGCCTGGGCGCCCTGCACGAGCTGGTCCGGAATCACGTGGTCCGGGAAGTCCATCTGACTGTGGTGGGTGCCCAGGAAGTAGTCCGCCGGATCCTGGGTGGCGGGGAAGGCTGGGACGCCGGCCCGGTCGAAGGGGGCGTGGTCCGTGCTGCCCATGACGCGCAGCGAAAGATCCTTCACGCCCAGGTCGTTGAGCGGCGCGATGGCCTGGGCCATGGGGCCGCGGCAGTCCTCCCGGCCCTGCAAGGTGAAGCCCTTCACCATGCCCGTGCCCATGTCGTGGACCAGCACCGCCTGGATGGCGTCCAGCTCGGTCCGGTGGGCCTCCACGTAGGCGCGGGAGCCCAGCAGCCCCTGTTCCTCGCCGCTGAAGAGCACGAAGCGGATCGTGCGCTCCGGCTTCAGGCCCGTGGCCTGGAAGGCGCGCAGGGCCTCCAGGACGATGGCGCTGCCTGTGGCGTTGTCCGTGGCGCCGGTGCCCAGGTCCCAGCTGTCCAGGTGGGCGCCGAGGATCACCACCTCGTCGGGTTTCTCGGTCCCCTTGAGCTCGCCCACCACGTTGAAGGCCTGCACCGGGGTCTTGGAGAAGGCGCCGCCGAGGCTCAGCTCCAGCTTCACCGGCTCCTTCCGGGCCAGGAGGCGCAGCAGCATCTTGTAGGGCTCCTGGGGGACGTAGGCGGCGGGGAGGCCCGCCTTCTTCGGGTCGCGGCCCGCGCCGCCGGCGGCGAAGCCCAGGCCGTTCTTCCGGCCGGACATGGTCAGGGCCGCGAGGGCGCCCTCCTCCTGGAGGAATTGGGCCATGGCCGCCTGCTCGGCCTGGTAGGCCGCGAAGTCCGCCCCCCGGCGCGCCAGCGGGGGCCGCTTGTCGTCGGGGTTGGTGCGCAGGAGGATCTTCCCCTTGAGCTGGCCCTTGAAGGCCTGCAGTTCCTGGAGGTTCCGGGCATCCACCAGGATCAGCTCGCCCTGGATCGCGCCGCGGGTGGCGGGGGTCCAGGCCTGCTGATCCACCCGGAACCGAATGCCGTTGTGCGTGAGCAGGCGGGCGCTGTCCGTGCCCCGGGTCCAGGCCAGGCCGAAGTCGTAGGCCTCCTCGTGGACATTCACCGCGCCGAATCGCGTCAGCTCGCCCATGGCCCAGGCCTGGGCCCGGCGGAGCTGCTCCGAGCCCGTGAGGCGGGGGCCGATGGTGTCGCAGAGCTGCTCCACCCGCGCCACCACCGCCGCATGGTCGTGGATCTCCCGGAGCAGGCGGCCGGCCGGCGTGGCGGGATACTCCTTCAGGACCGGCACCGGGGAGGGGGCCGGCGCAGCCGGAAAGGGGGCCTGGGCCCGGAGGAGGGCGGCCAGGGCCAGCCAGGGCAGGGCGGAGGGGAACCGCGTCATGGGACCTCCAGGAGGGATGAGGCCTCTAGAAAACATCAAAAAACGAGGTATGACAAGACTCGGGTTTGAGCGTATGCTGACGATGTTTCGGGAAATAGCGAAATGACCTCTGAACCTCTCCGGCCCCTCGTGGACACCCTCAAAGTCCTGGCCCATCCCGTGCGCCTGCGCATCCTCGCGCTCCTGCACGGGGGCGAGCTGTGCGTCTGCGAGGTGGCCGAGGTGCTAGGCCTGGCGCCCTCCACCGTCTCCGAGCACCTGACCGGCCTTCGCCGCACGGGCCTGGTGCGCGAGTGGAAGGTGGGCCGCTGGGTCCACGTGGCCCTGGCCGACGAGGCTGCCACCCGGCCCCTGCTGGAGGCCCTCTGGCCCCTCATGGCTGGCGCCGAGACCGAGCTGTCCCGGGATCGGGCCCAGGCCCGCGCCCTCCGCTGCGACACCTGCGACCCCGTCGCCTGTCCCCCTTCACGCACCCTCCAGGAGCACGCATGACCACCCAGGCCCAGACTGAGACGGAAGCCACCGGTCTCAGCGAGACCACCCTCAACCTCATCGCCCTGGGCGCCGCCATCGGATCCAACGCCGAGCGCGCCTTCCGCGCCCACCAGAGCCGCCTGGAAGAGCTGGGCGTGTCCAAGGACGACATGATCGAGGCCGTGAACATGGCCCTGCGCGTGAAGGGCGACCCCCACTCCCAGATCATGGCCCTGGCCCAGACCACGCTGGTGGGCGAGAGCGGCGGCTGCTGCGGCGGCGCCTGCGCCTGCGAAGAGGCCGGCGGCCAGAAGGGCGACTGCGGCGACGACTGCGACTGCCACTAGGAGAAGCCCATGTCCACAGGCAGGCTGTCCTTCCTTGATCGCTTCCTGACCCTGTGGATCTTCCTCGCCATGGGGCTGGGCATCCTGCTGGGCTACGCCGTCCCGGGCTTCAACCGGGCGGTGAACAGCCTCAACGTGGGCACCACCAGCCTGCCCATCGCCGCGGGGCTCATCCTGATGATGTACCCCGTGCTGGCGAAGGTGCACTTCGAGGAGATGGGGAAGGTGTTCCTGAACCGGAAGGTCCTGACCTTCTCCCTCATCCAGAACTGGGTGGCGGGCCCGGTGGTCATGTTCCTCCTGGCGGTGCTCTTCCTCCGCGACAAGCCCGAATACATGGCGGGCCTCATCCTCGTGGGGCTCGCGCGGTGCATTGCCATGGTCATCGTCTGGAACGACCTGGCCTGCGGGAACCGCGAGTACTGCGCGGGGCTCGTGGCCTTCAACGCCGTCTTCCAGATGCTGCTCTACTCGGTCTATGCGTGGTTCTTCCTCACGGTGGCCCCGGGCTGGCTGGGCCTGCACGGGGTGGCCATCCATATCACCATGGGCGAGATCGCCAAGACGGTCCTCATCTACCTGGGCATCCCGTTCGCGGCGGGGCTCATCACCCGCCTGGTCCTGGTCCGGATGAAGGGCCACGAGTGGTACGACCACCGCTTCGTGCCGGCCATCAGCCCCATCACCCTGGTATCGCTGCTGTTCACCATCGTGGTGATGTTCAGCCTGAAGGGCGACAGCATCGTCCGGGTGCCCTTCGACGTCGCGCGGGTCGCCCTGCCCCTGCTGCTCTACTTCCTCATCATGTTCTTCGTCTCGTTCTGGATCAGCCACCGGCTGGGCGCCCCCTACGGCCACACGGCCACGCTCTCCTTCACGGCCGCCTCCAACGACTTCGAGCTGGCCATCGCCGTGGCCGTCGGCACCTTCGGCATCGCGCACGGGGCGGCCTTCGCGGCCGTCATCGGGCCACTGGTGGAGGTTCCCGTGCTCATCGGCCTGGTCAACGTAGCCCTCTGGCTGCGGCGGAAGTGGTACGCCGCCGGCGCGGAGGACGTCACTACCACCGGATCCGCGGCGGATTCCCGCGGGAGGTGAACCATGGGCATCTTCGACGGCAGAGGCATGGTGATTGCGGGGCTGCGCTTCCTGGCGCCGAAGGACGCACTGGCGGCGCTGAACGAGGGCGCCGTCCTGGTGGACCTCCGCCTCGATGAGCTGGCGGAGATGAAGGCCTTCAACGTGGCCGAGACCATCCGCATCCCCCACGAGGAGCTGGCCGGCCTGCTGTCCGAGCTGCCCAGGGACCGCCCCCTGCTCCTGGCGGACAGCGCCGGCGTCTACACCAAGGAGGCCGCGCACCTGCTGCTGGACCACGGCTTCACCCAGGTGGCCTGCCTGAACGGCGGAATGCTCCTCTGGGACCAGGAGGGCTTGCCCGTGACGACCGACGCCGCCGCGCTCCTCCACGGCCAGTGCCCCTGCGTGCTGCGCCCCCGGAAAGGCCACCGATGATCCGCCCCGTCCTGCCCACCGATGCCCCGGCCCTGGCCGAGATCTACAACCCCTACATCCGGGACACCATCATCACCTTCGAGGAGCAGCCCGTGACCGCCGAGGAGATGGGGGCGCGCATCGCCAAGGTGACGGCCGCCTATCCGTGGCTCGTGTGGGAGGAGGACGGTGTGGTGCGAGGCTACGCCTACGGCTCCACCTGGCGGACGCGGCACGCCTACCGCTTCGCCGTGGAGACCACCGTCTACCTGGACCGAGGCCACCATGGGAAGGGGCGGGGCGCCGCGCTCTACCAGGCGCTCCTGGAGGAGCTCCGGAAGCGGGGCTTCCATTCCGCTCTGGGCTGCCTGAGCCTGCCCAACGGGCCCAGCGTGCGGCTCCACGAGAAGCTCGGCTTCAAGAAGGTGGGCCACATGACCGAGGCCGGCTGGAAGTTTGGCGCCTGGGTGGATGTGGGCTTCTGGGAACTGCTCCTGTGACGGAGACCGCATGACCTCGATCCTCTTCCTCTGCGTGGCCAACAGCGCCCGGTCCCAGCTGGCCGAGGGCCTGGCCCGCCAGCTCTTCCCCGGTTTCCGCATCCAGAGCGCCGGCAGCCGGCCCAGCCGCGTGAACCCCTACGCCATCGAGACCCTGGCGGAGCGGGGCATCGACGCCTCGACGCACACCTCGAAGCCCGTGTCGGACATCGACCCGGCCTCCGTGAACCTGGTCATCACCCTCTGCGCCGAGGAAGTCTGCCCCGCCTTCCTGGGCAAGGCCGAGCGGCTGCACTGGCCCATCCCCGATCCCGCCAGCGACGATCCTTCGCTCACGCCCGAGGACCTGCGTGCCCGCTTCCGCGCCGCCCGGGACGAGATCGCCCGCCGCCTGGAGGCCCTCGGTCGGGAGCGGGGCTGGATGTCGTGAATTTCGAAAGAAATCGAAATTAGGCCTTGCACTCTATTTCGACAAATCTAGAATTAGTTCAGGAGGAGACCATGACCGGGCGTGTGGAACAGGCGGCGGAGCGGCTGAAGGCCCTCGGGCATCCGCTCCGCCTGTCCATCCTGCGCCGCCTGGTGCAGGGCCCCGAGGCGGGGACGCCCGCCGGAGAGCTGCAGTCGCGCCTGGACATCCCGGCCTCCACCCTCAGCCATCATCTGGCCACCCTCGCCGACGCCGGCCTGGTGCTGGTGGCCCGCGAAGGCACCACGCTCCGCTACCGCGCCGACTACGGCACCCTGCGGGCGCTGACCGAATACCTCTGGCAGGACTGCTGCGCCGGTGGCGCGGCGGACGAGCCCCAACCTTCGCCCTGCTGCCGCAGGGACTGACCTTCCATCGTCCTGGGACGTGGATGCCTCCGGTGTCCCGGGAAACCTCCATCTGAAAGGCCACCATGGAACCCGAAACCTTGAAATCCGCCGTCCGCGACCGCTACGCCGGCTTCGTCACCAAGAACCAGAGCTGCTGCGGCGGGGGAACCTCCTGCTGCGCCCCCGGGGACGCCAGCCTGGACCTGGGCTACGACCCGAAAGACCTCGCCGCCGTGCCCGAAGGCGCCAACCTGGGCCTGGGCTGCGGCAACCCGGTGGCCCTGGCGGCCCTGAAGCCCGGCGAGACCGTGCTGGACCTGGGCTCCGGCGCGGGCTTCGACGCCTTCCTCGCCGCCCAGCGGGTGGGACCCGAAGGCCGCGTCATCGGCGTGGACATGACGCCGGAGATGATCGAGCGGGCCACCTCCCTGGCCCGGAAGCACGGCTACGGGAACGTCGAGTTCCGCCGGGGTGACATCGAGGCCCTGCCCGTGGACGATGCCAGCGTGGACGTGATCCTCTCCAACTGCGTGGTGAACCTCGCCCCGGACAAAGCCAAGGTGTTCCGCGAGGCCTTCCGCGTGCTCAAAGCCGGCGGACGCCTCCAGGTCTCCGACCTGGTGCTTGCGCGGCCCCTGCCCGAGGCGCTGCTCCAGGATCTGGACGTCTACGCGGCCTGCATTTCCGGCGCGATGTTGAAGGACGACTACCTGGCCGCCATCCGCGCCGCGGGCTTCGAGGGCGTGACCGTGGCCTCGGAGCGGCGCTTCGGCCTGGCGGAACTCTCGCCGGAGCTGATGGAGCTCGCCAAGCAGCGCTACCCGGGCATGAGCCCGGAGGAGCTGGAACAGCTGGCCGGTTCGGTGCTGAGCGTCCAGGTGGAAGCCACCAAGGCGGCGAAATCGGCGGAACGGGCCTGCTGCGCGCCCGGCTGCTGCGGGTGAGGATGCCATGACCGACGCTTCGAAAAGCTGTGCCTGCGCCGCGCCCGCCTCTGCCGCGGGACCCGGATTCTGGAGGTCGGGAGGGTGGCTGCTGGCCGCCCTCCCGGTCTGGGTCGCGCTCTACCTCGCGCTCCACCCGGCCGCCGATTGGCTGGCCTTCCGGGCCTTCGGCCTGGCGCCCGGCAGCCGGCTCGGCGAGGCGGTGGCCTTCTTCGTCTACGACGCGCCGAAGGTGCTTATGCTCCTGGCGGTCGTGGTGCTGGGCGTCAGCTTCGTGCAGACCTTCCTCAGCGCGGAACGCACCCGTGACCTGCTGGCCAAGCGCACGGGCGCATGGAGCAACCTGCTGGCCGCCCTGCTGGGCATCGCCACGCCCTTCTGCTCCTGCTCCGCCGTGCCCCTCTTCATCGGCTTCGTGCGGGTGGGCGTGCCCCTGGGCGCCACCTTCAGCTTCCTGGTATCGGCCCCCATGGTGAACGAGGTGGCGCTGTTCCTGCTGTGGGGCCTCTTCGGCTGGCGCACCGCCCTCCTCTACACCGCCACGGGCTTGGCGGTGGCCTTCGTCTCCGGCTGGATCCTCGGGAAGCTCCGCATGGAGCGGCACCTGGAGCCCTGGGTGATGGAGATCCCCTTCGAGGCCTCCAAGGCGTCGGACGCTTCCCTGGGCTTCGCGCAGCGCCTGGACCTGGCGCTCCAGGCCACGAAGGGCATTGTCGGCAAGGTCTGGCCCTATATTCTCGCTGGCATCGCCGTCGGCGCCTTCCTGCACGGCTACGTGCCCGCCGAGCTGATGGCCCGCGTCATGGGCAAGTCCGCCTGGTGGAGCGTACCCCTGGCGGTCCTCATCGGCGTACCCCTGTATTCCAACGCGGCTGGCATCATCCCCATCGTCCAGGTGCTGCTGGCCAAGGGCGCGGCGCTGGGTACAGCCCTCGCCTTCATGATGGCGGTGACGGGGCTGTCCCTTCCCGAGACCGTCATCCTCCGCAAGGTGCTCAAGCCCCGGCTGCTGGCGGTCTTCCTCGGCACCGTGGCGGCGGGCATCGTGCTCGTCGGGTTCCTGTTCAATGCGCTGCTATGACTTGCAAAGGAAACCACACACGCAGAGAGCGCGGAGGGGAAGGAGATACGCAGAGAAGGAAGGCTGGATGCTCTCTGCGCGCCTCCGCTCTCTCCGTGCGCTCTGCGTGTGTTTTTGGGTTTATAACGACGAGGTGATGCCATGAAGATCGAAGTGCTGGGCAGCGGCTGCGCCAAGTGCAAGCTGCTGGCGGAGCGGACGGAGGAAGCCGCGAAGGGGTTGGGCCTGGACTTCACGCTGGTGAAGGTCACGGAGTATCCGGACATCGTGGCCCGGGGCGTGATGTCCACGCCGGGGCTGGTGGTGGACGGCGTGGTGAAGAGCCAGGGCCACGTGCCCACGGTGGCGGCCATCAAGGACCTGCTGCGGTAGGATTTCCCCACACCGCGAGGGGATTTCATGCGCATCGGCATCCTGGGCTATGGCCGCTTCGGGCGCGCGCTGGGCGAGCTGCTCCGCGAGGCCGGCCATGGCTATCGGGCCTGGGATCCCGCCGTGGAAGTCCCCGCCGAGCGCCGGGCCGCCGGCCTCCGGGACCTGGTGGAGGCGGAGGCCCTGGTGCTGGCGGTGCCCGTGGCCGCCCAGGTCGCGGCCCTGGCGAGCCTGCGGCCCCACCTGCGGCCAGACCAGCTGGTCTTCGATGTGGGCAGCGTGAAGTCAGGCCCCTGCGCCCTGATGGACGCCCAGCTCGGCGCGGCCATCCCCCACGCAGGGACGCATCCTCTCTTCGGTCCCGTGAGTCTGGCCCGGGCGGAGCGTCCCCTGCGCGTGGTGCTCTGCCCCTCGAACCACCATCCCGCTGCCGCCGATCGGGTGCAGGCCCTGTTCGAGAGCCTGGGCTGCGAGGTGCTGCGCCAGAGCCCCGAGGACCACGACCGCGTGATGGCCACCACCCACGCCCTCACCTTCTTCATCGCCAAGGGCCTGCTGGACGTGGGCGCCGGGGCCGAGCTGCCCTTCACGCCGCCCTCCTTCCACGCCATCGCCCGCACCCTGGAATCCGTGCGCGAGGATGCCGGCCACCTCTTCGCCGCGCTGCAGAACCAGAACCCCTTCGCCAAGGGAGCCCGCGAAGGCCTGCTGGAGGCCCTCTCCGCCATCCACCAGACCCTGGCGGAAGCCGTGGCAGAAGGCGCGGACGAGCAGCAGTTGGCCATCCCCAGCCTGGGGGAGCGCTCCCCCATCCTCCAGGAAACCCGCGACCACATCGACGCCCTGGACCAGGAGCTGGTGGCCCTGCTGGCCCGACGCACCGAGCTGGTGCTCCGCGCCGGCCGCGCCAAGGCCGAGCTGGGCCTCCCCGTGCACGACCCTGACCGGGAAGCCTCGCAGCTCCAGGCCCGGCGGGCCTGGGCCCAGGAGGCCCACCTGGACGCGCAGGGTGTGGAGGAGGTCTTCCGCGCCGTGCTGCGGGCCTCGCGGGCGGCCCAGGGACGCTAGGACATCAGAAGGGCAGGTCCAGCGCCTTGCACAGGAAGGCCACCAGGGGTGCCGCGTCCCGGAGGGCCTCCGCCAGGCGGCCCGGGAAGTCCGGAGCCAGCACCTGGGCGTCGGTGAAGGCGGTGGAGGCGTAGAAATCCTTGAACTTGAGGTCCTCGGCATGCGGATGCCCGGCGTCGAAGCCCTGGGGCACCCGCTTGAGCGCCTCGCCCTCGATCTCCAGGCCCGCGTCCTTGAGCTTCTTCCACGCCGCGGCGCGGGCCACGATGGCCTGCCGCACCTTGAAGAGCGCCTCGGACTCCGGGTGCCACAGGCCGCCCCCCGCGAAGCAGCCGCCAGGCTCGAAATGGAGGTAGAAGCCTGGCCCGTGGACGCCGCCGGCCGCGGCCGAGCGATGGCGGAAGTTCACGCCCAGGTGCGTCTTGTAGGGGCTCTTGTCCCGGCTGAAGCGGGTGTCGCGGTAGATGCGGAACAGCGAACCGCCCGAAGGACGCGGATCGGCTTCCACATGCCGGCTGACGGCGGCCAGCGGCCCGCTGAAGGCCGCGATGAGCCGCAGCACCGGATCCCGCGCCTCGGCCTCGTACCTTGCCTTGTTCGCCTGGAACCACTCCCGGTCGTTGTGCGCCTTGAGGTCCTTCAGGAACCGGAAGAGGCCGGGGCCCAGCGGGTTCTCGAATCCAGTGGGGATCGCCTTGGCCGCCACGTCACCTCCCCGGGTGGATGCCTCCAGGGTAGGGCAGACTTCGCGTGGCGGACCAGGCATGACGGGAAAGATGGATCACGAAGGCACCGTGGTGCCTGGCGCATGAATTTGCTGAACGATGATGAGTCGCGGACAGAACCAAACCGGCCACGTGAGCCATGTGTTTTTCGCAGAGGAATTTGGATCCTTGCCGCACGAATAAGTATGGAATCCACGGTGTGGAGATGGCCCAGAAGTGCCAGTTTTATCAACGCCTTTCTGCGCCTGCCATGATCGCCTGCACCAGCCTTTCGCTTGCAGGAGATGACCCGCCCCTGGTCCAGGCTTCGTTCAAAAACTCGGGGATGTAATAGGCGGTCTTATCGATGTTCGGCGGACAGCCATGCGCGGCTCTGACCGCATCCTTTGCCTGTTCCCAAGTCTCCGGCCCGAAATCGGCTTCGATGACCTTGGTGTAGGAAGTCGCCCATACGGTTGCCGTGGGGCTCCAAACCGTTTCAGCCGGGAAAGGCGGGGCACCAGCCATTCCCATGAGGGTCAACAGGGTCTTGTTGTCGGATTCATGGGAAGGGAGGTGTTCGGCCTTTGCGCAGTCCCCATCGGCGTCGAACACGCAGAAGAATGGGATCCCCAGCCTCACCAGGATCGCGAGGGGTTTCGGCATCCGGCTCTTCTTGTGGACCGGGATGAAATGCCCCCCGAGGGCACGGAATCGTTCCATCACGCCCTGTTTGAGCATGTGGGCCTTGATGTAGGCGATGTCCTCAGTCCCTTCGACCAGGACGATGTACGGGGCGAAGAACAGTTCGTTCAGCTCGGGATTCAATTCCTGGTCCAGCTTCGCGATGGCGGCCACCCGTAGCGGAGATGCCTTCCCCCGGGCCGCCGTGACGGCCCCTTCGATGTCGACCGCGGAGCAACTGGCGATGACGGATGCCTTAGTGGCGGCATCCCTACGAATGAGCCGGACGTTCTCGAAGGATTCGCCGCGCACGAACAATGGACTGTGGGTGCAGACCATCACCTGGTTTCCCTTCTCGCTCAGCGTGGAAAGGACATTGGCCAGGTGGCGCGCCTGAGGCGGATGCTGGAAAAGTTCGGGTTCCTCAACCCCTAATATGAGGGTGGGGCCTTCGCCTTCCCCTTCACCGGCCGCGATCAGTTGCAGCAACGCCAGGAGGTAGGACCGCTGAAGCCCATGTCCGAATCGGGTCAACGCCCCGCTGAAGGCGCCATCAGTCGCCACGATCTCGGCATAGGGTTCGGATACGGTGACGCTCTTGTCGCGATCGGCATGCCACACCAGCCCCATGCCGGCATCCGGCGTTGCCCATTGGGCGAGCCCTTCCGTCAGCTTCGCGGAAAGGTCCTCAAGGGCGCCTTGGCTCTCAGCGAGGATCGCTTGGTATTTCGCGGCAGCCTCCTCCTTGACGACCGCCAGCCTTTCCTTGAAGGACACCCGCGTCCGGACGGTCCTGTTCAGCAACTGGCCCAGCGCCGAATCCTTGGCTTCGCGGTGTTCGCTGGCGGCATCCTTGATGGCCGGAACGAACACCCACTGAATATGGCGATTCAGGAGGTGGTCACCCTTGGATACGCCGTAGAACTGATCCGGGCTTTCCATGAGCACGCACCGGTCCGGATGTTCCTCCTCGTAGGCGCGAAGGGAGTCCCTCATGGCATCCATTGCTGTGGCCGATTTCACCTCAGGAAAGGCGGACTTCAGTTCCGCGAATATCTCCTTCAGCCTCGGAGCCTTCGCGCCTTCCTTTTGGGCCTGGAAATACGGGGCGAACTCCGCCATCACCTTGCGCTCGCCCACCTGACGGACCTTGGCGATTTTCGCCTCCGGATCCCACTCGGCAACGGCGGTGACCACAAGCTGGTCCTGACGGACGTATGCCTTCAGGTCCTCCTTGGCGGCCGGGCTCAGATCCTTGAAGGTCACCGTGATCCGAATGGGCTCATCGGTCTTCTTCTTGTGGAAGTCCTCCTCCTCAAGGGTCGTCAGGCTTGTCTGCGAGTGATCGTCTTCCCCGAAGAAGATGTTCAGCGCGCAGAAGACGTTTGACTTCCCTGACCCGTTCGGCCCGACAAGACAGGTGTATGGGTCGAACTCGATTGTCTGATCCTTGAAGGAACGTAGGTTCTGGATGCGGACGCTGGCGATGCGCATGGTGATCCTTGCTGGGCCTTCGGGACCGACTGTCGGTTGTCCTAACGAAGACGGGATTCGTAGGCGTTCTTCGCGTGGCGGTTGATGTAGCCGTTCAGGCCGCTTCCGCGCAGCGCCAACTGCTTCATCTGCTCGATGACTCCGGCGCCAGCGCTGCGGTAGGTGTAGCGATAGACGGCGCCGTCACTGAATTCGACCGTGATCGAATCGGTCCCACATTCGAAGGCCCTAATCCCGGAATCGCCACCGGCATTGCCATACCGCTGCATGATGCCTCCCGAAGTCCTCGCGAAGATGACCCGGGCATCATTTCAGGGAAATACCGACCGTGCGAGAAAAGAATGTCTCGGCCGTTTAGGTGTCGCTGGGGTGAAGAACTGATGCCTCACCTTGAATCCCGGCCTTAATGAGGAAGCGTGCGACCGGGAAGAAACAAGGCGGGCCCCCTTGCGGGGGCCCGTACGCAGGCGATTCATCGCCTGCGCGACTTACTTCCCAAAGCGCTTACTGACCTCGCTCCACTTGATGTTCTCGACGAAGGCCTCGAGGTACTTCGCGCGGGCGGTGCCGTAGTCGACCATAAAGGCGTGCTCCCAGCTGTCCAGCACCACGAGCAGATCCTGCTCGATGGGCAGGCCCAGGTGGTGCTCGGCGACGAAGTAGGTGTGCAGCTTGCCGTCGCGGCGGTTGCGAGTGAGCAGGGCCCAGCCGGGACCGCCCATGGCGGTGGCCTTGAGGTCGGCGAGCACCTTGTCCTTGCCGCCCACGGCGTCCAGGGCGGCCTGGAGGCCGGCGCTGATGGTGCTGTCGGCGCCCAGGTTCTCGAAGTAGAGCTCATGCAGGAAGGAGCCGTTGAAGGCCACGGCCTCGCGGCGCTTCAGCTCGCTGTACTCGTTGTAGGAGTAGTTGGGCTTGGTGTTGTCGGCGGTCGCCAAGCGCTCTTCGATCTCGTTCAGCTTGGTGACGTAGCCCTTGTAGAGGCCGAAGTGCTGGTCCAGCTGGGAATCGCTGAGCCCCTTCAGGGCGCCGCCCTTCAGGTGGTCATAGTTCTTGGCGGTGTAGGCCATGGGTGTCTCCTTGGCTGCGCGACGCGCGGATGGGTAGTTTACTTAAAAAGTCGGAAATTGGATGAAACAGGCACAATGTTCAGGTGCGGGTCCGGTATCAGAGGCAGTGGCCGGGCTTGGCCCGGATACCGCGTGGGGGTGCACGAGGGGGGACGCGGAGCACGCGAAGCGTCCGGGCGGTCCCCCCTTGTGCAGGTCAGCCCAGCATCTCGCGCAGGAACCAGGCCTCTTTCTGGTGGACCTGCACGAAGCGGGTGAGCAGGTCGGCGGTACCGGGATCGCCAGCGTCATTGGCGAGCTCAATGCCCTCGTGCATGAGGGACACAGTGGCCTCCTCGTTGGCCAGGGCCTCCTTCAGCATGGCCTCGGGATCGAGGCGGGCGGAGGGGTTGGAGATGGCGGCCTTGGTCTGGGCCTCGATCTGGGCGGGGGCGTGGATCGGCACGCCGCCCATCATGCGGATGCGCTCCGCCAGTTCGTCCACGGTGCCGTCGGCGGCGGTGTAGAGGTCCTCGAAACGCAGGTGGTAGTCGCGGAAGTGGGGGCCGGTGACGGTCCAGTGGTAGCGCTTGGCGTTGAGGGCCAGCACGAAGGCGGTGGCCAGCTCGGCATTCAGGTGATCGATGACGGAACGGTTCACGGCTTCTCCTCAGGAAGGCCAGGACGTCCAGGCGGCCGGCGCGGGCCAGCGGCCGGGGAGCCCGGCGTGGTTGGAGACGAGGGCGGCGATGGGGCGGCCGTCCGGAAGGAGGTAGCGCAGGGCCAGCACGGAGGGCAGGCGGTCCTCCGGCCCGGCGGCGCCGCGATCCACGGAGGGCGCGACGAGGGAACCATCCGCCAGCTCCAGCGCCAGCTGGTCCGGGAACGTGTGCAGGTCCGCCAGGCGGCGGTCCCGCACGTCGTCGGGGAAGCCCAGCATGAGCGTGGCGGCCACGCTCATGCCCCCCGGCTCGAACCGGGGCGCCAGCACCGCGAAGGAGGCGCGAGCCTCGGCCAGGTCCTCCACCGGGGCGGAGTCCAGGGTCATGCCTTCGGCCCAGAGGGTCTCGACCACCTGGTCCTCCACGCTCTCCGCGGTCTCCGGCTGGAAGCTGACGCCCTCGGCGAGGTCGAGCCGCAGGGCGGCCTGGCGGGCCAGGAAGGCCTCCCGAGCCTGGAAGCGGGCGCGCTCGGTGGCGGGGTCGAAGGAAGGGGCCACCAGGAACTCAGACATGCTGGGCGATGTCGGCGGCGGGCTGGGCGAAGGCGGGCTTGGCGCCGGCCTGCAGCTTGGTCAGGGCCTCCTGGAAGCGGCCGGCGTGGAAGCGCTCGACCTTGGCCAGGGTCTCGAACCAGGCGGCGATCTCCGGGTAGCCCTCCTCCTTGGCCAGGCGGGCGAACTCTGGGTACATGTCCGTGTACTCGTAGGTCTCGCCGGCCACCGCGGACTTCAGGTTGGTGAGCGTGTCGCCCAGGGGCAGGCCCGTGGCGGGGTCGCCGGCCTTCTCCGCGAGGAACATCAGGTGCCTCAGGGCGTGACCCGTCTCACCGTCGGCGCTGTGCTTGAAGAGGTCGGCCACCTCCTTCAGGCCTTCCTTCTCGGCCACCTGGGCCATCCAGGTGTAGCGACGGTTCGCCTGGCTCTCGCCGGCGAAGGCGGCCTTGAGGTTCTGGTGGGTCTTGGAATCGGTGAAGGACATGGCATCTCCTCATGGGCCGCGATCGGCGGCATCAAGGTAGAGCCATCCTCATGCCAAAGCAATAAGTCAAATCATTGAATAAATTCTGTAAATTCCAACCCGGGCTTTCCCAAGAGAATCCCGACCGGTCGAGAGCCGGATCCTCGGCATGTCGCGAGTTGGGCCGATCAGGGGACCGAGCGGAGGCTGGCCTGGATCTGAGCGGCGTCCAGGCTGAGGGCCCGGCCGAAGCCCAGCACCAGGCGTCCGGAGGCAGGGCGGATGAGGAAGAAGGAGAAGTCCCCCAGGCCCAGGGTCATCTCGGCCTCCGGGAACCGCGCCAGGTAGGCCTTGGCCGCCTGGTCATGGCGGCTGGATTCCCGCGGGATCTCCTCGGCCACGCCCTGCACGGTCACCCGGGGGAGGGCCAGCGGATTCTGGCCCTCCTCCATGGGCACCACGAGCAGGAGGCTGGCGCGGGCATCCACCCGCAGGTCGCGGGTGTGCTGGGCCAGGCCGCTCACGTGGATGAGGAGGCCCGCACCATCCGGCGCCGGGACCACGGGCACCATGGAGACGAAGGGGGCCCCTTCCTGCAGCGTGCCCAGGGAGGCCACAGGAAGTCCCGTCAGCAGGGCGTGGAGCGTCGCTTCCGTGTTCGGGTCCATGAGGGCTCCTCGGCCAGGTCAGTTCGGGAAGGCGGCGGCCACGATGCGGCCCACTTCGGCCAGCACGGCGTTGCGGTCCTTCATGGGGGCGCGGGAGCCGGTGTAGTAGGCGGCCACCAGGATCGGCGCCCGTCCCGGCGGACGCAGGACGGCCACATCATTCACGGTGCCCCGCTCGCCGGAGCCGGTCTTGTCCCCCACGGCCCAGGTGACCGGGAGGCCCGCCCTCAGGCGGTCTCCGCCGGTGAGGCAGCCCCGCATCCAGCCCTCCAGGCGCTGGCAGGAGGCCGGCTCGAGCGCCCCGCCCAGCAGCATGGCCTTCAGGGAATCCACCATGGCCGCGGGGCTGGTGGTGTCCCGGGGGTCGCCGGGGATGGCGGTGTTCAGGGTGGGCTCAGTTCGGTCCAGCCGCGTCACGGGGTCGCCCAGGCCGCGCGCGAAGGCCGTCACCTCGGCGGGGCCGCCGAGGGCCTGGAGCAGCAGGTTGGCCGCGGTGTTGTCGCTGGCTTCCACGGCGGCGGCGCAGAGCGCCTCCACGGTCATGTGCCCCTCCGCCACCCGGGCCGCCGTGACGGGCGCGTACTCCAGCAGGTCCGCCGCCGTGTAGGCGATGGACCGGTCCAGGCGCTCCTGCCCCCGCTCCGCCCGCACGAGCACCGCCCCCGCCAGCAGGATCTTGAAGGTGCTGCACAGGGGGAACCGCTCCTCGCCGCGGTGGGCGATGCGGCGGCCCGTGCCCGTGTCCAGCGCCATCACGCCCAGGCGGCCACCTGCGCGGGCCTCCAGGACGGCAAGGCGGGCCTGGGCCGGGGCCGGAGTGGGGGTCGGCGGCGCAGCCTGGAGGGGCTGGATCAGGAGAAGGGCGGCGCACAGCATCCGGCTCATGGGGACTCCTGGAAGGCCCTTCGTTCTACCACGGCGCGGGCTGCCGAGGCGGTGCGAACCCCGGTGCCGGCCCGGGGGCAGTCTTGGGGCCTACTCGGAGGCCCGTTCGGAGTCCTGGTCGGGAGTCTGGTCGCCCCCGGGGGTCTCGTCCTGGCCTTCGGCGTCCGGAATGTCGTTGCCCTGGGCGTCCTTCTTCAGCGCCTTCTTCTGCAGCTTCTCTTCCTTCTTCTTCTGGCGGGCCAGGTCCTTCTGCCGCTTCTCGAAGTTGTAGTTGGGCTTTCTGGCCATGGCGCGTCCGATCTCGAAAAAGGTTGAAGCCTGTGAAGCCCTTTCCTTAGTCTACCGCCTCGTCCGCCGGAGCGCCTGGATGAGGTCGTCCAACCTCTGCAGGAAGGTGGAGCGGTCCTTCGCGCTGAATGGAGCCGGGCCCGTGCCCAGCTCGCCCATGGCCCGCAGGTGGCCCATCAGCTCGCGGCTGGCCAGGGCATCGCCGATGGAATCCGGCGTGTAGACGCGACCCCGCGCGTCCAGGGCCCGGGCGCCTTTTTCGAGGCAGCGGGCCGCCAGGGGGATGTCGGCGGTCACGGCGATATCCGAGGCCGTGATGTTCGCCACGATCCAGTCGTCGGCGCCGTCGAACTGGCCCCGGGCCACCACCACGGACTCGAACAGGGGATGGCGCGGTACCCGCAACGGCGTGTTCGAGACGAGGAACACCTTCAGCCCACAGCGCGAGGCCACCCGGAAGACCTCCTCCTTCACCGGGCAGGCGTCCGCGTCCACGAAGATGCGGATGGCGGGGGCCTCGACGCTGATTCCGGTCATGCGGCAGCCCCGGCGGCGATCAGGGCCTGGACCGCCGCCGCCACGCGGGCCGCCTGGGCGGGATCCGCCAGGCGCCCCTCCGCGTCCAGGCCCGAGGCGGCCAGGGTGAGGCAGAGCGAGGCCTCCGGTACTACCCGCGCCGACATCACCGCCAGCGTGTGGGCCAGGGAGGCCTGGGCCTTGGCGCCGCCCTCCGGCGAGGGCGAGGCGCTCCAGGCCGCCGCGGGCTTGCCCACGCAGGCGCCCGACGAGACCACCCACTCCAGCAGGTTCTTCAGCACGGCGGGCATGGCGTGGATGTACTCGGGGGTGCAGACGAGCAGGGCATCCGCCGCCTGGATCCGGGCCCGCAGATCGGCCACGGGCTCCGGCGCGGGCTCGACGTCGCGCTCCGGGCTGAAGTGGGGCAGGTCGTCCAGGCGCTCCCAGAACTCGAACGCGGCCTCCGGCGCCAGACGGGCGGCCTCTCGCAGCAGCCGCGTGTTGAGGGAGGCCGCCCGCAGGCTGCCGGCCAGGGCGAGGATCCGCATCAGTCCTTCCGCCGCCACACGAGGACCGTGCCTGCGGCGATGGCCGCGAACCCAGCCCAGGCCGGGATGCGCAGGGTGTCCTTTTCCTTCAGGGTGAACTCCAGGGGACCCAGCTTGGCGTCGTGGGCGTCCTTCGTGTAGCTGAACTCAGGCCAGGCCAGGGCCGCGGCGCCCAGGGCGATGAGGGCCAGGCCCGCGAGGGACTTGAGGGTGGCGGCCTTCATGCGGTCTTGTCCAGGCACCACTTCACGCCACCCTTGGCGGCGATGAAGAGGAACAGGAAGCAGAACACCACCGCCAGCTCGCCCTTGTTCACGGCGGGCCAGAAGGCGGCGCCGAACTGGAACTTCCAGTGGAACTGCATGTAGGCCACCGCCATCATGCCGCTGCAGAGGAAGGCCGCCAGCCGCGTCTGGAAGCCCGCCAGGATCGCCAGGCCGCCCACCAGCTCGATGAGGCCGCCGATCCAGAGCTGGGAACCCACCGGGGGCTGGAAGCCGCTCACCACCCCGAAGATCTTCTGGAGCCCGTGGAACGCCAGCAACAGGCCCGACACGATGCGCAGCAGCGCGTAGGTGTGGTCCGAGTACTTGCTGAGCCATGTCATGGAAGTCCCCTCCGATGGGTGTGAAAACATTCTGGACCTGGAGGCCGGATCCGGACAGGGAACTCTTCCCCCGGTTTGCGCTCGGATCCCGCCTGTTATCCGGCTCCGTGAAAACAATGCGCGGCGGTCAGGGGATCGGGTGCCCGCTGGTGTCGGTCTGGTAGGCCTGGGTCTTGAACTTGGTCAGGAATGCCACGATGGAATGATCCTTTTTCTCGATGATCACCCCCCCATCCTGCCAGATCCCGTTTTCTGACCACCACTGCGAACCGGAAGGGTCTCCTTGGTTCTGATGGATGTTGTGGACGCCCAACCCGCCGTAGGTGAAGGGTTCCCCGAAGATGAAAAGTCGCGTGGAATCATCAAGAAGCGGTTCGAGCACCGCGAGGGCATCGATGCTGGTGCCAGCCTTCCAAGGGGGATTGATCCAGACGTTGAACCAGCGCCGCAGTGCTTCGAGAATAGGGTCAAAAATAATGAAGATAATGTTGCAGCCTTTTCGGTGAAATGCTGCGGTCCTGATGTTGTCCAGGGCCCCAGACGTGTCATTGCAGATCAGGGTGTGCCAGCCATTGGCCATGGCGAACACACCTTTCATGTCCGCTTCTCCCAGGGGAACCACGCGCCACTGGATTCCGTCGTTCGTCATCTTGGTGTCGACGTCGACGGCGCAGTGGTAGAGGCCGGCCGGCGTCGAGACATAGACGTTATCGTGATAATACTGGCCATAGTTGTTGATAGGGTCGCGTTGGTAATGATCCAAGGTTCCAATGACGACGCCGTAGCCGTTGGGAAGGGGCACGCGCACCTCCGAGAGGGTGGTTTGGCCAGGTTCGTGGAAGCGCTGAATGTGCGAATGAGAGCGGCAAAAGATTGTTGCCTGTCACCCGCGCCTAACGACAAAAGGGGTGGCGAGGAGGCCTTGAGGCAGATCGATGGCAAGCATGGAAACCTTGGGGATAAGGTCTCGAAAGATGTGGATGCTCGATCGACAAGCTAGGCAGAAAATGACCCGGAACAAGCCCGCGAGATCGCCGGATTCGAACCGGTGGAATCGGAAGAGGCTGGTGGGTCCAGGAACCTACGCGTGCACCGGCGTGGCCGCGTCCGCGCCGACCACGGTGATCCAGGGGCGCACCTGCCAGCGATGCACCAGGCCGTGGAGCACGTAGGGATCCGCCGCGGCGAAGCGCTGGGCCGCCGCCGGGGAGTCCCCCTGGAAGAGGAGGACGGACATGTCCACGGGATCCGCCACCGCCCCGCCCAGCACCAGCTCGCCCCGCTCATGGGCGGCCCAGGCCAGGGCCAGGTGCTCCTTCCGGAATTCCCCTCGGCGATCCACATATTCCGGACCGACCTCGTAGATCAGGAGGTAGTGCATAGATGCCCCTCATCGATGGGAGGCGGTCGTCATGACAGCCGCATCCACCGGAAAAGATGGAGCAAGATGCCTCGCGGTTCCATCGTGTTTTTCCACGACTATCGCCGACCGCAAAGGCTGTCGACCTTCGAATGACAATGCCTGCTGGGCCCGATAAGGTCGCCCCTCAGCCCTTGGCGCCAGGCTCCTTCTTGACGGCCCGCCGCCGGCGGTCCGGCTTCTTGGCCTTGGCGGCCGGCTGGGTGGCGTTGTCGTACAGGTGTTCCAGGCGCACCGCCTTGGCCGAGGTGTCCGCCGCCTTGTGGATCTCCTTCAGCACCGAGGCCACCAGGTCCAGGTCCGCCGCGTCCCCCTTCAGAAGCTCCTGGAAGGCCGCTGACTTCAGCGCCTCCAGCCGCTTCGACGACCGCTTCCCCGCCGCCCAGGTCAGCAGCTTGGAGAACAGCTCATAGCCGAGCTTGAGTTCAGGGGTGGGGAGGGGCATGGCAGAAGGGTAGCCGAAGGGATGCGTCAGGGCCTGTCCATCCTCTGGCCCCGGGGTCTTCCTTGGGTTGCAGAGCTATTCGTGCAAGTCCACCATGGCCGTGTTGTATGCGGAGGGCCTCACCAGGATGTGCAGATGGTTGGCTCCGTCGAAGGCGACCTTGAAATAGGGATAGGCCAGGTCGCCCGGAGGGATCGGCATAAGGCTCTCCACCCAGCCTTGGGGTGTCTGAGTGTAGAGGTAGAGGCCATTCGTCGTGGCGACGACGGCCGCGACGCGGGTGCCATCCGGGCTCAACGCGACACTGGCCTGGGTGATGCCCATATGGGGGAAGGACCGCAGGAGGGTCGGGGCCTGCCACGCGCCTCCCACCTTGGCGAGCACCCAGAAAGCGTCATTCAGGGGGTTCGCCGCATCGGCGACCTGGAAGAACGTCCAGGCGGTGTCGGTGCCCGCCCACACCCCGTCGGCGAAGGCATAGCCGCCCCCCCAAGGCCGGGTGTCCGGCAGTGTCTGGGTGGACCAGGTCCCGTCCGCATGGCGGTCGAGGGCTCGCAGATCGGACCAGGTGGGGATGAGCGCGTGCAGCGTGCCACCGGGGTCCACGGAGAGCCGCAGGGTGCCGTTGTACCAGTCGGTCGTACCGGCGGGGAACAGGGGCTCCTGGGTCCAGGCCCCATTGATCCATTGATGAAGGGCCAGGCCCGCGAAGGCCCCTTTGGTGGTGCCCGTATCTTCGAGGACCCGGGGTATCCCGGCCTGGTCCAGGATGAAGGCGCCCCTCGGGAAGGTGTAGGTCGGCGAGGTGGCCAGGTGACGGATCACCTCGGACTGCCAGGCGGTCCCATCGAACCAGGCGTGAGTCAGGTCCTCCGCGATGGAGGAGGTGGCCAGGTAGACCGCGTGGGGTCTCGACTGGGGGTCCAGGGCGAGGGGGGCCGTCACCGCGTAGGCTCCTCCACCAGCGGTCGGGACGGTCCAGCTGGTCCAGTTGCCCCAGGTGGTGGCGGGGATGGCCAGTGGCGAGGTGACGCCAAGGGCCCAGAGGCCGGCCGGGGACAAAGCCGCGACGTCGGTCTGGGGGCTGCCCGCCATGGGGGTGGATGCCAGGGTGGGCGCCCCGGTCGGATTGATGGGGGCCAAGGTGACCCAGGGGCCGGTGGTGGACAGGGTTCCGCTTGTGACCACAAGGGTGTAGGTGTAGTAACCCAGCGAAAGCCCCGTGTCCTGGTAGCTCGTGGCCGTGGGCGGCAGAGTGGCCAGAAGGGTGCTGGCGGTCCCGACACTGCCCCGGAGCACTTGGATCTGGGTGGCAGTCTGGCTCCGGTTGACCCAGCTGAGCCCGATCGCGCTGGCCAGGGGCTGCGCCGACAGTCCCGTGGGGGCGAGAGGCGGGATGGCCACAGGCTGGGTCGGCCCGGTCGTGCTGCTCGAGGTGGAACCGGACCACGCGGTCACGCGGTAGCGGTACTGCAAGGTCTCGTCCAGGTTGGCGTCCGTGTAGTGGGACCCGAGGGCATAGCTCGTCGAGAGCGCCGTCCAGGGCCCTGTGATTGTCCCGGCGCCATCGCAGACGGCCCGTTCCAGGACGTAGCGGTCTGCCAGGAGGGACGGAGTGTCCCAGGACACGTAGACGCCTCCATCAGAGACCGAGTACCAGGCCGAGATCGTCTGCGGCGCCTCCAGAGGAAGGTGGATCTCGGCGATGTTGGAGAAGGAACCGCCGGTCCCATTCCGGACGGCCTGGATCCGGAAGCCGATCTTCGCCAGCTCCGGAGGCTTGGACGTAAAGGTCACGAGAACGCCGGTGGTCGCCGCCGGGATGAGGGTGTCATTCAGCTGGGTGAAAGAACCCGTGCCCACCTGCGCTTCGAGGTTGTACCCGTCGATGGGGGTGGAGGGGGGCGTCCAGGTCAAGGTGACCTGGAGCTGCGTCGGGTCATAGGTGGCCTGGAGCTGGACGGCCGCCGGGCCTGCGGGGACCGGGGGAGCGGAGGTGGTTCCCCCGCCGCCGCCTCCGCAGCCGGTGAGCAACAGGCTGAACACGAGGCTGAGGCCCCGGATCCGATTCATGACATTTCCCATGGGCGGAGACACCTTGGGAGGCAGCATATCGGCATCCGGCCTCCGGAAGCCTCCACACCGCCGAACAGGGGATTTCAGGTGCCGAATGGTAGGGCCGTGGGCCAGGGGTCCCCGGAGGAAAGATGGTGGGGGTGGGGTCGAACGGGGGATCGAGTCTATTGGGTCACTTTGTAGACGTTACCGGCCGCATCGGTTGCCACGCCTAGCAACGGCGAATCTTTGGGAGCACCCCGATAGAATTCCAGCTGAAATTCGGAACCTTTGTCGCCCGTAATTTTGGATTTACCGCGCCACTTGGATCCGAGGACGTGTCTGGTGAAATAGCCCTCTCCATAAACAAGATCCCAGTAGCTGGCCAGGTTGGAACCTGCTTGGTCCTGAGGGATGGGCTCCCATGGCCCTTTGCATGATTCTCCGCTGGGTAATTGAAATGATATCGAGCCCGAGCCGATTCCCGTTGAGAATCCAGTGATAGCCGCATTCGGGTGCTGATTGACCATGGGACCTTTGACCGGGTGAAGGTAGAGCTTCGGGGTCAGATCCGGAATGGGCGGAATGCAGGCGGTAGATGCCAATAGACAAATGGAACCAGAGACGGCGCCTAGCATCTTCATGTAGGTCTCCCTTGGAATGAAATCTAGTGATAAGACAACCGGGTAGATGGAGTAAATCTAACGAACAAACAGAATGGAATCACCCGCTGAGCGGGGCCGCGGGTCCGCAGCCCAGGGGTCATTCGTGCAGGTCCACCAGGTTTCCGCTGAAGATGGAAGGCTTCACCAGGATGTGCAGGCGGTTCGCGCCGTCGAAGGCGGCTTTGAGGTAGGGCAAGGGCTGGGCGTCCGGGGGGATCGGCAGCAGACTCTCAACCCACCCCTGTGCGGCGGTCCAGGTGTTGAGGTACAGGCCGTTCGTCGTGTTGAAAACGACCGCGACCCGTGTCCCGTCCGAGGACATGGCGATGGAGGCCGAAGCTGTGCCCGGGTGAGTGAACGACTTGAGGAGGACGGGCGCCTGCCAGACGCCAGCCACCTTCTGCATGGCCCAGAAAGCGTCATTCGAGGGGGTGGTGAGGTCGGGAGTCTGGTAGATGGCCCAGGCCGTGGCGGAGTCCAACCAGACGCTGTCCTCCAGGATGTAGTAGGAGGTCGAGGGCAGGCTGTTGGGCAGGGTCTGGGCGGTCCAGGTTCCATCCGCATTGCGGCTGTATTCCAAGGTGCTGGAATAGGTCCGGACGAGGGCGTGGGGGGTGTCCAGGGCGTCGAGCGCCAACTGGGGCACACCCGTGAACCTGGTGGTGTTGGAGGGGTCGATGGATTCGTGGATCCAGGTCCCGGACACCTTGCGCGAATAGGACAGGCCCTGGATGATGCCACCTGGACCTGTATCGTGAAGCACCTGGGGGGTGCCGGTCGGATCCAGGTTGAATGACGCGGTGAGCACCTGGTTGACCTGAGGGTTCGCCAGCACGGTTTCGGTGGTCCACCCGCTGCCGTCGTACCAGGCATGGACCAGGGTGTCCTCGGTGGGGCTTTCGGTGTAGTAGAGGGCGTGGGGTCTCGCCTGGGCGTCCAGGCGCAGGAATTCCGGGGAGACGTAGCTGTTGCCGGAGGGGGACCAGGCAGGCCAGGTCCCCCAAGAGACGGGCGGGATGGATAAGAGGCTGGCTTGTCCAAAGGCCCATTGCCCATCGAGGGTCATCGCGGAGGCTTGGATGGAAATGCCCACGCTGGGCAAGGCGGCCTGGGACAGGACCGGCGCGTTCATGGGATTGGCGGGCGCTGCCAGGAGGTCCGGGCTCGTGGTGATGCTCCGGCTGTCGGATACCTTCAGGCTGTAGGCGTAATAGCCGAGGGACAGTCCGGAGTCCTGGTAGGAAGTCGCCGTGCCCGGGAGGGTGGCGATGACGCTGGCCCCGGGGATGCCCGGAGTGTACCGGAGCACTTGGATCTTGGTCGCCGTGGTGCTTCGATTCACCCAGCTGAGTGCCACCGCGCCGGGCAGCGACTGGGCCGCGAAGGCATCCGGCGCCAGGGGGGGGACGTAGATCGTCTGGGTGGGTCCGGTGATGGGGCTCGAGAGCCCACCAGTCCAGGCGCTGATGCGGTAGAGATACCCCAGGCTCTCGTTCAGATCGCTGTCCGTGTACTCGGAGGCGAGCGGGGTGGTCAGCGGGAGGGTCGTCCAGGCCCCCGTGATCTGACCCGTAGCGTCGCAGGTGGCCCGCTCCAGGACCAAGTGGTCGGCGATCTGGGATTGGGAGGCCCAGCTGACCCAGATGCTCCGGGTCGAACTCTGGTAGGCGGAGCCGACGTAACTCGGCGGGGCGATCGGGATCTTGATCTCCGCGACGTTGGAATATGGCCCCTTGGTGCCATTCCATACGCTGCAGATCCGGAAATCGAAGGTCCCGAGTTCGGGAGGCGTTGACGTGAACCTGAGGGAGGCCGTGGTCACGCCGCCGAAGATCGGAGTCTGATTGATCGGAGCATAGGCGCCGGAGTTGTAGCTGTATTCCAGGTTGTAGCCGTCGATATTACTGACGGCTGCGGTCCAGGTGAGCTTGATCTCGACCTTGTAGGGATCATAGGTCGCGGTGAGCTGAGGGGCTCCGGGCGTGACGGGGCTGGAGGACCCGCCGCCCCCGCCGCAGCCGAGCAGCATCAGACAGAAGGCCAAGCCGAGGCCGAGGGCGCGCGCCATGGGAATCTCCGTGGGTCCGGGAACAGAGAACCCAGCATACCCAGGCCCCGGATCATCCCCGCCGGCTTCCGCCGAACGGTATCGGATCAGCCCCTGAACGGTGCAGGCGGATTCGTCTCCCAGGCACCGCCCAGGAGGGTGGTGCGGACGGGGACGCCGGGGGTCTTCACGCCGCGGTGGGCCATGCAGGTGTGGACGGCCACGAGGTCCACGCCCCAGGCGGCGGGGCGGAGGTGGGTCTGGAGGGCGTCGGCGATCTGCCGGGCCATGCGCTCCTGCACCTGCAGGCGCCCGGCGTAGGCCTGCACCACGCGCACGAGCTTGCTGAGGCCCACGGTGCCGCCGCCAAACGGTGGATTGGCGGGCAGGTAGCCGATGGTGGCGTGGCCTTCGAAGGGGGCCAGGTGATGCTCGCAGGTGCTCACGAAGGGGATGCGCTCCAGGATGACGGGCACCGGGGCCAGGTCGCCCGGCAGGGGCTTCAGCTCGGTGGCCAGGTCCACGCCGTAGCCCGCCAGCCGCTCGGCCCAGAACTCCGCCACCCGGGCGGGGGTGTCCCGCAGCTCCGGCGCGTCCGGATCCTGCCCCAGGCCCTTGAGCAGGGCGCGGACGGCGGCCTCGGAGGCGGCGCGGTCGAAGGAGGGGGAGGGGGCGTCGGCCATGGTGCGGCCAGTCTACGCCGGTTGCCGGGTGGTTTCCGGCGCGGTTGATGCTTCAAAGGGAAGGGAGGCCCGCCATGCTTCGCGCCCACGCCCTCGATCCGCACCGCGCGCCGCGCATCCTGGCCGCCTGGATCGTGGCGGCCCTCCTGGCCTGGCTGCTGCTGCGCTGAGGCCTTTCGCCGCACGCGGTGCGTTCCACCGCACCTCGCGAGGCCGGCCGGTGGCAGGCCGTCCGCCTTGTGGGACAATGGCGGATTCGGGAGAGGTCATGAGCGAAGCCAAGGTCAGCTACGCGTCCAGCGGCGTGGACATCAACCGCCAGGACGAGGCCCTGAAGCGCATCAAGCCCCTGGTGAAGGCCACCAAGACCCCAGGCGTCCGCAGCGACATCGGCCTCTTCGGCGGCCTCTTCAGCGCCCAGTTCCCCGAGGCCAAGCCCATCCTCGTCAGCAGCATGGATGGCGTGGGCACCAAGATGAAGGTGGCTCGGCGGGCCGGCATCTGGGACACGGTGGGCCAGGATCTGGTGAACCACTGCATCAATGACATCCTGGTGCAGGGCGCGCGGCCCTTGTTCTTCCTGGATTATATCGCCGCCCAGCAGCTGGAACCCGAGGTCATCGAGCAGATCGTCAAGGGCATGGCCACGGCCTGCCAGGCGGCGGGCTCGGCGCTGATCGGCGGCGAGCTGGCGGAGATGCCCGGCGTCTACGCCGAGGGCGAGGTGGATGTGGCCGGCACCATCGTGGGCGTAGTCGATGAGGCCGACCTGCTGCCGCGCCTCGACGCCATGGCCGAAGGCGACGTGCTCATCGGCCTGCCCAGCTCGGGCCTGCACACCAACGGCTACTCCCTGGCCCGCAAGGTCTGCTTCGAGCTGGAGAAGCTCGATGTGAACGACAAGGTGCCCGGGACGGATCGCACCGTGGCCGATGCGCTGCTGGCCATCCACCGCAGCTACCTCAAGCCCGTCATGCCCCTGGTGAAGGCCCACCAGCTGGTGGCCATGGCCCACATCACCGGCGGCGGCCTGACGGACAACATCCCCCGCGTACTGCCCAAGACCCTGGACGCCGAGATCGATACGGCCAGCTGGGAGATCCCGGCCCTGTTCCGCTTCCTCATGGAGAAGGGCGGCCTGGGCATCGACGACGCCCGCCAGGCCCTGAACCTGGGCGTGGGCATGGTGCTGGTGGTGAAGCCCGAGCTGGCCGGCGACGTGCTGGCACGGCTGCACGAGGCCGAGGAGCCCGCCTGGGTACTGGGCCGTCTGGTGAAGGGCGCGGGAATCGTTCGCTACCGCTAGATCGTCAATTGCTGGCCGGGCCGGAATCGGGAACGCATATTGGGGCGTTGCCCGGGTTTCCGGCCGCCTCCCCCTGCCCGCGGGAAGGCTCTCCGAGGGGGCGGACCGCCTTCATGGCCCTTGCCATGGAGGAGTCCCTGCCCCGGCGGAGGAGGTCCCATGGAACGCTTCGGCGTGGAATGCGAACCCAGCGGGAAGCAGCGCCTGGCCGTGCCCTTCCGGGGCGTGCGGCTCCTGCGCAACCCCATGTACACCAAGGGGACGGCCTTCTCCCAGGAGGAGCGCCTCACCCTGGGCCTGGATGGGCTGCTGCCCCACGCAGTGACCAGCATGGAGCAGCAGGCCCGGCGGGTGTACGCCAGCATCCAGCGCAAACAGGACCCGCTGGAGAAGTACATCGGCCTGGCGGCCCTCCAGGACCGCAATGAGCACCTGTTCTACCGGGTGCTCATCGATCACATCGAGGAGTACCTCCCCATCGTCTACACCCCCACCGTGGGGCGGGCCTGCCAGGAGTTCAGCCACATCTTCCGCCGGGCGCGAGGCATCTGGATCACCCCCGAGCACCGCGGCCACATCGCGGACGTGCTGCGGAACGCGGCCTTCGACGACATCCGGCTCATCGTGGTGACGGACAACGAGCGCATCCTCGGGCTGGGGGACCAGGGCGTGGGCGGCATGGGCATCCCCATCGGCAAGCTGGCCCTCTACACCGCCGCCGCGGGCATTCCGCCCTGGCAGACCCTGCCCGTGAGCCTGGACGTGGGCACGGACAACCTGGACCTGCTGGAGGACGAGTTCTACCTCGGCTGGCGCTCCCGCCGCCTGCGGGGCCCTGAGTACGACGCCCTGGTGGACGAGTTCGTGCAGGCGGTCCGCCAGGTCTTCCCCAAGGCCCTGCTGCAGTGGGAGGACTTCAAGAAGTTCAACGCCTTCCACCTGCTGGACCGCTACCGGAAGGTGCTCACCAGCTTCAACGACGACATCCAGGGCACGGCCGCGGTGGGCGTGGCGGCCCTGCTGGCCGGATCCCGGGCCACGGGCACGCCCCTCCGGAGGCAGCGGATCCTCTTCCTGGGATCCGGCGCGGCGGGCATCGGCATCTCCCGCCTGGTGCGCTCCACGCTGCGGCGGGAAGGCCTCGAGGGGGAGGATCTCGTCCTGGCCATGGCCAACCTCGACGTGCAGGGACTTCTGGTGGAGGACGATCCCAGCCTGGATCCGCTGCAGCGGGACTTCGCCTGGCCGGTGGCCCTGGCCGAGCGCATGGGCCTGGGCCGCGGTCAGAAGCGCGACCTCCTCTCCGTGGTGAAGGCCTTCAAGCCCACCATGCTCATCGGCACCTCCGGCACCGCCGGGGCCTTCACAGAGGAGGCCATCCGCGCGATGGCCGCCCAGGTGGAGCGGCCCGTGGTGCTGCCCATGTCCAACCCCACCAGCAAGGCGGAGGCCAAGCCAAGGGATGTCCTCGCCTGGACCGAGGGCCGGGCCCTGGTGGCCACGGGCAGCCCCTTCGATCCGGTGGCCTACGAGGGCCGGGAATACCGCATCGGCCAGAGCAACAACGTCTTCATCTTCCCGGGCGTGGGCCTGGGCGTGCTGGTGGCCGAGGCCTGCGAGGTGACGGACGGGATGTTCGCCGCCGCCGCCCGGCAGCTGGCGGAAGAGGTCCGGCCTGAGGATCTGGCGGCGGGGAGCCTCTTCCCGCCCGCGGCCCGGATCCGGGAGGTCACGGCCCACGTGGCCGCAGCCGTGGTGCGGGAGGCTCGGGAGATGGGCGTGGCAGCCCGGTCCCTGGCCGATGAGGACATCCCCGGCGCCGTCGCGGCGGCCATGTGGAACCCCTGCTACCTGCCGGCGGACCCCGCGCCGGAACCCGCCTACGAGCGGCACCAGGAGGCCACCCTGGCCTGAGGGCAACAGATCGGCACAACCGGATGGTGGCCAAGGCGGGCCATCGGTGGTCCACTGGCCCCTGACCAGGGAGGACGGTTCTGACCAGCGCACCCGTGGAAGCCCGTCCCGCCCGCCCCACGCGACTGGGCCTGCTGGACCCCCTCCGGGGCGTCCTGGCCCTGTGCGTCGCCGTCTACCACCTGGGCGTGTGGTTCGACATCTCCCAGTCGGGCGGCGGCGCGAACATCGCCATGGCGCGCCTGGGGAACTACAGCGTATCAGCCTTCTTCGTGCTGAGCGGCTTCGTGCTGTTCCGCACCACGCCCTGGCGCCGCGTTCGGAAGGAGGGGCCGGGCCGCTTCTACCTCCGGCGCTTCCTGCGCCTGGCGCCGGTCTTCTACCTGGCCTGCGCCCTGAACGTGATCTTTCATCTGGGCATGGGCCCCGAGGTCTCGCTCCGCTTCCTCCTCGAGAACCTGACGCTGACCTTCGGCGCCATCCATCCCAACCACGCCCTGGTGACCGGCGGCTGGTACGTGGGGCTGGTGGCGCTGCTCTACGTCACCTATCCGGCCCTGGCCTGGCTGCGGGAGAGGGCCGGGCTCCCGTTCCTGATCACCCTGGCCCTGGGCCTCTGGGCCTGGAGCCTGCCCTCCACCCTGCACGGCGTGATGGGACAGCCCCAGTGGAACCGCTTCCACACCTACGTCCTGGCGCCGAACCAGCTCTTCCTCCTGGCCTGGGGCGCCCTGCTTGCGGGGCTCCACGAGACCACGGAGCGGCGCCTGGATCCGCGCTGGGCCCTCCTGCTGGCGCTGCCGCTGGTGTGGATCCTGGTGAAGCCCACACCCCAGTTCTTCGACCACCTCGTGGCGCTCACGGGCTGGCTCCGCTACCGCTACCTGCTGGCGGTGACGGGCCTGGTGGCCCTGGCGGCCTTCACACGGGACGGCGAGCCCGGCTGGTTCGGGAAGCGCCTCGCGAGCCTGGGCGCCTGGAGCTACGGCCTCTACCTCCTGCACCCCTTCACCATGAAGCTGGTGGCGCCGCACCTGGCCGGGCGGTTCGGCTTCGCGCTGTCCCTGGGCCTGGCCCTCGTGGCCGCCTGGGCGGTCCACCGGTGGATCGAGGAACCCATGGGCAAGCTGGGGCGGGGCGCGAAGGGCTGATCAGGCCCCGCCGATCCGCGCGTAGAAGCTGGTACGGCGCAGGTTCTCCTCGACCTTGAAGGCCTGCTGCAGGGGCGGGAAGGCGCGCTGCTCGCAGTCCGTGCGCTCGCAGAGACGGCAGGTGACGCCGATGGGGACGGGGGGCTGGTCCAGCCGCAGGCCATCGGCGTAGATCAGCTCCTTGGCATGACCCATCTCGCAGCCCAGGCCCAGGGCCTGCATGGCGTGCTGGCCCCGGTAGCCGCCGGTGTCCTTCTGGATGGTGCGGGCGATGCAGAAGTACTTGCGGCCATCCGGCATCTCGCTGAGCTGGGTGCGGATGAGGCCCGGGGTGAGGAAGGCGGCGTGGGCGTTCCAGCGGGGGCAGGCGCCGGAGAACCGTGCGAAGCGGATGCCCGAGGCCGAGAAGCTCTTGGAGATGTTCCCGGCGATGTCGATGCGCAGGAAGTGGAAGGGCACACCTTCCAAGCCCGGCCGGCGCAGCGTCGTGAGCCGGTGGCAGACCTGCTCGAAGCTGGCCTGGAAGCGCCGGGCGAGGATGTCGATGTCGTAGCGCTCGGCCTTGGCCGCCCGCAGGAAGCGCTCGTAGGGCATGAGCACGGCCCCGGCGAAGTAGTTGGCCAGGGCCACCCGGGCCAGGGCCTTCGAGGCGTTCGTGCGCAGCAGGGGGTGGTCCGCCAGGCGGTCCAGCAGGTCGCCATGGTCCAGCAGGGCCAGCTGGTGGGCGAGCTGGAAGGTCCGGCTCCGCTGGGGCAGCAGCTCCGAGAGGCTGAGGACGCGGCGCTCGGGGTCGAAGCGGCGCAGCAGGCCGGGCCCCTCAGAGACGCGGTGGATGCGGATCTGGACGTTCCGGGCCTCGAAGGCCGCCGCCAGGGCGGGGTAGGGCTGGTCCGCGTCCAGGCCGGCGCTGGCACAGAGCTCCTCCGCCGCCGACTCCAGCTCGGGAAAGTGGTTCATGGCCTGCTGGAGGAAGTCGCCCACCTCCTCGGAGGGCAGGCGCGTGGCCTCGGGGTCGAAGCCCTGGCCGTCGCTGAGCTTGTCCGCCAGCGTGTCCAGGCTGTCCTGGCTGTGCTGGTAGGCCCGGTACAGCTCGAAGACCCCCCGGGCCAGGGTGGGGCTGTTCTGCACCAGCTCCCGCACGTCCTGGGCCTGGAGCCCCAGCGATTCGAACAGGGGATCGCCGAAGGCCTCCATGAGGTCGTCGGACAGGCGCTGGTCCTCGTCCGGCGCCAGGGCGCGGAGGTCCAGGTGGAACTGCTGGGCCAGGCGGATGAGCAGGGGGGCCGTGAGGGGTCGCTTGTTGCCCTCGATGAGGTTCAGGTAGCTGGGGCTGATGCCCAGGGCCTCGGCCAGCTGGACCTGGCTCAGGCCCTCCTGGCGGCGGAGGAGGCGGATCTTGGCGCCGAGGCGGGCGGCGGGCTTGGTGGGGGCGGCGGAGGGCATGGGGACCTCGTTTACATCAATTTACAAAATCAATGAAAAGAATTGACTGAAATTTTCAGTTCAACCCCTGTCAAATCAGCCGTTGGTTGACTCACGAAAGAATAGGTCAATCTTTGACATCACGCCACCCCCAACCCCCATCCCGAGGTGCCCCATGACCCCCAAGTTCCCCATCCCCCCCATCGAGGACGACCTCCAGGCCCATCGCTGGGAGGGCATCACCCGGCCCTACAGCGCCGAGACGGTGAAGAAGCTCCGCGGCAGCCTCCGCATCGAGCACACCCTGGCCAAGTTGGGGGCCCGCAAGCTCTGGAAGCTGCTCCAGAACGAGGAGCCCACCCGGGCCCTGGGCGCCCTCAGCGGCGGCCAGGCGGTGCAGATGGCCAAGGCCGGCCTCAAGGCGATCTACTGCTCCGGCTGGCAGGTGGCGGCGGACGCCAACCTCTCGGGCCAGACCTACCCGGACCAGAGCCTCTACCCCGCCAACTCGGTCCCCGCCCTGGTGAAGCGCCTCAACGGCGCCCTCCAGCGGGCCGACCAGGTCGAGCACGGCGAGGGCGGCGTGAGCCGCGACTGGTTCCTGCCCATCGTGGCGGACGCCGAGGCCGGCTTCGGTGGCCCCCTCAACGCCTTTGAACTCATGAAGGGCATGATCGAGGCCGGCGCCTCGGGCGTCCACTTCGAGGACCAGCTCTCCAGCGAGAAGAAGTGCGGCCACCTCGGCGGCAAGGTGCTCATCCCCACGGGCCACTTCATCCGCACCCTCGTGGCGGCCCGTCTGGCGGCGGATGTCATGGACACGCCCACCCTCATCATCGCCCGCACGGACGCCGACTCGGCCCGCCTCATCACCTCCGACATCGACGAGCGGGACCGGCCCTTCCTCACGGGGGAGCGCACGGCCGAGGGCTTCCATCGCATCACCGGCGGCGTCCAGATGGCCATCGCCCGCGCCAGGGCCTACGCGCCCTACGCGGACCTCATCTGGTGCGAGACCTCCACGCCCGATCTGAAGGAGGCCCGCGAGTTCGCCGAGGGCGTCCACGCCGCGTTCCCGGGCAAGCTGCTGGCCTACAACTGCTCGCCCTCCTTCAACTGGAAGAAGAAGCTCTCCGATGAGGAGATCGCCACCTTCCAGCGCGAGCTGAACGCGATGGGCTACAAGTTCCAGTTCATCACCCTGGCGGGCTTCCACAGCCTGAACCACGGCATGTTCGAGCTGGCCAACGCCTACCGCACGGAGCACATGACAGCCTACGCGCGGCTGCAGGAGGCCGAGTTCGCCGCCGAGGCGCGGGGCTACACGGCCACCAAGCACCAGCGCGAAGTGGGCACCGGCTACTTCGACGAGGTGGCCCAGGCCGTCAGCGGCGGCCTGGCCTCCACCCTGGCCCTGGTAGGTTCAACCGAGGCCCAGCAGTTCCACTAGGTCCCGGTGGTTTGGCTGAAGCGGACGCCCTACTTCGGGGCGTCCGCTTTCTTTTCCTCGGCGGCCGGGCCGCCGGTCATGCCCTCGGGCGAGGCGGGAGCGGCAGCCTCGGCCCGGGCCGGGGCGGAGACGGCCGCGTACCTCTTCCCCGTGTGGTGGTAGGTGAGGTATTCGCCGAAGTAGACGGTCATGAGGTCCGAGCAATCCTTGAAGTAGGCGAACCCGTGGTCCTTGCCCTCCTTCAGGTCCACGGCCACGCCGGGCAGGTCCTTCACGACCTGGGCGTTCTCGGCGGCGTCCTTGTCCTCCATGGAGGCCAGCACCAGGACGGAGGGCCGGCTGCGGAGCACGGCGCCCTTCAGTCGATCCCGGGCGTTGTCCCCGAAGGCGGCGGTGCCGGCGGGGCTGAGGCTGAGGACGGCCAGGGGCTTCACTTCAGGGGCGGCCAGGAGCACCGCGAAGGCGCCCACACTGGAGCCGGCCAGGCCGATGCGGCGGCCATCCACGCCCGGCTGCTTGCGGAGCCAGGTGGCGGCCTGGGCCAGGTCGGCGGGGATCTTGTCGAAGCCCACGGCCTTGGCCGAGGCCGTGAAGTCGGGGCTGACCCGGGTCTCGGTGCCGTCCTTCATGGTGCTCTCGCCGTGGCCGCGGAGGTCCAGGGCCAGCACGCCGATGCCCCGCGCCAGGAGCTTTTCGGTGAGGGGCGCCCAGCCGGCCCGGTCCGAGTGGAACTGGTGGGCGAGGATCACCACGGGGACCTTGGCCTTGGGCTTGGCGGCGGGCAGGGTCAGCGTGCCCCTGAGGGCGAAGCCGTCCGAGCTGGTGAGGGCCATCTCGGTGGAGGCGGCGGCCAACGGGGAAGCCAGCGGAGCGGCCAGGATCAGGGCCGCGAGAGGAGCCAGCAGGCGGGGTGTGCGCATGGGGACCTCGTGAAAGTGCCCCACTCTAGCACGCCAAGTTCCTGGGTCTCTAAGAGTGCCTAACAAAACCCCCACGGGGCCGCGCGAGAGGCGCCGGGCGAGCGAGGCAAGGAAAGCGACGAAGGCGGTGGTGGACCCCACCGCCGAGGACCTTGACGCAGCATCGAGAAGCCCGCCGCCCCTCGCCCGGAGGGAGAAAGCCAGGCGGGCGCCCCGCGTCGTCAGCGCCCTTGAACGATGAACCACATCGCCCTGCGGGCCCTTCCTTGCGGTGCATCCCGCCTGGTTTTCTCGCGGCCCCGTCAGGGTTTTGTTAGGCACTCTAGGGTATAAAAGAAAGCTTCCGCTCTTTCGAGGTGCCCATGTCCCAGACCCCCGATGCGATCCTGCAGGAAACCAAGCGCCGCATGCATGCGTCCGTGGAGGCCCTGAAGAAGGAGATGGCCACCATCCGCACCGGCCGGGCCAACGCCAGCCTGCTGGACAACGTGCACGTGGAGTACTACGGGTCCATGGTGCCCCTGAACCAGATGGGCAGCGTGTCCGTGCCCGAGTCCGGCATGCTGGTGGTGACCCCCTTCGACAAGAGCGCCATCAAGGCCGTGGAGACGGCCATCCTCAAGTCCGACCTGGGCATCAACCCGGCCAACGACGGCCAGGTGATCCGCCTCCCCATCCCCATGCTCACGGAAGAGCGGCGCAAGGAGCTGGTGAAGGTCCTCCACCGCCTGGGCGAGGAGATCAAGACCGGCGTGCGCAACATCCGACGCGACGCCAACGAGGACGTGAAGAAGCTCGAGAAGGCCAAGGAGGGCCACATCTCCGAGGACGCCGCCAAGAAGGCCCTGGACGACATCCAGAAGCTCACCGACCTCCACACCAAGGAGATCGAGGAGGCCCTGAAGCACAAGGAAGCCGAGATTCTCAAAGTCTGAGGCGATAGGCTGTCAGTAGGTGCCGCGGCCCTTCGGGGCCGCGGCCTTTTGTGGATCCGTCGACGATGCCGAGCCTCCCCACCCTCGCCCTCCTCTTGCTCGCCGCCCTGCTGGCGGGCTTCATCGATGCGGTGGTGGGCGGCGGCGGGCTCATCACCGTGCCGGCCCTCATGCTCGGGCTGCCCGCGGGCACGCCGCTGCCCACGCTGCTGGGCACCAACAAGGTGGTGGCGGTGACGGGCACGACCATGGCGGCGGGCAAGTTCCTGCGCTCCGGGGCCGTGGCCTGGCGGGAGATGGTGGTGCCGGTGCTGGCCTCGGCCCTCGGCGCCTCCGGGGGGGTGTGGCTCACCTACCGGGTGCATGCAGACTTCCTGAAGCCCGTGATGCTGGGCCTGCTGGTGGCCATGCTGGCCTTCACCCTGCTGAAGCCGGACCTGGGCCATCTGCACGCGCCCCGGTACGGCCTCCATCACCAGCGGGGCCTGGCGGCCCTCATCGCCCTGGGGCTGGGCTTCTACGACGGGTTCTTCGGGCCGGGAACGGGCTCGGTGCTGATCTTCCTCTTCGTGGCGATCCTGGGGTTCGACTTCCTGCGGTCCTCGGCCCTGGCCAAGGCGGTGAACTGGGCCTCGAACCTCACCGCCATGAGCCTCTTCGTCTGGCGGGGGAGCTGGATCCCCTCGGTGGCCCTGGGCATGGCGGCGGCCAACGGTGTGGGCGGCTACCTGGGGGCGCACGTGGCCCTGAGTCGGGGCAGCCGCTGGGTGCGGGGCGTCTTCATCGGCGTGGTGGGCGCCCTCATTCTGCGCTTGGGCTGGCAGGTCGTCCGCGGCTAGGCTTTTCGGATGCCCTCCCGCCCCCGTCCCTTCCCCTGGGACGTCCTCATCCGAACCTTGAGATTCTTCTACCTGCTGTGGGGCGGGATGCTGCTCTCCACGCTGGCCTTCTACGGGCGCCTGAAGGTGCCCCCGTTCCTGTGGCACTGGCCGGACCTCTGCCGGGCCCTCGTGGGGCCCTGGGGACGGGCCGTGGCCCTGGGCCTCGGCCTGGTGATGTGCCTGGCGGCCCTCCTGGAGGTCTGGGAGCTGGTGGACCGGCTCCTGGTCCGCTTCATGGGCGAGTCCGAGCACTGAGCCTGTTGGAATGCGCTTGGTGAATCGGACCCTTTTGGCGATCCTGGAGCCTTGGGCTTGAACCCTTTCCGGGTTCGGGCCATTCAAGAAGCGTGTCCCGGAGGCAGGTCGATATGGCGCAGGCGGTTCGTGGAGTGGTCAAGGCAGGACTGATGCTGGGCGCGGCTGCCCTGCCGGCGGCGGCCCAGAGCCTGGCCCTTCCGGCCGCGGACCCCGTGGGCATCGCCCGCAGCGGGGCCCAGGTGGCCTACGGCTACAGCCTGGAGGCGGCCTCCACCAATCCGGCCCTGCTGGCCTCGCTGAAGGAGAAGACGGGCTTCTACGTGGCGGGCGGAATGGAACTGGCCTCCAGTCAGGAGAGCCTCGAATCGAACCAGAAGACCTGGTACACCTCCGACCGCAACCGCGTCATCGGGGCCTTCGGGTTGTCCATGCGCCTCTCGCCCAAGCTGACCCTCGGGCTCAAGCTCGATGAGCCCTACCTGCGCCACGGCAAGTTCGGTGACGATGCGCCCAGCCGCTTCCTCGGCGATGGCATCGACCTGTCCGCCCACCGACTGGAAGGCCAGGCCGCCTGGATCCTCAATCCGAACATGTCCATCGGCCTGGGGCTCGGCGTGGCCCGGCTCGGGTACGAATCCAGCAGCGTCATGCGCTTCGGCGTGCCCCTCGATCCCTCCCTGCCCGTCTCGGGCACGAACACGGTCCAGGGCGTGGTGGAGCAGCGGGTGGGACAGAGCGGGAACAAGGTGGTTCCGAGCTACTCGCTGGGGTTCCGCTGGGCCATCAATCCGCGCTGGACTCTGGGCGCCACCCACCAGTCCGGGCTCAAGGGCGATCTCGACATGAGCGCGGGCTACCGGGGCGCCAGCCTGGGCCTCTACGCCAACGACGGACTGAGTGCTCCGCCCCTCGGCACGGAACTGCGATCCCCCGGCATCCTGTCGGCTTCGACGCCCGTGGCCAGCGGTTCGGGGAGGCTGGAACTGCCCTCCCAGACCGCGGTGGGCTTCCGGCACCGCGCCCACCCGATGGTGACCTGGGAAGCGGATCTGCGCTGGACCGCAGCCGGCCTGAGGGTGCCCGATTTCGCCCGGGTGTCCACACCCTCGGGGATGGTGACGGCCCCGGCGGAGCTGCCCCGCGGCAAGGGCCACTTCGGCCTCAGCGCCTCGGTCGAGGTCGAGCTGGGCAAGTTCTGGACCCTGCGGGGTGGCCTCGCGCTCGATCAGCGCGCCGTGGAGGAATCCATGATCGAGCCCTTGCTGGGCGGGGGCCGAACCGCGGCCTTCTCCGTGGGGGCGGGCTACAAGACCTGGGGCGGCGAGCTGAGCATCGGCTACCAGTTCCGCCAGAGCGAGGATCTGAGCACGCGGCGCCTGGACGGCGTCTGGAGTTCCTCCGGCTTCCGCTCCACGGGCACCCTCGAGCGGATCGAAGGCATGGGGCATCTCCTGGCCATCGGGTACCGGAAGACGTTCTGACCATGCCCCGGATGGAACCCTAGATGCGTTTTCTCGGCCCCCACGCCTGCGAAGAGGCCCTGGCCCGCGGAGAGCTGCACACGGCCTGGATCGCCCCGGCGGCCTTCGGGCGGCTGGCCAAGTTCATCGCGGAGGCCCGGTCGGCGGGCGTGGTCATCCACCGCGAGCCCATGGAGAGCCTGGATCGGCGCAGCCAGGGTCAGCGCCACCAGGGGGTGCTGGGCGAGGGCGGCCCCTTTGCCTACGCCGACTTCGACGAGATCGCCTCCCGTGTCCGGGCCAAGGGCGCAGCCGCGCTGGTGCTGGCGCTGGATGGCGTCACCGACCCCCACAACCTGGGGGCCATCCTGCGTTCCGCCGCCGCGGCGGCCGTGGACGGCGTGATCCTGCCCGAGCGGCGCTCCGCGGCCGTGAACGAGACGGTGGTGCGCGCCAGCGCAGGCACGGCGGGCCGCGTGCCCGTGTGCCGCGTGGTGAACCTGGGCCGCGCCCTGGACGGCCTGAAGGAGGCCGGGGCGTGGATCTACGGACTGGCGGCGGGGTCCGGCAGCCGCGACTACCTGCAGGAGCCCTTCGATCGCGCCGCGGTGCTGGTGATGGGCGCCGAGGGCGAGGGGCTGCACCTCAAGATCCGCGAGCGCTGCGACATCCTCCTCCACATCCCCATGCCGGGAGGCATCGAGAGCCTCAACGTCTCCGCCGCCGCGGCGGTGACGCTGTTCCGTGTGCTGGCGCGCCGTGGATAGCCACGCTCCGAAGTTTTCGCTTGAGGCCCCCATGGGCGCGTGATAGCGTTGGAGTTCCCTGTCAGGAAAGCCCTGCCTCGCAGCGACCCTGACACGGAGCCCCGGCAGGGGTTCCGAGGGGAGGCTTCCCGGGTTTCCCGGAAGCATTGACAAGCCCCGGGAGGGGCGCTGGACAGACAATGCCGAGATGGCCGAGTGGTTAATGGCAGCAGACTGTAAATCTGCCACGCATCGCGTTACGGAGGTTCGAATCCTTCTCTCGGCACCAGTCCTCTGGATCCCATCCAGATCGCTGGATCCCGCTTTCGGGATTCCACCGCGGGAATAGCTCAGTTGGTAGAGCGTCAGCCTTCCAAGCTGAATGTCGCGGGTTCGAGCCCCGTTTCCCGCTCCACCTCCCCGTCCTGCCGGCCCCGCCCGGTCCGACGGCAAGGCCCCCCGCTCCGGCGGGAAGGTTCAAAGCCCACATAGCTCAGCGGTAGAGCACTTCCTTGGTAAGGAAGAGGTCACCGGTTCAAGCCCGGTTGTGGGCTCCACCCTTTGCACATTTTCCCTTCATCATCTTCTCTCCCACCTTCCAGGAGGCATCCGTGGCCAAAGAGAAATTCGATCGTTCCAAGCCCCACGTCAACATCGGCACCATCGGCCACGTGGACCACGGCAAGACGACGCTGACCGCCGCCATCACGTTCGTGCTGGCCAAGAAGTTCGGTGGCGAGACCAAGTCCTACGACCAGATCGACTCCGCGCCCGAAGGGAAGGCCCGCGGGATCACGATCAACACCGCCCACGTCGAGTACCAGACCGAGAAGCGCCACTATGCCCACGTGGACTGCCCCGGTCACGCCGACTACGTGAAGAACATGATCACCGGCGCGGCCCAGATGGACGGCGCCATCCTCGTGGTCGCCGCCACCGACGGCCCCATGCCCCAGACCCGCGAGCACATCCTGCTGGCCCGTCAGGTGGGCGTGCCCTACATCGTGGTCTTCATGAACAAGATCGACATCGCCGACCCCGAGCTCGCCGAGCTGGTGGAGATGGAGATCCGCGACCTGCTGTCCTCCTACCAGTTCCCCGGCGACGAGATCCCCATCATCAAGGGTTCCGCCCGTCTGGCCCTGGATCACGCCGACACCCCCGAGCACCCCGACTGCGCCTGCATCCATGAGCTCATGGCCGCCGTCGACGCCTACATTCCCGATCCTGTCCGCGCTATCGACAAGCCCTTCATCATGCCTGTCGAGGACGTGTTCACCATCACCGGCCGCGGCACCGTGGTGACCGGCCGCATCGAGCAGGGCATCGTGCGGGTGGGCGAGGAAGTCGAGATCGTCGGCCTCAAGGACACCGTCAAGAAGGTCGTCACCGGCGTCGAGATGTTCCGCAAGTCCCTGGATCAGGGCCAGGCTGGCGACAACGCCGGCATCCTGCTCCGCGGCGTGGAGCGCAAGGATGTGGAGCGCGGCCAGGTGCTCGCCAAGCCCGGCAGCATCACTCCCCACACCAAGTTCAACGCCCAGGTGTACGTGCTGACCAAGGAAGAGGGCGGCCGCCACACCCCCTTCTTCAACAAGTACCGTCCCCAGTTCTACTTCCGCACCACCGACGTGACCGGCTCCATCGAGCTCGAGGCCGGCCGCGAAATGGTGATGCCCGGCGACAACGTCACCCTGACGGTCGAGCTGATCCAGCCCATCGCCATGGACAAGGGCCTGAAGTTCGCCATCCGTGAGGGTGGTCGCACGGTGGGCGCCGGCAACGTGGGCGAGATCCTGGCCTAAGGCCGGTCCCGCCCTCCGACTCAGGAGGTCACCATGCGCGACATCGTTCACCTGCAGTGCCAGGACTGCAAGCGCAAGAACTACAGCACCACCAAGAACAAGAAGACCACCACGGGCAAGCTTGAATTCAACAAGTTCTGCCGGTTCTGTGGCGGTTACCGGGTCCACCGAGAGGCCAAGTAGGCTCCGGTCCCGAGGGTTCCCGCCCGGCTCACCAGATGCCGGGCGGTCCCACAGGGGAGTAGCTCAGCTGGTAGAGCAGCGGACTCCAAATCCGCAGGTCGCGGGTTCGAACCCTGTCTCCCCTGCCACCTTCCCGGCCCCGGCGAACCCGCCCGGGGCCAGGTTTTTCTCACCGAATCCTTTCCACGGGGTCCATCGTGATTGGTGCCATCAAACAGCAGGCCAGGGATCTGTTCGCAGAGCTCGACCGGGTGGACTGGCCCAGCAAAGAGAAAGTGCTGACCTCCACCTACACGGTGGTGATCGTCTCGGTGTTCGTCGGGGCCTATCTGTGGGCGGCGGACTGGGTCTTCTCCAAGGGCTTCGCCTACTTCTTCCTGAAGACCCGCTGAGCCGGAGGCAGCCATGACCGATCTCATGAGCACTCCCCAGGACACGGTGGTTCCCGCCCAGATCCAGGGTCGTGAACTCAAGTGGTTCATCATCCACACCTACTCGGGCTACGAGGCCAAGGTGATGGAGCATCTCCGCCAGCGCATCAAGATGGAAGAGCGCGACGCGAACTTCGGGGACATCCAGATCCCCGAGGAGACCTACGAGGAGATGAAGGTCGACGCCAAGTCCGGCAAGAAGGAGCGCGTCGTCAAGAAGCGCAAGTCCTTCCCCGGCTACCTGCTCGTGCAGATCCAGGTGGAGCGCAAGCCCGACGGCTCCGTGGAGATGGCGGATGCCGACTGGCACCTGGTGCGGAACACGCCCAAGGTGACCAGCTTCGTGGGCGCCAACAAGAAGCGCCCCACGCCCCTGACGGACGAGGAAGTCCGCCAGATCATGCACCACACGGAAGAGACCCAGGAGAAGCCCAAACCGAAGTACCACTTCGAGCGGGGCGAGAAGGTGCGCATCATCGATGGCCCCTTCGCCAACTTCGAGGGCGACGTGGAGGAAGTCCACGAGGAGCGCTCCACCATCAAGGTCATGGTCACGGTCTTCGGACGGTCCACGCCGGTGGAACTGGACTTCATCCAGGTGGAAAAGAGGTAGTTCCCCCTTTTCCTGGAAGACTTTTCGGGCCATTTCGATTACACTTTCCAGTCCCGGTCTCTTTTGACCGGGACCTTTTTCACCCGGTTGGCGGCCTCTCGGGACACGCCACCCTACAAGGCGGGCGTCGCCGGCATGCGCCGGAATCCCCCGCGGGAGCACACCCATGGCAAAGAAGATCACCGGCTACATCAAGCTGCAGCTGCCCGCGGGCGAGGCCACGCCGGCCCCTCCCGTCGGTCCCGCGCTGGGCCAGCACGGCGTCAACATCATGGAGTTCGTGAAGCAGTTCAACGCGAAGTCCGTGGGCGCGGTGGAGAAGGGCACCACCCTCCCCGTCGTCATCACCGTCTACGCCGACCGCAGCTTCAGCTTCATCCTCAAGACCCCGCCCGCCGCCGTGCTGATCAAGAAGAAGATCGGCCTGGACAAGGGCAGCCCCACGCCCAACAAGCAGAAGGTCGGCAAGATCACCAAGGCGCAGCTCGCCGAGATCGCCAAGGTGAAGATGCCCGACCTCACCGCCGGCAGCCTCGAGGCCGCCGTCCGTTCCATCGCCGGCTCCGCGCGCTCCATGGGCGTCGAAGTCATCGATTGATTTTTTCCGCGTGGGTCCCAAGCCCACGCGAGCGTTTCGATTCACCTGTTGGAGAACTGCGTCGTGCAGTGATCCCGGCCACCGCGACCGTCATCGCGGGAGATCGTTCGAGTAGGAGCCAATATGGCAAAACCTGGAAAGAAGTACCGGGCTGCCGCGGCCAAGATCGAAGATCGCCCCTACGAGCTCAAGGATGCGCTCACCGTCGTGAAGGACACGGCCTACGCCAAGTTCGACGAGACGGTTGAAGTGCACATGCGGCTCGGCGTGGATCCCCGCCACGCGGACCAGATGGTCCGCGGCACCATCGTCCTGCCCCACGGAACGGGCAAGACGATGCGCGTGGCGGTGATCGCGGGTGGCGAGAAGATCAAGGAAGCGGAAGCGGCGGGCGCCGAGATCGTGGGCGGGGACGAGCTGGTCGAGAAGATCGCCGGCGGGTTCCTCGACTTCGATGCCCTGGTCGCGACCCCCGACATGATGAAGGGCGTCGGCCGTCTCGGTAAGGTGCTGGGCCCCCGCGGCCTCATGCCCAACCCCAAGACCGGCACCGTGACCTTCAACGTGGCCCAGGCCATCAAGGAGATCAAGGCCGGCAAGGTGGAGTACCGCGTCGACAAGACCGGCATCATCCACGCGCCCGTGGGCAAGCTCTCCTTCGGCGTCGAGAAGCTGGAAGAGAACGCCAAGGCGCTCATCGATGCCGTGAACAAGGCCAAGCCCGCCACGGCGAAGGGCAAGTACGTGAAGACGATGTACATCGCCTCCACGATGGGCCCCTCGGTCACCCTCAACACCACAAGCGTTGAGAAGTAGGAGGCCGACCATGGAAAAGAATCAGAAGATCGCTGAAGTCGCCGAGCT
Source organism: Geothrix mesophila (assembly GCF_022808835.1). Classification (NCBI taxonomy): domain Bacteria; kingdom Pseudomonadati; phylum Acidobacteriota; class Holophagae; order Holophagales; family Holophagaceae; genus Geothrix; species Geothrix mesophila. The sequence continues at coordinate 211,906 of NZ_JAKZLD010000004.1, forward strand.
CAAGGAGACCTTCGCCACGGCCACCTCGGCCGTCGTGATCGAATTCAAGGGCCTCGGGGTCGAGAAGGACACCGCGTTCCGCAAGAACATCCGCGAGAGCAAGGGTCACTACCGCGTCGGCAAGAACACGCTGCTCCGCCTGGCCGTGAAGGACACCACCTTCGAGGGCCTCGGCGGTTCCTTCAAGGGCAACAGCGCCGTGGCCACCACCAAGGACGACGTCGTCGCCCTTGCGAAGGCCATCAACGGCTTCCTGAAGGACAACCCGGCTGCCACCTTCAAGGCCGGCATCATGGACGGCAAGGCCATCAACGCCGCCCAGCTGCAGACCCTGGCCGAGCTGCCGAGCCGCGATGTGCTCATCGCCAAGCTGCTCTACCTCATGCAGTACCCCATCTCCGGTCTGGCGGTCGCCCTCGATGGCATCCGCAAGCAGAAGGCCGGCGAGTAGCTCCCAACCCCGAATCCAAAACCTTTCATCGCATGTAGGAGGCCATCATGGCTCTCACCGCCGACCAGCTCATCGCTGAGATCGAAACCATGACCGTCCTTGACCTGGCGAACCTGGTCAAGGCCCTTGAGGAGCGCTTCGGCGTCTCCGCCGCCGCCATGGCCGCTCCCGCCGCCGGCGGCGCCGCCCCGGCCGCCGCTGCCGAAGAGCAGACGGAATTCAACGTCATCCTGGCTGACGCCGGCGCCAACAAGCTGAACGTCATCAAGGCCGTCCGCGAGATCGTCGCCGGCCTGGGCCTCAAGGAGGCCAAGGACCTCGTTGACGGCGCCCCCAAGCCCGTCAAGGAAGGCGTGGCCAAGGACGAAGCTCAGAAGATCAAGGAAAAGCTCGAAGCCGCTGGCGCCAAGGTCGAGATCAAGTAGTTCCTTTTCCTGCACTAACGCAAAGCGTGGGGTGCCTCCTGCACCTTGCGCTTTGCGGTTTTGTCTGGACATGGTACGATTATTCCTTCCGCCCGGTCCCTCGGGCGGTCCCGCCACCTTCAAAGGCCCCTGGTTGCGAAACGCCTTCCGCCGCAGCGCCAATCACCTTGCTGGGCCGCTCCCTCCACCGATGGGTGGCGGGGTGGCCTTCGGTGCGTGTGTTGTCTGCGTGGTCCGCGTCGCCGACTTCTGATCCCTTCCCCGGGGCCGCGGCTCCGGGGGCATCGCCGTCTTTGCTCAAGGCCCGCGACACCGCCCCACTGCGTCGCGCGCCGTTCATCGAAGGTTCCGCCAACTTCATCTGGAGCGAACCATGAGTGTTCAGCAGAACATCTACCGCCAGCGCCACAACTTCTCGAAGATCCGGTCCCTGGTCCCCATCCCGAACCTGATCGACATCCAGAAGCGGAGCTACGACGAGTTCCTCCAGATGAACCTGCTCCACAGCGAGCGGGAGTCCCGCGGCCTCAAGGCCGTGTTCGAGTCGATGTTCCCCGTGCACAACGGCAAGAACGCCGATGGCACGGACGCCACCCTCGAAGTCGAGTTCCTCGACTACACCGTGGGCCACTGGGCCTGCAAGTGCGAGAAGTACCTGGGCCTGGAACACCTCCGCACGAGCTGCAAGCAGTGCGGCCACAGCATCGTGTCGGACCACCCGAAGGATCCCACGGTGGACTGTCCCAAGTGCGGCACCCGCAACAAGAACGCCGCGACCATCTGTGACGTGTGCCAGGAGCCCGTCTCGATGAAGCAGAAGATGGGCATGGACGAGTGCGTCGAGCGCGGCGCCACCATGGCCGCCCCCCTGAAGATCCGCGTGCGCCTCAACCAGTTCGACAAGGACGACAAGGGCAACCGGCGCTTCAAGCAGAGCCAGGATTCGGAAGTCTACTTCGGCGACCTGCCGATCATGACCGACCGCGGCACCTTCATCATCAACGGCACCGAGCGCGTGATCGTGAGCCAGCTGCATCGCAGCCCCGGCGTCTTCTTCAGCATCGCGCCGGACAAGAGCCTCTACAGCTCCCAGATCATCCCCTACCGCGGCTCCTGGATCGAGTTCGAGCTCGATTCCAAGGGCCTGCTCTACGCCCGCATCGACCGCAAGCGCAAGTTCCTCGGCGCCACCTTCATGCGCGCCCTGGGCCTGTTCAGTGAGGACCTCGGCTCCAACGAGACCATGCTCCGCCACTTCTACGCCCCCGCCACCTTCTTCCTCAAGAAGGGCAAGCTGAGCGTGGCCGTGAGCGAGCTGCTGGTGGGTCGCAAGCTCGGCGAGGCCGTGAAGCACCCCAAGACGAAGGAAGAGATCCTCGCCAAGGACAAGAAGATCACCCGCCGCGTCCTCGAGCAGATGGAGAAGGCGGGCATCAAGGACGTGCCCGTGGAGCGGGAGATGCTCGACGGCGCCGTGCTGCTGCAGGACATCGTGAACATGGGCACCGGCGAAGTGCTCATGGAGGCCAACGAGCCCTTCCTCCAGACCCACCTGGAGATGTTCCTGGCCAACGACGTGCAGTCCTTCGACGTCTGCTTCCCCGAGGCCGACCTCACCGGCAAGATCTTCTCCGAGACCCTGGCCAAGGATCACACCGAGGACAGCGAGGAAGCCGCCAAGGAGCTCTTCAAGAAGATCCGGCCCGGCGAGCCCGCCACGCTGGAATCCAGCAAGAAGCTGCTCTACGGCATGTTCTTCGACCCCCAGAAGTACGACCTCAGCAAGGTGGGCCGGCACAAGATCAACGCCAAGCTGGGCCTCAGCACCGACCTGGACTTCCGCACCCTCGGCACGGACGACTTCGTCCAGACCGTCCACTACCTCCTGCGCCTGAAGAAGTACGACACCACCCGCCAGGACATCGGTGAGATCGCCCCCGTGCGCGCCGACGACATCGACCACCTGGGCAACCGCCGCGTGCGGTCCGTGGGCGAGCTCCTGGAGAACGGCTTCCGCGTGGGCCTGGTGCGCGTGCAGCGCGCCATCAAGGAGAAGTTCAGCATCGCGCAGGATCCCAACAGCCCCCTGCAGGCGCACGACCTGATCAACAGCAAGCCCGTCATCGCGGCCATGAAGGAGTTCTTCGGCAGCAGCCAGCTCTCCCAGTTCATGGACCAGACCAACCCGCTGTCCGAGATCACCCACAAGCGCCGCCTCTCGGCCCTCGGACCGGGCGGCCTCAGCCGCGACCGCGCGGGGTTCGAGGTGCGCGACGTGCACACCTCCCACTACGGCCGCATCTGCCCCATCGAGACGCCTGAAGGCCCGAACATCGGCCTCATCAGCTCGCTCTCCTGCTACGCCCGCATCAACGAGTTCGGCTTCATCGAGAGCCCCTACCTGAAGGTGGAGAACGGCCGCATCGTCCACTTCGCCAAGGTCACCAGCGTGGGCGACTCCAAGTTCGGCTATATGGACGTGGTCCGCCTCGAAGACCTGGAAGCCGAGAACAAGAAGCTGACCAAGGCCGGCAAGCGCGCCGCCAAGTTCGAGATGCATGCCTTCTACCTCTCCGCCTGGGAGGAGGACGAGCACGTCATCGCGCAGGCCAACGTTCCCGTGGACGCCGACGGCGCCATCCTCGACGAGGACGTGACCGTCCGTGTCGCCGGCGAGACGAAGATCGTCGCCCGGGACAAGGTCACCCTCATGGATGTGAGTCCCAAGCAGGTGGTCTCCGTCGCTGCCAGCCTCATCCCCTTCCTCGAGAACGACGACGCCAACCGAGCCCTCATGGGCGCCAACATGCAGCGCCAGGCGGTGCCCCTCATCCGCACCGAGGCCCCCATCGTGGGCACCGGCATGGAATACGTGGCCGCCAAGGATTCCGGCGCCTGCGTGGTCTGCCGCCGCTCCGGCATCGTGGAGACCGTGGACGCCAACCGCATCGTGGTCCGCGTCGAGGATGACCCTGAGACCGAGGGCGTCGAGTCCGGGGTGGACATCTACACCCTGGTGAAGTTCGCCCGCAGCAACCAGAACACCTGCCTCAACCAGATGCCCCTCGTGAAGAAGGGCGAGTACGTCACCGAGGGCCAGATCCTGGCTGACGGTCCCTGCACGGACCACGGCGAGCTGGCCCTGGGCCGCAACCTGGTCGTGGCCTACATGCCCTGGCGCGGTTACAACTTCGAGGACGCGATCCTGATCTCCGAGCGCGTGGTGAAGGAAGACCTCTACACCACCATTCACATCGAGGAGTTCGAGGTCCACGCCCGCGACACCAAGCTGGGCCCCGAAGAGATCACCCGCGACATCCCCCAGGTGCGCGAGGAGGCCCTCAAGAACCTCGACGAGTCGGGCATCATCCGCACCGGCGCCACCGTGCGCCACGGCGACATCCTGGTGGGCAAGGTCACACCCAAGGGCGAGACCATCCTCAGCCCCGAGGAGAAGCTGCTTCGCGCCATCTTCGGCGAGAAGGCCAGCGACGTGAAGGACGCCAGCCTCACGGTGCCCCCGGGCATCGAGGGCACCGTGGTGGACATCAAGGTGTTCACCCGCAAGGGCCAGGAGAAGGACCTCCGCACCCAGCAGATCGAGCGCGACCAGATCGCCAAGTGGGAGAAGGACCTCTCCGACGAGGAGCGCATCATCCGCGCCGAGGCCAAGAAGAAGATCGTGGCCCTGCTGAAGGGCAAGGAGCTCTCCGAGACCCTCACGGACGACAAGGGCCAGAAGGAGCTGCTGCCCAAGGGCAAGAAGCTCACCCAGAACATGCTCGAAGCCGTGCCCTACCACCGCTTCCGGCAGATCTCCGTGGCCGCCGGCAAGAACCGCATCGAGACCGAGGTGCTGGACATCCTCGACAAGACCGAGAGCCAGCTCAAGGTCCTGCGCAACATCCTCGACGAGCGCATGGAGCGCCTGCTCAAGGGCGACGAGCTCATGCCCGGCGTCCTCAAGACCGTGAAGTGCTACGTGGCCGTGAAGCGCAAGCTGCAGGTCGGCGACAAGATGGCCGGCCGCCACGGCAACAAGGGCGTGGTCAGCCGCATCCTCCCCGTGGAGGACATGCCCTACCTGCCCGATGGCCGCCCGGTGGACATCGTGCTGAACCCCCTCGGCGTGCCTTCCCGCATGAACATCGGCCAGGTGCTCGAGTGCCACCTGGGCTGGGCCGGCAAGACCCTCGGCGTCCACTTCTCCACGCCCGTCTTCGACGGCGCCCGCGAGGCGGACATCAAGGGCTTCCTCACCCAGGCCTGGGAGAAGAACGGCAAGCTGGGCCCGGACATCACCGGCAAGACCATGCTCTTCGACGGCATGACCGGCGAGGCCTTCGAGCAGCCCGTGAACGTGGGCTGCGTCTACATGCTCAAGCTGCACCACCTGGTGGACAACAAAATCCACGCCCGGAGCATCGGGCCCTACAGCCTCATCACCCAGCAGCCCCTCGGCGGCAAGGCCCAGTTCGGCGGCCAGCGCTTCGGCGAGATGGAAGTGTGGGCCCTCGAGGCCTACGGCGCCGCCCACGTGCTGCAGGAGCTGCTCACCTACAAGTCCGACGACATGCACGGCCGCACCCAGATCTACCAGGCCATCATCAAGGGCGAGACCATCAAGGATCCCGGCCTCCCCGAGAGCTTCAACGTCGTGAAGAAGGAACTCAACGCGCTGTGCATCGATGTCGAGATGCTCACCCGCGAGGAGCTGGATCCAGGCCTGACGGAAGAGGAACCCGCGGTCTTCACCATCGAAGGCTGACCGTACCGGTCGAACGATCCACCACGGAGGCACGGAGTGCACGGAGAACTGATTCACGGAGAGATCACGGAGAAGGTGCTTGGGGCCGCCATCGAGGTCCACAAGCACCTTGGCCCTGGCCTGCTTGAATCGACGTACGAGTCCTGCCTCTGCCACGAACTACAGATCCGTGGCCTTTCCTTCCAGCGACAGGTCACGCTGCCCCTGGATTACAAGGGCCTGCATGTCGAAGCCGCCTTCCGTCTGGATCTCCTGATCGAAGGCAAGATCATCGTCGAACTGAAGAGCCAGGAAGGCATCCTCCCCGTCCACGAAGCCCAGTTGATGACCTACATGAGATTGACTGGCACACGTGTGGGCCTGTTGCTGAACTTTAACGTCCCGATCATGAAAGATGGCATCGTCCGCCGTGTCCTGTAGCCCTTCCTCCGTGCTCTACTCCGTGTTTTTCCTCCGTGCCCTCCGTGTCTCCGTGGTGAATCTTTAGAGAGGCCCCCATGTATCCTGAGCAGCAGAACATCAACGCCTACGAGTGCATCCGGGTGTCCCTGGCCAGCCCGGACAAGATGCGCTCCTGGTCCAAGGGCGAGGTCACCAAGCCCGAGACCATCAACTACCGCAGCCTGAAGCCCGAGCGCGACGGCCTCTTCTGCGCCCGCATCTTCGGGCCCGTCAACGACTGGGAATGCCTCTGCGGCAAGTACAAGCGGCAGAAGTTCAAGGGCGTCACCTGCGACAAGTGCGGCGTCGAAGTCACCAAGAAGTCCGTGCGCCGCGAGCGCATGGGCCACATCGCGCTGGCCAGCCCGGTCAGCCACGTGTGGTTCTTCAAGGGCGTGCCCAGCCGCATCGGCTACCTGCTGGACATCCCCCTGAAGGATCTTGAGCGGGTGCTCTACTTCGAGGCCTATGCCGTCACCGAGTCCGGCGGCACGGGCATGAAGGAAGGCGAGATCCTCAACGAGGACAAGTTCCGCGAGGCCCGCAGCCTCCACGGCGAGGGCTTCAAGGCCCAGATGGGGGCCGAGGCCATCAAGGGGCTGCTCAAGCAGGTGGACATCGAGGCGCTCACCATCGAGCTCCGCGACCTCATGAAGAAGGAGACCTCCAGCCAGAAGCGCAGCAAGATCGCCAAGCGCCTCAAGGTGGCGGAATCCTTCCACCGCTCCGGCAACAAGCCCGAGTGGATGATCCTCGACGTGGTGCCCGTGCTGCCCCCCGAGCTGCGCCCCCTGGTGCCCCTCGACGGCGGCCGCTTCGCCACCTCCGACCTCAACGACCTCTACCGCCGCGTCATCAACCGCAACAACCGCCTCAAGAAGCTGCTGGAGCTCAAGGCCCCCGACGTCATCGTGCGCAACGAGAAGCGCATGCTGCAGGAGGCCGTGGACGCCCTCTTCGAGAACGGCAAGCGCGGCCGCCTCCTGCGAGGCGTCAGCAACCGCCCCCTGAAGTCCCTCAGCGACGCCCTCAAGGGCAAGCAGGGCCGGTTCCGCCAGAACCTGCTCGGCAAGCGCGTGGACTACTCGGGCCGCTCCGTCATCGTGGTGGGTCCCGATCTCAAGCTGCACCAGTGCGGCCTGCCCAAGAAGATGGCGCTCGAGCTGTTCAAGCCCTTCATCTTCAACCGGCTCGAGCACAAGGGCTTCGCCGCCACCATCCGCCAGGCCAAGGAGATGGTGGAAGAGGGCCGTCCCGAGGTCTGGGACGTGCTGGAAGAGGTCATCAAGGACCACCCGGTCCTGCTGAACCGCGCCCCGACCCTCCACCGCCTCGGCATCCAGGCCTTCCAGCCCGTGCTGGTGGAAGGCAAGGCCATCCGCCTGCATCCCCTGGTCTGCACCGCCTTCAACGCCGACTTCGACGGCGACCAGATGGCCGTGCACGTGCCCCTCAGCCCCATGGCCCAGATCGAGGCCAAGGTGCTGATGATGTCCACCCAGAACATCCTCAACCCCGCCAACGGCCGTCCGAACGTGGTGCCCAGCCAGGACATCGTGCTCGGCGGCTACTACCTCACCAAGAAGCGCACCGGCCGCAAGGGCGAGGGCATGGTCTTCAGCAGCGTCAACGACGTGGTGGCTGCCCACTATGCCGGCGTCGTGGACACCCATGCCATCATCCAGCTGCGCTACACCGGCGAGTGGGTGGATACCGAGGCCTGGCATGCGAAGGACCCCAAGAAGAACTCCGAGCAGGAGGTCTTCGAGGCGCCCGCCGAGACCGTGAAGAACCAGCTCAAGACCACCACCGTGGGCCGCGTGCTCTTCAACCGCGCCCTGCCTGCCGAGCTGCCCTTCATCAACGGCCTGCTCAAGAAGGAGGGCCTGCTCTCCCTCGTGAACCGCGCCTACAAGCTGAACGGCCCCGAGGTCACCATCCGCATGCTGGACGCCATGAAGGACACCGGCTTCCAGTGGGCCATGCGCGCCGGCGTGTCCGTGGGTATCGACGACCTGGTCGTGCCTGACACCAAGGGCAAGCTCCTCAAGAGCGCCACCGAGGACGTCCGCGCCATTGAGAAGGAAGCCTACGAGGGCCGCCTCGACTCCTCCACGCGCTACAACCGCATCCTGGAAGTCTGGTCCAAGACCAGCGACCAGGTGGCCAGCGACATGATGAAGGAGCTGGAGAAGCGGAACGAGAACGACACGTTCCTCAACTCCATCTACATCCTGGCCGACTCCGGCGCCCGCGGTTCCAAGACGCAGATCCGCCAGGTGGCCGGCATGCGCGGCCTCATGGCCAAGCCCAGCGGCGACATCATCGAGACGCCCATCACCGCGAACTTCAAGGAAGGCCTCTCGGTTCTGCAGTACTTCATCTCGACCCATGGTGCTCGCAAGGGCCTCGCGGACACCGCGCTGAAGACGGCCGACTCCGGCTACCTCACCCGCAAGCTGGTGGACGTGGCGCAGGACGTCATCGTCAACGAGGACGACTGCGAAACCCTGGGCGGCATCGAGGTGGAAGCCATCGTCAACAGCGACGGCACCATCCGCTCCCGCCTGCGCGACCGCATCATGGGCCGCGTCTGCCTCGAGGACATCGTGGATCCCTACGATCCGTCCATCGTGCGGGCCCCCGCGGGCACCCTCATCTCCGAGGAACTGGCGTTCAAGATCGAGACCAGCGGCATCGCCAAGGTCAAGATCCGCTCCGCCCTCACCTGCGAGGCCCGGCGCGGCATCTGCGCCAAGTGCTACGGCCTGAACCTGAGCACCGGCCGCCTGGTGGACCTCGGCGAGGCCGTGGGCGTCATCGCCGCCCAGTCCATCGGCGAACCCGGCACCCAGCTCACCATGCGCACCTTCCACGTGGGCGGCGCCGCGAGCCGCACCTCCGAGAAGAGCACCCACGAGGCCCAGATCGCCGGCATCGTGAAGTACGAAGGCCTCCAGGGCAAGACCGTGGTCAACCGCAAGGGCGAGACCGTGGCCCTCACCCGCAACGGCTACCTCCTGGTGACCGACGCGGACGGCAACGAGCGCGAGCGCTACAAGATCACCTCCGGCGCCATCCTCAAGGTGAAGGACAAGGAGGCCGTCGAGCCCCGCACCGTGCTCGCCGAGTGGGATCCCTACAACGACGTGCTCCTCACCGAAGTGGGCGGCGTCGCGGACTTCAAGGAATTCGAAGTCAACGTCTCCTACCAGGAAGAGAAGGACCCGATCTCCGGCAACTTCCGCAAGAAGGTCATCGATCCCACCGACGACAAGATCCACCCCCACATCAACGTGAAGGGGGACAACCACAAGGTCCTCAAGCGCTACAACATCCCCACCGGCGCCTACATCGAGGTGGAGGAGGGCCAGGAGCTGCTGCCCGGCGACGTCATCGCCAAGACCAGCCGCCAGCAGGCCAAGACCTCCGACATCACGGGCGGCCTGCCGCGCGTCACCGAGCTGTTCGAGGGCCGCAAGCCCAAGGAACCCGCCATCATCAGCGAGGTCTCCGGCATCGCGAAGTACGGCAACCGCGTCCGTGGCAACCAGAAGGTCATCGTCGAGGCCGAGACCGGGGAGAAGGGCGAGTACCTCATCCCCCGCGGCAAGCACATCCAGGTGCAGGACGGCGACGAGATCCGCGCCGGCGAGAAGCTCACCGAGGGCGCCGTCAGCCCCCATGATCTGCTCAAGGTCCAGGGCGACCGCGCCCTCCAGGCCTTCCTCGTCAACGAGGTCCAGGAGGTCTACCGCGCCCAGGGCGTGGTGATCAACGACAAGCACATCGAGGTGATCATCCGCCAGATGATGCGCTGGGTCCTCATCACCGACGTGGGCGACACCCCGCTCATCGTCGAGGAGAAGGTGGACAAGCACCGCTTCAAGGAGATCAACGAGCAGGTCATGAAGGAGGGCGGCCAGCCCGCCACCTGCGAGCCCCTGCTGCTCGGCATCACCAAGGCCGCGCTCACCTCCGAGAGCTTCATCTCCGCCGCCAGCTTCCAGGAGACCACCCGCGTCCTCACCGAGGCCGCCCTGGAAGGCCGTGTGGACTACCTCCGAGGCCTCAAGGAGAACGTCATCCTGGGCCGGCTCATCCCCGCCGGCACCGGCATGGCCCACTACCGCAACCTGGAGATCGAGGAAGGCGAGTACCCCGAGCCCACCCCCAACGAGTTCCAGGGCGGCGAGGACTTCGATGACGAATACGCCCGCATGGCCCAGCACGTCGAAGAGCTCCAGGGCATGACCGAGATCGACGGCGAAGACCTGTAGCCGCAATCTTCACAGCACCGGCAAGGGCGGGAGCGATCCCGCCCTTGTTTTTGTGGCGTCCAGCACAGGATCTGCGAGGCAGTCCCTGCCGGGGTTCTGGTAACCTATGCCCTTATGCCCAATTCGTCCACAATCCCGATCCTGGACCTCAAAGCCAGCCTGAAGAAGCCCCTCCAATGGGCCCTGGCAGCCGGTCTGGCGGCGGCGGTCATCACCCTCTTCCTGCCGAACTACTACCGCTCCGAGGCCCGGCTCCTGCCGGTGGAATCCAAGGGGCTGGGCGGCAGCCTCGGCGGCCTGGCCACCGCCGCCGCGGCCTTCGGCGTCAGTGTGCCCGGGGGCGAGGGCAACGACGCCAACTTCGTGGACATCCTCAACAGCCGCTGGCTGCGGGAGCAGCTGCTCCAGACCGAGTTCCAATACCATGCGAGGTCCTGGCGCTTCGGCGCCGAGCGCCTCGAAAAAGGCACCCTCTACGCCTACGTGGACGAGAAGAACATGGACCGGGCCGTGAAGGAGCTGGGCAAGGTCCTCTCCGCCACCCGCGACCTGAAGTCCAAGGTCATCACCCTCAGCGCCGAAACCAAGTCCCCCGAGCTTTCCCAGCAGGTGGTGCAGCGGGCCGGGAAGCTGCTGGAAACCTTCCTCCAGGAAAAGGGCCACACCCGCGGCGGCGCGAAAGCCCTCTTCGCCGAGGCCCGCCTGGCCGATGCCCGCCACGAGATGGACCAGGCCGAGGACGCCTTCCGCCGCTTCCTCGAAGGCAACCGGAACTACCAGAGCAGCGCCGATCCCGCTGTCCGCCTCAAGGGCACCCGCTTGGAGAACGAGCTCCGCCTCCGCCAGCAGCTCGTCACCACCCTCGCCATGAACCGCGAGCAGGCCCTGCTGGAAGAGAAGAACGATATCCCCATTCTCAACCTGCTGGATCCCGGCAACCTGCCCATCGACAAAAGCAAGCCGGCGCGGTCGGTGATCATCATCCTGGTGGCGCTCCTGGTGGGCGCTGGCGGATGGACTTGGCTCAACCGCGAGTGGGTGCGCGCCCGCCTGCTGGCGGATGAAGACGAACCTGCAACCCCCGTCCAGGAGTGATCATGAAAGGCGTTGTTCTCGCCGGGGGCACCGGCTCCCGCCTGTTCCCGCTGACCAAGGTGACGAACAAGCACCTGCTGCCGGTGGGGATGGCCCCCATGATCTGGCATCCGCTCTGGAAGCTTCGCGAGGCCGGGATCGAGGAGATCCTCATCGTCACGGGCACCGAGCACATGGGTGACGTGGTCGCCCTGATGGGCTCCGGGAAGGACTTCGGCTGCCGGTTCACCTACAAGGTCCAGGACGAGGCCGGCGGCATCGCCCAGGCCCTGGGGCTGGCGGAGAACTTCGCGGGCGGCTCGCCCATCTGCGTGATCCTGGGCGACAACATCTTCCAGGACAGCCTGAAGCCCGAGGTCGAGGCCTTCGACCAGCAGGGGAGGGGCGCCCGCATCCTGCTGAAGCCCGTGGAAGATCCCCAGCGCTACGGCGTGGCCGAGGTGAAGGACGGCCAGGTGCTGGGCATCGAGGAGAAGCCCAAGGCGCCGAAGTCCAATCTCTCCGTGACGGGCATCTACTTCTACGACGCCACCGTGTTCGACATCATCCGCACCGTGAAGCCCTCGGGCCGCGGCGAGATGGAGATCACGGACGTGAACAACGCCTACATCGCCAAGGGCCAGCTCAGCTTCGGCACCTTCCAGGGCTGGTGGACCGACGCGGGCACCTTCCCGAGCCTGGCTCACGCGAACGAACTGGCCATCCAGGAGGCGACGCCGTTCCCCCAGGCCAACGGAGGGAAGTAGCCATGGCATTCCAGAAAGGCCCCATCGAGGGCGTGGTGATCACCTCCTTCCGCAAGTTCGTGGATGAGCGCGGGTGGCTGGCGGAGATCTTCCGCCACGACGAGCTGCCCGCCTGGTTCCGGCCCGAGATGTCGTACGTGAGCGTCACCAACCCCGGCGTGCTGCGGGGACCCCACGAGCACGTGGACCAGGCGGACCTCTTCTGCTGGGTGGGCCCCGGCGACTTCAAGCTCACCCTCTGGGACAACCGCCCGGACAGCCCCACCTATCAGAACCGCATGGAAGTGGCCATGGGCGCCAACAACCCCGGTTCCGCCATCATCCCCAAGGGTGTCGTCCACTGCTACCGCTGCATCAGCGCCGAGCCCGGCTTCGTCATCAACTGCCCCGACCGCCTGTTCATGGGGCAGGGCAAGGCCGAGCCCATCGACGAGATCCGCCACGAGGACGATCCCGAGAACCCGTTCGTGAAGGACGAGCGCGCACGCCGGGTGCACGCCTGATGCGCGTCCTCGTCACCGGCGCCTCGGGGCAGCTGGCCCACGCCATCCGCCTCATCTGGGCGGACCACGAGCTCGTGCTTCCCGAGGAATCGGTGCTGGACCTCTCCAGGGAGGAAGCCATCCATTCGGTGATTTCCGGCGTTCATCCCGACGTGGTCGTCAACTGCGGTGCCTTCACCCAGGTGGACCGCTGCGAGTCCGAGCCGGAGCTGGCCCAGAAGATCAACGCCACCGCCGTGGGCTGGCTGGCCGAAGCCTGCGAGGCCCAGAAGGCCATGCTGATCCAGGTCAGCACGGACTACGTCTTCGACGGCACGGGCACCCGCCCTTACCGGGAGGACGATCCCACGAACCCCGTGTCCGTCTACGGCCGCACCAAGCTCGAAGGCGAGCGCCAGGCCGCCCGCTGCTCCCGGCACCTCATCGCCCGCACCAGCTGGCTCTACGATGCCTGGGGCAAGAACTTCCTCAACACCATGCTGAACGCTGCCGCCCAGGGCCGGTCCCTTCGGGTGGTGGACGACCAGCGGGGCGCCCCCACCACATGCCGTGCCCTGGCCCGCCAGCTCAAGGTGGCCGCCGAGCAGGGATGGCAGGGCCTCGTGCACACCACCTGCGCCGGCGAGACCACCTGGCATGACTTCGCGAAGGCCATCTTCGAGGCCAAGGGCATCGCCGCCGACCTCTGCCCCTGCACGACGGCCGACTACCCCACCCCTGCCAAGCGCCCGGCCTATTCCGTCCTCGACGGGAGCCGCCGCCGCAGCCTCGGCCCCGACCGCATGCCCGACTGGCGTGGTGCCCTCCTGGAAGTGATCCAACAGCCCGCGCTGTGAGCGCCCCCGATCTCCCCCCACCGTTTCTTCTGTGTCCTCCGTGGTGAACCTCCATGCCTGAAACCATCCTCATCACCGGCGGCGCCGGCTTCATCGGCAGCAACCTGGTCCATCGCTGGCACCGGAACCATCCGGGCGACCGCATCCTCGTGCTGGACAAGCTCACCTATGCGGCCGATCCAAAACAGATCGAAGGCCTGGACCGGGTGGAGCTGGTGGTGGGCGACATCCAGAACCTGGAGCTGGCCCGCCACCTCATCGAGAAGAACCGCGTGCAGAAGGTCTTCCACCTGGCGGCGGAAAGCCACGTGGACCGCAGCATCACGGGCCCCGCGGCCTTCATCCAGACCAACCTGGGCGGCACCTTCGCCATGCTGGAGGCCGCCCGCCAGGCATGGGCCGGTCAGAAGGACTGCCGCTTCCTGCACATCAGCACGGACGAAGTCTATGGCTCCCTGGGTGACACAGGGAAGTTTCATGAAGAGATGGCTTACGCGCCGAACAGCCCCTACAGCGCCAGCAAGGCCGGCAGCGACCACCTGGTGCGCGCCTACCACCACACCTACGGCCTGAACGTGGTGACGACCAACTGCTCCAACAACTACGGCCCCCGCCAGCACCCCGAGAAGCTCATCCCCCTGGCCATCACCCGCATGGCCAAGGGCGAGCCGATCCCCATCTACGGCGATGGCCTGAACATCCGCGACTGGCTCTATGTCGAGGACCACTGCGCCGCCCTGGAAACCGTCATGCTGAAGGGCGTCGCCGGCGAAACCTACTGCGTGGGTGGCGACAACGAGCAGACCAACCTGGCCCTGATCGACCTGCTCTGCGACCTCGTGGACCAGCACCTGGGCCGCCCCCAGGGCACCGGCCGCAAGCTCAAGACCTTCGTCCAAGACCGAGCCGGGCATGACCGGCGGTACGCCATTGATGCCACCAAGATCCATACCGAGCTAATGTGGAGGGCCGAAGCCACCTTCGCCGAGGGGTTGCAGCAGACGGTGGCTTGGTATCTCGGGAGGGCCTAGATGAGCCCAACCATTAGTCGGAGGGTGCTGCTCAAGAACGCCGTTGCCAATGTGGCGAGCGGCACCTCGGCGGCCCTCTTGGCGGTGGTGCTTCCCCCCATTCTCCTGAAGTACCTATCCCGGGACATCTACGCGGTCTGGGCTCTCATTCTTCAGGTTGGAGCCTACACCGGCCTCCTGAATTTCGGCCTTCAGGTGGCCGTGGGGCGCTTTGTGGCGCATTACGAGACCACGGGGGAGACCGATCGGCGCGATGCCCTGGTTTCGACCGCCTGGGTGAGCTTGGCACTGGCCGGCCTGGTGGCGGCCTTGGGGATGATTGCTGTATCCATAGCATTCCCCCACTTGTTTCCGAAAATTCCCGCTCAGCTACGTGGGGAAGCACAGGTGGCCATGGCCTGGGTCGGGCTATCCATGGCCATCGGTCTTCCATTTTCGGTCTTTATGGGGGTATTTGTCGGAAGACAGCGATACGAAGTGCCGGGCCTCATTCAGATTGGAAGCAGATTGCTCACCGGTGTGGTGCTGGTCTGGATCGCATTCCATCGCGGAACACTCGTCTCTATGGCCCAAGCCTTCGCGGGCATCAATCTACTTACCTACGGGGCCCAGTATGTGGCGCACCGCCTATGGGCGGCTTCCTGCCGCATCCACCCGGGCCGGGCAGCCCTGACGGCCGCCAAGGAACTTTGGGAATACAGCTTCAGCCTGAGCGTATGGAATGTGGCCATGCTCATGGTTACGGGCTTGGATTTGGTGATCGTTGGCCGGGTGGATTTCAAGGCGGTTCCCGCCTATGCCATCGCTACGGGGCTCGTCACCTTTGTGGCGGGCCTCCAGAATGCGGTATTCAATGTCCTTATTCCGGCCGGGGCGGTCCTGGGGGCGGAGGAGGATGCGGCCCGGCTGCAGCGGATGCTTCTCAATGCCACCCGATACGGGGTGCTGTTACTCTTGACCTCCAGTCTCCCGCTCCTTTTAGGAGGGGAATTCCTGCTCCGGCATTATGTGGGAATAGAACTGGCTACGATTACGCTGCCTTTGCTTCGGCTGCTCGTGATTGGCAATTTGATCCGATTGACAGCTACTCCTTATGCAGCCTTGCTAATCGCGACTGGGCAGCAGCGAGTCGTATTAATTACTCCATTTGTCGAAGGTTCTATTAACCTAGTTCTGAGCATTGTTCTTGGATTGCGTATCGGAGCAGCTGGCGTGGCCATTGGCACGGTTATTGGTGCGATGGTTGGAATTATTTGTAATTTATTTTATAATTTCCCGCGCACTAGGTTAATCACTGTTGATATAAAAATTTATCTGATCCATGGGTTATTAGTTCCTTTAAGTATAGCAATGCCACTTTTGTTTTTGTATTGGATTGCTCATGGTCTATATATAGGGCTTCAGCTCAGATTGATACTAATATTTTTAGGAGCCATGTTATCTCTAATAATGACATGGATGCTTATCCTAACCAAGGAAGATCGTCACACTATAATTATGAAACTTTCTGGGGGATAGAGCCCATTCGGAGGTCAGCAATGAATACGGTATGGAAATTAAAAAAAGTGATCTCCAATCTATTATCTGAAGCGAAACTGTATCTTCCCGTTCGATTTGGAAACATTGGCGTGAATTCCTATGTTCCATTCCCACATAATATTATTGGTGGAAAGAAGATTTATATCGGAGATCGAGTCAATATAGGTAAATATTCATATTTACACGCAATAGAAAAATACAGAAACCAATTCTTCCGACCTGAAATCCTGATCGGTAATGATGTCTATATCGGCCCAAAATGCTATATTGCTGCCGTATCACGAATTCAAATACAGGATGGTTGTGTGCTAAGTGAAGAAGTATATATATCAGATGTGGCCCATGGACTAGATCCCAAGAGTGGGTTGATTATGGAACAGTCACTAATTAGCAAGGGTCCTGTTTTAATAGGGAAGGGATGTTTCATTGGATTGCGCGCGGCCATCATGCCGGGAGTCGAACTTGGTTCGCATTGTATCGTCGCCAGTAGCGCGGTCGTAACTCAGTCTTACCCTGACTACTCGATGTTGGCGGGTAATCCGGCAAGACTAGTAAAACGTTATGATCCTGAATCGGGCAATTGGGTCAAGGTGAACGCAAAGGGGGTAAATCTAAATGATTGATCTCTTATTGCGTTTTGTAAAACTTAGGCCATTTGATCAAATTAATATTTTGCGAGTTGTGCTGTGGAGAGTCAAATCGAATTGCCTATATCGTCCATTTTTTGGTAATTTTGGGATAAAAAGTTTTATCTCTGCTCCAATTTTAATCACCCGTCCTGACAGAATATATATAGGAAACCGTGTAGGGATTCGCCAAGGTGTAAGACTTGAAGTCATTCAATCCAATCCAGCAAGGGCGCCCTTGCTGGAGATTGGAGATGGGTGTAATATCGAACAGAATGTTCATATTGTATGTCACTCTGCGGTGATTATTGGATCGAATGTCTCCATTACAGCAAATTGCGCCATTGTAGATGTGACCCACCCGGTCAATCCGTTAGATCCTGATGCCAAAATTGGTGGCCAAATCCTTGACGAAGACTCGTGGGTCTATATTGAAGATGGGGTTTTCCTTGGGATTGGGACGGTAGTCCTACCCAATGTGCGAATTGGGAAAGGTGCAGTCATCGGGGCCAACTCTGTCGTCACAAAGGACATCCCGCCTTTCGCAATTGCGGCCGGAGCCCCTGCGAAAGTGTTGCGGATGTACCGAACGGAGGAACCCCAGGAAGGGGCCAGGGAGTCGTCATGCGAGTAGTTATTACGGGCGGTGCAGGATTCATTGGCACACATCTCTCCCGTCGCCTTATCGCCGAGGGCAATGAGGTCGTGGTCCTGGATTCATTCAGTCCACAGATCCACGGATCGAACCAGGATCTGGCCATGGATCTACAGGGGCATGTCCGCCTTGTACGGGGAGATGTGCGTGATCGTGAAGCGCTCCGTGAGGCATTAGCAGCCGCGGATGCGGTGGTACATCTCGCGGCCGAGACAGGCACCGGGCAATCCATGTACGAAGTCGCCCGCTATTCAGATGTGAATATCCAGGGCACAGCCATACTCATGGACCTCCTGGTGAACGACCGGAACATGAAGGTCCAAAAAGTGGTCGTAGCTTCCTCTCGCGCGACTTATGGAGAGGGCCGCTACCAATGTTCGCAACATGGGGTCGTCTTTCCCGGTGCACGGTGCCAAGAAGCCCTGCTTCAGGGGCAGTTCGAACCGGAGTGCCCTCTTTGCCGCGCCCCCTGTCGAAGCCTTCCTACAACGGAAGACACCCCCTTTTCGCCAACTTCTTTCTATGGGCTCTCAAAGCAAGTTCAAGAGCAGATGTGCTTAATGTTTGGGCGCACCCTAGGCATTTCGGCCTATGCATTGCGTTACCAGAATGTATTTGGTCAAGGGCAGTCCCTGCAGAATCCTTATACGGGGATCCTCGCGATCTTCTCGGGGTTGGCGAGGTCGGGCAAAGACGTTCGCATTTTTGAGGATGGCCAGGAATCCCGGGATTTTGTGCATGTGCTCGATGTGGTGGAAGCCACCCGGCGGGCCTTGGGCCCGGCGGTCAAAGGCTCGTTTGCCCTGAATGTTGGAAGTGGAGTGGCCACGACAGTCCTTCAAGTCGCTCAAGAAATCATCAAGTATTTCAAGAGCAAGTCATCCATTCAGATCACCGGGGAATTCCGGATCGGCGATATCCGCCACAATACGGCCGATTTGACACTAGCCGAGAAGATTCTCGGTTACAAGCCATCCATCTCATTCGCCGAAGGGCTTCACAGCTTCCTGGATTGGGCAGCCGAGGAGCAGGCTATGACTGGAGGCTATGAGCAGTCCCTGGCGGAGTTGAGACAGAGAGGGTTGATGAATGGATAAGAATTTTCACGTCGGTATTGTCACAGTTACATATAATAGTGCCCAAGTGATTGAGCCATTCCTTCACTCACTATTATCACAGGAACACTTGGCATTCACCTTATATTTAATAGATAATGCATCCAAAGATAATACGCTAGAGAGGGTCAGGTTATTTCAGGACCCTCGCATCATTGTCATTCCAAACGAACAAAATACTGGTGTCGCTGCAGGCAACAATCAAGGCATCCGAGCTGCCCTATCAAATAGATGCTCGCATGTGCTCTTGATCAATAATGATACGGAATTCCCCTCCACGCTTGTTGGAGACATGCTGAAGGCATTCGAGTCTCACCAGTGTGATATGGTTGTCCCTAAAATGTATTACTTTGATGATCCCAACCGAATCTGGTGTGCCGGGGGTGCCTTCTTTCGATTACGCGGCTATTCTTCATGCCACTTTGGGGAAGGGGAGTTGGATCATGGACAATATAATACTGCGCGAGCTGTGGAATATTGCCCAACCTGTTGTACGTTGATCAAAAAGGAAGTATTCGAAAAAATCGGCCTGATGGATGAGAAATATTTTGTATACTGGGATGATTCTGATTTCTGTTACCGGGCCATGAAATCCGGATTAATCACTTATTATGAACCAAGTGTAAAACTCTGGCATAAAGTGAGTTCTCTTACAGGAGGCGGATTTTCAGATTTTTCGCTATATTATGGTACTCGAAATAAGGTGTATTTCTTGTTGAAAAACCGACCTAAGATAGAAGCATGTTTGCAACTGACCGCATATTGGTTCTATCTATTAATTTCTCCAATTTATCAGGGGATGAATTGGAAGATGTTTAGAGCGCGACAGAGGGGATTTTTTGCAGGATTTCCACTTAGCCTCAATGGCTAGTTGACATTGGCTGTTTGCAGTCCGGGCGGAGGGGCGTTGGATGGA
The DNA here is from genome assembly GCF_022808835.1 of Geothrix mesophila. Lineage (NCBI taxonomy): Bacteria > Pseudomonadati > Acidobacteriota > Holophagae > Holophagales > Holophagaceae > Geothrix > Geothrix mesophila. Next base: position 231,333 of record NZ_JAKZLD010000004.1, read on the forward strand.
AATCACTTGGCTCGGCTGGATCCTGATTCCGGTCTATTGCTATTGCTTGGTGTGCCGGCCAGACTGGCTACTATACTCGACGTTGTTCTTTTGTGGTTTTAGTGCAACAGCTGTAATCAATTTGATTGATATTAGATTTGGCATCCAGGCGTACCAACTCGCGGTTATCTTTTTGCTGACCAGGATGCTACTGTTTGGTGTTTTGGGGCGATTTCCCGCTAAACCTCCTTTACCAGCCATCCTATTCAAGATATCGAAATTCTATTTGTTATTCTTAGCCATAGATATAACAGGAGTGCTTTTAGGAGGGGTTGGGGCGAGTTCAACAGCCATTACTCAGTTCTTCCACCTTGTCTTTGGTGGCATGGCTTTTTTTGTGATCGCCTATTATTCTCAATCACATCATAGTATGAAAAAATTGCTGAATATTCTATTCGTTGGTGCCATGTTTGTGTCAATGTGGGGCCTATTACAGTTCACTTTGCATTATACGGGAGCTACTTACCCGGATTATTTGTTTAATAATACAAGCAGTAAAAATTCACTCGCTTTTGATGCGGTATCAGAAGGATTAGGATTCTTTCGCATCTCGTCTGTGGCAACAGAGCCCTCCATGCTCACTAAGTATCTGATCCCAATATTGGGGGCTATGGTGAGTATTATGCTGGATTCGTGGAATTCAATTGATAGGAAGATTCATTGGAAAATTTTGGTAGTATTAACTGCTGTCCTTATATCGACTTCATCAGGCGGATATATCGGTGTGTTTCTCATTCTCCTACTCGTTATGTCAAGAATGCGTCTTCTCTTCCGTCGGAAGATGGTGTCAATTGGGTTTCTTGGCATAGTGCTGTTATTTGCGGCGCTCGCCATGCGGTTTCCAGACGTTCTAGATGAGATTATTTTTTCAAAAATGTACACCTATTCCTTTATGGAAAGGATGGGTTCTATAGTCGCGGGCTGGAACGTTTTTCATGAATATCCCTTCTTTGGAATCGGCTGGGGCAATTTTGAAGGTTGGGACATGATAATAAAAATAATGGCAAGTACTGGAATATTTGGGCTGTTGGTATTTGGCTATTTTAATTATTCAGTTGTTCAGGGCGCATCGAAGGTGATCGCAATAAGGCCACAGGATAGGAATAGCATTATTCTTCGCGCTTTGGTTGTTGCATTTTTGCTGGAGCTATTCCAGATGGCAATTGTGGGATTTTTCCCGGCCTATGGCGATTTCTGGGTCCTATTTGGACTAATGACAGGGATGGTCTGTCATTCTATCCAGCATGCTAAATCCATTTTTTCGGCGGTCCAGAGATGAGAGTTCAAATGATAGTCGGAAGTCAGCCCCCGGAGATCTGTGGCGTAGGAGATTATACCTTTAGGCTATGCTCAGAATTGAAGAAAGTAGTTAAGACTGAAGTGGTAAATTTGAAACCTCGTTGGAGTAATTTGTTGCAATGGTGTTGGATACATTTATACGACAAAAATGAGAGCAGTATTTTGCACCTTCAATACCCTTCATTGGGTTTCGGTTACAGCTTGTTGCCACATTTAGCTTTTTTTCTCGGCTCGATTCATTCAAAGACGGTGCTGACCGTGCACGAATTTAAGCGAGCTCATCCATTAAGAAAGTGGGCCATTATCCCTTTAATGGAATGTGCTGACAGAATAATTTTTACAAACGAAGGCGATGCCACTTCTGCCTCAGAATATTTCCCTGGGTTACGATCTAAATCGGAAATTATACCGATTGGAAGTAATATACCAGTAACTCCTCGCGAGAGAGCACAGATTCGAGGGAATATTAAGATCATCTTCTTTGGTCTGCTACGTCCAAATCGTGGGCTAGAGGATTTTCTAAATTTTGCCAGGAAATTAACTGAATTCAACTTAGCGATTGAGTTTGGAATTATCGGTCACGTACTAAATCCATATATAAATTATATAGAAGAGCTCCAGAAAACCTCACAAAAAATCCCCGTGACTTGGTACATGTCGAAAAGCCCAGAACAGATTTCATGCTTATTGTCGACAGCAGATGTAGCTTATCTTCCTGTTCCTGGAGGTGTGGAGGGGCGTAACGGGACTGTCCTGGCCTCGCTAATGGCTGGATTACTAGTATTGGCTCCGTGTAATCGCGATACTGAAGAAGGATTAAAGGAGTGTATTATTCGGGTTGACGATGTGGAAGAGGCGGTCACCCGCACTCTAAACTTGATTCCGCAAATTCTTGAAGGATCTATAAATCTTAAATCTAATCAATATCTTGCCTCTAGATTATGGCCTGAAATTGCTCAAAAACATTATTTCAGATATCAAATGATCGTCCAATCACATAAACCCACCGAAATTATCTAGTTGGATTACCTTACTTATCAAGTATTTTGCGGTACAGATTCTGATAATGGTCGCACATAGTCCCTATGGTGAATTCTCGAAGGGCACGATCTCGCGCGTTGTTTCCTAGCTCTGAGCGTAGAGTTGGGTTGCTAAGCAAACTATTAATGGCTTCAGCCATGGCCATAGGGTCGCGAAGGGGCACCACTAAGCCAGTTTTTCCATCCAGGTTTACTTCGGTAACGCCTGTGGGCAAGGCGCAACAAACCACAGGACGACCTGATGCATGGGCCTCAACTTGGACCAAGCCGAAGGCTTCCTCCGGCCGATCGGAAGGCAGCACAAAAATATCTGCGGCATGATGATAGGCCGGCAAATCCTCTGCTTTGACAAAACCTTCCCACCGAATGCGGTTAGAGACTCCCAAACCTTGGGCCAAGCTTTGAAGTTCCTCTCGAAGCGGGCCGTCCCCGACCATAATTAAGGTGCCTGGAATATGTTGCATGGCGCGTAATAAGGTCGGAATGCCCTTGTATGCAACCAATCTTCCTGCAAATAAAATGCATGGCCCATTTTCTGCCAACCTTCCACGGAATTCGGCGGCTTTGGTTCTTAACTGGATTGAATCACGGTATGGCTCAAGGTCCAATCCGAAGGGAATGATTTCGAAAATTTCGGGTGGGAGTACCGAGAGAAAAGGAGAGGAAGATATGTGATTATGAGTTGCCACTACGATTCGTTTGGCATTGCGTAGAAATCGGGTCATCAGCGGTTGATACATTCTGAATAGAGCCTTGAATCGCCCAATGTCCGCATGATAACTCACGATATAGGGACGGCCTGATCCAAGGAGCACTTCCATTGCTTCGACCCAGGGATAGGGAAAGTGGTAATGGACCAGATCTGGGTTCGATTTTCGGATCTGCCACATCAAGGTCGGTGCGATGGGTGTATTTGCAACGGTTGCAAAGGTTGCAGTCTCTAGAACCTTGGCACCTTCAAAGTCGCCGGACCGCCTCTGGCGGAAGCCCTCACGATTGGGAACCACCACGTTGACCTGCAAACCGTCTCTGGAGGCAAGACCGGATGCAAGTGATCGGACAATAGTCTCCACGCCACCAAATGGAGGGAAAAATGCCTTGTTGGTCAGCGTAATTCTCAATTCGGGCCCCGGAACAAAGAGTCCTTCTGGTCGTTGGGTTATGTACAGTCGGCGTTATAGAGCCTTGAACTCGTTTTGAATGGTTCGCGAAAGAGCATCTTGAAGGGTGGTCGAAGGAGCAAATGCGATAGCCTTCAGGCGATCAGCCTTGAATTGGGTGTTCTCGCAGAACTTCTGTACCCGGATGGCGCTGATGGGGAAGGTTCGTCCGGTGATCCGGGCCAGGGCATCCAGAGCGTGCCCCCCTGCCATGGCGAGCGGGAGTGGGATGCGCCACTGGCTGGGTAGGGGGCGGCCCAGGCTCCGGTAGACCAGGGCCACCAACTCGTTCATGTCCATATCCGGTCCGTCGGCGTAGTTGAAGATATGGACCCCAGGGCCCAGGGAAAGGCCATAAATCAGGGCTTCAGCGACGTTGCCTACGTAGGCCATGGACTTCTTATTGGTGCCAGGGCCCACCATCATGAACCGGCCGGAGGCGATTTGCCGAAGCAGGTTGTAGACGTTGCCCCGGTTCCCTTCGCCGAAGACGACAGTGGGCCGGATGATCGCGAGGCTACGGGTGGGATCTTCTTCGGCCCAGGACCGGTAGATCCCTTCAGCTTCGAGTTTCGTCTGTCCGTAGGGGTTGAAGGGCTCAAACGGGCCTTCCTCGCCCACAGGAATGGGCTGGAATCCGTACACGGCCGCACTGCTGGTGAAGATCAGTCGCTGGATACCAGCTTTCCGGGCTGCCTCGCAAACCTGGCGTGCGCCTTCCACATTGGTTTCGTAGTACCGGGAAATCGGCCGCACATCGTCGCGGTGCTCGGCGGCCAGGTTGATGATGGCCCCAGCCCCGGCGAGGATCCCCCGCATGGAAGCTGCCTCGCGAACGTCGCAGGTCGTGTGGAGATTCGGGTGGACTGAACTGGGGTTCAGATCGCCGATCCGGACCTCATAGCCAAGCTCGTTTATCCGGGACGCCAGACGCGTACCGATGAATCCGGAACCTCCGAGAACGACAATGGGCGTGGCAGTGGGCATGAATGGCCTTTCCTTCGATGGCGTTGGTGCAAGCGTTCAGTGTGCCGCAGGCGTTCATGATGCGGATCAAATTGTGGAGGTGCTGATACCCATGGAAAGAGCCCCGGTGTGGGGCCCCTTCCATTGGAACTCGGTTTGGCTACCGCCGGGGCCGGGGCCGCCGCTCGCGGCGGGGCTCGTCGCCGCCTTCGCTGGCGGGCTCTTCTTCCATGCCTTCGGGCTTGGGGATGAGGGCCTTGCGGCTGAGCTTGATCTTGCCGTTCTTCTCGTCGATGCCGATGCACTTGACCATGACTTCCTGGCCTTCGCTCAGCTCGTCGGCGGGGTCCTTCACGCGGTGGTGGGCGATCTCGCTGACGTGCAGGAGGCCGTCCAGGCCGGGGAGGATGGTCACGAAGGCGCCGAATTCGACGACCTTGGCCACCTTGCCGAGATAGGTCTTGCCGACCTCGGCGGTCTGGATGAGCTCGCCGATCATCTTGAGGGCGATCTGCAGCTTCTCCTGGGTGGGGCCGGCGACCTGGCAGAGGCCGTCGTCGTCGATGTTCACCTCGCAGCCGCTGACCTCGATGATGTTGCGGATGGTGGCGCCACCCTTGCCGATGACGTCGCGGATCTTCTCCTTGGGGAGCTGGAGGCTGTGCATCTGCGGGGCGTTGCTGGCGTACTCGGCGCGGGGCATGGCGAGCACCTTGCCCATGGCATCCAGCAGGTGCAGGCGGCCGGCCTTGGCCTGGTCGAGGGCCTTGGTGAGGATCTCGGTGGTGATGCCGCCGATCTTGATGTCCATCTGGAGGGCGGTGATGCCCTTCTCGGTGCCGGCGACCTTGAAGTCCATGTCGCCGTAGTGGTCCTCCTGGCCGGCGATGTCGGAGAGCACCACGAACTTGTCGCCGTCGCTGACGAGGCCCATGGCCACGCCGGCCACGGGGGCCTTGAGCTTGATGCCGGCATCCATCAGGGCCAGCGTGCCGCCGCAGATGGTGGCCATGGAGGACGAGCCGTTGCTCTCGGTGATGTCACTCACCACGCGCACGGTGTAGGGATTCTCCTCGGCGGGAGGCAGCACGGCGAAGATGGAGCGCTCGGCCAGCATGCCATGACCGATCTCGCGGCGGCCGGGCCCGCGGTTGGGCTTGCACTCGCCCACGCTGTAGCCGGGGAAGTTGTAGTGGAGGTAGAACTTCTTCTTGTACTCCTCCTCCAGGCCGTCAATGATCTGGATGTTGTTGATGGTGCCCAGCGTCGCGGTGACGAGCGCCTGGGTCTCGCCGCGGGTGAAGAGGCAGCTGCCGTGGGCCGCGGGGAGGACGCCGACCTCGATGTTGAGGGGGCGGATCTGGTCGAACTTGCGGCCGTCCAGGCGCACGCCCTGCTTGAGGATGGCGTTGCGGAAGAGGGTTTCCTTCAGCTCGTCGAAGCAGGCGACCACGTCCTTCTTCAGCTCGGGCTTGTCCGTCGTGAACTGTGCCACGGCCTCCTTCTTCAGGGCGTCGATGGCCTTGTAGCTCTCGATCTTCACCTTCATGGTCAGCGCCGCGAAGAGCTTCTCGGCGAAGGCGGCGGCGACGTCCTGGTAGATGGCTTCGTTGCGCGCGGCCTTGGCGGCGGCGACCTTGGGCTTGCCCACCTTGGCCTGCAGGTCCTTCTGCAGCTTCACGAGGGTCTTGATCTGGTCGTGGCCGAAGGCCAGGGCCTTCACCATGTCGGCTTCCAGCACTTCCTTGGCGCCGCACTCCACCATCACCAGGGCGTCGGCGGTGCCGGCCACCAGCAGGTCGATGTCGCTGTCAGCGCGCTGATCCACGGTGGGGTTCACGATGAGCTGGCCGTTCACGCGGCCCACGCGGACGCCACCCACGGGGTTCACGAAGGGGATCTCGCTGATGATCAGCGCCGCGGAGGCGCCCACCATGGCGAGCGTCTCAGGGGCGTGCTGGCCGTCGTAGCTGAGCACCTGGGCGGTGATCATGGTGTCGCCGTTGTAGCCCTCTTCGAACAGGGGCCGCAGGGGACGGTCGATGAGGCGGGAGGTCAGCGTCTCCTTGGTGGTGGGGCGGCCCTCGCGCTTGAACCAGCCGCCGGGGATCTTGCCGGCCGCCAGCACGGGCTCGCGGTAGTCCACGGTCAGCGGGAAGAAGTCGATGCCTTCCCGGGGCGTGCCGTAGCATACGGCCACGAGGACCATGGTGTCGCCCTGGCGGACGACGACGGCGCCGTGGGCCTGCTTGGCGATGCGGCCGGTCTCGAGGCTGATGGGCGTGCCGCCCAGGTCGACCGAGACGGTCGTGGGATTGAACTTGAGTGCGTTCATGCGGTCTCCGGGCCGTGCGGCCCTTTGGGGGCTCCCCCTGAGCCCGGGCACCGGCCGGGGCTCCAGCGATCGCTCCATGAAACCCGTCCGCCGGGGGCTTTGGTTGGCCTGGGGAGGTGGGCTTCCTGCAGAGGTCGCCGCCGAAGGGGAGCAGGTGGAAATCGGCAGGATCAGCATAGCAGATCCCCGGGGAAGGCTCCTGGCTGCACATTATCCCTGGTCCCGCATCGCGGGGAGAAGGTACCCGGTTGAATCTTGCAAAACGCCGAATGTGATGCAATTATTGCATCCTAGCGATTTTCTAAACCTTGACCCGACCAGCGACCTCCCTTTTCTCTGAACCTCTGTTGCCGAGGACGTCGTGGCATCTTCATGGACCCAACCTGCGCTCGGATTCGCCCTTGGGCTGGCGCTCTCCGGGGCGCTGATCCGTTGGGTGGGGCCGCTCGGGTGGATGGATCTCCCGGACGCCGCGCGGAAGAAGCATGGGCGGCCCACGGCGCGGACAGGAGGGCTGGTGCTGTGGCTGGTGCTCATGGCAGCCCATGCCACGGGCCAGTGGCGCTTCCATCTGGATCTCGCCGACTGGGCGGGCGTGTACGCCATGGCCTTCATCGGCATGCTGGATGACCGCTTCAACCTCCGCCCGCGGTACAAGGCCATGGCGGGTTTCGGGGTGGCGCTGATGCTGGCGTTCCATGTGACCGGAACGCTCGGGCGGCAGCTCGAAGAGGTGTCCTTCCTGGACTTCACCTTGTCCAGCCACCCCGCCGTGCTCGTGCCCCTGCTCACCCTGTGGTTCTGGGCCCTGCCTCAGGCCTACAACCTCATCGATGGCATCAACGGCCTGGCCATGGGGTTTGCCGCCCTGGCGCTGGGTGTGCTGGGTTGGAACCTCGGGGCCCAGTCCGGCCTCTTCTGGGGGGGGCTGGCGGCGGTCCTGGTCCTGAATTTCCCGAAGGCCCGGCACTTCCTGGGCGATTGCGGAGCTCTCATGCTGGGCACGCTCTTCGCCATCCTCGGGGTGGAGGCCTTCGCGCTGAGGAATCCCAACCTCCTGCTGTGGGTCTTCGCCTATCCCACCGTGGATGTCCTGCTGGTGGTGGGCATCCGGGCCTGGAAGGGACTTCCCCTCGGCGGCGCCGATCGCAGCCACCTCCACCACTGGATGATGGATCGCATGAACGGGCGCTCCTGGTTCGCCACGCCGACCTTGTTGTGCATCGCGGCTCTGCCCATGCTGCACGCCACGAATCTTCCCGGGCACGAGGCCATGTCGCGCATGGGCGTGGTGATCCTGGCGATCCTGGCCCTCAAGGCCTTCAGGGACCGCGTGACGGCGAAGGATCAGCCCGCGACCGCCCAGGTGCGCCGGGAGATCCCCTTCATGGTGTCCGGCAACGTCCGTGAGGTCTCCGGATCCCACACGAGGCTTTGACCGATCGGCCGCCCAGGAGGCCGATGTCCGCCGCGGGTCGGGCATACTGGATCATCATGCCTTCTGCTCCGCCGGTGGGATGGATCCCGCCGGAATCCACACCGATAGGACTGTCCTGATGCGCGTCCCGATCTCCCGTACCATCCTGGCCCTGGCGGTCGCCACGACCCTCTCCGCCCAGCTGCCCCAGGGCCTGGACCTGCAGGCCCTGAAGCAGGCGGCCTCGGCCCAGGGTGTGGGCGGGGCGGCGGCGGATTCCGTGCCCACCAAGTCCGCGGCCCTTCCGGCCAGCTCGACCACGCCGGAGGAGGCTGCGCGCCAGCTGGATGCCGACGAAAAGCTGGATCGCGAGATCCGGGCCCTCAAGCGCCGGGAGAAAGGGCCCCGCCGGTTCGCAGCGGACCTGTTCGACGTGCGCCAGCGCGGCTCGGCGGCCACGGAAGGCGGCATCGCCGAGGACTACGTGCTGGGCACCGGCGACCGACTCAACCTCAACGTCTTCGGCAGCGCCACCTTCGACCTGCCCGTGCAGGTGGATGGTCGCGGCGAGATTGTCATCCCCAAGGTGGGCACGGCCAAGGTGGGCGGGCTCACGCTGGGCAAGGCCAAGCAGGTGGTGCAGGGGGTGGTGGGCCGCAACTTCTCGCGTTCCTCCGTGGATTTGCAGGTGATCAAGCTCCGCGAGGTGCGGGTCTTCGTGCTGGGCGAGGTCTACAAGCCCGGCAGCTACCTGGTGTCGAGCCTCAGCTCCCTGGTCAATGTGCTCAGCCTGGCCGGCGGTCCCACGGCCGTGGGCAGCTACCGCGACATCCGGGTGATGCGCGGAGGCCAGAAGGTGGCTGGCCTGGATCTGTATCCCCTGCGGGCCGAGGGCCTGGGGAATCCCAACGTGGCGCTCCAGAACGGCGACACCCTCTTCGTGCCCATGGCCCAGAACCAGGTGACGCTCGAGGGGACCTTCGCCCGGGTCGCCCTGGCCCCGGTGCAGGACCGGGCCGATGAGCAGCTGCTCCAGCTGGGAGCGCTGCAGGGCGGGGATGAGGACGAGGCCCTGCTCGAGCAGGAGATCCTCCGCCTGGAGTACCAGCTGGCCCAGGCTCCCCGTGAGCAGGTCCAGGATGAAAAGCTGGTGCGGAACGGCACCGAACCGGCGGATCGCTCCTCCTCCCAGGAGCTTTGGCTGGGTCTCGTGCCGAAGGTGCCGGCGGCCCGGAACCAAGGAACCGACACCAAGACCAGGTCCGCGAACGGGGCGGAACCTCTGGCCCTCGAGGAGCGCCTGGCCGTGGAAGCCCGTCTGGCGCAGCTTCGCCGGGTGCTGGCGGCGCTGAAGCTGCGGGCCCGCGGCGACCACCGGATCCTGAAGGAACCCGTGGCGGGCCAGGAACCCGTGGATGAGAGCCTTCCCGAATGGCGGCGCCTGTGGGATCTCAAGGGCGTGGCCCCGCGGATGATCTTCGAGATGAAGCCCGGCGAGACCACGGCGGACGCATTGCGCTACGCCGGCGGGCTGCTGCCCGAGTCCTCCCCGGCCTCCCTGACCTTGCGGCGCCGAGGGCCCGATGGCGCGCTCCAGGCCGTGGACGTGCCCCTGGTCGGAGCCCCCGCAGTCCTGGGCTGGGGCGACGTGCTGTCGGCCCTGCCGCGGCGCGGGCCCCAGGAGCGTGCCGTCACCGTGCAGGGCTGGGCGCGGGTGCCCGGCTCCTTCGCCCGGACCGAGGGGCTGCGGGTGGGTGATCTGCTGGCCCGCGAGTCCCAAGTGCTGCCGGACACCTACATGGCGCGGGGCGAGATCGTCCGCCAGCTGCCCGACGGCACCACGCGCTTCCTGAGCTTCGATCTGGCCAAGGCGCTCCAGAAGGATCCGTCCCACAACCTGCTGCTGGAGGACCGGGACCGGGTGGAGCTGTACCGCATCCAGGACCTGCGGTTGCCGCAGACGGTCAAGCTGCTGGGTCCTGTGACCCGGCCGGGCCTCTTCCCCTTCCATGAAGGGATGCGGGCCTCGGACCTGATCTTCCGGGCCGGCCTGCCCCTCAAATCCGCCGATCGCCTGACGGCGGAGCTGGCGCGCAGCCGGGATGGCAAACCCAGCGAAGTGGTTCGGCTGGACCTTGCCCGGCTGCTGTCCACGGAGGCGGGGAGTCCCGTGGGCGTCCAGGATGATGCCCAGAATCCCCGGTTGCAGCCTGACGACCAGATCAGCCTGTTCGAGAAGCCGGACTACCGCGTCCATCGCACTGTCCGGATCCTGGGCCAGGTGGCCCGGCCGGGCAGCTACACCATGGATACGGAGCGGCCCACGCTGGCCCAGCTCATCCAGCGGGCCGGCGGGCTGACGAGGGAGGCCATGCCGAAGGCGGGGATCTTCCTGCGCAGCATGGGCGGCGAGACCCCCGAGCTGGAGGACCCCATGAAGCTGCTGGAGGCGCTGAAGAAACCGGACCCGCGCGCCCAGGCAGGCGCCGTCCTGGGCGCATCCGGCCAGGAGCTCCCTCCGTCGAAGCGGCTCGTGCAGCAGGCCCAGGATCCCAGCAGCAAGGGGGTGAATGACATCCTGGAGCGCCTGAACGAGACGCGCCGACAGGGCACCACCGGCCAGCTGCTGCGGGGGCCGCTCATGCACGGGCTGATCACGGGTTCCCTCAACCGCATGGTGGTGGACTTCGAGGCGGCCCTCAAGGGGAACGCCCAGGCCGATGTGGAGCTGCAGGACGGGGACGAGATCGTCATCCCCCGGGCCACGGACGCAGCCTACGTGGTGGGCGAGACGGCCAGCCCCTTCGCCACCTACAAGGTCCAGAAGGGCATGAAGGTCTCCGACATGCTGAAGCTGGCCGGCGGGCTCACGCACAATGCGGACTACTGGGGCGTGAGGCTGCTCAAGGCCGACGGCCGCATCCTCGACAGCTGGGTGCAGGGCCGCGCCGTGGAGCCTGGCGATACGGTGCTGGTGCCCCAGCGCTTCCGCCGCGACACCAGCTGGCAGGAGAACCTCCAGGCCCTGACGCCGCTGGCGCTGGTCCTGAATGCCATCAAGTAGGGCCGGCCGCTGCTAGAATGAAGGGCCCCGCGACTGCGGGGCCTTTTCTTCGTGAGTGCCATGATCCTGCGCAAAGAGTACTGGTTCGAAGCGGCCCATTTCATCTACAACCACCCTGGCAAGTGCCGGAACCTGCACGGCCACAGCTACAAGCTGTTCGTCTCGCTGGAGGGGCAGGTGAACCCGGAGACGGGCATGATCATCGATTTCGACGACCTCTCGAAGGTGGTGACCGAGAAGGTCATCGCGAAGCTGGACCACCGCTTCCTCAACGACCTGATCCCCCTGTCCACGGCCGAGAACATCTCGGTCTGGATCTGGGAGCAGCTCAAGCCGGCCCTGCCGCAGCTCTGCCAGATCGAGGTGTACGAGACCACCGACAACTGCGTGATCTACCGCGGAGCCTGACATGAAGCGCGCCCTCGCCCTCTCGGCCCTCGTGATCCTCGCCGGCTGCGACGCCATCAATCCGGCCCTGCGCTACCAGGAGGCCGCCCGTCAGCTCCGCTTCTCGCTGGACCGCGTGGAACCCCAGGTGGAGCTGGCCTTTCCCCTGGAGCAGTCGCGGCTGCGGCTGCGCCTGGACGTGGGCGTGGACAACGCGTCGGACATGCGCCTCCGCACCCGGCGCGTGAGCGGGAACCTGCGGCTGGCGGCCCAGGGCGGGGACCATGCCCTGGGCGCCATCGGCTTTCCCGAAGGCATGGACCTGGCCCCGCAGGGGCGGAGCACCCTGCACGCCGAGGTGGTGATGACCTACGCGGACCTCAAGAATGCCTGGGGACCGATCACGGCCGCCGCCACCCGCCGCGAGTCCGCCACCTGGAGCCTGGCCGGCGAGGCCCGCTTCGAGGTCATGGGCATCGAGTTCGGCGTGCCCTTCCGCACGTCGAAGGGCACCGGACGCTGACCTTCGGAGCCGCATGATCCGCGCCGTCGTCTTCGACCTCTGGAACACGCTGGTCTTCAGCCCGGCGGGCAGCCCGTTCCAGCGGCTGAAGGGCCTGCTGCGGCCCGAGCAGGAGCACCTGCACCCCGCCCTCATGCGGGATGGCATGATCCGACCCTACGCGTCCGTGGAGGCCTTCCTGGAGGCCTGGCGGGAGCCCGCGGGGCTGGAGCCCGGGCAGATGGACGCCATGGTCCAGGCCTTCCGCGAGGCGGGTGACCAGGCGGAGTGCTTCCCCGGCGCGCCGGAAGTGGTGGCCGCGGTCCGCGACCTGGCGCGGGTGGCGCTGCTCTCGAACACCCAGAGCTTCGGCCTGGAGCTGCTGGATCGCCTGGGCATCTCCGAGCGCATCCGCCTGCAGCATCGGAGCGCGGACCTGGGCGCCCTCAAGCCCGAGGCCGCGGCCTACGAGGCCGTGCAGCGGCGCCTGGGGCTCTTCCCGGGCAACCTCGCCATGGTGGGCGACAGCTGGACCGACGACGTGGAGGGCGCTCTGGCGGCGGGCTGGACGGCCATCTGGGTGAACCGCGAGGCCAAGCCTCGGCCCCACCACGATCCCGATGCACCCCTCTACGAAGTGCGCAGCCTGGACCGCGTGCCTGAACTCATCGAGAACCTCCAGCTGGGGATGCGCTGCCCGACGTGCCTGGGGTAGCCTTCAGCTCGAAGCAAAAAACGTTTTTCGCCACCGATTTCGCCGATTTCAGTGATGAAAAGCGATTCCATGCCCCAGCGCAGCATGGGCTCATGGGGGGTGGCAGGGCCGCGCTCTCAAAAGGCGCGGCCCTGCCACCCCCCATGACTTCCGGCGCCGCCGGAAGCCGCCTGCGGCGGGCCCATGCGGGAAGCATCCGGGGTGCAATCAGCGCCATCGGCGAAATCGGTGGCTAAAAATCCTTTCGCCGAGAGTTGCCGAACGATGCGGCCGCGCGCGGACGCTCTCCTGAAGGCTTCCTCGACGTGCGTGGTTCGGTGGCTGCCGAGGTGTGTCAGCGCCCCGGCCAGGTCCAGCCCAGATCGATGAACCAACGGAAGCCGGTGCGCGCGTCGCCCTTCACGTTGAGGTAGGCGTTCTGGCGCTGGGCGCTGACCCCGGCCTGGACGCGCAGCACCGGGTCCGGCCGCCACGCCACGACCTGCTGGAGGCCCAGGAACCGGTTGCGCACCGGCGTGGCACCGGGATGGTCCAGGAGCCAGTCGGCCAGGCCGTCCTGATAAGGCTGATCCGTTCCGTAAAAGGACTCCCGGAAGGGGCGGTCGCCCCCGAGCAGCCAGGTCCTCGTCGCCCATCGGGGGGTCCAGTCGACCTCGGCACGCAGGGTGACCGTCCGCGCCTCGCCGGCGGTGGCATTGCCCAGGGGATCTCCCTCTTGATAGAAGCCGGACAGGTAGACGTTCTGCTCGAAGGTGCGGTGGTTCGAAAGACCTGGATTGTCAGGGTTCAGCAGGCTGTTGGCCGTGTCGAGGTACTCCATGCCGAGCCGGACTCTGCCCCAGTTGATCAGAAGGCCGACCGCGTCGTTGGGAACAGCGGGGCTGGGGAGGACGTAGCGGGATCGCTGGTTCCAGGGCCTGAACGGCGCCTGGGTGAGGCTGATCCAGTCGTTGCGGAGGTCCGTGCGGAAGGCCGTGCCCGGTCGATGGATCAGCCACTGCATCCGCGTGTTCACCGCCTTGGAGCCGCGGGATACGTAGAAGCGGACGTCCTCGGCGTCGAACAGGCGCTCGAGAGGATTCAGGCGGATCCGCACACCGACATCGGACGTGGAGGCGCTCTTGACGCGGCCCGTGCTCAGGAAGGAGGAGGAGCCATCGAGGCCGAGCCCTCCCTCGGCATAGGAGTCCTTCAAGCCGAAGAAGGAGGCGATCCAATGGCGGGTCTGGTACCCCTCGGTGAGGGATCTCCCCTGGACGCTGCCGCCGAACAGGTTGATGTAGTTGATGTACAGCTCGGTGCTCTCGCCCAGCTGGGACTCCAGCCGGAGGCCGGAGAGGAAGGGCCGCTGCGGATCTCCCGCGTCGGCGATGGCTCGCCGCCGATACGAGGGATCCTGGCTGTTTTCCCCGATCACCTTGTGGCCTTCCACTTGGCCCAGGAAGATCTGCCCCTTCCAGGTGCCGAGCGGCACGCCGAACACGCGGATGTCCGTGAACGGGCTTTCCACCCGGAACCGGGGGAAGGGTCGGGCGGCCTCGCCCAGGACGTAGCCGCCGTTGAGCCCGTAGCCCCACACGAGGGGTTCCTGTTCAAGCGCGGTGCGCCATCCGCCCGCGGAGGCGTAGGCGATGTGGAAGCGCTGGACGATGATCCGGGACTGGCCCTCGGCATCCCGCCAGGCGTTGATCTGCCCAGCCAGGTCCCAGCGGGCGCCGCTCCATCCGGCCTCCAGGTGCGTGCCCTGGCCGGTGAGGGCGTTTCCGAGGCCGAGGCTGTCCACGAAAGTGGCCGGCGCGCTGTGCTTGTCCCCGGCCCAGACGCCTCCCCCGTACCAGGCGCCCTGCCGTCCCGCGCCAAGGATTTCCTGACGGGACCAGCCGGGTGGCATCTGGGCCGCCAGGGGCAGGCCGGCCAGAAGGCAGGACAGATTCAGCGCCAGTCGATCGTATCTCACTCGGGAATCCATGGTTGGTGGCGCCCGGGAAGTCGAAGGCCTGGCCGCCCGCAGGCGGAGTTCCGGCTCCGCATCCGCCAGTCTATACGGGATTCCCGGGTCATCAGACATGGAAGATCGAGGTTGGGGCGATGTGGAAGGGGCGCTCGCCATACCCTCCGGCCACGCCGGAAGCGGCCTCTGGCCGAGCCATGCGGAACCCACCCGGGCTCCAATCAGCGCCATCGGCGAAATCGGTGGCTGAAAGGTTTTTTGATTGGCCCCGGATCAGGCGGTGGCGCTGTCCTGGCCGGGCAGCTGCACGTCCATCACCACGGAGTGCCGCGGGGTGTCCGGGCGCTCGATCCACTGCACGCGGGCGCCAAGGAGGCGGGCCAGCTGCAGCAGGCCCTCGCGGGCCTCCTGGTGCAGGGCGCCGGAGAGGTCCGGATGCAGGGTCAGGCGCACGTCCGCGCCGCGCAGGCGTTCGCCCAGGCGCACCAGCTCACGGTAGGCCTTGAGCAGCGACGTCTCAGGGCTCTGGTGGCGGCCGGTGCCGTTGCAGGCGGGGCAGGGCTGGGTGAGCTGGCGTTCCAGGGAGGGGCCTGTTCGCTTGCGCGTGAGCTCCACCAGGCCGAACTCGGAGATGCCGCCGGCCCGGGCGTGGTTGCGGTCGCGCTTCAGCTCCTCCTGGAGCCGCGCCAGCACCTCGTCGCGGTGGGCCGGGTCCACCATGTCGATGAAGTCGATGACCACGATGCCGCCCAGGTTGCGCAGGCGCAGCTGGCGCACGATCTCGGGGATGGCCTCCAGGTTGGTGAGGTAGACCGTCTCCTCCAGATCCTTCTTCCCCACGAACTTGCCCGTGTTCACATCGACGCTGACCAGAGCCTCCGTCTGGTTCAGCACGATGGAGCCGCCGTGCTTGAGGAAGACCTTGGGCTGGCGCGCCGCCTCGATCTCGGACTCGATGCCGAAGGCCTCGAAGATGGGCAGGTCCGAAGTGAAGTGCTTCACCCGGTTGGCCCACTCGGGGTGCAGCTTCTCCACGAAGGTCAGCACCTCGCGATGGGCCTCGGGGTCGTCCACCCAGAAGCTGGCCACCTCTTCGCGGAAGATGTCCCGCAGCACCTTCTGCAGCAGGCGCAGGTCGTGCCAGACCAGGCCCGGGGCGGGCACGGTCTCGGCCTTGGCCTGGATCTCCGCCCACATCTGGCGCAGGAAGGCCACGTCGCCCACCAGGTCCTCGTCCTTCTCGCCGATGGCGGCGGTGCGGACGATGAAGCCCTCGCCGGGCTGGGCGTGGCTGCGGATCAGCTCGCGAAGCCGCTCGCGCTCCTCGGGATCGGTGATCTTGCGGGAGATGCCGATGTGGTCGATGCCCGGCATGAACACCAGGAAGCGGCCGGGGAAGCTCAGGTGGCGCGAAAGCCGGGGCCCCTTGGAGCCGATGGGGTCCTTCACCACCTGGACGAGCGTCTCCTCGCCCTCCTTGACGGGGGGCAGGGGCGGCGGCGGGGGCGGCAGATCCTCGGCGACCTCCTCGCCATCCTCCTCGGCGGACAGGTCGGCGCCCAGGCGCTGGGCCATGGGGTCGTCCAGGTACAGGAAGCCGTCCTTGGCCCCGCCGATGCCCACGAAGGCGCTCTGCATGCCCGGGAGCAGCTTGGCCACCCGGCCCTTGTACACATCCCCCACCTGGCTCTTGTTCATCGTCCGCTCGAGGAACAGCTCGCAGAGCTGGCCGTTCTCAAGCAGGGCGATGCGCGTCTCCAGGGGGGTCGAATTGACCACCAGGGACTTGCGGACTTCCATGGAACCAACCTTTCAGAATCGTGCAGGAGGTCGCCATGCCCCGACTGCGGGCCCCAGGGCCGTGCCAGGCCGAAGGGTAGGTCATTTCTACCATGACCCTAGGATGCCGCGCCAACCGAGGGAGGTTCCTAGGTCGGTGCGAATTCTTTGGAACGCGAAAGGCTTGAACGGGAGGGGCAGGATTAACAGGTGGATTGAAAGGATTTAATCTTTTCTTTCATCCTGTTAATCCTGCGCCTGCTTTTCAGTCCGTGAAGGCGCTGACGCAAAGCGGGGTGCGCTCCTGGCGGCGGCGTTCGGTGATGCGGTTGCGCTCGTCCACGAAGACCACCTTGGGCGCCACGGTCTCGGCCTCCTCGGCGGTCATCCAGCCGTAGGCGGCGATGATCACCAGGTCGCCCTTCTGCACCAGGTGGGCGGCGGCCCCGTTGATGCCCACCTCGCCGGAGCCCGGGATCCCCGGGATCACATAGGTGGACAGGCGCGACCCGTTGGTCACGTCATAGATGTCGATCTTCTCGTTCTCCATGAAGCCGGCGGCCTCGATCAGGAGCGGATCGAGCGTGATCGATCCCACGTAGTCCAGATCGGCCCTCGTCACGGTGGCGCGATGGATCTTACCGAGCAGGAAGTGGCGCAGCATGCATCCTCCGGTCCAGGCTCTCAGGGGAGTCCCGGCCAACGCATAAGGATGGACCCAGGTGTACCCTGGGTCCATCCTCGATTTTTACCTGGTCTAGTTGAACAGTACCACGTGAAGGTCCACGCCCAGGCGGGGCGGAGCCACCGGGGGAGGCGCCACGGGCAGGCGGAAGGCTCCCTCCAGGTCCAGACGGGCCCGGGGATCGCGGATCTGGCGGAGCACCCACCGGCCTTCGATGAAGACGTAGCACCGGGAGGGGTCGCCGGGCACCAGGGCCACGTAGCGCCGGTCGTCGCCGGGGCGCCAGTAGCTGTCCATCCAGACGGGGGCCCGGTAGTGGCGGTAGCGGTGCTCGCCCCGGTCGTCGTCATCATCGCGCTCGTAGCGGTGGCGCTCGTACTTGCGCGCCTCCTTGTCCCGCTCCTTCCAGTACTTGCGCTCGGCCTTGTCGCGCTCCTTCCAGTACTTCCGGTCTTCGCGATCATCCCGGCGATCGTCCCTGCGGTCATCCCGGCGATCATCGCGCCGTTCCTCCCGTTCGCCGCGCCAGCCCCGGTGGTCGTCGGGCCGGGCCGTGGCGGGCGGCGCAGTCAGGAAAACGGCCGCCAGGAGGGCGGCGCTCATCACGTGGCGAAGCATCAAACCTCCTGGCTAGTTGAACAGGGCGACGTGGAGGTCCACGCCCACCCGGGGCAGGGGCACCGGGGGAGGCGCGGAGGGCATGCGGAGGACGTCGCGCACCTCGGCCTGGAGGCCCACATTGAAGCCCTTGCGCAGCTCCCAGCGGCCATCGATCAGGAAATAGGCCCGGTCGGTGTAGCGGGGGTCCACGGCGATGTAGGGGCGCTCGGGCAACCGGGCGCCGAACTTCTTGGCCAGGCCCGGGGGCATGCCGCCCTTCTTGGCCAGGCCCGGAGGCACGCCATCCCCTCCGCGGGCATGCCCCGGAGGGCCATCGTTGCCGTGCTTCCCATGGCCGCGCCCCTGGGGCATGGCGATGAGAGCCGCGGAAATCAGGATCGGGACGAGCATGGAACCTCCCGGAACGGGTCCCCGAACGGCAGTCCGGAGGACGCCGCCATTCTAACCTCCGGCCCAGAGGAACGCCCCGATCCATGGGATGAGACGCGCATAGTCCGAAAGGTGGGGCTCATTCTTGGGAAAGATGTTTTCGCCACCGATTCCGCTGATTTCAGTGATGAAAAACGGTTCCCGTCCCCAGCGCAGCATGGGCCCCATGACTTCCGGCAACGCCGGAAGCGGCCTCTGGCCGGCCCATGCGGGATCCATCCGAGCCCCAATCCGCGCCATCGGCGAAATCGGTGGCTGGAAAGCCTTTCGCCGGAGGCCGCTCAGGCGCCCTGGCCTCCGCCGGTTCCCGTCGCGTTCGTGGGAGGGGTCAGGAGGACGTTGTCGATGAGTCGGGTGCTGCCCACGTAGGCGGCCACGCAGAGGGCGCTGGAGCGGTCCACGGGGGCCTGCAGGGGCTCCAGGGTCTGGGCGTCCACCAGCTCCAGGTACTGGATGGAGTCCGCCCCGGTCATGAGGGAGCGCGCCAGCGCCAGCAGCTTCGCCGGCTCCCGCTCGCCCTCCTCGAAGGCGGCCTTGGCGGCCAGCAGGCCCTGGCTGAGGGTCAGTGCGCGCTTCCGGCCATCCTCATCCAGGTAGGTGTTGCGGCTGCTCAGGGCCAGGCCGTCCGCCTCGCGCACCGTGGGCACCACCACCACGTCCACGGTGAGGTTCAGGTCCCGGGCCATGCGGCGGATCACCGCCGTCTGCTGGAAGTCCTTCTGGCCGAAGAAGGCCAGGTCCGGCTGCACGATGTTGAAGAGCTTCGCCACCACCGTGGCCACGCCCCGGAAGTGCCCGGGCCGGTAGCGGCCGCAGAGGGTGTCGGCCAGGTGGCCGGGTTCCACATGGGTCTGGAAGCCCGTGGGGTAGATCTCCGAGACCTCCGGCATGAACAGCACCGTGGCCCCGGTCTCCAGGCAGAGGTTCTGGTCCCGCTCCAGGTCCCGGGGGTAGCTGGCCAGGTCCTCGCCGGGGCCGAACTGCGTCGGGTTCACGAAGATGGACACCACCGTGGCGTCGCAGCGGGCGGCGCTCTGGCGGATGAGGGCCCCGTGGCCCTCGTGCAGGAATCCCATGGTGGGGACGAAGCCGATGCGCTTGCCCTCGTCCCGCAAGGGTCTCAGGAGGGCGCGGAGATCAGCAATGGAACGGACGACTCGCATGGACAAAAGCGGGATCCTTCAGAAAGCGCCTGTCAGTTTACCAAGGGCGCGATCAGGGGTGCCACTGGGTCAGAACCGGACGAACGGCTTCTGGAAGCGTATAGGATTCCCGGTCGTCGGGGAACCCTCCGGAGCGGACATCCTCGGCCCAGAGGGCCAGGGCGTCTCGCAGGTCTTGGAATCCTTCGGCATAGCGGCGCACGAATTTCGGCGAAGTGCCCGGCAGCAGGCCCAGCACGTCATGGAAGACCAGCACCTGGCCCGAGCAGCGGGGGCCGGCCCCGATGCCGATGGTGGGAATCTCCAGGGTTTCCGTCACCCTGGCCGCCAGGTCCGCGGGGATGCCCTCCAGCACCAGGCTGAAGCAACCTGCGTCCTGCAGTTTCTGGGCGTCCTCCAGCAGGCGGATGGCGTCGCCCTTGTGCTTGCCCTGCACCTTGAAGCCGCCCATGGGGTTCACGCTCTGGGGCGTGAGGCCCAGGTGCCCCATGACGGGGATCTCCGCATCGATGAGGGCGTGGATCATGGGCAGGCGCTTGGCCCCGCCCTCGAGCTTCACCGCCTGTGCCCCGCGCTGGAGGAAGCCCCCGGCGTTCCGGAGCGTGTCCTCCACGCTGAGGTGGAAGCTTAGGTAGGGCATGTCCGCCACCAGCATGGCCGTGGGCTGGGTGCGGGCCACGGCCTCCAGGTGGTGGTTCATCATGGCCATGCTGACGGGCAGGGTGTTCTCGAAGCCCAGGCACACGTTCCCCACGCTGTCGCCCACGAGGATGACGTCCACCCCCGCCGCATCGGCGATGCGCGCGGTCGCGGCGTCGTAGGCCGTGACCATCACGAGCTTCCGTCCCGCGTGGTGCCAGGCGTGCAGCTGGGGGAGGGTGACGCGGGTGCGCGCGTCCGCGGGCAGGTGGCTCATGGGGTCTCCGCTGGAAGGTCGAAGCCGTGGGCCTCCATGAAACCACCAAAAAGCCGGAACCGGAGGGGCAGGTTTCCCAGGGGGGCAGAGGCACATCCATCGTAAGGTATGTTTAGGCACCGATTTCACTGATTTCAGTGATTTAAAAGCGATATCCGGCTTCAGCTCAGCATGGGCTGCATGGGAAGCACCCGAGCCCCAATCAGCGCGATCGGTGAAATCGGTGGCAAAAAAAACCTTTCGCCGAGGCACCCCCCTTTTGCCCAGGGCGCGAAAGCCGGGACCGCCCGGTCTGTGCCTCTTGTCACTTAGTCTCGAATTGTGAATCCCCGGCCGCGGATGAGACGATATGAGGCTCTGTTGAAACTGGCCTCCAGCTCGTACCTGACCGATAGGAATGGAATGTCTGAGATTCTCCCGATCCACCCGTCCTCTATGCCGGGTGCCCCGGCCCTCTGCCGGCGCCTCCCGGTCCTGGCCGTCCTGGGCCTGACCCTCCTGCTGGGCGCCTGCCGGGCCCCGGGCATGAAGTTCAACGAGCGCGCCTTCGAGCGGGAGACTCGCACCCAGGTGAACGGCCAGGACGTCACCCTGCATCCCCTGAACCCCGAGACCCTCAAGGCCTACGGGGCCCGCCCGGCCTCCACGGAAGTCAAGGAGCTGCTGGCTGCCAAGGTCGAGCCCTACCGCATCGGCCCCCAGGACATCCTCATGGTCACCGTCTGGGACCACCCCGAGCTGACCCTGCCCCTGGGCCAGTACCGCACCGATGCCGCCACCGGCATGGTGGTGGACGAGGACGGCTTCCTGTTCTACCCCTACATCGGCCGGGTGAAGGTGGCGGGCCTCACGGTGGTGGAGGCCCGCGCCCTCCTCACCGCCAAGCTCGATGACGTGCTCCAGCGCCCCCAGGTGGATCTGAAGGTGATCGCCTACCGGTCCCAGAAGGTCTTCATCAGCGGCGAGGTGCGCAACCCCGCCGTCTACAACGTCACCGACATCCCCTTCACCCTGGCGGAGGCCGTCAACCGCGCCGGCGGCTTCCTGCCCACGGCGGACCAGAGCCACGTCCTGGTCTCCCGCGGGGATCGGACCTGGTCCCTCGACTTCCTCCAGCTCATGACCCGGGGCAACCGCATCGGCCAGATCCTCCTCCGGGACGGCGACTCGGTGCACGTTCAGAACCGCGACGAGGAGCCCGTCTACCTCCTGGGCGAGCTGCGCAACCCCCGCTCCGTGCCTACCTACCACGGCAAGCTGTCCCTGGCCCAGGCCATCTCCGATGCGGGCGGCATCAACACCACCACCGCCGAGGCCCGGTCCATCTACGTGTTCCGGCGCGGCCAGACCGAGAACGCCGTGGACGTGTTCCACCTGGACGCCTACAACCCCGTGGCCATGGTGCTGGCGGACCGCTTCGCCCTCCAGCCCCGGGACCTGGTCTACGTGGACGCCGGCCCCCTGGTGCGCTGGAACCGCGTCGTGAGCCTCATCGTGCCCACGGTCTCCGCCCTCACCTCCACCGCCTCCGAAGTCAAGTACCTCAGCCAGTAGCCCATGCCCCTCGCCATCCGCCGCATCCTCGTCCTGTGCGAGGGCAACCACTGCCGCAGCCCCCTGGCGGAGGCCCTGCTGCGCAAGGCCCTCGGCCCCGCCGTCGAGGTGCGCTCCGCCGGGCTCGGGGCCCTGGTGGCCCAGCCTGCCCACGAGGAGACCCGGCGCCTGGCCGCAGGCCTGGGCCTCGACCTCGAGGCCCACCGGGGCCACCAGGTCAGCCCCGAGCTGATCCGGGACTCGGACCTGGTCCTGGTGATGGACCGGGCCCAGAAGGAAGCCGGCGAGGCTCTGACCCCCCACGCCCGGGGCCGGGTCTTCCTGCTGGGGCACTGGCTGTCCCCCGATGGTGAAGGGACCGCCAGCCAGGAGATCGCCGACCCCATCCGGGGCGGCCCCGACGCCCACCGACTCGCCTGCGAACACATCCAGGGCGCCATCCAGAGCTGGCTGCCCCGACTTGCCCCAAGGAACCCATGAGCGCCACCGAACCATCCTCCCGTCCCGTCGCCCAGGACCTCCGTGGCCCCGGAGGCGGGGACGAGGTCTCCCTGGGCGAGCTCATCGCCAACCTGTGGGAGGGCCGCCACCTCATCCTGGGCGCCACCCTGCTGGCCCTGCTGCTGGGGGGCTACTACGCCTGGCGCAAGAGCCCCATCTACCAGGTGGACGCCCTGCTCCAGGTGGAGGACAAGAAGGGCGGCAAGGGCGGCCCGGGCATGGAGGCCCTGTCCAGCCTGCTGGACCAGCCCACCGTGGCCCAGGCCGAGATCGAGATCCTCAAGAGCAACCTGGTGCTGGGCCGCACGGTGGAGGCCCTGGCCCTCGACACCGTGGCCCAGCCCACCTTCAACCCCCTGGTGGGCGATGCCCTGGTGCGCCGCCGCCTCGACGCCCCCAGCCTGCGCATAGAGCGCTTCGAGGTGCCCGCTCCCCTGCAGGGCACGGCCTTCCGCCTCGTCGCCGGGGAGAACGGCGCCTTCCACTGGGAGGATCCCGATGGCCGGGTGCTGGCCACGGGCCACGAAGGCGAGGAGCTCAAGGCGGCCTGGCAGGGCCAGCCCCTGGTCCTCCAGGTGCGCCGCCTGGTGGCCCCCCCGGGCCAGCGCTTCAGCCTCGTCCGCCAGCCCACCCTCGATGCCATCGAAGCCCTGCGCCGGGACTTGCAGGTGGCCGAGAAGGGCAAGCAGACCAACATCCTGGGCCTCAGCTTCGAGCACCGCAGCCCCATTCGCGGGGCGGAGATCCTCAATGAGATCGTCGCCCAGTACGTGCGCCAGAACATCGAGCGCAAGGCCGAGGAGGCCTCCAAGACCCTGGCCTTCCTCCAGGAGCAGCTGCCTCAGCTCAAGGCCAAGCTGGAGGCCGCCGAGAACCAGCTGAACCAGTACCGCATGCAGGCTGGCTCCGTGGACCTGCCCGAGGAGGCCAGGCTGGTGCTCAAGCAGAGCGTGGACCTGGAAGGCCAGCTCCTGGCGCTCAAGCAGAAGAAGGACGAGACGCTCCGCACCTACAAGGAGCGCTCGGACGTGGTGGCCACCCTGGACCAGCAGATCGCCAAGCTGAGTGGCGAGGCCCGCCAGCTCGATGGCAAGGTGCGGGCCCTCCCCCGCACCCAGCAGGAGCTGGTGCGCCTCATGCGCGATGTCCAGGTGGACACGGACATGTACACCGCCCTGCTCAACAACGCCCAGCAGCTGCAGGTGGCCAGGGCCGGCGAGATCGGCAACGCCCGCATCGTGGACCATGCCCTGCCCAGCCTGCGGCCCGTCAAGCCCCAGAAGCCCATGGTGATCACCCTGTCCGCGCTGCTGGGCCTCTTCGGCGGGATCGGCCTGACCCTGCTGCGCCGGGCCCTGCACCGGGGCGTGGAGGATCCCCGCCTCATCGAGAGCCGCCTGAACCTGCCGGTGGTGGTGACCGTGCCCCACAGCGACCAGCAGGGGATCATCCACAAGGCCATGCAGCGCCGGGAGGCGGGCCTCCACCTGCTGGCCCAGGCCCAGCCCGAGGATCTGGCCGTGGAGAGCCTGCGCAGCCTGCGCACCAGCCTCCACTTCACCATGATGGACGCGAAGAACCCCGTGGTGCTGATCACCGGCCCGGCCCCCACCATCGGCAAGACCTTCGTGAGCGCCAACTTCGCCGCCCTGCTGGCCCAGTCTGGCACCCGGGTGCTGGTGGTGGATGGCGACCTGCGCAAGGGCCTCCTCCACCGGCCCTTCGGCCTCCTGGAGCGGGGCCAAGGCCTGTCCGAGATCCTCTCGGGCCAGGCGGACTGGAAGGCGGTGCTGCATTCGGGCGTGCTGCCGGGCCTCGACCTCATCACCACCGGCACCCTGCCCCCCAACCCCGCCGAGCTGCTGATGACCAGCCGCCTGCCGGACTTCCTCCAGCAGGTGTCCGGGGCCTACGACCTGGTGCTCATCGACGCCGCCCCCGTCCTGGCCGTCACCGACCCCGTCATCCTGGCCAAGCACGTGGGCACCACCCTCCTCATCGCCAAGGCCCGGATGCACTCCCTGGAGGAACTCCAGATTGCCCTCCAGCGGTTTGAAAGCGGTGGAGTCAAGGTCAAGGGTTGCATCTTTAATGATATAACCGCAGTCGATGGGGGTTATCGATATTATCGCTATGCATATCATTATGGGTACAACAAATAGATATTATGAAAATCCGATTGTTCTATAGATTCATTTTTAACAGATGTATTAACGATAATCCCAGGGTTTGGCATAGTCACTTTGGATTTAACAAGAACGCTATAAGGTTAAATTTTTAATGCGCTAAATACCAGCGGTATACAACATATTTTTAGTTGGCCTAATGAGCATATCACAAGAAAGTGCGGTCAAATTCTTGCCCGAATCTCGGGACAAATACAAGGGCATGTCTGTCCGTCAGGTTTCCCTCCGAGAGAACTTTTCTTGGACGTTATTAGGCAATATGATTTATGCTGCAAGTCAATTTGGCTGGATAGTCCTTATTTCTAGACTTGGGACTCCAGCGGCTTTGGGCGAATTTTCATTGGGGTTCGCTATAACGGCACCCATTTTTATTTTTCTGAATTTGAAACTTCGTTCTGTTCAAGCCACGGATGCTCGTGGAGAATTTCGCTTCGGTCACTATCTCGGGGTGCGGATCATTTCCAGCATTATGGGATTACTCGCTGTATTAGTTGTAATTTATCTTACGGGGCATGGCAAGGATGTATCAATCATTGTTGCAGTGGGGTGTGCTAAATTTATTGAAACAATGAGCGACATCTATTATGGGTATCTTCAACAACATGAGCAGATGCGCGAAATTGCAATATCCATGATAATCAAAGGTATGCTTTCTTTAATGGCGTTGGGATTTATATTTGCAACTACTAGAAGCGTTTTTTGGGGGATAGTAGGACTTGGGTTAGCTTGGCTTATTGTTCTTCTGATATATGACATCCCCAAATGTAGTGCACTGAGAAAGAGGACTTTGGAAAGAGAGAATGAGGCAGTGACACTGCGTCCGTTATGGGAATGGGGTCGGCTTCGAAATCTTATTGTGATGACTTTACCGCTTGGAGTTGTAACAACACTAGGATCATTAAATGTCAATATCCCGAGATATGCAGTGGAGCAGTATTTGGGGGCCAAGTATCTCGGGATATTTGCAGCATTAGCGGCCCCTCTAGCAGCGGGTGGCATTATCCTGACGGCGTTAGGACATGCAGCTACTCCCCGGTTAGCTATTCTTTATGCGGAACAAAAGAGGCATAAATTTCTACGTCTCCTTGGTCAAATGATTGGAATTGCGTCTTTGGTTGGAATGATTGGTGTATTTTTGGTTGTAGCCTTTGGGCAAAAAATATTGCGAATTCTTTATGGACCGGAATATGCCGGACATACTCTGATTTTTTTCTGTTTGACATTTAATGTGGCGATCCTGTTCGTGTATACATTTTTAGGGAATGCCATTCATGCGATGCGACAGTTTAAGGTTCAATTGCCGATTCATATTGTTAGTGCGTTGACTATATTGCTGTTAAGCAAAGTGTTGGTTCCTCGATTTGCACTGATGGGAGGCGCTCTAGCCTGCCTCGGAGGTAGTGTCATTGAGTTTGTTGCTTATACCGCGTGTATGTTGGCTTTGTATCGGCGTTGGGTAAAAACACTTGAGGTTAAGGTTCATTGATGCGAATTTTGATTCCCCAAGCTTCTTTAGACGACTTGTCGCAACGGCGTCCGGTAAAGATATTGAATATCTTTGGCCGAATGGGACGAGGCGGCGCGGAGATACGCACATTAGAACTGATGCGGCGGTTGGACCCGAATGTATACCAATTAGATTTTTGTGTTCTATCAGGTCTTGCCGGCGAGTTGGATGCGGAAATTCAATCACTCGGCGGGAAGGTTTTGCCATGCCGTCTTGGAATTTTATTTCCATGGAGGTTCAAGAAATTAATAAAAAATGGGGAATACGATATCATTCATTCACATGTTGCATTTTTTTCTGGGTTAATACTTGGTTTGGCAAAAAGCGTAGGAGTGCGAGGTCGAATAGCTCATTTTAGAAGTACGCTGGCATCTACGCTGTCTTTTCGTCGAAAAATACAGAATGTGTTCATGGGATATATGGTGAATCATTATGCTACAAAAATCATTGCAGTGGGTAAAGGTGTAATGCTTCGTTGTTGGGGGAATGATTGGGATAAAGATCCGCGTAAACTTATTATTTATGACGGATGTGACCATACTCATTTTTTAGGAATGTCCAGTAGTGACCTCCGAAAAAAATTAGAACTCACGCCAGAACACCGTGTAGTGATTCATGTGGGTCGGTTCGACCCACCTAAAAATCATGAGAGATTGATTGAAATTTTTTATGAACTTTTTAAAAAGGAACCGATGGCTCGGCTTGTTTTACTGGGCCGCGGGGGCAATGAAATTGAAAGGCGAATTCAAACTCGGATTACCGAACTCAACCTTAAAAACCGTATTTTTATTGTTGGGGAACAAAGTAATGTGCACGAATGGATGGCTGCGGCGGACCTCCTCCTCTTTCCCTCGTTGTGGGAAGGTCTGCCCGGGGTCGTCTTGGAGGCCTGTGCTGCAGGAATTCCAGTGGTAGCGAGTGATCTTCCTGGATCTCAAGAAATTGCATCATATTTCCCTTCTGTTTATATAAATTCTCTTCAATCGTCAAATGATCAATGGGCTAACAAAATTCATGAAATTCTAAACTCTCCGAACGACCGAGTGACAATTCAGAATCAATTTATTGGGACTCCATTTACATTAGAAAAATTTCTTGGCGCCCACGAAGAACTCTGGGGGCAATGGAGAATCAATGAAGAAAGGTAATGATTGGCATGATTTGATCACAATTAATTTCCTCATTATTATGCTTATCTGTGTATGGGGGTTAAGTGGTTTATTTATCAGACTGAATCTGAGACTCGTTTCGTTATTAACCACTGGAATCGTTATTATAACTTGGCTTGCAATATATCGCACCACCGGTAGGAATCTGTGGTCCTTTACGGTGATATATCTAAGTGTGTTTATTCTGTTCCACTTCGGATTGATTATTGTTTTTTTGACGCCATATGATTATCAAAATCAGATGATGAGTTTTGTTCAGCAATGGTTCGATGGACCTTATTTGATTCAAGCAATTATTGCGTCCATACTTGGGTTAATTGCATGTGCCATTGGAATGATTATCGGCAAAAGGGTCTCACCGCAAGGTGGCTCGAATGATCATGCCTATATAAAGAGATTAAGATTCAGCAAAGCAGGATTTTGCTTAATGCTAATAGGTGCAGGTGGCTGGTTCGTTTTATCGATCCATTACGGTGCAGCTGGTATATTAATAGGTGCCTATGGCGATTACTTAACCCAGGTAGAGGGCGGGGTGATGGCCTATTGCTTCGCATTATTGGGGATTGGAGCCGTTTTATTGGGTGCAGGGGAATCATCAGATTGGCAGAAGCTTGGTTTTGGTGTATTTATAATTTTCTCGATAGTTGCCATTCCAATAGGAATTCGAGGGCAGGTTCTTTTCCCTGCTACCTCAATGATGGCTGTAATGGCAAAAAGAAGGAATTTTATTACGCAAAAGCAAACACTAGTACTTGCAGGTGCCGTTCTATGTCTAATCGCTTTGGTCGGACAACTGAGAGTAGGCGGTATCAAAAATTTCAGCCGCGGTACAATGACAGCTAAACCTTTAGACGCAGTTGCAGAAATGGGTGGATCAATTTATCCAGTCGTTCTTGTTGTTCGCGCCCATGAAGAAGGTAATCCCTACTTATATGGAACCTCTTATTGGGCACCCGCGGAAAGATTAATACTTAAAATGATACCTGATGCAAAGAGATTACCTGCTGATCAGGATCAACGACTTTCAAATGTATGGGTATTTAAGAATTACGGTCCCTATGGATTCTCACCGATCGCAGAGGGTTACCGAAATGGTGGGTTTATCGGCGTAATAATCGCCTTACTATTAATTGGTTTTATGATTGGTCTTATTGAGGCGTGGCCCAATCATCCAAATCTTCAACTGTTATCAGGTATAATATTCATGCCGTTATTTATTCAAATTCGTAACGCTTTTACACCTGTATTGACCCAATTGATTGTAGGACTACTGGTTGGATTATTTGTAATAAAGGTGGGCCCAATTAAAGTAGATAAATATTGAGTTTTTTATTCATATTGAAATGGCGCGGTATTGGTAAACAATGTGTTCGTTTTGATTCTTTAGGATTTACAGAGGAATGGCAGATTTTCACCTGCGTGTCTTGAGGGGTCTCGTATATATATCAAAAACATTGTTCACTCAAATGCCTGTAATCGGGTTGAAGTTACAATGCCCCAATTTAACCACATCTGGGCTTGTTGGGGTTGAATCAGTAGTGACGCGAAATATTCTGGCGTACAGTACGGTTGTTGGGGTGCCTGCACATTCGGTCAATTGGTATTGACCATACAAAAGCGGGATAGTTGTTGACTATAATGATTTCGAATATGTCAAGAATATAATAGCTGTGCGTAAATTTCGTGAATTTGTCTGCTGGTAAGCGTGACATTAAACATGCGTGAGGCCTGCGCTTGACCAGCAGTTGCAACGATGTCCCGGAGCTGTTTGCTATCCATGGCTTTTCTTATTATTCGAGATAAAGATTGAGGATTTCGAGTCGGGGTGAGCCATCCCGTAACCTCATCAACCACCACTTCTGGCAAGCCTCCGACATTAGACGCAATGGTCGGCACCCCCGCCAGCATGGGCTCCACCACCCCTCCGCAATTCTCTGAAAAGGGGACATGGATGGCCAAGTCGAAATCCGCCCAAAGGTTGGCAACCTCATGAGACGGAAGGAATCCCGGCATCAGGATGCGTCCTGGGCCACAGGCCGCGGCCCTGCGTCTCAGTTTGGCCTCGTAGGACCCCACTTGGCCGGGGGGCTGCCCCCACTGTCCTCCGATCAGGACTCCGGTCCAGTCAGGATGGTCCGGCAGCACCTCACATAGTGCGTCGATGACGTCTTCGTGCCCCTTCAGACCTCGGGTCTGGCCCAGGTAGCGTTTGGGGGGGTACATGTAATTCATGTTCCCAATGAGGATCTGGGACTCGGGAAGGTCGAAGCGGGCTCGCAGGATGTTGGGGCGCCGGGTGCTGAACGACTCGATTCGCGTGCCGTAATAGCTCAGGAACAGGCGGTCGCCGGGGATTCCCGCCGCTTCGTAGTGTCGGAGGATGCAGCGACTGGAGCCGATCCACCGATCGGCCGGACCCGCCGATCCGATCTCCCAATTCCGATAGAAGCTGTGTTCGAGGTGCAGCGGACCGGGGACCTGAAACAGCCTTGGGATGGGGTGGTCTTTCCCAAGGGCGTAGCGGGCCACCAGGGTGGTTCCCACGAAGTGGCTGTGGATGATGTCCGGGCGAATCCGGTCCACCAGCGCCCGGAGGCTCCTCAGGGTCTGGGGCAAGGTCCACGGAGCCCGCGCGGGAAAATCGGTGGCAAGCTCATGAATGATCGCTCCGGCCTGTTTCCAGGCGGGGATGGTGCGGCCCTCCAGGGAGGGCAGGGCCACATGGACTTCGACCCCATGCTTCGTCAGCTCTTCGGCTTGGAGCGCGGCCCAGGTGGCCCCATCTGATGTCTTGACCAGGTGGAGAACTCGCATCAGTCGTCCAGGCGGTGATCGGGGGTCCGGATGAGCTCGCTCAGATGCCGGTAGAAGGCCTCCCGGCGGGACTGAAGGATGGACGCTTGGTAGTCAGAGGCCACCCGTAGGTTCCTTGAAGCCATCTCGCTCATGCGCCTTGGATCTCCCAGGACCTCCATCAGGAGGGAGGCGAGGCGCTCCGGGTCCTTGGGGGGGACGCGATCCTCGCTGGGAATCAGTTCGGGGATCCCTCCGACATGGGTGCCGATGCAGGGAAGACCTGCCGCCATGGCCTCGATGAGGACCCGCGGCAGGCCCTCGGCGTACGAGGGGATCACGAAGAGGTCCGCCGCACGGAGCCGTTCCCAAACCGGTGGTCCCGCGGGCAGTTGGCCCATGAAAGCAATGCGGTCATTCAAGCGCAGGTCCCTTGCCAGGGCTTCGAAGTGTCCACGCAAAGACCCATCTCCCAGGACCTCGAGTTGCAGAGTGGCTCCGCGCTGGATGCAGATCGTCATGGCGCGCATGAGCGTATCCAGGCCCTTGTAGTACTGAGCCAGCGACCCGATGAAGACCAGTTTCCTTGGCGCGGCCAGATCGGGGGTATTGGCCGATCCCACCTCGAACTGTCGGGGGGAAGTGGCATAGGCCTGCTCGGGCAGGGAAATGGAGGAGTAATGCGTGGTGTAGGCCGCCGGATGCGGGGGGTAGGCCTTCTGGAGGGTTTCAGCCGTGACATAGGAGACTGCTTGAGCGGAAGTACATTGCTTCCGCAAGCGACGGACCGCGAGATGGCGGAATAACATGGCTCCAAAGGCATCCACGCTGCCTGGCGCCAGAGAGTCGTAGGGATTTCCCACGACCTCCAACCCAATGGGCCGGCCATGGCTCCTGAGGAGTGGCTCAGCCAGGTTCCCCACCTGTCCAGGGACCCGGAGAACGCCGCAATCTACTTGCTTAACAGCAGCCTGCACGGCTCGGAGGATCCGGTGGCGTGCTTTGAGGTACTGCCAAGGCCCTTGGTAGTCAGGAAGAGGCACCACTCGGACCCCAGGGCCCTCGACGGGTATCCAGGAGTCGGGGAGGGGGCATGCCTTGGCGACTCTGGCCAGGATCACCACTTCCTGGAAGGCGGACAGATAGCGCTGCCAGAAGGCATAAACGTAGTGAGAGTCCGAAAGGACCCGGCCACCTGGACCGGATCCGAACCGGTACTCGAGAGCGACCAAAACCCTTTGCCGAGGGGAAGCCAATGAACCGGTGGCGAATCGCCCGTCCTCTTCGAGGGTGGGATGGGAGGAATTCGTCGTACAGCCGTCAATCGCCATCAGCCCCTCAACATTGCCAAATGCCCGGCCACAAGTCTCGTGCGGTGACCGGGTCTTCCCACTCGGATCAGAGTCGAGTGATGTCCTTTTCTCGCGGAAGGATGCCCTTGATGTCAAACATGACGGTGCCGGGTGTGGACACCGCATGAACATCGAATGAGGTGAATTCTCGGTGGGCCACAGCGAGCACCACGGCTTCGAAGGGGGGACACCCAGCCTCAAGGGACTTCGCCGTGGGCAATCCGTACTCTCGATGAACCTCTTCCGGGTCCGCCCAGGGATCGATGACCGTGACCTCGCATCCGAAATCCTGTAGCTCTTTCACCAGGTCCACAGCCTTGGAATTCCTGATATCCGGGCAGTTCTCCTTGAAGGTGATGCCCAGGACCAGGACCCGTGACCCTTCAATCCGGTGGCCCTGGCGGATCATGAGCTTGATGAGCTTGTTGGCGGCAAAAACGGGCATGTTGTCGTTGATGCGCCGACCGGCGAGGATGACCTCGGGGTGGTAGCCCAGGCTTTCGGCCTTGTGGGTGAGGTAGAAGGGGTCCACGCCGATGCAATGCCCCCCCACGAACCCTGGCCGGAAGGGAAGGAAGTTCCACTTGGTGCCGGCGGCCTCCAGCACTTCCAGGGTGTCGATCCCCATGCGGTCGAAGATGAGGGCCAACTCGTTCACGAAGGCGATGTTGATGTCCCGCTGGCTGTTCTCGATGATCTTTGCCGCCTCCGCCACCTTGATGCTGCTGGCCTTGTGGGTGCCGGCGGTGATGATGCCCCGATAAAGGGCGTCGACGAAATCGGCTACTTCGGGGGTGGAGCCCGAGGTCACCTTCTTGATCTTCGTGAGGGTGTGTTCCTTGTCGCCAGGGTTGATGCGCTCGGGGCTGTAGCCGCAGAAGAAATCCCGGTTGAAGGCGAGGCCGCTCACCCGCTCCAGGACCGGCACGCAATCCTCCTCCGTGCACCCGGGATAGACGGTGGATTCATAGATGACGATGTCGCCCTTCTTGAGCACCTTGCCTACAGTCTCGCTGGCCTTGATTAGCGGCGTGAGGTCTGGACGGTTGAAGCGGTCGATCGGGGTGGGCACCGTCACGATATAGACGGTGCAGGCCCGCAGGGCCTCCAGATCCGTGGTGACCTTCAGGCGAGTGGCCGCGGCCAACTGCTCCGGAACCACTTCCAGGGTCCGGTCCAGACCTTGTCGCAAGTCTTCGATGCGCTGCGAATTGACATCGAAGCCAATGGTGTCGAAGGCTTTGCCGAATTCCACGGCCATGGGGAGCCCCACATACCCAAGCCCGATGATGCCAAGGACAGGTTTCATGCCAGGCGCTCCGGATGCTGCTGGTACCACGCTACGGTGGCCGCCAGGCCCTGCTGGAGCGTGGTCCAATCGGTGTACCCCAGCAGCTCCTGGGCCCGGCTCACGTCTGCCAGGGAGTCGCGGATATCGCCCTTGCGATCGGGGGCGTGGATGGGGGAAAGAGAAGAGTTCAGCTCCGTGGCAATGCCCTGATAGAGCTGGTTCACGGTGGTGCTTTCTCCGCAGGCCACATTCACGAGGTGGGCGCCTGGGCGCAGTTCTCCGAAGAGGGCGCGCAGGTTTGCCTGCACCACGTTCCCCACGAAGGTGAAATCCCGGCTCTGCTCCCCATCTCCGAAGATGGTCGGGACCTCACCCTTCAGCAGCTTGGAAATGAACAGGGGAATGACGGCGGCATAGGCCCCGCGCGGGTCCTGCCTCGGTCCGAACACGTTGAAGTAGCGGAAGCCGACCATGGTCAGGCCATAGGCGTTGTGGAAGGCCTGGGCGAAGTCCTCGTTGCCCTGTTTGCTCGCAGCGTACGGGGAGAGGGGGCGGCCCCTCATGGCCTCGGTCTTGGGGCTGACGACGAGATCCCCGTAGACCGAGGAGGACGAGGCGTAGACGATGCGGGTCACACCCGCCAGTCGCGCCTGGTTGCAGAGGGTGACGAAGCCGTGCAGGTTGTTGAAGGAATAGAGCTCAGGTTCCAGCATGGACCGGGGCACGGACCCCAGGGCCGCCTGGTGGGACACGGCATCCACGCCTGCGCAGGCCCGCGCGCAATCCGCAGGAGAGGTGATGTCCCCTTCGATGACCTCCAGATCGCCCTGGAGGGCCTCCAGGTTGCGGCGGTCCCCCGCGCAGAAGTTGTCCAGGACCCTTACCGCATGCCCTTGGGACAGCAGTGCCTCCGCGAGGTTGCTGCCGATGAATCCGGCGCCGCCGGTTACGAGGATTTTCAACAGATAGCTCCTTCAGCTTTTATGCAAGGGCTTGGCGGGGATACCCGCCATGGTGAGTCCCTCCGGTACGTCCTTAGTGACGACGGAGCCTGCGCCAACAGTTGCCCCCCCGGCGATCTTGAGGTTCTGGAGCACCTGAGCGCCTGTCCCCACCAGGACCCGCTCCCCCACGGTCACATTTCCGGAAATATTCACAGTGGGATTGAGTACTGCATACGCCCCAATGGTGGCTTCGTGTCCGATGGTGCATTTCAGGTTGACCATTGCGAAGTCATCGAAGGACGTGTTTACGGTGGCGATGCTTCCGGCGCAGAGAACCACACCCACTCCAAACCGTGTGGATTCGACATCGAACATGACCGTGGGGTGGATGAGATTCGGCCACGTCTTCTCTGGAAACCTGCTCTTGAGCTCGGTGACCAATCGGTGCTTGGTGGAAGGGGTGCCGATTCCCATCACGAAGCCGTCGACTTCGGATCGGTTCTCCTCCAGCCACGAAAAATCATGCATGACCATGCCATCCGTGTGTGGGCCGCTGGCCTGGTCCAGGTCGCTGACGAGGTGGCAAACCAGATCAAAAGTTGGCGTAACGGCGTTGATATCCCTGATGAGCCACGCGACTTCACGGGCGAACCCACCGGCTCCAATGACGGCCACACGTTTCATGCAATCTCCTGGTGAGGATGGGCACCGTTCTGGGCGGGGGCAGACCCCGGTCCCTGGAATTCGGCCATCGTGGCCTGGCCCTCTTGGCTGATGCCGGTGCGGCGGATCACGTGCCAGAACGTCATGGTGAGGATCCGCAGATCCAGGATCATCGACCGGTGATCCACGTACCAGGTGTCCAAGGCGAATCGCGTGTCCCAGTCCACGGTATTGCGACCGTTGACCTGGGCCCAGCCGGTGATGCCGGGCGGGCAGTCGAGGCGGCGGCGCTGCTCGGGGGAGTAGCGCGGGACATAGCGCATCGGTAGGGGCCTCGGCCCCACGAGGCTGAGGTCGCCCCGGAGAACGTTCAGCAGCTGGGGCAGCTCGTCGAGGCTGCTGCTGCGGAGGAACTGGCCGAAGGGGGTGAGCCGGTCCCCGTCGGGCAGGAGGTGGCCTTCGGAATCCCGGGCGTCGGTCATGGTGCGGAACTTGAAGATGGTGAAGGGGCGACCGAAGCGCCCGGCGCGCGCCTGCCGGAACAGGACCGGTGCTCCCAGCTTCCAGCGCACCAGCAGGGCCGTGAGGGCCAGGATGGGTGCCAGGAGGAGCAGGAGGACCAGGGCGATGCCCAGGTCCAGGGCGCGTTTCAGAAAGGGGTACATGATCAGCCGGCGGCCTCGGAGAAGCTGTCACCCATGGCGGCCTCCAGGGCGCCCCGGAGGGTCCGGAGCAGCCGGTCGTGGTGGGCCTCCTTCAGGCCGGGGTGGACCTGGAACATCAGGCTGGTCTCGCCCAGCTGCTGGGCCACGGGCAGAGGGGTCGCGGGGCCCAGGCCGGCCCCGGTGAAGGCCTTCTCCCGGTAGATCTCGCCGCAGCTGCCGCTGAAGCAGGGGACGCCCTGGTTGGCGACCTCGATCATGATGCGGTCGCGGGTCCAGCCTTCCTGCAGCTGCTCGGGGCGGACGTAGACGTAGGCCTTGTAGGCGGCGTGGCCGAAGTCGGGGCCGGGGCGGGGCACCCGCAGGGCCGGGTGGCCTTCCAGGCCATCGAGGAGGTAGGCCATGTTCTGGCGGCGGAGGCGGGTCCACTCCGCCAGCTTGCGGAGCTGGAGGCGTCCGATGGCGGCCTGGACTTCCGTCATGCGCCAGTTGGTGCCGAAGGACTCGTGCAGCCAGCGGAACCCGGGGGCGTGCTCGCGGTGGTAGACCGCGTCGAAGCTCTTGCCGTGGTCCTTGTATTCCCAGGCCCGGCGCCACACCTGCTCGTCGTTGGTGGTGAGCAGACCCCCTTCGCCGCCGGTGGTGATGATCTTGTCCTGGCAGAAGGAGAAGCACCCCACGTGGCCGAGCCCGCCCACGGGGCGGCCCTTGTAGGTGGCGCCGTTGGCCTGGGCGCAGTCCTCGATGACCTTCAGCCCGTGCCGCTCGGCCAGCTCCAGGATGGGATCCATGTCGCAGGGCCAGCCCGCCAGGTGCACGGCGATGATGGCGCGGGTCCGCGGGGTGATCACCTGGGCGATGGACTCGGCGGTGAGGTTCCCGCTGTCGGGATCCACATCCGCCAGCACGGGGATGCAGCCCTGGGCCACGGCGGCGCTGGCGCTGGCGATGAAGGTGCGGGGGGTGGTGATGATCTCCGAGCCGGCGGGCAGGTCCAGGGCGCGGATGGCCAGCTCCAGGGCCGCGGTGCCGTTCATGAGGGCCACGCCGTACGTGCAGCCGGAGGCCTCGGCGTACTCCTGCTCGAAGGCCCGGCCCTCCTGGCCGGTCCAGTAGTTCACCTTGCCGCTGCGGAGGACGCGGGTGGCGGCTTCAACTTCATCTTCGGCGTAGGCGGGCCAGGGAGGAAAGGTGTGGGGCATGGGAGGTCTCCGGCAAAGGGCCGTAGGTGCGGCGGGGAGGTCAAGCAAATGCGAATCGGGTGGGCAAATTCAGGGGGCCGGGCGGATGGCCAAGAGGGCCGGGGCTAGGCGCCATCCGGGAGGTAGACGGGGTTGGCGCCGGAGTGGCGGCGGTCGCGGTTCTCTTCGGCGAACCGGCCGAGGCCCAGGGCGGAGGGGGTGTAGGTGGGCACCAGGCGGCGCAGCCAGCGCAGCATCTGGGCCTGCCGCCGGCCCTCGTCCTCCTCCATGGCCAGGCGCAGGCCATCCAGGCCCTGCTCGAACAGGGCGTCGTCCGGCTCCTGGAGGTGGGCGTCCAGGACCTTGGGGTGCACGTCCGTGCGGGATTCCTCCTGGGCGGAGAACAGCTCTTCGAAGAGCTTCTCGCCGGGCCGGATGCCGGTGAACTTCACCTCGATGTCCCGGCCGGGGACCAGGCCCGAGAGGCGGGCCATGTCCGTGGCCAGGTCGACGATGCGGACGGGCTCGCCCATGTCCAGGACGTAGACCTTGCCGGTGTCGCCCAGGATGCCGGCCTGCAGGGCCAGCTGGCTGGCCTCGGGGATGGTCATGAAGTAGCGGATCATGTCCGGGTGGGTCACCGTGAGGGGGCCGCCGGCCTGGATCTGCTGGCGGAAGATGGGGATCACGCTGCCCCGGCTGCCCAGCACGTTGCCGAAGCGCACGCTCACGTAGTGGGCGCCCGCGGGCGCGCGGCGGGCGGCGCGGAGCACCAAACCTTCGGCGATGTGCTTGGAGGCCCCCAGCACGTTGGTGGGGTTGACGGACTTGTCCGTGGAGATGTTCACGAAGGTGTGGACCCCCACGGCCAGGGCCGCGTCCAGCACCCGCTCGGTACCGAAGATGTTGTTGTTGACCGCCTCCTCGGGGTGGGCCTCGAGGTAGGGCACGTGCTTGTGGGCGGCGGCATGGAGCACCACCTGGGGCCGCCAGCGCTCGAACACGTGCCGCAGGCGGTTGGTGTGCCGGATGTCGCAGAGCTCGAGGGAGAGCGCCTGGTTGGGGAACAGGGCGCGGAGATCGCGCTCGATCTCCCACAGGCTGTTCTCGCCGCGGCCCAGGAGGATGAGCCGGGCCGGGCGGAAGGCGGCCACCTGGCGGGCCAGCTCGCTGCCGATGGAGCCGCCGGCGCCGGTGATGAGTACCGTGGCGTCCTCGAGGATGCTGCCGAGGGCACTCTGGTCGAGCTGGATGGGCTCGCGGCGCAGCAGGTCCTCGATGGAGACGTCGCGCAGCTCGGGCTTCCAGGTCCGGGGGCCCAGGAGGTCGGAGATGCCGGGCACGGTCTTGATGCGGACCCCGGTGGCCTGGGCCTCCTCCCGCAGGCGGCGGATGGTGGCCCCGTTGGCGCTGGGGATGGCCAGCACCACCTGAGCGATGCGGTGATCGGCGATGAGGGTGCGGAGCATCCGGGACGGGCCCATCACGGGGACGCCCTGGAGGAGGATGCCCTGCTTGTCGAAGGCGTCGTCCACATAGCCGATGACCTGGCTGCTCAGCTCGGGATGTCGCTGGATCTCCTGGGCGACGAGGAGCCCGGCCCGGCCGGCGCCCACGATGAGGGTGCGCTGGCGGGTGTCGGGGGCTTTCTCCGGCAGGAAGCCCTCGTAGCGCGCCCGGACGAAGGTGCGGGCGAGGGCCCAGGTCACGGCGGTGGCGAGGCTGGCGGTGACGAGGGTGTCGAAGGTGAAGGCGCCTTCGAGGTCGGGCGTGAGTCGGCCGAGGACCAGGGCGGTCAGGCAAAGCGTGAGGGAGGCCGCCACCAGCTGGAGCGTGTCCCGGAAGCCGATGTAGCGGTACTGCTGGCGGGTGAGGCGGAAGCCGAGGTTGATCACCCCGCACAAGCCCACCCAGGCATAGAGGTGCCAGGCGATGGGATGTCCCACGGACAGGAACCGCTCGCTCGCCGCCCACGCCAGGCCCGCCAGGAGGAGGTCCAGGGTCAGCTTGACCGCCTTCCGAAGCAGGGGGTGGCGCCTCAAGGTGCGGTTGGTGGGCATGGGTTGGCTCGGATTCAGGGAGGGGACGGCATCCATCGGTGTGGCTTTCTTAGATGACTCGATGGTAGGGCATGTGAAAGAGGTATCGTCATGAAATACAAGCAATGAGTGCGGAAAAAGAAGACATGTGATAATCGTTTTCCAGCCGGCTTAATGTGCCCAGTTTTGACATGCCCCGAACGTAACCTAGGCCCTAAAGGGCCTAGTGAGCCTGATGGCATCAAAAACTGGCTAATCGGTCAGCTGGGCGCTTTCCTTTATGTTGGGACAATAGCGCATTATTGTAACAGTTTTACTAGGTAATTCATTCGTCATAATGATGATATCAATGCTGGTATTTTCCGTTTGTATGACTGCGCGGTAAGGGATTGATGACCATGTGGGCGAATGATGACGAAGTCGTTTGGTGACATGGGATCCCGGTCGGGACAAGGCCGGAACTGGGCTGGATGGGGTGGCGGATGGAAAACCGGGATCCTGGTTGTGACGTGAGGCACACCCGGGATGCCTACAGCTGGAGGCCTGGTCGGCTCCTTTAAAAGGACTTTTTTCGCCACCGATTTCGTTGATTTCAGTGATTTTAAAGCGATACCCGGCTCGAGCGCAGCATGGGCTCCATGGGGGGCGCAGGGCCACGATCTTTCGGGGGCTCGCGGTCCCGGCGCCCCCCATGACTTCCGGCGAGGCCGGAAGTCGTCTGCGGCGGGCCCATGCGGGACCCATCCGAGGCCCAATCAGCGCCATCGGCGAAATCGGTGGCTGGAAAGCCCTTCGCTGGAAGCCCGCCTCACTCCCCTTCGGGCACCACGGGCAGGTTCATCTGGGTGGGGGTCCAGTCCTGGAGGGGGTCGGCGCGGTCGGGGAGGATCCAGCGGAGGCCGGCGGCTTCGACGGTCTGGCGGAAGCGGTGCAGGTCCTCGCGGCCCAGGAAGGCGCTGCCCTGGCTCTCGGGGAGGTGGGACCAGAGCTCCTGGAAGCTGGGGAAGGCGTCCTGCAGGCGGGCCTTGGCGCCCAGCTTCTCGCCGCGCTGGAGCAGGAGCTGGGCGCCCTCGGCGCAGGCCTCCACCACCTGGGCGGGGAACTGGAGGTCCCGGGCCGCGGCCAGCACCTCGCTCCAGGCTTCCAGCCCCTCCTCGGCCACGGCCTCCGTCGCGGACACGGTGGAGAGCAGCAGGGCATGGGCCCGATGCCACTCCAGCTCCAGCCAGCGGGAGCCGGAGCCCTCCACGGGGGCCTTGAGGTTCTCGAGGATGGCCCAGCCCTGCTCCGGGGCTTCCTGCCGGGTGCGCTGGGATTCCCGGGACAGCACCTGGGCCAGCCGGAGCTGGGCCAGCCGAAGGCGCCAGAGCATGCCGGAGGCCTCGAACTGGTCGGCCGCGGCCTTGAAGAGCCGGGCCGCATCCCGCCAGGCGCCGCGGAACCGGGCCACGTCGCCCTGGAGCAGGGTGTGGTCGCCCTGCTCCTCCGGGGCCAGCAGGAGGCGCTGGGCGCCCGACGAGGGGCCCTGGGCCTGGAACAGGGCGTGGTCCGCGGCCACGGGATCGCCCATGGCGGCGAAGGTGCGCGCGCGCCAGATCTGGATCATGGCCACCTGGGGCGCGTCGCCCAGCCGCTGGGCCTGGCCCAGGGCCCGGTCCAGGTGCGTCAGGGCCGGCCCCAGGAACTGCTGGAGGCTCCGCACGGCCCCCAGGGCCAGGTGGCTCTGGCTCTGGAGGCCGAGGTCGCCCTGCAGCCGGGCGGTCTGGAGGGCCTCCTGGA
Source organism: Geothrix mesophila (assembly GCF_022808835.1). NCBI lineage: Bacteria > Pseudomonadati > Acidobacteriota > Holophagae > Holophagales > Holophagaceae > Geothrix > Geothrix mesophila. Next base: position 271,422 of record NZ_JAKZLD010000004.1, read on the forward strand.
GCAGGGCGATGCAGGGGCCGGCCTGGCCCTGGGCGAGGCGGACCTGGGCCAGGCCGATCTGGGCCGGCACCAGGCCCCGGTAGTCCTGACCGTGCTCCAGCAGGCGCTGGGCGGATTCGAGGTGGCCGGCCGCGCGCTGGAACTGCCCCTGGGCGGCCAGGGCCCGGCCCAGCGCCGTGAGCAGGGCCGCCTGGTCCTGGGGCTGGGACCGGCCGCCCTGGGGATGGAGGCCCTCCTCCAGGGCGCGGATGCCCTTGGTCAGGTGGCCCTGCAGCAGGTGGAGCTGGCCCAGGGCCAGACGCAGGCGGGGCTGCTCGGGATGCAGGGGGTGGTCCTTCAGGCGGGCGGCGGCCCCCATGACCGCTTCCTGGGCCTCGCCGGGGCGGTGGAGGTGGAGCAGGAGCATGGCCCGCTTCCGCAGCACCCGGGCCTCGGCCAGGCGGACGCCCTCGTGGAAGGCGGATCGTCCCAGGGCGTCCAGGGCGTGGTCGAGGGCCTCCAGGGCCAGGTCCGCCACGGGCCGCGCCGGGGTCTCGCCATCCGCCAGAGGTCCCTGGGAGCCGGCGGCCCAGGCATCCGCCAGGTGTTCGTGCAGGCGCGCCTCGTCCCAGGGCCGGGGCTGGAGCTGGAGGGCCTGCGCCACCATCCGCTGGGCCTCCTGGGGCGGGGCGGGCGGGTGGTGGTCGAGGGCCTCCAGCACGGCCGCCAGCGCGGTGGCCTCGTCGGAGGCGAGGGCCTGGAGCGTCACCGAGTGGGCCACGGGGCCGCCCTGCTCCTGGATGACCGCCAGGAGGGCGCGGGCCAGCCGCTTGAGCTCGGCCTGGGGCGTGTGGGCGAGCACCAGCTCGCGCCAGCGGGGATCGGGCATGAGGGCCTGGCCGCCCTGGAGCTGGACCAGGCGGGAGCCCAGGGCGCCCTGCTGGGCGTCCTCCAGCGCATCGCCCGCGAGGCCCAGCAGGCGGCCGAGGGAGCCGGCGGGCACGGGCCGGTCTGCCAGGGCCAGCAGGCGCACCAGGGTGGCGGCGGCGGGGGTGAGCCGCTGGAGGCGGCCCAGGAAGACCTGCTGCACGAGGTCGGCCTGGGCCTGGAGGGTCGCGGGGCGGTCGGGGGCCAGGATCCAGTGATCCTGGTCCCAGGCCAGGGCGCCCTCCTGCTGGGCCAGCTCCAGGACGTTCCGCAGCAGGCCCGGGTTGCCCAGGCTCTGGGCCAGCAGGTCTGCCACGTAGGCCGGGGGCAGGGCGTGGCGGCCCAGCAGGTCGTCCAGGATGGCGCGGAGGTCCTCGTCCTCCATGCGGTTGACGCCCACCAGGGCCGCGGAGGCCTCCTGCCGCAGATCGGCGATGAAAGGCTTCAGACCGGCGCCCTGGGCGCCCGTGGTGAGCGAGAGCAGCCAGGGCAGGTCCGAGCGGTGGACCAGCTCCCGCACCAGCGACAGCACCTCCGGCGCGGCGCGCTCCAGGTTCGAGAGGTGGACGAGGCGGGGATGGAGGAGGCGGGCGAAGTCCAGGGCCTCGAGGGCCGCCTTCACCTCCTCGGGCTCGGGGCCGGGGTCCTGGCGGTTCCGGTGGCGTCCGCCCGTGAGGAAGGCGAAGGCCGGCATCCGCAGGGACAGGGCCCGGGCGGTCTCGGGATGCTGGGCGTAGAGGTCCGCCTCGTTACCGGCGAGCAGGGTCTCCAGCAGCCGGCCCAGGAACCGTCCGGCGGATTCATCCGCGGAGGCTTCGAGGGGGTGGACCCAGATGCCCTCGCCCTCGGCCACGGCACAGGCCCAGGCGGCCAGGTGGGCCTTGCCGACGCCCTCCTCGCCCTGGAGGAGGACGATGCGCTCCATGGGGATGGGGGCGTTGAGGCCGAGCATGAGGGACTTGAGGTAGGGCAGCTCCTGGCTCCGCCCCCGGAGGGGCCGGGCGATGAGTTCCGACAGATCCCGGGTGTGGGTCCAGGGAAGGTCCTCGGAGAGGGCCGAGGCGGGAACGGCCTCGGGCAGGAGACTGGCGAGCTCCGGCAGGCCCCAGGGAGCCCCGCCGAGGGCGCGCGGGATCAGGGTGAGCCCGGCGCGGAAGGAGATGACCTCGGGGTGCAGGAACCGGGGGTGGAGGTCGCGCGCCAGCTCCCGCGCGAGGTGCTGTGTCAGGGCGGCGCGCTGGGCCGGGCCCCAGCCCGGCCAGAGGCGGGAGAGGGGCGTCCCCTGGAGGGTCTGGAGGTGCCAGGCCTGGCCGTCGTCGAAGCCGAAGTGTCCGATGATCGGATCCAGCGGGTCGGCGTCGCGGAAGCGGGCCAGGAAGGTGTCTCGCAGCTGGTCCAGGTCGCGCTCCGCGGGCAGCGGCGACCAGATCTGCGCCAGGAAGCGCGCGCCGTCGAGTTCCCGCCGCAGGAGCTGGAAGGCGCAGTCCTCGCCCTGGCCCAGGTCCATGAGCCAGGTGTAGCGGTGCGTCCCGAGGAAGCGCGTCACATCCACGGATGCGGCTTTCGCGCGGGTTCAGCGGGACGAGGGGGCATGGCGGGAAGTGTACCGCAGGGATCCGGGGAATGAGTTGGCCGGTGGCAACAAAGCCTTTCGACCGGACTCAGCCGAGCCGCTCAGCGGCTGAAGAAGGGATCCAGGATGACGGCGGCGGTGAGCACCAGGGCGAAGAGGTTGATGTTCATGAAGACGCGGCGGTAGAGGGGGGCATCCTGGCCTTCGCGCAGCAGCGGCAGCGATCCGGCGATGAGCCAGGCCGCGCCGAGGCCCAGCATGACCTCGGAGGGCCAGGAGACCAGCACCCGGAACATCGGCAGCAGGCCGCACGCGGCGGCGGTGCCGCAGGTCCAGGTGAAGGTCAGCCGCGACAGCCGGGGCCGGCCGAAGACCGAGACCAGCGTGGGGAAGCCGGCCTTCTCGTAGCCCTCGGCGTGGAGGCCCACCAGCAGCCAGAAGTGGGGCACCTGCCAGATGAAGAAGACGAAGGCCAGGGCCAGGACCGAGGGATCCGCCACGCTGCCGCCGGCGGCGGTCCAGCCGATGGCCGGGGGCAGGGCGCCAATGAGCGAGCCCGGCACCACGGCGAAGGCGCTCACGCGCTTGAGGGGCGTGTAGAAACCGTTGTACCAGCCCAGCGCCAGGGCGCCGAGGAGCGCGGAGGTGAGGTTGTGGGCGGCCCAGAGGAGGCCGAACCCGGCCACGGCCAGGGTCACGGCGAGGACCGTGGCGGACCCGGCGGAGATGTCCCCGTGCGGGATGGGCCGACCGGCCGTGCGGGGCATCATCGCGTCGTAGCGCCGCTCCTGCACCTCGTTGAGGGCGCTGGAGCCCATGGCGAGGAGGAGGATGCCGATCAGCGTGGTGACCAGGCCGGCGTCCACGCCGCGGAGGAAGGCCACGTAGCCCGCCGCCGCCGTGAACGTGGAGGCCCCGGAGATGCGCAGCTTGGTCAGCTCGAGGAAGGTCGAGACGGGGCTGGGCTTGGACAGGGGAAGGGCGGCCACGCTCACGAGGGTGCTCCTAGTTCAACGTCTTGAGGTAGCGCACGACTTCGGCGAGCTCCTGCTCCGTCATGGGCGTCTGGGGCATGGCGGGCGGATAGCCGCGCACCACCTGTTCCATGGGGTTGGTGATGGCCCGGCGCAGGTAGGCCTCGTCCACGGTGACGGCGCGCATGGCGCCCGCCACGAGGACCTCCTCCTGCCGGCCGTAGAGGGCCTTGAGGGTGGGGCCCACCTTGGGCTTGCCGTCCACCGAGTGGCAGGCCAGGCAGCCCTTGGAGGTGAGCACGGCGAGGCCCGGCGGCAGGTCCTTGAGGTCGGGATGTGCCTCGGCGGCGCGGATGGCCTTGCCGGGCTCGGGGGCGTCGTCGCCGCCGAAGTACCAGGCCTTGAACTCGTCCTCGGGCACCACCACGACCTTGCTCAGCATGAGGCTGTGGTCCACGCCGCAGATGACCGTGCACTCGATGTCATACGAGCCCAGCTTGGTGGCCTGGAACCAGGTAGTGTTGGTGCGGGCGGGCACGGCGTCGATCTTGAGGCGGAACGAGGGGATGAAGAAGCCGTGCACCACGTCGGCGCTGCGGACCTCCATCTTCATGGGCTTGTTGAGGGGGGCGAAGAGCACCTTGCTCTTCTTGCCGTTGGGGTATTCGAAGGACCAGCTCCACTGGCGAGCGGTGACCTTCACGGCCATGGCGTCCCGGGGGGCCTGGCGCATGTATTCGTAGTTGGTCCAGCCGTAGTAGAAGATCGAGAGGAACAGGGCCAGGGGAATGGTGGTCCACAGGACCTCGAGGCCCAGGTGGCCTTCGATCTGCTCGGCCTTCGGGTGGCGCTTCTTGCTGTAGCGCACCACGAAATAGATCATCAGCGCCGTGATGAAGATGAGGAACGCGACGGAGAGGCCGAACACGTAGAAGAAGACCGCGTCGGACTTCTGGGCCGATAGGGCGGCTTGGTTCATCCAGTCCATGGGTGCCTCAGTGGAAAGCGACGTCGGAGAAGAGCAGGGCGAAGAAGATCAGCAGCGTGCCCAGGGTGACCAGGACCACGATCTTGAGCAGCGGCCCCTCGTACTTCAGGTGCATGAAGAAGTAGAAGACCAGGCCGGCCTTGAGGGGCGTCAGCGTGAGCAGGCCCCAGACGGCGTAGGTCTGGCCCAGGTGGCTCACGCCCACCAGGGCGCCCGTGAGGATCAGCAGGGCCACCCACACCTTGATGAAGGTGCCGTAGCCGGGGTGCCCCTGGGCGTGGTCGACAGCGTGTTCGGCGTGTTCGCTCATGGTCATGCCCTTACGCGGCGAGATAGAACAACGGGAGGAGGAAGATCCAGATCACGTCCACAAGGTGCCAGTAGAGGCCGCTGTTCTCCAAGTAGATGTAGCGGTCCGCGCGGATGCGGTCCGTGGCCACCCACCAGAGCATGACGGAGAGGAGCGAGAGGCCGACGATGACGTGGAGCCCGTGGAGGCCCGTCATCGTGAAGTAGAGGCCGAAGAAGACCTGCTCCCCCGGCGGCAGCGTGCCCAGGTGTGAGGCGTTCGGATAGAGGCCGTGGTGGAACTTGGCGGCCCATTCGAAGGACTTGATGACCAGGAAGGTGAGTCCCAGGGCCAGGGTGGTGCCCAGGAAGGCCATGGCCCGCTTCTTCTCCGCCCGCTGGATGGCCACGATGGCGAGCACCACGGTGAGGCTGCTGGTGAGCAGCACCAGGGTGTTGATGACGCCCAGGGTGGCGTTCAGCTCGGCACCGCCGTGGTGGAACTCGACGGGGTACTTGTACCGCATGTACGAATAGCCGATGAAGAGGCCGCCGAAGAGGACGATCTCCGTCACCAGGAACAACCACATGCCGAGCCGGGCGCCGAAGTCGTCGCGGTGGACGTGCTCACTCATTTGGACTCCTGCTCGAAGTGGTAGGGGCCGTGGGTGATGGTGGGGATGGTCTCGAAGTTCTCCTGGGGGGGCGGGCTGGGGATGGTCCACTCCAGCGTGACGCCGCCCCAGGGGTTGTCCTCGGCCTTCGATCCCTTGAAGAGGGCGTAGATGAGTGTTCCGAAGAAGGCGAGGAGGCCCAGCACCAGGAACCAGCTGCCGACGGTCGCCACCACGTGCATGGTGTGGTACTGGGGCAGGTGGACGTAGTAGCGGCGAGGCATGCCCATCATGCCGAGGATCAGCATGCCGAAGTAGAGCATGTTGAAGCCGATGAACATGGGGAACCAGGAGGCGTAGATGGCCTTCTTGGAATACATCTTTCCGGACATCTTGGGAAACCAGTAGAGCAGCGCCGCGAAGAAGGCGAAGCCGGTGCCGCCGAACATCACGTAGTGGAAGTGGCCCACGATGAAGTAGGTGTCGTGGATGTGGACGTTGATGGCCAGGGCCCCCTGCATGACGCCCGTGAGGCCGCCGATGGCGAAGAGGAAGATGAAGGTCAGGGCGAAGAGCAGGGGCGGCTGGAAGTCGATGCTGCCCTTGTAGAGCGTGCTCACCCAGTTGAAGACCTTGATGGCGCTGGGCACGGCCACGATCATCGTCAGCAGCGAGAAGAGCAGCGTGGCCAGGCTGCTCATGCCCGAGGTGAACATGTGGTGGGCCCACACCAGGCTGCCCACGCCGGCGATGGCCATGCTGGAGAAGGCGATGGCCTTGTAGCCGAAGATGGTGCGCTTGGCGAAGGTGGGGATGATCTCGGTGATGGCGCCCATGGCCGGCAGGATCATGATGTAGACCGCCGGGTGGGAGTAGATCCAGAACAGGTGCTGGTAGAGCAGGGGATCGCCGCCCTTGGCGGGATCGAAGATGCCGATGCCGAAGAAGCGCTCGAGGATGACCAGCACCAGGGTGATGGCCAGGATGGGCGTGGCCAGGAGCTGGATCCAGGAGGTGGAGTAGAGGGCCCAGCACATGAGCGGCATGCGGAACCACTTCATGCCCGGCGCCCGCAGGCGGTGGATGGTGGTGATGAAGTTGATGCCCGTCAGCATGGACGAGAAGCCCAGGATGAAGGCGCCGAACACCGCCAGGCTCACGTTGGTGCCGGTCTTCAGGCTGAAGGGCGCGTAGAAGGACCAGCCCGTGTCAGGCGCGCCGCCCCCAGTGAACAGCGAGAGCACCGCGAGGATGGCCCCGATCATGAAAAAGTACCAGGACGCCAGGTTCAGCCGGGGGAAGGCCACGTCCTTGGCGCCGATCAGGATCGGCAGGAAGAAGTTCCCGAAGACGGCGGGCAGGCCCGGGATGACGAACAGGAAGATCATGATCACGCCGTGGACCGTGAACAGGGCGTTGTAGGTCCGGGCGGTGATCAGGTGCTGGAAGGGCGTCAGCTGCACCAGGCGCATGAGGAAGCCGATGCCCACGCCGACGAAGAAGAAGCTGATCATCGAGTAGAGGTAGAGCACCCCGACCCGCTTGTGGTCCGTGGAGGTCAGCCAGGCCATGAGGCCCTTGCGGGAGCCCGTGTCCACCAGATAGCTGGGCTGGGCGGTGGCGTGGGTGGTCATTCGGCCTCCTCGGACTTGGTCTTGCGGCCCCGGCGGACGAGGACGGCCACGAAGATCAGGGCCGCCAGGATGGTGACGGTGGCGCTGATGGCCGTGGTGTTCAGGACGTACCTGCGCCCCGCGGGGTCATAGCTGAAGCAGAACTTCAGGAACTTGTTGATGGTGGGCTGGGCCTCGCCTCGCCCGGCCTCCTGGGCCGCCAACTGGAGGTCCGCGGGCAGGTAGGTCACGCCGTACATGTAGCGGGTGATCTTGCCCTGGGGGCTGAGGAAGATGAGGGCCGCCGCATGCACGAAGTCGTCGCCGGTCTGCTTGAACTTGAAGCCCACCGCGTCAGCCAGGGCCTTGGAGGCGGCGGAGGGGCCCGTGAGGAAGCGCCAGGCCGCCGGCGGGAAGGGCCGGGTCATCTCGCCCAGGTAGTTGGTGCGCTTCTGGGCGGCCATCTCCGGCGTGTCCCGCCCGTCGAAGCTGACGGTGAGGACCTGGAAGTCCCTGCCGGGCACGGCCTGGGTGCGGTTCAGCACCTCGACCACCCCGTTGAGCTGGGGCGTGCAGATGCCTGCGCAGCGGAAGTAGTTGAGGGTCAGGATGGTGGGCTTGTCGATGAGCTGGCGCAGGGTGACGGGCTGGCCGTCCTCGCCCTTGAAGGCCAGGTCCAGCGGCAGGGTGGCTCCGAGCTTCTCGTCGATGCCCACTTCCTGGGGGGTGAAGGCGGGGGCCGCCGGGCCTTCGACGGCCGCGGGCGCCGGGGCGGGGGCGGGCGCCGGGGTGGACTTGGTCGCCTGGGCCCCGGCCGGAAGGCCCAGGAGCGCCGCTGCGAGGATCAGGCCGGAGAAGGAGGAGCGGAGCGGACGGAAGATCATGGCCGGCCTTGGGGATGGGCCTCGGCGTACTCCCGGCAGAGGATGTCCACGGCGCGGGAGACGGGGATGCGGTTGGGGATGACTTCACCGGCGCTGGCGAAGAGCTTCTCCATCGCGGCGGTGGCCTTCGGATCGCTCGCACCGTGGTCGAAGGTGCCCAGCGACTGCACCACGTGGACGAGGGCCATGCGGTCCCGCTTGGAGAGGTCCGTGTAGGCCACCATGGAGCTGCCCTTGATGCCCTCGTTCAGGGTCTTGTAGATGTCCTCGACGCGGGTGCCGTTCTTCCAGCCCGCGCTCTGGGTGAAGTTGCGGGGCATGGGGTTGAGGCCCTTCCCCGCCGGGCCGTCCCCCTTGCCCTCGGGGCCGTGGCAGCTGGCGCAGGTCTGGGCGAAGATCGCCTTGCCGCGGGCCATGAGCTCGGGGTTGGGGGTCATGACGGTCTTGGGGTCGATGGGCGGGATGATCTGGCGGGCCTGGGCGGGGTAGTCCGTGGGGTCCAGCCAACCGGTCTCGCCCTGCACGGCCTGGACGGGCACGGCGTCGGGCTGCGTGTGGGCCTGGTAGCGCAGGCCGGGCAGCACGGTGAAGCCGAAGAAGGCGGCGATGAAGATGAAGCAGATCACCACCAGCAGGGCGGACAGCAGGCGCTTCAGCTCCTCGGGGGAGAGGTAGTCTTGGATCTTCATAGCCGGAACTCCAGGCCCTCACGGAGGAAGGGATCGCCGACGGGCATATCCTCGCCCTTCTGCATGGCGCCGCGGGCCCAGAGCAGGATCCCGCCCAGGAAGAAGAGGGCGAAGCTGAGCTCGGGCCAGGAGAACCTGGGGCTGGCGCCGAGGATGGGGAAGATGAGCCAGTAGATGTCGAGCACGTGCGCCCCGAGCATGAGGTAGGCCACGCGGCGCAGGCGCCGGGGATCCTTCTTCGAGTCCCGGGTCACCAGGGCGAAGAAGGGCAGCACGAAGTGCAGGCCCGCCAGCACCAGCGTGATGAGGTGCCAGGAACCCTGGAGGCGCACCTTGTACCAGATGACCTCGTCCGGCAGGTTCGCGTACCACATGAGCATGTACTGGGCGAAGCCGATGTAGGACCAGAACACCGTGAAGGCGAAGAGGAAGCCGCCCAGGTTGTAGAGGTGGTCGCCCCGCACGCCCTCCAGCCGGCCCTGGTCCTGGAGGTGCAGGACCGCCAGGGCCGTGGCCGCCAGGCCGCTGAGGAAGGCGCCGGCGAAGACGTAGACGCCGAAGATGTCGCTGTACCACTCGGGCGTGAGGCCGGAGATCCAGTCGAAGGCCACCAGCGTCACCACCAGCGCGAAGATGGCCATGAAAGCGGGGGCGAACTTGCGGGCCCGGAAGTTGAAGGCCGGGTCCTTCGTGGCGTCCTGCTTGAGCGAGCCGCCCACCAGCACCCACAGGCCCAGGAGGCAGAGCGCCAGGGCCACGACGGTGCGCGCGGAGAAGAAGGGCAGGCTCAACCAGAAGGCCTTGCCGGCCAGGAGCGGATGGTGGGCCGCCTCGGGCCTGGCGCCGGGATAGAGCACCGGGATGGCGCCCAGGGCGATGAGGCCGACGGGGATCGAGGGGATCAGCAGGGTGGCCAGGCGCTCGGGGATGCGCCGGATGGGCACGCTCCACTTGGCGTTGACCAGGTGCTCCAGGGCCACGATGAACAGCGAGCCCAGGCCCAGCGTGAAGAGGAGCACGAACCAGAAGACCCAGTTGGCCCAGAAACGCTCGGGGCCGGCGGCGACGTAGCTGCCCAGGACGCCCAGGGCGCCCAGGGCCACGGCGCCCCAGAGCCAGGAGGCGGGGAGGTTGGAGGTGTTCTTGTCCTGGCTCATCGCGTGGCCACCTTCAGGTCCTCGTCCTTGGCGTTCTGGGCGCGCTGGAGGGCGCGCACGTAATCCACCACGGCCCACCGCTCCCGCTCGGAGAGGTAGGGGGCGTGGGAGGGCATGGCGTTCTTGCCGTTCACGATGGCCCAGTAGATCTTGCCGTCCGGGTAGTCCAGGAACTGCTGGGCCTGCAGGTTGGCGGGCTTGGCCCCGTAGGCGGCCGTCAGGCTGCCCACGCCGTTGCCCACGGCGCCGTGGCACACTTCGCAGCGGTTGGTGTAGACCTTCTTCCCGAGGGCGAAGACCTCCGGGGTGCGCGGCAGCGGATTCACCAGCGAGGCCGCCTCCTCCTGGGTGCCCGTGGCCGTGGGCAAGTAGCCCCGGGCCACGGTGCCCGCCACCGGCTGCTGCATGCCGTGGCCGTCCTTGAAGAAGTCGGAGGCCTTCTGGGCGTTCAACCGGGGCTGCTCCTGCATGTATTTCATGGGGGCCAGCACGGGGAACCACTTGGTGGCGAAGTACATCGCCAGTCCCGCCACCACGCAGGCGATGAAGATACCGCCCAGGGTGCGCAGGATGTAGTCGCTGGTGAGGAAGGGGCTGCGGTCCGGGGCGGGCAGGGCCTCGATTTCGATGGCGCCGGCGGCCTGGAGGGTCCGGGTGGCGGCGGCGCTGTCGAAGGCCTCGCTCTCGGCCTCCAGGGCCAGGACGTAGCGGTCCCGGGTGATGCCCTTGATGGACTTGGAGGAGAGCACCGGGTGGCCGAAGAAGGGCAGCTTGTTCAGGAGGAACAGCATCCCCAGGCCCGCCGTGAAGGTGGCGAAGAGCACCGTCACTTCGAACATGATGGGGATGAAGGCTTCCCAGGAGCCCGCCCCCTTGCCACCGGTGATGATGGGGTAGTCGATGGCGCTGATCCAGTACTGGAACCCGAAGGCGGTGATGGCACCCAGGATGCCCATGACGAGCACCATGCCGCCCAGGGGGGAGCGGCGGAGGCCCAGGGCCTCCTCGATGCCGTGGAGGGCGTAGGGCGTGTAGGCCTCCACGGTGCCGAGCTTGGCGGCGCGCACCTGGGGGATGGCCTTCATGAGGGCGTCAGGCGTCTCGAAGACGCCGAGGACGGCGTAGGACGTCTCAGGCATGGTGGTCGTCTCCATGGTGAGAGGGCTGGGCGCCGGGCAGGATCGCCTTCACCTCGGTGGTGGCGATGACCGGCAGCACCCGGGCGAAGAGCAGGACGAGCGTGAAGAAGATCCCGAAGGTGCCCAGGAGGACGCCGAAGTCGATCATGGTCGGCTTGTAGATGCGCCAGGCGGAGGGCAGGTAGTCCTGGTGCAGCGAGATCACGATGATGACGAAGCGCTCGAACCACATGCCGATGGTCACGCCCACGGCCACCAGGATCATCCAGAAGTAGCTGGCACGGGCCTTCTTGAACCAGAGGATCTGCGGGATGAAGATGTTGCAGCTGATGGTCACCCAGCCGGCCCAGCCGTAGGTGCCGCTGATGATGTTCATGAAGCCGTGGTGGAGGTACTCGTTCATGGAGTACCAGGCCGTGAAGCCCTCCATCATGTAGCTGTAGCCCATGATGCAGCTCATGGCGAGGATCACCTTGTTCATCACGTCCAGGTGGCGCATGGTGATGAGGTTCTTGAGCTGCATGGTCTCGCGCACCACCACCAGCACCATCACCACCATGGCGAAGCCGGCGAAGATGGCGCCCGCCACGAAGTAGGGCGGGAAGATGGTCATGTGCCAGCCAGGGACCACCGAGGTGGCGAAGTCGAAGCTCACCACCGAGTGCACGGAGAGCACCAGGCCCGTGGCCAGGCCGGCGAGCAGGAGGTAGGCCTTCTCGTAGTGCTGCCAGTGGGAGGCGGCGCCGCGCCAGCCCATGGCCAGCACGGTGTAGATCACCTTCCGCAGCTTGCTGCTGGTGCGGTCGCGCATGGAGGCGATGTCGGGGATGAGGCCCAGGTACCAGAACATCAGGGACACGGAGAAGTAGGTGTTCACCGCAAAGACGTCCCACAGCAGCGGCGAGCGGAAGTTGGTCCACAGGGCGCGCTGGTTCGGGTAGGGGAAGAGCCAGTAGGCCAGCCAGGGACGGCCCACGTGGATCAGTGGGAAGATCACGGCGCAGATGACCGCGAAGATGGTCATGGCCTCGGCGAAGCGCGCGATGGCGTTGCGCCAGCGCTTGCGGAAGAGGAAGAGGATGGCCGAGATCAGCGTGCCGGCGTGGCCGATGCCCACCCAGAACACGAAGTTGATGATGTCGAAGGCCCAGAACACGGGGCTGGTGTTGCCCCAGGCGCCGATGCCGGTGACGAAGACGTAGCCGATGCAGCCGACGCCGATGAGGAGGGCCGTGAGGGTGACGGCCAGGCCGATGTACCACTGCTTCGGGGGCTTCGTCTCGGGGAAGGCCAGGACCTGGTCGTCGAGGCTGCCGGGCGTGACCACGCCCTCGGTGAGCGCCGGCTCGAGCAGGCCCTGAGGGATGTCGCCGGCCAGGATGGCGGCATCAGGCTTCATGGTGACCTCCCACGGTGGCCTCAACGGCGGGGTTCTTCAGATCGGCCAGGTAGGTGATGGCGGGCTTGACGCCCAGCTCCTCCAGCACGCGGTAGGCGCGGCTGGCGGCCACCAGCTGGGAGACCTTGCTCTTGGGGTCCTTCAGGTCGCCGAAGACGATGGCGTCCGAGGGGCAGCCGGCCATGCAGGCGGTGGTGATCTCGCCGTCGAGGATGGCGCGTCCGTCGCCCTTGGCGCGGATCTTCACGTCATTGATGCGCTGCACGCAGAAGGAGCACTTCTCCATGATGCCGCGGGGACGGACCGTGACCTCGGGGTTGTTCACCAGGGTCTCGGGCTCGGTCTTGTAGGCGGTGTACTCCAGGAAGTTGAAGCGCCGCACCTTGTAGGGGCAGTTGTTGGCGCAGTAGCGGGTGCCCACGCAGCGGTTGTAGGCCATCTGGTTCAGGCCTTCGGGGCTGTGGTTGGTGGCGTTCACCGGGCAGACGTTCTCGCAGGGCGCGTTGTCGCAGTGCTGGCACAGCATCGGCTGGTGGACCACCTTCGGGTTCTCCAGCTCGCCCTCGTAGTAGCGGTCGATGCGGATCCAGTGCATCTCGCGGCCGCGGGCCACCTGCTCGGGCCCCACGGTGGCCACGTTGTTCTCGGACTGGCAGGCCACCATGCAGGCAGAGCAGCCGGTGCAGGCCGCCAGGTCGATGACCATGCCCCACTTGTGGTCGGGGAACTTCTGATCCTCGTAGAGAGTCACCAGCTCGGGCATGTGGTGGTGCCCCTGGGGGTTGTGGGCGAACTCGTCCATGGTGAGGGAGCGGACGAGGTCGCGGCCCTCCATGCGGTGGTGGCTCTGGGTGCGGGAGAGTTCCTTCTTCCCGCCGACCTTGGCCAGCTTCGCGCCGCCGCGGACGTGGGTGCTGGCGGGATCCAGGCCCACCAGGGGGAATGCGTTGACGCCCATGCCCTTGGCCACGCCACCGGTGGTGCGGCCGTAGCCCAGCGCCAGGGCCAGCACGCCCGGCGCCTGACCCGGCTGGATCACCGCGGGCAGCTTGAGGGTGGCGCCATCGAGGGTGAGGGTGACCAGATCGCCTTCCTCGAGGCCCAGGGCTTTGGCGTCCTGCACGGACACGGCCACGGGGTTGTCCCAGGTCATCTTGGTGATGGGATCCGGCGTCTCCTGCAGCCAGCTGTTGTTGGCATGGCGGCCGTCGTGCGTGGCGAAGCCGGGGAAGAGCACCAGCTCCATCCCGTCGATCTTTGAGGCGGCCTTCTTGGCGGCCACGGCCACGGAGGTGCCCTTGAAGACGGGTGCCGAGGCCTTGGCCTCGCCCTTCACCAGGCCGTCGTGCAGGGCCTGCTCGAAGGAGGTTCCGAAAGGCAGCTCCTTCTTCCAACGGGCTTGCAAGTAGGCGTGGTAGCCGTCGGGGACAGTGGCGCCGAGCGCCTTCAGGACGCCCAGGAGGATGTCCTCGCCCTGGCGGGTGTCGTAGAGGGCGCCGATGGCGGGCTGCTGGAGGACGGCCGCGCCGGGCGTGGTGTAGTCGCCCCAGCTCTCCAGCCAGTGGTTCTCCGGCAGCAGCAGCTGGCACTGGGCGGCGGTCTCGTCCTCCACCTGGCCGATCCAGGCGCGGAAGGGGACCTTGGCCACGGCGTCCTTCCAGGCGGCGGCCTTCGGGTAGGTGTAGGCGGGGTTCACGTCCCAGAAGAGGACGGCGGCGTAGGCGCCGGAGGCCATCTTCTGCGCGGCGGCTTCCAGATCCTTCACCGTGACCAGGGGCTCGGCGGCGCGGAGGGCCACGGCTTCGGAGCCCAGCATGGCGTTCAGCAGGTGGGCGGCCTGGTGCGCTTCGGCGGGCATCTGGGCCCCGCAGAGCACCACGGCGTTCCGGCCGGCGGCCCGGAGGTCCTTCACCAGGTTGGACCAGGTGGCTGCCGGAATGCCCGCGGGGGCGCCCGCGGAAATTCCGGATAGATCCGTGCCGGTGGGCAGCGCCACGCCCTTGGCCGCCAGTTCCTTCGCCAGGGCGAAGGCCACGGCGCCGAGGCGGGAGGGCGAAACGGGCACGCGCTGATCGGCGTTGGTGCCGGTCAGCGTGAGGGGGCCTTCCAGCACCCAGAGACGGTTGATCTCATCCTTCGCGCTCTTCAACCGCCGCTTGGCGCCCCAGGCGGCCTGGGCCTCGGGATCCTCGCCATTCAGGAAGTCTGCACCGAGCGACAGGATGACCTTGGCCTTGTCCAGCCGGGGCTGGAGGTCCACCGCCTGGCCGAAGCTGGCCAGGGCGGCCACCTCGGCGGCGTCGCCGGCGGCGGGCTCATAGGCCAGATGCTCCAGGGTGGGCAGGGTGGTCTTGAGGTCCGCCAGCAGGGCCTTGCGGCTGGGCGAGGTCACGGCCCCGGAGATCAGCAGCACGGGCTTGCCCGCGGCCTTGGCACCCCGGAGCGCGCCGTGGAGCTGGGCCTCCACCTCCGCCCAGCTCGCCACATGGCCCTGGGCCTTGGGGGCCCGGAGGCGATCGGGGTCGTAGAGACGCAGCACGTCGGCCATGACGCGGGGGCTGGTCTTGCCCTTCACGCCGGGGTGCTCGTCGTTGCCTGTGAGGTGGATGGGGCGGCCCTCGCGGGTCTTCACCAGCACGGGATAGACGCGGCGGCCCTCGTGGGTGGCGCTGGCGTAGTAGTTGGCCACGCCGGGGATCACCTCCACGGGGCGCTTGGTGTAGGGCACCACGGTGCCCTGGCCCTTGCGGTCGCAGGCCACGGTGGCGGCCAGCGCGGCGGCGGCGCTCACCAGGCCGAGGAAGTCGCGGCGGGAGACACCGCTCTGGGGCGGCAGGCCATGGACATCGTCGTAGTTGGGGCCGCTCGGAATGGCGCCGGGGAGGAACTCATCGTGGGCGGCCTGCTGAGCCTCGGCCGTCTCGATGCGCTCCTCGAGGGTGCGCCAGAAGCGCGGGGTCTCGATGGGGCCGTGTTCGGGAAGTCGTGTCTTCATGGGGTCATCCGCGGCGCTTGATGGCGTGTTCGGGGGGCGTGATGGGGATGCGGAGCGGAACCGCTTCCGGCGGCGTCTCCGGAGGGGTCTCGCGGTCCGGGCGGAAGACGAGGCCCAGGGCCTCCCGGCCCAGGAGGAGTGGGCCCGCCAGCAGGGCGGCGGCGCGGTCGAGCAGCGGCTTGCGGGTCTCGTCGGCCATCGTCGGAGCTCCTAGCGGTGGCAGGCGGCGCAGTTCTCGGCGCCCCGGGTGATCTTGGAACCGGCGGGCAGCGCGGCGTGGGGATCCCGGTGGCAGGCCAGGCAGTTGCCCATGCGCATGCCCATCTCGCGGGTGACCACCTTCATGGTCTGCACCTCGCCGTGGCAGCTCTGGCAGGTGATGCCGGCGTTCACGTGGGGCCGGTGGTCGAAGAAGACGTGATCCGGCAGGGTGTGCACCCGCTGCCAGAGGATGGGCTGGCCGGAGTTGGCGATCTGCGTCAGCTTCTGGATGGCGGGCCGGTCGGTCCGGGTCACCTTGTGGCAACCCATGCAGAGGTCGACGCTGGGGATGCCGGCGGTGCGGGACTTGTCCACGCCGGAGTGGCAGTACTGGCACTGCATGCGGAGGGTGCCGGCGTGCAGCTCGTGGGAGAAGGGGATGGGCTGCTCGGGGGCATAGCCCTTGGCGAAGCGGTCCGGCTGGGTGAACCAGCCCACGGTGAGCACCGTGAGAAGGACCGCCACGGCCCCGGCCGGCAGGACGAAGCGGAACGCTCGGTCGAATTGGTGCATGCACAACCCCTGGAAAGTTCGGATCCGCACGGTGGCCGGAGCCAGTGGGGACTGAAGGGACGGTGGGACGCGGGACGGATCGGAGGTGATGGCCAGGGATTCTGGCAGGTGCCGGGCGAGCCGGAAGGGATTCCTTCCGGGCCTCGGCGTCTCCGTCCAGAGAATGTCGGCGGAGCGGCGTCTGAAGTAAGACGACACTCGTGTCCAGAGGACTTGGTCACACTGGGGCGACATTCGGCAAATTTGTGTCGCAAGTCACCATCATAGATCAGTGCCACAGGATTGTTTATCCCTTTTTTCTGAGGCAGATCCAGCGACTAAGGGGATTATCCGGTGTTCTATTTGGAGGTTTGTGAAGGTGGCGATTTCCTCCAGGCCGCAGGCCGTCGAGACGAGGCCGACTCCGCCTCCGCACCCGAGGTGGCGCATAACCTCCCGGAACCTCTTCTTTGTCAGGGGTTTGGGATTTTTCGCGAGGTCTGACCACCCTACCTGGGGAAGCCCATCCAGGGTTTCAGGAGCCCCAGCTGGAGGAACAGGGCGCCCATGCGCTCCACGGGCAGGCCCATCACCGTGGAGAAACTGCCCTCGACCCCCTCGATGAACAGGGCCCCGATGCCCTGGATGGCGTACGAGCCCGCTTTGTCCATGGGTTCGTGGGTGCCGATGTACCAGCGGATCTGGGCCTCGGTGAGGGGGCGGAAGACCACCTGGGCCGTGTCCACGAAGCTGTGGACCTGATCGTTCCGCTGGAGGCAGAAGCCGGTGTGCACCTGGTGGGCACGGCCCTGGATCAGGCCCAGCATCCGCACGGCGTCTTCCGTGTCCAGGGGCTTGTTGAGCGTGTGATGGTCCACGGCCACGGTGGTGTCCGCGGCCATGACCCAGCGGTCGGGGTTGCGGCCCGCCACCACCTCGGCCTTCAGTTCCGCGAGGCGCAGCACCAGGTCGCCGGGCTCCTCGTCCAGCAGGGGCGTCTCGTCCACCTCAGGCGCCTGGATCTCGAAGGGGATGCGCATGGCCTCCAGCCAGTGGCGGCGGCGCGGGCTGCTGCTGGCCAGGATCAGGGGCTTCAGGGCGGCCTCGGGGAGGCCGGGGAGGGTTTCGTTCACCGCAGACCCCGCTGCTCGAGCTCGGCGATGCCCACCCGCATGTGGAAGCTGTCGACTTCCTGGCCCAGGCGGAAGCCGAAGCGGGGGTAGAAGTTGGCCGCGTCCCGGGTCTCCAGGACGAAGCGCTGCACTTCGCCGGTCCAGGGGTGGCGCAAGGCCCACTTCACCAGCTCCGTCGCGACGCCCAGGCCCATGAGGTCCCGGGCCGTGACCACGTCGTAGAGCTTGGCTTCGTAGGCGTGATCGGACCAGAGCCGGGTGGCGCCTACCAGGCGGCCGCCCCGGTGGCCCTCGGGCACGAGCCGGGCCGTCAGCAGGCGGGAGCAGGCCAGCAGCCGCCGCCACTGGCCGATGGTGCGGTCCGCGGTCCAGTAGACCTCTTCCGCCTGGAAGAAGATCTGGAGCTCGCGGGGGTCCACGCTCCAGGTCTCGTCGAAGAAGGCCACGGTGCCATGCGGGGTCGAAAGCGGCTCGGGTACGAGGAGATCGCGGTCCATCAGGCCTTCCGGGTTAGGGTCTGTTTCCAAAGTGGATGCGAGCCGCGACGGGTCCAGCCGCGTGATCCAGCAAGGATGCGGCCGCAGGGCGATGTGGTGCATCGTTCAAGGCCGCAGACGCCGCTGGACGCGCGGCTGGCCCCGTCCCGGAGGGCAAGGGGCGGCGCCCGGCGCGATCCTGCGTCGAACGCCTCGCCAATAGGGCCGCTATTGCCATCGCCGTTCTCCTTGCCTCGCTTGGGCGGCGCCCCTTGCGCGGCCACACCCCACTTTGAAAACAGGCCCTAGGGTCTTCCAGCCTAGCAGTACCGTTCCTAGCGCCAGTCCCGCCATCAGCCCCGGCAGCAGCCAGGCGGAACGCGCGGGGGTGTGCACAGGCCGCCAGGTCAACACCACGGCGAAGGCTCCTTCACTGAGAGGCTCTCCCCAAAGCTCGAAGTGGCCGTCCTCCTGGAACACACCGGACTTCCCCGTGAGCGTGGCCCGCAGCAGAGGGACGCCCAGCTCCGTGGCGCGGAGGCGGATCTGGGCCGCGTGCAGGTCCGTGGCGATGCTGCGGTCGAACCAGCCGTCGTTGGTGTGGTTGCTCAGCAGGTCCGCGTGGCCCAGCTCGAAGCCCCGGCGGGTGCGCTGGGTCAGGAGGGCCTCGCTGCAGATGAGGGGATGCACATGCAGGTCGCCGGCGGGGGTGGGCACGGCGAAGGCGCAGCCCTCCTTGAGCTCTCCGGCCTCCTGGGACACGAAGCCCATCTTCCCGTCCAGCCACCGGCGGAAGGGCTCTGGGCCCGGCGTGCGCTCGCCGAAGGGCATGGGCTCCGTCTTCGCGAACACGAAGGCCGGCCGGCCGGCCGCCTCGCCCCGCACCAGGTTGTAGGGACCTCCTTCGGTGCCGAAGAGCCAGGCCACGCCCCGGGACACGGCCTCGGCGGAAAGCCGCAGATCCGGATGACGGTCATCCCGGCCCAGCACCGAGCTCTCGGGCCAGAGCAGCAGGGTCGTCCGCCCGGGCCTCGGCCAGCCCCGGGCCTTCAGCAGCGCGTCGCTGCGCCGCCACATCTCCGCTTCCATCCCCGGCCAGCGCACACCGGCGGGGAAGTTGGGCTGGATCATGGCCACGTCGAGGGTCCGTTCCCCGTCGCGGGGCAGCAGAAACCAGGCGCCTCCCAGCAGGAGCATCATGCCCACGGCGAAGCCGGGCCCCGCCAGGATCCGCCGGGGAGAGGCGCCCCGCGCCAGGTGGGCGGCGGCCCAGGCTCCGGCGCCCCAGGCCAGGGCCGACAGCCCCGAGGCGCCCAGGAAGGCGGCGGAGCGCGCGGGCCAGGGCAGGGAGCCGAAGGCGGCGCCCCAGGTCCAGGGATAGACATGGAAGCCCCAGGTCTCCCAGCCCATCAGGAGGAAGGCGGCCACGCAGGCGGCGGCCAGGGGCCCGATGCGGCGGAAGGCCCAGCGCGATCCCAGGGCCACCAGCCAGAGCCCGGTGGCTTCCCAGAGGCTCAGCAGGACCGTCCCCAGCAGGGCCAGGCCGAAGGGCAGTCCGCCCTTGGAGGCCAGGGTCTGCGGCACCCACTGGTAGAGGAGGAGGAGGCCGCCCAGGATCGCCACCCAGGTCCAGAACGCGTGGCGTCCCTTGAACAGGCCCTCCAGCAGCAGCAGGGGGAAGAGCAGCGCCAGGGCCGGCTCCAGCCAGCCCCCCAGGGCGCCGGGGAAGCGGAAGGCGAGCATGAAGACGCACGCCAGCACGGCGGCTTCGAGAAGGCGGAGGAGCCAGCCGCGGGTCACCGCCCCGGCTCCCGACTCAGCTCCCGATCAAGCTCCCGGCCCAGCCTCCGCGCCGCCTCGTAGCACGCGATGCCCGCGGCCACGGCGGCGTTGAGGCTTTCCACGCCCTGGATGGGGATGGCCAGGCGCCGCACGGCCGGGGGCAGGTCCACCCCCTGCCAGCCATGGCCTTCGCTGCCCACCCACAGGCGCAGGGGCTCTGATAGATCGGCCTCGGCCAGGGGCACGGCGCCGGGCCCGCCGTCCAGGGCGTACCAGCGACCCCCATCCGGCTCCAGGCGCGCCGCCCGGCGCAGGGGCATCAGGAAGGCGGCGCCCATGCTGCCGCGCAGGGCCCTGGGGTGGAAGGGATCCGCGCAGCCCGGACCCAGGAGGGCCTCCTGGAAGCCGAAGGCGGCGGCGCTGCGGAGGAGCGCGCCGAGGTTGCCCGGATCCTGGATGCCCCAGGCGCCGATGACGCGCTTGGCCAGGGGCCCGGCGGGCTCGGGGTCCAGGTCCATCAGCAGGGCGTGCTCCGGCGGGCTGCCCGCGTCCGCCAGCTCCCGCATGAGGGCCTCGCCGAGCACCTGCGTGTCCAGGCCGAGGGCCGCCTCCAGCGGGTGGGGGGCGGCCTGCTCCAGCCGCAGCCAGAGGGCGGGGCGCAGACGTTTTCCGGCGGGGGTCCGCCGGGCCTCCGCCCAGGCCTCGATGAGCTTCGCGCCCAGCAGGAGCGTGGCCTCGCGGCGGGCGCCGCCCGGGCGGAGGCGGGCCAGGAGCTCCTTGAAGCGCGGATTGGCTTTGCTGGTGAGGGTGGGCATGGGGACCGGGTCCGGGGGCATCACGGGACGCCCCCACCCTGGGGATGGCAGCGCCAACATGAGCATCATGCCAGGGAGCCGGGTCGCCTCCTCTGAAGAAGGCCGTGGCATGCCCCGCGATGCCCTCCTGGGCGCCGCGATACCCTGCTGGGATGGATGACGACGCGAAGGACCCGGCCACCGGGGGTTCGGGCACAGGCCGGGGGCTGGGCTTCCTGCTGGTGGCCGTGTCGGGGATCTGTTTCGGCCTCCTGCCCATCTTCAACCGCCAGGCGGCCGCCCTGGGCCTGGGACTCCCCACCTTCCTGGCGGTGCGCTTCCTCGTGGCCGGAGGCGCCCTCTGGTTGTGGCTGGTCCTGCGGGGGGTCCGCTTCAGCCTCACGCCGGCCCAGATCGCCGGCTTCGTGGGCATGGGCGCCCTCTACGTGGTGGAGAGCGGCCTCTATTTCGCCAGCTCCCGCCGGATCCCCGTGGCCCTCACGGCCCTGCTTCTCTACCTCTACCCCGCCATGGTGGCCCTGTGGGAGGTCCTGGGCGGGCGGCACCGCCTGGCGGGCCGCGACCTGATCGCCCTCCTCGCGTCGCTTCTGGGGACGGCCCTGGCGGTGGGTGCGCCGGGCCGGGGAACGGATGTCCTGGGCCTCGTCATGGGGCTCGCCACGGCCTTTGGCTATACGGCCTATATCCTGCTGGGCGCGCGCCTCCAGAAGGGCGTGCCCTCGCTGGTCGCCAGCGCCTGGATCATGTCCAGCGCGGGGCTCATGTACCTGATCCTGGCCCTGGGGTCGCACCGGTGGGAGCCGGCGCTGGCCCTCGGTGCCTGGAAGCCCCTGCTGGGGCTTGCCGTGATCGGCACCCTGCTGCCCATTCCCCTCCTGCTGGCGGGCATGGCCCGGGTGGGGGCCGCCCGGGCCTCGGTCGTCAGCACCCTGGAGCCGCTGGCCGCCTGCCTGTTCGGGGCCCTCTTCCTCCACGAGATCCTGCTGCCATGGCAGTGGGTGGGCGCGGCCCTGATCCTCGGGGCGGTGATCCTCCTCTCCGTGGAGCGGCGACCGGACGAGCCCCTGGCGGAGCGGTGATTCGGGCGGGTGGTCTGTTGGACTCTCTCCGAGCAGGATCGGAGGCCTGTTTCCCCGGGGTCGTCTGCCGGGAGGCGGCCCTCCGGGGCGCCCGGGAGCCCAGGTTCCCCGTGGGATCTGGGATGGATCAAACAGCGATGTATTAGACTATCCGCTCCATCCGACCTTTCTTTCCATCCCTCTGCGCCTTTCCAGGAGCACCGATGCAACCTTTTGTCCCCTCTGACCAGAACCTGCGGGAGTTCTCCCTGCGGGCGGTGCTCATCGGCCTCGTCATGGCCGTGGTGCTGGGTTCCGCCAACGCCTACCTCGGCCTGAAGGCCGGCATGACCATCGCCGCCACCTATCCCGCGGCCGTGATCGGCATGGCCCTCATCAAGCTGATGAAGGGCACCATCCTGGAAGAGAACATGGCCCGAACGGTCGGCAGCATCGGCGAGTCCGTGGCCGCCGGCGCCATCTTCACCGTCCCGGCCTTCGCCATCAGCGGCATCTGGCCCAAGTTCTTCACGGCCGGCCACTACGTCACCAGCTCGCTGATCATGTTCGGCGGCGGCGTGCTGGGCATCATGTTCGTGGCCCTGCTCCGCCGCGTGATGGTGGAGGACGCCGAGCTGCCCTACCCCGAGAGCGTGGCCGCCGCCGAGATCCACAAGGCCGGCGCCCGCGGGGGCAGCGGCACGAAGTTCCTCTTCGGCGCCATGGGCCTCGGCGCCGCCATCCAGGCCCTGGTGCAGATCTCGGTCTTCGCCAGCACCTGGGAGCGGTTCGTGGCCTTCAAGACCAGCACCATCAACCTCGTCGGCACCTGGAAGGCCAAGGTGGCCGGCGGCATGCTGCTCAGCTCCCCCGGCATCAGCCCGGCCTACATGGGCGTGGGCTACATCATCGGGCCCAAGCTCGGGGCCCTGAACTTCTCCGGCGGCATCATCGCCTGGGGCCTGCTGGTGCCCATCATCACCTACTTCATGGCGCCGGGCGTCCTGCCTGAGGGCGCCTCCCAGGGCGACTGGATCGCCCTGTCCTACTCGGTGTGGAAGTTCATCGTCCGCCCCATCGCCATCGGCGGCATGCTCGTGGGCGCCGGCTTCACCCTCTTCAAGATGCGCAAGAGCTTGGCCACGGGCCTCACCCGCTCGGTCTCCGACATGAAGAAGGCCGCCGCCGGCGAGCACGTGGTGGACCGCGTCAACAAGGACCTGCCCTTCACCAACGTCCTCTTCGGCCTCGGGTTCGCAGCCCTGGTGACCTTCTTCATCACCTGGCGCATCTTCCAGGTGAGCCCGTTGGTTTCCTTCGTGGCGGCCCTGGTGGTGGTGATCCTGGGCTTCTTCTTCGCGGCCATCAGCGGCTACCTGGTCGGCATCATGGGCTCGAGCAACAACCCCATCTCCGGCCTGACCCTGACGGCCCTGGTGATCACGGCCCTCGTGATGGTGCTCCTCGGCGTGAAGGGCCAGGAGGGCGTCGCGGCGGTGCTGGGCGTGGCGGCCATCGTCTGTGTCTCCGCGGCCGTGGCCGGTGAGATGCTGCAGGATCTCAAGGCCGGGCACATCCTGGGCGGCACGCCCTGGCGCATGGAGATGGGCGACCTCATCGGCGTGGCCCTGGCCTCCGTGGTGCTGTTCATCCCCCTCATGGTGCTGCACGAAGGCGACATCTCCGCCCAGGGCACCAAGCGCATCGCCGAGCTGACCGCCCAGCAGGTGCAGGTGGTCACCGCCCCCGATGGCAAGAGCTACACCCTGGACGAAGTGAAGAAGCTGCCCGCGGACCAGAAGAAGGCCGTGCTCTCCCTGGACGCCGGCTTCGGTTCCAAGCAGCTGGCGGCGCCCCAGGCGGGCCTCATGGCCCTGCTCAGCAAGGGCATCGTGGAAGGCAAGATGGCGTGGCCGCTGATCATCGTCGGCATGATGATGGGCTTCGCCTTCATCCTCATGCAGGTCAAGAGCCCCATGCTGGTGTCGGTGGGCATGTACCTGCCGCTGGAGACCACCTTCGCGATCTTCCTGGGCGGCCTCATCAAGGGCGCCGTGGAGATGATCGGCGCCAAGCGGGGCCTCAACGAGGCCCAGAAGGTGCGCGTGGAGAACAATGGCGTGCTGCTGGCCGCCGGCCTCATCGCCGGCGAGGCCCTGGTGGGCCTGCTCTTCGCCTCCTTCGCCTTCTTCGAGGTGAAGTACAAGATCTTCGCCGACCCCGGCATGTTCTGGATCAGCCTGCTGATCCTGGCCGGCATCGCCGTCTACCTGATCCGGGTGCCCCTGGCCAACGCCGGCGAAGCCGACGAGCCCGCCCCGCCCAGTGCCAATTTCTAGGGCCTTGACGTTCACCACGAAGACAGGAAGACCACGAGGGATGAACTTTCCCTCGTGGTCTTTCCGTCTTCGTGGTTCATCTTTTCTGTTTGAAAGTGGTCGAGCATGAACCCCTTCCACGACGAAAACTTCCTCGCCCTCGTGCCGGTTCAGGCCGTGACGGCCGAGCCCGGCGAGGGGGACACGCTGGTCCTGATCCGCCCCAAGATCCTGTCCCCACGCTGGGCCTGGCTGGTGCGGCTGATGAAGCGACCCAACTTCCGGGTGAAGCTCGACGCCCGCGGCACGGCCCTGTGGGAGGCCTGCGATGGCACGCGCACCGTGGCGCAGGTGATGGAGGTCATGGCCCAGGCGAATCCCGGCGAGGCCGATGCCGGCTTCCGCGCCGCCCTGTTCCTTCGGGAACTGGCCCGGGGCGGGTTCCTGCGGCTGTCGTAGCCAGGGGAAAGAAAAACGCCAACCGCAGAGAACGCGGAGAACGCAGAGGAAAGCAGACGCTGATTTCTCTACGTTCTCCGCGTTCTCCGCGGTGAATCCACCGCTGATTTCTCCTCGCCCCGGAGCCCCGCTATCCTGGTGCCCCGGAGGCACGATCCATGGCCAGGCAGTCGAAGGAGGCGGGCCAGGTCCTCACCCGCCAGCGGGCGAAGGTGAAGGAGCCCGGTCTGTGGAAGGTGCTCCTCCACAACGACGACTACACCACCCAGGAGTTCGTGGTGTGGCTGCTGAAGACGGTCTTCCGCAAGCCGGAAGCCGAAGCCACCGTGATCATGCTGGCGGTGCACCGGGCCGGCGTGGGTGTGGCGGGGGTCTATACCAAGGACGTGGCCGAGACCCGCGCCGAGCGGGGCCGCCGGCTGGCCGAGCGGGAGGGCTTCCCGCTGCTGCTGACCGTGGAGGCGGAAGATGCCTGAGTCTCCGAACATCAGCAAGGACCTGAACCAGGGCTTCCAGCGGGCCTTCGACCTGGCCAAGGCGCGGCGCCACGAGGATGTGGCCCTGGAGCACCTGCTGCTGGCCCTGCTGGACGATCCCCACGCGGCCAAGGCGCTGAAGGGATGCGGCGTGAAGCTGGACACCCTTCGCCGAGACCTGGAGGCCGCCCTGGAGCGCCTGTTCGAGCCGGTGCCCGAGGGCGAAGAGGTCCAGCCCCACAGCACCCTGGGGTTCGTCCGCGTGGTGGAGCGGGCCCTGGTCCACGCCTTCAGCGCTGGCCGGAAGGAGGTCCGCGGCGGCGAGCTGCTGCCGGCCTTCCTGGAGGAGGAGGCCAGCCACGCCCGCCACTTGCTGGAGAAGCACGGCGTGAAGCGGCTGGCCCTGCTGAAGGTGCTGAGCCATGGGCCTGCGACCGCCAAGGCCAAGGCTCCGGCGAAGAAGCAGGTGGAGGAAGAGGAAGAAGAAGGCACCGTGGCCGAGAACCCCCTGGAGGCCTACGCCACGGACCTGGTGGCCCGGGCCGCGGCGGGGCGGCTGGATCCCCTGGTGGGTCGCGACGCCGAGATCACCCGCATGGCGCAGGTGCTCTGCCGGCGCCGGAAGAACAACCCTCTGCTGGTGGGTGAGCCCGGCGTGGGCAAGACGGCCATCGTGGAGGGCTTGGCCCGCCGCATCCACGAGAAGCAGGTGCCGGAACCTCTGAAGCACGCCCGCATCTTCGCCCTGGACCTGGGCGCGCTCCTCGCCGGAAGCCGCTACCGGGGCGACTTCGAGGAGCGCCTCAAGGCCGTGCTGAAGGCCCTGGCCGACGAGCCCGGCGCCATCCTCTTCGTGGACGAGCTGCACACTTTGGTGGGTGCCGGCGCCACCAGCGGCGGCGCCATGGACGCGGCCAACCTGCTGAAGCCGGCCCTCGCCTCCGGCGACCTGCGCTGCATCGGCGCCACCACCTTCCAGGACCTCAAGGGCTCCCTGGATCGCGACCGCGCCCTCTCCCGGCGCTTCCAGGTGGTGGAGGTGAGCGAGCCCACCACGGCCGACGCGCTCGCCATCCTGCAGGGGCTCAAGGCCTCCTACGAATCGCACCACGGTGTGACGTACTCGGACGAGGCCTTGGAAGCGGCCGTGCGCCTGGCGTCCAAGCACCTGACGGACCGCAAGCTGCCGGACAGCGCCCTGGACGTGGTGGACGAGGCCGGCGCCGCGCAGAAGCTGCTGCCGAAGAAGGCGCGAGCGAAGCAAGTGGGCCCCGCCGAGATCGAGGCTGTGGTGGCCCGCATGGCCCGCGTTCCGGTGGCCTCCGTCAGCGCTGACGATCGTGAAGCTTTGCAGACGCTCGAAGCGCAGCTCCGGGCGCAGATCTACGGCCAGGATCAGGCCTGCGAGACCGTCGCCGGTGCCATCAAGCTGGCGCGCTCCGGCCTGCGGGATCCCCTGAAGCCCATGGGCTGCTTCCTCTTCGCGGGGCCCACGGGCGTGGGCAAGACGGAGCTGGCCAAGCAGCTCGCCAAGGCCCTGGGCATCGCCTTCCTGCGCTTCGACATGAGCGAGTACCAGGAGAAGCACACGGTGGCCCGGCTCATCGGCGCGCCACCCGGGTACGTGGGCTACGAGGAGGGCGGCCTGCTCACGGATGCCGTGCGGAAATCCCCCCACGCCGTGCTGCTGCTGGACGAGCTGGAGAAGGCCCACCCGGACCTCTTCGGCATCCTGCTCCAGGTGATGGACCACGCCACGCTCACGGACAGCCATGGGCGCAGCGCGGACTTCCGCCATACGGTGCTCGTGATGACCACCAATGTCGGCGCCCGGGAGCTGTCGGCGCGGCAGGTGGGTTTCGCCGAGGCCGGGGCCCGGAAGACGGCCACCGGGGCCCTGGAGAAGGCCTTCAGTCCCGAGTTCCGCAACCGCCTGGACGCCATCCTCCAGTTCGCGCCCCTGGGCCGCGAGTCGATGGTCCGCGTGGCGGACAAGCACCTCCGCGAGCTGGAGGAGCAGCTCAAGGAGAAGGGTGTCAGCCTCGTCTGCACATCCGCGGCGCGGGCCTGGTTGGCGGAGAAGGGCCACGACCCGGCCTTCGGCGCCCGGCCCATGGCGCGGCTCATCGAGCGCGAGCTGCGCCGGCCCCTGGCGGAAGCGATCCTCTTCGGGCCCCTGGCCAAGGGCGGCAGGGTCACCGTGGACCTCCAGGACGGCCGGCCGTGCCTGTCTTTCGGCTGACGAAGGCCCTGGTCTTCCCGGACCCGGAGCTGGCGGAGGACGGCCTGCTGGCCATCGGCGGCGACCTCAGCGAGGCGCGCCTCCTCCTGGCCTACCGCAGCGGCATCTTCCCCTGGTACGGCGAGGGCGATCCGCTGCTCTGGTGGTCGCCGCCGGAGCGGGCCCTGCTGCGCCCCGGCCACCTGTACCTCTCCGCCCGCACCCGCCGGAGTCTGCGCCACCGCCCCTTCGAGATCCGCTTCGACACGGCCTTTGAAGGGGTCATCGGCCATTGTTCCCAGGTGCCGCGCCCCGGCCAGGATGGCACCTGGATCACGCCGGAGATGCGGGAGGCCTACATCGCACTCCACCGCGCGGGCCACGCCCACAGCGTGGAGGCCTGGCGCGACGGCGAGCTGAGGGGCGGCCTCTACGGCGTGTCACTGGGCCGAGCCTTCTTCGGCGAGAGCATGTTCAGCCTCGAGCCCGAGGCCAGCCGCGCCGCCCTCCAGGCCCTGGACGAGCGGCTCGCGGCCTGGGACTTCGCCCTGATCGACGGCCAGCTGCCCCACGAGGGCCTGAGGGACTACGGCTTCCAGGTTGTGCCCCGCGCCCTGTTCCTGGAGGAACTGGCGGAGGCGCTGCGCTGGCCAGGGCGGAGCGGGAGCTGGTCGGCCTGACTCGGCCTGAAGAGCATGCAACCGCGAAAGGCGCGAAAGGGCGCGAAACGCAACGGAGTCTGGCCGCCCGGGCCTTCGGCCCCCAGTCGCGCCATGCGTGTGGAGGCGGAAGCAAGATTGTGCGCCTTTCGCGCGCTCGCAGGGTGATTCGCGTCTTTCGCGGTTCGATCCTTCCAGGGCGCCGTCACCGCCATCGGCGAGATCGGTGGCGAATGGCTTTTCTCAGCGCCTTCCCTCCGCATTCTCGGTGCCTCCGGAGTGGATCCTTCCCTCGGGGCGGCCTGCCTCCGCCGGCCTCAGCCGGATCAGGCTGATCTCGCCCCGGCGCCACAGCCGCATGCGCGGGCCCCAGGTGCCGGTGCCGCGGCTGACGATCAGGGTCATGTCCCCCACCTGGGCCCGCCCGGCCAGAGTGGGATAGACCCTCACCACCAGGTACCCGAAGGGCCAGATCTGGCCGGCGTGCGTGTGGCCGGCGAGCATGAGCCCCACGCCCGAGCGGGCCGCCGGTTCCAGTTGGGTGGGCCGGTGGGACAGCAGCACCAGCGCGCCTTCCGGGCGCTCCCGGGGAACGGCCCACGCGGCCTGGCGGAGGCTCCGGCCCGCATCTGCCCGGCCCGCCAGGACCAGCCCAGGTACGGGGCTGGCGAGGGCGTTCCGCAGGACCCGCACGCCCGCCGACTCCAGGGGGGCTCCGGCGACGCCGTAGTGCTCGTGGTTTCCATCCACCCCCCAGACGCCCAAGGGGGCCCGCAGGTCGCCCAGGGATTGGATCGAGCGGGGGGCGGGCCGGCCGTGCCCCTCGAAGACGTCCCCGAGGAGCACCACCAGGTCGGGCCTCAGGGCCTGGACCTGCGCCACCCGGGCGGCCAGCCAGTCCGGCCCCAGGATGGCGCCCACGTGGAGGTCCGACAGGGCCGCCACCACGAGGCCGTCCCGCTCCGGCGGCAGGCCGGGCAGGCGCACTTCGTAGGCCACGATCTCGGGCGGGCGCAGGCCCTGGACGGTCGCGGCGGCGGCCAGCCCGAGGCTGGCCAGGAGGGCCCACCCGCGCAGGCGGGGCGCGGCGGCGCGGAACCACCAGCCGAACCCCGTGGCCAGGTCCACGGCCAGGAGGCAGGCGAAGGCGAGGAAGAGGAGGCCCAGCAGGGTCATGCCCGCGAGGGCCACCCAGCCCGCGCCGGGGAAGGTGGCCTCGTGTCCCAGGATGCCCCCGGCGACCATCAGGCCCCAGGCCCCCGCGAAGGCCACCCAGAGGCGTCGCCGGGGCCCGCGTGCGAACCAGGGAACCGAGGCGGTGCGCCAGGCCACGTAGGCCAGCACCAGGGCCGAGACCAGGAGGAGGAGGCCGATGAACATGGCTCAGCCTCCGGCCGGGGCGGCCCGGTGGCGCAGGAGCTTGAAGGCCTCGAACCAGAGGATGCTGGCGAAGCCCATCCCCAGGGCCAGCGGGACGTCCAGGCCGTGCAGCGGGGCGAAGTGGAAGAGGCGCTGGGCCACGGGCCAGGCGAGCACCAGGGCCAGGCAGGCGGTGGTGCCGCCCAGCACCCACCAGAGGGCGGGGTTGGGACTCCCCAGGCTGCCGAGGATGCTCCTCGACCAGGACCGGTTGGCCAGGATGATGGCGAGGAAGGACGCCACCAGGCCCGCGAAGGTGAGGGCACGGGCCGCGTCGTGGCCGTGGGTGGGCCGGGCCAGGAGGTAGACCGCCACGCAGGCGGCCAGGGCGGTGATCCCCTGGAGCACGGCCAGCCCGGTGGCCTTCAGGCTGAACAGCCGCTCCTCGGGGTCCCTGGGCGGCCGACGCATGACGTCGGGCTCGGCCGCCTCCGCCTCGAAGATCAGCGTGCAGGAAGGATCGATCACCAGCTCCAGGAAGACGATGTGGACCGGCAGCAGGAGCAGGGGCCAGCCGAGGAAGACCGGCAGCAGGGACAGCCCGGCGATGGGGATGTGCACGGCCAGGATGAAGGCCACGGCCTTGCGGATGTTGTCGAAGATGCGCCGGCCCATCCGGACGGCGGCCACGATGGAGGAGAAGTCGTCGTCCAGCAGCACCAGGTCGGCGGCCTCCCGGGCCACGTCCGTGCCGCGGCCCCCCATGGCCACGCCGATGTGGGCGGCCTTGAGGGCCGGGGCGTCGTTCACGCCGTCGCCCGTCATGGCCACCACCTCGCGGTTGGCCTTGAGGGCGGCGACCAGACGCAGCTTCTGCTCCGGCACCACACGGGCGAAGACATCCACCTCCCGGATCCTCGCCGCGAGGTCCGCGTCGCTCATCCGGTCCAGCTCGGGCCCGGTGAGGACGTGCTCGGGATGGGGCAGGCCCGCCTGCCGGGCGATGCTGACCGCGGTGGCCGGGTAATCGCCGGTGATCATCACCACGCGGATGCCCGCGGTGCGGCACTCCGCCACGGCGGCGGACACGCTGGGGCGCACTGGATCCTCCAGCCCCAGCAGGCCCACGAAGTCGAGGTCCAGGTCGTGGTGACCCTCCGGAAGGTCGGCAGCGCCGTAGCGGCCGCGGGCGACACCCAGGACGCGCAGGCCGCGGGACGCCAGTTCCGCCACCCGGGCGTCCACCGTGGCGCGGCGGTCCGGGGGCAGGTGGCAGAGGTCCACGACGGCCTCGGGGGCGCCCTTCGTGGCCACCACGATCTGGCCGTCCGCCCGGGTCCAGGCGTGGGTGACGGCCAGCAGGCCTGGCATCAGCGGGTATTCCCTGGCCAGCGACCAGTCCGGGTGCAGGTGCTCGGTCTCCATCAGCCAGGTCTTGCCGGCGGCGTGGAGGGCCCGCTCCATGGGGTCGAAGGGATCCTTCCGGCTGGCCAGGATGGCGTATTCCATCAGCTCGTGCATCGGCTCAGGAAGGTCCGGCCCGGTCGCCGCCAGATCCTGGGCGTGCCCCTCCACGTCCAGCCGCCGGAGGGTCATCTGGTTGAGGGTCAGGGTCCCGGTCTTGTCCACGCACAGGACGGTGGCCGCGCCGAGGGTCTCGATGGCGGGCATGCGCCGGGTGAGGACCCGATGGTGGGAGATGCGCCAGGCGCCCAGGGCCAGGAAGACCGTGAGCACCACGGGGAATTCCTCGGGGAGGGTGGCCATGGCGAGGGCGATGCCGGCCAGCAGGCCCTCCTTCCACACCTCCAGGGCGCCGCCCCGAGTCAGGCCGTAGAGGACCACCACCGTCAGGCAGGCTCCCAGGCTGAGCAGGGCGAAGGTGCGCACCAGCCGGCCCGTCTCCCGCTGGAGGAAGGTGGATTCCGGCTCCACCAACTGCAGGGCTTTGCCGATGCGGCCGAGCTCTGTCTGGAGGCCCGTGGCCAGGACTTCGGCCACGCCCTGGCCCGCGGTCACCAGCGTGCCCGAGAAGACCGAAGGCAGATCGTCCCCGCCCGGCGGCTCCATGGCGCGGGCCTCGGCGGAGGCCGCCTTGCGGACGGGCACGGACTCGCCGGTGAGGAGGGACTCGTCCACCGACAGGTGGAGGCCGGCGCGCAGGAGGGCGTCCGCGGGCACCCGGTCGCCCTCGGCCAGGACCAGGATGTCGCCGGGCACCACCTCGCGGCCCGGGATGCGGTGCTGCCGGCCGTCCCGGATCACCAGGGCCCGGGGGCTGGAGAGGTCCCGCAGGGCCTCCAGCGCGTGCTCCGTCCGCCGCTCCTGGACGATGGTGATGCCCATGACCACGAAGACGAACCCGAGCAGCATCGCCGCGTCCCCGTGCTCGCCCATCAGCAGGTACAGCGTTCCCGCCGCGACGAGCATGATGAACATGGGCTCCCGCATCACTTCCCAGGCGATGGCCAGGAAGCCGCGCCGGTCCCGGGAGGGCAGCTCGTTGGGTCCGTCGCGCTCCAGGCGAAGCTGCGCCTCGGCTTCGGAGAGGCCGGCAAAGCCCTCCAGGTCGAGGCCGGACGGTCGATGCGTACGAGGTGCGGCAGTCGGGATCACAGGCACGTCCGCAGGGCCGGCGATGGGCCATCCGGCCGATTCCCCTAACCTTAGCCCGGTGCAAGCACCGAATCCGCAGGGAATTCGAGACCTGCGCATGCTGTGGCGCGGAAACACAGAATCCTGAGAAACACTCTCAGTGGATGCGGACTCAAATAGGCAGCAGCGCCGCTATTCGATGGGCAGTCGCACCATCATTCGATGGGCAGTCGCGCCGTCATTCGATGGGCAGTCGCCCTTGGCCCAGCCGGATGATGGCGGGCACGTGGAGATCCTCGTTGCCGCCGGGCAGCTCGCCGCTGGGTGTGGGGGCCTGGGGCAGGAGGCGGGTGGGCGTGGGGCCCTGCTCGCTGGCGGGCACCTCGCCGTAGACCCGGCCGCTGGGGCCGTTCACGGGCAGGACGGCCTGGCCATCCACGGGCTGGATCCCGGCGGCGACCAGCGTCGGCGCGGCGGCCTCCACGGCCCCGGCCAGGTTCAGGCTGTGACGGCGGTCCTGCAGGAGCTTGTCCTCGCCGTCGAAGCCGCTGGCCAGGACGGTGACCAGCACCCGGTCCTCCATGCCCTCGCCCTCCACGGTGCAGGCCTTGATGTCGGGGCGGCCGTTGTAGTGCTCCTGCAGGTAGTTCATGGCCGTCTCGATGGCGGAGGCCTCCATGACCTCCCAATCGGCGGTGATGGACACCATGACGTTGGCGGCGGCGCCAGTCTGGGCGCGCTCCAGCAGGGGGCAGGCCAGGGCCTTCTTGAGGGCGTCCATGACGGCCTCCTCGCCGCGGCCCGCGCCGGTGCCGATGAGGGCTTCGCCGCCATCCCGCAGCACGGCCTCCACGTCCGCGAAGTCGCCGTTGATGATGCCGGGCTTGAGGATGAGGTCCGCGATGCCGCGCACGCCCTGGATGAGCACGCCGTCGGCCACGCGGAAGGCCTCCTTCATGGTCACGCGGGCATCGCAGACGGCCTTCAGGCGCTCATTGCTCACGACGATGACGGTGTCGGCGGTTTCCCGCAGGTTCGACAGGCCCTGGAGGGCCAGGTCGCCCTTCTTGCGGCCCTCCCAGGCGAAGGGCGTGAGCACCACGGCCACGGTGAGGGCGCCCAGCTCCCGGGCGAAGCTGGCCAGCACCGGCGCCGCACCCGTGCCCGTGCCGCCGCCCATGCCGCCGGTGATGAAGACCATGTCGGCGCCCTGGAGGGCCGCCAGCACTTCCTCGCGGCTCTCCTCGGCGGCCACGGCGCCGCGTTCGGCGCTCCCGCCCGCGCCCAGGCCGCGGCTGCTCTGGGGGCCCAGGGGCAGCTTCAGGTGGGCCTTGCTCTGGGAGAGGCTCTGCTGGTCCGTGTTCATGGCGATGAACTGCACGCCGGTCACGCCGCTCTCGATCATGCGGTTGATGGCGTTGCAGCCCGCGCCGCCCACACCCAGCACCTTGATGTTGGCGCCGGGGAGGCTGTGGGGGCAGGGGAGGAAGGGGGTCTCAGACATCGGAACTCCCGAGTGGGGCATCACAGAGGACAGGCACTAGAAGAGTTTCTTGAAACGGCCGAGGAAACCGTCTCCCCGGTCCTGCTTGCCGCGGGTCTCGCTCATGTCCCGGGCGAGGGACTTCACCGCGCCGAGGGCGTTCACGAAGTAGGGGTTGCCGGTGGCCTGGGGCAGGCCGGACACGCCGATGATGCGGCCCAGCACGACGCGGGGCCGCCCGAGGATGGTCTGGGCGAGGATGGCGAGGTGGGTGAGGAGGGCGCCGCCGCCCACCAGGTGCACGCCGCCGTGGATCTCGTGCATGAGGCCCGTGCGGCCCATCTCCGCCAGCACCAGGTTGAGCAGCTCCGCCGCCCGGGCCTGGAGCACCTCGGCGATCTCGCGGCGGGAGACCAGGCGGCCCTCCTCCTCGAGCTCGATGGATTCCTCGGGGGGCACGTGGTTGTGCAGCACGGTGCCGAAGCGGATCTTGATGCGTTCGGAAGCAGCGATGCCGCCCAGGTGCTTGGTGATCTCCAGGTCGCGGGTGAAGTGCATGCCGCCGATGGGGATCACGGCCGAGTGGAACAGGGTGCCGTGCAGGAAGATGCCCAGGTGCGTGAGGTGCTCGCCGATGTCCACCACCACGGCGCCGTTCTCGCGGTCCTCGCGGCTCAGCACGGCCTCGGCGCTGGCCAGGGGCGAGTACATCAGCTCCGCGCCGTGCAGGCCCGCGTTCTTCAGCGCGAGCTGGATGTTCATGATGACGGGGCTCGGGGCCACGATGATGCGGACTTCGGCCTCCAGCGATTCGCCGAACATGCCCACGGGGTTGCGGATGTCGCGCTGGCCCTTGATGTGGAACATCTGGGGGATGCGGTGGAGGACCAGCTCCTCCTTGGCCAGCTTGCAGCCGTTGGTGGCCTGCTCCAGCACGCGGTCGCGGTCCGAGGCGGTGATGATCTTGTCGCTGCTGCTGATGGTGATGGAGTCGCGGAGGTTCTCGCCCTTGAACTGGATGCCGTCCACGGCCACGCGGATGCCATCCACCTTGGTCTGGCCGGCGGTG
Organism: Geothrix mesophila; assembly: GCF_022808835.1. Taxonomy (NCBI): domain Bacteria; kingdom Pseudomonadati; phylum Acidobacteriota; class Holophagae; order Holophagales; family Holophagaceae; genus Geothrix; species Geothrix mesophila. The sequence continues at coordinate 305,297 of NZ_JAKZLD010000004.1, forward strand.
TTCATGGCCTCTTCCACGGCGCGCACGACGGCGCGGGTGCAGAGGTCCATGTCCGTGATCTGGCCCTGGGTGAAGCCGCCCTGGGGGGAGGCCTGCCCGGTGCCCGTCACATTCAGCGTCCCGTCTTCCTCCTGGACGGCCACCACCGCCACCACTTTGCTTGCACCGAGGTCGAGGCCTAGGAGAACGGCACGCTGAGGCATGAAGATCCTTTTCCTTGCTCTAGGTTTACACCACTTCCGTGCCAGGTTCGAGCCTTTGCACACGGAAAAAACGCCGCTTTCTTCCCCTGCGGGTCAGCGTGGCGTCTTGACGCCGGCCGGGGCATCCTCGGGTTCCCCCACGGCGACCTCCTCGTCCCAGCGCAGGTCGATGTACCGGAGCCGGGCCAGGTCCGGTCGCTGGGACAGGCGGTCGACGAACAGGCCCTGGAAATTGGGCACGTTTTTCGTCACATCCTGGCGGGACAGGTAGATCGGGGCCGGAAGGCCCTCGATGTAGGCCACGGGCCCCTTGGGGCTCCAGCGGAACTCAGTCACCCGGTCGTAAAACCCTGCCTGCTTTTCCCTCAAAACCCGTGCGGCGCTCACAAGCCGGGCCAGACCCTGGTCCGTCTGGCTGGCGGGATCCACCACGACGGGAATGGGACTTAGGTTCGCCTGATTGACCCGATCCAGGAGGATGCCGTCGTCGGAAACGAGGAATACGCCGTTGCTCCGCACCAGCCAGAGCACGGGCCGCCGCTCCTCGACGACGAGGCTGAGGCGGTCCGGGGGGTCCTTCCGGATCTGGAGGTTCCGTACCCAGCGCTTGGCCTCGATCCGGGCGCGCAGGTCCTCCGCGTCCAGCCAGAAGAGGGGCTTGCCCAGCGCCAGCTTCTCCGCCAGTGCCTGGATTTCCGCCTGGCGCTCGCCCCGGCAACCGCTCACGTTCACCTGCTCGATGGTGAGCTTCTGGAGCCCGAGATACCGTGTGCCGAGCTCCATCAGGGCCCAGGCCCCCCCGCCCAGCACCGCCAGCGTGATCCCCGCCCGCACCCAGGGGAACCAGGGGCGCTTGGGGCGGGTGCGGGGAAGCATGGACATGGGGGCCAGTCTACCGCCTGGAGGCGGCGGCCTGGAGGGCCTGGAAGCCTCCTATATCCTCTAGGGTCTGGGAGGATGCCCCATGGCTTCCATCGCCCCCGGGGGCATTCCGGATCTCCTCGATTCACTCTTCCGCTCGGAGTCGCGGCGGGTCCTCGCCTCCTTGATCCGGCTGCTCGGGGATTTCGACCTGGCCGAGGACGGCATGCATGACGCCTTCGCGGCCGCGCTGGAGGCCTGGCCCCGGGATGGGGTGCCGGACCACCCCCGCGCCTGGCTGGTGTCCACGGGACGCTTCAAGGCCATCGACCGCCTGCGCCGGTCCGCCCGGTTCAGCACCTCGCTCGATGCTTTGGCCGAGCTGCCCGCCGAGGGGCAGCTGGAGTGGGTGGAGGAGGAGGGCGTCGAAGATGACCGGTTGCGGCTCATCTTCACCTGCTGCCACCCGGCCCTGCCTCCGGAAGCCAGCACGGCGCTGACGCTCCGGGAGATCTGCGGCCTGACGACGGAGGCCATCGCGCGGGCCTTCCTCACCGCCCCGTCCACGCTGGCCCAGCGGATCGTCCGCGCCAAGGCGAAGATCCGCGACGCAGGCATTCCCTTCGAGATCCCCGGCCGGGCCGACCTGCCGGACCGTCTGAATGCCGTGCTGAAGGTCGTCTACCTGGTGTTCAACGAGGGCTACTCCGCCTCTTCGGGGGAGGCGCTGACGCGCCCGGACCTCTCGGGCGAGGCGATCCGCCTGGGACGGCTGCTCCTCGAGCTGCTGCCGGATCCGGAGGTCATGGGTCTCCTCGCCCTCATGCTGCTGCAGGAGTCCCGGAGGGCCGCGCGGATCTCGCCGGAGGGGGACCTGGTGCTGCTGGAGGACCAGGACCGCTCCCGGTGGGACCGGGTCCTGATGGCCGAAGGGAAGGCCCTGGCGGACCAGGCGCTGGCCTCCCGCCGGGCGGGCGCCTACACGCTCCAGGCCGCCATCGCCGCCGTCCACGCGGAGGCCGCCGGGACCCCGGCCACGGACTGGGGCCGGATCGTCGGGCTCTACACCCTCCTGGCCCGGGTGGCGCCTTCGCCGGTGGTGGACCTCAACCGGGCGGTGGCGGTGGCCATGCGGGACGGCCCCCAGGCGGGGCTGGACCTCACCGACGCCCTCCTGGCGCGCCGCGACATGGCGGAGTATCACCTGGCCCACGCGGCCCGCGCGGACCTCTGCCGCCGCCTGGGGAGGACGGAGGAGGCGCTGGCCTCCTACCGCCGGGCCCTCGAGCTGGTCCAGCAGGGGCCCGAGCGGCGGTTCCTCGAACGGCGGGTGACCGAACTTCAAAAATAATTCCTGATCATTGGCCTACCCGCGCTTGGTAATGATCGAACCGCGAAAGACACGAATCACCCTGCGGGCGCGCGAATGGCGAACGATCCCGCTTCCGCCTCCACGCGCGGGGCGGGTCTGGCGGCCTTCAGAAGCCGGCATCCCCACCCCGCGTGTGGCCAGCCGCGCATCGCGCGGCTGGGGGCCGAAGGCCCAGGCGGCCCATCTCCGCCGCGTTTCGCGCCCTTTCGCGTCATTCGCGGTTCCTTGCTTTTCTGGCTGAGTCAGGCCGATCACCCAAAAAATCTTCGGTTCCCTGTCGAAAAGGCCCCTCCCCGAACGACCAGAGGTTGAAGGCGGTCAGGACGACCCCATAGGAGCCACCATGAAATACATCTGCTTCGGGTACCTCGATGTCCAGCAATGGTCGACCCTCTCCCAAAGCGAGCAGAACGACAGGTTCGACGCGTGCTTCACCTACGATGAGGGCCTCAAGAAGGATGGCCACTGGGTCGGCGGGGAGGGGCTGCAGGGGCCGGACACCGCCGTCATGGTGCGCCTCGAGCAGGGCAAGGTGTCCGTGACGGATGGCCCCTATGCCGAGACCAAGGAGCTGCTGGGCGGCCTCCTGATCCTGGAGGCCAGGGACCTCAACCACGCCATCCACCTGATCTCGAACCACCCGGGCCTGAAGATGGGGCCCTGGGAGATCCGGCCGGCGGCGGACCTCGACAAGATGATTCGCGAAAGCGAGGCACGGCGTGCCAAGGCCAAGGGGAAACCTGCTTCCTGAGCAGGGCGCATCAGGCCCGCCAGATCTCCACTTCGGATTCCAACTCCCTGCCTTGGTTTGCGTGCACTTTCTTCTGCACGCGGATCATGAGTTCAACGAGTTTTTTCTTGCCGTAATCCCGAGCTTGCATGGCATCTAAACATACGAGAGGAAAATCATGAGCAAGGTATTTGTGAACATCGCGATTAGCCTCGATGGCTACATGGCGCCGGAAGGAATGACCATGGAGAACCCCGCGTATAAGAACTGGGGTGCCAAGTGGGGTGCGCTGATGGCTTGGCTCATCAATCAACAGTACTTTCGCGAGAACCTCCTCAAGCTCGAATCAGGAGGAGAAACCGGACCGGTCAATGACCTGGTTCGCAGGACCACCGAGCGCATCGGTGCCAACATCATGGGCAAGCGGATGTTCGACCAAGGCGAGCGCGCCTGGCCAGAAGAGGCTCCGTTTCACACACCGGTATACGTTCTTACCAATGAGAAACGCGAGCCCTGGATACGCCCCGGTGGCACGACCTTTTACTTCGTCAATGAAGGGCCAGAGCGCGCCCTAGAATTGGCTCGGGAATCCGCAGGCAGTCGTGATATTCGTGTCGCGGGTGGACCGGATGTGATCCAGCAGTATCTGAACCTAGGTGTCGTTGATGAGCTGGAAATCGCCTTGGCACCCGTGTTTTTCGGCGGCGGGCGGCGTCTCTTCGAGAACCTAAGCGAGCCCGGGCCGCAGTTTCGCATAGACAAGGTTTTTGATGGTCCGGCCGCCACACACCTGCGCTATGTCCGTCAGTGAGGGCGGCCTAACCCCGCTTAACTGGCCATCAGATCTCGAGGCGCTGGCCGTTGGAGATCAAGGGTGCTCCCGCCAGATCTCCACTTCGGGTTCCAGCTCCACGCCATGCCTTTCCCGCACCCTCGTTCGCACCTGTTCCATCAGCTCGGCGAATTCGGCGGCAGTGGCATGGCCGTGGTTCACGAGGAAGTTGGCGTGCTCAGGGCTCACCTCGGCGTCGCCCACCCGCAGGCCCTTGAGGCCCGCCTGGTCGATGAGGCGGCCGGCGCTCTGGCCCGGCGGGTTCTTGAAGATGCAGCCGGCGTTGCGCTTCGACAGGGGTTGGCTGGTGCCGCGCTTGGCCCGGTACTCCGCCACCTGGGCGCGGATGGCGGTCGGGTCGCCTTCCGCGAGCTGGGCCGTGGCGGAGAGCACCACGCGGCCCCCGGTGAGGAAGCTCCAGCGGTAGCGGAACTCGCCGGGCTCCGGCGCCTTCTCCACCAGCTCGCCCTCGGGGGTGAGGAAGCGGTAGCGGGTCAGCACATCCACCCACTCGCGGCCGTAGGCCCCGGCGTTCATGCGGATGGCCCCGCCCAGGGAGCCAGGAATGCCGCTGGCGAACTCCAGGCCCGACAGCCCTGCGGCCGCCGCGGCCTCCGCCAGAGCGATGTGGCCGTGGCTGGCCGGCGCCGTGAACCGCGTGCCGTCGCGTTGGACCACCTTCGGCAGGGCGAGCCGCAGCACCGGCGTGTCGATGTCGCCCAGCACCACCAGGTTCGAGCCGCCCCCCAGCACCCGCCAGGGCAGGCCCTCCCGCGCGCAGGCCCGCACGAAGGCCTGGGCCTCGGTTTCCGTCGTGGGCTCGAAGAGCCAGCGGCAGAGCCCGCCCACACCCAGCGTGGTGAGGCGCGCGAAGGGCACGTCCCGGCGGTGGGGGACCTTCAGCAGATCATCGGGCAGGGGGCGCGTCATCGGTTCCAGTATGGACGAACCGGCTCAGGCCCCCGCCTCCGGCGCGGGCCGAAGCGAGGCCAGCACCATTTCCAGCAGGCCGTCGATCATGGCGCGGAGCTCGTCGGCATCCTTGGCGGATTCCTTGAAGCCGTGGACGGCGCGGGTGAGGACGCGGGCGATCTGCTCGGGGGGCAGCGCCTTCGCGGGTGCCGTGGGGCCCAGGGGCGCGAGGATGCCCACCAGCTCGGCCTCGAAGGTCGCCACGGCCTGGTCGATGGCCCCCTTGGCGAAGGCGAGGCCACCGTGGAGGGGCTCCCGCAGCTCCGGCGAGGCTTCGAAGAACCCGAAGGGGCGCACGGTCCAGAGGTCGAAGGCGAAGCGAAGCTTCTCCAGGGGGGTGGGGCGGGCGTCCAGGCCCTGCCGGACCTCCTCCAGCGTGCGGGCGGTGAAGGCCCGGAGGACGGCCTCGAAGACCTCCTCCTTGTTGCAGAAGACCAGGTAGAGGGCCGGTCGGGACATGCCCGCGGCGGCGGCGAGGTCACCCATGGTGGTCCGCCGGTAGCCGAAGCGGAGGAACACGGATTCGGCGGCCTCCAGGACTCGGGCCTTCTTCTCGTTTCCCATGAAAAGAGTGTTGACAAAATTTGTCCGATTGTCAATATTGGCTTTCTGACATTATCGGTCAATGTGTCAAACCAATCATGGAGAACAACATGACGCAAGAAAATTGGACCTGGGCCCAGGTCCCCGATCAGACCGGCCGGGTCGCCGTGGTCACCGGGGCCACCTCCGGCACCGGCTTCGAGGCCGCCCGAATCCTGGCGGCCCGCCGGGCCATCGTGGTCCTGGCCTGCCGGAACCAGCCCAAGGCGGAGGAGGCGGCCCGGCGCATCCAGGCACTCCACCCCGGGGCCCGGGTGGAACTCCAGGCCCTGGACCTGGCCTCCCTGGCTTCGGTGCGGGCCGCGGCTGCGGACCTCCTGGCCCGCTTCGACCGCCTGGACCTGCTGCTCAACAACGCCGGGGTGATGGTCCCGCCCTACGGGAAGACCGAGGACGGCTTCGAGACCCAGCTCGGCACCAACCACTTCGGCCCCTTCGCCCTCACGGGCCTCCTGCTGGCGCGCCTGATGGCCACGCCGGGTTCCCGGGTGGTGACCATGAGCAGCGGAGCCCACCGGATGGGCCGCATCTACGCCGACGATCTGGACTTCGAGCGCGGCTACCGGGCCTGGGCCGCCTACGGCCAGTCCAAGCTGGCCAACCTCCTCTTCGCCTTCGAGCTGCAGCGCCGGCTGGCGGCGGCTGGTTCGACGACGCGTTCCGTGGCCGCCCACCCCGGCTGGGCGCGGACGGAACTCCAGCGTCACGCGGGCTGGATCCGCTGGCTGCGAACCGTTGGCCTGGAGGCCCTCCTGAGCCAGGACGCCTTCGGCGGGGCCCAGCCCCTGCTGCGGGCCGCCACGGATCCCGGGGCGGGGGGCGGCGAATACTTCGGTCCCTCGGGCTTCCAGGAGATGAAGGGAGCCCCCGTGCCGGTGCGATCCGACGCCCGCTCGCGGGACGAGGGCCTCCAGCGCTGGATGTGGCGCCTCTCCGAGCAGCGCACGGGGGTGGTGTATCCGATCTAGCGGATCCAGCCGCCGTCTCCGCAAGGCCGCGTCCCTCCTCATCGCCGTCATGGTGGCCGGAGGCTTCTGGGCCGCCGGCTCCTCCCCCGACTTCCTCAGGAGTCCCCGCATGAACCCATCTCCGCAGTGGCACGAGGGGCGCTTCCGCAACCCCCAGCCCATCTGGAACGACCCCTGGGGGGCCCTCGCCGCCCTGGCGCGACGGGACCCGAATGCGAGCCCCAAGGTCGAGATTCCCGTGGTCCATCCCACCCGGGCTGACCTCGCCGCGGACGCTCCCACCGGTCTCCGGGCCACCTGGCTGGGCCACTCGACCGTGTACCTGGAGGTGGACGGCACCCGCGTCCTCACGGATCCCGTGTGGGGCCTCCGGGCCTCGCCCTTCGGCTGGGCCGGGCCCCGCCGCTTCTACGCGCCGCCCATCCCCCTGGAGGAGGTGCCGGTCCCGCAGGTGGTGGCCCTCTCCCACGACCACTACGACCACCTGGACCGGGACACGATCCGCCGCATCAAGGACTGGGACACTCGCTTCGTGGTGTCCCTGGGCGTAGGCGCGCGGCTGGCGCGCTGGGGCGTGCCGGAGGCCCGCATCACGGAACTGGACTGGTGGGAGTCGGTGTGGGTGGGCGACCTGGAGGTGGTGCTGGTGCCGGCCCGGCACGCCTCGGGCCGGGGCCTGCGGGACAAGGACCGGACGCTCTGGGGCGGCTTCGCGTTCCTCGGCCCCCGCCACCGGGTCTACTTCTCCGGCGACACGGGGATGTTCCCGGGCCTGGCCGACATCGGCGCGCGCCTGGGGCCCTTCGACTTGGCCATGATTGAGGCGGGCGCCTACAACCCGGCCTGGCCCGACTGGCACCTGGGCCCCGAGCAGGCCATCCAGGCCCACGGAATGGTGCGGGGCCGGGTGCTCCTGCCCCTCCACTGGGGCCTCTTCAACCTGGCGGCCCACGGCTGGACGGAACCCGTGGAGCGGGTGCTGGCCGCGGCGGACCCGGCGGGCGTCCCGGTGGCCACGCCGCGGCCCGGTGAGGGCTTCGAGCCCGGCGGCCCCCTGCCGACCCAGCGCTGGTGGCCCGCGCTGCCCTGGAAGACCGCGGCGGAGGTGCCCGTCCGTGCCACGCTGACGGGGCGGCCCGCCGTGGAAGGAGGCCTCCCATGAAGATCCTGATCTTCGGTGCCACGGGGATGGTGGGGCAGGGCGTCCTGCGCGAGTGCCTCTTGGATCCCGGCGTCACGGAGGTGGTGGCCCTCGTGCGGAAGCCCACCCTTCCGGCGCACGCCAAGCTGCGGGAGGTGACCCACGCGGACTTCTTCGACTACCGGGCGGTGGAGCCGGAGTTCACCGGATTCGACGCCTGCTTCTTCTGTCTGGGCGTGTCGTCGGCGGGCCTGCCGGAGGCCGAGTACCGGCGCCTGACCCGGGACCTCACCCTGGCGGCGGCGGAGGTGCTGGCGCGCCTCAACCCGGCCCTGACCTTCGTCTATGTGTCCGGCGCCGGGACGGACGGCACCGAGCGGGGCCGCACCATGTGGGCCCGGGTGAAGGGGGAGACCGAGAACGCTTTGCGGCGCCTGCCCTTCAAGGCGGTGTACCTCTTCCGCCCCGGCCTGATCCAACCGCTCCACGGCATCCGGTCGCGGACGGGCTGGTACCAGGCTCTCTACACCGTGATGAAGCCCGCCCTCCCCCTGCTGCGCCGGCTCTTCCCGAAGGCCATTCTCACCACGGAAGAACTGGGCCGGGCCATGATCCGCGTGGCGCGGGAGGGGGCGTCGACGCCGATCCTCGAGGCTCCCGACCTCATCGCCCTGGGGGCGCCTCCAGCTCGAGCAACCGCGCCTTGACCTCGGGTGATCCGAAGGCGCTCCAGCCGCCGGGGCCATTTGCGGCCACCACGCGGTGGCAGGGCACCAGGATCAGCACAGGATTGACCTTCACGGCCTGGCCCACGGCGCGCGCGGCACCGGGCCGGCCCGCCAGCAGGGCCACCTCGCCGTAGGTGAGGGTCTGGCCGGGGGCCGTGGCCCTCAGCACCTCGGCCACGCGCCGCTGGAAGGGCGTGAGGCCGGACAGGTCCACGGGGATGCGGGTCAGGTCCTGGGGGTGGCCCCCCAGGTGCGCCATGAGGCGCCGCACGGCCTCCAGCACCCAGGCCGGGGCAGCCTGGGCCTCCTCCCGGTCCGGGTTGTCTACGAACCGCAGCACACAGATCCCCTCCGCCGTCCAGCCCAGGCGGATCCGGCTCAGGGCGGTGGCGAAGGTGAGGGTGGAAGGCCCGGCCGGGCTCGCCCTGGGCAGGAGGAAGGTCATGGCCTTCCGGGTCATTGGGTCCGAGCGGTGAGGTCCACGCGGAAGGAGCCAATCTCCGGGTCGTTGCAGCTGAAGAACATCACGCCGTGGTAGTTGCCGACTGGAATCGAGCCGTCGGCCACCTTCACCGGCGTGAACTCCACGCGGACGGTCTTGGAAGCCCCGGGCGCGAGTCTGAACGTGTAAGTGCCGTCCATCTTCGTCTGGATGGATGGGTCGCCGTAGATATACGGCGTATGGAAGGTAGGCACAAGGCTGTTGACGCCCCAGGGGAAGGTCCCGTCGAGGTCGATGCCGGCAGAAAAGGCGTTCCCGTTGATGATCAGGTCCGCTTCGCCGAGGTTCTGGAAGACCAGATCCTGCACCACCGCCGCACCATTCAGGCTGGCGGTCTGGAAGACAAGCGGCTCCCGGAACTCCTGGTGGTGGCGCTTCTCCTGCAGGAACAGCCGAGGCCGGGGGGCCACCAAATCTGCAACCCTGAGGGTGATGGTGGGATCGCCCAGGAAATGGGGGGGAGCGCCGGAGTAGGTTGTGGCGTAACTCTGCATGTAGGAACGGCCGACGCCCAGGGCCATGTCGAGCCCGCGGGCCTCCCGGGCGAAGGCGCTATCGGTGTAGAGGGTCACCGCTGGGTTGGCCCTGACCAGGAGCACACTGCTGTCAACGCCGAAGAGGATCTGGCCCGCGAGGTAGCCCGGGGTGGTGAAATCCCCCGTCGAGCAGCTGGCCAGGCTGACCACCTTCGCCCGGGTGACAAGGCCCCCGAATTCCGGAGCATCCATGGAAAGGGAATCCCCACTCTGCCCCTGGAAGAGCACCGAAAGAGGCGCCCCGTGCAGGTTGGCCTCGCAGTGCTCCTTGCCCGCGGCCAGCGCATCGAGGAAACCCTGCTTCAGGGCTGCAGCCGAGGTGTTGCCCAGGAAGGTCACCTCGCCACTCCCGTACAGCGGATGGTTCTGGTAGGCCTCCAGGAACTTGGTGCCGTCCACGCCGCTGTCGGTGGCGGCCGAGATGAAGGTCATTCCCCTGGAATAGCGGTTCCGGTCGCCTCGCAGCAGCAGGTTCCGGTCAAGGTACCGGCGGATGTCCCCGAGCTGGCTGGTGGGTGACAGCCCCTTGATCCGCGTCACGGCGATGGTGGGACAGGAGTTGACTAGGAGGTAGCTGAACGTCTGCACATCCACCACGAACCTGCCAGAGGCATCCAGGGATGGCGGGTCGTAGGGGTAGTCTAGGGCGCGGTAATAGTGATCACTTACATTCAGATAGGTTCCGTAGGGCGAGATGTTCCGCTCGATGAGGGCCGGAATGTCCCCAATCAGGAAGGCCATGCGGAGGCTGCCACCCTGCTCCTTGAGGAGGGCCCGGAGGGCGGCAGGGTCCGCTGGAGACTGGATCAGAACGCTCTCGCAGCCGGTATCGGTAGCCACGGCGTCCATGTAGGACTGAAGCAGGGTGGGCATGTCCGCCAGCACATCCGGAGCGACCACATAGGCGATCTTCCCTGCCTGTCTGGGGATGTCCATGGCTGCGGTGAACTGGACGACACCCTCCGAGGTGACGGGGCCCGTCGTGTAGGTAAGGCCGGTCAGCGTGCCGTTGCATCCGGAAGCGGTCGCCAGGACGAATCCCGCGTCAAGGCTCAAGGTGAAGGTCGCGGTCTTGCCGTACTCGACGGTGGCAGCCGTGGGACTGGTATGGACCCCGGTACCAACGCTGGCGGTGACGGTATAGAGGCAGGGCTTGGCCTTGACCGTCACCACGCCATCGGCATGGATGGGCGCAGTGGTGTAGACGTTATCCTTCAGGGTTCCGCCGCATCCCGTGACCGAATCGATCTGGTAGCCCTGGTCCGCAGCGACATGGATGGCGAGCGTCTTGCCCGCCTCCACTTGGGAGGAGGTCGGGTTGGCCTGTACCCCCGCCCCAGTCACCACGGTGATGGTGTAGAGCGTCGGAGGTGGAGGTGGGGTGCTGGTTGAGCCGCCACCTCCGCAGGCCATGAGGACAGCCATCACGAGTGAGGCGGAGAGGCGGGCGAGGAGCTTCATGGGGACCTCGGTTGCAGATTGGCTCGACGACGAGAAGCTGTATTTGGAAAGCCCAATTCTGGTTGGGGCCAGCATCCGGATCAACCAAAAAGGATCCGCCATTCATCTATGATTCAGAGTTGTTCCCCTCTCCGCGCAGGGCCTCTGTTCCCGCCTGGACTGGATCCAGGAACCCTTCTCTGTAGGCCGGAGGCGCTCAGGCTGCCGCCAATGCCTGGGCTGGTGATGCTGGTGGCCCGTGCCATGGAAGGCCCCCGGGAGGCTCGGGTCCCGATACGCTTGACGTCATGCGCTGGCTCGCCATCGACCACGGCACGAAGAAGCTCGGGCTCGCCTTCTCGGACGAGTTGGAAATCCTGGCCTCGCCCTTCGAGGTGTGGCCCCAGGAGGAGACCCGCACGCTCGACCGCCTGGCCCGGCTCTGCAAGGAGGAAGGTGTGCAGGCCCTCTGCCTGGGCCTGCCCCGGCACAAGGACGGCGCCGAGAGCGCCACGGCCCCGGCGGCCCGGGCCTTCGGCGAGGCCCTCGCGGGCCGCACGGGCCTGCCCCTGCGCTTCGTGAACGAGCACCTCACCAGCGCCGAGGCCGACCGTCTGCTGCGGGAGCGGGGCGTGAAGCCCGACAAGCGCAAGCTCCTGCTGGACGCCGCCGCGGCGGCGGTCATCCTGAACGAGCTGCTGGAGGACCGGCGGGCCAAGGGGATCCCCGCCAGCCGTCTGGATTGATCCCCTGACGGGAGGGAGCCATGCGCATCGCATTCCTGGGCCTGGGACGGATGGGTGATCCCATGGCGCGCCGGCTGGCGGGCGCCTTCGATCTGACGGTCTTCAACCGGGACATGGCCCGGGCCCGGCCCTTCGGGGCCCTGGGCGCCCAGGTGGCGGGCTCCGTGCGGGAGGCCGTGGCGGGGGCGGAGGTTGCCATCACCATGCTCTCGGACGATGCCGCGGAAGAGGCCATCACCTTCGGTCCTGGCGGCCTGCTGGAGACCCTTGCCCCGGAGGCCATCCACGTCTCCATGAGCACCATCGGCATCGCCACCTCCGCCCGCCTGGGGGAGGCCCACGCCGAAGCTGGACAGGGCTTCGTGGCGGCGCCGGTCTTCGGCCGCCCGCCCGCGGCGGCCTCGGGCCAGCTCTGGATCCTGGCCGCCGGTCCCGACGACCAGGTGGCCAAGTGCCAACCCCTGTTCCAGGCCCTGGGCCAAGGCACCTTCCCCCTGGGGGGGCGGGCCTCCACGGCCCACGCCATGAAGCTGGCGGGCAACAGCCTCCTCGTCACCGCCGTGGAGGCCCTCAGCGAGGCCTTCGCCTACGGCGAGAAGGCGGGGGTCGCGCCGGAGACCACCCTGAAGATCCTCAACACGGCCTTGCTGAAGTCTCCCCTGGCCGACGCTTACGGAGGCGCCGTGGTGCGGGGCGACTTCGAGCCCGCGGGCTTCGCCCTGCGCCTGGGGCTCAAGGACGTGAGCCTGGCCCTCCGGGCCTCCGAGGCCTACCAGGCGCCCCTGCCCATCGCCAGCCTCCTGCGGGACCGTCTCCTGTCCGCCGTGGCCAAAGGCTACGGCGAGCAGGATCTGGCCGCCCTCTCACGCCTCAGCCGGGAGGACGCGGGGCTGGCCTGAAGGGGCTGCTCCGATTGCATCTTTTTTTGCCGACAGGGATCCTGGGGATCCAAGAACTTTCTTGAGTTGAGCTCCGGCCAAACCGATGCATGATGGGTCGCGGGGCGTTGGCCTCCGGGTCGCTCTGAAAGCCTTCATCTCCGATGCCAGGGGTCCAGGCATGGCAGGTTCCCTCAGATCTCTCCGTCCCGCCTTGCGCAAGGCAGGCGCCGTCCGTGGGCTCCTGGCGACGGAGACCCCGGAAGGATCCCGGCCGTGGGCCTGAAGGAGGCTCAGGGGCCGGACGACGCCCCTTCTGGCGATGCCCGCTCCGAGGAGCGGCGGGGCCGGCGGTTCGAGGACGCCATCACCAGCTTCCTGCCCCGCATCGGGCGGATGGCCAAGGTGGGGGGCTGGAGCTTCGACGTGGACTCGGGCGAGGGTTGGTGGACGGAGGAGGTGGCCCGCATCCACGACCTCGATCCCTCGACGCCGGCCTCTGCGGCACTGGGACTGAACTTCTACACGGCCCAGTCCCGGCCCCTGATCGAACAAGCCATCCGGGAGGCCATCGAGAAGGGGCGTCCCTACGATCTGGAGCTGGAGCTGGTGAGCGCCACGGGGGCGCGCAAGTGGGTGTGGACCCAGGGCCAGCCGGTGGTCATGGGCGGGCGGGTGGTCCGCATCCAGGGCACCTTCCAGGACATCACCGAGCGCAAGCGCACGGAGCTGGCCCTCCGCGAGAGCCAGGAGCGCCTCCAGATGCTCATCGATCACGCCCCGGCGGCCCTGGCGATGTTCGACCGGGAGATGCGGTACCTCGCCGTGAGCCGGCGCTGGCTCAGCGATTTCCATCTGGGCGAGCAGGCCATCCTGGGGCGCTCCCACTACGACATCTTCCCGGAGATCCCCGAGGCCTGGCGGGAGGCCCACCGGCGAGGGCTGGCGGGAGAGATCCTTCACTCGGAGGAGGACCGCTTCATCCGGCAGGACGGGACCGTGTACTGGCGGCGCTGGGAGCTCAGGCCCTGGCACGCCGCCGACGGGACCGTGGGCGGCATCGTGATCTTCTCGGAGGACATCACCGAGCGGGTGGAGGCGCTCCAGGCCCTGCGCGAAAGCGAGCAACGCTTCCGCCTGGCCCTGCGGAACGCGCCGGTGTCGGTGGCCGTCCAGGACCGGGACCTGCGCTACGTCTGGGCCTACAACCAGCGGACCGCCAGGCCCGAGGACATGGTGGGCCGGCGCGACGCCGACCTGTTCTCCCCCGACCAGGCGGCCCGGCTGGATGAGCTGAAGCGGCAGGTGCTGGAGGAGGGCGCGGAGATCCACCAGCAGATGTGGCTGGACCGCCCGGGACGCCGCCTGTTCCTGGACCTCTACTGCGAGCCGGTGCGGGACGCCGAAGGGCGCATCACGGGGGTGGGAACCGCGACCGTCGACCTGACGCCGGTCCGCGAGGCCGAGGAGGAGCGGCGGCGGCTCGAGGCCGAGGTCGCCCACGGGCAGAAGCTGGAGTCCCTCGGTGCCCTGGCGGGAGGCGTCTCCCACGACATGAACAACGTGCTGGCCGCCATCATGGCGGTGGCGTCCATGCTCAAGGAGAAGCGCCCGGACGATCCGGACCTGGTGAAGTCCATGGACACTCTGCTCCACGCCGCGGGCCGGGGCCGGGACCTGGTGAAGGGGCTCACCGACTTCGCCCGCAAGGACCTCCCCGAGCCCCAGCCGCTGGACCTCAACGAGGTGGTCCGGAAGGAGGCGGCCCTCCTCCAGCGGACGACCCTGCAGAAGGTGGGCGTGGAGCTGGCGCTGGCGGAGGGCCTGCCCCTGGTGATGGGTGATCCCAGCGCCATCTCCAGCGCCCTCATGAACCTCTGCGTCAACGCCCTGGATGCCATGCCCGAGGGCGGCCGCCTGCGCCTCGCCACCCGATCCGGAATGGGCGGAACCGCGGAGCTCGTCGTGGAGGATTCGGGCCACGGCATGGCGCCGGAGGTGCTGGCCCGGGCCCTGGAGCCCTTCTTCACCACGAAGCCGGCGGGCAAGGGCACCGGCCTGGGTCTGGCCCTGGTCTACGGCGTGATGAAGGCCCACGGCGGGCGCGTGGACCTCCGCAGCACGCCGGGCCAGGGCACGGAGATCACCCTCGTCTTCCCGACGTACCAGGCCGACCTTCCCTTCGATGTGGGAATCCCCCCGGTGGACGAGGCGAGGGGCCGGCGCCTCCGCATCCTGCTGGTGGACGACGACGAGCTCGTCCGGGGCACCGTGCCGGTCATGCTCGAGGCCCTGGGGCACGAGGTGCTGGCCACGGCCGGGGGAGCCCAGGCCCTGGAGCGGCTGGAGGCGGGCTACGTCCCGGATCTCGTGATCCTGGATCTCAGCATGCCGGGCATGGACGGCGAAGAGACCCTTCGACGCCTGCGGGTCCTGCGGCCCGGCCTGCCGGTCCTGCTGGCCACGGGCTACCGGGACGAGCGGGGTGACCGGATCCTCGAGCAGGGCGCTCACGTGGGCCTGATCCTGAAGCCCTTCACGCTCATGGACCTCAAGCTGAAGCTGGGGCAGATGGCCTGAGCCCGGCTCAGCCGAGCCGCACCGTCCGCATGCAGCGCTCGGCCAGGCCGGGGTTGTGGGTGACGAGCAGGGTGGTGGGCCGCAGCTCGGCATGGAGGCCCATCAGGAAGCCGAAGACCTCCTCGGCCGTGGCGGGATCGAGGTTGCCGGTGGGTTCGTCCAGCAGCCAGAGGGCGGGCTTGCGCACCAGGGCGCGGGCCAGCCCGGCGCGGGCGGCCTGGCCACCGGAGAGCTGGCCGGGCAGGCGCTCGCCGAGGTCGCCCAGACCCACGGTGGACAGAAGCTGTCCGATCCAGGCCTCGGCCTCGACGGAGCCGTCGCCGTCGATGAGGAGCGGCATGCGGAGGTTCTCCCGCACGGTGAATTCGGGCAGCAGGTGGGGCTGCTGGAAGGCCAGGCCCACCCGGCGCCGGCGGTAGAGGGCACGGGCCTCGGCGCCCGCGGGCACGGGATCCCCGCCCACGGCGATGCCGCCGCCCTCCCAGTGGTCGAGGCCGGCGATGCAGTTCAGGAGCGTGGTCTTGCCCACGCCGGAGACGCCCACGATGGCGCAGAGGCTGCCGGCTTCCACGTCGAGCGAGAAGCCGTCGAAGACGGGATGGGGGTTGCCTGGGTAGGTCTTGTGCAGGCCAGCGATGGAAAGGGGCTGTCCGATCATTCGGCCCTCAGCGCGTCGACGGGGTCCAGGGCCGCGGCCTTCTTGGCGGGGTAGCGCGCGGCCAGCCAGGAGACCAGCAGGGGGAAGACGGCCACCAGTACCACGTCCAGTACCTTGAGCCGGAAGGGCATGTAGGTGATGAAGTCGTAGACCGCCGCCGGCAGCTTGAGAAGCTTCCAGTGGTCGAGGATGAGGCACAGCGGCACGCTGACGCCCAGGCCCCAGGCCGTGCCCACGGCCCCGATGCGCAGGCCCTGCAGCTCGAAGAGCCGCTGGATCTGCTTCGGCGTGGCGCCCAGGGCCAGCAGCACGCCCAGATCCCGCCGTTTCTCGGTCACCAGCAGCACCAGGGAGGCCACGATATTGAAGGCCGCCACCAACACGATGAGGCTGAGGATGGAGGCGAAGGCCCACTTCTCCACGGTGAGGGCTGCGAAGAGGGCCCGGTTGGATTCCCGCAGGTCCGTGGCCTGGAAGGCGGGGCCGAGGGCCTGGAGGACGCGGGGCTTCACGTCCGCGATGGCGTCGATGCTGGTGGCGCGCACCTCGATCATCTCGGCCCGGCCCTCGGATCGGGCGATCCGCATGGCGTCCGCCAGGTGGATGAAGGCCCAGGCCTTGTCGTACTCGGAGCTGTGGCTGTAGAAGGTCCCGGCCACCCGGAAGGCCGCCACCTTGGGCTGCTGGCCGCCCAGGCCCAGCTCCAGGCGGAAGACCGCCAGGGCCACGGTGTCTCCCACCTTGAGGCTGAGGCGCTGGGCCAGCTCCTTGCCGAGGATGATCTCGCCCTCCTTCAGCTGCTCCACGGGGAGGGGTTTCATGGAGTCGAAGATGCTTGAGGTCCCGTGGGCCGTGGTGGGGTCCACGGCCTTCACCACCACGGTCTCGGGGGGCATGTCGCTGTCCGGGCGCCGCAGAAGCCCTTTTTCCAGCCGGATGGGTGAGGCGGCCTGCACACCTGGGACGGTCCGGATGGTCCTCAAGGCGCCTTCGGTGTCCGGAATGTCGCCACCCAGGTTGAAGACGGTGAAGTGGGCCGTGGCGCTGAAGAGGGTGGCCTGGATCTCCTGGTGGAAGCCGTTCATCACGGCCAGGGTCACCACCATGGCGAAGACGCCCAGGGCCGTGCCGCCCCGGGCGAACCGCACCATGATCCGCACGAAGGCCCCCTTCCGGTGAGTCTTCAGGTAGCGGTCGGCGATGGTGCGTTCGAACAGGGCCATGCCACCAGGGTAGCCGGGACTTGATTCTTGCCCCCGGGCACGGCAGCTTTGGCTCATGGCCGAAACCCCTCCCCGCTGTCTGCTCATCGCCCGCCAGGGCCCCGAGGACCGGGAGGACCGCATCGAGGACCACCTGCTGGAGCTGGTGGAGCTGGCCCGCAGCTGCGGCTTCGAGGTCTGGGCCCACCGCCGTCTGAAGCGCCCCCAGATCGCCCCGCGGACCTTCTACGGCTCCGGCCAGCTCCAGGCCCTGTCGGACGAGGCCGCCCGGCAGGGGGTCCGCCACCTCATCTGCGACGACGAGCTGAGCGGCAGCCAAGTGAACGCCATCGAGAAGGCCACGAACCTCACCTGCCTCGACCGCACGGGACTCATTCTCAGCATCTTCGAGCAGCGGGCCCAGAGCCGTGAGGCCAAGGCCCAGGTGGAGCTGGCCCGGCTGGAATACGAGCTGCCCCGCCTCAAGGGCGCATGGACCCACCTGGAGCGCCAGGTGGGCGGCGTGGGCGTGCGCGGGGGGCCCGGCGAGACCCAGATCGAGGTGGACCGCCGCATGATCCGCACCCGCATCAGCCAGCTCAAGCGGGAGCTCACCCACCTGGAGCGGGTTCGGGAAACCCAGCGCCAGGGCCGGCCCCAGGGCCTGCCCCGGGTGGCTCTGGTGGGCTACACCAACGCCGGCAAGACCACCCTGCTGAAGGCACTCACCGGCGAAGGCGAGCCCCGGGACCTGCTCTTCGCCACCCTCGACACCACCACCCGCAAGGCTTGGTTGGGCCAGGACTTCGACCCCGAGACCGGCGAGGGCAGCCCGGAGCCCAAGCACTGTCTGGTGGCCGACACCGTGGGCTTCATCCGCAAGCTGCCCCACCAGCTGGTGGCCGCCTTCCGCAGCACCCTGGGCGAGGTCCGCACGGCAGACGCCCTCCTGGTGGTGGCCGACGCGGCCCATCCGGACCTGGAGGACCACCTCAAGGTGGTGGGCGCCACCCTGCGTGAGATCGGCTGTGCTCCCGAGGACGGCGATGCCCAGCCCCGACTTCTGGTGCTCAACCAGGTGGACCGCCTGCACCGGCCCCAGAAGCTGGATCTGAAGAAGCGCCACCCGGGCGCCGTCCAGGCCTGCGCGCTCCAGGGCGCGGGCATCCCTGAGATCCGATCCTGGCTGCGGGAGCTGATCCCCGGGCCGCCCAAGCCCCGGGAGCTGGAGGACTGGGAGCTGCCGGACCCCGCTCCGGCGGTCTGATCCCTCCGGGGCGAAGCGGAGGGAAGACAGGGCTGGACCCGGAGATTCCTGTCGCGTAGCCTTGTTGCTTATGCAACTAACTGCCTCCTGGAAGACCGCCAGCCTGTCCCACATGATCACCGCGGTGAAGAGCCGCATGCGGCAGGTGGCCGGACGCCGCCTGGCCCCCTATGGGCTGACGCCCCAGCAGTTCCAGCTCCTGATGGCCGTGGCCGAGCGGGATGGCCGCTGCCACGGGGACCTGGCCCGATGCACCTGGATGGACAAGCCCACGGCCACCCGGATTCTCCGGACCCTCCAGGACCGCGGTCTCGTGCGGGCCGAAGGCGACCCCGCCCACCGGCGCCGGGTGCTGTTCCACCTCCTGCCTGAGGCTGAGGCGCTGGTCCAGGAACTGCGGACCTTCCGCCAGTCCATGCGTGAGGGGATGGAACAGGGGCTGGACCCCAAGGACCGGGACCGTCTCCGGGACATTCTGGCCTCGGTCATGGGCAACCTGGACCGGATGGACGAGCTGGACCGGATGGCGCAGGACCAGGATCAGGGCCCGGATCTGGGTCAAGGCCGGGTCGGCTCAACGGAAGGGAAGTAGGAGCTCGCCATGTGGATCGTCCGACTGGCCCTGCGCCGCCCCTACACCACCGCCGTCATGTGCCTCCTGGTGCTGCTCATGGGCGGCCTGTCCGTCACCCGCATGCCCGTGGACATCTTCCCCAGCATCGACATCCCCGTGGTGGCGGTGGTCTGGCAGTACGGCGGACTCGCCCCCGAGGAGATGGAGCGCCGGGTGATCTCCATCAGCGAGCGGGCCATGTCCACCACGGTGAACGGCATCGAGCGCATCGAGTCGCAGAGCATCCAGGGCGTCGGGCTGCTGCGGGTCTACTTCCAGCCCGGCACGGACATCGGCGCGGCCATCGCACAGATCTCGGCGGTGAGCGGCCCCATCCTGCGCTTCATGCCGCCGGGCATGACGGCGCCGGCCGTCATCCAGTTCAATGCCAGCAACGTGCCCGTGGTCCAGCTCGCGGCCCGCAGCGACACGCTGCCCGAGCAGAAGATCGTGGATTACGCCACCAACTTCATCCGCATCCGCCTCTTCACCATTCCGGGCCTGTCCACGCCGCTTCCCTACGGCGGCAAGGGACGCCAGGTCTCCGTGGACATCGACACGGCCAAGCTGGCGGCCCGGAGCCTCAGCCCCGCGGACGTGGTGAACGCCCTCTCCGCCGAGAACGTCATCACCCCCGCGGGCATGACCCGCATGGGCAGCCGCGAGGTGCCGGTGGTGACGAACTCCAGCCCCTCGACCATCGAGGCGTTCCGGGATCTCCCCGTGAAGGTGGTGAACGGCGCGCCGGTGCTGCTGGGCGACGTGGCCCGGGTCTACGACGGCTTCGCGGATCAGACCAACATCGTGCGCGTCAATGGCCAGCGGGCCACCTACCTGGCCATCCTCAAGAAGGCGGACGCCTCCACCCTGGCGGTGGTGGACGCCGCCAAGGAGGCCCTGCCGGCCATCCAGGCCGCGGCGCCCAAGGGCCTGGAGCTGAAGTTCGACTTCGACCAGAGCCACTTCGTGCGGGCCGCCATCCAGGACGTGGCCAAGGAGGCCCTGGCCTCCTCCCTGCTCGTGTCCGTGATGATCCTGCTGTTCCTGGGTTCCTGGCGCAGCATGCTCATCGTCTGCACCAGCATCCCCCTGGCGGTCCTGGTGGGCCTGGTGGGCCTGAAGCTGTCGGGCCAGACGCTCAACATCATGACCCTCGGCGGCCTCAGCCTCGCCATCGGCATGCTGGTGGACGACGCCACGGTGGAGGTGGAGAACATCCACCGCAACCAGGCCATGGGCAAGCCCCTCACCGTGGCCATCCTGGACGGCGCGCGGCAGATCGCCGTGCCGGCCATCGTGGCCACCCTGGCCATCTGCATCGTCTTCTTCCCGGTGGTGCTGCTGGTGGGGCCCGCCAAGTACCTGTTCACGCCGCTGGCCATGGCTGTGGTCTTCTCCATGCTGGCCTCATACCTGCTGTCCCGCACCCTGGTGCCCACCATGGCCCGGATGCTCATGGGCCACGACCATCCGGAGCCCGAGAGCCTCGTGGGCCGCTTCAACGCCTGGCGCGAGGGGGCCCTGGGGCGGTTCCAGGTGGCCTACGGGCGGGCTCTGGACCAGGTGCTGCACCACCGCGTCTTCGTCCTCATGGTGTCCCTGGCCTTCGTGGCGGTGAGCTCGGGCCTGCTCTTCGTCATCGGCCGCGACTTCTTCCCCACGGTGGACGTGGGCCTGATGAAGCTCCACGTGCGGGCCCCTGTGGGCCTGCGCCTGGAGGAGACCGAGCGGGTCGTGGCCCAGGTGGAAGCCGAGATCCGGAGCCTCATCCCGGCCGGAGAGTTGCGATCCATCAACAGCAACCTAGGCGTGGCCAACGCCTTCAACATGGCCTACATGCCCAGCGACAACGTCACGAGCCAGGACGCGGACATCTTCATCTCCCTGGCCCCCGAAGGGCACCACACCCGCGAGCACATGCGGCGCCTGCGGGAGGAGCTGCCGCGGCGCCTGCCGAGCGTCAGCTTCTACTTCCAGCCCGCCGACATCGTGAGCCAGGTGCTGAACTTCGGCGTGGCCGCGCCCATCGATGTCCAGATCGAGGGGCCCGACCTGGGGGCCAGCGGGGCGGTGGCCCAGCGCCTGAAGGCCGCCATCCAGGGTATTCCCGGGGCCGTGGACGTGCGCGTGAAGCAGGTGACGGAGGCCCCGGCCTACCGCATCGATGTGGATCGCCTCCGGGCGGCGCGGGCGGGCGTCACCCAGCGGGATGTCGCGAACGGCCTGCTCGTCTCCCTCTCGGGCAACGGTCAGCTGGCGCCCTCGTACTTCCTGAACCCGGCCAACGGCGTGAACTACACCGTGGTCGTGAAGTCCCCCCTGGCGAACCTGGACTCTCCCGACAAGCTGCTCGCGACGCCCTTCGGACTCCCAGGCTCCGCCGGGCTGCTCCAGGCGGAGCCCTTCAGGGCCGCGGGGCCCGCCACCCAGGCCGCCTTCCAGCCCCTCTCCAACCTGGCTTCGATCCAGCGGGTGAGCACCCCCAGCGAGATCAACCATGCGACGGTCCAGCGCGTGCTCGACGTCATGGCCAACGTGGACGGCCGGGACCTGGGCAGCGTGGTGAAGGAGATCGAAGGGCAGATCAAGGCCCTGGGCCCCCTGCCGCCGCCCATGAAGATCCGGATCCGGGGCCAGAACGAGGTGATGACGGAATCCTTCCGCAGCCTGGGCGGGGGGCTGCTGATCGCCATCGCCCTGGTCTACCTGCTCATGGTCGTGCTGTTCCAGAGCTGGCTGGATCCCTTCATCATCATCACGGCCGTGCCGGGCGCCCTGGTGGGCATCCTGTGGATGCTGGCCCTGACGGGCACCACCTTCAACGTGGAGTCGCTCATGGGCGCCATCATGGCGGTGGGCATCGCCACCTCCAACGCCATCCTCATCGTGAGCTTCGCCAACGAGGTGCGGGCGGGCAACCCCGGGCTGAGCGCCCTGGACGCGGCCCTGGAGGCCGGCAAGGTGCGCCTCCGGCCCGTGCTCATGACGGCCCTGGCCATGATCATCGGCATGGTGCCCATGGCGCTGGCCCTGGGCGAGGCCGGCAGCCAGAACGCGCCCCTGGGCCGGGCGGTGATCGGGGGCCTGCTCATGGCCACCTTCGTCACCCTCTTCATCGTGCCCGTCATCTACAGCCTCCTGCGGAGGAAGCCGCCCACGGCCCACCTGCTGGAGAGCCGGTTCCAGGAAGAACAGCAAGGGAGTGAAGCATGAGCGAGCGGCCGGAATCCCCGACCTTCAAGCTGGGCGGCGTCCTCACCGTGGCCGTGGCCGTCCTGGGCGTGGGCAGCCTCCTCTGGGCCCGCCAGTCGAACCTGAAGCGGGAGGCCCGGCACCTCCGGGCCGAGGCCGAGGCGGGCCCCCGGGTCCGCGTGACCCGGCTGGACACCCAGGGCGGCGAGCGCGCCCTGGCCCTCGAGGGCGAGGCGCTGCCCTACGCCAGCACCACGCTCTACGCCAAGGTGAGCGGCTTCCTCCGCAGCATCCCCGTGGACAAGGGCAGCGCCGTGGCCAAGGGTCAGGTGGTGGCCGTGGTGGAATCGCCGGAGACGGACCGGGACACCCAGGCCCTCCAGGCCGACGCGGACAACAAACGCCGGAACGCGGCCCGCAGCCGGACCCTGGGCGGGGACGGCCTCCTGAGCCCCCGGGACGTGGAACAGGCGGAGGCCGACGCCCGGGTGGCCGAGGCCAAGCTGGCCTCCCAGGCCACCCTCAAGGGCTACCAGGTGGTCCGCGCGCCCTTCAGCGGCGTGGTCACCCAGCGCTTCGCCGATCCCGGCGCCCTGGTCCAGAACGCCGGCGCCACCAGCACGGCCCAGCCCCTGGTGACCCTGGCGGAGGTGGACCGCCTCCGCGTCACGGTGTACCTGGATGCCTCGGCGGCGGCCCGGGTGAAGGTGGGCACCGAGGTGGAGATCCGCCCGGCGGAGCGCCTCGACATCGTCCGAAAGGCGAAGCTCAGCCGCGTGGCCGGGGCGCTGGATCCCCGGACCCGCACCCTGCTGGTGGAGGCCGACCTGGATAATCGGGACCGGGCCTTCCTGGCGGGGGGCTTCGTCCAGGTGGCGCTGAAGGTGCCCGCCGCCGGTCGCTTCGCGGTACCCGCCGAGGCCGTGGTTCTGCAGGGGGGCAAACCCCTGGCGGCCGTGGTGCAGGCCGATGGCCGGGTGCGCTTCCAGGCCCTCCAGCTCGGGGAGGAGGAGGATCAGCGCATCCGCGTGCTGGGTGGCCTGCGGCCCGGGGACACGGTGGTGCTGAATCCGCCCCTCGGCCTGAAGGACGGGGACCGGGTTCAGGCCGAGGGGCCTAATCCTTCCGGCGCCTGATCCTTCCGGGGCAGCATCCCCACGGTGGCCGCCAGGCCCAGGGCCAGCAGGATGCGCAGGAAGAAGAGGTTGCGGCTGAGACCGTGGGCCTTGTTGTAGGCCACGCGGTCCGCATGCTCCGGCGCCAGCGTCTCGATGGGCGCGTCGATGCGGGTCCGGATGGCCCGGACCTTGGGCGTCACCACGAAGGTGCTGGCCAGGCACATGAGCATGGCCACCAGCCAGGCAGCGCTCCAGAGTCGGATGGGGCCGATGAGATCCTCCTTCACTTCGGCGATCCACCGGGCGCCCCAGCTCAGTCCCGCCAGGCCGAAGACCGTCCAGGCCGCCCAGTCCAGGCGACCCAGGATGAGGCCGGCGATATGGCCCGCCACGTCGCGGCTGGGTAGCTCGCGGAAGAAGACCGGCGCGGAGAACACGCCGAAGCCCAGCGCGGCGCCCGCCCACAGCAGCAGGAGGGCGGTGGTGATGCGGTCGAGGCGGTGCAGAGTGCTGGGGCTCATGGATTTCCGTGCTGAATACCGAATGCTGAGGATTGAGGATTGAGGACTGAACCCTGAGGCCTGGGGCCCCCTACCACTCGTTGTAGGGGATCTGGTTGGTGGGGCTCTTGTCGGCGGAGCCGCTGCGGACGCGCCACACGCCCAGGTCGGCATCGGGATTATCGGGATCCGGGGGCTCGGTTTCGAGCTGCCAGGTGTCCCGGGACTGGGTCATGGGATCCCAGGGGATGTCCCGCAAGTAGCCCAGCTCCCGGAGGGGCGCGAGGCTCGAGGGATACTTTCCGCGATCCGCCCGGTACTGCTCGAGGGCGTGGTTGATCTGGAAGAGGTTCTCCTTGAGGACGGCCTCGCGGGCCACGGTCGTCTTGTACCGGTAGCCCACCAGACCGATCGTGGCCAGGAGGGCCAGGATGGTCATGACGACCAGCAGTTCCATCAGGGTGAACCCGCGCTGGCGGGAGGGGACGAGGCGCATGGCATTACCTTAGCGCAGCCGGGGGCCGGCGGAGGGGGTGGTTGCGGGATTGCCCGGGCCCGGACGGCGGGATCGACGTATGCTGGGCGCGTCCGGACGAGGATCCCATGCCCGAAACCGCGATCACCTTCGACGACATTCTCCTGATCCCGGCCTACAACCATCACGAGTCCCGGCGGATCGTGGACATCAGCATGACCGACAAGACCGGGAAGCTCCGGCTGGAGCTGCCCGTCCTGACGGCGAACATGGACACGGTGACCGAGGAGGCCATGGCCGACTTCATCGGCGAGCGGGGTGGCATGGGGGTCCTCCACCGGTTCATGTCCGTGGAGGAGAACGTCGCCATGTTCCGGCGCTGCCGCTTCCCCACCTTCGTCTCCGTGGGCACGGCCGAGGCGGAGATGGAGCGGGTGGAGGCTCTACGGGACGCGGGGGCCCAGTACTTCTGTGTGGACGTGGCCCACGGCCACGCCAAGTACGTCGGCAAGATGGTCAAGCGCATGCGCCTGATCCTGCCGAACGAATGCATCATGGCCGGGAACGTGGCCACCTACGCGGGGGCGGACTACCTGGCGAGCGTGAAGGCGGACATCGTGAAGGTGGGCATCGGCCCGGGCAGCGTCTGCACCACGCGCCTCAAGACCGGCTTCGGCGTGCCCCAGCTCACGGCCATCAAGGAGTGTTCCCGGGCGGACCGCTCCATCGTGGCCGACGGGGGCATCCGTACCCCGGGAGACGTCGTGAAGGCCCTGGCCTTCGGCGCGGACTTCGTGATGATCGGCGGCATGCTGGCCGGCACGCGCCCTACGCCGGGAGAGCCGCTCCGGGACGACGCCGGGACGCCCACCCGCAAGGTGTACCGGGGCATGGCCAGCCAGGAGGTGGCGGACGACCACCTGGGAGGCCTCACCGGGTGGAAGACCGCGGAGGGCGTGGCCACCGAGGTTCCCTACCGGGAGGACGAAGACGAGATTCTCGCTGACATCGTGGGCGGCCTGCGCTCGGGCTTGACCTATGCCGGCGCGAACACCATCCGCGAGCTCCAGCGGAAGCTCAACTACGTTCAGGTCTCCCCCGCCGGCTGGGTCGAAGGCCTGCCCCACAAGACGCTGCGCTGAGGCGCCCCGCGCTGGCATGCTGGGGGACACTCTCCCCGGAGGGGCCATGTCCCGCGAGATCGAGCTGATCCTCCTGACCCTCGACCAGGCCTACGACCGCAAGTCCTGGCACGGGTCGAACCTGAAAGGCGCGGTGCGCGGGCTGGGCGCGGGGGAGGCCGCCGGCCGCCCTGGTCCCGGCCGGCCCTCCATCCACGAACTGGTGGTCCACCTGGCCTACTGGAAATACGCCGTGCTGCGCCAGCTGGCCGATCTCCCGCGAGGCGCCTTCCCCCTCAAAGGATCGAACTGGTTCCCGCGGGGGGACGCCGATGCGACCCAGTGGAAGGCGGACCTGGCCCTGCTGGATCGCATGCACCGGGACCTGCGCGCTGCCGTGGCCGCGCTGGACCCCACCGATCTGGACCGTCCCTCCGCCAAGGCCCAGTACCGGATCCGCGACCTCATCCTCGGCACCGCCGCCCATGACCTGCACCACGGCGGCCAGATCCAGCTCATCAAGCGGCTCAGCAGGGAATGATCCCAGGGAGCCCTGATGGCATGGCTAACCACAGGGCTCCGTGGTTAATCCGTGTCTGTGGTCAGAGCACGCCCCGCTTCTTCTGATCCAGCTCAATGGAGTCGTACAGGGCCTGGAAGTTGCCCTCGCCGAAGCCCATGTTCCCCCGCCGCTGGATGATCTCGAAGAACAGCGGGCCGATCTGGTCCTCGGTGAAGATCTGCAGGAGGTAGCCGGTCTCGTCGCCGTCGATCTGGACGCCCAGCTCCTGCACGGTGGCCAGGTCCTCGCGCACGGTGTAGCCGCTTGCCGCGATGCGCCCGGGCAGCAGCTCGTAGTAGGTGTCGGGAACCCGCAGGAACTTGAACCCCTGGTCCCGCAGGGTGCGCAGGGTATGGAAGATGTCGTTGGTGGAGAGGGCGATGTGCTGCACGCCCTGGCCCTTGTGCCGAGTGACGTACTCCTGCACCTGGCTCTTCTCGTCCGTGGGCTGGTTGATGGGGATGATCACCTGGTTGTTGGCGCTTTGGACCACCTTGGAGTCGAGGCCCGTGCCCAGGGCACCGCGGATGTGGAACTCGCGGGTGACGACGAAGCCGTAGACGCGCTCGTAGAAGTCCACCAGGGCGTCCATCTCGGCGGGGCCCACGTTGTTGGTGAGGTGGTCCACGCGCACCAGGCCGGGATCGCAGAAGGCCGGGGCCGGGTCGGGCGAGAGGCCGGGCCAGAAGATGGACAGCTCGCCCTTCCGTTCGCCCTCGTTTCCCGGCGTGCGCTGCACGAGGAAGTTCCAGACGTCGCCCACGCCCTGGATCGCGGCGAAGCGGAGCGTGCCGTCGCCCAGCGGGTGCGTCTCGGGCTCCCGCATGACGCGGGCCCCCTGGGCGCGGGCCTGGGCCATGGCCACGTCCAGGTCGTCCACCAGGAAGTTGAGCGCGCAAACGCCTTCTCCGTGGGCCTGGGCGTAGCTGCCGGCCGGATGGGAGGCCATGGCTTCGAAGATGAGGATGTCCATGCGCTGCTGGCGCAGGTGGACCATCCGGCCCCAGGCGTGGGATCCGCTGGCCACGCGGGCGAACCCCAGGCGGCGGTAGAGGGGCTCCAGGCGCTCGACGGAGCCGGTCAGCTGGAAGTGATCGATGCGCTGCAGCCCCATGGGATTGCCGCCGGGCTCCCGGTGGGCAGGGGCGGTCAGGGCGAAGCTCGGAGCGGTCATGGACACCTCACACGGGGCAGACCGTCCAGTCTGGGGCCGCAGGGGCGTGACGGGAATCACATGAATGATGTTTACCCCATTGTATTCAATATTTAAACACCATTGAGTCAATTATGGAAATCAATGAAAAACGGGCCCGCGGAGCGGGCCCGTTTCCGATCCGCGCTTCGCGCGGATCGCCTCAGCTCAGGGAGGTCGCGATCACCTTCTCCTTGCTGAAGAACTCGAGGATGTCCCCTTCCTTCAGCTCGTCGAAGCCATCGAGGGAGATGCCGCAGTCGAGGCCGTTCTTCACCTCGGTCACGTCCTCCTTGAAGCGCTTGAGGTTCTTGATGCCGCCCTCGAAGAGGACCTCCTCGCCGCGCTTCACGCGGACCTTGTTCGATTTCTGGACCTTGCCTTCGGTGACGAAGGAACCGGCGATGACGGCCTTGCCGATCTTGAAGAGCTGGCGAACCTCGGCCTGGCCGTGGACGGTCTCCTTCTCGGTGGCGTCCAGCATGCCGACCATGGCCTGCTCGACCTCTTCCGTGACCTTGTAGATGATGTCGTGGAAGCGCAGGTCCACGCCCTCCTCGTGGGCGAGCTCCTCGGTCTTCTTCTCGGCCCGGGTCTGGAAGCCGATGATGGTGGCCTTGGAGGCTTCGGCGAGGAGCACGTCGTTCTCGGTGACGGTGCCGGCGGCGCTGTGGATGATGCGCACCCGGACCTTCTCGGTGCTGAGGCGCTCCAGCTGGCCCACCAGGGATTCCACGGAACCCTGGGTGTCGGCCTTGATGATGAGGGGCAGCTCCTTGACCTGGCCGTCCTTGAGGGTGCTGAACAGGGTCTCGAGGGTGGCGCGCTGCTTCTGCTGGGCCGCCTGCTTGGCCTTCTCCTGGCGGAAGGAGACGATGGTGCGGGCCTTGCCCTCGTCCTCCACCACCTGGAAGTTGTCGCCGGCGCTGGGCACTTCCTCGAAGCCGAGGATCTGCACCGCGGTGGAGGGCTCGGCCTCGGTGACGCGCTGGCCCAGGTAGTCGAACATGGCGCGGACGCGGCCCATGGTGGCGCCGGCCACGAAGATGTCGCCGGCCTTCAGGGTGCCGCGCTGCACGAGCACCGTGGCCACGGGACCGCGGCCGCGGTCCAGCCGGCCTTCGATGATGGACCCGGCGGCGGGGCAGTCGTAGACGGCCTTCAGTTCCTTCAGGTCCGCCACGAGTAGCAGGGTTTCGAGCAGCTCGTCGAGGCCCTGCTGGGTCTTGGCGCTGACGAGGACGGCCGGCACGTCGCCGCCGTAGGCCTCGGTCTGGACGCCGTACTGGAGCAGGCCCTGCTGGACCTTGTCCGGATTGGCGCCGGGCTTGTCGATCTTGTTGATGGCGACGACCAGGGGGACGTCCGCGGCCTTGGCGTGGTTGATGGACTCCACGGTCTGGGGCATGACGCCGTCGTCGGCGGCCACCACCAGGACGGCGATGTCCGTGACCTTGGCGCCCCGGGCGCGCATCTTGGTGAACGCCTCGTGACCCGGCGTGTCGAGGAAGACCACCTTGCGCTTCTCGCCGGTGTTCGGGTCCTTCACGGCCACGTGGTAGGCGCCCACGTGCTGCGTGATGCCACCGGCTTCGCCCGCGGCCACCTTGGTCTTGCGGATGGCGTCTAGCAGCGAGGTCTTGCCGTGGTCGACGTGGCCCATGATGGTGACGACCGGGGGACGGGACAGCTTTTCGCCCGCCACCTCGCCGGACTCATCCGCGGCGATCTGCACGTCCTCCTCGAAGGAGACGATGTCGGCCAGGTAGCCGAACTCGCGAGCGATGTCCTTGGCCATCTCGGTGTCGAGAGGCTGGTTGATGGTGGCGAAGATGCCCCGGTGGAGCAGCTTGGCGACCACATCCTTGGCGGGCCGGTTGCACTTCTCGGCGAGTTCCTTCACCGTCACGCCCTCAGAGAGCATGACGATGCCGATCTCCTCCTCGATGTACTCGCTGGCGACCTGCTGGGCGCGGGAGCGGGGCTGGCGGAGCTTGAGGTCGAGTTCCTCTTCCTTGCTCCGGACGTAGCCGCCCTTCTTCTTTTTGCCGCCCACGTGGGCGCCGCGACCAGGGCCCTTCTGGCTGTTGGGATCGATGGGACCCGAGGCCGGGATGGAGGGGCCGCGACCGGGGCCGCCGGGGCGGGGGCCCATGCCGGGACGGCCGGGACCACCGGGACGGGAGCCCATGCCGGGACGGCCGGGGCCGCCGGGACGGCTGCCGGGACCGCCCGGACGACCGCCGGGGCCGCTGGGGCGGCTGCCGGGCGCAGGGCGCGCCTGGGGCAGCTGGATGTAGCGGGCAGGTTCCGTGGACCGGGGCGCCGGGGCCGGGGTATCCGAGGTCTTGATGCGGCTGAAGCCCTGGTCCGGGCGCAGCTCGGTGATGGCGGGCGGAATGTAGGGACGCCGGCTGGGGGCCACGGGGGCGGGGGCGTCGTGGCGCACCTCTCCGCGGCCCGTGTTGGTGGCCATCTGGAGAACGGCCTTCTCCTTCTGGGGCATGCCGGAGCGCTGGACGTCCCGGGGCGCGGGGGCCTGGCCGGGCCGCTGGATGATGGGCCGGGCGCCCGCTTCGGGGCGGGGACCGGAACCCTGGGCCGCGGAGGGCTGGGCCGGACGCTGGGGCGCCGGGGCGCCCGCGGGCCGGGTGGGCGGGAGCTGGATGTAGCGGGCAGGCTTCTCTTCGCGGGGGGCCGGGGCGGCTCCCGTGGACACCTTCAGGCGGGAGAAGGTCTCCTTGGGCGCTTCCGCCGCCGGGGCCGGCGCCGGAGCCTCAACCGGGGCCGGCGCGGCGGCCGGGGCTGCGGACGCGGCGGGAGCGGGCGTCGGAGCCGGGGCGGGTTCGGTCGGCTTCGCCTGGGGCGTGGGCATGGCCGCAGGAGGGGCCGCGGGGGCCGCCGCGTGCGGCTCGGGGCTCGGTTCGGGCTGGGCTTCAGGCTTGGGCTCGGCCTTCTTCACCAGCACGGCGGGCGCGGCCTTGGGGGCCTCGACCGGGATCTCGACCTTGGGCTCGGGACGGGGGGCGACCGGAGCGGGTCCCTTCACCACCTTCACGGCGGCGGAGGGCTTGTGCAGCGCGAGGGGCGGCGCTTCGGTCTCCCCCTTGTGCTTGCCCTGGAAGGCCCGGCGCAGCTGGTCCGCCTGGTCATCGGTGAGGTTGGAGCTGTGGCTCTTCCCTTGGAGGCCCAGACGCTTCTCGCAGGCCTCGATGACCTCCTGGTTGGCGACTCCGAGCTCTTTGGCGAGTTGGTTGATACGCAGCATGTAAGGGGATTACCTCGGCCTGGGGGTGGGAAACGGGAAGGGCTGCAGGACTACAGCCTACTCCCCGAAGTACGCCTGCACGGCATCGATGAGACGGAAGGCCAGATCCTGATCCATGCCTTCCACCTGCATGAGCTGCTCGGCAGTGACAGTGTAAAGGGATTTGGCATCGGAATAGCCCGCGGCGGCCAGCCGGTCGGCGAGGGCGGCGTCCAACCCCTCGACCTGGATCTCGTCGAGCAGGGTGGAGGCGGGGGCGGCGGCTTCGGCGGCGGGGGCCGCCTCGGCGTCCATCTCCGGGAGGGCCAGGCCCATGGCGACCTCGGCCTCGCGGCGCTTGTCGGCCTCGCTGCGGACGTCGATGTTCCAGCCCGTGAGCTTGGCCGCCAGGCGGACGTTCTGGCCCCGCTTGCCGATGGCGACGCTGAGCTGCTCGTCGTCCACGACCACCTCGACCCGGTGGGCCTCGGGGTCCACCAGGTTCACCCGGATGGACTTGGCGGGGTTCAGGGCGTTGGCGATGAACTGGGCGGCGTCATCCGAGAAGCGCACGATGTCGATCTTCTCGTTCTTCAGCTCGCGGATGATGGCCTGCACGCGGCTGCCCTTGAGGCCCACGCAGGCGCCCACGGGATCGACATCCGGATCGAGGCTGTGCACCGCCACCTTGGCGCGGTCGCCGGCCTCGCGGACGCAGTTGCGGATGACCACAGTGCCGTCGTGGATCTCGGGGACTTCGTTCTCGAAGAGCTTGATGAGCAGCCGCGGATCCGTGCGGCTGACCTGCACCTGGGGATCCTTGGCGCTGCGGTCGACGCTGACGATCACCACCTTGATGCGCTGGCCCTTGTCGAAGCGGTCGCCGCGCAGCGCCTCGGAGCGGCGCAGCATGGCCTCGACGCGGTCGATCTCGAGGATGATGGCGCTCTTCTCGAAGCGCTTGACCTCGGCCACCACCACCTCGCCGATGCGGTCGGCGAACTCGGTGAAGATGCGCTCGCGCTCGGCCTCGCGGACCTTCTGCACCAGCACCTGCTTGGCGGCCTGGGCGGCGATGCGGCCGAGCTGGCTGGTGTCCTGGGGCAGCCAGAGGGTGTCACCCTCGGCCGCGTCCGGGTTCAGCGTCTGGGCTTCCGCCAGGCTGATCTCCAGGTCCTCCTCCTCGACCTCGGCCACCACCTGCTTCAGGGCGTAGACGTGGAACTCACCGGTCTCCCGGTCCATCTGGGCCTGGAAGTTGCCGTAGAAATCCTGGGCGTTGAAGAACTTGTCCGCGGCCTTGGCGAGGGCCTCCTCCACCGCCGCGAAGACATCTTCCTCGTTGATGCCCTTCTCGGCGGCGATCATCTTCACGCTATCGAAAAAGGTCGTTGCCACGTTCGCCATCTCAGGCCTCCTCGTCCTCGACGGCGCTTGTCTCTACGCCATCGGCATCGGGTACTTCAGTCAAACGGGCGGCCAGGTGCTTCGGCCGCGGGGTCTTGTCCTCATCGAAGGGCGCCAGGCGCGCCTTCTGGATGGACTCAAGGGGAATGTTCTTGAGGACGCCGTCCTCCTCCACGGTGACGCTGGCGCCCTCCACGGGGCCGATCCAGCCCTTGAAGCGCTTCTGGCCGTTGATGGGCGCGGCGGTCTGCACGCGGCAGAGCCGGCCCGCGAAGCGGCGGAAGTGGTCGGCCTTGACCAGGGGGCGCTCCATGCCCGGGCTGCTGACCTCGACCCCGAGCTTCTCCCGCAGATCGGGGAACTCCACGTCCATCCAGAGCAGGAGGCCCTCGTGAGCGGCGGTGCAGTCGTCCAGAGTGACCTTGCGGCCGCTGGTGGCGCCGTCGAGGTGGTCGATGTAGAGGCGCAGCACCTCGTCCCGGCCTTCGCGGGCCAGCTCCAGGTGCACCAGCTCATAGCCCAGCAGGGCCAGCTGGCGCTCGAGGAGGGGTTGCGCTTTCTTCAGATCCACGGGATCTCCGGGTGAACAACAAAAAAGGTGGGCCGAACCCACCCAGTCTTGGCACCCGAGTCCGGGAGGCCATGGCCGAATTGACCTATGAGTCTAGCGCGATGTGCAAGGGTTCTCAAGGCCGGGAACGCATCGGGGGGTGGCGGTGCCCGGCCCCGGTGGGCCCGGCCTCAGGCTGGCGAGCTGGCTGGTAGGCTGGATTGGGGGCTGGCGGGTCCCCTTTTGCCCAGGAGGGATGGCCCATGGCACAGGTGCTGGATGGCAAGGCGCATGCGGACCGCATGCTGGAGGTGGTGCGCCAGGGAGTGGAGGCCCGGCTGGCCGAAGGGAAGCGCGCCCCGGCCCTGGCCGTGGTGCTGGTGGGCGACGATCCCGCCAGCCACGTCTACGTCCGCAACAAGTCCGCGGCCTGCGCCAAGGTGGGCATCACCTCCCTGGAGCATCGGCTGGCGGCGGATACGCCCCAGGCCGTGCTGGACGCCCTCATCGACCGCCTGAACGCGGATCCCGGGGTGGACGGCATCCTGGTGCAGCTGCCCCTGCCCAAGGGGCTCGATTCCAAGCGGGCCCTGCACCGCATCAGCCCCGCGAAGGACGTGGACGGCTTCCACCCGGTGAACCAGGGCCTCCTGCTGGAGGGCCTGCCGAGCCTGCGCCCCTGCACACCCTCCGCCTGCATGTCCCTGCTGGCCCACCACGGGCTGGCGCTGAAGGGCCTGCGTGCCGTGGTGCTGGGCCGCAGCGAGATCGTGGGCAAGCCTATGGCCCTCATGCTGCTGGAGCAGCACGCCACCGTGACCATCGCCCACAGCCGCACGAAGGATCTTCCGGCCGTCTGCCGCGAGGCTGACCTGCTGGTGGCCGCCGTCGGCAAGCCGGGCCTGGTGGAAGGTTCCTGGATCAAGCCCGGCGCCGTGGTGGTGGACGTGGGCATCAACCGCGTGGACGACCTCGTCCTGGGGGAGCGCATCTTCGCCGCCGAGCCCAAGAAGCTGGAGACCCTGATGGCCAAGGGCGCCGTCCTCTGCGGCGACGTGCGCTTCGGCGAGGCCATGCAGGTGGCCTCCGCCGTGACCCCCGTCCCCGGCGGCGTCGGCCCCCTCACCATCGCGGGGCTGCTGACCAACACCCTGCAGGCGGCGAATAACCCCTAGGAGGGAAGACCTGGAACCGCGAAAGACGCGAAAAAGCCCGAAAGGAGATGGACAACCGGACTTCCGGGTCGGCGGCTTTCGGGTTTATTCCACGTCCTTGAAGCCTGGAAGCAATCTGTTTCCTTCTGTTCTTTCGCGTGCCCACAGGGCGTTTCGCGATTTTCGCGGTTAGCAGTTTTTGTTTCGGCTCAGGGGCAGAGCCCGCCGTCCACGTTGATGATCTGGCCGCTCATGTAGCTGGCCCAGTCGGAGCAGAGGAAGGCCACGACGCTGGCGACTTCCTCGGGCTCGCCCTCGCGCTTGAGGATGGTGGGGGCCAGGAGGACGCGCTTGGCCTCCTCGGAGACGTCCGCCGTCAGCTCGGTGTGGATGAACCCGGGGTTCACGGCATTCACCAGGACCCCGAAGGGGGCCACTTCCCGGGCCAGGCTCTTGGTGAGGGACATGACGGCGCCCTTGCTGGCGCCGTAGTTGGTCTGGCCGGCCATGCCGATGATGCCGGTGGGGCTGACGATGTTGACGACGCGCCCCCACTTGCGGGCCATCATGCCGCGGACGAAGGCCTTGGTGGCGTAGACGGTGCCCCGGAGGTTCACGTCCATGACCTCCTCCCACTTCGCATCGCCCATGAGGATGAAGGGACCATCCTTGCGGGTGCCTGCGTTATTCACGAGGATGTCCACGGGCCCCAGCTCGGCCTTCACTTGGTCCGCGGCGGCCTCCAGCTCGGCCTTCACGCGGACGTCCGCCAACACGGCCATGGCCCGGCGGCCCATGCCGCGGACCTCCGCCGCCACAGCCTCTGCCAAGTCCAGGTTCTTCTGGGCATGCACCGCCACATCCGCCCCCCAGCGGGCCAGCTCCACGGCGATGGCGCGCCCGATGCCCCGGGAGGAGCCGGTGACGAAGGCGATGCGGCCGAGCAGGGGAGGTTGGTTGAAGGGCATGGCGCGATTCCAGGGCAACGGATTAGGATGCCCCATGGGGGAAAGCATGTCCAAGGATCTGGTCAGCCCTGACGCCATGGAGGCCTTCCTGAAGGCGCATCCCGACTGGGTCGCGCAGGGCGATGCCCATGGCCTGACCCTTCGGCGCCGCTATGTTTTCTCCGGCTATCCGCGAGGCCTGGGCTTCGTCATGGCCGCCGCGGAACATGCCGAGAAGGTGAATCACCACCCGGACCTGACCCTCGGCTACCGCTGGGTCGTGGCGGTCCTCACCACCCACGTCAGCCTCGGCGTCACCCAGCGGGATCTGGATCTGGCCGAGGCCCTGGACCGGATGTACCAGGAGCACATCTAGCCAGGGGACCACCCTCGTCTCAGCGCATCGGTGGGGTGCGCGGTGGCGGGTTGAACCGCTCCTGCATGGACTGCACCTTGGTGAGGTCCAGTTGCTGGGGATTCGAGGGATCCGACGAGACCAGTTCGCTGAGTTCGATCTTCCCGTGGCTGGGCGGCGGAGCCGCGAAGGCCCGGACCAGGCGCTCCCGCAAGGCCTTGAGGGCGAGGGTGAAGGCCTCGCGCCGCGGTGTGTCCCGGTAGGCCAGATCCCACACTTCCACCGTGGCCCCGGCGGGATCCCGCTGGGGCGCGCGCAAGGCCCGGGGGGCGGCGTGCAGGATCAGGCTGTCCCAGCACCCGGGCTGCACCAGGCGGAGATGCATGACGGGATCGGTGCCCAGATCGGTGTGCAGATCCAAGGTTCCCACCTCCTGGGCCGCCAGGAAGGACGTGAGGACGAAACCGAACCAGCAGAGGTGCATGGAAGAAGGATGAGCCGGGCCGGGATGCGGTTCCTCAGGATTTCCGGGGCTTGGGTTTCCCGGTGCGCGGACCGGGCTTGCCTGCGGGGCGCCCACCGGGGCCTTCGCGGCGTGGGCCTGCCGGGCGGCTGGTCGCGTCATAGCTGCGCCGCGGACGCTCATCACCCTCGTCGCGGCGGGGTCGGGCCGGACGGTCGCCGGGGGTGAAGGGACGGCGGGGCTGCTCGTCGCTATCGTCGCGTCGCGGGCGGGCGGGGCGCTCGGTGGAGCCGAAGCTGCGGCGCGGACGTTCGTCGCCCTCGTCGCGGCGGGGTCGGGCTGGGCGGTCGCCGGAGGTGAAGGAACGGCGGGGCCGCTCGTCGCCTTCGTCGCGTCGCGAGCGGGCAGGACGCTCGGTGGAGCCGTAGCTGCGGCGCGGACGTTCGTCGCCTTCGTCACGGCGGGGCCGGGCCGGACGGTCGCCGGGGGTGATGGGCCGGCGGGGCCGCTCGTCGCCTTCGTCGCGGTGGGGCCGGGCGGGGCGCTCGGTGGAGCCGAAGCTGCGGCGCGGGCGTTCGTCGCCCTCGTCACGGCGGGGTCGGGCGGGACGGTCGCCGGGGGTGAAGGGCCGGCGGGGCCGCTCGTCGCTGTCGTCGCGCCGCGGGCGGGCGGGGCGCTCGGTGGCGCCAAAGCTGCGGCGCGGGCGCTCATCCCCTTCCTCGCGGCGGGGCCGAGCGGGACGGTCGCCAGGGGTGAAGGGACGGCGCGGCCGCTCGTCGCCTTCGTCACGGCGGGGACGGGCGGGGCGCTCGGTGGAGCCGAAGCTGCGGCGCGGGCGTTCGTCGCCTTCCTCGCGGCGCGGCCGGGTCGGACGGTCGCCGGGGGTGAAGGGGCGACGGGGCCGTTCGTCGCCATTGATGGGGCGGGGGCGGGCAGGCGCCTCCCGCTCGTCGAACCGCTTGGCACGGGCCACGCGCTTGAGCTTGTGGTCGCGGCTCTCGGTGGGCTGGAAGATGCCCTCCTCGCCCTTGGCGCCGGTGGCGGCGCGCTGCAGGCGGGCGGAATTCCGCAGGGCCTTGAGGGCCGCCTCCATGTCCGCGGGCATGGGGGCCGTCACCGTGACCTGCTCCTCGGTGACGGGATGCTTGAAGCCCAGCAGCTCGGCGTGCAGGGCCTGGCGATCCAGCAGGGGGCTCTCGGTGCCGTAGACCTGGTCGCCCAGCAGGGGGAAGCCGCGGTCCGCGAACTGCACGCGGATCTGGTTGCGGCGGCCCGTCTCCAGGCGCACTTCCACGACCGTGTGGCCGGGCAGACGCTCGATCACGCGGTAGTGGGTGACGGCCTCCTTGGCGCCCGCGGGCATGCGCTTGCCGCCGCCGGGGCCCTTGCGGACCTTGGCCACGGACATCTTCAGGGACTTGGCGTGCTCGATGAGGTGGCCCGCCAGGGTGCCGCTGTTCTCCGGCAGCTCGCCCACGAGGATGGCGAAGTAGACGCGCTGGAGGCGGTGCAGCTCGAAGTGCTTCTTGAGGCCGTGCAGGGCCTCCGGGGTCTTGGCGAAGACCAGCACGCCGCTGGTGAAGCGGTCGAGTCGGTGGACGATGAAGAGGTTAAAGCGTTTGAAGCCGCGGCGGCGGTAGGACTCGGTGATGGCCTCCGCCAGGCTGGGCTCGCCGCCCTGCTCGGCC
Organism: Geothrix mesophila; assembly: GCF_022808835.1. NCBI lineage: Bacteria > Pseudomonadati > Acidobacteriota > Holophagae > Holophagales > Holophagaceae > Geothrix > Geothrix mesophila. Next base: position 342,100 of record NZ_JAKZLD010000004.1, read on the forward strand.
GGCACCGTCAGCAGGCCCGCGGGCTTGAAGACGAAGAGCAGGTGGTTGTCCTCCCACAGCGTCTCGTAGGGGCCGGAGCTAAGCTTTTTCGGCGGCGGCAGCACCTCGTAGGTGAGCTCGGGATCGAACACCACCTTCACGGTGTCGCCGGCCTTGAGCCGGTGGCCGTGCTTCTCGGCGGTCTCGCCGTTCACCGTCACGCAGCGGCCGTCGATGAAGCCCTTGGCCTGCCGGTGGCTGATGACCATCACCTTGTGCAGCTCCGAAGCCAGGGCCGCGCCCTCCTGCTCCGCCTGCCATTCCCGTTCGATGCGTGCCATGGCGACGCCCTCCGTCATCGCCCCGCGTCACTGTCAACGCCGAGCGGACATTCAGAAGACCATGAAACGCTTTCCCCACCTAGGAAAATGGGGGAGCGGCAAGCCGCTCCCCCATTCGCCAGCCGGGCAAAGCCTACTTCTTGGCGAAATCCCCCGCCTTCACGATCACGAGCTTCGCGGGGTCCAGGTGCTTGCGCAGGGAGGCGTTGACCTCGTCGAGCTTGAGGGCCTGGACCTTGGCCTCCAGCTCGGCCTCGAAGAGCACGGGGCGGTCCAGGTAGAGGGAGGTGTTCAGCCAGCCGGCGATCGCACGGTCGTCCTGCCGCTCGGTCTGCTCACCCTGCAGCCAGGTCTTGCGGGCGAAGTCCAGCTCCTCCTGGGTGAAGCCGTCCTTCAGGGCCTTCTGCAGCTCTTCCTGGAAGGCCGCCTCCAGCTTCGCCGCGTTCTGGGGCGCGTAAATGGCGTAGGCCTGCCAGGAGGTCACGGGATCCTGGCTGCTGACGTTGGCGTAGGACCCGGCGCCGTAGCTGAAGCCCTCCTTCTGGCGCAGGCGGTCACCGAGGCGGTTCTTCAGGGTGCCGCCGCCGAGGATCTGGTTGGCCATGAGGAAGGCCGGGTAGTCAGGATCCGTGTCCTTCATGGCCCAGCGCTCCACGGCCAGGAAGATGGCCATCTGCTTGTCCGGCGTCTCCAGGACCTTGGACTGGCCGGGGACCTCCTTCATCCGCGCGGGGATGCGCGTGTAGGGGGAGGCGGACGTCCAGGTGCCGAAGAGGTCGGTCACGAGGGCCTGGAGCTCCTTGGCGTCGAAGTCGCCGGAGGCGGCGAAGGTGGCGTGGTCGGCGCCGTAGAAGGCGGCATGGAAGGCCTTGAGGTCCTCCACCTTGGCCGCCTTCAGGTCCTGGATCCGGGTCTCCAGGGGCCGGTAGGCCGAGGGGTGCCCGGCGGGGTAGGCGTCCAGGGTCTGGCCCAGGAACTCCATGGCCTTGGCCTGGGGTTCCTGGCGCTGGGACTCGATGCCCGTGGTCTGCTGCTTCACGAGGGTGTCCAGCTCGGAGGTCGGGAACGCGGGCTCACGCAGCACCTCGGCCACGAGCTTCAGGGTGGCGGCCAGGTTCTCCCGGGGCACCTTGATCCGGGCATTGGCGGACGTGGCGCCGCCGGTGATCATCACTTCCGCCTTCAGCTTATCGAAGGCGTCGGCAATCTCCTGGCGCGAGTGCTTGAGGGTGCCGCGCATGAGCATGGCGCCCGTGAGGTCCGGCACGGCCTGCTTGTCCCGCAGCGAGGACTCCTGCCCGAAGCGCAGGGTGAACTGCACCGAGGCCATGTTGCCCTTGGTCTTCTTGGACAGCAGGGCGCCCTTCAGGCCGTTGGGGGCAGTGAAGCGGAGGGTGCGCTGGTCCACGTGGGCGGGGGTGGCGTCGAAGGACTCGCCCTGGGCGATGGTCTGCTTGCCGGTGTAGTTCTTCACGTCCGCCGCGACATCGGGCACCCCGGGCACCTCGGTGCGGTCCGGCTTCTCCGTGGGGAGGTACTCCCCGAGGGTGCGGTTGCTGGGTTTGAAGTAGGTGACGGCGACCTTCTGGACCTGCTCGAGGGTGGCGGACAGCGTGCGGTCGCGGTCCAGGAACCACTCCCGCCAGTCGCCGGTGGCCATGGCCTCGCTGAGGCTGATGGCCATGTTCTTGGTGTTGGAGAGGGTCTGGTCGACGCCCTTCTGGACCTGGGCCTTGGCGCGGTCCAGCTCGGCCTGGGTTAGGGGCTTGTCCTTCAGGTCCTCCACCTCGCGCAGGAGGATGGCCTTCACCTTCTCCACATCCCCATCCTTCGGCAGCATCACGCCGAACATCTGGAGGCCGGGCTCGTAGGTGGAAAACGAGAGGGGGAAGACCTGGGCGGCCAGCTTGGTCTCCACCAGGGCCTTGTAGAGACGGCCGCTGGGCGCGTCGGTGAGGATGCTGGCCGCCAGGTCCGTGGCGCTGCGATCCGCCTGGGCAGAAGGGGGGACGTGGTACCCGGCCACCAGGAGCGGGGTGCCGCCCACGCGGCGGATGGTGACCAGCCGCTCGCCGTCCTGGACGGGTTCCACGGTGTAGGTGGGCTCCAGGGTGCGGGCCGGCTTCGGCAGCCGGCCGAAGGTGGCGTTGATGTAGGCCAGGGTCTTCGGTCCGTCGAACTGCCCCGCCACCATCAGGACCGCGTTGTCCGGCTGGTAGTACTTCGTGTAGAAGGCCCGGAGGTGGTCCACGTTCACATGCTCGATGTCGCTGCGGGCCCCGATGACGGGCTTCCCGTAGTTGTGCCAGTCGTAGGCCGCGGACATCACGCGCAGGATGGTGGTGCGGAAGGGGCTGTTCTCGCCGGACTCGAACTCGTTGCGGACGACGGTCATCTCGCCGCTCTTGCCGTCCTTGCCCCACAGCGTCTCCGCCGTGAAGGTGCAGTTCAGCATCCGGTCCGCCTCCAGATCCAGCGCCTTCTTCAGGTTCTCCTCGGAGGCCGGGAAGGAGACGTAGTAGTTGGTGCGGTCGAAGTTGGTGGTGCCGTTGGCGTCGCCGCCCAACTCGTTGAGGATCTTCCAGGTGTCCGGCCGGGCCTTCGTGCCCTTGAAGAGCATGTGCTCCAGCAGGTGGGCCATGCCCGTCTCGCCGTAGTGCTCCTGCCGGCTGCCCACCAGGTAGGTGATGTTGGTGGTGATGGTGGGCTTGCTGGCGTCGGGATAGAGCAGCACCCGCAGGCCGTTGGCCAGGCGGTACTCGGTGATGCCCTCCACCGTCGTCACCTGTACGGGCGCGGCCAAGGGTGTGGCCAGGGGCTCAGCCTTGGCGGCCTTGACCGGGGCGGTGGCCTTGGGAGTCCTGGCGGGCCTGGGGGCGTCCCCCGCCACCAGCGCCATGGCCAGGGCCCCGCAGAGGGGCAGCATCAATCGACGGGAGAAGGGCATGTGACCTCCAGGTTGTGAAAGATTCCCGATGGGAGACCCTCAGATTACGCGGCATGCAGAGAAGCGCTTGTTAAGAAATGTTTAGGTCTGGCCTGAGGTTCCCCTCGGGAAGGGGCCGGGCCTGGGGAGGTTGACAGGAGGGGCGGAAGGGATCATGTTCATACATCTAGATGTCATAAGCATCTAGATGCTCAACATGGAGCCAACTCTCATGTCTTCCCTCATCCTGCTTTCGCTGGCCCTGTCCGGCCTTCTCCTGTCCGCCCGGAAGGACCGGGCTCGCACCCGCAAGGCCCTGGAGGCGGCGTGGCGATCCTGGCTCGGTTTGCTGCCCTCCCTCCTGGGGCTGACGGCGGGCATCGGGCTGGCCACGGTCCTGATCTCGCCCCAGGCCGTGGCGCGGCTGTTCCAGGAGCACGGGGCCGCGGGCTTCCTCCTCCTGTCGGGCCTGGGTGCCCTGATCACGATCCCGTCGCCGGTGGCCTATCCCCTGGCGGGAACTCTCCACCGCATGGGAGCCAGTCTTCCCGCCCTCGCCAGCTTCATCACCACCCTCACCATGGTGGGCGTCCTCACCGCGCCCCTGGAGGTCAAGGCCTTCGGCCGGGCCTTCACCTTCCAGAGGCAGGCCCTGAGTCTTGCCCTGGCCCTGACCATCGGGGCGGCCATGGGGGTGCTCCTGTGAGCCGGACCTGGCGTCCCGTCTTCTGGATCCTGGCCGCCATTGCGGCGGTCCATCTCGGCCTGGCTTGGCGGTTCCCACAGCTTGCGGCGGCCTCGGCCAAGGGGGGCCTGCAGGGCTTCGGCCAGATCCTGGCCATCCTGCCCCCGGTGCTGGTCCTCCTGGCCCTGTTCGACGCCTGGGTTCCCCGGGCGGTGGTGGAGCGGAGCCTCGGGCCGGGATCGGGCCTCCGTGGGGTGGCCTTCGCCATGCTGCTGGGCACGGCGGCGGCGGGACCCATCTACGCGGCCTTCCCCCTGGGCCTGTCGCTCCGGGAGAAGGGGGCCCGGACCGCCAACCTGGTCATCTTCCTGGGCGCCTGGGCCACCATCAAAGTGCCCATGCTGATGCTGGAGAGCGCCTTCCTGGGCCCGCGCTTCGCCCTGATCCGCCTTGCCCTCACTGTCCCCGGGATCCTCGGCTGCGGGTTCCTCATGGAGCGGCTGGAACGCCGGTCGGCCCGCTGAGATAGGCGCTGAGGAGGGCGCTGAGGGTACACTGCCTTCATCCCATGCCCGCCCCTCACCGCCACGGCCGCCACCTTCCCGCCTTCATCCTGCTGGCCCTCACCGAGGGGCCCCTGCACGGCCACGCCATCCGGGCGGCGCTCCACGCGCGGTTCGCGGACTTCAAGGGGGACCCTGGCGCCATCTACCGGACGCTCCAGGCCCTGGAAGCGGCCGGGGAGGTGACGGCCCACTGGGACACGGGCACCCGAGGCCCCGCCCGGAAGATCTACGAGCTGACACTCCTCGGCTGGGAGCGGCTCAGCTTCTGGGAGGAGGACATCCGCCAGCGGCTCGGCTTCCTGCAGGGCTTCCTGGACAGCTACGCGAAGGTGCGGCCTTCCGGCCGGCCCTGATCCAGCAGCCGTCGGAGTCGGGCCTCCCACTCGGCACGGAGGTCCTCCAGCCGCAGGCCCTTCCCCTTGCCGGGGGCGGCCTGCAGCAGGCCCTGGGCGCTGGGGTGCGGGAGGGCATGCAGATCGAAGGGGGGCGCGCCCTCCAGCCGCGAGAGCACCCACTCCGCCCGCTTGCCGAAAGCGATGACGCGCAGCGCGGAAGCGCCGCCCCGTGAGGCCCGGGCCAGCTCCGCCGCCAGCCGGGCCAGGTTGGCCGGATCCAGCAGGTCCCGGTTGGAGGGCGCGTGGAAGTGCTCGCCGTCCTTTGTGGGGCAGGCGGGATAGGCGTTGCTGAGGGCCGTGCCGATGAGGCGCGGGGCCAGGGCCAGGGCCTTGAAGCGGGCGCCGTCCCAGTCCTCCCAGGCCGCCTCTGGCACCTCGGCCCGGCCGGTGGCGGCCAGGGCGCGGTAGACGGTGATGCCCGCGCCGTCACCCCAGAAGGGAAGGCCCGACTGGTCCGCGCCCCGGGGGCCGGGGGCTTCGCCGAAGAGCATGACGGAGACGGGCCCGGAGTCGGGGAAGAGGGCGGGGACGGGTTGGCCTTGAATGCGGGGCATGGCGCTTCCTGAAGGCGTACATTCTGCAATGGTCCCGCGGCGTGGAGGACGCCCTTCCGCCAGAGGTCATCTGCGGGTCTAGACCGGAAAGCTCCGGGGAGGTGGATCGTGAGGCGACTCGCGGAGGACCTCGGGAAGGGAACCATCCCGTTGGCGGGAGCAGCGGCCCTGCTGCTCGGAGTCGCCTGCGGGGGCGGGGGCGGCGGGGAGGTGGTGATCCCGCCCTTCTGGGTCTGGGGCCAGGTGGTGGTGGCGGACCTGAACGGGGATGGCCGGGCGGATGTGGCGGTCCCCGCCACCCTGATCGACGGCGGGACACACCGGAGCAGCGTGCAGGTCTTCCTCCGGGAGGCCGCGGGCGGATTCGCTGCGCCGACGGCGTATCCCCTCGCTTTCGATCCCTGGGGCCTGTCGGCGGGAGACCTGGACGGGGATGGACGGCCGGACCTTGTCGTGGCCATTCCCGCCTCCACGCCCCCGCAACTGAACACCCCGGGGGACAGCGGTGGGCTGATCGTGCTCCGGCAGGACCCCGCGACGCCGGGGCGCTTCCTTCCCCAGGCCTGGGTTCGGACCGGCGGAGCGGCGGAATCATCGGCGGTGGCAGACCTGACGGGGGACGGCTTGGCCGACCTGGCGGTGGCGGATGGGGTGCGTGTCAACGGCCGCATGCTCCTGCTGGCGCAGGCCCCGGACGCGCCGGGCACCTTCCTGCCGGCGGTCCCGGTACCCGTGGCGGCCGGGCAGGGGTTCAGCGACCTGGCGGCGGCGGATGTCGATGGCGACGGCCGATCGGACCTGGTGCTGGCGGGCTCGGGCGGTGTGGCCCTGCTCCTGCGGCAGGCGGGCGGAGGCTTCGTGCCGCCGATGCTCCTCGCCCCGGGGCAGCGGATCGATGGGGTGGCCGCGGCGGACCTTGATGGCGATGGTCGGATGGACCTGGTGGCGGCGAACCCCGGGAACGCTCCAGGCGGTGGTCGGGGCGGTGCCAGCGTGACGGTCTTCCTGCAGGCCCAGCCTGGTGTCTTCGTCGCCACGGCCATTCCCATGGCCGATGGGGCGCGTCAGGTGGCCATCGGGGATCTCAATGGCGACGGTCTGCCGGATGTGGCGGTGATCTCGCTGGTGTACCAGTCGCTGTCCACGCCTTCGAAGGTGACCGTCCTCCTGCAGTCCGCCACCCACCGCGGTGCCTTCGCCGCGGGCAGCGCCATGGATGGGACGCCGTCCTCCAACTTCCTCGCCCTCGGCGATGTGGATGGCGATGGCCGCGCGGATGTGGTCCTGAACGAGGGGCCCAGCGTGATGGTCCAGACGGCGCCTGGGATCTTCAGCTCCCCGCGGGCGCTGCGCTGAGGGCGCTCAACCGGGCTGGCCTTCCTTCAGCAGCGCGGAGAGCGCCTTGAACTGGGGGTGGTTCTTGTCGCGGGCCCACTCGAAGGCCACGGACTCGTGGTTGGTGAGCGTGGCCCCGGCCGCGGCCATGCGTTCCAGGGCGTGGCGGCGGTACTCCTCGCCCCGGCCGCTGACGGCGTCCCAGCAGAGGTGCACCTCGTGGCCGGAGCCCAGCAGCTCGAGCACGGTCTGCATCACGCAGACATGGGCCTCGATGCCCGCCACCACGATCTGGCGCTTTTCCCGGGCCAGGTGGGGCCGGGCCTGCTTGAGCAGGGCCTCGAAGCCGCTGTCGCCGCAGCAGCCGAAGGCGGTCTTCTCCAGGAAGAACTTCGGCGTGGCCAGGGCGTCGTAGGCGGCGCGGATGCTCTCCTCGGTGGGACCGATGCCCTTGGGGTACTGTTCGGTCAGCACCACCGGCACGGCGAAGAGGTCCGCCAGGCGCATGAGCCGGCGGGTGGCCTCCAGCACCAGGGCCGGCCGGTGGACCATGCCCACGAGCTTGCCCTGGAGGTCGATGACCACGAGGATGCTGCGGCTGGAATCGAGCAGGGCCATGGGAACCTCCCGGGATCTACCAGATCTTCACGCGGTCCGCCGGGGCCAGGTAGAGCTTCTGGCCGGGCTTCACCTGGAAGGCCGGATACCAGGCGTCCAGGTTCCGCACCGTATAGGGCCGGAAGGAGGCCGGGGCGTGGCCGTCCGTGAGGATCTGCTGGCGGAGCAGCGGCTCGCGGGTCTTTTCGCGCCAGCTCTGGGCGTAGCTGAGGAAGAATTGCTGGTCTCCCGTGAGGCCCTGCACCAGGGACGCCTCCTTCCCCTCCAGGGACAGGCGGTAGGCGTCATAGGCCGCGGCGAGGCCCGCCACGTCGGCGATGTTCTCGCCCAGGGTCTGCCTGCCCTTGATGTGGAGGCCCGGGAAGGGCTCGTAGGCGTCGAACTGCCTCACCAGCTGGTCGGCGGAGGCCTGGAAGTGCTTCAGGTCCTCGGGCGTCCACCAGTTCTCCAGCTTGCCGCTGGCGTCGAAGAGGGAGCCGGAGTCGTCGAAGCTGTGGCTGATCTCGTGGCCGATCACCGCGCCGATAGCGCCGTAGTCCATGACCATGGGCCGCTTCGGGTCGAAGAAGGGGGGCTGGAGGATGGCCGCCGGGAAGTTGAGGGCGTTCATCACCGGCAGGTTCACCGCATTCACGAGCTGGGGGTTCATCACCCACTCCGTGCGGTCGATGGGCTGGCCGAGCTTCTTCAGGTTCCGCTCGTACTCGAAGCGCTCCGCCCGCTGGAGGTTCCCGAAGGCGTCTCCGGCGGCGACCTTCAGGCCGCGGTAGTCGCGCCAGCGATCCGGGTAGCCCACGCCCACCTTGAGCGCATCCAGCTTGGCGATGGCCTTGGCCTTGGTGGCGGGGGACATCCAGTCCAGGTGCTCGATGCGGATGCGGAAGGCCGCCTTGATGTTCGCGACCATCCGCTCGGCGCGGGTCTTCTCGGAAGGCGGGAAGTACTTCGCCACGTACGCCTTGCCCACGGCCTCGCCAAGGGCCTCGTTGGTGAGCGCCACGCCCCTCTTCCAGCGGTCCAGGGGCTTGGAGGCGCCGCTCAGCACCTTGCCGTAGAAAGCGAAGGACTGGTCCGCCACGGCCTTGGGCAGCACCGGCGCCCAGTGCTGGATGGCGTGGAACATGAGGTAGTCACGCCAGACGTCGAGGGGCACGTCCGCGGTCAGGGCCGAGAGGCCGGTGACGGCGCCGGGCTGCCAGACCACGAACACCTGGGGCTTCGAGAGGCCCGCGGCTGCGAAGAAGGCCTCCCAGTCCAGGCCCGGGGCCTTGGCGGGGAAGTCGGCGCGGGTCCAGTGGTTGTTGCCCTTCTGGACGTCGCCGGACTCCTCGCGGCCCAGATGGGCCTTGGCCATGCGGGTCTCCAGATCCACCACCGCCGTGGCGCGCTCGAGGACGTTCGACAGGCCCGCCAGCTTCAGCATGGCCGCCACGTGGGTGGTGTATTGGGTGCGGACGGCCGCCATGCCCTCCGAGGGATCCAGGTAGTAGCTGCGCTCGGGCAGCCCCAGGCCGCCCTGGAGGAGGAACGGTGCGTAGCGGGTGGGCTCGTCCAGGTCCTGCGCCACCCACAGGCCGAGGAAGTTGGCGGTGTGGTACTGGGTGTTGTTCAGCACGTCCACGTCCGCTCGCAGGGTCGTCCCCAGGTACCGGGCCAGGTCCTGGCGGCCCTGGATGGCGGCGATGGCCTTGAAGGTGGGCTGGAGGGGACCGAGGCCCTTCTTGTCGATGGCCTTCTCGGCCATGAAGCTGGTGTAGAAGTCGCCGACCTTCCGCAGCTCGGAACCAGCCGGCGCCTTCGCGGCGGCCTGGATCAGGGCGGCGGTGCGACGGTCCGTGAGGTCCGCCACCTCGCGGCCCACCCCGTAGGAACCGCGATCCGCGGGGATCTCCGTCCGCTTCACCCAGGCTCCGTTGGCGTAGGCGAAGAAGTCGTCGCCGGGCGCCACGCCGCGGTCCATGCCGGTCAGGTCGAGGCCGTGGGGCGCGGCCTTGGGCGGGGACGCCACCAGGGCGGGGACGGTGAGACACAGGGAAAGGAGGGGCAAAGATCCGCGCATGGGTACCTCAGGACCTTCCAGGGTGGACCGAAAGGCTCCGTTGGGGAAGGTGGGGGGTTAGGAGGGCTGCGGCATCTCCGCGGGCAGCGCATGGCGCCAATCCCGCCCCACCAGCAGGACCTGGGCCTTCCCGTCCTGGAGGAACACGGCCGTGTCCCACAGGAGGCCGGGGATGGTGCGGACTGGTCCCGACGCGGCGTCGAAGGCGAGGCTGCGGGTGCGGAACCAGCGCCGGTAGACCAGGTGCCAGTTTCCGCCCGCCTGCACGAGGAAGGCGCCGTGGAACCGCGGCAGGCCCTTCACCCGGCGGGCGAAGCAGGGCAGGATCTCCGTGGGGCGGGTGGGCGCCAGCTCCAGGGCCTTCAGTTCCGCCCAGAGGGGGATCTCGTCGCGGGTGCCCCGCCCCACCAGGGAGCGCAGGGCGCCGCGGAAGCCCGTGAGCACGAAGGCCAGGGCCCGCAGCAGCAGCGGCAGGAGGAGGGCCGTGGCCACCAGCACCGCGCCGAGCACGGGCAGCGCGATGGCGGGGTGGCTGTAGGCCAGGGCCAAGAGCCCGACGACACCCACGTCCTCCGCCACGCTGAGAACGCTGTGGCTGGCGGGTTCCGGCGCCGTGTGGGCCAGGAGCCGCACGCCCATCTTGCTGCCGTGGGTGCCCAGGGCGATGGTGCCGCCTGCCAGCAGGGCCAGCACCTTGGCCACAGGGTGCAGCTCGCCCGCGGCCCCCAGGGCCAGGAGGGCTCCGCCCAGGGGCCGGATGAAGGTGTGCAGGCCATCCCAGATGGGCGTGATGAAGGGCACCTTGTCCGCCAGGAACTCCAGCAGGAACAGGAGGGCCGCCACCCCCAGCACCACCGGGTGGCTGAGGATGGCCAGGTCCGGGGGCAGGCCGTGGATCCAGCCATAGCGCTGCCCCGCGCCCACCAGGAGCACCGTGAGGTAGAGGTTGATGCCGGAGACGGTGGAGAGGCCGAGGATGGCCGCCAGGGTCTGCGCTGGGCCCATCAAGCCGTGAACCGTTTATACAGGTGGTAGATGCCCAGGAGGATCACCGCACCCACCACGGACATGAGGAAGCCCGCGCCCTGACCTTCCTGGTAGTGGCCCACGGCCCGCCCGATCCAGGTGCCGAGGAAGGAGCCCGCGATGCCGAGGACCATGGTGACGATCCACCCGCCCGGATCTTTGCCGGGCATGACGAGCTTGGCCACGGCGCCGGCGATGAGACCGATGATGCAGGTCCAGATGAGGTGGAGCATGCAGACCTCCTCGATGGGTTGGGCAATGATGCAGCCACCTTAGGCTTCGGGTCAGGTGCGGTCAATCGCAAAACCCGGGACACATCATGCTGAGATGCCTTGAATTCAGGACTTGCGGAAGGCAGGACCGGAGAGGAAGCTGGGGCTCCACTTCCCGAGGAGGATGTCATGGGTCTGCTGGACATGGTGGGCGGTCTGCTGGGACAGGGCGGTCAGGCGGAGGGCGGCAACCCGCTCATGGGCGCCATCATGGGCCTCATCCAGAACCATCCCGGCGGCCTCCAGGGCCTGCTGGGCCAGTTCCAGGAGAAGGGGCTGGGCGACCAGGTGGCCTCCTGGATCAGTACCGGCGAGAACCAGCCCATCAGCGCTGAGCACGTCCAGGCGGCCCTGGGCTCCGATCAGCTTCAGCAGCTGGCGGGCCAGCTGGGCGTCTCCCACGGCGAAGCCGCCTCAGGCCTGGCCAGCCTCCTGCCCCAGGTGATCGACAAGCTGAGCCCCCAGGGCAGCCTGCCCGAAGGCGGCATCGGCATGGATCTGCTGAAGAAGTTCCTGGGCTGATCGCGCCTGAAAAAACGGGACGCTACATCCGGAGCGCGGTCTCCGCGGCCGTGGCGTCGCGTACCTTCAGGTGGTCGAAGACGATCAGGTACCACCCGATGGCCGCGAGGATGGCATGCCGGAAGCGGGCCGGATGTGTCGTGTCCAGTTCCACGTCGCCCTGCTCGTAGCCGGGAAGGGAAGTCGCGTCCCGGCCCGTGCGGGCATGGAGGCGCACCAGAGGCATGCCACTGAGATCCGCAAAGGTCCCGCCGGGGCCGACCCCGTGATGCCAGATCCAGTCGAAGGCGGCGCCGTCCTCGAATTCCAGGCGCCCGTGCCGGAATGCGTGGGGGTGGAAGGTGGCGAGGTTCACCTTCCCGCCCTCCTCCCGCAGGGTCACCACCGGGTTCATCACGCCCAGGTGCTTGAGGGTCCAGGTTCCTTCGGCTGTCTCGACGCGGGCCAGGATGCAGCCTTCGTCCATGAAGGTCATGGTGCCGAAGACCTCCTGCTCCACGTGCAGTTCGAAGCTCCTGGGATTGGCTCCCGACCGCCGCCATTCCAGGATGTTGGTGGTGGATTCGCTGAGTGACCTCATAACCTGCCCCCAGTTCGCGCGGGGGATGCGTCCGCGTACGGGAAATGTACGTCCGGCGGGGGAGCGGGGTCAGATGCCGTCGCGGGAAAATCCATGTTGAATTGAGGCGCTGTATGGACTGGGTCATGGATCGGTTCTCCCGTCATCCTGGCCGACCTGGGCGGAGGAGGCACGGCCCGATCAGGGGGTGGTGGCGCAGGGGGTGGGGAGCCCTATCTTTAGAATTCACAGAGGAAGTGATGACCTGCGAGACACGGGGCGACCGGCGCCATGCGCCGGAAGTGCGGAAAGACGAGGCGCGAGGGGCCCTATGGTCCCTGCCGGATGGCCACCGCCTGCCCAACCTGGTGGATGCGGCCCCCCTCCTGCTGGCGGATCCGGCTCATCCCGCCCGACTGCGACCCACGGACCTGGAGCACCCCGAGGACTTCCACACGCGCCTGACCGCCTGGCTCCTGCGCCAGGGCTGATTCGGGACCGCGAAAATCCGGTCAGGGCTGGGTCTGGAGGGTGTCCAGGACGCAGCGGTCGTGAAGGCGGGGGATGAGGTCCGTCAGCCGGGCTTCGGGGACCAGGAAGGCGATGGAGACCGTGCTGCCGCCGGTGAGGAGGCCGCCGACCGGTTCCTGGCCGAGGGCCGCCAGGTGGCGCAGGGCGGCCAGCGGATCGGCCCGCAGGCCCTCGCCCACCAGGGCCACCACGGCCCAGCCGGCTTCCAGGTCCGGGCCCTCGGCAGCCAGGTCGGCCAGCACCCTGGTCGCCGCGGGCGTGTCCGGCCGCACCGCGAGCAGGGTGCCTGCCGGGCTGGACACCAGTCCGAAGCGCAGGGCTCCGGCCTCCTCCAGGCGCCGCGCGGCCTCCAGGGGCGGCTCCAGGCCGTCCGAGGCCGGGAAACGCAGGAGGCTGAGGCCTTCTTTGTATGCCACGGAGGTGACGGCGCCCGGTGCCCGTGCTGGCGGCACGGGCAGGATCTCCGTGCGGGAGGCCGCCGGCCGCAGGGTGTTGGCCACCACGAGCCGGAAGCCCGCCCGGCCGCCGGGAGCCAGGGAGTCCGCATGCAGCACCTTGGCCCCGAAGGCGCTGAGGGCCTCCGCTTCGCCCAGGCTCATCTGGGGGATGGGCTGGGCCTCGGCCACCAGGCTGGGATCCGCGGTGAGCACGCCGTCCACGTCGGTCCAGATCTGCACTTCGGTCGCGCCGAGGGCCTCCCCGAGCAGGGTGGCGCTGGTGTCGGAGCCGCCCCGTCCCAGGGTGGTGGTGTGCCCCTCGGCCGTGGCGCCCAGGAAGCCCTGGGTGACCCAGAGGGCGCCGGCCGCCAGACCCTCGCGCCAGGGCGCGGCGGCGGCGCGCAGGGCCGCGAGCTGGGGCCGCGCCTTGCCGAAGCGGGCATCGGTCCGCATCACGTCCCGCACGTCCTTGAAGGTCCCGCCGAAGCAGAGGGCCGCCAGATGAGCCGACAGCGTCTCGCCCAGGGCCAGGGCCGAGTCCCGCCCCCGGGCCGTGGCCTCGCCCAGCATGGCCATGCCCGTGAGCAGCTGGTCCAGCCGCTCGAACAGGGGCGTCCAGGCAGGCCGGACTTCGGCCCAGAGGCTCAGCTCGGAGGCCACCTGGCGATGCCGGTCCCTCAGGGCGACCAGATGCTCCCGCGCACCGGGCAGGTCGCCCCGGCCCGCCGAGGCACAGGCCTCCAGGAGGCGGTCCGTGGCGCCCCCCAGGGCCGAGACCACCACCAGGCCGCCCGCCGGGAGCTCCTCGTGGACGATGGCGGCGGCCCGGCGGAGCGCGTCGGCGCTGCCCACGGAGCTGCCGCCGAACTTGAGGACTTTCAGGCTCATGCCTGCCTCCCTTCCACCGGCAGGGCGTCCGCCTGGAAGGGGACCTCCTGATAGACGGCGTAGTTCAGCCAGTTCGAGAAGAGGAGGTTGGCGTGGCTCCGCCAGCGCACCAGGGGCTCGCGGGTCGGGTCGTCCTCCGGGAAGTAGTTCCGGGGGATGCCGATGGGCAGGCCCTTGCCCAGGTCCCGGGCATACTCGCCCTGGAGGGTGCCCGGATCGTACTCCGAGTGCCCCGTGACGAAGACCTGCCGCCGGTCCGTGGACTGCAGCAGGTACACGCCGGCCTCGTCCGACTCGGCCAGGAGCATGAGCCGCGGCTCCGCCAGGACGTCCGGCCGGCGGGTCTCCGTGTGGCGCGAGTGGGGCGCGAAAAACACATCGTCGAAGCCCTGCACCAGGTGCTCCTGGCGCGCGTTCACCCGGTGGGGGAACACTCCGAACTGCTTCTCCGCCAGGGGGTGCTTGGGGATCCCGTAGTAGTGGTGGAGGGCGGCCTGGGCGCCCCAGCAGATGAAGAAGCTGGAGAAGACGTTCGTCCGGGCCCAGTCCAGCAGCTCCGCCAGCTCCGGCCAGTAGTCCACCGCCTCGAAGGGTAGCGTCTCCACGGGGGCGCCCGTGACGATGAGCCCGTCGAAGGCCTGCCCGCGCACGTCCGCGAAGGACACGTAGTGCTCCAGCAGGTGCTCCGCCGGGGTGTTCTTCGCCTCGTGGGAGGCCATGTGGAGCAGCGTCACCTCCACCTGCAGAGGGGAGTTGCCCAGCAGGCGCAGGAGCTGGGCCTCCGTGGCGATCTTGGTGGGCATCAGGTTGAGGATGGCGATGCGGAGGGGCCGGATGTCCTGCTGGAGGGCGCGGCGCTCCTCCATCAGGAACACGTTCTCCGCCTCCAGGACGCCGCGGGCTGGCAGGGTGTCGGGAATCTTCACGGGCATGGCTGGGGCCTACGCTTTCGCCAGGGCCTGATCCAGGTCCGCGATGAGGTCGTCGATGTGCTCGAGACCCACGGAGAGGCGGACCAGGTCGTCGGTGACGCCGGTGGCCGCGCGCGCTTCCGCGGAGAGCTGGGCGTGGGTGGTGGTGGCGGGGTGGATGATGAGGCTCTTGGCGTCGCCCAGGTTGGCCAGGCGCGAGAAGAGCTGGACCGCGTCGATGACGGCCCCGCCAGCCTTCAACCCTCCCCCCGATGCTGAGGATTTGAGGCCGAAGGTGAGGATGCCGCCGAAGCCCGCGCCCTGGCGGAAGTACCGGGCCGCGGCGGCGTGGTTCGCGTTGTCGGGCAGGCCGGGGTAGTTCACCCAGGCCACCTTGGGGTGCGTCTCCAGCCACTGGGCCAGGGCCAGGGCGTTCGCGCCGTGCCGCTCCACGCGCAGGTGCAGCGTCTCGATGCCCTGGAGGATGAGGAAGGCGTTGAAGGGGCTCAGGGCGGCGCCGGTATCGCGCAGCCCCTCGATGCGGGCCTTGGTGATGAAGGCCGCGGGGCCGGCGAGGTCCGCCAGGATGGCGCCGTGGTAGGCGGCGAAGGGCTCGGTGAACTCGGGGAACTTTCCGCCCTTCCAGTCGAAGGTGCCGCCGTCCACGATGAGGCCCGCCACCGAGGTTCCGTGCCCACCGAGGTACTTGGTGGCGCTGTGCACCACGATGTCCGCGCCGAGCTTGAAGGGGTTCAGCAGGTAGGGGCTGGGGAGCGTGTTGTCCACGATGAGCGGGATGCCCGCCCCGTGGGCGATGGCGGCGATGGCCTCGAAGTCGGGCACGTCCAGCTTGGGATTGCCCACGGCCTCGATGTAGATGGCGCGGGTCTCGGGCCGCAGGGCGGCGCGGAAGGCCGCGGGCTTCGTCGAGTCGACGAAGGTGGTGGTGATGCCCGCGCGCGGCAGAGTGTGGCTCAGCAGGTTGTAGGTGCCGCCGTAGAGGTTGTTGCCGGCCACCACGTGGTCGCCGCCGCGGAGCAGGGTGGTAAGCGTGAGGGTGATGGCCGCCTGGCCCGAGGCCGTGGCCAGGGCCGCGATGCCGCCCTCCAGCTGGGCCACGCGCTGCTCCAGCACGGCGGTGGTGGGGTTCATGATGCGGGTGTAGATGTTGCCAGGGACCTCGAGGTTGAAGAGGGCCGCGCCGTGCTCGGTGCTGTCGAACACGTAGCTGGTGGTCTGGTAGATGGGCACGGCCCGGCTCTTGGTGTCCGAATCCGGGCTGTGGCCCCCGTGGAGAGCGAGGGTCTCGAAGCGGGGGGTGGGGCTGGCGCTCATGGCGTCTCCTGGAAAAGGGATGGAAAGGCCGAGGCCTCGTCTGTCCAAGCAAGTCCAGGAAAAGCAAAAGGGGCCCGATTGCTCGGGCCCCTTCGATGATTGCGTCAGTTCGACACAGCTCGACATCTCTCCGCGCTTGATCGCTCAATCGCGGCAGGAATTGGCACCTTGCTTTCGCAGGTTGCCAAGGTTTCACAGGGCCCGTCCCTCCACCTTTCTGGATAACTCGCTATGGAACTGACAAGGATCTCGTAAGAGAACGGCCCCGAAGGGCCGGTGGAGAACAGTAACGCCGGGCAACCTGGTTGGCAACCCCTTTCGTTGTCTTCACAGAGGAGCCGGCTCCTTCCGCTTCGTGGGAGCTGGGCCGGGCCTGGGGGCGGGATTGACTGTCGTGGCGGGCTTGCCTTTGGGCGCTGGTGGGGATTCGGCCGTTCTCAGGGCCTCCTCCAGCGGCATGATCCTGCCCCCTTCGGAGGTGAAGTCCTGGGTGGACTCGATCGCCTCGAACCGGCGGACCACGAAAGGCTTCTCCTCTTCCACCACGAGATGATCGAAACGGGAATGGTCCACCTGGGTGAACCGGGTGGTTACAGGATCGAACCTCAGGAAGCGCACATCATCCTTCCAGCCGACCTCCTTGTCGGCCGGAATCGGCCAGAACCCGGACTGGATGAGTTCCGCCTTCCGGAACTGGGGGAGCTTGGACCAGGCCAGATCGATGTCCGCACGGTCCAGGGGCAGGAACACCTGGGCCGGGACCAGGATGGCTCCGTCCCCATCGAGAAACGCTTTGCCGAACAGAGAGGGATTCCGGAATTCCCCCGTGTCCTTGCACAAGGTGATGCCGGCCTCGCCCCAAAACCCGGCGTGGATCAGGTCCACGGACCAGGGTTCCGTGCGCACCCGCACACGGACCGCCCTCCCCGTGGCCGTGAACAGGTAGAAGGCATCACCGGAAAACGCGGCTGTCATGCGCGCATCGCTTCCGACTTGTACCTCCAGGAGTTGCGCGGCCTCCCCGGTCAGCAGATCCACCCGGACCAGGCATTGGGATGCGGCTCCGCCCCTGGGAGATGGGGCTGATTGAGGCCCTGCCTTGGCATCCCGGCTCATCTGGAGGAACAGGAGGCGGTCTTCCCAGCCCCCCAGGAGTTTCCGGCTTTCCCCTGCCTTGACGGGAAGGGCCTTCGGCTCAGTCCAGGCCCATCGCCGTTCCCCGGCATCCGTGAAGAAGGGCTTTCCCGAACGGGCCACCAGATGGTGGTCTTCCGTGAATCCGACCTGGTAGACCTTGGACCCATCCCAGGCCACTTCCATGCGCCCCAGAGGCTTCAGGCCGGGCCGGAAGTCCGGCAGGTCTCCGACCGGAGCGAGCCTTGACTCCGCGGTGGTTCGCCGCAGCACCTGGCCTTCCAGGACGACCTCCTGCCGGTCTGCCAGGGCCACGATGGATTGCCCGGAGAGCGCCCGCGCCGCGAGCAGCAGACATCCACCCCTCAGGGCCAGCTTCATGGCCACCTCCCACGCCCGATCACCCGACCATTGGATCATGGCCCGACGTGCCCCAGCCACGACCGCAGAGCGGGCCATTCGTTCCCGAGTGCCCGGTTCCTCCTGGCCTGCTACGCCTTGCCGGCCGCTGTCTGGAAAGGTCACCTCTGCCACACTGCTCTTCTTGGCAAGCTCCGCCCTCTGCGAGGGCTGCCTGCCACGGATTGGGGGGCCTCACCATGCAACGCCGCTTCGCCGCTTTGATCCTCGCCCTCCCGGCGGTTGTCTCCATGGGCTGTACCAAGCCGGATCTGGATGTGACGAAGCTCAGGGTGGGGATGACCAAGAAGGAAGTGCTCGAACGCGTGGGAGGTCCCTCCAAGACGACGGTCGCCAACGACACCGAAGTGCTTGAGTACGAGGCCTACGATCGGTACGGGGCCATCAAGATCAACAGCCGAACCCAGTACGTCCGTCTTGTGAATGGTCGAGTGGACGCCTTCGGGACCCAGGAGGACCTGAAGGCCGGGCGGCCCTCCCGCAGGGCGCAGGAGGCCCGGGTGAAGGCCAGCCCGGGCGGGTCGGAGGGGGCTGCCGATATGCGGGGAGCTTCACCTGCCTCGCCTGCATTCGACCTGCGCACCGAATTGGAGAAGCTGGAGAAACTGAAAAAGGATGGACTCATCTCCGAGGCGGAGTTCCAGGAGCTTCGGCAGAAGGTCATGGAGAAGGCGAAGGCTCAGTAGGGACCCACCCAGGGGGTCCGTCGGCAGGCCAGTCAAACCGAGAAGTACCGCGCCTGGGGATGCCAGGCCACGAGGGCACTGGTGCTGTACTCGGGATCCATCTGGTGGCTGTCGCTGAGGTGGACGCCGATCTCCGCGCCGCGCAGCAGGTCGAGGATGGGGCCGTTGCCTTCCAGGTCGGGGCAGGCGGGATAGCCGTAGGAGTAGCGGGAGCCCTGGTAGCCCTGGGCGAAGAGGGCGCGGCCCGGCAGGTCCTTGTGGTGGATGCCCAGCTCCCGTCGGATGCGGGCGTGGAGCCGCTCGGCGTAGGCCTCCGTCAGCTCCGTGGCGAGGCCATGGAAGGCGAAGTAGTCCGCGTAGCCATCCTCCCGGTAGAGCCTGGCCGCATGGTCCGCGGCAGCCTGGCCCAGGGTGACGAGCTGGAGGGCCAGCACATCGGTGGCGTCCGCCCGGAAGAAGTCCGCGATGCAAAGGCGGCGGCCTGCGCCCTGGCGCGGGAAGCCGAGCACGGCGAGGGTCCTGGAACGGTCGCTGGGATCGAGCACCCGCAGTGCATCGCCCTCGGCCCGCACGGGGAAGTAGCCGTAGCGCGCCTTCGGCTGGAAGACTGGATCGGCCGCGAGGCGCTCCTTCCAGCGCGCCAGCTGGGGCTCGGCCTTGTCCCGCAGCACGGCCGCGAAGGCCTCGTCACCCTGGCTGCCCTGGCTGAAGCCCCAGCGGTTCCGCACCAGGGCGAACTCGTCCAGGTGCTCGAAGAGGTCCACGGGCGCGTCGGCGATCTCCCGCACACCCCAGAAGGGTGGCTCCGGCGAAGGCGCGTCATGGCGCACCCAGCTGCTCTGGCCTGCTTCCGTGAGCGGCACCGAAGCGCTCCCTCGCTTCAGGATCTTGATATCGCCCGCCGCGGAAGCGGCTGGTGCAGGCGCCGGCACGCTGAGGTCGCCCGCCACCAGAGCCTGCATGTGCCGCAGGCCCTCGAAAGCATCTTCCGCGTAGAGCACCGCGCCCGAATAGGACCGGCGGCAGTCGCCTTCCACGTAGTCGCGGGTGAGGGCCGCGCCGCCCAGGATGACGGGCACCTGCTGGGCCTGCTCCTCCAGGAAGTGCAGGTTCTCCTTCATGATCACCGTGGACTTCACCAGCAGGCCCGAGAGGCCGATGGCATCGGCGGGCCAGGCCTCCAGCTCCTTGAGGATGGATTCGATGGGCTGCTTGATGCCCAGGTTCTTTACCTCGAAGCCGTTGTTGCTGAGGATGATGTCTACCAGGTTCTTGCCGATGTCGTGGACGTCGCCCTTCACCGTGGCCAGCAGGATGCGGCCCTTCTGGTAGGTGGACTCCCGGGGCAGGTGGGGTTCGATGCGCTTGATGGCGGCCTTCATGGCCTCGGCGCTCTCCAGCACGAAGGGGAGCTGCATCTCGCCGGAGCCGAAGCGCTCGCCCACCACCTTCATGGCGCCCAGTAGCACCTCGTTGATGAGCCTCAGGGGGTCGTGGTCCTTCAGGGCCTCGTCCACGTCCGCGAGGATGGCCTGCTTCTCGCCATCGAGGATGCCGCGGTGCAGGCGCTCCAGCACGGGCAGGTCGGCCCGGTGGTCGTCGGCGTGGGTGGCCTTGCGGTCGCTGAAGCGCGCCAGGACGGCCTTGAGGGGGTCATAGCCCTCGGCGCGCCGGTCGAAGATCAGGTCCTCGACCATGCGGCGCTCCTCGGGGTCGATCTTCGCGACGGGGAGCACCTTCGAGGCGTTGAAGATGGCCATGTCCAGCCCGTGCTTCACGCCGTGGTAGAGCATCAGCGCGTTGAGCACGTGGCGGGCCGCTGGGTTCAGGCCGAAACTCACATTGCTCACGCCGAGCATGGTCATGACGCCCGGCAGCTCGACCTTGATGAGGCGCAGGGCCTCCAGGGTCTCGACGGCGGAACCTCGGAACGTCTCGTCGCCGCTGCCCAGAGTGAAGGTCAGCGGATCGATGATCAGGTCGCCGGGGTCCAGCCCGTACTCGCCCACCACCAGAGCGTGCAGGCGCTTCGCCACGGCCAGCTTCTCCTCCCGTGTCTTGGCCATGCCCCGCTCGTCGATGGTGAGGGCCACCACCGCCGCGCCGTACGTCTTGCACAGGTCCAGGATCTTCCGCGCCTTGCCTTCGCCATCCTCGAAGTTGATGGAGTTCACCACGCACTTGCCGGGGCTGCGCTGGAGGGCCTTCTCGATGACCGGCACCTCGGTGCTGTCGATGACCAGGGGCAGGGTGATCTGGGAGACCAGGCGACCCAGCAGCTCGTCCGCGTCGCGCGTCTCGTCCCGGCCCACGTAGGCCACGCAGAGGTCCAGCAGGTGGGCGCCCTCCTTCTGCTGCTCCTTGGCCAGCGCGATCATGCCGTCCCAGTCCTCGGCGGCCAGCAGGTCGCGGAACTTCTTCGAGCCGTTGGCGTTCGTCCGCTCGCCCACGATGAGGGGCGCGGGCTCCTGCTTGAGCGTCACGCTCTGGTAGAGGCTGGCGGCGCTGCGCTCCAGCTTCGGCGCGCGCTTCGGCGGGTTCAGCTTCGTCACGCCGGGCGCCAGGGCGCGGATGTGATCCGGCGTGGTGCCGCAGCAGCCGCCCAGGATGGCCAGGCCGAACTCCGAGGCGGCATGCAGCACCTTGGGGGCGAAGGCGGCCGGGTCCAGGGGGTAGACCACCTCGCCGGCCACGTTCTCCGGCAGGCCCGCGTTGGGCAGGCAGCTGATGGGGAAGGGGCTGGCCTCGCAGAGGGTCTGCAGGTGCTGGTGCATCTCGTCCGGGCCCGTGGCGCAGTTGAGGCCCAGCACGTCGATGCCCAGCGGCTCCACGCTGGTGAGCACGGCGGAGATGTCGGAGCCCACGAGCAGCGTGCCCGTGGTCTCCACGGTGGCCTGCACCCAGAGCGGGACCTTCCGGCGTTTGGCGGCCATGGCCTCGCGCGCGGCGCGCACGGCCACCTTGATCTGGCCCAGGTCCTGGCAGGTCTCGATGAGAATGGCGTCGGCGCCGCCGTCCAGCAGGCCCTCCATCTGCACGCGGTACGAGGCCAGCAGCTCGGCGTAGCCCACGTGGCCCAGGGTGATGAGCTTGGTGCCGGGACCCACGGAGCCGATGACGAAGCGGGGCCGGTCGAAGCTGCGGGCCACCTCCTTGGCCAGCGAGGCGGCCTGGACGTTCAGATCGTAGGCCCTGGCCGAGAGTCCGAACTCGCCGAGCACCAGCGGGTTCGCCCCGAAGGTGTTGGTCTCCACCGCGTCGGCGCCGGCGCTGAGATAGCTTTCGTGGATCTCGCGGATCCACTGGGGCTGGCGCTCGGTCAGCAGATCCACGCAGCCTTCCAGCGCCGTGCCGCCGTAGTCCTCCACCGTGGGCGTGCGGGCGAAGATCTGCGTCCCCATGCCGCCGTCCAGCAGCAGTACCTTGTCGCGGAGGAGGGCGTCGATGGTGGTCATGGGAAAACCTTTAATTCGCCACGGATAAACACAGATGGACACGGATGGGGTTGAGAGAGATCTCGTGCCTGAAATCCATATCTGAGTTCATCCGTGTTCATCTGTGGCTAAAGTCCCAGGTAGTCGATGGCCACGTCGCCGTGGACGGTCACCTGGCAGGCGAGGCGCTGGTCGGCCGGCGCGTCCAGGCCCTGGAGGAAGTCCCGCTCCTCCGGCCCCATCTCGCTGCAGTGGCCCAGGCCCTCGGCCACGCGCACGCGGCAGGTGCCGCAGGAGCCCGTGCGGCAGCCGAAGGTGATGTCCGCCCCGGCGGCGTCAGCGATCGTCTGCAGCGGCGTCCCCTCCGGTGCTTCGACCAGCAGATCCTCCAGCAGGAAATGGACCTTCACGCTCATGCGACCTCCCGTTTCGGCAGGAGCGGCGCCACGAGCTCGACCTGGCCGAAGGGGGCGCTGAGCTGGAGGCCGCGGATGCGGGGGCGGATGGCCTCGATGGTCTCCTGGGCGATGGCCAGGCCCTCCTTGACCTGGTCGTCGGCGGTGGCCCACCTGGCCATGCGGGTGAGCAGGGCGGGCGGCACGAGGACGCCGGGTACCTCGTTGGCCATGAACTCGGCGTTGCGCAGGCTCTTGAAGGGCCAGATGCCGGCGATGACAGGCAGGTCCGGGGCCACACCCTCGGCGAAGTCCAGGAAGCGGAAGAGGCTGTCCGGGTCGAAGACGGGCTGGGTGATGGCCCACTGGGCGCCGGCCTCGACCTTGTAGCGGAACCGGGTCTTCTCCCGCTCCAGGTCCGGGGCCACGGGATTGGCGCCCACGCCCACGCTGAAGGAGGTGGGCTTGCCGATGCTGGCGCCGCCGAGATCGAGGCCCGTGTTGAGGCGCTTGAGCATGTTCACGAGGCCGATGGCGTCCACGTCGAAGACCGCCGTGGCCTGGGGGTACGGCCCCAGCTTCGGGGGATCGCCGGTGACGGCCAGGATGTTGCGCAGACCCAGGCCCGCCGCGCCCAGGAGGTCGCTCTGCATGCCCAGCAGGTTGCGGTCCCGGCAGGCGTAGTGGAGGATGGTCTCCACGCCCACCTGCTGCTCGATGATGAGGGCCGTGGCCAGCGCGGACATGCGGGCCATGGCCCGGGGGCCGTCCGGCACGTTGATGGCGTCCACGCCCAGGGCCCGGCACTGGCGGGTCTTCGCCAGGAGCTTGTCGTACTCCATGCCCTTGGGCGGCACGAGCTCGACGGTGTGGGTGAACTCGCCCTGGGCGAGCTTGAGGCTGAAGCGGCTGCGGAAGGCGAAGGGCACCTCGGGCTGTGGCTGCTCGTGCGGCTTGAGCTCGTAGCGCCCCCCGGCCTGGACGAAGGCCCGCTCCTGGCGGAAGGCCCCCCGCATGGCGCGGATATGGGCGGCCGTCGTGCCGCTGCAGCCGCCCACGGCGCGGGCGCCGCCGGCCAGGGCCCGGGCCGCGAAGCCGCCCAGGTATTCGGGGCTGGCCCCGTAGATCAGGCGGCCATCGACCATGTGGGGCAGGCCGGGGTTGGGCAGCAGGACGATGGGCCGGGTGGTGACGCCCTTCAGGTGCTCCAGCAGCCGCAGGTGGGGCGCGGGGCCGTTGCCGCCAATGAGGCCCACCAGGTCCGCGCCCCAGGTGTCGAGCTGCTTGATGAACCATTCCGGTTCCGCGCCGAACAGGGCCTGGCCCTCGTCGTTGGTGGTCATCAGGGCGGCGAGGGGCAGGTCGCGCACCCCCTGGACGGCGAGGATGGCCTGGTGGATCTCGTTGAGGTCCTCGAAGCCCTCCAGCACGACCAGGTCGGAGCCGGCCCCGATGAGCGCCTCCGCCTGCTCGCGGAAGAGGGCCCGGGCCTCGTCGAAGGAGGTGGGTCCCCAGGGCTCGATGCGAACGCCCAGGGGCCCGATGCAGCCCGCCACCCAGGCGCGGGTCTGCTGCTGGGCGATGGCCTGCTTCGCCAGGGCCACGCCCTCGCGGTTGATGGCGTCGAGCTGGCCCTCCAGGCCCCGGGCGGCGAGCTTCAGCCGGTTGGCGCCCCAGGTGTTGGTGGTGAGCACCTGCGCGCCCGCGGCCAGGAACTCACCGTGGATGGCCAGCAGCAGGTCCGGCGTCTTGAGGTTGCACTCCTCGAAGCTCCGCTGCAGCGTGATGCCGCGGTCATGCAGGGCCGAGGCCGTGCTTCCGTCGAAGAGGAAACACTCGCCCTCGTCGAGGGCCTGCCGGAAGGTGGATTCGGTCATGGATGCGCCTGGTGGTGATCAGGGCGGTCCTCATCGGTATCCAGGAGGTCTCGGGTCAGTCCGGGTCGTTCGGTATCTTCCCCCCGGGCATGCCGGGGGCAGGAGTTGGCACCTTGCGTTCGCAGGTTGCCAAGGTTTCACAGGGCCTTTCCCTCCACCTTTCTGGATAGCGCTATGGAGTGCCGGGGGCACTCATGGGGACTGCCAAAGATCGAGGAACCAGCATGGTCTGACCACGCCTGTCCGTCAAGCCTGCGGCGGCGGGGCGACCCCTTCCCCGGCCGGATGGGCCGTGAGGCCCTTGCGCTTCAGGTGGCCCCAGCTGTCCTTGCCGCGGATCCAGTCGAAGGTGCCCCGGAGTCGCCACCACAGTGTCAGCTGCCGGTAGCCGAAGTTCTCGGCCACGGCCGCGAACAGGAGCAGGGCCCAGGCCTTGAGGCCCTGGTAGCGGTGGCCGCTGATCTCCTGGAGCACCACGGCTACCACGGAGTTCAGAACGCCCAGGAGCAGGGCCACGTAGATGAAGAGGATGGCGAAGGGCGTGTTCAGCGAGTGGGTCCAGACGGACCAGGCGAAGACGAGGTAGCCGCCCACCTCGACCACGGGGGCCAGGGCCTCGAAGAAGATGAAGTAGGGCATGGAGAAGAACCCGATGCGCCCGTACTTCGGATTGAAGCACATCGTCCGGTGCCGCCAGAGGGTCTCCAGCAGGCCGCGCTGCCAGCGGTTCCGCTGCCGGCCCAGGCCGTGGAAATCCTCCGGCACCTCGGTCCAGCACACGGGATCGGGGACCAGGGTGATGTGGTGGGGGCGCTTCCACTCGCGCAGGCAGCGGTGGAGGCGCACGACGAGCTCGAAGTCCTCGCCGATGGTGGCGGTCTCGAAGCCCCCCGCGGCCACCACCAGGTCCTTGCGGAACACACCGAAGGCGCCGCTGACGATGAACATGCTGTCCAGGGAGGCCAGGCCCACGCGGGCGAAGAGGAAGGCCCGCAGATACTCCACGATCTGGAAGCGCGCCAGCCAGGAACCGGGCAGGAAGATGCCGCGGATGCCCATGGGGGTGACCTTGCAGCCGTTCACGGGCCGCACCACGCCGCCGGAGGCCACCATGTCCGGGCGGTCCATGAAGGGCCGGGCGATGCGGAGGAGGGCGTCATTCTCCAGGAGGCTGTCCCCGTCCATGCAGCAGACCAGCGGGTAGCGGGCCAGGTTGATGCCGCAGTTCAGGGCGTCGGCCTTGCCGCCGTTGGCCTTGTCCACCACCACCAGGTTGGGCACGTAGGCGCTCTCGTAGATGCCACGCACCTCCTGGGTGGGCAGCAGGTGGCGCACGACGCGCTGGCTCGGCTGGAGCTTGAAGGCCTTGATCAGGCGCTCGAGGGTGGCGTCCGTGCTGCCGTCGCTCACCACCACCACCTGGAACTCGGGGTAGCGCAGGCTGATGAGGCTGTTGACGCTGGGCACCGCGCCGGCCTCCTCGTTGTAGACCGGGCAGATCAGCGTGATGGGCTTGTAGTGGCTGGTCTCGAAGGCCGTGTCGAGACGGTCGATCCTTACCGCGTCCAGGTAGCTGCGGATGGAGAAGAAGGCCCGCAGGATCAGCGACAGATTCGTCAGCTGCATGGCCAGGTAGTAGAGGAGGATGCCCCACTCGGCAAAGGCCAGGATGACGGCGCGGAAAGTCACAGGTGCCCCCGTTCATCGGCCCACTCGAGCCGCTCCCGGGCCATGTCGCGGGCGAAGCGGTCGGACGCGGGATCGTCCGCCAGCCAGGACAGGGCGGACACGCCGGAGTGGCCCAGGTCCACGAGGCTTTGGGCGGCGTTGCGGCGGACCTCGTAGACGGGATCGGTCATCAGCGGGAGCAGGTCGGGAACCGCCGAGGGGCCGCCCAGCACGCCCAGGGCCCGGGCCACCTGGGCGCGGATCTCCCAGGCCGGGCTTGCGGCGAGGCTCAGCACCCGCGGGTAGACCTCCGGGTCCGCCAGGATGATGAGGGCCTTGAGGACGGAGGCCCGGAGGTCCACACTCGGCACGTCCAGCAGCCACAGGAGGCGCGGCAGGGACTCGCGGTGGCGATGAGAGCCCACCAGCAGGGCGTAGAGGATCCAGGGCTCCGGGTTCTGGTTCGGCGACTCCAGGTTCTCCTTCATCCAGGGCAGCAGGTCCGGCCCGAACCCTTCGAGCACCCGGAGGAGCCGCTCCCGCTGGTAGAGCTCTTCGCGCATGACCCAGGCCAGCACCGGCGCGGCGAACCGCAGGCTCCGGCTGTGGGTCAGGGCCTGGGCCGCCGTGTGGGCCACGAAGGGGACCGGATCATCGAGCAGGGGCAGGACCTGCTCCAGGTAGCCCTCCATGCGGATGCCGGGCTTCCAGCGCCAGGGGCGCTCCGTCACCGGGGGCGGCGCGTGCTCCGCCGGTTCGTCCAGGCGGAAAACGGAGATCTCCCTGGCCGCCTGGGCCCGGACGTTGGGATCGCGGTCCTTCAGCCGCTGGGGCAGGGACGCGTGGAGGCCCATGCCCAGGTAGAGCTCCCGGAGCAGCTCGAACTCCTGACCGGCGATGGTGGACTGGTAGCGGGCGAGGAAGTCCCTGAACAGCCACCGATCGGCCCAGGGGACCGGCCCGAAGGACTCGTGCTCGTAGCCCTTCTTGAACAGGTAGTCCGTGAGCTGGGTTTCCCAGGCCTGGTAGCAGGCGATGCGATGTCGGTTCTGGCGGTCCTTGCGGTACTGCAGGATGGTGCCCACCAGCACCAGTCCGCCGGTCAGGACCAGCAGGCCGAATGTCGCCCAGCGGAGGATGGGCAGCAGCAGGTCGTGGGGAAAGGGCATGGACAGGATGGCTCACCCCACGCGGTGGGAGCGTTCGTAGAGCCGCCAGAGCCGCTCCACCATCACCTGGACCGAGATCGGCTTCGCCATGTAGTCGTCCGCGCCGGCCGCCAGGCAGCGCACCATGTCCTGCTCGCTGTGGTTGCTGGAGAGGAGCAGGATGGGGATGCGGCCCTTGGGCGGCGCGAGGTCCCGCACCTCCTGCACCAGCCGGAACCCGTTCATGGCGGGCATCATGAGGTCGGTGGTGATCATGTCGACCGGTTCGCGGTGGAGGATCTCGAGGGCCTCCATGCCGTTGGCGGCCACGAGCACCTTCAGCCCCTCCATCTCCAGGCGGACCTGGATGATCTTCGCGGTCGCAGGGTCGTCTTCGACCACCAGGATCGTCGTTTGGGCTGGCCAGCGTCGGGTCATCGGAAAAAGTCTACCCCTTTCTACCAGAACCATCGGTTCCCGCGGACCCGGATCCCGAACCGGAGGGTGTGGTCGCGGTAGCTGGTGGGGTCCGTGGGATCGGCGATGGGCAGGCCCGCCACGCTCTGGCTCCAGGAGGCGAAGAGGGTGGCGGCGGAGCCCCCGGGCGTCCAGGTTCCCGCCAGGGTGTAGCCCCAGGTGAACTGGCTGGCGGTCTGGTTCACCACCTGGCTTCCGCCCCACCCGTCGAGGGCCACCTCCCAGCGCTCTTCGCGCCGCACCGAGACACCGGCGGTGGCGCCGTAGTAACGGTAGCGCTCGGGATTGAAGAACCCGATGCGGAGGCTCTGGTCCTGGTCGATGAACCGGGTGGCAAGTCCCGCGCGCCACTCCCCCCACTCGAAGGGGAAGCGATGCCCCGCCTCCGCCCGGACGCCCGTCCGGGCGGCGCCTGGGGAGAGGAAGGCCCGCTCCAGGGACAGGGACGCATGGTCGAGGGTCTGGTTGAAGACCCAGGTTCCTCCCAGCCCCCAGGTCCGGGTGAAGGTGCGGAGGTCCACGGCCCGGGGGGTGGCCAGGTTCGGCGCGAAGGTGTGGGACAGCACCAGGTTCAGGCCCGGGGCGGCGCGCCATCCGAGGGCCAGGCTGTGGAAGCCCGCGGGTTCTCCGCCCACGTCATCCACCCGGCCCACCTGGGCCGAGGCCGTGACCCGCGACCCCAGGGGGTGGCTGAGGCCCAGCGACCACTCACGGGGCTTGCGCTCGGCCTGGCCGCTCTGGTCGAGCAGGTCGAAGCTGCCGCCGGCCCGGAGGCTGCCGTCGAAGAACGGCACCGCCGCGTCCACCCGCCGGGCCTGGGCGCGCAGGCCCTCGTTGGAGTCCGTGCGGGTCTGGGAGAGCTCGATCCAGGGGCCCTGGGCATCGACCAGGCCACGGAGGCGGGCCTGGACGTCCTCGCGCGCGTCCGGCTGGTCCAGCAGGGCCTCGGCACGGGTCCGCGCCCGGCGAAGACGTCCCATCCGCTGATCGATCTGCGCCTGGATGAGCTCCGCCTCGGGGCTTCGGGCATCCTCGGATCCGAGACCGCCCAGGCGCCGCTCGGCCGCTTCGGGATTGCCGGCCCAGAGATCCAGCTGGGCCAGCCCCAGGATCGCCTGGCGGTTCCCCGGCGTCCGGGCGAGGGCCTCCTGATAGGCCCGGCGGGCCTGCCCGTGCCGCCCGCGCCATCCGAGCACCCGGCCCCGGAGCAGGTGGAAGTCCGTGTCGGCGGGATGGGCCTGCAGCCAGGCATCCGTCAGGGCCAGACTCTGGTCCATGCGCCCGTCCCAGCTCAGGTAGGTGGCCGTGTCCAGGGTGGCCTGGCGGTCGCCCTTGGCCACGTAGGGCCGGAGGATCTCCACGGCCTCGCCGAAACGTCCGGACCAGGCGGTGACCCGGGCCAGCACCGGTTCGGATTCCGCCGCCAGCTCCGGATGGACCTCCCGGTGCCGCTTCAGGTCGCGGATGGCCTCGTCGAACCGCTTCATCCAGCTGAAGGTCCGGGCCCGCTCCAGGAGGGCGTCGGGCTGGTCCTTCCAGAGCTCCAGCATCCGGGTGTAGACCGCCACGGCCTCGGTGAACCGCTTCTGCGAGCGCAGCTCCCGGGCCTGCTTCAGGAGCGCGGCGGCATCCGGAGCCGGGGCGGGCTCCTGCATGGCGGGCGGGGCGGGATGGATCATCGGGGCAACCTCGGTTCGTCGGGAGTGGCGGCCAGGGCTTTCTGGTAGATGGCGAAGGACAGCTTGCGGAAGCGATGGAAGGTCGGTCGGCTCCAGGTCGGCCAAGTGTAGAGCGGCGGCACGGGAATGCTGCCGCGAACGGCGGCGGGGAGGGTGAAACGGAGGGTGCTTGGACCTTCCCCGAGGGGTTTGTCGGCATCCAGGACCGCCAGCACGAATCTGAACCCGGTCGACTTGGAAGATTCCAGGGGGCCGGCGGTTTTCCCCCCGGGATCATCCAGCACCATCCGTTGGCTCGGATCTGTGACCTGGAGCAGTGTCCAGGGGATCCGCGCCTCGATGAACCCCTGGCCTCCCGGACCCCGGCCCGCCTGCCATTCGGCGCGGGAGTCGAAGGCGGGATCGGCGCGGTCCTGGGTCCCCTGGCGGAGCCAGCCGATCTCCGTGGTGTGGCCCGGGAACCGCGTTCCGTCCCGGCCGATCCGGGGATGGTTGCTCTTGGCCGTGGGCATGAGGAAGCGGCCCGCCTCGTTGGCCACGCTCCGATAACGGCGGTGGGGCAGGGGCCGGTAGTCGGGGATGGCGTAGGGGGCATCCACGAACACCCCCGTGTGGACCGGCCCCTGGAAGAGGACCGCGAACTCCAGGCCGGCCTCACTGCGCGGGCCCGCCACCCAGGGAAGCCGGTGGTCGCCCCGGCTGGCGTCCACGGTGTCGAGGCCCACGAGGATCGCTTCCTTCGAGAAGTCCATGGGGCGAGGGAGGAACAGGCCAAGGTGGAGCCAGCCCTCGTCCGCCACGACCTTCAGGGAGAGGCCGCGGCCTTCGAGGTACGCCGGGATCCGGGCCCAGTCCTCCGCCTTGCCGTCGATCAGGATGGAGGGCCCCTTGGTGCCAGGCCGGTAGGCGATGAGCCCGTAGTTCTCCTCGGCGTCCATGGCGTTGTACCAGAGTGGCTTCCGCTCGAGGGGACGCTCGAAGGGCAGGGTGAGCCAGTTCTTCTTGAACCACTCGTCGATCCAGGCGAAGAGCACACCCCCGGCGCAGCCTGCGTCGTAGATGTCCTGCTGGAGCCGGGCATCCTGCTCGCCCTGCTCGCGCTCGCCCTGGCCGCCGTGGGTCATGCCCTGGGGCTGCCAGTGGGCGACGATGCGGGAGGAAGGCACGCCGAATTCCGCGATGAGCACCGGATGGTGGGCGTGATGCTTCACCAGGGCGGCGAGATACCCCGCGTAATGGCTGGGGCCCAGGTGATCCCGGGCCTGGGCGTAGCCGGGATCCAGGTTCATGAAGTCGGGGTAGTACGGGTAGGCGTGGTAGCTGGCGAAGAGCCCGGCCCTGAGCTCAACCGTGCCCTCGAACTTCTCCATGTCCAGGCTGGCGGCGTCCTCGTCCTCGGGATTCGGGGTCGGGGCCTCGACCGCCATGCCGAGCTTCAGCCGCTGGGCGCGTTCCTCCTGTTCCGTGGATTCGGTGATGTGGAAGAGGGGGTCCAGGGTGGGCCAGTTGGTGAAGGCGATGGGCCGCTGGGCCTGGAACCGGTCCCATTCCTCGGCGAGGAAGTGATCCAGGCTCTGGGCGAGGAACCGCTCCATGGCATGGCCCTCCCGCACCGCGACAAAACGGCCGGTCCAGGTCGAGGTCCCGGGGTGCTGGCGGTTGAAGGCCACCACGCTGGAGGATTCCCATTCACGGCCCAGGATGACGGCCAGGGTCCAGGGGCTGACGTCCGCGTCAAAGGTGCCGCTGGCGTGGCCCGGGCGGGCGGGGATGCGCGCCTGGCCGTGGAGCACCCCGGCCACGTCCCGCATCTCCCGGTGCCAGGCCGCGAGCCAGGCGGGATCCAGGAAGTCGTGGCGGGGGGGCAGCTCGGTCCAGACGCCGTGGATGAGCCGCATGGGCTTCCTGGCGCCGAGGTTGTAGGCGCGCAGGGCCTCGTAGAACGCGGGTGGATGGATGGTGTAGACGCGGATCGTGTTGAAGCCCGCCTCCGCCATCTCGCGGATCCACCCGTCGTAGGTGGCCCGGTCCGGAAACTCGCTGGGGTGTCGGCCTGGAATGGCGGCGCCCAGGTTCACGCCTTTGACGTAGAAGGGATGCCAGCCGCCGGCGCCATCCGCCACTTCCAACCGGCGGTCGTGGGCGCGCGCTGGGATCTGGGGTTGGGTGGGGCGAAGGACCGGGCGCGGAGGGTTGGCCCGAGGGCGGGAAGGAGGCGCCGGGATCGCCGACAGGGGGACCTCGCCCCCCAGGAGGCAAAGGAACAGGGCGAGGCCAAGCATCTTCAGGGCTGGTAAAGGCCGAATCATCTGCTTCATTAGAGCGGAAATTTACCGTTCACGAGCAGAAAATCAGGAGCTGGGCCTTTGATCGAGTGGCGGGTCTTCGGAGGGCTCTACCAGGCCAGGAGGTGGTCCAGGGCGGATCGCACCGCCTTCGTCCCGGGCAGGTAGGCCGCCTCCAGCGGAGGGCTGGCGGGGATCGGCGTGTCCGCGCCCCCCACCCGCAGCACCGGGGCGTCCAGCCAGCCGAAGCAGGTCTCGCCGATGCGGGCCGCCAGCTCGGCGCCGGGCCCATAGGTGAGGCTGGCTTCGGTGAGCACCAGGACGCGATGGGTCCGCTTCGTGAGCTCGGTGATGGCCTCGTCATCCAGGGGCCAGAGGGTGCGCAGGTCCAGCACGGCCACATCCAGGTCCGCCGCGGCTTCCAGGGCCACGTGCTGTGCGGCGCCGTAGGTGACCACGCAGGCCTTCGAGCCGTCCTTGCGCAGGGCGGCCTCGCCGAGCCGCGCCGTGGGAGCCTCGTCCCACTCGTCCTTGAGCCGGCGGTAGAGGTGCTTGTGCTCGAAGAACAGCACGGGATCCGGGTCGTCGATGGCCGCGCGCAGGAGGGCGTAGGCATCGCGCACGGTGCCCGGGGCCACCACCTTGAGACCGGGGCTGCCGAGGAAGTGGCCCTCGGGGTTCTGGCTGTGGAAGGGCCCGCCGCCGTTGCCGGCGCCGGAGGGGCCCCGGAACACGGCGGGCACGGTGGCGCCCCAGCGCCAGTGGGCCTTGGCGGCGAAGTTCACCATGAGGTCCGAGGCCAGCAGGGCGAAGTCCATGAACTGGAACTCCGCCACGGGCCGCTGGCCCATGAGGGCCGCGCCGATGGCGGCGCCGGCGATGGCCTGCTCGGAGATGGGCGTGTCGATCACCCGGTCGGGGCCGAAGCGCTCCAGCAGGCCCTCCGTGGCGCGGAAGGCGCCGCCGTAGGTGCCGATGTCCTCGCCCAGGCAGCAGACCCGGGGATCGGCCTCCATGGCGTCGAAGAGGGCCTGGTGGATGGCGTCGACGTAGGTACCGGAGAAGGCGGTCATCCCTTCGCCTCGAGCAGGCCCCTCTCCGCGAGCCAGGCGTCGTTGAAGATGCTGCTGAGGTAGCGGCCGGCGCCGTCGGGGAACACGGTCACGATGCGCGTCGGGCGATCCATGGGTGGCAGCTTGGCGGCTACCTGCCGCACCGCCCAGAGCGCGGCGCCGCTGGAGCCGCCGCCCAGGACGCCCTCCTCCTTCACCAGCCGCCGCGCGTGGTGGAAGGCGTCGCGGTCCGTCACCTGGAACATCTCGTCGATGAGCTCGAACTCCATGGTGGGGATGAGGAACTCGTCGCCCAGTCCCTCGATCTTGTAGGGCCCGGCCTTCAGCTCCTTCTCGCCGCGGAAGTGGGGCGTGAACACCGAGCCCACGGGGTCCACGGCCACGACCTTGATCTTCGGATCCTTCTCTTTCAGGTAGCGGCCCACGCCCCCGATGGTGCCGCCGGTGCCGGCGCCCGCCACCAGGTAGTCGATGCGGCCCTCCATCTGCTCCCAGATCTCCGGTCCCGTGCCGGCGTAGTGGGCGGCGTTGTTTTCCCGGTTGCCGTGCTGGTCGGGGAAGAAGCAGTGAGGCGTCTCTCGGGCCAGGCGGGGCGTGATGTTGTTGTAGCTGTCCGGGTGCTCCGGCGGCAGGCTGGTGTCCACCTTGTGGACCTGGGCGCCGAGCGCCAGCAGCTGGTTCAGCTTCTCCTGGCTGATGGTGTCGCGCACCACGACCTTGAGCTTGTAGCCCTTCTGGATGGCCATGAGGGCCAGACCCATGGCCGTGTTGCCCGAGGAGTTCTCGATGATGGTATCGCCGGGCTTCAGGCGGCCATCCCGCTCCGCTGCCTCGATCATGTGCTTGGCGATGCGGTCCTTGCTGCTGCCCATGGGGTTCAGGAACTCGAGCTTGGCGAAGACCTCCGCCGGAAGGTCCGACACCACGCGGCGCAGCCGCACCAGCGGCGTGTTGCCGATGGCTTCCAGGACACTGCCGCAGGGCTTCCGGTACTGCATGGGGATCCTCCGGAAGTCAGTATGACTGGGGCGGCTGCGCGCATGATCCCCTGGCTCCCCTTCTCTTGTAAGAGCAGGGGTTTCTACCCCACCTAGAGGCGGGTTGAAGCGGTATTGAGGGCTGAAACGAGAAAGGCCACATCCTCCTCGGTCGTGTGGTAGCTGGTGACGCAAGCACGGAGGACATGGGCATCCGGTCCCAACGCCAGGCTGGAGATCCATACCTGGCCATCCTCGTACAGCCGGTTGAGCAACCGTCCGATCACGGCCGCGGAATCCACCCCGGGCCGGTTGAAGCAGACGACGGGTAGGGGTGTCTGGTTGACGATCTCCCAGCCATCTTCGAGAAGACGCACGCGAAGGAGGTCCCCCATGGAGGCCTGATGGTCGATGAGGCGCGCGTACCCGGGAAGCCCGAGCTCGGCCAGGGCCATGAACACCTTCAGGCCGATGCCGCGGCGGGACCATTGAGGGGTGGTCGCGAAGGGATCCTGAGGAATGGCATCCTGCGCGACAGGCATGTACGTGGCGTTGATCGAAAAAGCCCTATGGGTGGCCTCTGCATGCCGCGAAAAGAACATGCCCGCCCCCATGGGGACAGAGAGCCATTTGTGGGCATCCCAGCTCACGGAGTCGGCTCGTTCGATGCCTCTGAGATGGACCCTCAGAGTGGTGCTCATGAGGGCAGAACCGCCCCATGCCGCGTCGGCATGAAACCAGAGCTGGTGGCGGTCCGCGATCTCGCGGAGCTCGACCAGCGGATCGATCACGCCGGTGCCAGTGGCTCCGGCGGTTCCAACCAGCAGGAAGGGGTGGTACCCCTCTGCCCGATCCTTGGCCATGAGCCTTTCAAGCTGCTCAAGGTCGATCCTCCTTGTTGAATCGACTGGAACCTCGCGGACCGAATGCGTTCCGAGGCCCGCCATCCGCGCGGCCTTGACGAACGAGTGGTGCCCATCCGCGGAAAGGTACATGACCGGGCGGAGCCTGAGTTCCGCCAATCCCTTCTCGTCCCATTCCGGGAAGGCCCTCGACAGGGCCGAAAGGACCGCGCAGAGATTGGATTCGGCGCCCCCCGTGGTGAAGCTGCTGAGTCCTTCGCTCTCCTCCCAGCCGATCAGTCCCTTTATCACAGCCAGGGCGCGGCGATCGAGTTCACAGGCAGCGGGAGCGTGAGACCATACCGCCAGCTGGGGGTTATATAGTGCGGTCAGCGCGTCCCCCAAGACGCTGATGGGGCGGACGCTGGGGTTGAACAGGCCGAAGTACCGGGGATGCGTGACGTGGACCAGGCCATTGGCCAACAGGTCACCCACATCGTCCAGCAGGGAGCCGGCGTCGATGGGCGATTGGAAATCATATGTCCGAGCGATGCGCGCCCGGAGCTGATTCGGATCCGCGGCCGGAAGGACCTTGCGGTCCCGCATGGTGGTTTGGAAATGTTCTGCTTGATCCGCGAATTGCGCCCAGATGTCCCGGGAAAGGCTTACGCCCTGATCGCGGTTGGTGAGGGGGCTGTGCATCGTCATCGGTCCTCCTGTGCGCCAGGGTGGATTCGGGTCCCCTTGATCTGGGTGTCGGCCTTGAGGGTGGACGCCCGCAGGCTTCCGGCGATGCGGCTACCGAGGGCGTCTGCCAGGGCGGTCGCGGCTTCAGGGCCCTCCCGGAGGAAGAGACGGGGTTCGATGAGCTCCACTTCCATCAAGTGCTGCCGTCCGTCCCCATCAGGAACAAGATCCATCCGAGCGTAAAGCGGCAATTCAGGAAGCGCCTCGATGACCTTGCGGCCGATCGCCAGTTCCTCGTCCGTGGGTTCGACCCTGGCGAGCCGAACCTCCTGATCCACGCCTTCCTGCAACGCTGGAGGGCGGCGTACCGCGTGGGTGAAAACCCCCTCGATGAAGAAGAAGGAACGCTCGCCGTAGCTCTCCACTTCAGGGAAATACGGTTGAATCATCGCTTCCGTGAAGCGCGTGATGGCCTGGATGTGGGCGCGGATCTCGTCCTTGGCGCGCGCGGGCAACCTCACGGCACGGTGTGCGCTGGCTCCAACAGCCGGCTTGATCACCACATCCTCCCAGCCACGACCCAGGAGATCGATGTCCTGGGCGCCGTCACCCCGGACCCAGAGCGTCGGGATGACGGGCAGCCCCTGGAGCTGAAGGTCCTTGAGGTACCCCTTGTGGGCATTCCATCGGATGAGCGCTCGTGAATTCCACAAGGATCCTTCAGCCGAGCGCGCATCGACCCACCTCAGGAATTCATCCAGGCGCAGGTGGTAATCCCACACGCTGCGGAAAAGCCAGCCGTGACGGGGATTTCTGGGTGTCACTTCATCCCAGATCACAGCCTGGCCCTCAAGGCCGATGCGGGCCAGGGCCGACACAAGAAGCTGATCCTCCGGATGACCAGCCGGCCAATCCCGGCAGGTCGCCATCGCGATATCCATGGATCCATCCTTTCGAGAGGCGGCTCAGCAGCCGCACCGGATGCCATCCCCCGAGACGCGAACCGTCTCAGCTCCGACTTCCACGGCGTACCCATCTCGAATCCACCAATCCAACCCGCCCAGCATCTCCTTCACCTTGAACCCCAGAGCGGCGAGCTTGTAGGCAGCCTTGGTGGAGGCGTTGCACCCGATGCCGTCACAGTAGGTGACGTACACCAGCTCTTTCGAAAGGTGCGCCGTGGATGCCGCATTCATGGCGCGGTGCGGGAAGTTGATGGCCCCCGGAACGTGGCCGTCAAAGTAGGCCTCGGGTGTGCGGGCGTCCACCACGATGAACCCGGTCACGCCGTTCTCCATATCCACGGCCACATCGGAAGGATCCGTGGCATGGGCCAGTTTGGCCAGGAATCCGGCCGCCATCGAATCCGGATGTGCCTCGGAAAGGTACTCCAACACCCGGGACGGGATGGCTTCGCTGGCGGGAGGGTTGGACTGATTCATGGGGATCTCCTTTGTCGAATGGCTTTGTGGCCCCGACAGCTGGAGTGTGGATCGTTTTGGATTGATCGAAATATCCATTATTGAAAGATTGACAAGACCATTTGTCGGCTGAATGTTGGTCCTTCCGGGAGGCTGCGTATGAGCAAGACGCAAGGCGGTGTTCTGTTCCCTTCCCTCGCGCTCACGTCTCCGGGCTCAGAGCCTCTCTACCTGAGGCTATACAAACGGATTCGAGAAGCCATCCTGACGGAAGGCCTCAAACCTGGGACACGACTGCCTTCCAGCCGGACCTTGGCCGCGGACCTGGGTGTCTCCCGGACCACCGCAGAAGAGGCCTTGGCCAAGCTGGAGGGAGAAGGTTTCCTTACCCGCAGAGTGGGTGACGGAACCTACGTCAGCCAGTACCTGCCGACATCATTCCGTCCCGCCTCCGGCGCCACATCCCGCACAGGCGCAGCTGGGCGCCGACCGGACCTCTCTGAGCGTGGTGCCTACATGGCCGAGACTCGCGGGTGCGTCGAGCCTCTCGTCTGCAGACCGTTCGTGGGTGGACAGCCGGCTCCGGAAGCCTTCCCTTACGATCTCTGGCATCGCCTGATGCTGCGCCGCTCCAGAGCGAGTGGCCAGGCGCTGCTGGGTTACGGGGATCCTGCCGGGTACAGTCCCCTGCGCGAGGCCCTTTCGGAATACCTCATCAGCTCGCGCGGCGTGAGGTGCTCGCCCGAACAAGTGCTCATCCTCACGAGCTCCCAGCAGGCCCTGGACCTTGCCTGCAGGATGCTCCTGGACCCAGGGGACAAGGCCTGGATCGAAGATCCAGGGTATCTCGGAGCCCGCGTTGCGCTGCAGAACGCAGGGGCGGAGCTGGTGCCCGTTCCCGTGGATGAGCAGGGCCTGGCTGTGGAACAGGGGATCGCGCTGGCGCCCAAGGCAAAGCTGGCGTACGTCACGCCCTCCCACCAGTACCCCACGGGCCCGGCGCTCAGCCTGGAACGGCGCCTGGCGCTCCTCAAGTGGGCTCGGCGGACCGGAAGCTGGATCATCGAGGACGACTACGACAGCGAATTCCGCTACACGGGAAGGCCCCATCCAGCCATTCAGGGGCTCGAGGCTGATGCCCCCGTGGTTTATGTGGGAACCCTCACCAAGGCGCTGTTCCCGAGCCTTCGACTCGCCTATGTCGTCGCGCCGAAGCGCATCGCCGAGGCCATGACCCGCGCTCGGTCCTTGCAGGATGGCCATTCCCCATCCCTGAGCCAGGCCGTGCTCGCGGACTTCATCCATGACGGCCACATCTCCACGCACCTAAGGAAAATGAAGAACCTCTACCAAGGGCGGAGGGCCATCCTTCTGGAAGCACTCGCCGCCCGGACTTCTGGAAAACTGCGGGTGATCGAAGGAGAGGGCGGCTTCCACCTGACAGCCTTCCTCCCTCAAGGGGCCGACGACACCACGCTTTCCACGAAGGGCGAGAAGCTCGGGCTGGAGCTACCCACGCTCTCGCGCATGTACCTGAGAGAAGGGCCTGCCCACGGATTCGTTCTCGGCTTCGCCGCGTTGACCCCCTCACAGATTCTTCAGGGCGTCGCGGGATTGGCGAAAATTCTTTGAAAGCTGAAGGTCGACTCGCTCTCCTTTCGCCGCCTCAGCCGCCGCCGGGGCTGCGTTCGGCCCTCCAGGAGGCCGGGGGGGCCCGCTCCGCCTGACGCCTGGGTGGCTCATGGCGCGGCGAAAAATGCACGCAGGAGGTCCCGGCACTGGCAGGCTCAGGGGAGCCGCCTCTCCCCACGGATCCCATGTCGCACCCCTTCGCGCCCATCGTCGACCGCCACTCGCATGTGAGCCTCTATGCGGCCCTGCAGGGCTGCCTGGACCTCTCGACCAGCGCCGATCCGGCCGCCGCGCTGCGCCTGATGCGGGGCCTACCAGAGGACCGACTCTCCCTGGTGCGGGGCTGGCACAGCGGGCGCCTGCCCCTGTCGGAGGCCGACCTCGCCGGGCTGCCGCCGGTGCTCCTGGTGAACTTCAGCCTCCACGGCCTGCGCCTCAGCCCTGGAGCCGCCGAGCTGCTCCGGAACACGGACCCGGAGCTGGTGGCGGGGCACGCCGATCCTGCCTGGTGCGAGCGGAACCTGGACCGGCTCCTGGTCCTCTACGGCCGCACGGCGGGCCTCACGCCCGCCAAGCTGGAGGCCTGGATCCAGGGGCTCGAAGCGGCGGGCGTGGGCGCGGTGGAGGACCTGCTCCTCACGGGAGAGGACGCCTGGCGGGTGGTGCGGGCCTCCCGGTGGGCGGACCGCCTGCCCTGGTGGACCGTTCCCGCCCTCTTCGACGCGATGCCCGCGGAGGCCCAGGTCGAGTGCGCGGGGCTGAAGCTCTTCACCGACGGGGCCCTGGGCGCCCGCACGGCGGCCCTGGCCGAGCCCTTCCTGGACGGTTCGCCGGGCCTCCTGCTCCACACCGACGAGGGCTTGCGGCAGGCCCTGGCCGACCTCCACCCCCACGGCAAGGCCGTGGCCATCCACGCCATCGGGGACCGGGCCATCGGCCAGTCGCTGGGGGCTCTGGAGGACCTGGACCGGCAGGGCCTCCGCTTCCCCCTGGTCCGCCTGGAGCACGCCCAGTTCATCACCGCGGCCCAGGCCCGCCGGGCCCGGGATCTGGGGGTGGTGCTCTCCATGCAGCCGAACTTCTCCAGCGACAGCGTGGACTACGGCGACCGCCTGAGCCCCGACATGCTGGCGCGGAACAACCCCTTCCGCATGCTCATTGACCGGGTGGGGTTCCGGCCCGGCCATGACCTGATCTTCGGATCCGACGGCATGCCCCACGGCCTGGCCTACGCCGCCCAGTGGAGCCTCTTCCCGCCTTTCGAGGACCAGCGCCTGAGCCTGGAGGAGCTGCTGGCGGGCTACGGGCCGGCGCCGGGACGCCCCCCCATGCGGGAACTCGTCATCAATACGGTGAGGCGGGAGGTCCGACTGGTTCAAGGGCTCCGCTAGACTGAACCCATGCTCTCGTCTCTCAGAATCCAGAACCTGGCCCTGGTGGAGGACCTGTCCCTGGACTGGGGACCTGGCTTTACGGTGCTCACGGGCGAGACGGGCGCGGGCAAGTCCCTGCTGGTGGATGCGCTCTCGCTGCTGGTGGGTGCCCGGGGCGACGGGGAGCTCGTGCGCCACGGCGCGGAGCGCGCCACGGTGGAGGCCGTGGTGGAGGGGCGCTTCGAGGCCTGGCGGGCCTTCCTGGCGGAGCGCGGCCTGCCCGAGGAGCAGCCCGTGGTGCTGCGGCGCGAGGTGGGGGCGGGCCGCAGCCGAGCCTGGGTCAACGGTGCCAGCTGCTCCCTGGCGGACCTGCGAGAGGCGGGCCGGCTCTGGATGCGCCTCACCAGCCAGCACGACCACCAGTCCCTGCTGGGCGAAGACCGCCACCTGGCGCTCATCGACGAGGTGCTGGGCATCGAGCCGGCCCTGGAGCCCCAAGCCACCGCCGTGCGCGAGGCCGAAGCGGCCCTGAAGGCCCGGCGCCGCAGCGAGGCCGAGCGCGAGCAGCGCCTGGAGCAGCTGGCGGAGGCCCTGGCGGACCTGGAGAAGCTGGCGCCGAAGCCCGGCGAGTGGGCCCAGCTCAAGGCGGACCGCGAACCCCTGCGCCACGCCGTCCACCTGGAGCAGGCCTTCCGCGAGGCGGCGGAAGCCCTGGATGCGGGCATCCCCAAGGTGGAGCTGGCCCACAAGGCCCTGGTGCGCGCCGTGACGCACTGGCCGGATGCGGTCGCTGAGCAGGATCGCCTGCGCTCCGCCATCCTGGAGCTGGAGGACCTCCTGGCCCTGGCCCAGGACCAGGCCCTGCGCTGGTCCCAGGCCGGCGCCGACCGCATCGAGGCCATGGAGGCCCGCCTCGCCCTCTACGAGCGCCTGGCCCGCCGGCACCGCTGCGAGCCCGAGGAGCTGGCCGCGCGCCAGCAGACTCTCAAGGACGAGCAGCGCTCCCTGCAGGCCGGCGACGTCTCTGTGAAGGAGCTGGAGAAGGCCCTGGCGAAGGCCGTGGAGGCCTACCGGCAGGTGGCCGAGGTGCTGCACGGCCGCCGCTCCGAGGCCATTCCGAAGCTGGAAGCCGAGGTCCAGAAGCGACTGGGCCGCCTGGGCATGAAGGGGGCGCGGATCCAGCTGCGGCTCACCCTGGCGGAGGAACCGGGCAGCCCCGTCCAGCAGAGCGGCCGGCCCGTCCGCGTGGCGGCCCAGGGCTTCTCGGCCCTGGCCATCTGGATCGAGCCGAACCCCGGCGAGGGCTTCCGCCCCCTGGCGAAGATCGCCTCCGGCGGCGAGCTGAGCCGCCTCATGCTGTCGCTCGTGGGGGCCGGTCTCGCCCTCGGCGCAGGCGTCCGGGACGGCCTCACCCTGGTGCTGGACGAGGTGGACGCGGGCCTGGGCGGCGAGACGGCCCTGGCCGTGGGCAAGGCCGTGGCCGAGCTGGGGAAGGCCCACCAGGTGCTGGCGGTGACGCACCTGGCCCAGGTGGCCGCGCGCGCGGACCGGCACGGGCGCCTGCACAAGGAGACGGAAGGCGGCCGCACCCGCAGCGCCCTGGGCTGGGTGGCGGGCGAGACCCGCCACCGCGAGCTGGCCCGGCTCCTCTCGGGCCACCCCGACCGGCCTGAGGCCCTGGAGCATGCCAAGGTGCTGCTGGAAGGTTGATCCAGGTTTTTTAGGCTTGCAGGCCTCAGCCAGAAAAGCAGGGACACAGAAGGCACAGAAGCGCCCGTTGAGTGCGCACAGAGGACCCAGAAGGGACTCGACCCACCGCGGGCATCCCTTCACGGGCGGCGGCTCCGGACGGCTTCCGAGGACCGCCGTGGCCGCCGCCCATGAAGCAGGCCGCGCTAAGCGCGACCTGGGGTCGGAGGCCCGGATGTCCGGGCTGGGGTACCAAGTGCTTTTTCCCGCGTTTTCCGGCCTTCTTCCGCGTCTTCCGTGACCCGCAAGAACATTCTGGATTGGCCGGCGTTTGCGGTGGGATCCGCTGCGGAAGAGGATGAAAAAGGGCCGCCCGGAGGCGGCCCTTCCCGTGGTTTGTTCCGACTACTTGACGCTCACATCGTCCACGACGAAGGAGGTCTGGAGGCTGCTGTCCTCTACGGAGTAGAAGCGCAGGCGGATGGTCTGGCCCTTGTAGGCGCTGAGGCTCAGCGACTTCTGGGTGTAGCCCGTGCCCTTGTTCAGGTTCGAGTAGGTGGCCAGGGTGGCCAGCACGGTGCCGGAGGTGTTGAGGACCTGCACCTTCATGGTGTCGTAGGCGGTGGTGGTGGTGGTCTCCGCCGTGTCGACGTGGAGCCAGAAGGTCAGGGTCCCGGTGGCGGTGCTGGGGATGGCGATCTGCTGGTAGATGTAGTCGGTGTGGGCGGAGCCGTAGCCGCACATCCAGGCATCGTAGGAACCCGTGTGGGCGGGCTCGCCGGTGTAGGTCCCGATGACGCCGGTGGTCTGCGTCCAGCTGGTGGCGCCGCTCTCGAAGCCGCCGTTCAGGACCAGTTCCGTGCCGGAGGTGCTGTTGGAGACGGAGAAGCTGACCGTGGTGCTGGTGCCCACGTTGCCGGCCGCGTCATAGGCCTTGGCGACCAGGTTGTGGGAGCCGTTGGTCAGCGTGGTGCTGTCGAAGGACAGGGTCCAGGGCGTGGCCGTGTCCGTGCCCTTCAGGGCGCCATCGACGTAGAACTCCACCTTGGTGACGCCCACGTTGTCGCTGGCGGTGGCGGTGAAGGTGATGGTGCCGCTGGTGCCGGACTCCGTGACGGAGACGGTGGGGGCGGTGGTGTCGCCGGAACCGCTGGTCCAGGCGGAGCCCACGTTGATGCCGTGGAAGGCGTTCCACACGGCCTGCTCCTCGACGCCACCGGCGCCGTAGAGGTCCTTGGCGGCGCTGATGGCGGCCGTGCGGGCCCCGGCGTAGTTCGTGCTGGAGGTCATGTAGACCGTCAGGGCGCGGAACCAGATGGCCGCCGCCTTGTCGTTGCCGATGCCGGTCATGCCGCTGGGCAGGTAGGTGGTGCTGGTGTTGCCCGTGGTGGTGGCGCCCTGGCTGAGGAAGTAGAAGCAGCGGTTCATGGGGCCGCTGGAGTAGTGAACGTCCAGGCTGCCGATGGTGGAGGACCAGGCGTCGGGGCTGGAGCCGTCGAGGCTGGGCTTGTACATCCAGCGCAGGGGGTTGGTGGCGAGCTGCTCGCCGATGGTCCAGTTGCCGCCGGTGCTGCCGATGGTGGAACCCGACCCGCCGCGGGCGTAGAACTCGATCATGGTGCCGAAGATGTCCGAGTTGGACTCGTTCAGGCCGCCCGATTCGCCGGAGTAGGTGAGGTTGGCGGTGCGGGCGCAGACGCCGTGGCTCATTTCGTGGCCGGCCACGTCCAGGGCGGTCAGCGTCGTGAAGCTGGTGCCGTCGCCGTAGGTCATGCAGAAGCAGCTGTCGGACCAGAAGGCGTTGTCGTAGCCGTTGCCGATGTGGACGCGGCTGTAGGTGGCGGTGCCGGCGCCGTCGATGCCGTTGCGGCCGAAGACGTTCTTGTAGAAATCCCAGCTCTTGATCATGCCGAACATGGCGTCCACGGCCGCGGTCTCGCCGTTGGCGGCGGTGGTGGAGCCGCCTTCGACATAGTTGGCGCCGTCGCCCCAGGTGTTGTCGGCGTCGGTGTAGAGCGTGCCCGTGGCCGTGCTGCTGGTGGAGGCGTGGGCCATGTTGGTGACCACGTTGTTGCCGAAGGAGCCGCCGCTGCCGCGGGTCGTGTCGCGCAGCTCGTAGGTGCTGCCGGTGTAGTTCGTGGGCAGGGAGACCGTGCCGTTGTACTGGCTGTTGCCGGTGCCGGTGGCCGCGGTGGTGTGGAGGGTGTTCCAGGACTTCAGGATGGCGCCGTTGTGGGCGTCCACCAGGTAGTCGGTGTGCTTGATGCCGTCCTGGTCGTTCTCGAGCTCGGTGTGGACATGGTAGGCCAGGGTGTAGCGGAGCACTTCGCGGGACACGTCCTCGGCGTTCAGGTCAGCGGCGGCGCGGCCAGCGCGGACGACCTCGGTCACCTCGGGGTAGACCACCAGCTCGGTGGTCGGGGCGTAGGCATAGGCGCCCTTGGGAGCCAGGTCACCCTGGACCACGGCCAGCGCCTCCGCCGCGTCGAGGGAGGGAGTCACGTTCAGCTGGATGCCCTTGAGCAGGGCGTTGGTGAGGGGCAGCTCCGAACCGTTCTTGGCGGTGTGGGTGATGGCGTCGCCGCCCCACACCTTCACGCCCTTGTAGGTCTGCTGGAAGTGGGCGTGGGACTGGCCGAGCTGGTCGGAGTGGGCGCCGCGGAGGAGGAACGCGTGGTCCGCATTCAGTCCCAGCTGCACGCGGCTGGCCAGAAGATGCTGGGCGGCGGCATCGGCGCGAGGGGAATCCTGCGGAAGCCGAGCGCTCAGGGAACCGGCGGCGAGGGCCGCGGTGAGGAAGGACAGGGCCGTACGGCCCGTGGAGATCGCCATGGGGGCTCCTTGACTTGAGGGGGGGGGAGGCCTGTCCGCTTCGCCGAGGCGAGGACGGAGGCTGGGTGGGGGTGAAAAGATCGGAAAGTCGGAACCAGAGTCCCTACCGCGCGTCAACCCCTCAAGTTAAGGCTTGTTAATTTTCTTGAGAATCATTTCTATTTAAAAACATGCAGTACAAAATTATTGATACCAACGGTTGATAAATAATCCATTGGTCCGGTTTGATTATTTTGAGCAAAGGCAGGGAAGGGATCCCTTCCTTCTGGAACCCCGGGATCAGATCCGGAGCTAAGAGGTCGTAACAAAACCCTGCGATGCCGCGATGAAGCCGGGCCGGGTGCACCGCAGATATCAGTTCGTCTCGTGTATCGCTGCAGGCGATACCGAGAAGGAAGCGCCCGCAGGGCGATGCGGGACATCGTTCAAGGGCGGTGACGCCGCGGAGCGCCCGCCCGGCTTCATCTCTCCGGGCGAGGGGTGGCGGGGAGGCTCCGCCTCCGCGAGGAACGAGCGGGAGGACCCTGCGAGGCAGGGCCCGTCAGGTGGAGGGCGATGCTGCGTCAGGCTCGGATCGCGTGGTCCCCGCTACGCTCACCTTGCCTTCCTGGCCTCGCTCGCCCGGCGCCCCTCGCGCGGCGACGTGGGATTTTGTTACGACCTCTCAGGGCCGCTTGGTGGATTTCTGGCGGACCCGCTTCGGGCCGGCACCCTTGCGGGGAGCCTGCTTGGCCGCCGGCCGCGGGCC
This sequence comes from Geothrix mesophila, assembly GCF_022808835.1. Taxonomy (NCBI): domain Bacteria; kingdom Pseudomonadati; phylum Acidobacteriota; class Holophagae; order Holophagales; family Holophagaceae; genus Geothrix; species Geothrix mesophila. The sequence continues at coordinate 386,516 of NZ_JAKZLD010000004.1, forward strand.
CTCCTTCTTCTTGGGCTTGGGTCGGGCCTTCACCTTGTCCGCCCGCTGGGCCTGGAGGGACTCGTTGCTGCGGGAGGGCTTGAGGCCCTCGCCGGGATCGAGGATGCGGCGCACGGGGGCCACCTCGGTCTCCTCGCCTTCGCCCTTCTGCTTCTTCTGGACGCTGAGGCGCAGGGGCACGCCCGCCAGGCCGAACTGCTCGCGCAGGCGGTTCTCCAGGTAGCGCACGTAGCTGAAGTGCAGGCCCCGATCCGTGTTGGCCTTCACCACGAAGCTGGGAGGCCGCACGCCCACCTGGGTCATGAAGTAGAGCTTGGGCAGCTTGCCGTCCACGGCGTGGGGGCTCATGGCCGCCACGGATTCGCGCAGGAAGCGGTTCAGCTCGCCTGTGGGGATGCGCCGAGCGTGGGCCTCGGCCAGCTCGTCGATCATGCCGAAGAGCTTGGACACCCGCTGTCCAGTCAGGGCGGAGAGGAAGATCATGGGCGCGTGGTGCAGGAAGCCCAGGCTGCGGCGGAGGTCCTCCTCGGCGCCGTAGATGGTGTGCGTGTCCTTCTCCACCAAGTCCCACTTGTTCACCACGAGGATGACGGCGGCGCCGGCCTCCTGGGCGTAGCCGGCGATGACGGCGTCCTGATGGGTGGCACCTTCCACGGCGTCCAGCAGCAGGAGGCTGACGTCGGCCCGGGCCATGGCCTGCTTGGCCTTGAGGATGCTAAGCTTCTCGGCGCCCTCGTGAGTCTTGCCCTTCTTGCGGATGCCGGCCGTGTCGATCATCCGGTAGACCTTCCCCTTCACGTGGAAGACCGTGTCCACCGTGTCCCGCGTGGTGCCGGCCACGTCGCTCACCAGGCTGCGCTCATAGCCCAGCAGGCGGTTCGTGAGGGAGGACTTGCCCACGTTGGGACGGCCGATGAGGGCGAAGCGCAGCTCGTCCGAGAGGTTGTGGATGGCCGCTTCCTCCGGAGTGCGGTGGAAGGGCAGGCGGGCGCGGATGGCCTCCAGCAGCTCGGGCACGCCGGACCCGTGGGCCGCCGAGATGGAGAGTACGGCGTCGAAGCCCAGGCCGTAGAAGCCGGCGTCGGGAGCGCCGCCCTTCATGCCGTCCAGCTTGTTGATGACCAGCAGGATGGGCTTGCCCTGGCGGCGGAGGCGCGCGGCGATCTCCTCGTCCCCGGCCGTGAGGCCGTCATGGCCGTCCACCAGCAGGATGGCGATATGAGCCTCGCCCAGGGCCGCTTCGGCCATGCGGGTGATGCCCTGGGTGATGACATCGTCGCCTTCGAAATCCAGGCCGCCGGTGTCCACCAGCTCGAAGACCTCCTCGGCTGTCCCCTCGTCGTCGAGGCAGGTGACGCGCCCATAGCTGCGGTCCCGGGTCATGCCCGGCAGGTCGTGAACCAGGGCCGCCCGGCTGCGGGTGAGCCGGTTGAAGAGGGTGGACTTGCCCACGTTGGGGCGTCCGCAGAGGGCGACGAGGGGCAGTTTCATATCTGTTCCAAGCCCTCCAGTCTATCGGTCTGGACGGGAAAAGACAGCGCAGGAATGAGGACGCGCCATCACTTCCGCCGTAAGCTGGAGTGGATAAATCCGACGAGGTGCGTTCATGAAGAGGATTCTGGCGGTCTTCCTGGTCGTGGCGGGGCTGTTCACCGGAGTCTACTACGTCATGACAGGCCGCCTGCCCTGGGTGGCCCTCTCTCAGGAGGAACAGCAGGTCATCGCTCTGGGCGAGGAGTTCCAGCGGGCCCGCCAGCAGTGGCAGGCGGCCGGCCGGACCCAGGCTCTGGGCGTGGATGCGTCCAGCCAGATCGAGACTCCGCTGGCGACTCTGGATCGCCTCGACCAGGAACTGGCGGATCTGACGCCCCAGCTGAAGTCGACCGAAGCCAAGAACCGGGCCACGATCCTGCGAAGGGAGATCGCGGCGTTCAAGAGCGAGATGCGGTAGGGGGGGGGCCTGATTCTGTCGAGCCGCCGTTCTCCCCCTTTCGCGCCGACCCATGTGGTCACGGGGCTCGAACGCGTCCCCGTCGCCCTTCGGGCTAGGGTCCGCCGCGTAGCCGACAGCTACTCCGGCCCTCCACTGGAGGGCCTCCGCTGACGCTGTCGTCTCCGCACTCGCGGGTCCGAGCCCCGTCAGCCCCAAACGCCAAAAAGCGCCCGACTGGGCGCTTTTTGGCGGGGCTGACGGGGCTCGAACCCGCGACCTCCGGCGTGACAGGCCGGCACTCTAACCGACTGAGCTACAACCCCTTGCTTTTTCACCAGATGAATCTGGTGGGCGATGACGGGCTCGAACCGCCGACATGCTGCGTGTAAGGCAGCTGCTCTACCGACTGAGCTAATCGCCCGAATCGCCGAACCATGATGCTCACACAGGATGCAGGAAGGGTCAAGGCCAAAGGTCTGCGTTGAGGGTTTCCTCCAGATCTGGTAAGGTTTTCAGACTTCCGTGCCAGGGGTTCCCGGGGACCTTTCGCTGGTGTCGGTGTGACCCTGGCCGATCCCTTCGGCCGTGGCCTTGGGACGTTTCTGGAGGGTGGCCTGTGGCGCTGCTGGAACTGGCGAATCTGACGCTCCGATCACCGGAAGGGGACGGCCCCGTCGCGCGCATCCTGGCCCAGATGCCGGATCCCATGCGCCCGGACCTGCCGGCCATCCTGTTCGTGATCGTCCTGCTCGTGGTGCTCTACCTCTACCTCAAGGTGGTGTTCTTCAAGCCCATCACCCAGGTCATGGACGACCGGGAGCGGGACCTGAGCGCCGGCGGGGATGCCAAGGCCGAGGCCGCGGCGCAGCTGGAGGCCCGTCAGAAGGATTATCAGGGTCGCCTGAAGGATCTCCGTGCGCAGGCCTTCGAGCGCCGCAAGGCCCTGGCGGATGCCGCCGGCAAGGACAAGCAGCAGCTGCTTGACGAGGCCCGGGCCAAGGCCCTGGCCGAGCGTCAGGCCGCTGTAGCTTCCCTGAAGGCTCAGCAGGCCGAAGCCAAGCAGAACCTGCTGGCCCAGGTGGACGCCCTGTCCGAGACCATGGCCCAGACCCTCCTGAAGCAGGCCTGAGCATGAAGACCCTGAGCATGAAGACGCTGACCCGACTCTCTCTCGCCGCTGCCCTGGCGCTCAGCCCCCTCGGGCTGTCGGCCCAGGCCCACGACACCCACGAAGCTCCCGTTGCCGAGAAGCACGAAACCCCGGCGGCCGGGCATGAAGCCCAGCCCGCGGAGGGCCACGCGCCAGAAGCCCACGGAGCCGAGGCCGCCGGCCACGAAGCTACAGGGCATGAAGCGCATGGCGGCGCCCACCACGGCCCGGCCATGAAGCTCTTCGGCAAGGCCTACGGCAACCTGGGCGCCTTCCTCGTCCAGCTGCTGAACTTCGCCATCTACGCCGCGGCCCTCTTCTTCCTGCTGAAGGGCGCCCTGTCCGCCATGTTCAAGTCCCGCAAGGAGGAGCTGGAAACGATGCTCGCCCAGGCGGAGAAGGACAAGGCCGAGGGCGAGGCCCAGATGAAGGAGATGGAGGCCAAGATGGCCGGGCTTGAAGGCGAGCTGGCAGGCATCCTGGCCAAGGCCGAGACCGACGCCGAGGCCGAGAAGCAGCGCGTGCTGGAGGCCGCGAAAGCCGAGGCCGCCCAGATCCTGGCCCAGGCCCAGGCGGAGATCGGCTTCCAGAAGCGGCAGGCCGAGCAGGAGCTGCGGGCCCTCGTGGCCGAGCTGGCCGTCGAAGGCGCCGCCAAGCGCCTGGAGGCCAAGCTGGCGGGCCCTGACGCCGCCAAGGCCATCGACCGCGCCATTCAGCAGATCGGCCAGCAGACCGGGGGTATCCAGTGAGCAACCGCCTGACCGCCCGGCGCTACGCCAAGGCCCTCCTCCAGATCGGCGACAAGCAGGGCAACGTGCCCCAGCTCCAGCAGGAGCTGGACACCGTGGCCGCCACCGTGGCCGCCAATGCCGACCTCACCCGCCTGGTGGCGTCGCCCCTGGTGCTGCCCACCAGGAAGGCCGAGGTCTTCGAGGCCATCCTCGCCAGCGCCAAGGTGAGCCAGACCCTCCGCCACTTCTTCCGGGTGGTGACCGAGGCCGGCCGCCTGAACCTGCTCGCGGACATCCACCGCACCTTTGCGGAGCTGGTGGACGAGCGGGCCGGCATCGTCGAGGCCCGCGTGTCCAGCGCCCAGGCCCTGAGCGAGGCCCAGTCCAAGGCCCTCGTCGCGTCGCTGGCCGCCCGCACGGGCAAGACCATCCGCCTCTCCTGGCAGCAGGATTCGGCCCTTCTCGGCGGCCTGAAGGTCCAGGTGGGCTCCACGGTCCTGGACGCCTCGCTCCAGGGCCAGCTCCGCCAGCTCAAGACGCAGCTCCTTTCGGCTTAATCCCCTTCGCTTTCACTCGCAGGTTTTGGAGGACTTCATGGACATCCGCGCGGAAGAGATCTCCCGCATCATCCGCAGCCAGATCGAAGGCTTCGACGCCCAGGTGGACGTGGCCGAAGTCGGCACCGTCATCAGCGTGGGCGACGGCATCGCCCGCGCCTACGGCCTCGAGAAGGCCATGGCCGGCGAGCTGCTGGAGCTGCCCCACGGCGTGATGGGCCTCGCCTTCAACCTGGAGGAGGACAACGTCGGCATCATCCTGCTGGGCGATGCCGCCGCCATCAAGGAAGGCGACACCGTCAAGCGTACCGCCAAGATCATGTCCGTGCCCGTGGGCCCCGCCTTCGTGGGCCGGGTCATCGACGCCCTGGGCAACCCCATCGATGGCAAGGGCCCCATCCAGGCGGCCTCCACCAACCCCATCGAGCGCATCGCCCCTGGCATCGTGGACCGCAAGAGCGTTCACGAGCCCATGCAGACGGGCCTCAAGGCCATCGACAGCCTGATCCCCATCGGCCGCGGCCAGCGCGAGCTGATCATCGGCGACCGCCAGACCGGCAAGACCGCCGTAGCTGTGGACACGATCATCAACCAGCGCGACACCGGCGTGATCTGCATCTACGTCGCCATCGGCCAGAAGCGCTCCACCATCGCCCAGGTGGTGAAGACCCTGGAAGAGTACGACGCCATGAAGCACACCATCGTGGTGGCCGCCTCCGCCTCCGAGGCCGCCCCGCTGCTCTTCCTGGCCCCCATGACCGGCGCGGCCCTGGGCGAGTACTTCATGTGGCACGGCAAGGACGGCAAGCCCGCGGGCAAGGACAACCCCGGCGGCCACGTGCTCTGCATCTACGACGACCTCTCCAAGCAGGCCGCGGCCTACCGCGAAATCTCCCTGCTGGTGCGCCGCCCTCCCGGACGCGAGGCCTACCCCGGCGACGTGTTCTATCTCCACTCCCGCCTGCTGGAGCGCGCCTGCAAGCTCAGCGACGAGCGCGGCGCGGGTTCGCTCACCGCCCTGCCGGTCATCGAGACCCAGGCCGGCGACGTGTCCGCCTACATCCCGACCAACGTCATCTCCATCACCGACGGTCAGATCTTCCTCGAGAGCGACCTCTTCAACGCGGGTGTCCGTCCCGCTGTGAACGTGGGCATCTCTGTGAGCCGCGTGGGCGGTTCCGCCCAGGTGAAGGCCATGAAGTCCGTGGCCGGCACCATCAAGCTCGATCTCGCCCAGTACCGCGAGCTGGCGGCCTTCGCCCAGTTCGGCTCCGACCTGGACAAGGCCACCCTGGCCCAGCTCAACCGCGGCCAGCGGCTCGTGGAGATCCTGAAGCAGGGCCAGTACCAGCCCATGTCCGTGGAGAAGCAGGTCGTCAGCATCTGGGCCGCTACCAACGGCTACGTGGATGACCTGCCGGTGCCCCAGGTGCGCCGGTTCGAGAGCGAGTTCATGGCTTACCTCGACGTGAACGCCCCGGAGCTGCTCCGCGGCATCCGCGACACCAAGGTGCTGAGCGACGACGCCAAGGCCCAGCTCAAGACCCAGGTGGCGACCTTCAAGGAGACCTTCCTGGCCTCCCTGAACCAGGCCGCGGGAGCCTAGTCCGATGGCCGGTCTCCAGGACATTCGCCGCCGCATCCGGTCGGTGAAGAACACCCAACAGGTCACCAAGGCCATGAGCTTGCCTTACCGACCCCTTTCGGATTGGAGTAACTAGCCATGGCCGGCCTCCAAGACATCCGACGCCGTATTCGGTCAGTCAAGAACACCCAGCAGGTCACCAAGGCCATGAAGATGATTTCCGCGGTGAAGCTGCGGAAGTCCCAGGAACGCCTGGTGGCCCTGCGCCCCTACGCCGGGAAGATGATGGACGTCGTCCACCGCGTCGTGGGCCGCATCAAGGGTGATTCCGAGATCCAGCCGGGTCCCGCCGCCCAGGCTTTCCTGACTCCCCGCGAGGAGAAGCGCATCCGCGTGGTCCTCGTGGCCTCGGACAAGGGGCTCTGCGGCGGCTTCAACGCCAACGTGCTCAAGGCCGCCACCGCCTTCGCGACGGAAACCCAGGCTGAGATCGTGCATCTGGACGTGGTCGGCAAGCGCGCGGCCGAGTGGGCGCGCAAGCGCAAGCTGACCGCCACCGGGGAATACCTGAACATCCCCCTCGCGGGCTTCCAGCGTGTGGTGACGGAGATCTCCGAAGGCGCCGCCGCCCAGTACCATGCGGGGGAGATCGACGCGCTCTACGTCATCTACAACTACTTCAACAGCCCTGTGGCGCAGACGCCCACGGTCTTCAAGGTCTTCCCCATGGAGCTGGACCGGCGCACCGAGAGCCGCGAGGCCGCCGAGGTGCCCCACCTGCTCGAGCCTGATCCCAACGCGGTGCTGGAGACCCTGCTGCCCCGCTTCGTGGAGACCGAGCTGCTGCGCAACCTCCTGGAGAGCAGCGCCTCCGAGCACGGCGCCCGCATGGCGGCCATGGACAAGGCCAGCAACAACGCCGGCGAGATGATCGCCAAGCTGACGCTGACCATGAACAAGATCCGCCAGGCCAGCATCACCAACCAGATCATCGAGATCGTGTCGGGCGCCAATGCTTGAAACCGCGAAAATCGCGAAAAATCGCGAAATGTGCGGATCCCACTTCTTCGTCTTTTCTTTTCTGTTTCGCGTGATTTAGCGTCTTTCGCGGTTCCTACTCTTTCGAGGTTCCCATGTCCAACCAACTTCAAGGCCGCGTGATCGCCATCGTCGGTCCCGCCGTGGACGTCGAGTTCGACGCCCACCTGCCCGAGATCATGAACGCCCTGCACACCGAGATCGCCGGCGTCACGGTGACGCTGGAGGTGCAGCAGCACCTCGGCGAGAACCGCGTGCGCTGCGTCTCCATGCAGCCCACGGAAGGCATGATTCGCGGCCAGATCGTGACCGACACCGGCAAGGCCATCAACGTGCCCGTGGGTCCTGAGACCCTGGGCCGCATCATCAACGTGGTGGGCGACCCCGTGGACGAGCGCGGCCCCATCGGCCACAAGATGACCCTGCCCATCCACCGCGAAGCCCCCAAGTACGAAGACCTGAACACCTCCTCCGAGATGTTCGAAACGGGCATCAAGGTCATCGACCTGCTGGAGCCCTACGCGAAGGGCGGCAAGACGGGCCTCTTCGGCGGCGCCGGCGTGGGCAAGACCGTGCTCATCATGGAGCTCATCAACAACATCGCCAAGGGCCACGGCGGCTACTCGGTGTTCGCCGGCGTGGGCGAGCGCACCCGCGAGGGCAACGACCTCTGGCACGAGATGATGGATTCCGGCGTCATCAACAAGGACGACATCTCGAAGAGCAAGGTGGCGCTCATCTACGGTCAGATGACCGAACCCCCCGGAGCCCGTGCCCGCGTGGCGCTGACCGGCCTCACCGTCGCCGAGTACTTCCGCGACGTGGAAGGCAAGGACGTGCTGCTCTTCGTGGACAACATCTTCCGCTTCACCCAGGCCGGCGCCGAAGTGTCCGCGCTGCTGGGCCGCATGCCCTCCGCCGTGGGCTACCAGCCCACGCTGGCCACGGAGATGGGCGAGCTCCAGGAGCGCATCACCTCCACGAAGAAGGGCTCCATCACCTCGGTGCAGGCCGTCTACGTGCCCGCGGACGACTACACGGATCCCGCGCCCGCCACCACCTTCGCCCACCTGGACGCCACCACGAACCTGAGCCGTGAGATCGCGGCCCTGGGCATCTACCCCGCCGTGGACCCGCTCGCCTCCACCAGCCGCCTGCTGGATCCCCGCATCCTGGGCGAGGCCCACTACAACACCGCCATGCGCGTGAAGGCCATCCTCCAGAAGTACAAGGAACTGCAGGACATCATCGCCATCCTGGGCATGGACGAGCTCTCCGACGACGACAAGCTCGTCGTGGCCCGCGCCCGCAAGATCCAGCGCTTCCTCAGCCAGCCCTTCCACGTGGCCGAGCAGTTCACGGGCATGCAGGGCAAGTACGTGAAGCTGGAGGACAGCATCAAGGGCTTCAGCGAGATCTGCGACGGCAAGTGGGACCACCTGCCCGAGCAGGCCTTCTACCTCGTCGGCACCATCGAGGAAGCCGTTGAGAAGGCTGAGAAATTGGCGGCGGTTTAACCACCCAGCCAGGTTGAAAAGTCATGGAACGGTACGCCGAGGCATCCACCTTTGATGTCTCGGCAATCCGCGAAGCGGATTCCGAGAAGATGGCCACGGATCCCGAGAGGCAATCATGTCCCAATCCATCAAGCTTGAAGTCGTGACCCCGGAACGTCCCGTCTTTTCGGCCGACGTGGCGGAGGTTCAGTTCCCCACCGCGGCCCGCGGCTACTACGGCATCCTGCCGGGCCACACACCCCTGATGACCGCGGTGGGCGACGGCCTGCTCTACTACGTGCAGGATGGCCAAAAGCACTGGCTGACGGTGTTCGGGGGCTTCGCGGAAGTGGGCCCCGATCGCGTCACCATCCTGGCCCGCGAGAGCGAGACCGTGGACATGATCGACCTCGAGCGCGTCGAAGCAGACCGCCAGCACGCCCTGAAGCTCCTCAAGGAGGCCCAGACCGAGCATGACCTGGCCTCCGCCCAGGCCGCTCTCGACGCCAGCCTCATCCGCCTCCAGGCCGCGGGGCACCCGGCCGGCCACGGATTCTGATCAGTTCATCTCCCGCCGACGTCTTCCACCCGTCCTCATGGACCCGCTGCCCCGGGCCGATGAGGGCGGGTGAAGTCTTCCTGTCGGAGCTGTCTTGCCGGACCTTCCGCCCGTCCTCGATCCCCGTCCCCTCCGGGACCTCCTGGAGATGGGGGCGGAGCCGGGTCTGGTGACGGAGCTGATCGGGCTGCTGGAGGCGGATGTCCCCGCGCGGATGGCCGTCCTGCGGCAGGCCCTGGCGCGCGAGGACGGCGATGCCGCGATACCGGAGGCCCACCAGCTGAAGGGGGCCCTGGGGACCATGGGGCTCCGGCGCTTCGCCGACCTGGGCCACCGGATGGAGGAGCACCTCCGCGCCGGCGAGTGGGAGGCCGCGCGCCACCTCCTGGAGGCGTTTCCCGCCGCCTATGAGGAAGCTCTGGCCGCGATCCGGGCGGCCTTTCCGGAGGCCTGACCGTCCCCTACCAGACCAGCCGTTCGTCCTGTGCCAGCAGGCTGACCCGGCGGTCGCCCAGGGCCTGCAGCTGGGGCAGCATGGTGGCCTTGTCGCCGGGGGTGAGGTGGTAGATCCTCACGGGCACGTCCCGGGTGAGCTTCCGGAGCTCGGTTCCGAGCATGGCGGGGGTCAGATGCTTGGAGGCCTCGGCGAGGCCGGCCTGCTCGTTGGGGAAGCTGGCTTCCGTGATGACCAGGCGCAGGTTGGGTGTGGCGTTGGCTTCCGCCCAGATGCGGTCCGTTCCCGCGGTGTCGCTGGTGAAGATGAAGGCGTCCTTCCCGTCGTCGACCTTGTAGCCGACGCAGGGAACCAGGTGGTTCACGCGGATGGGCGTGATGGCCAGGCCGCAGACGCGGTAGGTGTGCTCGGGCTCGATCTCCGTGTAGCGGATGGTGGGGTCGTTGGGGCTGGGGATCACGCTGAAGTCGGGCCACAGCTCGTCGTTGAAGAGGTGGCGCCGCAGCACGTCGAGGGTCTCGGGCAGGGCGTGGATCTCCACGGCCTCGTGGGTGTGCCCGAAGATGTTCTTGGTGAAGAAGGGCAGGGTGCAGATGTGGTCCAGGTGCGAGTGGCTGAGGAACACATGCTGGATGGCCACCTGCTCGGCCACCGTGAGGGCCGCGGTCAGCGAGCCGGCATCGATGGCCACGCACCCGTTGACGAGCAGGCCCGTGAGGCGCTCGCCCTCGACCTCTCCGCCGCTGCAGCCCAGGACCCTGAGTTCCATCGTCCCTCGGTGTAAGTGGACTCATCATACGAAAAAGGGACGCCGGAGGCGCCCCTTTTTCGTCGCGGAGGCCGACCCTAGAAGCGGATGCCGCCGTAGATGCCGATCTGCACCTGGGGAGCCAGCGCCTCGTTCAAGTCCTTGTAGGTGGCCGTGGTGTCCTTCTTGGTGAGGGGCGCGGCCACTTCCAGCGTGAAGAAGGGGCTGACGATGGGGGTCGGGATGCTGAAGCCCACGTTCACGCGGGCCCAAGGGCGGCCCAGGGTGCTGTCCGTGCTGGCACCGGCGGTGGGGCGGAAGGTGAGGCTCTCGGACCGGTATTCCACGCCAGCGCCCACGTTCACCAAGAGCTTCCAGTTCACCATGGCGCCCACGGCCCAGTACTGGTTCTCCAGCTCGCCGTACTTGGTGCCGCCGTAGGTCAGATCGCCGGTGGTCTTGTTGTGCCAGGTGGCGTTCAGCTGGAGGGCGGCCACTTTCAGGTCCACGATGTCGAAGCCGCCGCGGATGGCGAAGCCCGTGGGACTCACGGCGTCGTACTTCTGGCCCGTGCCGAAGGAAGCGGCCTGGGCCTTGCCCACCTGCTTGTCCAGCAGCACGCCGACCTCGCCGGCGGAGGCCGGAAGGGCGGTCATGGCGGCGAGCGCCGCGAGTGAAAGCAGTTGCCTGCGCATAGGGTCCCCCAATCCGGCAGATATGGCATCATCGGGCCTTCGGTGGCTGTGGTCAACCTCCGCTGGTCCCGGCATCTTGTTAACCTCTGGTCATGCGGGCCCACCTTCGCTTCCTGATCCTGGACGGCTTCGACCCCGATACGGGCGAGCTCGCCCTGCGGGTGGCCTTCCAGTCCGGGCCGGAGCCCGGCATGGACCTGATCCGCCTGCACCTGCACCTGGGAAGGGCCGGCAACGCGCTGGACCCCCTGAGCCGCCAGCTCCGGACGCACGTGCAGATGCCGGTGCCGCCCCTCTGGGAACATGGCCTCAAGACCGTCATCCACGCCATCGAGGAGGAGCTGCCCGGCCCCGAGGGACGAAACCCCCTGCGCTACCTGTGGGTCAGGACCCAGCTGCTCCATCCGGCCGAGGCGGCGCGTTCCACGCCGAACCATCCCGTGGCCCGCCAGGTGGAGATCCTGCGGGACTGGGCGAACCGCCTGGACCAGGAGGGCCAGGCCCTCCGGGCCGCCGAAGTGCTGGATCGCCTGCTGCTCCTCGCGCCCAAGGATGTCGCCAGTCTCGCCTACCTGACCACCTTCTTCCGCGACCAGGGCATGGCCGAGGAGATGGCGGCCGTGGCCGAGCGGTGGGTCAAGGCCGAGCCCGGCCGCCTGGAGGGGCAGCTGCGCCTGGGTGAGGCGCAGCTGCGCCTGGGGCACGCGCGGGAGGCCCGAGCGGCCTTCGAGGCCGTCCTGAAGACCCAGCCGGTCCACCTGCTGGGCCACCTCGGCATGGCCCAGGCCCTGGGGATGCTGGGGGGCAATCCGTTCCCGCACCTGGACGCGGCCCAGGAGCTGGATCCCGCCGCCACGGCTTCGGTGCTGCGGGAGACCTTCGACTACCGGCTGCTGGAGCCCCCGGCCGGGGACCGGGTCCATCCCCTGGACGCGCTGCCGGCCCTCCTCGGCGTCTCTGGCGCCGAGATCCAGGACTTCCTCCAGTTCCTGGGGCTGCCCCTCACGGGGCCCGAGGGCGCCGTGCGCGAATCGGAACTGGCCCGGTGGGCGGGCGTGATGAACCGCTACGCCCTGCTGCCTGGGGGGCTCAACTGGGCGGCCCCCACCCCTCGGCGCCTGCCGGATCTGGTGTAGGAGCTGTCGGCTATCGGCTATCGGCTATCAGTGATCAGTGACGGACCGGTGACGGCCGACCGCTAGGATGGATGTTTCGACTCTGGAGGCTTCATGGCCGTCGTGTTGAGCACCGATCTCCCCTTTCCCGTCTTCCGCCGGGGCAAGGTCCGGGATGTGTATGACCTCGGCAAGCAGCTGCTCATCGTGGCCACGGATCGCATCAGCGCCTTCGACTGCGTGATGCCCGAGGGCATCCCGGACAAGGGGCGCATCCTCACGGCGGTGGCGGCCTACTGGTTCGAGGCCACCGAGGACCTGGTGCCCAACCACTTCCGCGGCAATCCCGCCTGGCCGGCGGCCCTGGAACCCTACCGCGAGGCCCTGGCCGGCCGCGCCGTGGTGGTGGAGAAGACGCGGCCCATGCCCGTGGAGTGCGTGGTACGCGGCTACCTGGCGGGCAGCGGCTGGAAGGAATACCAGAGCGGCCAGTCCGTGTGCGGCGTGCCGCTGCCGGCGGGCCTGCGTCTGGCGGATCGCCTGCCCGAACCCATCTTCACGCCCGCCACCAAGGAGGAGGAAGGGCACGACGAGAACATCAGCTTCGAGCGCATGGCGGAGATCGTGGGCGCGGACCTTGCGGCGCGGCTGCGGGACCTGAGCCTGGCCCTCTACCAGCGCGGCGCGGAGCTGGCGGCCCAGCGGGGAATCCTCCTGGCGGATACGAAATTCGAGTTCGGCCTGAGCGATGCCGGCGAGCTGATCCTCATTGACGAAGCCCTCACGCCGGACAGCAGCCGTTACTGGCTGGCGGACAGCTGGGCGCCGGGGAAGAACCCGCCTAGCCTGGACAAGCAGTTCCTCCGCGACTACCTGGAGACGCTTCCGGGCTGGAACAAGCAGCCGCCGGCGCCGCACCTGCCGGAGGCCGTCATCGAAGGGATCCGGGCCCGGTACCTGGATCTGGCCGGACGGTTCGGCGTGCAGGTCTGATCAGGGGCCGACGGGGCCGGCGAGGACCCCGGTCCGGATGCGGGCCGGGTCCAGCCACCGGCGGAGCCCCTGGTTCAGGGCCTCCACCGTGAGCGCATTCACGCGCGCGGGAGAGACCGACCGTCCCCGCGCGTCGGCCAGGGCCTCGGCCACCTGGGCTTCCGGGTGGAGGGTGATGAGGGCGCGGCTTTCGGACCAGGCGGCCTGGGCGCGGCGGAGGTCCGTCTCGGTGAAGCCGCGCTGACGGATGGCCTGGAGGCGCTCCAGCATCGAGGTCTCGGCGCTGGCCGCGGATCCGGAGGGATCCGACTCCAGCTCGCCTACCAGGTCCAGACCCTCCAATCGGAGCTGCGCGGGAGCCAGGGCCGGGTCTCCAGGAAGAAGCAGGGCGAGAAGCGCCGCTGATTCCGGGTCCAGGTCCTCCGGCTGGGCCGCCACCGCCATGGCCATGAGGGCGGGTCGAGGATTCCGGACCAGGATCCGGGGAGCCTGCGGGGCCGCGGGAGCGGGGGCTGAAGCGGCTGCGGGCGCTGGTGCGGCGGCGGCCTGGGCGGGGACCTGGGTGGCGGCCTCGGTGGCGGCCGGAACCGGCGGCGGCGCCTGGACCACCCAGGTGCCGAAGCTGAGGAGCACGAGGCGCTTGGCCTGTTCCAGGCCGAGGTCGCCCTGGAGGATCAGCACCGCCCGATCGGGCCTCAGCGCGCGAGCGTAGAAGGCCAGCAGGTCCGGGTGGTTGATGGCGGACAGGTGCTCGAGGGTGGGAGCCTGGAGGGTCCAGTCCGGTTCCAGCAGCAGGCGCAGCTTGGCCCGGGGCGCGGCCTCCAGGCGCTCCGTCTCGCGCCAGCTGGCGAGGCGGTCGGTCTCGAGCGTGAGGGAGGTGGCCACCGAGCGGAAGGCGCGATCCGCCAGCAGGCCGAGCGCCAGATCCTGATCCCGGCTCCGGGCCAGAAGGCTCCAGGAGAGGCCGTCCGTCCGGAGGGCGGGGACCAGCTCGATGCCGGCCCCGGCGAGGAGCTGCTCGAACTCGTCGACGCTGAAGGCGCCGGCGTCCGAATGCCCCAGGACACGCAGGGCCAGGGCCGCCAAGCCCGGGTGGACCGTCTCCAGGTCGCGGCTCAGGAGCACGTTCAGGCGGGCCCGGATCAGGGGGCGCTCGTGATCCTCCAGGAGGACCACCCGCATCCCGTTGGGCAGGCTGAAGGTCTGCGGCCGGATCGAGATCTGGGCCCGCCCCGGGAGGGTGAGGAGGATCGCAGCCAGCGCCGCCAGGGGTTTCATCGCTTCTCCGGGGTGAGCTGGGCTTCCAGGAGCTTGAGGGTCCGGCGGCGCTCGTCGAGGCTGAGCATCCGGAGCTGGCGGAGTCCCTCCGAGACCAGGTGCTCCCGCTGGGCCAGGTCCTCGATGCGGGTGGCCGCGAGGGCCTTCAGCACCCGCGCCGTCTCTGCTTCCAGGGGATCCTGGCTCTCGTCCGTGCCCGACTGCAGCCAGAGGGTCGTCCGGTGGCTCGGGTTCAGCCAGGTCCGGGTGGCCAGCTGGACCATCTCCGGCCCCAGGTTCCGCAGGCGCTGGACCTCCTGTTCCGCCTGCCGCCAGTCCCCGGCCTCCGCCCAGGCGCGCGCCAGGGTCGAGGCGAGGGCTCCGGGCTCATCCTGGATGCGGAGCTGCTCCACGTCGATCTGGGTCAGGGCACGCTGCCACTCGTCCGTGGGGATGGGCTCCTGCTGGAGCCGCAGGATCTCCGTGTGCAGGGCGCCTTCGAGTTCCGCGAGGCTGTGGCCTTCCGACGGCACGGCGCGGACCACCAGCAGGCCGGGCAGACGGCCCCCGGGAACATCCATCCACACTTCGGCGGACTGGGCCACGGCCTTCTGGCGCACCAGCCGCTGGGCCAGGCGGCCCGAGGGGCCCTCCAGGAGGCGGGCGGCCATGCGCAGGGCCAGGTGGTCCCGGTGGGGGCGCGCCGGGATGCGCCAGCCCACCAGCAGGGCGGGCGCCCCGCCCAGGCTGGCCTGGATGCGCCGGTCGCCGAGGTCCGCGGGGATCTCCGGCAGGAGGGAGTCCTCCGTCGAGGCACTGGCCGCGCCGACGGGCAGGGCCCCGAAGGTCCGCTCCACGAGGGGCAGGGCCGCGTCCATGCCGAGGCCGCCCACCAGCACCACCGTGAGCTGGTCCGGCCGGCAGGCGCGGCGGGCCCAGGCCTGGAGGTCCGAGCGGCGCATGGCCTCCAGGGCGGGAAGGTGGTCCGCCAGGTCGCGGCCGTACGGGTGGCCGGGCAGGGCGGCGCCCTGGATCATCGGCAGGCCCTGGGGGCCGCGGGACCGCAGCTCCGCCGCCAGGGCGGCGCGGGCTTCGGAGAACCGGCTGAGTTGGAGGATGGTCAGCCGCTGGGCCTCGGTGCGGCACCAGAACTCGAAGTCCGAGGCGGGCAGTTCGGCCTGGACCAGCAGGGCGTCGGCCCCGGCCGTGGCCGTCTGGCGTCCGCCGCGGGCCGCGTAGAGGTCCGCCAGGGGCGAGGTGGAGTAGCGGGCTCGCACGGCCTGGTGCAGGGTCCAGAGATTGGCTCCCAGGGCCTGAGCCTGGTTCGCAGCCTCGGGCGCCTTCCGCTGGCGGAGCCGCTCCAGCCGCAAAGCCTCCAGCAGGCCCTCCTCCTCCTTGAGCAGGGCATCGAGCGAGCCGTTCCCCTTGGCCGGGTCCAGATCCTCGGGCCAGGTGGCGCCATAGAGAGCCCGGGCCAGCAGGTCGGTGGCGCCGGCCAGCGGCGGGGGTTCCTCCGCCCGGCCGCCCCGGAAGACCAGGGCGGCGTGGAAGGCGGTCACGGCCCGCCGCTCCACCACCAGGAGTCGGACGCCGTTCGCCAGGCGCCGCTCCTGCACGTCCTCCGTGCGGGAGTCGAGGAGGGGCGCCTGGGCGCTCAGGCCAAGGACGGCAAGAAGGGGCAGGACCAGGCGTCGCATGGTCCGTAGGGTACTACTTCACCCGGATGCTGCCGTTGGTGGTTTCGAGCCGGATCTGCTGCGTTCGGCCGGGCACCTTCACATGGGCGCTGTGCTTGGTGATCTCGACGATCTGCGCGCCGGGGACCTTGACGTCCATGGAGCCGTTGCTGTTCTCGGCCATCAGCTCGCCCGTGGCCTTGCCCAGCTCCACCTCGATGCTGCCGTTGGTGGATTCCAGGTAGATGCCCTCGCCCCAGCCGTCCAGGTTCCGGGCCCGGACGCTGCCGTTGGTGGTTTCCAGGCGGATGCCGCCGGCCACGTCCTCGAGGACGATGCGTCCGTTGGTGGTGCCGCCCTTGATCCGGGCCGCCAGGTTCCGGGCCTCGATGGGGCCGTTGGTGGTGTCCGCCTGGACCTCGCCCCGGACGTCCGCGACCAGGATGGCGCCGTTGGTGGCCTCGCAGCGGGCGTAGCCCTCGAGGTGCTCCACGGCCACGGTGCCGTTGGTGGTGCGGAAATAGCCCAGGACCCGACGGGGCACCTGGAGCGTCATCTCGCAGCGGGGGCTGATGTAGACGCCGAAGCTCCAGGAGGGCTGCTGGAACATCGCCTCGATGTCCAGGTCCGACCCCTTGTGCTGGAGCACCAGTTCCACCCGGCGCTTCTCGCTGTCGCGGATCTGGGCGGTGAGGGCGACCTCCTCCTTGTCCCAGCCGGTCACCCGGATGCCGCCGTTGCGGTTCTTCACCCAGAGCTTCGACCCGTAGGCGAGCTTCTCCGTTCGCTGCTCCGTGCGCGAGCCGGAAGGCACGTCCACCCCGACCATCGGAGCCGGGGGCGCCGGCGGGGGAGGCGGTGGCGGCAGAGGGGGAGCCTGGGCCAGCAGGGCGCTCCCGACCAGGAACAGGGGGATCCAACGGCTGGAGACGGTCATGGCGGCTTCCGTGGAGGAAAGAACCAGGGCGGGCCTGGATGTGAAGTTCACGGTAATGCCTCGGGGGCGTTTAGTCACCAGGGCTTGTCCCGGTCCCGGCCGGGGCGGCCGGACCTCAGCTTTTCCTGGGGGCGGGCCCCAGCGTGGACCCCTCGACGATCTTCACCGGGACCACCACGTGCCGGATGGCGTCGCGCTCGATGGCCCCGAGGGCCAGTGCGACGGCTTCGTGGGCGATGGCGGGGATGTCCTGGGCCACGGAGGCGAGCCCGGGGTAGAGGTCCACCAGGCCGTCAAAGCCCAGCACGGAGACCTGTTCGGGGACGGCCACGGACAGGTCGGCCAGGGCGCCGAGGGCCCCCACGGCCATCTCGTCCGTCGCGCAAAAGATGCCCGTCGGGCGGTGGCCCTGCTGCCAGGCGTCCCGCATGAGCCGGTAGCCGCCCAGCACCGAGCCCCCGCCCCGCAGGATGACGGGGGCCAGGGACTGGCCGCCGTGCTCGGCCAGGGCGGCGGTGAAGCCGGCCGCGCGGTCCACGGCCCACTGGTGCTCATCGGCCACCGTGAGGTGCAGCAGGTCGCGGTGGCCCAGCGCGAGGAGGCGCATGGCGGCGAGGCGGCCGCCGCCGATGTCGTCGGGCGCCACGCAGGACACGCCCGGGTGGTGGCCGATGAGCGCGCCCGGGACCCCGCGCCGCCAGAGGGTCGCCAGCCGCTGGTCGATGTCGGTGCAATGGAACATCAGCACCGCGTCCAGCCGCCGCCGCACGGGGGTGATGTCCACCGGAAGCTCGATGAACTGGGTGGCGTGCATCTGCATCTCCCGTAGCAGGGCGCGCCAGATGACGCTGAAGTAGGGCGACAGCCGGTTCTCGCCAGCGCCCACCCAGATGCCGAGGGTGTGCTTGCTGCGCCGCGACAGCTCCCTGGCCACGGGGTCCGGCTCGTAGCCGAGCTTCTTCATCACGGCGAGGACCGTTTCCCGCGTTTCGGCGGCCACGGTGGGCTTGCCGTTGATGACGCGGCTCACCGTGCCCGTGGAAACACCGGCCTGGCGGGCGATCTCACCGATGGTGATCTTCATGGGGGCCGCCGGGAAAGGAGCTCGGGAGAAGGGAAGGGACCACCCATGAATAGCGTTCGGTCATCCGGGCGTCAATCCAGGCAGTCCAGGGCGCGGGCCGCGCCGTAGAGGCTCAGGTCGTAGTCCCGGGTGATGAAGACCGGCGTTTCCCGGGTGAGGACGTCGATGTGCGGGCGGTAGTTCCGCTCGAACCGGGCCATGAAACGGCCGCCCTCCAGGAATCGCTCGGAGTTCTTGGCGGCGATGCCCCCGGCGAGGAAGAGCCCCCCCGTGGGCAGGAACGCGGCGCAGAGCTCGGCGCAGACCCGGGCGTAGAGGTCCACGAACATCGCCATGGCGCGGGCACAGGCCGGATCCCAGCCAGCACGGGCGGAGATGGCGGCGGGCTGGTCCGCGGCGGGAAGGTCCAGGAGGGCAGTGGTTCCAGCCGCCCCCTGCGCGCGGCCCGAGTCGAGGAGGAAGCGGAGGATGCGGGCCAGGCCCTGTCCGGAGACGGCCAGCTCGGCGCCCGGCGGGCCAGTCAGGCCGTCAGCCAGGTGCCTCCAGAGGGCCAGGGAGTCCTCGTCGAACACCGGCAGGCCGATGTGCCCCCCTTCGCTGGGGTAGGCCCGCGCGCCCTGGGGCGTGCGCACGATGAAGCCCGCGCCGAGGCCCGTGCCGGCGCCCACCACCAGGGCGAGGCCCTTGGGATCTGCCTTGGGGAGGCTGCCGTCGCCGTGGGGAAGGGGGAGGACCTGGCGGCCGTCCGAGAGGTCCAGCTCGAGCACGCCGCAGGACAGGGCGGTGAAGTCGTTGATCAGGCGGATCGGGATGCCCAGCGCCTGCTCCAGCTCGGCGCCGTCCATGTCCCAGGGGGCGTTGGTGAGGCGGATGCGGCGATCGAGGACCGGGCCGGCCCCGGACAGGCAGGCCCGGACCGGCCGGTCAGCCGGAGCAGAGGCGAGGAACCGCCGGATCGGCCCCAGGATGGACGGCTCATCCTGGGTGCTGAAGCGTTCCTTCCGGTGGAGGCGGTAGCCGGATTCGCCGGGCGCCAGCAGGGCCAGGCTGAGGTTGGTGCCGCCCACGTCCGCCACCAGGATGAGGTTGTCAACGGTTGCATCCACTGGATATCACCTCAGCAGGTCCCGAAAGCGGGGCAGTACCGCCCCTTCAGGCCATGACGGCCGGCCAGGATCAGATTGTTCCCTCCGGAGCGAGGCGTCCACTGGATCCCACGACCCGCTCCCGACGGATCAGGATGACCCCCGGCTGGGCCTCGGCGACTGAAAGCAGCCTGAATGCTGCATCGCATGCGAATCGTCAAAAAGTTCCCCCTCCCCTGAATTCCTTTCTTGACACGCCCATGACACCAGTCGACCATACCTGCGACTTCCTTGTAACCGTTTACACACCCCTCGACGCCACACCCCTGTCCCCATCCATGTTTCCTGCAGATACCCAGGATTGATCCACCGCGAATATCGATTTGTAACCGGTTACATTCGATTTTCCCACTTCCCGCCTTCGTCCTCACTCCAAAAGGAACTCAGACCATGCCCGTCCGGGATACCGTCACCCACCCGATCCCAGGCACCGAATGGTGGCGCGGGGCGGCGGTCTACCAGATCTACCCCCGGAGCTTCCAGGACACGAACGGGGATGGCATCGGCGACCTTCCGGGCATCACCGCCCACCTGGCCCATGTGGCCGGCCTGGGGGTGGACGCCATCTGGATCTCGCCCTTCTTCACCTCGCCCATGAAGGACTTCGGCTACGACGTGTCGAACTACCGGGGCGTGGATCCCACCTTCGGCACGCTGGCGGACTTCGACCGGCTGGTGGCCGAGGCGCACCGCCTGGGCCTG
The DNA here is from genome assembly GCF_022808835.1 of Geothrix mesophila. NCBI lineage: Bacteria > Pseudomonadati > Acidobacteriota > Holophagae > Holophagales > Holophagaceae > Geothrix > Geothrix mesophila. The sequence goes on from NZ_JAKZLD010000004.1 coordinate 406,371, forward strand.
AAGGTGCTCATCGACCAGGTGCTGTCCCACTCCTCCGACCAGCACGCCTGGTTCAAGGAGAGCCGCGCCAGCCGGACCAATCCCAAGGCGGACTGGTACGTCTGGGCCGAGGCCAAGGCGGACGGCACGCCGCCCAACAACTGGCAGTCGGTCTTCGGCGGCTCCGCCTGGACCTGGGAGCCGCGGCGACGGCAGTACTACCTCCACAACTTCCTGGAGTCCCAACCGGACCTCAACTTCCACCATGAGCCCGTGCAGGCCCAGATGCTCGAGGAGGTTCGCTTCTGGATGGAGCGCGGCGTGGATGGTTTCCGCTTCGACGCCTGCAACTTCCACTTCCACGACCAGCGGCTGCGGAACAACCCGGCGGCCCGGCCCGGATCCGTGGAGCTCACCTCCGTCCAGGAGGGCAACCCCTACGGGCGGCAGATCCACCGCTACGACAAGACCCAGCCCGAGAACCTGGGGTTCCTCAAGCGCCTCCGGACGCTGCTGGACCAGTACGGCGCCATGAGCGTGGGCGAGATCGGCGACGAAAGCGCCCTCGCCACTATGGCCGAGTACACGGCGGACGGCGACAAGCTGCACATGGCCTACGGATTCAGCCTCTTCACGGACGAGTTCAGCGCCGGGCGCATCCGGTCCGTGGTGGAGGAGTTCGAGCGCCATGTCCGTCGCGGCGGCGGGTGGGGCTGCTGGTCGCTTTCCAACCACGACAGCGTCCGGGTGGTCACCCGCTGGGGCAAGGGCGTGGATGATCCCGCCTTCCCGAAGCTGCTGCTGGCGGTGCTGGGCTCCCTGCGGGGAAGCTTCTGCATCTACCAGGGCGAGGAGCTGGGCCTGCCCGAGGCCGAGGTGCCCTTCGACCGCCTCATCGACCCGTACGGCATCACCTTCTGGCCGGACTTCAAGGGTCGGGACGGCTGTCGCACCCCCATGCCATGGACCAGCGAGGCGCCGCGGGGCGGATTCTCGACGGTGGAACCCTGGCTGCCCATGTTCCCGGATCACCTGCGCCGCTCCGTGGCGGCCCAGGCCTCCGATCCCGATTCGGTGCTGGGCTTCTACCGGCGCTTCCTCGCCTGGCGGAAAGGTTTCGAATCCCTCCGGCGCGGGACCATCCGGTTCCAGCGCACTGTCGAGCCCCTTCTGGCCTTCCGCCGCGAGGCCGGCGATGAGCACATCCTGGCGGCCTTCAACCTGAGCCCCAACCCCATCAGCCACACGGTTCCCCGTTCCGTCCAGCCCCTCGACGGGCCTGGCCTCCCGGCCTGCCGCCTTGAAGGCCGGACCCTCCACCTTCCCCCTTGGGGAGGGTTCTTCGGCCGCATGGCCTGATCCCATGCGCCGGCCCTCCCTCCGCAAGCTTCCCACCCAACCCGCCGCCCCCGCGGCTTCTCCCACTGGAGGCAAGACCATGAAGTCTCTCTCCCTCATCAAGGCCGCGCTGCCCCTGGCGCTGGCCTGCGGACCGCTCCTCGCGCAGGACGTGGTCGAAATCCACGGCTACACCCGCATGGGCGTCGGCCGCTCGTCGAACGGCGGCGAGCAGGTGTCGTTCTTCATGGCCAACACCGGCGGCGCCCCCACCAACGGCCCCGGCTACCGCCTCGGCAACGAGACCGACAACTACCTCGAGCTGGCCGTGGACGTGAAGGCCTATGAGAAGGGCAACACCACCTTCAAGCTGCACTTCCGCCCGACCTTCCGCCAGTTCTACCAGGTGCGCGACGCGTCGGCCGACGCGGGTGGCAACGTGGACAACAGCAAGGTCGCCAACCCCAACCAGATGGTCTACCTCCGTGAGACCTGGGGCGAGGCCACCGGCATCTTCGGCAACAGCGGCCCCTTCAAGGACGCCTCCCTGTGGGCCGGCCGGCGCTTCTACATGCGCCAGGACCTCCACATCCGCGACCAGTGGTACTGGAACAACAGCGGCGACGGCGTGGGCATCGAGAACATCGACTTCGGCGCCCTCAAGCTCCACTACGCCTACATCCAGCACGACACTGGCAACCTGGGCAGCGACTGGAACAACGGCGCCATCCTGGGCACCGTGAATCCCTACAGCCAGTGGGTGGGCGGCGGCGGCCACACGATCGTGGGCTCCCACGACTTGCGTGTGTCCGACATCAAGCTCTGGGAAGGCGGATCGCTGACCTTCGGCGTGCAGTACAACGACGCCCGCACGAAGACCGGCTACGAGAACGATGGCAACAAGAACAACGGCATCCAGTACAACCTGATCGTCAACCAGGCCGGCGTGCTCGGCGGCGACAACCGCGTCTACGCCACCTGGGGCAACGGCTCCACCTACTGGAACTGGTACAACCCCGACGTGAAGACCGAGAACAACTGGTGGCACGTCATGGACATCTTCTACATCAAGCCGGTGTCCAACCTCGAGATGCAGGGCGTGGTGCAGTACCGGAAGCAGAACGGCAAGGGCACCATGGAAGGCACCACGAACGCCTGGACTTCCGTCGGCGTGCGTCCCACCTACTTCTTCACCAAGCACTTCTCCGTGGCGTATGAAGTCGGCTTCGACAAGCTGAAGTTCGACAACGAGGATGAGGCTCGCAAGCTCCTCAAGAACACCATCGCGCTGCAGTGGAGCCCCCAGGCCTCCTTCTGGAGCCGCCCGGTGATCCGCCTCTTCGTCACCCGCGCGGACTGGAACAAGAACGCCAACAACTGGAACCTGATCGGAGAAGGCCAGTTCGGCAACTCCCTCCAGGGCCTGACGTTCGGCGCCCAGGTCGAGGCCTGGTGGTAATGGCTGGCTGACGAAACGGCCCGTCCTCCGGGACGGGCCGTTTCCTGGCTCCTGACGCAAAGGACCGGATGTGAAGATCCCCCGCCTGATGACGGCCACGGCCCTGCTCGCCTACCTCCTGGTGGGCGGGATGGCCTGCGTCGGCCCCAAATCGAGCGACGCCAGCCGCTACCCGGTGGACACCACCACCATCGCCCCCGGGCAGCAGCTGGAGAATGCCCCCGGCTGGTACCGGGACGCGGTGGTCTACCACGTCTGGGTGAAGGCCTTCGCCGACGGCGCCTACCAGGACGGCATCGGCGACCTGCCGGGCCTCCAGGGGAAGCTGGACTACCTCCAGTCCCTGGGCGTGAACACCCTGTGGCTCTCGCCGATCTTCGAGTGCGGCTACAAGGGCGACAACATGCACGGGTACGACACGACGGACTACTACGCCGTGAACGACCGCTTCGGCACCCGCGCGGACCTCAAGGCCCTCATCGAGGCCGTGCACGCGAAGGGGATGCGGATCCTCTTCGACTTCGTGCCGAACCACACCTCCACGAAGCACCCCTGGTTCACGAATGCCGCCACGCGGGACAGCTGGTACATCTGGAGCGCCGGCCAGCCCGCGGGCTGGGGCCTCCCCTGGGGCGGCGGAACGCCCCAGGACGTCTGGAAATCCGGCGCCTCGGGCTATTTCTACACCTCCTTCGCCACGGACACCCTGGCGGACCTGAACTTCTACAACCCCGCCGTCCAGGCGGAGATGCGGAAGGTCCAGGCCTACTGGCTGGACCGCGGCTTCGACGGGATGCGCGTGGACGCCGTCCGCTACCTCTGCGAGACCGGCCCCGGCCAGCAGGCGGACCAGCCGGACACCCACGCGCGCCTCCAGGCCTTCCGCGCGCTGCTGGACGAGTACGACAGCGGCGACCTCCATCCCCATCCGGGTGGCGACCCCACGAAGCACAGCAGCAAGGCCATGATCGCCGAGGCCTGGACCAACGATGCATCCGGCGTGGCCCCCTACTACGGCAATGGGACGAACGAGTTCCACCTGTGCCTGGACTTCAGCGCGCCCTGGGCGGTCTACAACACCATCAGCCGGGGGGACGCCACGCAGCTGACCTCCCTCTGGGAGTATGAGCAGCGCACCTACCCGGCAGGCTATCGCTCGGCCACCTTCGACTCGAACCACGACAACCTCATCTCGCGCCCCGGCACCCAGTACGGCGGCGACCGGAGGAGGATCATCCTGGCCGAGGCCCTGAACCTCCTGTCCCCCGGCACGCCCATCCTCTACTACGGCAACGAAGTGGGCATGACCGGCAAGGCGGGCTCGGACATCAACCTCCGCCAGCCCATGGACTGGGCGGCGGTGGCGGCCCAGACGGGCCAGCCCGACTCCATCCTGAGCTGGTGCACCTACCTCATCCAGGCCCGGAAGACCTACCCGGCCCTGCGCGGCGGCTACACCACCCTCTCCACCGACGTGGGCACCGGCAAGGCCCTGGCCTACCTCCGGGACGCGGGCACCGAGCGGGTGCTGGTGGTGGCCAACCTCACGGGCGCGGCCCAGACCGTCACCGTCTCCGGGTTGACGGCCCTCGGCGTGCCCGTCTCCGGTCCCGTGCAGGCCATCCTGGGCGACCTGAAGGGCGCCGGCGCCCTCAGCGGCGACACCTACACCGCCACCGGCCTGCCCTCCTTCGGGGTTCGCGTGCTCTACGTGGCCGGCACAGGCTTCCAGGGCACCCTCCACGGCGACCTGAACTGACCTTGCCTCCCGGGCCCCGCGGCCCTATCCATCTGGCTCCACCTGTCTCCACCGGAATCCCCATGGCCGACCTCCAATTCAAAGCCCTCCGCAAGTCCTTCGGGGACATCGAGATCCTCCACGGGATCGACCTCGGCATCACGGACGGGGAGTTCGTCGTCTTCGTGGGGCCGTCGGGCTGCGGGAAGTCCACGCTCCTGCGCTGCATCGCCGGCCTGGAGGAGATCACCAGCGGCGAGCTCTACATCGGAGGCCGCCAGGTGAACGAGGTGCCGCCCTCCAAGCGCGGCATCGCCATGGTGTTCCAGAGCTATGCCCTCTACCCCCACATGACCGTGGCCGAGAACATGGCCTTCGGCCTCAAGCTCGCCGGGCGTCCGAAACAGGAGATCACGGAGGCCGTCCAGCGGGCCGCCCAGATCCTCCAGATCGAACCCCTGCTCGATCGCCGTCCGAAGGCGCTGTCGGGGGGACAGCGCCAGCGGGTGGCGATCGGCAGGGCGATCGTGCGGAAGCCCGGCGTCTTTCTCTTCGACGAGCCCCTGTCCAACCTGGATGCCGGCCTGCGCGTGCAGATGCGGGTGGAGCTGGCCCGCCTGCACAAGGACCTGGCCACCACCATGGTCTACGTCACCCACGACCAGGTGGAGGCCATGACCCTGGCCGATCGCATCGTGGTCATCAACGAGGGCCGCATCGAGCAGGTGGGCACGCCCCTGGAGCTCTACCGGCGCCCCTCCAACCGCTTTGTGGCCGGCTTCATCGGCTCGCCCAAGATGAACTTCCTCCCCTGCACGCTGGTCTCCGCGACGGAAGCGCTGGCCACGGTGCGGCTGGAGGATGGCACCCAGGTGACCGCCCAGGTCGACGCCCGGGGCCAGGCCGAGGGCGCGGCGCTCACCTTGGCCATCCGCCCCGAACGCCTCCTGGCCGAGACCGCCTCCGGCGAAGGCACGGCCCGCACCTCCGTGATTGTGTCGGAGCACCTGGGCGACACCGTCTTCCTGTACGTCCATGCCCCCGGCGGCCAGGGCCAGCTCACCGTGAAGGCCCTGCCCGAGACCCCCCTCCGGACCGGCGACGAGACCCACCTCCATTTCCCGGCCAAGCACTGCCACCTGTTCGGCCCGGACGGCCGGGCCTGCACCCGCCTCATCTAGCGTTCTCATCCACCGGACCTTCCGGCCCAACCCAAGGAGACTGTCGTGAGTCATCCATCCACCCTCCGCAAACTGGCGGCCACCACCGCCACCCTGCTCGTCGCCGGCGCCCTGACCGTGGCCCAGGCCGCCGAGAAGGGCAAGCTCCTCATCTGGATCAACGGCGACAAGGGCTACAACGGCCTCCAGAAGGTGGGCGACGAGTTCACCAAGAAGACCGGCGTGAAGGTCGTCGTCGAGCACCCCGAGGACGCCCCCGGCAAGTTCCAGGCGGCCGCCGAAGAGGGCAAGGGGCCCGACATCTGGATCTGGGCCCATGACCGCGTGGGCGAGTGGGCCGACAGTGGCGTCATCAACGCCGTGACCCCCGGCAAGAAGATCAAGGACCAGATCGATGAGAAGGCCTGGCAGGCCTTCACCATCAAGGGGAAGGTGTGGGCCTACCCCGTGGCCATCGAGGCGGTCTCCCTCATCTACAACAAGAACCTGGTCAAGACCCCGCCCAAGACCTTCGAGGAGATCTTCGCCCTCGACAAGAAGTTCGCGGCCCAGGGCAAGAAGGCCATCCTGTGGGACTACACGAACACCTACTTCACCATGCCCATGCTGGCGGCCAACGGCGGCTACGCATTCAAGATGAACGCCGACGGCACCTATGACCAGAAGGACACGGGCGTGAACAACGCCGGGGCCGTCATCGGCGCCGAGTTGCTCACGAAGCTGGTGAAGGAGGGCGTGATGCCCAAGGGCGCCACCTATGCCGACATGGAAGCCCAGATGGCCCAGGGCAAGCTCGCCATGATGATCAGCGGCCCCTGGGCCTGGGACAACCTCAAGAAGGCCAAGATCAACTTCGGCGTGGCCAAGCTCCCCAGCGTGGCCGGCAAGCCCGCCAAGCCTTTCGTGGGCTACATGGGTGCCATGATCACCAAGGCCGCCTCCTCCGCGGGGAACGTGGACATCGCCCGCGAGTTCATCGAGAACAACATGCTGACGCTGAAGGGGCTCGAGACCATCAACGCCGACGTGGCCATCGGCGCCCCCGCCAACAAGGCCGCCTACGCCAAGATGAAGAACGATCCCTTCATCCAGGTCTCCATGGCCAGCGCCACCGATGGCGTCGTCATGCCGAACAACCCCCGCATGGGCCGCTTCTGGGCCGCCATGGTCTCCGCCCTGAACAACATGACCGAAGGCCGCCAGACCCCGAAGGAAGCCCTGGACGCCGCCGCCAAGCGGATCCTCAAGTAGCCGTTCCTCCCGGTGCGGGGCGGGCCTCTGGGTCCGCTCCGCCGCCCGGGGCCCTCCTCCCGATTCGGATCCACCCATGCCCATGCCGCCGGTTCTCAAACGCCTCCTGCCGCCCCTCCTGATGGCCCTCCTGGGACTGGCCGGGCTGTATGTCGTCACCGTGATCTACGCCACCGGTGAGACCCTGCTGGCGGGCGTCATGCTCGTGACCCTGGTCTGTTTCGTGTGGATCTACACCTCGAAGAAGACCTACGCGTACCGGTACCTCTTTCCGGGCATCGGCGCGGCGCTGATCTTCGTCGTCTTCCCGATGCTCTACACCATCCGCATCGGCTTCACGAACTACAGCTCCACGAACCTCCTGACCTTCAAGCGGGCCACCCAGTACCTGCTGGAGGAGACCTACCGGGCCGAGGGCGCCACCTACACGTCCGCGCTTCACGCCGACGGCAGCCGCTGGCGCTTCCACCTGGAGGACGCCGACAGCGGCGCCGCCTTCGCGACGGAGCCCTTCGCCCTGGGCGCCGAGGGGACGCACCTCATCCTGAAGGCCCAGCCCGCCACGGAGCCGCTGCCCGGCGACGAGATGCCCCTCAAGGACCTGATCGACCAGCAGCCCTTCCTCAAGGGCATCACGGTAGCCATGCCCGATGGCGGCCAGGTGCGCATGACCGGCCTGAGGGAGTTCGCGCCCAGCCGGCCCCAGTACGCCCGCAACCCCGACGGCAGCCTCACGAACAACCAGGACCAGAGCATCCTCCGGCCCAACCACAAGACCGGCTTCTACGAGACCGCCGACGGCGAGCAGGTGACGCCGGGCTTCCAGGTGGACATCGGCTGGAAGAACTACGTCCAGATCTTCACGGACACCTCCCTGCGCGAGCCGCTGTGGCGGATCTTCATCTGGACGATCGTCTTCTCGACCCTGACGGTGGTCTTCTGCACCACCCTCGGCATGGTGCTGGCGGTGCTGCTCAGCTGGGAGAACCTGCGGTTCCGGGGACTGTACCGGCTGCTGCTCTTCCTGCCCTACGCGGTGCCGGGCTTCATCTCCATCCTGGTGTTCAAGGGCCTCTTCAACAACAACTTCGGTGAGATCAACCTGGTGCTGAACGGCCTCTTCGGCATCAAGCCCACCTGGTTCTCGGATCCGTTCCTGGCCAAGACGATGATCCTCATCGTCAACACCTGGCTGGGTTTCCCCTACATGATGGTGGTCTGCATGGGCCTCATCAAGGCGATCCCCCAGGACCTCTACGAGGCCTCGGCGGTGGCGGGCGCGGGGCCGATCACCAACTTCTTCAGGATCACGATGCCGCTGATCCTCAAGCCCCTGACGCCGCTGCTCATCTCCTCCTTCGCCTTCAACTTCAACAATTTCGTGCTCATCAACCTCCTGACGGGCGGGCTGCCGGACTTCCTCAACACCTCCACGCCGGCGGGCACCACGGACATCCTCGTGTCCTACACCTACCGCATGGCCTTCCAGGACTCGGGCCAGAAGTTCGGCCTGGGCGCCGCGATCTCCACCGTGGTGTTCCTGATGGTGGCCGTGATCTCGATGATCCAGATCCGGTCCACCCGGATCGCCGAAGACACCAAGCGCTGAGGGGAGACGCCATGGCCATCGTCATCGACAAATCCCAGCGCTGGCGCGTCGTCGCCGCCCACGTGTTCCTGATCTGCCTTTGCGCCCTGGTCATCTTCCCGCTGCTGATGGTGGTCTCCATCTCGCTTCGTCCCGGGAACTTCGCCTCTGGGAGCCTCATCCCCACGACCATCAGCCTCGAGCACTGGCGCTTCGCCCTGGGCCTCCCGGTGACCAACGCCGATGGCCGGGTGATCCTGCCCGACCTGCCCGTGCTGCGCTGGCTGTGGAACTCGGTGAAGGTGGCCACCCTCTCGGCCACCACGGCGGTCCTGCTTTCCACGACCGCCGCCTACGCCTTCGCCCGCATGAAGTTCGCCGGGAAGAAGGCCTCGCTCGTGGGGCTGATGCTGATGCAGATGTTCCCCACGATCCTGGCCCTCATCGCCATCCACTCGATCTTCTCCCGGCTCGGGCACACCTTCCCCGCCTTCGGCATCGATAGCCCCTGGGCGCTGGTCCTCGCCTATTCCGGCGGCATCGCCCTGCACATCTGGACCATCAAGGGCTTCTACGAAACCATCCCGGCCGAGATCGAGGAGGCCGCCACCGTGGACGGGGCCACGCCCTGGCAGGCGTTCTGGCGGGTGCTCCTGCCCATGGCGTTGCCGATCATCATGGTCATCTTCCTGCTGGCCTTCATCGGCGCGGTCAACGAATATCCGGTGGCCTCCATCCTTCTGCGCAGCCAGGACCAGCTCACCATGGCCGCGGGCATGAAGCAGTTCCTCTACCAGCAGAAGTACCTCTGGGGCGATTTCGCGGCCGCTGCCATCCTCTCCGGCCTGCCCATCGCCATCGTCTTCATCCTCGTCCAACGCTGGATGATCTCCGGCCTCACCGCCGGCGCCAACAAGGGCTGAACCGCTTTCCCACCCAACCCGAGGGCCGAGCCCTCCCTTCCCCCAAGGAGTCACGCATGAGCCTCCGCACGACCTTCCTCAAGGCGATCGCCGTGATCGCCCTGATCATCACCCCCGCCCTCGCCGCGCCGCCCGAGGGCAAGATCCAGATCAACTACCACCGCTGCGACGGCAAGTACGAGAAGTGGGGCGTACACCTCTGGAAGAGCCCCAACATGCCCCTGCCCGACATCGAGTGGCCCAACCCCATGATGCCCACCGGCAAGACCGATTTCGGCGTCTTCTGGCAGGTGGACCTCGAGGAGTTCAACACCGGCTCCAAGTCCCAGGTGAACTACATCATCCACAAGGGCGACATCAAGGAGCAGGGCGCCAAGGACATGGCCTTCGACGGCCGCGCCCACAAGGAGATCTGGGTGGTCAACGGCGACCGCACCATCTTCTTCTCCAAGGAAGAGGCCCTGAAGGACCACGTCTGCAAGAAGTAGGGCCTTCAGCCTTCTCACCGTTCATCACCGTTCATCACCGGTTGACCTTCCTTTTCCTCGAACAGAGCGCTCAAGAAAAAGGAACCAGTGATAGACGGTGATGAACGGTGAACAAGAAGGCCTGCCTTGAATCACCGTCATGTTGAATGTTTCTACCCGAGGTCCCATGTTTCCGCTTCAAAGCCGCCCGGCTTTTCGTTCCCTATTGCTGGCGGTTGGACTCGCTGCGACCCACCTGTCCGCACTTGCCCAGGCGCCTGTGGCCGTTCCCGGCACCTTCGCCGAGAACCCCATCGTCTACTTCGTGATGACGGACCGGTTCGTCAACGGTGACCCCTCCAACGACCACGCCTACGGCCGCCAGCGGGAGATGAATCCCAAGGACGACGTGGGCACTTGGCACGGGGGCGACTTCAAGGGTCTCACCCAGAAGCTCAAGGAGGGCTGGTTCAAGGAGCTGGGCGTCAACGCCCTGTGGATCACCGCGCCCTACGAGCAGATCCACGGCTGGGTCCAGGGCGGCCAGCGGGAGTTCAAGCACTACGGCTACCACGGCTACTGGGCCCTGGACTATACGGTGATCGACCAGAACCTGGGCACGGCGGCGGACCTCCGCGAACTGGTGGACACGGCCCACGCCCAGGGCATCCGCGTGCTCTTCGACGTGGTGATGAACCACCCCGGCTACCTCGACATCCAGACCGCCAAGGACCTGAAGGTGGATGTGCTCTGGGAGGGCTGGGAGAAGGACCCGAACCTGCTGCGGAACTACCACAACTACATCGACTACAACTCCTTCAAGTTCGGCGACTGGTGGGGCCGGCCCTGGGTGCGCGCCGGGCTGCCCGGCTACATCGATGGGGGCCGCAACGACCTCACCATGCAGCTGGCCTTCCTGCCGGACTTCCGGACCGAGAGCACCGAGGCCGTGAAGCTCCCGAAGTTCCTGAAGGAGAAGACGGACACGAAGGCGGTGGACCTCGCCAACACCACCGTGCGCGGCTACCTCATCAAGTGGCTCACGGACTGGGTGCGCGAGTACGGCGTGGACGGCTTCCGCTGCGACACGGTGAAGCACGTGGAGCCGGAGGCCTGGGCCGCCCTCAAGACCGAGGCCGTGAAGGCCCTGACGGAGTTCAAGGCCAAGAACCCCACCCGCAAGGTGGACGAGGCCCCCTTCTGGATGGTGGGCGAGTACTGGGGCGCGGGGCCCGAGAAGCACAAGATGACGGGCTTCGGCTTCGACGCCATGATCAACTTCGACTTCCAGCAGCAGGACGGCGCCTTCGCCAAGCCCGAGAAGCTCTTCCGGAGCTACGCCCAGGCCCAGGCCGGCAAGCCCGTCCACATGCTGAACTACCTCTCGTCCCATGACACCGAGCTCTTCGACCGCGCGCGGCTCATCGAGGGGGGCACGGCCCTCCTGCTGGCCCCCGGCGGTGTGCAGATCTTCTACGGCGACGAGACCGCGCGGCCCGAGGGGCCCATGCCCCGCACGGACAAGCAGCAGGCCACCCGCTCGGACATGAACTGGGGCAAGGTGGATGCGAAGGTCCTCGCCCACTGGCGCAAGCTCGGCACCTTCCGGGCCCGCCACCGGGCCTTGGCCACCGGCGAACACAAGCAGCTGGGCGACGCTCCCTACACCTTCAGCCGCGTCGAAGCGGCCAGCGGCGACCACGTGGTGGTGGCCCTGGGCGCCAAGGGCCAGGTGAGCCTGCCCGTGGCCGGCGCGTTCCAGGACGGCGAAACGCTGCGGGACGCCTACACCGGACGCACCGCCACGGTGGCGGCCGGAAAGGTCACGCTGGAGGCCGATGGCGTCGTGCTGCTGGAGCGGGTGCAGGGCGAAGCCCACTGAATTTGACCTCCGCGCCATTCGGCACGAATGGCGCGCTGAACATCGCACAAATCGGGAACGAAGGAGCCTGCATGACCACCAAGAAGCTGCCCCGGGTCGCGTATTTCTGCATGGAATACGCCCTCGAGAGCTCGTTCAAGATCTATTCCGGCGGCCTGGGCATCCTCGCCGGCGACTACCTGAAGGGCGTGAAGGACCACGGCTACCCGATGGTGGGTATCGGCATCCGCTGGAAGCAGGGCTACGGCGAGCAGATGGTGGACCCCTCCACCGGCAAGGTCTACGACGCCTACAAGAACGCCAGCCACGAGTTCCTGGAGGACACCGGCGTCACCGTCGAGGTGGAGATCAAGGGCCGGCCGGTGAAGATCAAGGTCTGGCGTGTGAACAGCTATGGGGTGGACTCCCTCTACCTGCTGGACACGGACATTGAGGAGAACGATGGCGAGGCCCGCTGGATCACGGGCCAGCTCTACGGCTGGTTCGGCGAGGAGCGCGTGGCCCAAGAGATGGTGCTGGGCATCGGCGGCGTCCGCGCCCTCCAGGCCCTCCGCATCAAGCCCGATGTCTACCACTTCAACGAAGGTCACGCCCTGTTCGCGGGTTTCGAGCTGATGCACCAGCGCATGGCCAAGGGTGCCGCCTTCGAGGCCGCCTGGACCAAGACCCGCGAGGAGGTCGTCTTCACCACCCACACGCCCATCGTCCAGGGGAACGAGTCCCATCCCATCGACCGCTTCCTCTACATGGGCGCCAACTTGGGCATGACGAAGGCCCAGCTCAAGCAGCTCGGGGGCAGCCCCTTCAACATGACCGTAGGGGCCCTGCACCTGTCCCGCATCTCCAATGCCGTGGCGGACCTGCACCGCGTCACCTCCAACAAGATGTGGAAGCACATCGAGGGCCGGAGCGAGATCATCGGCATCACCAACGCCATCCATCGCCCCACCTGGGTGGATGCCCGCATGCTCGACCTCGGCGCCGCCTACGATGGCACGAAGAAGGCCAAGGACTCCCTCTGGAAGGCGCACCTGGACAACAAGAAGAAGCTCATCGCCTTCGTGGAGGCCCGCACGGGCGTGAAGCTCGACGCTGACCGGCTCCTCATCGGCTTCTCCCGCCGCGCCGCGCCCTACAAACGCTCGAACTTCATCTTCACCGACCGGAAGTTCATCGAGCCGCTGCTGAAGGGAGGCAAAGTCCAGATCGTCTTCTCCGGGAAGGCCCATCCCCTGGATGACAACGGCAAGCGCATCGTCGAGAACATCCTGGAGATGACGAAGCGGTACCCCGAGAGCGTCGTGTTCCTCGAGAACTACGACATGGAGATCGGCCGCATGCTCACCCGCGGCTCTGACGTGTGGCTGAACAACCCGCGTCGGCCCAAGGAGGCCTCTGGCACCTCCGGCATGAAGGCCGCCATGAACGGTGTGCTCAACCTCTCCATCCTGGACGGCTGGTGGCCCGAGGCCTGCGAACACGGCGTGAACGGCTGGCAGTTCGGCGACGGGTTCGAGAGCGAGGACGAGGCCCTGCTGGACAAGCACGACTTCAAAGCCTTCAAGAAGGTGCTGTCCGACGAGGTGCTGCCCACCTACTACGATCGCCACGACGCCTGGGTGGACATGATGGCCGCCTCGATCCGGAGCACCCGTGATGCCTTCGGTGTCGAGCGCATGCTCGACGAGTACTACAGCCGGATGTACAAGCGGGTCTCCCGCTAGTTCCTCCGCAGGAGGCCCCATGTCCCGAGCCGCCCTGTCTCCCCTGGCCGCCAGCCTGGCCCTCCTGCTCGCCTGCGGAGGTGGAGGCGGTGGGGGAGGGAGCACGAGCCCTTCCAACCCCAGCGCCTCGGCCCTTGATGCGGATCCGAACGCCACGCCGGCCCCTGACGCCAGCTACTACAAGGTGCCCAGCACCTCCCTCGGCCCCGTCTTCGGTCCCGGAACCGTGAGCTTCTCCTACTGGAACCCCAACGCGGCGAGTGTGAGCCTCTGCCTCTACGCCCACTGGAACGACGCCCTGAACGCGCCGGCCGCCACGGTGGCCATGACCCGCGGATCCGGTGGCGTCTGGAGCACCGGGGCCATCGCACTCCCCGCGCAGAGCTTCTATATCTTCAAGGTGGGCGGCGAGTACGTGCTGGATCCCTACGCCAAGTCCATGGCGCAGTGGGTCCGCACGCCCAGCGCCTCGATCACGGGGGACAGCATCGGCAAGGGAGCGATCATCGATCCCGCATCCGTCGGACCGGACGGAGGCTGGACACCCTACGCCGGCGCCTCCTACTACTTCGACGGATCGGCCATGAAGGGGCCGGACGGGGCCACGGCCGCTCCCTACGCCTTCGCCTCCAACCGGGACGCCATCATCTACGAGGCCGGCGTGCGCGACCTCACGGTGGATCCCAACCTCAGCGGTTTCGCCGCCGGGCACACCTGGGGCACCTTCAAGGGGCTGGTGGACCTGCTGCCCCACATCCAGAAGCTGGGCGTCACCCACGTGCAGCTTCTCTGCCCCCTGGAGAACTACACCTACGACCAGACCAAGATCGGCACCCGGGAGCTGGACATCGCCAAGACCTCCGGCGCCAACTACAACTGGGGCTACGATCCCCAGAACTACTTCACGCCCACGGGCATGTACTCGGCGGCCCCCACGGATCCCGTCGCCCGCATCAATGAGCTGAAGACGCTGGTCAACGAGATCCACAAGCAGGGCATGGGCGTCATCCTCGACGTGGTCTACAACCACACCGCCAACAACGCCGTGCTGGGCGATACCGGCATCCAGGGCTACTACTACCGCAGCACCAGCCGGAACGGCGCGGGCAGCCAGGACGTGCGCTCCGAGGCCAAGATGGTGCGGAAGCTCATCGTAGACTCCATCGCCTACTGGGTGCGCGAGTACAAGGTGGACGGCTTCCGCTTCGACCTCATGGGCGTGCTGGACACCCAGACGGTGAAGGCCGCCTATGCCGCGGCCTCGTCGTACAACCCGAAGACCCTCTTCATCGGAGAAGGGTGGAACGGCTTCTACAGCGGGCCCGCCACGGACTACAACGGCGATGCCACCACCGGCGCGGACCAGGGAAACTCAGCCCAGTTTCTGGGCCAGAACGTCGCCATGTTCTCCGACAGCTACCGCCAGGTGTTCAAGAACGGCTACCCCAACGACGGCCAGCCCGCCTTCCTCACGGGCGTCTCCCAGTCCGTGGCCACCCTGTTCTCCAACATCGCCGGCGTCCCCACGAATACCAGCCCGACCTTCGCGCCGGGCTCCACCAGCAACGTGGCCAGCTACCTCACCTGCCACGACAACCTCTGTCTCTATGACGTGCTGGCCATGGCCACCGCCTCGCCCAAGACCGCGGCAGGCGACGCCATCCTCCTCAAGCGGGCCAAGGTGGGCTACGCCGCGCTGCTGACCTCCCAGGGGCTCGCGTTCATCCATGCCGGGGACGAGATGTTCCGGACGAAGGAGACCACCGGGCTGTACGCCAACACCAAATCGAACGGCGGGCGCTACTTCGTGGACAACTCCTACAACGCCTCCGACGCCATCAACCTGGTGGCCTGGTCCCGGGTGTACACAAGCGGCAACCCCCTGGCGGGCGGCTTCACCAACTACGACACGACCCAGAACGGATATCAGCTCTACCGCTACGTCCAAGGACTCATCGCCCTCCGCAAGAACACCAACGCCTTCCGGCTGCCAGACGCCGTGCGGGCCGCCAGCCTGACCAGCCTTCCGGCCTCGGGCGCCGGCAGCAGCGCCCTGGCCTTCGGGTACAAGGCCGTGTCATCGGACGGCACGGGCACCTGGTACGTCTTCCACAACGCCGACACCACCGCGAAGACCTTCACCGCGGACATCGACCTCGCCACGGCCACCCTGGTCGCTGATGGCGCCACCGCCGGAACCACGGCGATCACCGCCTCCACCGGCGTGGCCGTCAGCGGCTCCTCGGTGATTCTGGATCCGCTGACTTCGGCCATCTTCAGGAAATAGTCTTGTACGACGCTTTCAAAAGATAAACGAACACCACGAAGACACCAAGAAAAGCCAAGCCTGGTTATCGGCCTGACCCAGCCAGAAAAGCAAGGAACCGCGAAAGACGCGAAAAGGCGCGAAGCGCGATGGAGATTGGCCACCTGGGCCTTCGGCCCCCAGTCGCGCGTGCGCGGCTGGCCACACGCGGGGCGGGAATGCCAGCTCTTGAAGGCCGCCAAGCCCGCCCCGCGCGTGGAGGCGGAAGGAAGATTGTTCGCCGTTCGCGCGCCCGCAGGGCGATTCGCGTCTTTCGCGGTTCTTGGTGGTCTTGGCGCGTTGGTGGTGGGTAGGCTTACCTTTCTTGCCTTCCCCTTCCCAGGTTCGAGAGAGCGCTACTTCAACTCGACGAAGGCGGCCTCCACCTTCCGGCGCCCGGGAAAGCCGGGCAGGGGATGGCTGGTGCGCTTCGCCAGGCGCCCGTCGAAGAAGTAGGGTCGCAGGACCGCCTTCGGATCCTTGGGGGCGAAGTAGAGGACCGCGGGCTGGTGGTGGAGGGCCTGGGCCGTGAGGTAGCCCACCAGGGCGTGCTCGGCGGAGTGGTAGCCGCTCTTCCACTGGTGGATCTTGGGGCCCTCCCAGGGCTCGAAATCAGGCCCTCCCGCGCCACCCCAGACCTCGTGGCTCACAGGGTCCACCATGCGGCGGAACCAGAAGTCCGCGGTGCGGGGCAGGGGTGCCGCCTGGGCGGGGTCCCGCAGGGCCAGGGTCTCAGCCAGCTGGTCCAGCTCCGCGTAGATCCACCATTCCTTGCCCGAGTCCACGCTGCCATCGCGGCCGAGGCGCGAGCCCCAGGTTCCGGAATCCGGCAGGTAGGCCTGCTTCAGCACGGCCTGGGCGCCGGCGGTGGCGAGGTCGATCAGGGCCTGGTCGTGGGTGAGTCGGCCGATGCGCTCCAGCATCCAGTAGGCCTTGGCCGTGTGGCCGAAGTCCGTGTGGCGGGATCCCAGCCGCTTCTGGGCGGGGTCGTCGATGGTGCCCCAGAACAGGTGGCGGTCGGCGTCGTGGTAGTCCTTCACCATGACCGTTGCGAGGCGCTTCAGGTCGGCGGTCCAGGCCCGGCGCTCCCTGGGAGGCAGCAAGGGCGTGACCAGCAGCAGGTAGGCGTTCACCTGGTCCAGCTGGGCCACCAGCTCCTGGCGGAGCTGATCCTTGTCGGCGTCCTCCTTCACCACCCAGCGCAAGGCCTGCCAGTCCGGGTTCCAGTACTGGGAGAAGATGTGCTCCTTGAGCCGCCGGATGTCCGCCAGCACGGCCTCGTCACGGGTGAGGTACCAGTACATCGCCATGCCCAGCTCCGCGTATGCCAGGTCCTGGCTGGTGCGGGCCAGCACCTCGGGCTTCGGCTCGCCCTTCTCGAACCAGGAGACGGCGCTGCCGGTGGCGGGATCCAGCGCCTTCGACCGGATGAAGGCCACGCCTTCCCGGGCCAGCTCCAGCATCTTCGGGTCGCCGGTCAGGTGGTAGGCCGCGCCGTAGAAATAGGTCTGGCGCGATTTCATGCGGACGTACTCGCGGCCGAACTCGGCCTTGATCCAGCCCGGCGCGTCCGCCAGCTCGGCGGGTGGCTTGGCCCAGTCGACCACCTTGCCGTCGTTGCCGCGGAAGGTGGGGAAGTCGCCCCGGGGCGAGCCCCAGGCATCCGGCAGGTTCCAGAAGGGCAGCAGGTCCTCGCGGAAGTGCCGCAGCCAGCGCTCGCCTGTGGGCAGGTCGGCCGGGACCTGAACTTGGACCTGGGACACCGGGGCCAGCTGCGCCCGGGCCGGGAGCCCGGGGGCGAGGAGCAGGAGGCTCGCGAACAGCACGAGGGGCTTGGACATGGGAACTCCGCCGGGGAACCGGACCAGGATAGCGGTGATCCGGCGGCCCGGACCCTACGCCTACTTCGTGATGACCCGCACCATCTCCAGGAGCTTGCTGGAGTAGCCCCACTCGTTGTCGTACCAGGCCACGAGCTTGACGAAGGTGCCGTCCAGGGCCATGCCGGCGTCGGCGTCGAAGACGCAGGTGCAGCTCTCGCCGCGGAAGTCCGTGGAGACCACCTTCCGGTCCGTGTAGCCCAGGATCCCCTTCATGGGGCCCTCGGAGGCGGCCTTCATGGCGGCGCAGATGGCCTCGTACGTGGTCTCCGTCTTCAGCTCAGCGGTGAGGTCCACCACGGAGACATCCGAGGTGGGCACGCGGAAGGACACGCCCGTGAGCTTCTTGTTCAGCTCGGGGATCACCTTGCCCACGGCCTTCGCCGCGCCGGTGCTGCTGGGGATGATGTTTTCCAGGATGCCCCGGCCCCCGCGCCAGTCGCGGTGGCTGAGGCCGTCCACGGTGCGCTGGGAGGCGGTGGCGGCATGCACGGTGGTCATGAGGCCGCGCTTGATGCCGAAGGTGTCGTTCAGCACCTTGGCCAGGGGCGCCAGGCAGTTGGTGGTGCAGGAGGCGTTGGAGACGATGGCCTGTCCGGCGTAGGTGTCGTGGTTCACGCCGTAGACGAACATGGGCGTGGCGTCCTTGCTGGGCGCGGAGAGCACCACCTTCTTGGCCCCGGCGGCCAGGTGCTTCGAGGCCAGCTCCTCTGTGAGGAAGAGGCCGGTGGCCTCCACCACGATGTCCACACCCGCCTCGTTCCAGCGCAGGGCCGCCGGGTCCTTCTCGGCGGTGAGGCGGATCTTCCGGCCGTCCACCACCAGGTGTCCGTCCTCGAGGGAGATCTTGCCCCGGAAGCGGCCGTGCACCGAGTCATAGCGCAGCAGGTAGCCGAGGTAGTCGGGCTCCAGCAGATCGTTGATAGCCACCACCTCCAGGTCCGGGAAGTCCTGCGCGGCGGCGCGGAACACCATGCGGCCGATGCGGCCGAATCCATTGATGCCGATCTTGAGGGTCATGAAAAGCTCCTGAGTGAAGGGGTCAGCGGAGCGCCGCGGCCTCGCGGGCCAGCCGGGTGACGGCGGCCCAGTCGCCGGCGTCCATGAGGGTTTTCGGGGCGAGCCAGGAGCCGCCCACGCAGACCACGTTGGGCTGGGCCAGGTAGGCGGCGGCAGTGGCGGGGTTGATGCCGCCGGTGGGGCAGAAGGCGAGGTCGCGGAAGGGGCCGGCCAGGGCCTTGAGCATGGGGATGCCGCCCGCCGGCTCGGCGGGGAAGAGCTTGAGGAAGCGGAAGCCCGCATCCATGGCGGCCATCACCTCCGTGGGCGTCATGACGCCCGGCAGCAGGGGCAGGCCCGAGCCGGCGGCCGCCTCCAGCAAGGGGCGGGTGAGGCCGGGGCTTACGGCGAAGGCCGCGCCCGCGTCCGCCACCTGTCGCAGGGCCTCAGGCGTGGTCACGGTGCCGGCGCCCACGTGGGCCTGGGGGAAGGCCCGGCGGATCTGCCGGATGGCCTCCAGTGCCACGGGGGTGCGCAGGGTGACCTCCAGGGTGGGGATGCCACCCTCCAGCAGGGCCGCGGCCAGGGGCAGGGCCTGGTCCAGGCGGTCCAGGGCGATGACCGGCATCACCGGCGCGGCGCGGAGGATGGTCTCGAGGGAGGCGCTCATGGCCGGCTCCGGTCGAAGGCCTCGCCGAAGGAGGTGGCCCCGGCCTCGGCCTCGGTGGCGTGGGCCCGGAAGAGCCCGAACAGCTCGCGGCCCGTACCGTGGTCGTGGCGCGCGGGCAGGGCGGCCAAGGGGCGTGCGGCCCAGTCGGCCGGGTCCACCTTCACCTCCAGCAGGCCCCGCTCGGCGTCCAGCTCGATGAGGTCGCCGTCGCGCAGCTTCGCCAAGGGGCCACCGGCCAGGGCCTCGGGGGAGAGGTGGATGGCCGCGGGCACCTTGCCCGAGGCGCCCGACATGCGGCCGTCGGTGACCAGGGCCACGTGGAAGCCCTGGTCCTGGAGGTTGGCCAGAGTCGGGGTGAGCTGGTGCAGCTCAGGCATGCCGTTGGCCCGGGGGCCCTGGAAGCGCACCACGGCCACGAGGTCGCCGGTGAGGCTCCCGGCTTTGTAGGCGGCCTGCAGGGCCTCCTGGCTGTCGAAGACCCGGGCAGGCGCCACCACGCGGCGATGCCCGGGCTTCACAGCCGAGACCTTGATGACGGAGCGCCCCAGGTTGCCCGTGAGCAGGCGCAGGCCGCCGTTGGGATCGAAGGGCCGCGCCATGGGGCGCAGCACGGACTCGTCGCCGCTCTCCGCTGGGGCGTCCCGCCAGACCAGCTCGCCGGCCTCCAGGGCCGGAGCCTGGGTGTAGGGCCGCAGGCCCGGCCCCGCCACGGTCAGCACGTCGCCGTGCAGCAGGCCCGCGTCCAGCAGCTCCCGGATGAGGAAGCCCATGCCTCCGGCGCGGTGGAAGGCGTTCACGTCCGCCTGGCCGTTGGGGTAGGCCCGCACCAGGAGGGGCACGTGGGCGGAGAGTTCGTCGAAGTCGCTCCAGTCGATGACGATGCCCGCGGCCCGGGCGATGGCCACCAGGTGCAGGGTGTGGTTGGTGGAGCCGCCCGTGGCCAGCAGACCCACCATGCCGTTCACGATGGCGCGCTCGTCGATCACCAGGCCCAGGGGCGTGTACTCGGCGCCGCCTTCCACCAGGGCGGCGGCGCGGGCGGCGGCGCGGCGCGTGAGCGCCTCCCGCAGGGGCGTGCCCGTGGGCACGAAGGAGGCGCCCGGAAGGTGCAGTCCCATCACTTCCATGAGCATCTGGTTGCTGTTGGCGGTGCCGTAGAAGGTGCAGGTGCCGGGCGCCCAGTAGGCGGCGCCCTCGGCGGCCAGCAGCTCCTCTCGGGTGGCTTGGCCGGCGTTGTACCGCTGGCGGACTCTGGCCTTCTCCTCGTTGGAGAGGCCGCTGGGCATGGGGCCGCCGGGCACGAAGACCACGGGCAGGTGCCCGAACTGGAGGGCCCCGATGAGCAGGCCCGGCACGATCTTGTCGCAGACGCCCAGGCAGAGGGCCGCGTCGAAGACGTTGTGGGAGAGCGCCACCGCCGTGGCCATGGCGATGACGTCCCGGGAGAAGAGGGACAGCTCCATGCCCGGCTGGCCCTGGGTGATGCCGTCGCACATGGCCGGCACGCCGCCGGCCACCTGGGCCGTGGCGCCGGCCTCGCGGGCGGCCTCCTTGATCCAGGCGGGGAAGGCCCCCAGCGGCTGGTGGGCCGAGAGCATGTCGTTGTAGGCGGTGACGATGCCCAGGTTCGGTTCGCGGCCCTCCTTCAGCGCGGCTTTGTCGGCGCCGGCGGCGGCGAAGGTGTGGGCCAAGTTGGCGCAGGAGACGTCGCAGCGGTGCGGACGGGCCGCCCCGGTCTCCCGGAGCTGGGCCAGGTAGGCCTCCCGGCCCGCGTGGCTGCGCTGTCGGATGCGGTCCGTGAGGGCGGAAACGTGGGCGTTCAGGGCCATGGGGAGGTTCCTTCCCGGAGTCCCGGTGGACCGGGTGTATGTAACATTATTACTTTTTGTAACCGGTTGCATAAAAAAAGTCGTAGTATTTCTACATCCGGAGATCCCATGAGAACCCTGCCCGATTTCGACATGGTGCTGTTCGGCGGGACCGGCGACCTGGCCATGCGCAAGCTGCTGCCCGCGCTCTACCAGCAGGTGAAGGCGGGAACCGTGAGCCCGGGTTCCCGGATCCTCGCCGCGGCGCGCCGGTCGCTCACCCGGGAGGCCTTCCTGGAGTTGGCCGAGACGAGCTGCAAGCCCTTCCTGGGCGCGGACTACGACACCGTCACCTGGGCCTCCTTCGCGGAGCGCATCAGCTACTTCCCCATGGACGTCCAGTCCGAGGACAGCTACGGGCCGCTGGGCGCGGCGCTGGGTCAGCATCCCGACCGCATCCGCGTCTTCTACTACTCCACCTCGCCGGACTTCTTCGCGGCCATCTCCGCCCACCTGGGCGGGGCGGGCCTCATCACGGCGCATTCGCGTGTGGTGGTGGAGAAACCCCTGGGCCACGACCTGGAGTCGTCGCGGGAGATCAACGACGCGGTGGGACGGCACTTCACGGAACGCCAGATCTTCCGCATCGACCACTACCTGGGCAAGGAACCGGTGCAGAACCTGCTGGCCCTGCGCTTCGCCAACGTGCTCTTCGAGCCGCTCTGGCGCCGGGAGTGGGTGCAGGACGTGCAGATCACCGTGGCCGAGCAGCTGGGCGTGGAGGGCCGGGGCGACTTCTACGAGGGCACCGGCGCCCTGCGGGACATGCTGCAGAACCACCTGCTCCAGCTGCTCTGCATCGTGGCCATGGAGCCGCCCACGGCCAGCGATCCCGACGCGGTGCGCGACGAGAAGCTCAAGGTGCTGCGCTCCCTGCGCGCCTTCACGCCCCAGGACGTGGCCGCGAAGACCGTGCGGGGCCAGTACAAGGCCGGCGCCGTGGGGGGGCGGCCCGTGGCCGGCTACGTGGAGGAGCCGGGCGTGGCCCCGGAGAGCCGCACGGAGACCTTCGTGGCCGCGAAGGCGGAGATCGACACCTGGCGCTGGGCCGGCGTGCCCTTCTTCCTCCGCACCGGCAAGCGCATGCCCGAGAAGCTGGCGGAGATCGTCATCAACTTCCGCCAGGTGCCCCACTTCATCTTCGGCGAGGCCGCCCACGGCACCCGGGCCAACCGCCTCGTCATCCGCATGCAGCCGGACGAGAGCATGCGCCTCTACCTGGTGGCCAAGCAGCCCGGCGACGCCATGGCCCTCCATCCGGTGAACCTCAACCTCGACTTCGCCGAGTCCTTCCGCGCGCGGCGCCTGGAGGCCTACGAGCGGCTGCTGCTGGACGCCATCCGCGGACGCCTCACGCTCTTCGTGCGCCGCGACGAGCAGGAGGCGGCTTGGCGCTGGGTGGAGCCCATCCTCGACAGCTGGGCCGCCAGCGAGGACCGGCCCAAGTCCTACACCGCCGGAAGCTGGGGCCCCGCGGCCTCCAGCGCCCTGCTCTCGCGGGACGGCCTGGCCTGGTCCGAGGAGGACTAGGTGTTCTCCCTACGCGAGCATGCCGACCAGGCCTCGCTCACCGCGGCCCTGGCCCAGGACGTCGCGCGGCGTCTCAAGGAGGATCTTGCGCACGAGGATCGAACGGTGCTCGTGGTCTCCGGAGGCCGCAGTCCCGTGCCCCTCTTCCAGGCGCTGTCCCGGCTGGCGCTGCCCTGGGAGCGCGTGACGGTCACGCTGGCCGACGAGCGGTGGGTGCCGGCGGATCATCCCGATAGCAACGAGGCCCTGGTGCGGGACCACCTCCTGCAGAGCCGTGCGGCCGCGGCGGGGTTCGTGCCCCTGTTCACGGGGGACGCCGGGCCGGAGCAGGGCGCCCCTGCTGTCTGCGCCGCGCTCGCGGAGCTGCCCCGGCCGTTCAGCCGGGTGATCCTCGGCATGGGCGAAGACGGGCACATCGCCTCGCTGTTCCCGGGGGCCGCGGAGCTGGACGAGGGCCTGACCACGGAAGCCGCGGCGCTGGCCGTGCATCCCCCCCACGCGCCCCACCCGCGCCTCAGCCTCTCCCTGCGCGCCCTGCTGGACGCCCGCGACCTCGTGCTGATGATCTCAGGTCCGGCCAAGCGCCGTGTGCTGGAGCGGGCGCTGGAGGACGGGCCGGTGGAGGATCTGCCCGTGCGGGCCATCCTGCGCCAGACTGCGGTGCCGGTCTCGGTATGCTGGGCGCCATGAGCCTCCTGACCCGCATCCAGGCCCTCCTGCCGGAGCTGCCGCCCTCGGAACGGCGCGTGGCGGACCTGGTGCTCCACCACCCGGTGGAGGTGGTCTCCGCCCCCATCTCGCGGATCGCCGCCCTGGCCGACGTGAGCCAGCCCACGGTCATCCGGTTCTGCCGCCGCCTCAGGTTCCCGGGCCTGCCCGGCTTCAAGCTGAAGCTGGCGGGCGATCTGGGCGCCGGCATCCCCTTCGTCCACGACCGCCTGGCGGCCGGCGACGGCATGGACCGCCTGATCTCGAAGGTCTTCGATAGCGCGCTGGCGGGCCTGGCGAGGGGACGCGACGCCCTGCGGCCGGAGCGGCTCGCCCGGGCCGTGGAGGCCCTCGACCGGGCCAGCCGCATCGAGTGCTATGGCCTGGGCAACTCCGCCGTCACCGCCCAGGACGCCCAGATGAAGCTGTTCCGCATGGGGACGCCCACGGTGGCCTGCACGGATTCCCAGATGCAGCGCGTGGCCGCGGCCCTGCTGCCCGCCGACGCGGTGGTGCTGGCCATCTCCAACTCGGGGCGCACCCGGAACCTGCTGGAGGTCGTCGCCCTGGCGCGGAAATCCGGCGCCACGGTCATCGCCCTCACGCGCTCGGGCACGCCCCTGGCGGAGGCCGCAGACCTGCTGCTGCCCGCGGACGTTCAGGAGAACCCCGAGGTCTACGCGCCCATGGTGGCCCGGCTCGTCCACCTGGCCATCATCGACGTGCTCACCGTGGCCCTGGCCCTGCGCAAGGGCCCCGCGGCCATCACGCGGATGGAAGCCGCCAAGGCGTCCCTCCAGGCCACCCGGGAACCCCGGTAGGGCGGGACTTCGGGCTATGCTTCCGGGACGGATCCGACCGCACACCACCAAGGGGGAAGCATGCGACACAGGAGCGAAGTGATGCGGGCGCCGATGTTGAGGCCGGTGCTGATGCTGGTGCTGATGGCGGCCCTGCTCCCGGGCCTGTCCGTCCGGGCGGCCGACCCGGGACGGACCCAGTGGAAGCTGGCCAACTTCACCTGGGTGAACCGGGTTCCGGCCGAGGTGGGAGTCGCCGCCAACGGCCATCCGGCCCAGGTCTCCCAGGCCGTGCTCCAGAAGGCCCTGGGCGCCGTGATGGCGCAGGTGGACGGGGCCGACACGCCCCTCTTCGAGCCCAAGGAGGCCGCCGCGCTCGCCAAGGCCCTGGAGGAGGCCTTCGCCGCCGCCCGGCCGTCGGAGGATCTGGTCCTGCTGAGCACCCAGCGGCGGGGCGGGCACTTCATGGATCCCGCCCTGGCCGTGACGGCGCGGCTCTTCGTGAAGGCGGGGGCCCTCAACCTGATCGTCCACGATGCCCGGCTCGACTTCATGGACCGCTATTCCGCGGACCGCACGCTGCCCACCTTCGCCTACGGGTCGCGGACGGCGGGCACCGCCGTGTCCCTCAAGGCCGAGGGCGCCACGAACCTCCGGTCCGACTGGCTGGCCATCCCCCTCGCGGTGACGCCAGCGGCCACCGCACTGGCACCCGCGCCCACACCCGCACCCGCCTCGCTGCTGGCACCCGGATCGGCGGCATCGTCTCCTCAGGCGGCCGTGCCCGCGGCCCCGAAGCCGGATCAGGATTTCTACGACCTCCAGTACCAGCGCCTCAAGGCCCTGAAGCGCCTGCGGGATGAGAACCTGATCTCCGAGGCCGAATACCAGGAGAAGCGCCAGGCCATCCTGAAGACGCTCTGAGGCCGCCCGGAGACCGCCGGGTCCTGGCGGGCGCGGCTTCGCGATACCCTGTGGGGATCCTCCGGAGTCCGCCATGTCCACCTACATCCTGTCTGCGACCCGCACCGCCGTCGGTTCCTTCGGGGGCGGCCTGAAGCCGCTGAATGCTGTGCAGATGGGCGCCCTCGCCATCACGGAGGCCCTGAAGCGGGCCGGCGTGGCGCCGGAGGCCGTGGGCGACGTGGTGATGGGCAACGTCCTCCAGGCCGGCAGCGGCCAGAATGTCGCCCGCCTCGCCGCCCTCAAGGCGGGCCTGCCCTTCTCGACCCCCGCCCACACGCCGAACCAGGTGTGCGGCTCGGGCCTCAAGGCCATCGCCCTGGGCGCCCAGTCCATCGCCATGGGCGACGCGGACCTGGTGGTGGCCGGCGGCACGGAAAGCATGTCCAACGCGCCCTACCTGCTGCCCGCCGCCCGTTGGGGCGCGCGCATGGGCAACGCCCAGCTCATCGACAGCATGATCCAGGACGGCCTCTGGTGTGGCCACGGCGACACCCACATGGGCATCACCGCCGAGAACGTGGCCGCCAAGCACGGCATCACCCGCGAGGCCCAGGATGCCTTCTCCCTCGCCAGCCAGCAGAAGGCCGCCGCCGCCCAGACCGCGGGGGCCTTCGACCGCGAGGTGTTCACCGTCACTCTGGCGGGCAAGAAGGGCGATGTCCTCTTCAACCGCGACGAGTACATCAAGGCCGACGCCTCCGCCGAGGGCCTGGCCAAGCTCAAGCCGGCCTTCAAGAAGGACGGCACCGTGACCGCCGGCAACGCCAGTGGCATCAACGATGGCGCCGGCGCCCTGGTGCTGGCCTCCGAGGCCGCCGCCAAGGCCCACCGGCCCATCGCCCGCATCCTCGGCTTCGCCCAGGCCGGCGTGGATCCCGCCACCATGGGCCTGGGCCCCGTGCCCGCCATCCAGAAGCTGCTGGCGAAGACCGGCGTGAAGCTGACGGACATCGACCTCTTCGAGCTGAACGAAGCCTTCGCCGCCCAGAGCCTGGGTGTGCTGGCCGAGCTGCCGGAGATCGACCCCGCCAAAGTCAACCGCCGCGGCGGCGCCATCGCCATCGGCCACCCCATTGGGGCCAGCGGCACCCGGATCCTCGTCACCCTCCTCCACCTGCTCCAGGACGAGAACAAGAAGCTCGGCCTCGCCGCCCTCTGCGTCGGCGGCGGCCAGGGCGTGGCCATGCTGGTGGAGCGGTTGTAGGCCGAGAGCTACTCGAACACCACCGTCTTGTTCCCGTAGGTCAACACCCGGTGCTGGAGGTGGAGGCGCACGGCCCGCGAGAGGGCCAGGCGCTCCATGTCCCGGCCCTTGCGGACCAGGTCCTCGACGGTATCCCGGTGGCTGACGCGCACCACGTCCTGGTCGATGATCGGGCCCGAGTCGAGGTCCGGCGTGACGTAGTGGGCCGTGGCGCCGATGAGCTTCACGCCCCGGGCGTGGGCCTGGTGGTAGGGCTGGGCCCCGGCGAAGGCAGGCAGGAAGCTGTGGTGGATGTTGATGACCGACGGGAAGGCCTCCAGGAAGGCAGGGCTGAGGACCTGCATGTACTTGGCGAGGATCACCAGGTCCACGCCCTCGGAACGCAGCAGGGCCAGCTCCCGGGCCTCGGCGGCCTCCCGGGTCTCACCGGTGATGGGGACCACGTGGAAGGGGATGCCCAGCGGCTCCACATGGCGCTTCAGCGTGGCGTGGTTGCTGAGCACCAGGGCGATCTCCGCCCCCAGCTCGCCGGCCTGGTGGCGCCAGAGGAGGTCCAGGAGGCAGTGTTCCTGCTTGCTGCACCAGATGGCGATCCGGGGGACCACGTCCGAGAAGTGGAGTTCCCAGTGGCCGCCCATGGGATCGGCGATGTCCGCGAACCCCTTCCGGAGCCCGGCGCGATCCAGGTCCAGACCTTCGACCTCCAGCTCGATGCGGCCCAGGAAGCGCCCGGCCTGGAGGTCCGAGTGGTGGTCCGAGTCGACGATGTTGCCGCCGTGCTGGTACACGAAGCCGGCCAGCCGCGCCACGATGCCTTTCTGGTCCGGGCAGGAGATGAGGAAGATGGCCGTGGGGTTGGACATAGGTGATTTCACTCCAGGGCTGCCCGGGCCGCAAGCAAATCGGGTGGCCGGGACGTGGCCATGCTGGTGGAGAGGATCGAAAGACTGGAACCGCGAAACGCGCCAAAAAGCGCGAAAATGAAAACCTCTTCTTTTGCGTGTTTTCGCGTTTTTCGCGGTTACTTTTTTTCTATGATCACCCTCACCCACGTCGGCAAGCAGTACGACCGCATCCACACCGCCCTCTCGGATGTGAGCTTCGCCATCGATTCAGGCGAGTTCGTGTTCCTCACGGGGCCCAGCGGCGCGGGGAAGTCCACGCTGCTGAAGCTGCTCTTCCGCGAGCAGGTGCCCAGCAGCGGCGAGATCCAGCTGGCGGGACACCGCCTGTCCGCCATGCCCGAGAAGGAGATCCCCCTGCTGCGCCGGAAGCTGGGTGTGGTGTTCCAGGACTTCAAGCTCATCCGGACCCGCACCATCTTCGAGAACGTGGCCTTCGTCCTGCGGGTGCTGGGCGTCAGCGCCGCGGAGCAGAAGCAGCGCACCTTCCGGGCCCTCAAAATGGTGGGCCTCCAGCACAAGCTCAGCAGCTATCCGCTCCAGCTCTCCGGTGGCGAGCAGCAGCGCGTGGCCATCGCCCGGGCCCTGGTGAACGACCCCCTGGTGCTGCTGGCGGACGAGCCCACGGGCAACCTGGACCCCGACCTCGCCCAGGAGATCATGGCCCTCTTCGAGCGCATCAACGGCCAGGGCACCACCGTCGTCGTGGCCACCCACGACCGCAGCCTCATCCAGCGCATGAGGAAGCGCGTCATCGGCCTCGACCACGGGCGCATCGCCTTCGACCAGCCGGCGCCCACGAGCCTGGTGACGGTGTAGGGGCAGTCCGGACTCCAGACTGCGGACGGCCTGGAAGGGCGCTAATCTTGAATTTGCCTCGACCTTCGTCGTAGCCACCCGAGGTCCCATGGCCCAGCCCCTCACCGATGCCCGTTTCGTCACCTCCGCCTCCGACGCGCGGACGCTGGGGGTATGCCACGCGGAGGTGGCCTTTGTGGGGCGCAGCAACGTGGGGAAGTCCTCGCTGCTGAACGCCCTGGCCAACCAGAAGCAGCTGGCGCGGGTATCCAAGACGCCAGGACGCACGCGGCTCATCAACGTGTTCCTCACGGGGCCTGACCGCTGGATCGTGGACCTGCCGGGCTACGGCTTCGCCACCGGCCCCGCCGCCGAGCGGGCCACCTGGCAGAAGATGATCGAGGGCTACCTCACGGGCCGGGCCACGCTGCGCATGGTCTTCGTGCTGGTGGACGCCGAGGTGGGCCCCACGAAGCTGGACCACCAGATGATCGAGTGGCTCCGCGCCGAGGGCCTGCCCCTCCGCGTCGTAGCCACCAAGGCCGACCAGGTGAAGCCCAGCAGGGCCCTGAAACAGCGCAAGGACGTGGCCGCGGACCTGGGCCTGCATGCCGGGGACATCGCCTGGGTGAGCGCTGGCAAGGGCACGGGCATTCCCGAGCTGCGGCGCGAGGTGGCGGACCTGCTAGAACTCTAGCGGTTCGACCTTCCCGCCCCGCCACACCATGAACCGCCCCTCGTGCGCCCAGGGCAGGGCGATGCCGTTGGCTTCGACCTCGTGGGTGTGGAAGTGGCCGGTCAGGAAGGTGGCGCCGGGGTGGGCCTGGGCGGTGGCGCGGAAGGCCTCGCGGGGGAAGGTGAGCTTGTAGGCGGCGTTGGTGGTGCGGAGCTTCCGCTCCATCCAGGCGGACACCTTCCGGGCCGTGCCCGCGGGCATCAGGCGGAACACCAGCCACAGGGCTCCGGAGCGGGACACCAGGTTCCACAGGCGGTACTGGCGGTCCGCGGTGTTGATGAGGTCACCGTGCTCCCAGGCCAGGAACTCGTCCTCCAGCGCCCCGCCGATGCCCTCGCCCATGAGGTTGAAGCGCGCGGCGTGGCGGTCCAGGAAGTACTCGCGGTTCCCCATCCACAGACCCACCCAGCGACCCGAGGCGCGGCGGGCGTCCACCCAGGCGAGGAAGGTCCGTTGCGCCTCCGTTTCCATGCCCGGAAAGCCCACCCACACGTCGAAGACATCGCCGAGGAGCAGCCAGTCGGCCTCCGGATGGGCTGCGGTGGCCGCCTCCAGGCCGGTGAGCGTGGCGTTCCAGTGGGGGTCTGCGACGAGGATGAGATCCCGGGCGGGGTCCGACCTGCGCGGCGTGCCGCGGCGCCAGGAGAGGGCTCCCAGGCGCCGGGTGAACAGGAGGTGGAGGGAGCCCACGGTCAGGCCCAGGCCCCCACCGAAACAGTCCGCCAGCCAGTCGCCGAACTCGCAGGAGCGGCCGGGGACGAAGAACTGGTGCAGCTCATCGGAGGCGCCGTAGAGGGCGACGGCGGCCAGGATCCACAGGTGCCGACGGTAGAGGGGCAGGCCGGTGGCAGTGTGGCGCAGCGTCCGGTCCAAGGCCAGGGCCAGCAGCGCGTACACCGAGGCATGGGCGGCCTTGTCCAGGGGCGAGGGCAGCTCGATCCCACCCGGGTAGTGCCCCTGCGCACTCAGCCAGAAGATCGTTCCGGCCAAAGCCAGGGGAAGGAGCCAATATCCACGGAAGCGCATGATCCATCGAACCACAGGCGATGGGGAGATGCGAGCCGGCCCGCCCAGGCG
Source organism: Geothrix mesophila (assembly GCF_022808835.1). Classification (NCBI taxonomy): domain Bacteria; kingdom Pseudomonadati; phylum Acidobacteriota; class Holophagae; order Holophagales; family Holophagaceae; genus Geothrix; species Geothrix mesophila. The sequence goes on from NZ_JAKZLD010000004.1 coordinate 436,344, forward strand.
GCTCTGGAACCGGGCGATCCCCGAAATATCAGCGCGCGGGGACCTTGCCACCGCCCGTGGAGGCCGTACCTTCCGGGCGTAGGCCCCGGATCTGGCCGCTCAGAAGCCGGAGGTTCCATGCCCAAGAGCTTCGATTCCCTTATTCCCAGCATCGAGCAGCGCGAAGCCGGCTGGATGCGCCTCCGGGAGCGCTTCGAGCAGGCCCATCGGCCCCAGGCTCATCCGTCCGTGACCATCTCCAGGCAGTACGGGTGCGAGGGCTATGCGCTGGGCCAGCGGCTCAAGGTGCTGCTGGAGGAGGCCTCCGGCCAGCCCTGGAACCTGTTCGACAAGGCGCTGGTGGACCAGGTGGCCTCGGATGAGAACCTGTCCCGCCAGCTCCTGGGCCATCTGGGGGACGAGAGCCACGCGCAGGATGTCCTCCGGACCCACTTCGGCCACCTCACCCACGATGACGCCTACGCCAAGGTGGTGAAGCACCTCGTCCAGATCGCCATGGTCGGTAGCGCCATCATCGTCGGCCGGGGCGGAGCCGTGGCCTGCCAGGACCTGAAGAACTGCTTCCATTTCCGCCTGGAGGCCGGCTTCGATTTCCGGATCTCGACCATCGCCCGCCGCCTGGACATCCCCCTGGCGGAGGCCGAGAAACTGGTCCGGAAGCAGTCGAAGCTGCGGGAGAAGTTCATCAGTGAATGCCTCCACGCGGACGTCACGTCCTCCCGCTGGTACGACGCCGTGTTCAACAACGAGCGCCAGAGCGTGGAGACCATCGCCCAGGCCTGTCGGCGGATCGTGGTCGGCGGCTGGCCCGATCCGGACTACTTCAGGCACGACCCGATGCGCGTGGGCCTGGTGATCCGGAGCTGACCCCTTCCATGGCCCGGGCCTGGCAGGTCGGGCAGTGGCCCAGGCAGGTCCAGGAGCAGGCGGGGCGCGCGGCCTTGGGCGCCGGCGGGGGAATGGGAACAGAGGCGGCCATGCCTTCAGGATAGCGCCGGGGAGGGGCGACTGCGGGCGGCTGGCGCGGCTAGGCAGAGACAACTTGGACATGATGCTCAGCCCGCCGGGGGCCCGGCTCGGAAGACGGCCTTTGCCATCTCCCTCGCCACCCGGCTGGGCTTCGCCATCCGTGACTTCGATTCCCCTTGGGACAAGAAGAAGGCCCGGCTTGCGCCGGGCCGTTTGGTAGTCCCAAGGGGAATCGAACCCCTGTTTACGCTGTGAGAGGGGTTGAAAATACGAATTCACGGACATGAGCGATCTTCCGTGAACACAGAAGTATTTGAAAACACTGCAATGGTTCGATATTTGCATTCACTTGAGTTCGGGCGAGTTCGGGAACATATTTTCCCCCTGGTTTCCCCCCGGAGTGAAGTGATGGCCAGAACCATGCGAAGCCCGAAACTGGATCGCCGAGAGGCCCGCCGAAAGCTGGCCGCCCAGCATGAACCGCATTGGGTTTCCATCGCACCAAATCAGGCCTTGGGCTACTTCAAGCCGGAGGGCGGGGCATCGGGAACCTGGCGGGCGAGAATCTACCTTCCCGAGACCCGGGCCAAACAGAAGAAGGCCCTGGGCACAGCCGATGACCACGCCGATGCCGATGGTCGAACGATTCTCAACTATGCCCAGGCGCAGGCCAAGGCCCGGGAATGGTTCGCCCAGGCCATGGCCGAGGCCGCGGGAGAGCGGGTTCATCGCGGCCCCTTCACGGTGGCTCATGCGATGGAGGCATATCTCGACCACATGGATCAGGAAGGGAAGAAGTCCGCTGCCGATGCCCGCAAGAGGACGGAACACCACATCCTCCCCGCCCTTGGTGGGGTGGAGGTCGAAAAGTTGACCCGCCTCCGGCTCGACAAGTGGAAGAACGAGCTTGCCGCATCCCCGCGATTAATTAAGCAACGCAAGCGCCCACTACCTGCGAAACCCAGGAAACCACAGAAGTATTTGAAGCCTGCCCCAAAAACCCCGAAGACCGCAGATGAAAAGCGTGCGCGAAAGGCCACGGCCAACCGCGTTCTATCTACGCTGAAGGCGGCCCTGACCTATGCGAAAAGCCGTGGCCTCGTTCACTGCCCTGATGATGCTTGGCGGAGCGTCAGGCCGTTCCAGGCCGTGGATGAGGCGCGGCAAAGCTACTTGACCCCGGAAGAGCAGCAGCGGCTTCTGAACTCGATCCGAGAACCCGACTTCAAGCGGCTGGTGACAGGGGCGCTGTTGACCGGGTGCCGGTACGGGGAATTGACGAGGATGGTGGTGGGGGATTTCGACAGCCTCGGCGGCACCGTATTGGTGCGCGAGGCGAAGGGGGGGAAGCCCCGACGAGCGATGCTGACCGAGGAGGGGAAGGAATACTTCAGATCCCTCACGGCGGGCAGGAAGCCCGTGGAAACCTTATTTCAGCGCGACCAGGTTGAGCGGCGCACAAGGGCCGGCGGCGTGGATCCCCTGGCCTGGGGACCGGCCGAGCAGACGCGGCGGATGCACGATGCTTGCGAGGCGGCTTCATTGCCGAAGATGGGCTTCCACCAGCTTCGGCACAGCTACGCCAGTGCCTTGGTGGCCGCGGGGATGCCACTGGCCTACGTGGCCCAGCTCACCGGGCATGCAGATACACGAATGTTGGAGAAACATTACGCGCACCTGGCCCCGTCCGACCTTACACGCGCACTGGAGACCTTGGCACCCAAGTTCGGCCTCGCGGTGGCTCCGGTGGCCGAATTGAAGATCAAGCGCGGTTGAAGCTGCACGAAGGCGGCTCCATGGTGTGTCCTCTCGGGCCGCCCATATTTGTGCCCGAATGTGGGGCTCACATCACCGGCTTAAAGTTCGGCTCCAGGCGGGCATTCAACCGCAAATTCTTCCGGGTCCAAGGAGCCTCGCTCCCCAGCTAGGGCCTTGATGGCCTCTGCGTGAATTCGCCGGCCCAGGTCATCACCCTGAGAGATGAATTGCGGGATGGGGCGGTGGAATTTGGCGAAGTAGGCGTGACTTAGTGCAAGGGGAATGCTGGGGGGAACGCTGGAAGACATGGTTCAAGTCTCCAACACAGAATGCGCGAAATTCAGGCTACGCATTTTTTCCCCCAGGGGAATAAACAAAAACAGAGAAGTGCGTTCGCATGAATACACAGGCCATCGCCTGTGTTCTAGGAGAACGACGCATGAACTCATCACTCTCGATACAACCCGACATCGCGCCTGCTTTGGCGACCTGTTTCAGCATCGAAGCCGCTGCCCAGCAGCTTGGGATCGGCCGGACTTTCGTGTATGCCCTCATCAAGCAGGGCCGGTTGGCAAGCGTCAAGCTGGGCCGCCGTCGGTTGATCCCCATCGCGGCCATCAAGAGCCTGATCGAAGAGGGGCAAGGGGTGGGCCGTGTCGCCTGACGCGGCGCACACCCTTTCCAAGGCTGTGTCAGGGGGCCCCCCGGAAACTGGGCGAGGATCCGCAGGGCCTTTGATGCTCAACGTTATGGCCCCTATTCCCCTTTTTATCTGCGTCGGAAAACTTCAGAACTTCTCCAGATGAACCGGTGACCTGTCGCCGATCTTTCGGCGAAGCGTCGCAGAACCATCAGCACCAAGTCCAAGGCACAAGTGCGGACGGCCCGCAGGTGCATCTAGACGAAGTAGGAACCCCGCGGCCATTAGGCCCAGCCGAAGGCCTGTCATGGCGGCGCCTTCCACCGTCAGCAACGCCGGGAGGAGCCCTCCTTGATATTGAATGAACAATTGCAGCAGCCGGATCATCCCCACGCCTTCATGCCCCGGGTGGTGAGCGACAGGATGACTGGGCCGGGAGCCAGGGACGCCATGCTCGGGCTGTTGAAGGCCAACGGATACGCGAAAACCGCCGGTGAGGTGTCCCGGTGCAACACGATTCCGATTGGGCGCGGGATGGTGGTGCTCCGTGAACGTCCGGATGGGTGGCGGTATTGGACAGGCCTGAATTATTGCGGACGGATGCCCTGCCTCATCTGCGGCCCCTATCTGCTCGCAAAACGCCTGCGCGAAATGGGGCGGATAGGCGGCCGGATCGCTAGCATTGAGAACCTTCAGCACTTTTCCTTGACCCTCTCCATGCGGCATCAGAAGGAAACGGGTTGGGGGGCCCAGGTGGGTGTGTTGAACGGCATGTTGCATGTCCTGCAAAGCCGAGCGTGGTTCAGAAAAGCGGTCAAGGGCAGCTTCCGGGTGCTGGAGTCCACCTATGGAGAGCATGGACACCATCCCCACGCGCATCTCCTGGTGTCCATTCATCCCCTCTTACGCCTGAGCCCCGCCGCGTTTTTTGAGCGCGTGGCGGAGGTCTGTGAGCGTGCAGCACTGCGGGCCGGGATGTCCTGTGGCTATCGGGAGGGCTGGTGGTCGCCAATTGATTCCGAGGGGCTGCCCAGGGCCATTGGGTACAGATTCAAGAATCCGCCCTGGGGCCGTTATCTGGCCCAGCTCAGCCGCCCAGGCTTGGCGGGGGGGCGTTTTCGATTGACGGCCGCCCAGGTGGCCATGGCCTACGAGGCCGTATGGCGTGAATCAGCGGGGGTTCGCTGGTTCGGCGCCAGCGGTTGCTGGAAGGCCTCAGCCAATCGAGACGGTGGCGAAGCCGGAAGGGGCCCTTCGGAGGTGTCCAATGCCTCCTGCCACCCCTCCAACGCGAAGGAGGCCGATAAAGTCATCCTCGCCATCCCGGCAAAGGTGTGGTCGAAGTGGCCCCGCTCAGAATGCCGAGCACGTCAGGTCGCCCTCGTTGATCGAAGCCGTTCCCCGGAAGCCATGGCCGAAACGGTCAAGGCCTGGGCCGACTTTGTTCGTGAGGGGGCGGTTGAGGCACCGCTTCTGCTCCCCCCAAAGACCAAGAGCCTAGCAGTCACGGCAGATCCGCTAGGAGGCGCCGCCCTAAAATTGCGCCGGAGTTGAGGGGCGTCTTTGAATGCCTCGGGGAGGGCATACTTCATAAATCTTATTTTTTAATTCTCAACTTTTTCGCAAGTTGCTTGTCTTCTAGGATTTCTTCTCGAAACATATTAAAAAACCAATGTGATATTTTATTATTGGCATCAGCATCTTTTGAGTGTGCAAATTTGGAGCCAGATGCGCTTGCTGGCTTATTCCTTGAGAGCACCGCCTGCTTACCGCTTGTCTTGGCCATAACCCCTCCAGCGGATCACACGAGTTCTTCGATTAAGGTTAAGTGATATTCATAAAGAATCCAGAGGGCAAAACGATCCATTATTGCCTTGAGGACTTCTTGCTTGGCTTCCGAAATGACATAAGGATTGTCAGATTTAATAGTTAATATCAATGTTACCTTGTCTTCTCCAGGATTTGTAATTGGCATTCCGATTATAGAGCCGATATTGTGAGTAGGGACAGGAGATTTAACGTATCTAGGCGATTTTAGTTTTAATTCTTCTTCAATATTTTCGATTATGAGAATTTTCTTTTCTTTTGCGACATGGCCAAAGAAAGTTAAATGTGGATTTTTAAGCATTTCACTGTGTGGCGTCCAACCTACTCCCCTCGGGTAAAATTGCAAATAACTGATTGCTCCACCCTTTTCATCCCTGACGGCCAATACAATTTTAATGGATTCATCTTCAAGTAGTTCATTCAGTGAATATTTAATTTCCTTTATTAAATTCGCCAGGGCTTCTTTAGGTTGAATTGCACAACTTATAAGATGTTTGGCAGAGATACCACCGCCGCTCCTTCTGCCACACTGCCCTAGCGAGCAAATGGTAAGCGGGTTGGATTTATCTCTAAAAAAACGATCATGGAGTTCTATGGTATTGGTCAAAACCTTTGTTTCTCCAATAATAAACCATTTCTTGATCATTAAATTAATAATTCCAGCGATTAATTGATACAGTGATGGAATTAAAAACAGAGAAAAATACCAGTATGGATGAAATTGTGTGAATAATTTTAGGCTCTTCTGAGTTGGTAGATCAACATTTGAATTAATTATGCCGATTGCCGCAGCAGGAATTCCAACGATTAATACTTCAAATGCTAGGACTTTTTTAGGGTGATCTTCTGAAAAACCGCGTGAAATATTGGCAATTTGTTTGCCAATTGCGAAAACGATTTTTTTAATATATTTGATCATATTCCTTACACTCCAATTGCAATCGGTCTATGCCAGCGGGGCCCTTCGGGGGTGTCCACGCGGCTGAGCATGCCGAGGTCGGTGAGGAGGTCCAGGTGGGCGGTGATGCTGTCGCGGTAGCGGCCCTTGCTCTTGAAGGCCTTGGCCACGTCCTCCAGGGCCCACAGGCGGGCGGAGGCCAGCAGCACACCGCGCAGGGCGGCGAGCTGGTCTTTGAGGCCCTTGGGCCAGGGCTGGGGCTCGGGAGCTGACCCCGACACCGCGGACTTAAAATCGGTTTCCTCGGGAAGGAGGGCCGTCGCTACAACCTGCGCGGCCTCGGGGGCCTGGTACTCAGGGCGCAGCCAGCGCACGAGGCCCCGGGCCTCCTCCGCGGCGCGTTCCTGGTTCAGGGCCACCAGGCGCTCCAGGATCTCGGCCTCGGGCAGGTCCGCGGGCCAGCCGTAAGCCTCGGCCACGGCGGCGTCCAGCTCGTCGTGGAACTGGCGGAGGATCTCGGTCTGGGCAGCCTCGTGCTGCTCGCGTTCCTTAGCCGTGAAGGCCTCACCGGCCCGCAGCTTGGCCAGGAGGTTGTACATGCCCGTGATCGTCACGCCCCGCCCCTGGGCCGCCTTGCGGTGGGCGTCCAGGCACTCTGCCAGGTCGCGGATGCGGGCCTTCTGGGCATCCGTGGCGTCCGGGAAGGGGAAGGGGTCGAAGCAGGTGGTCTTGTTATAGACTGGCCGATCTTCCAGAAGCGAGCCATTAGCGCCGGGTGATGCCCAAACCTTGTGAGGGCAAGATTCCAGCACGCCCATAAACCAAGCATCCTCCAGCCCGATCGCGATGAGTTTGTCATCAGGAAGAACAGCCCCATCGAGAAACTGAAAGACTCGATGTTTTGCCACCTGGGGCGTAGCGATGTAACGGGAAAGGCCTGCAAGGGCCTGCCGCAACTCTTTCCGGGGGCACCAGAAGTACCACCAATTATCGGCTACCCCCTTGGTTCCAGCGTTAAGCCGCTGGATTCGAACCGTCTCAAAGAGATGCTGGTAGGGGCCAGGAGCTATTCGCTTCGCTTCGTCCTCTGAAAATCCGAAAAAGTCGATGATCCAGCGGCCGCGCGGCTTGTCGGTTATATCGCGCCCATTGAAATAGGCTTTCAATACCGAAGGGTATCCCCAGTTTGAAGCCTGCTGCTCGGAGACCAGATAACCTTCCCCGTAAGGAATCATGCCCCTTCCACCGATGGCGGAATTGGCCTTCAGCGGCACCGCGCCAGATACTTTTACCCCCCGCACTCAGATCCTCGTGGATCGCTTCCACGTTCCCCCCGTCCACCCTCACGGCAGCGGCTTCTGCCTCAGGCGTGTCGGCGCTTCGCTCCTCTACCACGCGGCCCAGCCAGGGTTGGCCCTCCAGGCCGCCCACGGTCATGGCGATGCGGACGGCGGCACCCTCGTCGGTCCAGGGGTGATCGGGGATGGCCCACAGCAGCTTGAGGGGATTCTTCCCGGTCGTGGCGTGGGTGATGACGCGGCGGTTGAAGGCCTGGGTGAGGCTATTGGTGGTGATGAGCCCAAAGCGGCGGGCACGGCCCGCTCGCACAGCTTCGGCGGCCTTGTGCCACCAATAGAGGACGAGATCCACGCTGTCGGGCACGGCGGGGTAGGCGGCGCGTAGGGCCTCCACGTAGCCGTCCCCCAGGGCTTCGCGTACCCGCTTGTTCCCCAAGAAGGGCGGGTTGCCCACGATGAAGTCGGCCTCAGGCCAGGGGGCTGGGCGCGGGTCCAGGTATTCGACAATGGCTGTCTGGGCCGTCTCGTCGGGCACGGGCTTGCCGGTGGCGGGGTGGGTCTTGAAGGTGCGGCCATCCCAGCGGCTGCGGCCCGTGTCGCGGGTGCCGGTCGAGGCCAGCACGGCGTCGCGGCACTGGATGTTGCCGTAGGCCTGGAGCACGGGCTCCGGCGGGTTCATGTCGGGGTGCAGGCGGTGGAACCATTGCAGATGGCTGATCCACAGCACCAGGTCGGTGATGTCCCGGGCCCAGGGCTTTACCTCCAGGCCCACGAACTGCGCGGGCGTCACCAGCACGCCCTCCAGGGCCAGGGAGCGGCCCGTCTCGCCCAGGTCCTCCAGGCGGCGCTGCACCTCGCCCTCCAGCCGCTTCAACACGTCATAGGCCGTGGCCAGGAAGTTGCCGCTGCCGCAGGCCGGATCGAGCACCTTCACATGGGCCAGGTGGCGCTGGAAGTCGTGGAGCACCTCGCGGGCCTTGGCCTTGTCGGCGTCGGTGGCTTCAGCGCCGAGCAGCGCCATGGCCTCGGCTTGGGCCAGCTCCCAATCGGCGCGAAGGGGTTCCTCCAGGGCCGGGCGCAGCAGGCGCTCCACGTAAGCGCGGGGCGTGTAGTGGGCGCCCAGGCGGTGGCGCTCGCGGGCATCCAGGGCGCTCTCCAACAGGGTGCCGAAGATGCTGGGATCCACCTCGGCCCAGTTGAAGGCGGCGGCCTTGGCCAGCCGGGCGATCTCGTCGGCGTTCAGGTCCAGGGCCAGGCTCTCGGAGAACAGGCCGCCGTTGAAGCGCAGCACCTTGAGGGGCCCCCAGAAGCCGCCGGTGTTCATGGCGTCCCACAGGCTCTCCATGCCCTTGGGGAAGGCTTCGGGATGCTCCTTCCAGGCCCCCTCCAGGGCGCTCTGGAACAGCTTTTCGGGCAGGAGGCCCACGTCCTCGGCGAAGAAGGTGAACACCACGCGCATGAGGAAGCGGGACACCACCTCGGCGGGGAAGCGGGCCTCCAGGCTGCGGGCCAGCCCGCCCAGGGCCGAGGCCACCTCGCGGGTGACGGCCGTGCGGGAGCGGGCGGGATCGAGGCTCTGGGGATCGAGCCAGAGGGCGCGGAAGTATTCCTGCACCTGGGGCGTGCGCAGGTCGTCCAGCGTGAAGCTGCGCCGGGCGCCGTAGCCGCCATAGGCCCCGGCGAAGCCATCCCACACATGGATGGCGTGGCCGATGTCGCAGGTGATGACGAAGGGCGGGCGCCGGGACAGGTTGCGGGCGTAGTTCACCGCCTGCCCGAATGCGGCCTCCATGTAGCGGTCGTAGGCGCGGGTGCCCCGGCGGGGCGCGGAACCGGGCGCGTCCGTGGTGCTGCCCTGCTTGGCCTCCAGCACGAAGCAGCCCTCGCGGTAGAGGTCGATGCTGCCGGTGGAAGTGGTGCCGTCCAGGTGGGTGAGCTTCAGGTCCTTCTCGAAGCAGTAAGTGGCGCCGGGCCCCTTGGGCTCGGGCATCGGCAGCTCCAGCGCCGCGCAGAAGTCGCGCAGGAAGGATTGGAAATTGGCCCGCTCGTTGCCGGCGGACCCTCGCCAGGTCTTCAGGAAGGCATCGAGCGCGGGGGACATGGGGAATACCTTACCTGGAAGTGGGCAGGTGGAGCCGCGGGAGGGCCTGCGATGGGCCACGGGGGCTCTGGGCAGGGGGGCCACACCGTCGTCGAGACCACGCATCCATCGGCGCATCGTCAAGCCCCGCGACGCGGCGCTCAAGCGAGCGCATGGTGGCGCCCTCGACCATCGGCGGCATGCCCTCGTGGGCCGGGCTTTTCCCCCTCGTTTCCCCCTGAGGCCAAGATGCAGGGTAGGGAGGTCGCTAAAAAACAAGAGCCCCCTAGATTTCTCTAGGGGGCTTGCTGGTAGTCCCAAGGGGAATCGAACCCCTGTTTACGCCGTGAGAGGGCGTCGTCCTAACCGCTAGACGATGGGACCAGGAACCAAGTTTTGAGTGGTTGGGGAGGAAGGACTCGAACCCTCACCTGACAGAACCAGAATCTGTTGTCCTACCATTAGACCACTCCCCAACGAGTGGAAGATTCAATGTACCAGGTGTTGGGTAAAAGACAAGAGGTGGTTCCGGCAGGTGGGATGTAGTCTTCCAAAAAAGAAGGGATCTCCCGGAGGACCCATGGTGCGCAAACGGCCTGCCCCGTCCCGGCCCGTGCAGGCGTCCGTCACCGCGGACATGCCCACGCTGGCGGGGATCCAGCCCGGGGGCGACCTCCCCGAGGCCCCTTCGGAATGGGCGCTGGTGGCCTACGCGGGCGCGGCGCTGGGACGGATCTTCGCCCTGCGGCCCGGGGCTTCCCTCATCGGCCGGGCCCCGGACGTCCAGGTGGCGCTCCTGGATGGCGAGGTGAGCCGGCACCACGCCCGGATCGGCGTGATCGGCGGCCAGGTGTGGCTGGAAGACCTCGGGTCCACCAACGGCACCCTGCTGAACGGCTCGCGCATCCAGGGGGCCGTGGCCCTGCATCCGGGCGATCGCATGGCCATCGGCGGCCACGTGCTGAAGCTGGTGGCCATGGACCCCCTCGAGCGCGCCTTCCACGAGACCCTGCTGGACCTCAGCACCAAGGACCCGCTCACGGGCCTGGCCAACCGCACCCGCGCCCTGGCGGAGTTCCAGACCCGCTTCGGCCTCAGCGTGCGCTACGGTCGGCCGCTGTCGGTGCTGATGTGCGACCTGGACCACTTCAAGCAGATCAACGACACCCACGGCCACGGGGCCGGGGACTTCGTGCTCCAGGTCTTCGGGGAGCGGCTGCGGGCCACGCTGCGCGAGGCGGACCTGGCCGGCCGGATCGGCGGGGAGGAGTTCCTCGTGATCCTTCCGGAGACGGACCTGAATGGCGCGCGGCCCCTCGCGGAGCGCTTCCGGAAGGCCATGGGGGAAGTGCCCGTGCCCCTTCCCGGCGGCGGGCTGCTGGTCACCTGCAGCCTCGGCATCGCCGAGCGGGGCCCCGGGGACCTGGATGCGGGGCAGATGCTGGCCCGGGCGGACGCCGGCCTCTACCGGGCCAAGGTGGAGGGGCGCAACCGCGTGTGCGCCCTCTGAAGAACTCCGGTCAAAGGACGGCGGGGGCTTCCAAGGTGGCTACCATGGGCCCTTCCAGGCGGAGGCACGGATGGTTCTGCTCTTTCTCGTGATGGCCTTCGCCATCGGACTGGCGGTGCCCCTCCAGTCGGCCGTCAACAACGCGCTCAGGGCATCGCTCCACAGCGGCTCCATGCTGGCGGCCCTGGTGTCCTTCGCGGTGGGCACCGTGGCGTTGCTGGTGGTTTCCGCCCTCACGGGCCAGCCCTTCGCGGCGCTGGGCGGCCTCTCCCGCGTGCCGTGGTGGCAGTGGCTGGGCGGCTTCCTGGGGGCCTTCTTCGTGTTCGGGACGACCCTGCTGGCTCCCCGCATCGGCCTGGCGGCCATGGTGTCCCTCATCGTGGCGGGGCAGGTGTGCTCCTCGCTGGCCTTCGATCATTTCGGCCTCATCGGTCTCCAGGCGCGGGGCCTGTCCTGGATCCGCCTTCTCGGGGCCGGGTTCATCCTGGCGGGCGCGATCCTCGTGAACTTCGGCGACCGCTGGCTGGCGCGCTGACGCCGGTCGCTCAGGCCTTGCGGACCCGCTCGGCCACCTTGTCGAGCGTGTCCCAGATCTGGTGGCAGTCCTCGCAGGAGGAACGCGGATCGCCGCAGGGGAAACCCTCGATGCCGATGCCCTGGCAGCGGGGGGTGCGGAAGAAGAACAGCAGCTCGCCGATGGAGGTCTGCATGCGCTCCCGGAGGGCCGCGTCCGGAAGGGAGCGCAGGTCCTGGATGAGCTTCCACTCGGCGGGGCTGAGCTCGGGGCGGTCGATGGTCTGGGACATGGGGACTCCGCGCACTCCCAAGTATACGGAGCTGGAAAGGAGTCTAAACCGCCTCCGAAGGCCTTCGTATCACCTCCAACGTTCTCTGACAACGCAGGAGGCTTCCATGTCCCTCACCCATCCCCTCGCCGCGGCCGTGGCCGCCGTCCTCCTCTGGGCCCCGCTCGCCGCCCAGACCCAGGTGATCCAGCCCGCCAAGGCTGAGAAGACCACGGAGACCCGCACGGTACCCCTGGCGGCCGGCTCGACGCTCAAGGTGAAGAACGTCAACGGATTCATCCACGTGGAGGCCTGGGACCGCGACGAGGTCCAGTTCACGGGTGAGTTCAAGCCCAGCAGCCGGGACGAGCAGGTGAAGGTGGTCCTCGAATCCGGGAAGAACGGTCTGGAAATCCGCGGCGAGTACCCCAAGCACAATGGCTGGGGTTCCTACCAGGGGCCGCAGTGCCTGATGACCCTCAAGGTGCCGCGCAAAGTGGTCCCTTCCCTGGAGACCGTGAACGGTGAGGTGGCCCTCAGCGGAACCCAGGGCGCCGCCAGCCTAACCACCGTGAACGGAGGGGTGCGCGCCACGGACCTGGGGGATTCCCTCAAGGCGACCACGGTGAACGGCGCCGTCACCCTGGAGCGGGTGCAGGGTGGCCTCACCATCCAGACCGTGAACGGCACCATCAAGGGCACGGGTCTGGACGGCCTGGGCCGCGGGGTCAAGGCCGAGACCGTCAACGGCACCATCCACCTCCAGATCGCGGGCCTGAAGGGGCACCTCACCGCCACCACGCTGAACGGCGGCATCACCTTCAAGGCCAAGGGCGCCGAGCAGGTGGAGGTGGCCAAGCGGCGGGTCACGGCCACCTTCCCCGGAGGGGACCAGGACATCCACCTGAGCACGGTGAACGGGGCGATCACGCTGGATTAGGACCTCTCGACCCATGGAGAAGAGCCGG
>NZ_JAKZLD010000005.1:0-318576 GCF_022808835.1 Geothrix mesophila
GCAGCGTGGTGGCAGGCTTCATCGACGGCGCCCTCAGCCTCAACCGCAATGAGTACGGCATCAAGACCTTCCCCGGCGTCATCGGCGAGACCGTGGCCGTCAGCCTGAACGCCGAGGCCGGCAAGGTGGCCCCGGCCGCGAAGAAGTAATCCAGCCGGACCTATGGTCTTCACCGCCTCCGGCCGTTCCCTGGACGACCGGAGGCGCTCGTTTCCTGGAGGCAGCCCTTTCTGGAGGCACCCATGGCTCCATCGATCCAATCCCTCAGTGAGCTGCGGCAGGACGTCCCCTCGGGCCTGGCCTACCGCGTGAGGCTGCCGAAGCCCGCCCATCCCCGGGCCCTCGTGGTGCTCCTGCACGGCGTGGGAGGGCGGGAGACCGACCTTGCCGATCTCGCGGCCGGCGTGGGTCCGGACACCCTGGTGGTGCTGGTCCGCAGCCGCCTCCCGCTCGGGCCCGACCAGTTCGGCTGGTTCCGCGTGGCGTTCACCCCGGAGGGCCCGAAGATCGCCGCGGGTGAAGCCGAGGACAGCCGCCACGCGCTCATCCGCCTCGTCGACCACCTGCAGGCCGACCACGGCGTGGAGGCGCGCCGGACCGTCCTCGCCGGGTTCAGCCAGGGCGGCATCATGAGCGCCAGCGTGGCCCTCAGCGCGCCCGAGCGCGTGGGGGGCTTCGCCATCCTCTCGGGCCGCATCCTGCCGGAGCTCGAGCCCCGCATCGCCAAGCGGGAGTGGCTGGCGCACCTGCGGGCCTTCATCAGCCACGGCGAGCACGACTCCACGTTGCCCGTAGCCTGGGCCCAGCGGTCCGACCAGTGGCTGGCCGACCTCGGCATCCCCCATGTCACCCGGCTGTATGGCGCTGGCCACACCCTGAATCCCGAGATGCGGGCCGATGTCCTCGCCTGGATCGGCGGGCTGGCCGAGGCTGCCTGAACGACCCTTCGGCATCGGAAAATCCCTAAACGGGGATGAGGATGCCCGCGTATGGTATGGCACATGTCTCCCTGGAGGAGGGTCCGTATGTGCCATCATCCGCGCCTCACCGCGCTCCTGCCCCTGATCTGCCTGAGCCTCGCCGCCCAGGCCCCTTCGAACGGCGCCAAGGCTCCGGGAGCGGCGGCCGCCACGCCCGCGGCAGCCCAGGCGCCCGGGGCCCTGAAGCCCTTCGCCGAGGTCATCAAGGACGCCAAGGAGCAGAAGGGGTTCTTCACCCTCTGGACCAAGGACGAGAAGGTCTGGATCGAGGTGAAGCCCGAGCAGCTGGACGCGCCCTTCTTCCTCGCGATCAGCAGCACCCGCGGCCTGGGAGAGCGCGGCCTCTATGGCGGCATGATGGATGCCAGCTACCTCGCCAGCTTCCGCCGCGTGGGGAACTCCCTCCAGCTGCTGGCGAAGAACACGACCTTCACAGCGCCCGAGGGCTCGGCGGCGGCGCGGGCCGTGGCGGAGGGATTCACCGACAGCCTGCTCTCCAGCGCCCCCGTGCTCAGCCAGCCCCATCCCGAGCGGAAGTCCTTCCTGGTGGAGGCCAACGCCCTCCTGCTGAAGGACATCCCCATGGGCGCCACCCGGCTGGAGGCGGCCTATCGGCAGCCCTACGGCTTCGATGCCGCCAACAGCTTCTTCGAGAAGGTCCGCGGCACCGAAGACCAGGCCGCCTTCCGGATCCAGGCCCACTACGCCCTGGCCCGCGTGATCCTGCCGCCGCCGCAGATGCCGGGCGCCCCGCCCATGCCCTTCACGCCGCCCCCGGCCACGCTGGAGGACATCCGCAGCCTGTTCCTGGGCTGGCACCTCTCCTTCGCCAAGCTGCCGGATCAGCCCATGACTCCGCGCCTGGCGGATGACCGGCTGGGCTACTTCGCCACCACCCGCTGGGACTTCGGCGACGACACCCGGGTGGATCCTAAAGTGCACTACATCCACCGCTGGCGCCTGGAGAAGAAGAACCCCGCCGCCCCGCTCTCCGAGCCGAAGCAGCCCATCGTGTTCTGGCTGGACCGGAACATCCCCGAGAAGTACCGTCCGGCCGTCACGGCCGGGGTGCTCGCCTGGAACAAGGCCTTCGAGGAGCAGGGCTTCAAGGACGCCATCCAGGTCAAGGTGCAGCCCGCCGACGCGGACTGGGACACCCACGACGCCCGGCATGCCTCTCTGCGCTGGCTCACGGGCACGGACATCGGCTTCGCCATCGGGCCCAGCCAGGTGGATCCCCGCAGCGGCGAGATCCTGGACGCGGACATCGGCATCGGCGAGGTCTGGGCCCGCGGCACCCGCACGGACGCCCGCGAGACCCTGCCGCCCCGGGCCCAGGAGCCCTTCCTCTACCGGCGCGACCAGGACCTCTGCACCTACGCGGCCGAGGCCCAGCAGGAGATGGGCTTCGCCCTGGACCTCCTGGAGACCCGCGGCGAGATCGCCCCGGGAAGCCCCGAGGAGGACGCCTACGTGGCCGCCGTGCTCAAGGACGTGATCACGCACGAGGTGGGCCACACCCTGGGCCTGCGCCACAACTTCCGGGCCTCGACCATCTACTCCCTGGACCAGGTCTCGGATCCGGAGTTCACCAAGTCCCACGGCCTGACCGGCTCCGTCATGGACTACAACGCGCTGAACCTGGCGCTCAAAGGCCAGCGCCAGGGCGAGTACGTGATGAGCACCCTGGGCCCCTACGACCACTGGGTCATCGAGTACGGCTACAAGCCGCTGGCGCCCACGGAGGAGAAGACGGCCCTCGCCAAGATCGCCGCCCGGAGCTCCGAACCGGAGCTGGCCTACGGTACGGATGAGGAGGCGCTGGGCTTCATGGGCCTCGAGGGCATGGACCCCGAAGTGAACCGGCGCGATCTCGGCTCGGATCCACTGGCCTTCTACCAGAAGCGCCTGAGCCTCTCCAAGGAGCTCTGGGACCGCCTGCAGGCCAAGACGTTCAAGGATGGGGAGGAGTACCAGCCCCTGCGCCGGGGCCTGCTGCGGGCCCTGGGCCAGGTGGGTCTCTCGGCCAACTTGAGCGCCAAGTACATCGGTGGTGTGGTCCACCTGCGCGACCACGCGGGCACGGGCCGGGCGCCCATCACGCCCGTCCCCGCCGCCCGCCAGCGCCAGGCCCTGAAGCTGCTGGAGACCGGGATCTTCTCCGTCGACGCCTTCCGCTTCAAGCCCGAGTTCCTCTCGCGGCTCACCACGGACCGCTTCGCAGGCCCTGTGAACGCGGATCCCTCGCCCGCCCAGTGGGTGCTGCGGACCCAGACCCAGGTGCTGGCCCAGCTGTTCCAGCCCGCCGTGGCCCAGCGCATCCTGGACGCGCCGGACAAGCTGGCGGATCCCAAGGGGGCCTTCCGCCTCTCGGAGCTCTACGACGCCCTGCAGGGCGCCATCTGGACCGAGTTGAAGAGCGGACGCGAGGTCTCGGTGATGCGGCGCAATCTGCAGCGGGAGCATCTGCGCCAGCTCAGCGCCCAGGTGCTGAAGGCCAATCCCCTCACGCCGGCCGACGCGCGGGCCCTGGCCCGGGAGGCCCTGCGCACCCTCCAGCCCGCCCTGAAGGCTGCGCCCCTGAAGCCCGGCTTCAGCAAGGAGACCAAGGCCCACTTCGCCGACTGCCTCGCCATCGTCGACGAAAGCCTCAAGGCCAGCCTGCAGCGCATGACGCTCTAGCCATCTGCAGAACACGGCGGCGCCCCGGGGTCATCTCCCGGGGCGCCGCCGTGTCTGGGCGCCGAGCCTTAGAATCTCCGCCCGATACCCAGCCACACGTTGGGACCGGTGGAATCGGTGTCGGCGGTGACCGTGGGCGGGGCCAGGGAGCCGCTGGCGGCGACGTCGTGCTTGAGGCGGGCCCAGGTGTAGCTCACGCCGGCCTCCGCGTACCAGGTGCGCTTCTCCGAGAAGTAGACGTCCACGCCCACCCCGAGGGTGTACATGGGGAACCAGCCGTCGTTGTCGACGCGGATCAGCGTCTCGTCCAGCACAGGATTGCGGAGGGTCAGGAGCGTGCGGTCCTTCTCGTAGGCCAGGCCCAGGCCGCCCTGGAGGAAGGGGATCACGCGCCGGTCCTTCCCCAGCGGGCGGAACTGGGCGAGGACCAGGAGGTCCGCGTAGACCGTGTATTTCTGCTCGAAGCTGAGCGTCGCGGGGCCCACGAAGGTGTCCACGGTGGCCGCGCCGTCGATCTTCCCCCGGGAGTAGTCCAGCTCGAGCCCCACCTTCCAGCGGGGATCCAGGTCCCGGAAGACCTGCAGACCCAGGTTGAGGTTGGCCACGTCGTCCCAGGTCTTGAACGACTGGCCCGTGGCCGCGTTGATGTCCTTGATCTGGCGGTTGGTCTCTGTCTGCTTGGGCCAGCTCTGCTGGAGGTAGACGGTCATGGTCCAGGGCGTCGCCTCCTGGGCGGCGGCTGGCGCTCCCGTCAGGAGGAGGAGGGCCGCGCCAAGCAGGGTGGAGATGGGCAGGCCGGAAGCGGGCAGGCGGAGGCGTGCGGAGGGCGTCGTCATGGGCTCACCGGAAAAGGTGCCCCATGGATAATCCCGACCCGAACAAGTGTCAATGTGAAAAGAGGATTCATGGGTCGTCTTGACAGGGGGAGCCCGGATGACAACCCTGGTCCATGCCCCTCTTCTCGCGTCCCGATGGTGATCTGATCCGCGGCGAGGATCCCGTGCGGCGCATCATGCCCTACCTCATGCGGGGTCGGAACGAGAGCTGCGTCTACCAGGAATCCGTCTACCGCATCGCGGCCGCGCGCGTCTGGCTCAAGGCCTACAACCGCACCCACCATCCCCGCGCCACGCTCTTCCACTTGGTGGCCTACGCCACCGCCGTGGCGCTCGAGACCCGCCCGCGCCTGAACCGGTTCGTCTCGGGCGGGCGAACCTACCAGCGCCGCGGCGTGTCCATCTCCTTCGTGGCCAAGCGGGAGTTCACGGACGACGGGGCCGATGTCACGGTGAAGCTGGCGTTCCCCAAGGGCGAGAGCTTCCCGGACTTCTCCCGGCGCATCTCGACGCGGGTGGACGAGGCGCGGGAGAAGGACTGCGCCGTGGACAAGGAAGTGGCGCTGATCATGCGGTTCCCCGGCCCGCTGGTGCGCGGGCTGGTGGCCCTCGCGCGGGGGCTGGACCGCTGGAACCTCTTCCCGGGCTTCATGATCCGGGACGACCCCATGTTCGCCACGGTCTTCCTCGCCAATCTGGGCTCCGTGGGCGTCTCCGACGTGTTCCACCATCTGTATGAATACGGCACCGTCTCCATCTTCGGGGCCGTGTCGGCCCCCCGGCGCGCGGTCTTCGCCGGCCGGGACGGCGCGACCTCCGAAGAGGCCCTGTCCGTGCGCTGGACCTTCGACGAGCGCATCGACGACGCCTTCTCCTGTGCCCGCTCCCTGGCCCTGGTGCAGAAGATCCTTGAGGATCCGGCCCGCTGGCTGGGTCCGCCGGAGGGAACCCCCGTCTGGTCGGGCGTGGACCCGGGGACGCCGGAATCATGATCGCCGGGGCGATCGCCGCCCTGCGGCCCTCCGAACGGATGACGACCCTGGTCCTGGCGGGCCTGCTGCTGCTCATCGTGCTGGTCCGGCCCGACGGAGGGATTCCCCGGGCCGCCACCTTCGCAGGGCTGCTCCTGGCGGTCCTGCTGGTGGGCCGGGTGAAGGGGAAGGCGGCCGCGGTGCTACGTGACTTCCTGCCGATCCTGGTGGTCCTCCTCGTGTTCCTCCTGCTCCAGCCGCTGGTGGTGGCGGTCAACGTCCACCGCTGGGACGCGGCGCTCGCCGCCGCCGACGCCCGCTGGTTCGGCCGCCTCGCTGAGGCTTGGCACGGCGCCTTCGGGCGGCCCGCCGCGTTCACGGATCTGATCTACCTCGCCTACGCCAGCTTCTACTTCCTGCCCATCACGGTGGCGGCGCTGGCCTGGCGGCGGCTCGGCCCCGAAGGCTTCGAGCGGGTGGCCTTCCGGATCTTGCTGGGCTTCTACCTGTCCTTCCTGGGCTACTTCCTCTGGCCTGCGGAAGGCCCCCGGGTGCCGGAGGCGCTCGCGGCCGCGAAGCTGGGCGGCGGCGCCGTTTCCCAGGCCGTCCGCGCCTTCCTCCACAGGGCCGAATCCACCACCCTGGACGCCTTCCCCAGCGGCCACACGGCCCTCTCCGTGCTGCCGGCCCTGCTGGCCACGCGACCCTTCCCGCGCCTGGCGCCGCTGCTCTGTGTCTGGGCCCTGGGCGTGGTCTTCGCCACGGTCTACATCGGCGTGCACTACGTGGTGGATGTGGCGGCGGGCCTCCTGCTGGCGGGCATCACCCTGGCCTTGGCCGCTCCGCTGTCGCGCTGGATGGGAGCTGCCACCGGCCTTTTCACCGATTCGGAATGAACCTCAACGCCCGGTCTGTGGTCCGCCTGCGGGGCCCTTCCGATCCGGAGCCGGACTGCCCAACATGTGGGCAGGAGCCCCCATGCGCCTGCCCCTGCACCAGATCGACGCCTTCGCCTCTCGTCCCTTCGAGGGGAACCCTGCGGCCGTGATGCCGCTGGATAGCTGGTTGCCAGATGCCCTCATGCAGTCCATCGCGGCGGAGAACAACCTTTCTGAGACGGCCTTCCTGGTGAAGGAAGCCACAGGATGGCGTATCCGTTGGTTCACCACTGTCTCTGAGGTGGATCTCTGCGGTCATGCCACCCTGGCGAGCGCCTGGCTCATCCTCCACGAACTCGAACCCGAGGCGAGAAGCGTGTCGTTTCATAGCCGCAGCGGTTCCTTGACGGTGAACTGCGAGGGAGAGGAACTGGTTCTGGACTTTCCGTCCCGTCCCGGCCGGACCGCACCTGAGTTGGCGGATGCGTTGGCGAAGGCCCTGGGTGTCCGTCCCCGCGAGGTGCGCCTCGCCCGGGATGCGATGGTGGTCCTGGATGACGAAGCCGCGGTTCGTGAGGTGCACCCTGACTACGAGGCCCTCAGGGCGCTTCCCGCCATGGGCACGCTCATCACAGCTCCCGGCCGGGCCTACGATTTTGTCTCTCGATGTTTCTTTCCCGGGGATGGGGTGCCGGAGGACCCCGTCACCGGCAGCGCCCACTGCACGTTGATTCCCTACTGGGCCGAGCGCCTGGGGAAGACACGTCTGCGCGCCTTTCAGGCGTCGCTCCGCGGTGGAGAACTGGCCTGCGAACTTGCCGGGAATCGCGTCCGGATCGGAGGCCGGGCCGTGAAGGTGCTGGAAGGCCACTTCCTCTTGCATTGACTGTGGCGAATCCAGCTGGGCCCCTTCAGCGCTCGAGGATGAAGGTCACGGGACCGTCGTTCACCAGCTCCACCTCCATGTGTTCCTGGAAGAAGCCGGACTTCACGCGGGGATGCTGGGCCTTGAGCAGGTCGAGGAACCTGCGGAAGAGCACCCGGGCCGCGTCCTGGGCCATGGCCTGATCGAAGGAGGGGCGCCGCCCCCGCGCGACGCTGCCCGCCAGCGTGAACTGGCTGATGGCCAGGATCTCGCCGCCCACGTCGGCGAGGCCGAGGTTCATCTTCCCGGCATCATCCTCGAAGACGCGCAGGGAGGCGATCTTGGCGGCGGCCCAGGCGCAGGTCTCCTCCGTGTCGCCGGTCTCCAGGCCCGCGAGTACCAGGAGGCCCGGCCCGATGGCGGATTCCAGCTCTCCGCTGCGCACCGAGGCCCGCTTCACGCGCTGGATGACGGCTTTCATGGAATGCCCCCCTCCGAACTGTGCCATGGCGGAGGGGGGCGGGGCCATCGGGTGGATCCGGAGTTGGCCGCATTCATGCTGAACCTTCAGGTCTGCTTCGGCGTAAGCTGGGTTTCCCACCCATTCTTTCCAAGGAGCTCGAGCCCATGAAACGTCATGTGTCCCTGTCCAGCCTCCTGGGGTCTGGCCTTGTCCTGGCTCTGGCGCTGCCCCTGGCCGCCCAGGGGGCCAAGGCCCCGGCCGCCGCGGTCAAGAAGAGTCAGCTGCCGCCCCTCATCGACCGGGACAAGTTCTTCGGCAACCCCGAGATCGCCGCGGCCCAGATCTCCCCCGACGGGAAGTGGATCGCCTTCCTCAAGCCGTACAAGGAGACCCGCAACATCTGGGTCAAGAAGGTGGGCGAGCCCTATTCCAAGGGACACCTGATCACCGCGGATCCCAAGCGCCCCATTCCGGCCTTCTTCTGGAGCCGGGACGGCAAGCAGATCCTCTTCGTGCAGGACAAGGACGGCGATGAGAACTACAACGTCTATGCCGTGGATCCGGCGGCACCCGTCGCGGCGGGCAAGGAGGTCCCCGAGGCCCGCAACCTGACGGCGGCCAAGGGCGCCCGGGCCCAGATTCTCTCGGTGCCCAAGGGCGATCCGGACACGATCTACGTGGGCCTCAACGACCGCGATGCCGCCTGGCACGACGTCTACAAGGTGAAGATCTCCACGGGCGAGCGGACGCTCCTCCGCAAGAACACCGAGCGCATCGCCGGCTGGGTCTTCGACAAGCAGGCGAACCTGCGCCTGGCCCTGCGCACCACCGACAAGGGCGACACCGAGATCCTCCGCGTGGATCCCGATGGCTTCAAGAAGGTCTACGAGTGCTCGGTCTTCGAGTCCGCGGCGCCGGTCAACTTCCACAAGGACGGCAAGCAGGTCTACCTGGAGACGAACAAGGGCGCCCGGAACCTCACGGAGCTGGTGCTCTTCGATCCCGCCACCGGCAAGGAGGAGAAGCTCGAATCCGATCCCAAGGGCCGCGTGGACTTCGGGTCCGCCGTGTTCTCCGACCTGACGGACGAGCTGATCGCCACGACCTACGATGATGAGCGCACCCGGATCTACTGGAAGGACAAGGCCTGGGAGGCGGACTACAAGCTGCTGCAGAAGAAGCTGCCCGGCCGGGAGATCAGCCTGGGCTCCATGACCACTGACGAGCAGCTGGTGATGGTGACGAGCACCAGCGACCGGGATCCCGGCACGCGCTACCTCTTCGACCGCCGCACCAAGAAGCTGAGCCTCGAATATGTCTCCCGCGAGGACCTGCCCCGGCAGGACCTGGTCGCCATGCGGCCCATCCGCTACAAATCCAGCGACGGCCTCGAGATTCCCGCCTACCTGAGCCTGCCCAAGGACGTGCCTGCCAAGGGGCTCCCCCTGGTGGTGGTGCCCCATGGTGGCCCCTGGGCCCGGGACAGCTGGGGCTACAACAGCCTGGCCCAGTTCCTGGCCAACCGCGGCTATGCGGTGCTGCAGCCCAACTTCCGCGGCTCCACGGGCTACGGCAAGGCCTTCCTCAATGCCGGCAACAAGCAGTGGGGGGACCTCATGCAGGACGACATCACCTGGGGCGTGAAGCACCTGGTGGCCCAGGGCATCGCCGATCCCAAGCGGGTGGGCATCCTGGGCGGCTCCTACGGCGGCTACGCCACCCTGGCCGGCGTGACCTTCACGCCGGACCTCTACGCCGCCGCCGTGTCCATCGTCGGTCCCTCCAACCTGCTGACCCTGCTGGAGACCATCCCGCCCTACTGGGAGGCCGGCCGCATCGTCTTCCACGAGCGCATGGGCAACCCCAACACGCCCGAGGGCAAGAAGCAGCTGGAGCGCCAGTCCCCGCTGAACTCCGCGGCGAAGATCCACACCCCGCTCATGGTCATCCAGGGCGCCAACGATCCCCGCGTGAAGAAGGCCGAGAGCGACCAGATCGTCATCGCCCTGCGCGACCGGGGCTTCCCGGTGGAGTACCTCTGCGCGCCGGACGAGGGCCACGGCTTCCAGCGTCCTGTGAACAACCAGGCCATGTTCGCTGCCGCGGAGACCTTCCTGGCCAAGTATCTCAAGGGCCGCTACCAGGAAGGCGGCAAGCCCGATGTCATGAAGCGCCTGCCGGAGATCACTGTCGATCCCAAGACCGTGGTGCTGGCGAAGAAGGCCGACGCGGCATCCGTGACCGTCCCTAAGCCCATCGGCAAGCCCACGGCCGGCACCTTCACCTACGCGGGCGCCTTCGCCATGGGGCCTCGCTCCATGGCCATCTCCATGGTCCGGACCGTGAAAGAGGAGGGCGGCGCCTGGGTGGTGACCGATGCCACCAAGCTGCCGGGCGGTGACGCGATGGACACCACCACCATGGCCCTGGATACCCTGGCGCCCCTGAAGCGCCAGGTGAAGCAGGGTCCCGTGGTCATCGACATCGCCTTCGATGGCGCCAAGGCCGCCGGGACCATGGCCATGGGCGGCAACGCCAAGCCCTTCAGCATCGAGCTGGGCGGCGGAGCCTACGCCGAAGGCTCTGGCGCCGAAGACGCCCTGGCCTGCCTGCCCCTGGCGGAGGGCTACACCGTCACCTTCCGCAACGTGGACATCCAGCGCCAGAAGGTCCAGCTCAAGCAGGCCAAGGTGCTGGGCCAGGAGGACCTGAAGGTGCCCGCGGGCAGTTTCAAAGCCTGGAAGGTGGAACTCACCTCCGCCGAGGGCGATCCCGGCACCAAGACCCTGTGGATCGACACCGCCACCCGCAAGCTGCTCAAGACCGTGGAGACGAGCCCCCGGATGGGCGGCGCGGTGGTCACGGTGGAACTGCAGAACTGAAGGCCGACAGGCGATGGAAGGGGCCGGGCCGGTGCCCGGCCCTTTCTATCTCCGCACCTTCCGCAGGATCTTGCCGGATAGCTCGCGGGCCTCGGGGTGGCCAAGGGCCACCGCGGCCAGGCCGTAGGCGGCGGCGCAGGCGCCGATGAGGGGCAGCAACCGCAGGGCCAGGCTCGCCCGGCGGAACCCATGAGGGGCGTCCATTCCCAGAAGGCCCGCCCCCGCCCAGGCCAGCAGGCCCATGAGGACTGAGGCGGCCAGGGCGCGGGCGGTGGCCTTCAGGAGGGGGCGCAGGTCCAGGCCCGGCAGGCGCGGGCGCAGGCGCAGCAGGACGCCCAGCAGGCCCGCGAGGCTCGCCAGCCCATTGGCCAGGGCCAGGCCGCCGGTGCCCAGGGGCTTCAGCAGCGCGAGGCTCAGGGCCACGTTCAGCAGCAGCGTGCCCGCGGCCAGGGCGGCGGGGCCACGGTAGTCCTTGAGGGCGTAGAGGGCCTGGTTGCCCAGCCGCTGGGCCGCCACGAAGACCAGGCCCACGGACTGGAACACCAGCGTCAGGGCCGTCCAGTCCGAGGCCGCCGGCGTGTAGGCGCCCGTGCGGAAGAGCAGGGCGCAGATGGGCCGCGAGAGCACCGCCAGGCCCACCGAGGCGGGCAGCACCATGAGGGCGGAGGCGGAAATGGACTGGGTGAGGCTGCGGTTCATGCCCTGCCAATCCTGGGATTCGGCCTGGCGGGAGAGGGCGGGCAGGCTCGCGGTGGCGAGGCTCATGGCGAAGAGGCCCAGCACCATCTCGCCCATCATGCCGCTGTTGTAGAGCACCATCTGGGCGCCGTTGGGCAGCATGGAGGCCAGCATGGCGCTGACCAGGGCGTTGATGGGATAGATGCCTGCCGCCAGCAGGCCTGGCCCCATGCGCTTGAGGGTCTTGAGCACCCATGGATCCCGCAGGTGAAGGCCGAAGGAGAGGCCGAACCCCTCCTTTCGCACGGCGGGAAGCACCACCAGCAGCTGGAGCGCTCCGCCAGCCAGTACGGCGATGGAGCAGACGACGGCCACGGTCTCCAGGGGGATGGTGCCCTTCAGTCCCAGCACTCGCAAGGCCGTCCATCCGAAGGCGATGAAGGCCAGATTCCAGAACACGGATACCGAGGCCGCCAGGGCGAAGCGGTGGCGCAAGTTCAGCAGGCCCGTGAAGCCCGCGGTGAGGCTCACCAGAGCCAGGTAGGGGAACATGATGCGGCCCAGTTTCGTGGTGAGCTCGCCCTGGACCTCGGGGCGCCCCATCATGAGCAGGCCTGCCAAAGGCCCCATGAGCAACAGCACCAGGACCACACCCAGCAGCAGGATAGCCAGCAGCGTGCCCAGGAAGCGCGCCGCCACGGCCCGCACGGCGGCCTCGCCCTCGGCGGCTTCCGCTTCCGCCAGCGTGGGCAGGAAGGCGGCCGTCATGGTGCCCTCAGCCGTGAAGCGGCGCAGCAGGTTGGGCAGGCGGAAGGCTACGGCATAGGCATCCGCCGCAGCGCCCGCCCCCAGCACGTGGCTGAGGAAAAAGGTCTGGAGCAGCCCCGTGAGGCGACTCAGCAGCGTCATGAAGCCCACGACCCCCGCGGAGCGGAGCAGGCTGGGGCGGGTGGGGGTGGGATCGCTCATGGTCGGCACAGGGCGTGGTGGTCCATGAGGCTCCCAGAAGACTGGAGCCGCTAGTCGGAATTGAACCAACGACCATCCGCTTACAAGGCGGGCGCTCTACCAACTGAGCTATAGCGGCACGGGGTCCAGTCTATCGGGTTTTGGGGCTTTCCTGAACGGCGCGGGGGGGAGGTGGAGGCCGACCTGGGTCTTATGGATCCAAGAGCGCATTCCCCGCTCGGAACGGCGCGAGCGTGGTGGCCAACCTGGTTGTTATGGATCCGCGGACGGGGCCCCGCTCGGAACGCTGCACTGCAGCGTCCCTCGCGACCCGTCAGCGCGGATCCCCAGCGGGATCCCGCTTCAGGTCTTCCATGAACGTCTCCATCCACTTCGTGGAGAAGGCGCCGGAGATGAAGTCGGGGTGGTCCATGATGCGGCGGTGCAGGGGGGCGGTGGTCTTGATGCCCTCGATGACCAGGGTGTCCAGGGCGCGCCGCATGCGGGCGATGGCCTCGGTGCGGTTGGCGCCGAAGGCGATGAGCTTCGCCACCATGGAGTCGTAGTGGGGCGGGATGACCGCGTCCTGGTGCATGGCGGTATCCACGCGGATGCCGGGGCCGCCGGGGAAGTGCAGGGCGCTGATGCGGCCGGGGCAGGGCGTGAACTTGAAGGGGTCTTCCGCGTTGATGCGGCACTCGATGGCGTGGCCCTTCTGGATCACGTCCTCCTGGCGGAAGCTGAGCTTCTGGCCCGCGGCGATGCGGAGCTGCTCCTTCACGATGTCGATGCCCGTGACCAGCTCCGTGACGGGATGCTCCACCTGGACGCGGGTGTTCATCTCCATGAAGAAGAAGTCGCCGCGCTTGTCGAGGAGGAACTCGATGGTGCCGGCGTTGTAGTAGCCCACGGCCTGGGCGGCCTTGACGGCCGTCGCGCAGATGCGCTGGCGCAGCTCCGGCGTCAGCGCCGCGCTGGGGCTCTCCTCGATGAGCTTCTGGTGGCGGCGCTGGATGGAGCACTCGCGCTCGCCCAGGTGCACCACGTTGCCGAAGAGGTCGCCCATGATCTGGACTTCGATGTGGCGCGGTTCCAGGAGGTACTTCTCCATGTAGACGGCATCGTCGCCGAAGGCGCTCTTGGCCTCGCTGCGGGCGGTGTTGTAGAGGTCCGGCAGCTCCTCGGGGTTGTTGACGATGCGCATGCCGCGTCCGCCGCCGCCGGCGCTCGCCTTCACGATGACGGGGTAGCCGATCTGCTCGGCCACCACCAGAGCCTCTTCCACCGTCTCGATGATGCCCTCGCTGCCGGGCATGAGGGGCACGCCCGCCGCCAGCATGGTGGCCTTGGCTTGGGCCTTGTTGCCCATCTTCCGGATGATCTCGGCGTTGGGCCCGATGAAGGTGATCCCGCAGGCCTGGCAGACCTCCACGAAGTGGGGGTTCTCACTGAGGAAGCCGTAGCCGGGATGGATGGCCTCGGCGCCGGTGACCTCGGCGGCGGCGATGACCTGGGGGATGTTCAGGTAGGACTTGGAGGACGGCGGAGGCCCAATGCACACCTCCTCGTCGGCGAACCGCACGTGGAGGGCGTTGCGATCGGCCTCGGAGTAGACGGCCACGGTCTGGATGCCCATCTCCTTGCAGGCCAGGATCACGCGCAGCGCGATCTCACCCCGGTTGGCGATGAGGATCTTCTTGAACGGCGGTTCGTCCGGCGCGGTGGGTGCGGGCTGCGAGCCCTTGCGCTTGATGGCGGAGGCCATGGCTAACCGATCCGGACCGCGAAGAGGCGCTCGCCGTATTCGACGGGGGTGCCGTTCTCCACCAGCACCTTCACGACCTCGCCGGAGACGTCGCACTCGATCTCGTTCATGAGCTTCATGGCTTCGACGATGCAGAGCGTCTGGCCGGGCTTCACGAAATCGCCGGGGGACACGTAGGGCGCGGCGGTGGGGTTCGAGGCGCGATAGAAGGTGCCGACGATGGGGCTGGTGACGTAGTGGATGCCGGGCTCATCCGCGGGGACGGCCGGCTGGGCCGCGGGGACCGCCGCGGCGGGGGAGGGCTGGGCCGCGGGGACGGCGACCACCATCTGAGGGGCGGCCATGGGGGTGGCCTGGACCACAGGAGCCGGGCCGTCCTTCCGGATGCGGAAGCGCATGTCGCCGGCTTCGAACTCGAATTCCTGGAAGGGCTCGCGACCCACCAGGGCGATGAGGGCCTTGATCTCCTCCAGGCCCAGGGGGGCGCCGGGGGCGGTCCGGGGGGCCGCAGCCTTGGGGGCGGTCTTGGGGGTGGCCTTGGCGGCAGCGGGCTTGGGGGCCAGGGCGGGCTTCTTGGTCGCAGGGGATTTCTTGCGTGAAGGGCTCATCAATGCTCCAACGGTCGGATCAGGCTGGGGAAGGGAACGAGCATAGCAAACCAGCCGGACAGGGTCAGGTCACGATTCTTCCGGGGGATCCACGGCCACGGCTTTCTTGCGCAGCCGGGGGCCGGTTTCTTCGGGGCGGAATTCTTTGCGCGCGGCATCCAGGATGCCGTTGAGGAATTGCGTGCCTTCCTGGTCGCTGAATTCCTTCACGATCTCCAGGGCCTCGTTGATGACGATGGGGAAGGGCACTTCCTTCACGTACATCAGCTCGAAGAGCCCCAGGCGCAGCAGGTTGCGGTCCACGGCCGCCATGCGGTGGATCTTCCAGTGCTCGGCGTATTTGGCCAGCACGTCATCGATCTCCTCCATGTGGCCGTACACGCCGTCCACCAGGCGCCGGGCATAGTAGAAGGCATCCCGGTTCAGGTCCTGGATGGCGTAGAACCCGGCGAACACCTGGTCCGGCTGGTAGCCGGTGAGGTCCATGGCGTACAGCATCTGAAGGGCGTACTCCCGCCCCCGGCGGCGAACTCCCATCTACTTGCGTCCCTTCGTTCCGGCCTTGAGGGCGTGCGCGAGGTCGGCCATCTCGAGGACGCTCTGGGCGGCCTCCCAGCCCTTGTTGCCCATCTTGGCGCCGGCCCGGTCGATGGCCTGCTCCACGCTGTCGGTGGTCAGCACGCCGAAGGCCAGCGGCAGGCCGGTGTCCAGGGCCACCTGGGCGGCGCCCTTGGTGACCTCGGCGGCGATCATGTCGAAGTGGGGCGTGCCGCCGCGGATCACCGAGCCCAGCACGATGACGCCGGCGTAGCGGCCGCTCTGGGCCGCCAGCTTGGCCGCCTGGGGCAGCTCGAAGCTCCCGGGGACGCGGATGAGGTCCATCTGGTCTTCATGGCCGCCGTGGCGGAGGATGCAGTCCTTCGCGCCCTCGATGAGGCGGTCGACGATGAAGTCGTTCCAGCGCGAGGCCACCAGGGCGAAGCGGTCGCCGTCGTGGACGCGAATGTGGCCCTCAAAGATCCCCATGGGAACCCCCCGAAAGGTGGTCAAGAACTGATGAGACTAGCACAAAAGAATCCCATTGCCACAGATGAACACGGATGAACGCGGATCGGCTCCGGCTCATCCGTGTTTATCTGTGTTCATCCGGGGCAAAAAGCTAGACCTGGACGGTGTCGGCCACTTCGCGGAAGTCCGCGATCTGGTCGAAGTTCATGTAGCGGTAGATGTCCTTCGCCTTGGCGTCCACGATGCCGATCTGGGCCTTGTACTCCTCCACCGTGGGGATCTTCCCGAGGAGGGCGCAGATGGCGGCCAGCTCGGCGGAGCCCAGGTAGACGCGGGTGTCGAGGCCCAGGCGGTTGGGGAAGTTGCGGGTGGAGGTGGACATGGCCGTGCTGCCCTTGCGGACCTGGGCCTGGTTGCCCATGCACAGCGAGCAGCCGGGCATCTCCATGCGGGCGCCGGTGCGGCCGAGGATGCCGTAGTAGCCCTCCTGGGTGAGGATGTAGGCGTCCATCTTGGTGGGCGGGGCGATCCAGAGGCGGGTGGAGAGGTCGGTCTTACCGTCCAGCAGCTTCCCGGCGGCGCGGAAGTGGCCGATGTTGGTCATGCAGGAGCCGATGAACACCTCGTCGATGGTGTCGCCGGCCACGGTGGATAGCAGCTTCACGTCGTCCGGATCGTTCGGGCAGGCCACGATGGGCTCCTTCACGTCCGCGAGGTCGATCTCGATGACGGCGGCGTATTCCGCGTCCGCGTCGGGGGCCAGCAGCTCGGGCTTGGCGATCCAGGCCTGCATGGCCTTGATGCGGTTCTCCAGCGTCTCCCGGTGCTCGTAGCCGTTGGCGATCATCCACTTCATGAGCGTGATGTTCGAGGTCATGTACTCGATGATCGGTTCCTTGTCCAAGCGCACGGTGCAGCCTGCGGCGGAGCGCTCGGCGGAGGCGTCCGTCAGCTCGAAGGCCTGTTCCACCTTCAGCTTGGGCAGGCCCTCGATCTCGAGGATGCGGCCGCTGAAGATGTTCTTCTTGCCCTTCTTCTCGACGGTGAGCAGCCCCTGCTGGATGGCGTAGTAGGGGATGGCGTTCACCAGGTCGCGCAGGGTGACGCCGGGCTGCAGCTCACCCTTGAAGCGCACCAGCACGGACTCAGGCATGTCCAGCGGCATGACGCCCGTGGCGGCGGCGAAGGCCACCAGGCCCGAGCCCGCGGGGAAGGAGATGCCGATGGGGAAGCGGGTGTGGGAGTCGCCGCCGGTGCCGACCGTGTCGGGCAGGAGCAGGCGGTTCAGCCAGCTGTGGATGACGCCGTCGCCGGGCTTCAGGGACACGCCGCCGCGGTTGGTGATGAAGGGGGGCAGCTCGCGGTGGGTCTTCACGTCCACGGGCTTGGGATAGGGCGCGGTGTGGCAGAAGGACTGCATCACCATGTCGGCGGAGAACTGGAGGCAGGCCAGGTCCTTCAGCTCGTCGCGGGTCATGGGGCCCGTGGTGTCCTGGGAACCCACGGTGGTCATCTTGGGCTCGCAGTAGGTGCCGGGGCGGATGCCCTTCACGCCGCAGGCGCGTCCCACCATCTTCTGGGCCAGGGAGAAGCCCTTGCCCGTGTCCTTGGGCACGGCCGGCAGGCGGAAGGCGGTGGAGGCGGGCAGGCCCAGGGCCGCGCGGGCCTTGGTGGTCAGGCCGCGGCCCACGATGAGGGGGATGCGACCGCCGGCGCGGACCTCGTCGAAGATCACGTCGGACTTCACCTTGAACTCGGCGATGACCTTCCCGTTCTTCAGGGCCTTGCCTTCGTAGGGACGCAGCTCGATGACGTCGCCCATCTCCATGCCGTTGACGTCCAGCTCAATGGGCAGGGCGCCGGCGTCTTCCATGGTGTTGTAGAAGATGGGGGCGATCTTGGTGCCGAGACACACGCCGCCGAAGCGCTTGTTGGGCACGAAGGGGATATCCTCACCCGTGAACCACAGCACGGAGTTGGTGGCGGACTTGCGGGAGGAACCGGTGCCCACCACGTCGCCCACGTAGGCCACCAGGTTCCCCTTGGCCTTCAGGGCCTCGAGCTGCTTGAGGGGGCCCACCTTGCCCGGGTCGTCAGGATTGATGCCGGGCCGGGCGTTCTTCAGCATGGCCAGGGCGTGGAGCGGGATGTCGGGGCGGCTCCACGCGTCGGGCGCGGGGGAGAGGTCGTCGGTGTTGGTCTCGCCGGTCACCTTGAACACGGTGAGCGTGAGGCTCTGGGGCACCTCGGGCCGGCTGGTGAACCACTCGGCTTCGGCCCAGGACTTCAGCACGGTCTGGGCATTCTGGTTGCCCTTGTCGGCCTTGGCCTTCACGTCCGCGAAGGCATCGAAGACCAGCAGGGTCTTCTTGAGACCCTCCGCGGCGATCCCGCCCACGGTGGCATCGTCCAGCAGGTCGATGAGGGGCTTGACGTTGAAGCCGCCCAGCATGGTGCCCAGCAGCTCCGTGGCCTTCTCGCGCGAGACCAGAGCCACCTTCTCCTTGCCGCTGGCGACCGCGGCCAGGAAGGCGGCCTTCACGCGGGCGGCGTCGTCCACGCCGGCGGGCACGCGGTGGGTCAGCAGGTCGAGAAGGAAGGCCTCTTCGCCCTTGGGGGGATTGGCCAACAGGTGGGTGAGCTCGTCGGTCTGAGCCTCGGTGAGCGGCAGGGGCGGGATCCCGAGGGCGGCACGCTCGGCAACGTGTTGGCGATAGGCTTGCAGCACGGTCAACTCCCCCAGGAAACGCCGCTTGGCGCGAACGATATGACTTTGGCGGGGCACCATCCCCCGCAGAGGGCAGGCATAGACTCCCGCCAGGTCCATTCTACATGGGCCGCTCTGGGGAGCGCCCACCGGCGCTGTTGTGGGGGCTAACTTCGGGGCTAATTCCTAGTAGCCTGCCGCCTGACCGTCCTTCCGCGACTCGCTGGCACCGAAGTAGACCTTCTGCCTGGGATCCCAGCGGATGGCCTGGTAGCCGCCGTAGCCGCCGAACATCCAGCCCACGCCATGGCCGCGGTTCATCAGCTCGCGGACCGTCTCGTATGGGAAGCCACTTTCCAGTTGGATGGTACCCGGCAGCCTCCCCTTCTCGCCGGTGGGCTCCGGCGAACCGTCGTGGCTCATGCGCGGGGCGTCACCAGCCTCCTGGGCGTTCATGCCGAAGTCGATGAGGTCCATGACGATCTGCGCGTGGCCGATGGGTTGGAACTCACCACCCATGACGCCGTAGCTGAGGAAGGGCTGGCCATCCTTGGTAATGAAGCCAGGGATGATGGTGTGGAAGGGCCGCTTGCCGGGGGCGTAGGTGTTGGCGTTGCCTTCTTCGAGGTTGAACAGCTCGCCGCGGTCCTGGAGACAGAAGCCCAGGTCGCCGGGCGTCATGCCGCTACCCATGCCGCGGTAGTTGCTCTGGATGAGGCTCACCATGTTGCCTTCGCCATCGGCGGTGGTGAGGTAGACCGTGTCGCCTTCCTTCAGGGGCGGGTGGCCCGCCTCCAGGCGGCGCGAGGCGCGATCGCCGATGAGGGCGCGGCGCTGGGCCGCGTAGTCCTTCGACAGCAGCCAGGAGAGCGGAACCTTCATGAAGGCCGCGTCCGCGTAGAACTTGGCCCGGTCCTCGAAAGCCAGCTTCTTGGCCTCCGTGAACAGGTGCACGTGCTGCGGGCTGCCGAAGGGGATCTTCGAGAAGTCGTAGCCCTCGAGGATGTTCAGCATCTGGAGGGCGGCGATGCCCTGGCCGTTGGGGGGCAGCTCCCACACGTCGTAGCCGCGGTAGTTCACGCTGACGGGCTCCACCCAGTCCGAGTGGTGGGCCGCCAGGTCCTCGTAGCTGAGGAAGCCGCCGTTGGCCTTCATGTAGGCGTCGATCTTCCGGGCGATCTCGCCCTTGTAGAAGGCATCGCGGCCGTCCCGGGCCAGGATCTCCAGTGTTTTCGCCAGGCGCGGGTTGCGGAACACTTCTCCGCTCACGGGGCCGCGCTTGCCGTCCACGGTGAAGGTCTCGAGGAATCCGGGGTACTTGCCCAGCACGGGCACGCTGCGGCCCCAGTAGTAGGCGATGAGCTCGGAAACCGGGAAGCCCTCCTTGGCGTAGCGGATGGCGGGCGCCAGCACCTGGGCCATGGGGAGCTTCCCGAACTTCCGGTGCAGCTCGAACCAGCCGTCCACGCAGCCGGGCACGCTCACGGGGAGCGGCCCCTGGGGTGGGATGTGCTTGAGGCCCAGCTTCTTGAAGTGCTCGAGGGTGAGTGACTGCGGCGAGCGCCCGCTGCCGTTGAGGCCGTGGAGTTTCTTCGTCTTCGCGTCCCACACGATGGCATAGAGGTCGCCGCCCATGCCGCTGCCGGTGGGTTCCATGAGGCCGAGCGCCGCGTCCGCCGCGATGGCCGCATCCACCGCGGACCCGCCCTGCTTCAGGATGTCGAGCGCGATCTGGGTCACCAGGGCCTGGCTGGTGCAGGCCATGCCGTGCTGGGCCGCCACCTCGGAGCGGGTGGCGAAGGCCCGGCCCGTGACGCGGTCGCCGGCGAGCAGGGAGAGGGCCGCCACGGAGAGCGCAAGGCAGGCCACAGGAAGGCGCGTCGAGAAGCGCATGGGGAACTCCGGGAGAGGTCCCCATTGAATCCCCGGTTGCCTCGCAAGTCGAGGCTTCATTTCAGGGCCCGCTGCGCCATGCTGGTGTCGAGGTGTCCCATGACGTTCGATGCTGCCACCCGGGAAGCTCATCTCCTGCGTTACCGTACGGGCCCCGCCCTGCTGCGCCGGGTCTGGGAGGAGGTGCCGGCGGAGGCCCGCACCTGGCGGCCCGCCGAGGGAAAGTGGAGCGCCCACGAGGTGGTGGTCCACTGCGCGGATTCCGAGACCTATGGCGCCATCCGCATCCGGCTCCTGTTGGCGGATCCCGAGCCTCTCATCGTGGGCTACGACGAGAACGCGTGGGCGCAGCGCTTCGACTACCATGCCTCGGATCCGGAGCTGGCCCTGCGGCTGATCGAGGCGGCGAGGGCACACACGATCACCCCGCTCGAGCGGCTTCCGGAATCGGCCTGGGGTCACATGGGACGTCACACGCACAGCGGTTCCTACGGCACCGATGACTGGCTTCGGAACTACGCCGCCCACCTGGAGGTCCACGCCGCCCAGATCCGGCGGAATGTGGCGGCCTGGAACAATCGCTGAACCTCCGTCGCCAAGTGTCGTAACATCCTCGCCGGCCACGGCTAGAATGAGCGACTCCCTGAAGGAGATTCCATGCCTCTCGTACGCATTTCCCATCGTTCCGGCGTGAGCGACGCCTACCGGCAGGCCTTGTCGGATGGCGTCCAGGAGGCGCTCACCGCGACGGTGAACGCCCCTGCCGACGACCGCTTCCATATCCTGACGGAGCATGCCTCAGGCTTGATCTTTGATCCCCATTACCTGGGCATCGATCGATCGCCGGAGTGGGTGGCCATCCAGATCACGCTCCGGAAGGGACGCACCGTGGAGATGAAGCAGGCGCTGTACCGCCGGATCGTGGAGAACCTGGCAAGGAATCCCGGTCTCCGTCCCGAGGACGTGATGATCTGCCTGGTGGAGAACGAGCTGGCCGACTGGTCCTTCGGGAAGGGTGAAGCCCAGTATGTCCGCTGATCTCGACCTGGACGCCTACCTGCGGCGCATCGGCTTCGCGGGCGAGCCGCGACCCGACCTGGCCACGCTGCGGGCCCTGCATCTGGCTCACGCCTCCACCATCCCCTTCGAGAACCTGGACATCCAGATGGGGTTGCCCATCCGGCTGGACCTGGCCTCGCTCAAGGCCAAGCTCGTGCAACGCCGTCGCGGCGGCTACTGCTTCGAGCAGAATGGCCTGTTCCTGGCGGTGCTGCGGCGGGTGGGCTTCGAGGTCATCCCCTGCGAGGCCCGGGTGCGACGGGGCGCGACTGCCCTGCTCCCCCGCACCCACATGCTGCTGCTGGTGCTGCTGGAGGGCCGCCGCTGGCTCTGCGACGTGGGCTTCGGCGGGGAGGGGCTGCTGCAACCCCTGCCGCTGGATGGCCAGCCCCATGTCCAGTTCCAGCGCCGGTACCGCGTGGTCGAGGAGGCGGATGGGGAGCCGCTGAACGTGCTCCAGTGCTTCCAGGACGGCGCCTGGGTGGACCTCTACGCGTTCCGGGCCGAGGAGCGGTTCCCGGTGGACTACGAGATGGCCAACCACTACACCAGCACCCATCCCGAGTCCCGCTTCCTGGCCACCCTCACGGCCCAGCTCCCGGGCCCCGAGGTGCGCCGGATCCTCCGCAACCGCGCCTATGCCGAGATCCGGGGCGACGCCATCGATGGCCGCGAGCTGGCGCCGGAAGAGGTCATCCCCGTCCTGAGGGAAGTCTTCGGGCTGGACGTGCCCGAGGGCGCGAGCTTCCGGGCCTTCGGGGGCTAGCCCCCGTAGCGCGTGGGAAGTGCCGCCAGTTCCCGCAATACTTCGCCGGCCAGGTGCCTTCTCTGAACCTCGGGGAGCTGGTCGGCCACGGGGTAGATCCGCTCCTCCTCCAGCGCGTTATGGGCGGCCAGGCGCCGCTGGACTGCCTCGGCCGCGGTCCGAGCCGCGGCCCAGTCCAACCCGGGTCCCTTGAGGGCGTTCACGGCCGTGGCCAGGGTGGCCATGAAGAAATCATGATCCTCGCGCAGGGTCCGGAGGGCCTCCGCCAGGTCCGGGCGGGCCTCGGCCACGGCGGGGAAGAGGGCCTTGTGCTCCGCGCGGATGTGCACGGCCAGGCGCATCCAGATCCGGTCCAGGGCGCGGTGCGCCTCCGGCTGGAGACTGCGATCCATGGCCATCCGGGCCTCTCCGAAGAGCGCATCGATCTCGGCATGGTCCGCCGCCAGGTGGCCTGCGATGGGGTCCGGGCTCTCCTTTCCGGCATTCGCCTGGGCGGCGATGACATGCTCGGCCTTCCCTGATTCGAAGATCTTCTGCAGCTCGAGGAAGGTGGCGCCCAGGGCGGAGCCCTGCGCCCGCCGCCGTCGCCAGTAGATCCAGCCGCGGGCCTCCATCCATAGCCCCAGTCGGTCCAGCAGGCCCAGGGCCACCACAACGAGGGCGAGGGCCAGGAGGGGGTCGGGCGGTGAGATGGACACGGAGTCTCCTGCCGGAGCGTGGGATCATGGTGCCATGACCAAGGTTGTGCCATGAGCGCCAAGGCGCCATCCACCAACGCCACGCGGCTGCTCAGGCAGGCGGGCGTACCCTACACCGAGCACCTCTACCGCTACGAGGACCACGGCGGCACGGCTGTGAGCGCGCGGGAGCTGGGGGTGGACGAGCACGCGGTCGTCAAGACGCTGGTGATGGAGGACGAGAAGGGCGCGCCGCTCATCATCCTCATGCACGGGGACCGCGAGGTGAGCACCAAGGAGCTGGCCCGCCAGATCGGCGCGAAGTCCGTGCAGCCCTGCAAGCCCGAGGTGGCCAACCGCCACAGCGGCTACCTGGTGGGCGGCACCAGCCCCCTGGGCACGAAGAAGGCCATGCCCGTCCATGCCGAGGCCACGATCTTCGACCTGCCGAAGATCTACCTCAACGGCGGCAGCCGCGGCTTCCTCGTGGGGCTGGATCCGAAGGATCTGGAGCGGGTGTTGAAGATCGTCCGGGTGAACGTGGCGATTCCGTAGGCGCCGACTTTCGGAGGTTTCGATGATGCACACCAAGCGACTCCTCGGCCGGACCGGCCTCTCCATTTCCCCGCTGGTTTTCGGTGGCAATGTGTTTGGCTGGACCATCGACAAGAAGGCCTCGTTCGAGATCCTGGACCGCTTCGCGGGAGCGGGTTTCGAGGCCTTGGACACCGCCGACGTCTACTCGATCTGGAAGCCCGGGAACCAGGGCGGCGAATCCGAGACGATCATCGGCGAGTGGATGCGGGACCGCCGCTGCCGCGACCGGATTGTCCTCATCACCAAGGTGGGCATGGAGATGGGGCCGGATCGGAAAGGCCTGTCCGCAGCCTGGATCGAGCGCGCGGTGGAGGATTCACTGCGCCGTCTCCAGACGGACCACATCGACGTTTATCTCTCCCACAAGTTCGATCCGGGCACGCCCCATGAGGAGACCCTCGCCGCCTACCAGAAGTTGATCGCCGCCGG
Organism: Geothrix mesophila; assembly: GCF_022808835.1. NCBI lineage: Bacteria > Pseudomonadati > Acidobacteriota > Holophagae > Holophagales > Holophagaceae > Geothrix > Geothrix mesophila. The sequence continues at coordinate 23,693 of NZ_JAKZLD010000005.1, forward strand.
GAAGGTGCGGGCCATCGGCGCCTCCAACTACGACGCAGGCCAGCTGGGCGCGGCCCTCAGCGCGTCCGCCAAGGGGCTTCCCCGCTACGAGGTGCTGCAGCCCGAGTACAACCTCTACGACCGCCAGAGCTATGACGGCGCCCTGCGGGACCTCGCCATGGCCGAGGGGCTGGGCGTCATCACCTACTTCAGCCTGGCCAAGGGCTTCCTCAGCGGGAAGTACCGCAGCGAGGCGGACCTGGGGAAGAGCCCGCGGGGGAAGGGGGTCAAGGGCTACCTGAACGAGCGGGGCTTCCGCATCCTGGGAGCGCTGGACACCGTGGCCGCGCGGCACGGGGCCAAGCCCGCGGAGGTGGCCTTGGCCTGGCTCATGGCGCACCCCGGCGTCACCGCCCCCATTGCCAGTGCCACCAGCCTGGAGCAGCTGGACAGCCTGATCCGCGCGGCATCGCTGACGCTGACCGCCGAAGACATGGCCGCCCTGGAGACCGCCAGCCGGTACTGAGTTTTGCCAGAGCTCAGCGCTCAGGCTTTGACATCCCGCTCATAGGCGTGCCGGAGCCAGGGCTGGACCCCATCGAGATCCGCCTCCGTGGTGATCTCCAGCTTGTGCGTGATCCGGTCCTTCTTCGGGAAGCCACCGGTGTCCTTGAGCCGCCCGAAGGGGTCCCTGACGGTGGCGGGATCGCCCAGCGCCAGGCCCAGATCCAGGCGCGAGGCGAAGGGCTTCACTTCGGCGAAGACGTGATGCCGGTAGAGGGGGACGATGGTCTCGCAGGGGCAGACCTTCACGTCGGAGCCGAGGCTCCGGGCCCGGAGGACGATGGCCTCGAAGAGCGGCCGCAGGGCGGCCCTCTTCCCCGCGTACTGGGCATCCACGTAGCCTGGTGCGGCAGCGAGGTAGCCTTCCGCCGTATCGTCGAAGGCGTGGCCGGGGGCGGCGCAGGCCCTCTGGGCCACCAGGCCGGCCTGGTTGCCGCCGAGACCCTGGGCCTTCAGCCAGACGGCGCAGCCCTTGAGGTGGGCCGGGGCCGCTTTCCGGGCCAGGGCCACCCAGGCCGCCAAGTCGCGGCCCGAGTTCCGCTCGAGGTTGGCGAGGATGGCCTGGATGTGGGCCACGCTGGGGTGTAGGTCATAGGGGCAGGGGACTTGGGATTGAACGGCCATGGAGGCTCCTGCCCGGAAGTCTAGCTGTGATCCCTGTCATGGGTTCCAGGTTCCACGACCGTGCTACCTTCCCTCCCAACCTTCCAATCCAATCCACCTCACCCCGTTCTCGGAGCCCTCCATGAGCGACGTGGAAATCAGCATCACCCAGCAGAAGACCATCCAGGCGCTGCAGAAGGGGGAGGCCCCCATTCCGATGAGGGGCTGGCTCGCCAAGCAGGCGGCCATCAACTACGAGGTGGAGCGGACCCTGGCAGAGGCCGATCCCGCGGCCTTCTGGGCCGACAAGGCCCGGGGCCTGGACTGGGCCGAGCCCTGGAAGGAGGTCTTCCAGTTCAACGCCCCCAACCACGCCTGGTTCCTGGGCGGGAAGCTCAACGCCACCGTGAACTGCATCGACCGCCACGTGCACAGCGACCGGCGCAACAAGGCCGCCCTGCTGTGGGTGGGCGAGGACGGCGACGAGCGCTCCTACACCTACAACCGCCTCTACCGCGAGATGAACCGCTTCGCCAACACACTCAAGCGCCTCGGCGTGAAGAAGGGTGATCGCGTCATCCTCTACATGCCGCTCACGCCCGAGGGCATCATCTCCATGCTGGCCTGCGCCCGCATCGGCGCCATCCACAGCGTGGTCTACGCGGGCATGGGCGCCCTGGCCCTGCGCACCCGCATCGAGGACGCCGGCGCCAAGGTCGTGGTGTGCTCTGACTTCACCTACCGGCGCGGCAAGGCCATCGCCCTCAAGCCCATCGTGGATGAGGCCGTGCGCGACCTGACCACCGTGGATCACGTCATCGTCCACCGCCGCGGATCGCGTCCCGGCGACGCGCTCGTGACCTTCGCCAGCGAGCGCGAGAAGGACTTCTACGATATCCAGCAGGGCCGCGACATCCACTGCGAGCCCGAGATGGTGGACGCCGAGCATCCCCTGTTCATCCTCTACACCAGCGGAACGACGGGGAAACCGAAGGGCGTGGTGCATGCCACCGGCGGCTACATGGTGGGCGTCAACTACCTGAGCAAGGCCTTCTACCAGATCCAGGAGCGGGACATCTACTGGAGCACCTCCGACATCGGCTGGATCGTGGGCCACAGCTTCATCGTCTACGGTCCCCTCAGCATCGGGGCGACCGTGCTGTGCCGCGAAGGCGCGCCGGACTACCCCAGCCCAGAGGTCACCTGGGAGCTCTGCGAGCGCTTCGGGGTGAACGTCATGTTCACGGCCCCCACGGCCGTGCGCATGTGGATGAGCCATGGGGCCGAGGCCCCCGGGAAGTTTGATCTGAGCAAGCTGCGTCTCCTGGCCTGCGCCGGCGAGCCGTTGAACCCCGAAGCCCACCGCTGGGCCCAGCAGCATCTCGTCGGACAGGGAAACGGCCAGGTGGTGGACAACTGGTGGCAGACGGAGATCGCCGGACCCGTCATCGGCACCCTGCCCACCTTCGAGGTCCGGCCGGGTAAGGCGGGCAAGCCCATGCCCGGAGCCCAACTCGCCGTGGTGAATCGCGACGGGAGTCCCGTGCCCGATGGCCAGGGCGGTCTTTTGGTGATCAAGTTCCCGCTGCCCTACATGCTGCGCACCGTGTGGAACGATCCCAAGCGCTACGAGGATTACTGGCGTGACATCCCCGGCTGCTACAGCGCCGGGGATGTGGCCGTGCGGGATGCCGATGGCTACATCGCGGTGCTGGGCCGCTCCGACGATGTGCTCAATGTGGCGGGCCACCGCATTGGCACTGCCGACATCGAGGGTTCGCTCATCCGTCATCCGGCTGTGGCGGAAAGCGCCGTGGTGGGCATCCCCGACGCCATCAAGGGCGAGAGCATCAAGGCCTATGTGGTGGTCAAGGCCGGCGTCGAGGCGGGACCCGGCCTCATCGCCAGCCTCAAGGACCATGTCCGCGAGGACCTGGGCGGCATCGCCACCCCCTCGGACATCGAGATCCGAGCCAGCCTGCCCAAGACGCGCTCAGGCAAGATCGTCCGCCGCGCCCTCAAGGCCTGGGCCCTGGGGCAGGATCCGGGGGATCTGAGCACGCTCGCGGATTAGCCCTATCCGGGGGTTCTCCTCGCGGCGCGTGCGCCGCAAGGATCTAAGGTCTCGCTCCGCTTCGCTGCGCGCCTCCGTCTGACGCCACGCTACGCGTGGCTCCCGCCCGCCCGAGGGCTCGCGGAGACGGAGCCTCCCCCCGGACTCCCGCGCTCGGCTCGGCGGAGCCGTGCCTCGCTTTTGCTCTCCGGGGGGTCCCCCCGCAGCGCGTGCGCCGCGAGGATCTAAGGTCTCGCTCCGCTTCGCTGCGCATCTCCGTCTGACGCCACGCTACGCGTGGCTCCCGCTCGCCCGAGGGCTCGCGGACACGGAGCCTCCCCCCGGGCCCCCGCGCTCGGCTCGGCGGAGCCGTGCCTCGCTTTGCTCTCCGGAGGTTCCCCCCGCGGCGCGTGCGCCGCGAGGGTCCGAGGTCACGCGTTGGCTTTCGCTTCCAGGAAAAGATTCACCTGAATCTTGCATGAGATGCAGGTGAATCTATCTTGGGGCGGGGTGACCCATGTCCGATCCGCTGCGGTGGATGCTCCTCTTCCACCAACTCCCCGCCCAGCCCGCCTACCTGCGGGTGAAGGTCCGCCGCCAGCTCCAGTCGCTGGGGGCCGTCGCCCTCAAGAACTCGGTGCACGCCCTGCCGGCTTCGGAGGAGTCCACCGAGGATCTCCAGTGGATGGTCCGCCAGATCGAGGGAGCCGGCGGAGAGGCCTCCGTGGTGGAGGCCAGCCTGGTGGAGGGGCTTTCGGACGCGGACGTGGTGGCCCGGTTCCGGGCCGAGCGGGACGGGGACTACGCCGCCCTCGCCGGGGAGCTCCGCACGGCCCTCGAGGCGCCCGCGGAGGCGGACGCCGGCGCCCTGGCCCGCTTCCGCCGCCGGCTGGAGGAGATCCAGGCCCGGGACTTCTTCGGGGCCCAGCGTCGGGCCGAGGTCGAGGACCTGCTGGCCACCTGCGAGGCCCGCCTCCTGCCCGCGAGGGAAACCCCGCCTTCCGGCCCCGCGGAGGAGCTGCGCGGCCGCACCTGGGTCACCCGGAAGGGCATCCATGTGGACCGGATCGCCTGCGCCTGGCTCATCCGTCGCTTCATCGACCCGGAGGCCCGCCTCCGGTTCGTGGATCCGAAGGCCTACCGGCACCGGCGGGGGGACCTCCGCTTCGACATGGCCGAGGGCGAGTTCACCCACGAAGGCGACCGCTGCAGCTTCGAGACCTTCCTCCACCACCTGGACCTCCCCGCGCCGGGGCTCCGGCCCCTGGCCGAGCTGATCCACGACGTGGATCTGAAAGACCGCCGGTTCCAGCGCCCGGAAACCGAAGGCTTCGCGCGGGTCATCCAGGGCGTGGCCCTCCGGCACGCCGCGGATGAGGACCGGCTCGCGGCGGGCTCCGTGGTGCTGGACGCCTTCCTGGAAGCCCTGGCGCGGAGTCCCGCGTGACCGCCGCGGATGGGCGCTCCCCCTTGCGGGCCTTCGTCCTCTACTTCCTGAAGCTCGGCGCCTTCGGGTTCGGCGGTCCCATCGCGCTGGCAGGGGCCATGCACCGGGACCTGGTGGAGGCGCGGGGCTGGATCAGCGAGGCGGACTACCAGGAGGCGCTGACCCTGGCCCAGCTCGCGCCCGGACCCCTGGCGGCCCAGCTGGCGATCTACCTGGGCTACGTCCGGGCCGGCGTGCTCGGGGCCACGCTCGTGGGGTTCACCTTCATCCTGCCGTCCTTCCTGATGGTGATCGGGCTCTCCGTGCTGTACGTGGCCTACGGCGGGCTCCGGTGGATGCAGGCGGTCTTCTACGGCGTCGGGGCGGCGGTCATCGGCATCATCGCCCGGTCCGCCTTCAAGCTCGGCAAGGCCACCCTGCGGAAGGACCCCCTGGCCTGGGGGATCTTCCTGGTGGTGGGCGCCACGACGGCCCTCACGGGGCGGGAGTGGGTCTCCCTGGTCCTGCTGGGGGGCCTCCTGGCCTGGATCCTCCGGGCCCGTCCCGGTCGGCGGCCGGTGGTGACGGGCTTCGCGCCCTGGCTGCTGACGGGGGCCCAGGGGGCGGTCCCGGCGGCCACGGCCGGGACGGTGCTCTGGTTCTTCGCCAAGGCGGGCCTCTTCGTCTTCGGCTCGGGCCTGGCCATCGTGCCCTTCCTCCACGGCGGCGTGGTCAACGAGTGGCACTGGCTCACGGAGCGCCAGTTCCTGGATGCCGTGGCCGTCGCGATGATCACGCCGGGGCCCGTGGTCATCACCGTGGCCTTCATCGGCTACCTGGTCGCCGGGCCCCTCGGTGCCTGCGCGGCGGCGGTGGGCGTCTTCCTCCCCGTCTACCTGATGGTGGTGCTCGCGGCGCCGTTCTTCCGGCGGCACGGGAAGGACCCGGGCCTGAAGGCCCTGGTCACGGGCGTGACGGCCGGGGCCACCGGGGCCATCGCCGGCGCGGTGCTGGTGCTGGGCCGGGGGGCCATCCGCGACCTGCCCACGGCCCTCATCGGCCTCGGCACCCTCGGGCTCATCTGGAAGACCAAGATCCCCGAGCCCCTGCTGGTGCTGGCGGCAGGCCTGCTCGGTCTGGGCCTCTACCATGGCTAGGCGCGTGGCCCTGGCGCTCCTGGGCGGCCTGGGCGGCAGCCTGTGGGCGGAGGCCCCGCCCACAGTGAGGGCCGCCCACGCCTCCACCCCGATCCGCGTGGACGGCCGTCTGGACGAGGCCGCCTGGCTCGGGACGCCGGAGATCCGCCTCACCCAGCAGGCGCCGGTCCCCGGCGCGCCGACGCCCTTCGCCACCACCGCGAAGGTCCTGGTCGCCCCGGAGGGCCTGTACGTGGGGATCCGGTGCGCGGATCCGGATCCGTCGGGGATCGTCGCCCACACCCTCCAGCGGGACGGGGACTTCAGCGGCGACGATGCGGTGACGCTCGTGGTGGACACCCTCGGCGATGGGCACACGGCCTACAGCTTCCAGGTGAACGCGTCGGGGGCCCGCGCCGACGGCCTGGTCTCAGGCCCCGAGTCCGTGTCCCTCGACTGGGATGGCCTCTGGGAGGCGGCCACCGCCCGGGATGGCACCGGCTGGAGCCTCGAGATCTTCATCCCCAGCCGCACCCTGCGCTTCGATCCGGCGCGGGACCGGTGGGGCTTCAACCTCGAGCGCCAGGTGGCCCGCGAGCGCCTGACCCTGCGCTGGGCCTCCCCCATCCTCGACGCCAAGCTGCCGGACATGGGCCGGGCGGGCCTCCTGGAGGGCGTGGCCGGCCTGAAGCGGGGGAGCGGGCTCTCCGTGAGCCCCTTCCTGCTGGCCCAGCGCCAGGCGGACTTCCAGGAAGGCAGACGCTCCGCCCGGGGCCGGATGGGGCTCGACGTGGAGGCGTCGCTCACGAACCAGCTGTCCGGCATGCTCACCTACCGGCCGGACTTCGCGGAGACTGAGGTCGACTCCCGCCAGATCAACCTGACGCGCTTCCCGCTCTACTTCCCCGAGAAGCGGGCCTTCTTCCTGGAGGGCGCGAACCAGTTCCAGTTCGGCCTCGGCCTGGACAGCGACTTCATCCCCTTCTTCTCCCGCACGGTGGGGCTGGCCGCGGGCGCGCCGGTCCCCCTCAGCGGCGGCGGCAAGGTCATCGGCCGCGTGGGGCCGGTGTCCGTGGGCGCCCTGAGCATCCGGCAGGAGGGCTCCGCGGTGCGCGGCGGAACGGACCTCTCCGCCGCCCGCGTGAGCTGGGATGTGGACGAGCACCTCCGCCTCGGCGCCATCGGCACCCAGGGGAATCCCCAGGGGCCGGGAAGCAACCGCCTGGCGGGGCTGGACGCCGTGTGGCAGACCTCCCGGCTCTTCGGCGACAAGCTGTTCGAGGTGGGGCTGTGGACGGCCCGGAGCGCCGGGACCGCCCTCCCGGAAGGCGACCCCGGGGGCTGGGGGTTCAAGGTCGACTATCCGAACGACCTCTGGGACATCAGCCTGAAGGTGAACCGCTTCGGGGAGGCGCTGGATCCCGGCATGGGCTTCCTCCCGCGGCCGGGGACGCGGCAGCTGTCCGCGGGCCTCGCCTACCAGCCGCGTCCGGCCTCGCCGTCGCTGGCCTGGATCCGGCAGGCCTTCTACGAGGTGAGCCTCTTCCGCGTGGAGGACCTCCGCGGGAACCTCCAGAGCTCGGAGCTCTTCACGGCCCCCTTCAATGTGGTGACCGCCTCGGGAGATCACTTCGAGGCCAACTGGCAGCCCCAGGTGGAGGTGCTGGCCCAGCCCTTCGAGATCAGCCCCGGCGTGATCATCCCGGCCGGAGAGTACCGCTTCGACCGCTGGCGGCTGCTGGCGGAGAGTGCGGCCACGCGGCTGTGGCAGGTGGGGACGACGGTCTGGTTCGGCGAGTTCTACGGCGGGCGCCTCTTCCAGTGGATCCAGTCCGTGGGCGGGAACGCCCGGGACGGCCACATCCGGTGGACCGCCTCCGCCGAGAACGACTTCGCGCGGCTGCCCTGGGGGAACTTCACCCAGCGGCTGCTGCAGCTCCGCGGCGAGTACGGATGGGGCCCGGGCCTGATCCTGTCGGGCCTCCTGCAGTACGACACCGCCTCCCGAAGCCTGGGGTCGAACCTCCGCCTGCGTTGGGAGGTCCGTCCCCAGGCCGAGGCTTTCCTGGTCTGGACCCGAGGCTGGGAGCGGCCGGACCTGAACGGGCCGCTGCGCTTCCTGCCCCGCCAGGAGGTCCTCAGCGCCAAGCTCCGCTGGACCTTCCGTCCTTGAGTCATCCGGGAGTCCCCATGACCTTCCTGCCGGTTCCACCCTCCAAGCGTTTTCCCTGGACCCTCCTCATGCTGCTGGCGCCCGTGGCCTGCCAATCGAGGCCCAAGGCCCCCGCGCCGCTCGTGTCCGTCGCGGAGGTGCCCCTGCCGGGCGCCGCCTCCCGGTTCGACTACGCCAGCCTCGACGCCGCGGCCCACCGGCTCTACCTCGCCCACATGGGCGCGGGCGAGGTGGTGGTCTTTGATACCGCCGCCCGCAAGGTGCTGGCGGTCCTGCCGGGCTTCCCGAGCTGCACCGGCATCCTCGCGGTCCCCGGCCGCCACGAGCTGTATGTCAGCGTGGCCGGCGAGGGGAAGGTGGCGATCCTGGACACGGACACGCTGCGCGAGCTGGCCCGGGTGCCGGCGGGGCGGTTCCCGGACGGGCTGGCCTTCGATCCCGAGCACGGGCGCGTCTTCGTGTCGGACGAGCGGGGGGGGCAGGTCGTGGTGATCGACGCGGCCTCCCGCCGGGCCATCGCCGCCATCCCCCTGGGCGGCGAGGTGGGCAACACCCAGTACGACCCCGTGTCCCGGCGCATCTACAGCAATGTCCAGACCCGGAACCAGCTCGTCACCATCGACCCGGCGGCCTTGTCGGTGGTGGCCCGCCTGGACCTGCCCGGCGCGGAGGGGAACCACGGCCTGGCCCTCGATCCGGAACGTCACCTGGCCTTCGTGGCCTGCGAGGGGAATGCGAAACTCCTGGTGGTGGACCTCGCGGCCGGCAAGGTCACCGCCTCCTTCCCCGTGGGCCGGGATCCCGATGTGCTCGCGTTCGACCCCACGGCCCGGCGGCTCGTGGTCGCTGCCGAGTCGGGCCCGACGGTCGTTTTCCTGGGCGAGGGCGCCACCCTCCGCCGGGAGGGAGACCAGGACGTCGGCCCCAACGCCCACGTCGTGGTCATCGATCCTGGAACGCACTGGCTCTATGTCCCCCTGAAACGCATGGGCTCCGGGCCCGGGCTCCGTATCTTGGAGCCCAGGCGCCCCTGAGCCGGCTTCCTTCGAAGCCAGCATCCTAGAAGATCCGCACCAGGTTGAACCCCAGGGCCCAGCGCCCCGGGGGTCTGGGGCCGCCGGCGTAGTCGCCGCCCAGGACCTGGTGGGCGGTGGTCCCCTGGACGTTGGTGGCCAGGAGGGTGAAGCGGTGGCCCTTGGTCTGGAAGCGGTAGCCCACGGCGTAGCCGGGCTCGTAGGTCGCACGATCCAGGCGGGAGGGGCGGGGGTAGTACTCGGCCAGGACCGACTGGCTTTCGGCGAAGCGCCACCGGAAGCTCGCCCCGGCGGTGAAGAGCGCCTGGTCCCTAGTGGTGGTGCGGGACAGCCAGGTGGGCACGAGACTGACCGTGAAGGCGCCCGCCGCGAACTCCGCGGGGAGCTGCACGGCCGCACCGGAGATGCCCACGGTTCCGAAGGCGTAGGTGGTCCGCTGGATGGTCTCGTCGAAGCGCTCCACCCGCACTGCCAGGCGGACATGGGGGCGGTTCAGGATCCGCTCCTGGAGGGCCAGGGTGACGGTCTTGCCATCCGCCGTGCGGTAGATCTGGGCGTTGAGCCCCGGCACCGCGGCGATGCCGAGGTCGAAGCCCAGGCCCGGGAAGTTGCCGCCATCCAGGCCATAGAGATCCTTCGAGTTCCCCTTGGCGGATTCGGTGAAGCGGTGCGTGAAGCGGATGGCGGGCTGCCAGCCCTCGAGGTGGTCCGCCGTGGGCAGGTTGAGGCCCAGGGGCAGATCCGAGTCCTGGGCCGACAGCCCGGCGGGGAGGAGCAGGGAGAAACAGAGGAACGGGAGGATCGGCTGGAGCGTCATGGGCGGCACCGGCCGGGTCAGGTCAGCCGCGTGGCGGCGGAGACGGGCTTGGAAGGATCGATCACCAGGGCCCCGCCCGGCGTGGCTTCGCTGACTTCGTAGTGCTGGAGGGTGGATCCCACCGGGGCCGGTCCCTGGGTCACGGTGCCGTTGAGATCGTACTGGCTGCCGTGGCAGGGGCAGCTGAAGCCGGTCTGCGTGGGGCCGAGGCGTCCGCCCTGGTGCAGGCAGCTCGCGTTGAAGGCGTAGATGCCGCCGCTGTCCCGGACGAGGTAGTAGCCCTGGGCGGCTCCGAAGACCAGCGGGCAGCTCCCGGAGGCGGTGGTGGTGTAGTCCTTCACCGTTCCCGACGGCTGGGCCAGCATGCTGGCCTTCGTCTCCGAAGTGGTGACGGGGCTGGGCGGGGGTGGCGGAGGCGGCGGCGGTGGCGCCGAAGCGGATCCCCCACCGCCCCCTCCGCAGGAGACGACGGCGGCCGCGGCGGCCACGGCGAGGGCGCAGGCGCAGAACTCCCGGCGGTCGAGGCTACTGGATGGAGCAGAGATGGGGGTGGATGGTTCGGGGCGGGACATGGGACCTCCTCAAGGGGGACCGCGGCCGTGGCCACGGGACCTGCGGGCGAGGATGCAGCGCGGCCCACGACGGTCCCAGATCCGGATGGCAGAAACCGGCCCCTCCGGTCTGGCGTCCGCCCTGGCCGTGGGCGCATCCTGTTCGGGACATCCCGCCGATTCCGCCCCGGAGCTCCCGTGCCCCCCTTCAACCACCTCCATCCCGCCATCGTCCACTTTCCCATCGCGCTGCTGATGACGGCGCCACTCCTCTTCCTCATCGGCGCACTCTGGCCCGCCCAGCGCCGGGGCATCCACGCCATGGCGCTGCTCCTGCTGCTGCTCGGGCTCGCGGGAGCGCTGCTGGCCCTGGCCACGGGGGACGCCGCGGAGAACCTCGCGCACCGGACGCCGGCGCTGCGGGCCGCGCTGGACCAGCATGAGGAGTCGGCCGAGTGGACCGTGGCCATCTTCAGCGTTCTGGCGGGGACCTGGGTCCTCCGCCTGGGGGTCTCCCGGTTCCTCCATCGGGATCTGCCGCCGCGCCTGGCCCGGGTCCTGTTCATCCTCTGGCTGCTGGTCAGCGCCATGGGCGTGGCGGCCCTGCTCCGCACGGGCCACCTGGGCGGCCACATGGTCCACGACCTGCACACCCACGGGGGCGAGCCCTGAGCGGTGGGTGACTGCGGTTAGGCTGGTGGGATGAAGCCCCGCCAGTATGCCGTCCTCCTGCTCCTCGGCTTCGCGTCGGGGCTTCCGCTGTTTCTCACGGGTTCGACGTTGAAGGCCTGGATGACGGACGAGAAGCTGAGCCTGGCCACCATCGGCCTCTTCAGCTTCGTGACGCTGCCCTACAGCCTGAAGGTGTTCTGGGCGCCCTTCCTGGACCGTTTCTCCCTGCCGGGCCTGGGCCGGCGGCGGGGCTGGATGCTGGTCATGCAGGCGGGCATGGCGCTCGCGCTCGCCCGGCTGGCCCTCATCCAACCGCACCTGGACCTGCTCCGGGTGGTGGTCTTGGCGCTGGCCGTGGCCGTCACCAGCGCCACCTTCGACATCGCCGTGGATGCCTGGCGGGCCGAGGCCCTGGACCAGAAGCACCTGGGCCTGGGCAACAGCATCCACATCGCCGCCTACCGTGTGGCCATGCTGGTGAGTGGCGGCCTGGCGCTCATCCTGGCGGACAAGCTGGGCTGGCGGGCCACCTACCTCGCCATGGCCGGCCTCACAGTCCTGGGCATGATCGGCACCTGGATGGCGGAGAACACCGACGCCGTGGCCCGGGCCCCGCGCACGCTGCGGGAGGCCATCTCCGGGCCCCTCAAGGATCTGCTCCAGCGCCGGGGCATTGCCTACCTGCTGGCCTTCGCCGTGTTCTACAAGCTGGGCGACTGGCTGGCGGAATCCATGACCATCCCCTTCCTGCTGCGGGGCATGGGCTTCACGAAGACCGAGATCGGCTTCGTGCAGAAGACCACGGCCATGGTGGCCATCATCCTGGGCGGCCTGCTGGGCGGCTGGATGCTCACGCGCATGAGCCTGCGCAAAGCGCTCTGGATCTGCGGCTTCGTGCAGGCTGGTAGCATCCTGGGCTTCTGGACCATCTCCCTGCTGGGCCGCCACCTGCCCCTGCTGGTGGCCGCCAACACGCTGGAGAACCTTGCCTACGGCATGGGGGGCAGCGCCTTCGCGGCCCTGCTCATGGGGGCCTGCAACCGCAGCTACACCGGCACCCAGTACGCGCTGTTCAGCGCCCTCATGGCCCTGCCGCGCACGCTCTTCGCGGGCCTCACGGGCTTCATGGCGGACTGGTACGGCTGGAAGCTCTACTTCCCTGTCTGCGCCGCGGCGGCCATCCCGGGCCTTCTCCTGCTGCTGCTCTGGGACCGCTGGGGGCTGCAGGAGACAGACGGGGCCTGATCACTTCACCATTGGCCGGCTCGCCCCGCGCCAGGCCCGCATCCCGCCCTGGAGGACGTAGACCCACTCGAAGCCCCGGGCGGTGAGGAGCCTGAGGGCGCGATGGGACAGCGCGTCCGTCTCGTCCACGAGGACGAGGGCGCGCTTGGCCTGAGGGTCCGGGGATCCGAAGCGCCGGGTGAGTTCCGCGAAAGGCACGTGCAGGCAGCCCCGGATGTGGCCCTGCCGGAAGGCCGCCTCGTCCCGCAGGTCCACCAGCAGGACGCCGGGGCCCTGGAGCAGCTCCTCGACCTGGAGGGGATCGAGCACGGGCCGTCCGCGGCCCCGGCGCCAGGAGCGGAGGCGCGGCAAGGCCACCCCGAAGAGCAGGAGGAGGCAGAGGGCCGCGAAGACCAGGCCCGGCAGGAAGGGGTACGTCTCCATCCAGCCTCTCAGCGTCGTCAGGGCCTGTGCGTGCGGAGACATGGCACCTCCCGGTACGGGGATGATGCCCCGGCCTCAGACCTCCGGCAAGCCCAGAGCGGCCGCGAGGGCACGGAAGGCCTCGGGGATCGGCGCCACCGCGTCGATGCGGGCGCCGGTCAGGGGGTGGTCCACGGACAGCTTCCAGGCGTGGAGGGCCGGATGGGGCAGCAGCAGGGCCCCGCCGTCCAGGTCCTTCCAGCGGCCGGGGCCGCCGTAGAGCGGGTCGCCCATGAGCGGGGCCCGCAGGTGGGCGAGGTGGACCCGGATCTGGTGCGTCCGGCCCGTGAGCAGCTCGCACTCCACCAGGGCCACGCTGGTGGTGCGGGCCAGCACGCGGATGCGGGTCTGCGCGGGGCGCCCGCCCTCGGCCACCACCATGCGCAGGCGGTCCTGCTTGTGGCGGGCGATGGGCTCGTCGATGAGGAGGCTGCCCAGCTGGGGCAGGCGGGGCGAGTGGCGCACCAGGGCCAGGTAGCGCTTCTCCACGGTGCGGGCCTTGAACTGGGCCTGGATGGCCCGCTGGGCCTCGGCGGTCTTGGCCAGGCAGAGGCAGCCCGTGGTGTAGCGGTCCAGGCGATGCACGAGGCCGGGCCATCCGGAAGCCAGCTCCTCGGTGTCCTCGCCTTCCTCGTCAGCGCCTTCGAGGATCACGGGCGCCTTCAGCCGGTGGAGGAGCGCGTTCACCACCGTGCCGCCGGCATGGCCCGGCCCGGGGTGCACCACCATGCCCGCGGGCTTGTCCACGATCCACAGCTGGCCGTCTTCGAACAGCGTGGGCAGGTCGATGGCCTCGGCCTCCAGGTGGGCGGCCGGGACGGCGATGATGGGCAGTTCCGTCTCCACCAGGTCGCCGGGGCGCAGCTTCACGCCGCCCTTGGACACCGGCTGTCCGTTCACCTTCACCTCGCCCGTGCGCACGTGGGCGTCCCAGCGCGCCCGGGGCACCTCGGGGAAGCGGTCCGCCAGGAAGCGGTCCAGGCGGGGGGCGCCGTCCTCGGCGCGGAGGCTGATCATCGGGTCGCTTCCTTCCGGCGGCTCCAGAAGAGCCAGAGGCCCGCGCCCAGCATCATGAAGGCCACGCCCGTGAGACGGCCGGTGCTGAGCCAGGCCCAGCCCAGCCAGCCCGTGCCGCGGTCTCCGTCGCCGCGCCAGGTCTCGGTGACAATGCGGCCCAGGCCCTCCACCAGGAAGTAGAGGGAGAAGATCTGGCCCTGGAACTGGCGTTTCCCGCGGGCCAGCAGGAGGACGGCCATCACCGTGAGGTTGGCGAAGCTGTTGTAGAGCTGCACGGGGTGCAGGGGGATGTCGAGCGGGGTGCCGCTGAAGGCGTGGGCGATGGGGTCGGTGAAGGTGGCGGCCCAGGCCACGTGGGTTTCCGTGCCGTAGCAGCAGCCGGCGGAGAAGCAGCCCAGGCGGCCGATGGCCTGGCCCAGGGCCACGCCGGGCACCAGGGCGTCGCCGGTGAGGCGCAGGGGCAGGCCCTGGCCCTTGCGGAGCTTCCAGAAGAAGGTGGCCGTGGCGGCGATGATGCCGCCATGGATGGCCCCGCCGGCCCGCAGCGTGGACATCGTGAAGATCTCGCGGAAGGTCATGGCGCCTTCCTGGCCGGCGGGCGTGAAGAGGCCCACGATGATCATCAGCAGCTTGGAGCCCAGGATGGCGGCGATGAGGACGGCGATGGCCAGGTCCGTGATGGCGGCCGGGTTCAGCCCATCCAGCTTCGCCTGCCGCTTGGCCAGGGCCGTGCCCGCGAAGAAGGCGATGGCCAGCAGCAGCCCGTAGGTGCCCAGGGGGAAGGAACCGATCTCGAAAAGAACTGGATGCATGCGGGATCCCGACGGGAGACTGGAAACTGAAGGCTGAAGGCTGAAGACTGAAGACTGAAGACTGACGAGGAGGGTGCCATGCCGATCATCACAGCCCATGAGCTGGCGGAACGTCTGGGCGGCAGCCTCGAGCATTGTCCCCCGGATCGGCCCATTTCCGAAGTGAAGCCCCTGGAAGAGGCGGGGGCGGGGTCGGTCTCCTTCCTGGCCAATCCCAAATATGCCGCGAAGGCCAGGGAAAGTGCCGCGGGTCTGATCTTCGTGGACGCGGCGGCGGACATGGGCGAGCATCCCGTGCTCCGAGTGAAGCATCCCTACTGGGCCTTCGCCCAGGCCATCGGCTGGCTGCACCCGGAGCCCGCTCCCGAGTGGAGCGATCGCCCCGTCCATCCCGCGGCGGTGATCGGGGAAGCCTGCCGCATTGCCCCCGGCGCCACCGTGGGGGCCCGCACCGCGCTGGGGAAGGGCTGCGTGCTGCACCCCGGCGTCCATGTCGGCGACGACTGCGTGCTGGGCGAGGGCTGCGAGCTGTTCTCCGGCGCCGTGCTCTACCGCCGCACCCGGCTGGGGAACCGCGTGGCCATCCACGCCAACTCCGTGGTGGGCAGCGACGGCTACGGCTACGTGCTGGTGGAGGGCCGCCACGCCAAGATCCCCCAGGTGGGCTGGGTGGAGGTGGGCGACGACGTGGAGATCGGCGCCTGCGTGTGCATCGACCGCGGCGTGCTGGGCCCCACCCGCATCGGCACGGGCACCAAGATCGACAACCAGGTGCAGGTGGGCCACAACGTGCAGGTGGGGAACCACTGCCTGCTGGTGAGCCAGACCGGCATCAGCGGCTCCACGAAGCTGGGCGACTACGTGACCCTGGCGGGCAAGGTGGGCGTGGTGGGTCACATCGAGATCGGCAGCCGCAGCGTGGTGGGCGGCAACAGCGTGGTGGCCAAGAGCCTGCCCGAGGACAGCTTCGTCACCGGCTTCCCCGCCCGGCCCCACAAAGAGTGGACCGAGGCCCAGGCAGCCCTGAACCGCCTGCCGCGGCTCATGAAGCAACTGCGGAAGGGCTGATCGAATCAACGCCTGCTAATCGGCGAGCCTTAGCCAGACAAGCAGGGACACGGAAGGCACAGAAGCGTCAGGTGCCTTTTCTTTTCCTCCGCTATCCTCGGCTCCTCCGCAAACCTCCGCTTATGGACGCCTTTTCTGTTGAGCGTGGGAGTAGCTGGGGATCAGTCTTCGAGGATGACCACGGCCACGGCCAGGTCCCCGTCGTGGCTGACACTGCCGTGGAGCTTCCGGATGCCGCGGGCCGCCAGCAGCTCCGCCAGGGCCCCCACGGCCCAGAGCCGCCCGTTCACGTAGCGCAGCTCCTTCCAGGACCAACCGTCCAGCCCCGTGCCCAGGGCCTTGCCGAAGGCCTCCCGCAGGGCCCAGCGCCCCGCCAGCCGCTCCGGCAGGCGCTCCCGGTTGCCCCCCAGCAGATAGTCCGCCTCCTCGGGGTGGAGGATCCGCCGCGCGCCCTTCTCGGCCCCGAAGCGGTCGATGAGGTGCCGCCAGCGGCTGGGTGGGCAGAGGTCGGTACCCAGTCCGAGGATCACATCAGCCTCCCGTTCCGTGAGGGCCATCGGGAGACAAACATCCGATTCACCAGGGAGAGCATGCTGTTGTCTTCATCACCGTTTCTCACTGTTCATCACCGGTTGAACTTTCTTTTTCTTTGGAAGAGGCCCCAGCGAGAAGCAAACAGAGACATTTAGAAACCGGTGATAAACGGTGATGAACGGTGAGAAAAGCAATGGTCCGGTGGTGGGCTTTCATCTCAGTTCCAAAGCGTACCAGCGGTCGCAGCCGCCGTGGCCGGTGCGGCCCAGGGGAGCGCAGAGGGGCTGGAAGCCCACCTTCCCGTAGAGCTTCATGGCCTGGTCCATACCCGTGAGGGTCTCCAGGTAGCAGGTGCGGTAGCCCAGGCCCTTCGCCACGGCCAGGCAGTGGCGCAACAGCGCCTCGCCCATGCCCTTCCCCCGGGCCTCGGACAGGAAGTACATCTTCCGCAGCTCGCACACGCCGGGTTCGCCGCCCTCCAGGGCCGCGACACCGGCGCCGCCCACCACCTTCCCCGCCTCGTCCTCCACCACGAAGTAGGCCGCGCCCGGAACGCCGTAGGCCCGGCTCATGAAATCCACTTCGGGATCATGGAGGGCGAAGCCCGGCCCGTCGGCGCCGAACTCGGGCATCACGGAGCGGATGAGGGCCGCCATGGCGGCGTCGTCCTGGGGCCGGATGGGTCGGAAGGTCAGCATGGGTCCAAGGTTACCAAACCGGTCCCGTCCGGATCGGATCCAGTCCACCCTGGAGGGTGGAGGTGAGCATGTCCCCGACTTCCTTCCGCGACCGTCTCCGCGCCGGCGAGCGCCTGCTGGGCACCCTGGTGCAGATTCCGAGGCCGGAGGTTGCCACGGCCCTGGCCCGGGCCGGCGTCGACTGGCTGTTCCTGGACGGCGAGCACGGGGGCTATGGCCCCGCTGAGACCTCACGGACCCTGGCGGCCCTGAAGGGCACCGTGCCCTGCCTGTTGCGGGTACCCTCCCTGGATCCCGAGGTCCTCGCCGACGCGGTCGCCGTCGGTGCCGAGGGCCTCATCGTGCCCCACGTGGACACGGCGGCCCAGGCGGAGGCGGTCGTGCGTGCCGTCAAGGGCCGGGGCCTGGTGGTGGTGCAGGCCGAGTCCAAGGAGGCTCTGGCGGACATCGGCGCCCTCGCCCGGGTGCCCGGCGTGGCGGCGGTCTTCGTGGGTCCCTACGACCTGAGCGCCAGCTTGGGGATCTCCGGGCAGTTCGATCATCCCGCCTTCCTGGAGGCGGTGGATCGCATCGCCCGCGCCTGCCGCGAAGCCGCCATGCGCCTCGGCATCTTCCGCATGACCGCTGCGGAGATGCGGCCCCACGCGGCCGCCGGTTTCACCCTCCTGGCCACGGGCTTGGACAGCACCCTACTGGAGACCGGGGCCCGGGCGATGCTGGCCGACCTGCGTGCTTGAGCCTCACTCCGGCCAGTGGTGCTTGGGATAGCGCCGCGAGAGCGCCGGCCGCAGTTCCTTGTAGGCGCGCTGCCAGAAGCCGGCGAGGTCCGTGGTGACCTGCATGGCCCGCATGTTGGGGGCCAGCAGGTGGAGCACCAGGGGCACGGCGCCGCCGGCCACGGCGGGCGTTTTCTTGAGGCCCCAGAAGTCCTGGAGGCGCGAGGCGATCCAGGGCGGGTCGTCCTCGTAGTGGACCTTGGTGGGCCGGCCCTTGGGCAGCTGGATGGCCTCCGGGGCCCAGGTGTCCAGCAGGCGCAGGGTCTCGGCGGGGAAGGCCTGGCGAAGGGCCGCGGGCCAGTCCACATCCTGCACCTCCCGCAGCGTCGTCCGGCCCGCGCAGGCCCCCGCCAGCAGCGGGCCCAGGAGGTCCTCGGGCAGGTCCAGCTCCGGCCGGTGCTTCCGCAGGAAGGAGAGGCGGGCCAGGTACCTCGCGGGCACTTCGTCCAGGGGACGGCCGCGCAGGGCCTCGGCCAGCAGGGCCGCCACGCGCGGATCCGCAGGATCCGCGGGACCCCGGCTCGCGTCGATCACCAGGCCGTCATAGCGGATCTCCGACAGCCGCTCCACCCGTCCGGCCGAAGTGTTGAAGCGCAACTCGTCCACATCCTCCAGGCGCTCGGGGAAGGCATCCAGCAGCCAGTCCGCCTCGCAGCGGGAGGCCAGGCGGATGAGCGTCTGCCCACCCGTGCCTTGCTTCTGGGCCTCGGCCTCCAGGGCCAGGATGAGGCCGGGGCGCCGCACGCGGCTGGCGGGATCCAGCTTCGCCCCTCCGCCCCCGGCAAAGGCGCAGGTGCCGTTGGTCGAGAGCTGGCCCACGCGATCCGGGTAGGCGGCGAGGAGGGCCTTCAGCAGGCGCGGCTCGGCATCCGCGGGTTCTGGCGCGGCCGGCAGCAGGCGCGACAGGGACTGCACGGCCCGCTTCGCGCGGTGCACGGCGGAGGCGTCCAGCCCCGCGGCCCGGCAGGCGCCCGCGCCGAAGCCCGCCGCCTCGGCCTCCTCGAACTGGTCCAGGCGCAGCAGCAGGTCCGAGTCGGCGCCATGCCCGGTCTTGACCGGCGCCCGGTCGAGGCCTTGGCGGGCCGACAGGCTGCCGGTCTCCAGGAGGGCCGCGGCGCGCAGAGCCAGCCGCGGGATGCCCAGGTCCTCGCCGGCCACCGCCAACCGCGCAAGGCGCGGGTGCAGGGGCAGGTCCGCCATGCGCCGGCCCAGGGGCGTGAGGGCGCCGTCCGCCAGGGCGCCCAGGCGCGTGAGCAGACCCTCGGCGGCGGCCACGGCGGCCTCGGGAGGTGCCTCGAACCAGTGGAGATCGGAAAGCCGCGTGATGCCCATGCCATGCAGGGCCAGCAGAGGTTCCGCCAGGTCCGCGCGCTGCAACTCCGGCGTGTCGAAGGTGGGCCGGGCCTGGAAGTCGGCTTCCGTGAAGAGGCGCAGGCAGCGGCCCGGGCCCGTTCGGCCCGCGCGGCCCGTGCGCTGGGTGCAGCGCGCCTGGCTGATGCGCACGGTGCGCAGGCCCGAGAGGCCGGACCAGGGCGAGTGGGATGCCTCCCGGCCCAGGCCCGTGTCCACCACGGCGCCGATGCCGTCCAGGGTGACGGAGCTCTCCGCCACATTCGTGCTGAGGATGACCTTGGGCGTTCCGGTGACTTCCAGCGCGAAGGCCTGGGCCTCGGGCGACAGCTCGCCGTGCAGGGGCCGCAGGCTCAGGCCCCGCCGCGCGGCCAGGGCCTCGCAGCCCTTCAGGCAGGCGCGGATCTCCGCCGCGCCGGGCAGGAAAACCAGGGTGTGGCCCTTCAGCCCGTCGCCGTAGAGGCGGTCCAGGGCGTCGGCCACCTGCAGCTCCACGGGCCGGTCGTCCGGGCGGGGCAGGAAGGCCGTGTCCACGGGGAAGGCCCGGCCCGCGCTCTGTAGCACGGGGGCGTCCAGGTAGGCCGCCACGGGGCCGGGGTCCAGGGTGGCGGACATGACCAGGAGCTTCAGGTCTGGCCGCGCCGTGCGCTGGAGGCGCCGCAGGAGCGTGAGGGCCAGGTCCGTGTGCAGGTGCCGCTCGTGAAACTCGTCCAGCACCACGGTGGTGATGCCCTTCAGCTGCGGATCGCCGTGGAGCCGCCGCAGCAGCAGGCCTTCCGTCACGAAGCGGAGGCGCGTGGCCTTCGAGACCTTCTGCTCGAAGCGCACGGCGTAGCCCGCCCGCTCGCCCAGGGCCTCGCCCAGCTCCTCGGCCACGCGGGCCGCGGCGAGCCGCGCGGCCAGGCGCCGGGGCTCCAGGATCCAGCACTCGCCACTCCCGAGGAGCCCCGCCTCCAGCAGGGCCGGCGGCACCCGCGTGGTCTTGCCCGCGCCGGGATCCGCCTGGAGCACCAGGTTCGGGTTCCCTTCCAGGCTCCCCATGATCTGGGGCAACAGAGGGTCGATTGGGAGGGGCGTCAGCACCCACCCAGCCTAACGGAACTGCCTGATCAGCCCGGGAAGTCGCCGGGGATTTGGATGCTTTGACCTAGTTTGAAGCACCGGCCTGATTCAAAATGGGACCTCTGAATACTCTATCCACGCCCTTCCCGCCGGCTCCCCAAGGATCCTATGTCCCCTTTGTCCTGCCTCCGCCCCGCCGTCCTCCTCCTGTCCGTCCTGGCCCTCGCATGCGGGGGCGGCGGCGGGAGCAAGCCCGACGACATCCCGGCAATCCTCACCTTCACGGCGGAGCCCAACCCCGTGGTGGCCGGCGCCAAGGCCACCCTCACGGCCACCTTCCGGAACGGCTCCGGAGAGATCTACGACGGCGCCATCTACCGCCAGGTGGAAAGCGGCGTCCCCGTCCAGGTCCAGCCCGGAGCCAGCACCACGTACCGTCTCACCGTGGACACGCTGATCTCGACCACCAAGGCAGTGAAGGATCTGCGCCTGAAGGTCCTCCCCAGCGCCGCCATCACTGTCTCCGGGCAGCCCAACCCGCCCTACGTGTCGGACGGGATCGCCTACACGGCCTCCGTCCCGACCCAGCCCGGGGCCACCTTCCATTGGAGCATCACGGGCGGGCGCATCCTCGCGGACTACGGCTCATGGGTGCAATTCGCGGGGAGCATCGGGTCCGGCACACGGCTCCAGTGCCGGGTTACCGGCTCCGAGGGGGACGTGGCCGACGGCGCCCAGGACTTCACCGTCGTGCCTACCCCAAGCGCCCAGGTGACCTACAACTGGCCCCAGGCCCCCTACGCCACCATTGGCCAGGGCGGCTACGCCGTCAGCGCCCAGGTGAGCCCCGGCATCATCGTCACCGGTTACGTGGCCCGGGGCGTCCAGGTGGACGGGAGCCTGGTGGACGGCACCCTCCACTTCACGCCGCTGGGGAGCTTCGGCACCTGCTCCGTGACCATCAACCTCAGCAATAAGGCCGGGTACGTCGTGGACGCCACCGGGGTCATCCAGGCCGTCTCCGCCCCCGCCATCAGCCACTTCAAGGCCGATAGGCCCGTCATCACCGCGGGCGAGGGTACCGCCCTCAGCTATAGCTTCACCGGGGGTCAGGGAGTCGTCAGCCCGGGGGGAGTCCTCGCCTCTGGCTACGGTCAGCTGCCCGTGACCCCCGCCGCGGACCAGGCCTATACCCTCACCGTAACCAACCTTGCCGGCACCACGGCCACGGCCCAGGCCTCGGTGCAGGTGGCCCCCGTGCCCGTCATCCAGGGTTTCACCTCCGACCTAGCCGCGGCGACGCCTCCCGGGGTGGTCACCCTGACCCCGGCCTTCACCGGCGGAACGGGGCTCATCGAGCCCGGCGGCCTCACGGTGGCCAGCGGCCAGGCCGTGACCGTGCAGCCCCGGGTGTCCACCCGATACATCCTCACGGTCACCAACGATGCGGGCCGCACGCTAAAGGCCCGCCTGGTGATCCACGCCGGCGGCGTCGTGGAGACGGAGGGCAATTCCACCGCCGGCTACGCCATCGATCGCCAGGGCGGCGCCTGGTCCTGGGGCATGAACGCCTCCGGCCAGCTGGGCAGGGGCGGTTGGGCCCCCGATACGGTCCCGGGCCCCATCCAGGGCCTCACGGGCGTCCGGAGCCTAGTCTCCAGCGCCTTCGGCACCTCCCAGCCCCTCGCCAAGCGGGCCTTCTGCGCCGCTCTCCTTTCGGACGGCACCGTGTGGACCTGGGGGGCCAACCTCAACGGCCAGCTGGGGGATGGCTCCACCGTGCGGGAACGGAACACGCCCGCCCAGGTGGCCGGCCTCTCGGGCATCGTCCAGATCGCCGCGGGGGACGCCCACCTGGCGGCCCTCAAGGACGACGGCACCGTGTGGACCTGGGGCGCCAACGCCCACGGACAGCTGGGCACTGGGGACCGGGTGGATCGGAGCGTCCCCGTCCAGGTGGCGGGGTTACCCCCTGTCGCCCTCATCGCCTGCGCGGGCCTGGCCACGGAAGCCAGCGCCCAGGACGGCACCACCGCCCGCTGGGGCATGGCCGACTACCACGATGACCTCCAACCGGTGAACGCCTACCTGACCGACGCCTACGCCATCAAGGGCATGAACGCCTGGATCGGCACCGGAACTCCGGGGGTGGGCGCCCTGGGTGGGTGGACGACGCCTGCGGACATGGTGGGCTACACCGACGGCACCAGGATCATCCTCCGCCAGGGGGGGCGCATGGCCGCCCGGCAGTACAACCCGCCAACAGGGTTCACGGACGTTGCGGGTCTGATGGGCATGGACCAGGTGTGCGCCAATCCCTGGACCACGACCATGGTGGGATCCGAGGGCCAAGTGCTGGCCAGCGGCCTCCCCGCTTGGGGCGTCACCGGGGGCGCCCTGCCCCTGGCCCGGAACATCCCCACGGCGGTGCCGGGGCTGGGTCCGGTGGATTCCGCCCTGGCCGGCCGGGGCCTAGGCGCCGCCCGCTCCCGGGACGGCCAGGTGTACGGGTGGGGGAGGCTGGCGGGGCCCTTGATCACCAATTGGACGCCCGTCTGTTCCGGGACGCCCGCGCCCCTTCCGGCGGTCAGTTCGCCTCTTACCCCCTGGGCCTTTGACACCAGCAGCTGGGGCCAGGCCAGCCTCCTCCTCTGGGGGGGCGGATCCTGGTGGTCCTGGACCGGCGGCCAGGCGCCTACGGTCTTCACCAGCACTCCCTGGACCACACTGACGCCCGCTGCCGCTGCCCATGGTGGGGCCCATCGGCTCATTGTCGCCCAGGACGGGAGGGTCTATGGCTCCGGCGAATTCCGCAGCGGTCAGCTTGGCCTGGGCGCCGCGGAGCTTTCCAGTTCGCTGGCTGAGCAGTCCATGGCGGTCGTACCGGGCCTGATGGCCACTTCCGCCGCTTGCGGCGGGGAGCATTCCCTGGTCCTGCTGCCGGACGGCACGGTCCAGGCCTTCGGCCGCAACGCGGAGGGCCAGCTGGGCACCGGCTCGGCCGGCGCCCTGGCCCCCAGTCCCGTCCCCGTGCCGGGGCTCACGGGCGTCACCGCCGTGGCCGCAGGGGGCAACCGCTCTTACGCGCTCCTGGCGGACGGCACCGTGGCCGCCTGGGGTGAGGATCTGGGCCCGGCCCCCGCCGCCTTACCCGGTTTGGCCGGCGTCACCGCCCTCTCCGCCGGGGAGCGCCATCTCTTGGCCCTGAAGGCCGATGGCACCGTGTGGGCCTGGGGGGACAATCACCAGGGCCAGCTGGGCCTCGACACCTGGGAGAACGTGGGTCAGCCCACCCAGGTCCCCGGCCTCGCCGGCATCCGCCAGGTGAGCGCATGGGACGATCATTCCTTCGCGGTGGGCCTGGACGGAACGCTGTGGGTGTGGGGTTCCGACGCCCCCGCCGGCCAGCTGGGTTTGGGCCGGGCCTTCCCGACCCTCGGCCTGGGCGAGGTGAAGGCGGGATTCCGCCTGCCCTGAGGTGGCGATACTACGATCAGCCATGATCCTCACCGATGGCGCATCCATCCCTGATACCGGCTTCGGCACCTGGCAGATCCCCCAGGGCTATCCACCCAAGGAACGAGGCCATGAAGCCTCCTTCCGTTTGAGTGGTGGCCCGCGGGATGGTGTCCTGGCCCAGGCAGGACAGTCCTTTCCCAGCCGGTGCCAAGCCCGGATTCCACATTCCTGAGACCCCTCGCCGGGACCTCCGTCGCCCGGGGCGGTGCCGGTCGTCCCCCCTCGCGTAGAATGGATCCTTCAAGGAGCAATCATGGCGGGCATGGAGACGGCGGGCGTGGGCGGCAAGGCGGGCGTGGCGATGGACAGCCTGCGGGACGCCTACGGGGACACCCTGGTGGAGCTGGGGAACGAAGGCGCCAACATCGTCGTCTTCGACGCGGACCTGGCCGGCTCCACCCGCACCAGCAAGTTCGCCAAGGCCTTCCCCGAGCGCTTCTTCAACATGGGCGCCGCCGAGCAGGGCATGGTGGCCGCCGCCGCCGGGGCCAGTACCACGGGCGTGGTGCCCTTCGTGAGCACCTTCGCCATGTTCGCCACGGGCCGGGCCTACGAGTTCGTCCGCCAGGCCTGCGGCGTGGGCCACCAGAACGTGAAGATCGTGGCCACCCACGCGGGTCTCACCGTGGGCGAGGACGGCGGCACCCACCAGTGCCTGGAGGACCTGGCCCTCATGCGCATGATCCCGGGCATGACGGTGATCTCGCCCGCCGACGGCATCGAGACGAAGCAGGCCATCCGCGCGGCCTACGCCCACCAGGGCCCCGTCTACGTCCGCCTCACCCGGGACAAGTTCCCGCGCATCCACTCGGAGGACTACCGCTTCCAGATCGGCAAGGCCGTGATGATGCGGCCAAGCGCGGAAGCGCCCAGCGCTGGCACGGACGTGCTGCTGGTGGGCTGCGGCCTGGGCACGTCGATCTGCCTCGCGGCCGCGGAGCTGCTGGCCGCCGAAGGCATTGAGGCCACGGTGCTGCACTGCCCCACCATCAAGCCCTTCGACCGGGAGACGCTGGTGAAGCTGGCGAAGGCCCACCGGGCGGTGGTCACCTGCGAGGAGCACCAGGCCCACGGCGGCCTGGGCGGCGTGGTGGCGGAGATCCTGTCGGAAGCACACCCCATGCCCCTGCGTCGGGTGGGCGTGCAGGACCAGTTCGGCCAGAGCGGCAAGCCCGACAAGCTGCTGGAGGCCTACGGCGTCACGCCCCAGGCCGTGGTCGCTGCCTCGAAGGCCGCCCTCTGATGGCCACCGAGACCTTCCAGGCCAGCCGCTGGACGAAGGGCAACCACCTGTTCACCACCGTGATCGAGGTGACGGACAGCGCCGTGATCCGCCGCAAGCGGTCCTGGTTCACCGTCAACGAGATCAGCATCCATCTGTCGAAGGTGGCCAGCGTCCGCATCGAGACGGGCCTGCTCTGGTCCGACCTCACCGTCGAGAGCACCGGCGGCAGCGACCCCCTCACCAGCCACGGCCACACCAAGGCCGACGCCCGCCGCATCAAGGAACTCATCGAGGCCGCCCAGAGCCGGGGCATGCGCTAAGAGGGGAGGCCATGCCGCCAGCGACGCCAGCGCCTCCCGATCCAGAGTCCCGGCGCCCTTCCGGGGCCGGCGTCCTGCCCGCGGGGTCCAGAATCGGCCGCTTCCAGGTGCAGGCCCTCCTGGGGCGGGGGGGCATGGGGGCGGTGTACCTGGCCTGGGACCCCGTGCTGGAGCGGAGGGTTGCCCTCAAGGCGATCCACCTGGGCGAGGACGGGAAGGTCATGGCCAAGGCCAGGTTCCGCCGTGAGGCCAAGGCGCTGGCCCAGCTCAACCACCGGAATGTGTGCCAGGTGCACGACTGGGTGGAGGCGGACGGGAGCGCCTACATCGCCATGGAGTTCATCGAGGGGAAGACCCTGGCCGAGCTGGCGAAGGGGCTGGACCTCCGGCGCAAGCTGCAGGTGGTGCGTTCCATCGCCTACGCCCTGGAGGCGGCCCACGCCAAGGGGATCATCCACCGGGATCTGAAACCGAGCAACGTGATGGTGGATGCCGATGGCCAGGTCAAGGTCCTGGATTTCGGTCTGGCCAGGCTCGTGGATTCAGCCTCGGACGAGGGGGAGGATCCGACCGGGAACGCCCTCAACCTCGCGGGTCTGCACCCGCAGGAGAGCGGGCCGACGCTGGCGGCTGTCCCGGCCCCGGACTGGGAGGAGCGGACGAGCGTGGGCTCCGCGCCTCCCTCTCCGTCACCTTCCGACTGGGGCGAGATGACGGAAGCCGGCGTGTTCATGGGCAGCCCCACCTACGCGTCTCCGGAGCAGATGCGCGGGAAGCGCGCCGGTCCGGCGAGCGACGTGTTCTCCCTGGGTGTGGTCGCCTGGGAGCTTCTGCTGGAGGACCACCCGTTTCCCGGCGAGGGCCGGGAGAGGATGGTGGCCACCATCCAGGGCGACCTCCGGCCGCTGCGGGGCCGGGGGCTGCCCCGATGGCTGGGGACCCTGCTGCGGACCATGCTCCTGCGAGAAGCAGCCAAGCGGCCGACGAGCCGCCAGGTGGCCGATGCCATCAGCCGCCATCTGGCGGGGAACCCCGCCGCCCGGTGGGCCGCCGGCCTCGCCATCGGCCTCGGCGTGGTGGCGGGGGGTGGCTACTACCTGTTCGGACGCAGCATCATCGGGGACCTCGGCAGGGGACGTCCGCCGCGGATGGCGGTCATGCCGATCCGCAACGCCACGGGGGATCCGGCCTTCGAGGCCCAGGTGGGCGTGGGCATGACGGAGCTCCTGTCGACGGCCCTGCGGGGCTCGCCCCACATGGACGTGGTGGAACCCGAATCCGTGGCCCGGGTGCTGTCGACCCTCCGGATCTCCGCCTCAGAAGCCCTGGATCCGGCCAGCCAGCCTCGGATCGCCAACGCCCTGGGCGCCCAGCTGTTCCTCCGGGGAACCCTGGGCCGGGACCCCGCCGGGCAGGTGAATGTGCTGACCTACGAGCTGGTGGACGGATCAGGACGCATCCGCTTCTCGGGGGCGGCTCGGGCCCCTCGCCAGGATTCGTTCGCGCCCTACGAGCTGGTGGATCCCGCCGCCAGCGACCTGCTTCGGAAGGTGGACCCGCTTCGGGCAGGCACGATCCAGAACACGCCGGTGCCGCCGCAGGCCTTTGCCGCCTATGCCCAGGGGAAGGCTCTGTTCCTGAAGGGGGACTTCAAGGGCAGCGAGCCCTATCTCCAGGACGCCGCCATGAAGGCCCCGGCCTTTTCCAGCGCCGTGTCGGCCTATGCCGCCTGCCTCCGCCGCCTTGGCCGGGATCAGGCGCCCGCGGTCGCCAACTGGGCGCTCATGTCCGCGAAGGCCACGGGGGACCGGTGGGCCGAAGGGCGGACTTTGGGCCTGAAGGCCTACCTGGCCAAGGATCTCGGGCAGCTCGATGAATCCGAGAAGCTCCGCGAGGCCACCCTGGCTCTGGCCCAGGCCATCGGCGACCGGGATGGGGAGATCATCGCCTACAACCACCTGGGGCTGATCGCGGCCGAGCGGGGGAAGTCCAAGGCGGCCCGGGAATTCTACGAGCGATCCCTCCAGCTCAGCCAGCAGACCGGGGACAAGGTGTACCAGTCCCTGGCCCAGAACAACCTGGCCAACCTGGCGCTGAAGCGGGGCGATCTCGGGACCGCCGAAGCCCTCTACCAGAGCAACCTGAACCTCCAGCAGGGGTTGGGGAACCGGTGGGGCGAGGCCCTCGCCCAGAACAACCTGGGGGTGGTCGCGCTCATGGCCCGGGACCTGCCGGCGGCCGAAGCGCGGCTGACCGCGGCCCTGGCGATCCGGGAATCCGTGGGCGACCGGGTGGGCCGCATCACCTGCCTGCGGAACCTCGGCATCCTCGCCCAGATGAAGGGGGACCTGCCTGGTTCCGCGGCCTTCCACCGCCGCGCGCTCGACCTCGCGGAGACCTCGGGGCTGCGGACCATCGAGGCCGAGTGCCGGTTCTACGCGGCCGAGCTGGATCGCCTCCAGCAGCGATTCGGCCCGGCCCTGGCGGGCTACCGGCAGGTCCTCGAGCTCCTGCCGGAAGGGGTGACTCCGGATGTCCGGGCGAACGCCCAGGCTGCCGCCGCGGAATGTCTGATCCGCAGGCCCCGGCCCGATCTGAAGGAAGCAGGGAGGTGGCTCCTCGCCATTCCGGCCGGGTCCGCGGGCTCGCCCTACGTCTACCGGGCCAAGGCCTGGCTGGCGGCCCGGTCGGGCCAGCGCGAGGCGGCCCTGGCCGAGCTGGTGCGTGCGACCGAGGACCCCAGCCGCCAGGCTCCGGAGATCCGGGCCGAACTCGAAGCCGCACGGGCCGCCTTTCTGGCGGAGCCCCGCTAGCGTGATTCAGTCCGGGCGGTGCCCGCGAGCTTCGCCGCCACGGCCTTGAGGTCCTCGTCCGGCGAGAGGTGATGCCGCACTTCCTGGTCGCCCTGGCTGAGGGCGACGCAGATCCGCCCGAAGGGGCAGTTCTGCAGGCAGGATTCCCGGACGATCTGGAGCCCCTGAAGCCGCTTGCGGCCGAGGAGCAGCTGGGTGAGGCAGGCCAGGGCTTCGGTCATGGCCTTGCCGCGTCGGGGGCTGCGGAGGGCCTGGCGTTCGCAATCGGCACAGATGGTGAGGACGGGCGGCATAGACATAAAAATCTAGCACAATGCCGGTTTGCACCACACCGGATGGAGGATCAGGCGAATCGGGGCGCCCGCTTCTCGAAGAAGGCGGCCAGGCCCTCCTTGGCGTCGGGGTGGCGCATGGCGGCCTTCATCTGGGCGCCTTCGGCCTGGAGGCGCGCCCGCAGGGTCTCGGCGTCCAGCCCCTGATTGCGGAGGAGCGTCGCCTTGATGCGGGCGAAGGTTTCGGCGGGGCCCGCCGCCAGCCGGTGGGCGAGGGCCTCCACGGCAGCCTCCAGCTGGTCCGCAGGCACGATGCGGTTCACGAGGCCCAGAGCCTGGGCGCGAGCGGCGTCCAGGGTGTCGCCGGTCATCATCAGCTCCGCCGCCACGGCCGGATTCACGAGCCGCGAGAGCATGACGCTGCCGCCCCAGTCCGGATGGAGGCCGATCTTCACGAAGGCCATGCCGAAGGCGGCTTCGGGCGTGGCGATCCGCAGGTCGGCGCAGAGGGCCAGGCTCATGCCCGCACCGGCGGCGGGCCCGTGGACCACGGCCACCACGGGCTTCGGCAGGGTGGCCAGGCCGTGGGCCACCGCGGCGCCCAGGTCCAGCAGGGACTCCAGCTCCGCCCAGCGCTCCTCGGCCAGGGCCGCGGAGATCCACCCAAGGTCGCCGCCCGCGCAGAAAGCCCGCCCCGCGCCCCGCAGGAAGAGCGACTTCACGCCCGGTTCAGCGGCCTTCGCCAGCGCCTCCTCGAAGCCCTCCTTCATCTCCGGCACCAGCGCGTTCAGCTTGTCCGGCCGGTCCAGCGTCAGCGTGGCGACGCGGTCGCGGAGCTCGAAGCGGATGGGAGAGGGCATGGGAACTCCAGGGAATCAGCCACGGATGAACACAGATGAACGCGGATAGAGAAAACTACCATCTGTGTTCATCTGTGTTCATCTGTGGCCAATCGCTTTGACGAAGGCCGCGAAGAGGTCGCGGGCGGCGTCGCCGGCGGGGCCCTTGAGGCCCACGAGGTTCTCGGGGTGCCACTGGACGCCGAAGACCCAGCGGGCGGGATCGGCGGCCTCCACGGCCTCCACCAGCGGGCCGGTGGCCGCGTGGACGGTGTCGAGGTGCCAGCCCACGGCCGCCAGGATCGGCGCCACGCGCTTCACGGCCTGGTGGTGGCGGCTGTTCACGAGGAAGACGTCCTCGCCCAGCAGGGCCCGCAGGCGCGAGCCCGGGGCGAGCTGCACACGGTGGCGCATGTCCGGGATCTCGGGCGTGCCGTGCTGGTGGCGCGTGGGTTCACAGCCGTAGTGGTCCGGGATGTCCTGGATCATGCTGCCGCCCAGGGCCACGTTGAGGACCTGCTCGCCACGGCAGATGCCGAGGATGGGCAGGCGCCGCTCCCAGGCCGCCCGGATGAGGGGAATCTCGAAGGCATCGCGGCCGGCGTCCACGTCGGCCTTGGGATGGACGTCTTCGGCCTCGTCCCAGTGCCGGGGGTGGATGTCGTCGCCGCCCGTCAGCAGGAGGCCGGCGATCTCGGCCAGATTCGGCAGGGGATCATCCGGGGTCACCAGCAGGATGGGCCCCGCCCAGCCCGCGGCCTTCAATGCCGGAAGGTAATGCTTCTCGGCGCCGGACTTGTTTTTACAGCTCACCAGAAGATTTGAGTTGCCGCTTGACATGCCTGGGCCCCGGGGGAATCGTGATTACCCTACCACCCCCTCAGATGGTCTGAGTCGACGGTGAGGCGGAGAGCTCCGCCGGTACAAAGGAGGACATCATGTCCGGTTCATTGAACAAGGTTCTGCTCATCGGCAACCTCGGGCGCGACCCCGAGCTGAAGTCCACGCCCTCGGGCCAGAGCGTCGCCCGGTTCTCCGTGGCCACCACCGAGACCTGGAAGAACCAGGCCGGCGAGAAGCAGAGCAAGACCGAGTGGCACAACATCGTGGTGTGGGGCAAGCAGGCCGAGATCGCCGAGAAGTACCTGCGGAAGGGCAAGCAGGTGATGATCGAAGGCCGCATCCAGTACCGCGAGTACACCGACCAGGCCGGCGTGAAGAAGACCGCCTGCGACATCCGCTGCGACAACTTCGTCATGCTGGGCCGCATGGAGGATGGCGGCGGCAGCCGGGAAGGCGGCTACAGCCGCGGCGGCGCCCAGGATTTCGAGGACCACGGTGCCCCCAGCCCGGCCGCTGGCGGCGGTGGCTTCCCGGACGACGACATTCCGTTCTGAGGGGAGAATTCGCCCATCAATGGAACGGCGCCTCCGGGCGCCGTTCCATTGATGGGCCGTGTCTCCAGAGGTCAAGGCCGATGAGGCGGGGGGAGCGGTGGGACGGGCGGGGCTTTCGGTTCCGAGTATCGCGGCCGGCTGATGTCAGGCATGGTTTCGTTGGGCCGGGTCCAGGGATACTGCAGGCGCCAGTGGATCACCCGATCCTGGTCCATCAGCAGGGTGAAAGCCTGGCGGGTGGTACGCGCCGCATTCTGGGGATCCCGGGATAGGGTCTCGAAGTCGATCAGCCAACCCTCGATGTCCGGGCCGATGGCCTGGATCGCGCGATCCTTTCCTTCCGACCTGGGCCAGTGGTCCGTGAAGGCGCGATTCCACCGCCCCTTGCCTCGAACCTTCAGCTCCACGATGGTCGCTGTGGCACCCCAGGTGGTCTTGTCCACGACGGTCCGGACGAGGGGGCGGACCTCCTCCAGGGTGGGCTGGGGGCCGCTGTCCAGGGTCACGGGAGTGCCCGGCGTTTCCGCCGAAGCCGGGGCGTCAGGTCGGGGTTCCTGCGAAGGCGCGGCCGGGGCCAGGGGCTCGATGGTCAACAGGATCTGGATCTTTCCGTCGCTGGGGTACCCAGTTCTCGTCCACACGACGAAGTAGACAGTCGTGGGCGTGTCGCTCGTGTTGAGGAAGGCGGCTTCCGGGGTTCCGAGGCCATGGCGGCTGCCCTCGAACGGGGCGCCCCACTTGTTGAGGGCCCGGACCTCGAAATAGGCCAGGCTGGACTCGCTCTGGAGGGTGGCCCTGGCCAGAGACTGGCCAGGCACCTGCACCGCATAGCCCTTCTTTGGCCAGGTGAGCAGCTCGTCCCTGATGAGGACGGGGCACGGGGGCGCCTGGAGGGTACGGACGGCCGTCCCCGGAAGGATGGACAGACTCTTCGCATCGACCACCGGGATGGCGATGGGCGCGGGATGGGCTTTCGCGGGAGCAGGATAAAACGTCTCTTTGACGGGCGGCTGGGCCAGGGCGGGCTGCGTCTCGAAACCTGCCGGGGACGGAGGAGGTGTCACCACCGGCTCCTGGGCGACCGGGAGGGTGCCGGCAGGCCCCGCGGCACCGGGAAGCGACATGGACCCGAAGGGTGGAATGACCTGTGGGTTCGAGGCGAAGGGGTCCTGGGGCATGCCGGCCGGGACCGGTATCGCAGCGGGCCGATGAGACACGGCTTCCTCGATCCGGGTCAGGGCGGCTTCCAGCCGCTCCGCCTGGGCGGGGAGTGATGAGACCAGGGCCAGGGCGGCGACAAGGAGCAGGCTGGGTGTGGCGAAGCGCAGCTGGGGCGGGTCGGCGAGGAGCAGGCGGCGCAGGCGTTCCATGAGATTGCCTCCTCTGGCGCGGAGCGCCAGGGACGGGGGCCGGTCGCGGAATTCATCGAGGCGGCTCAGGGTTTCGGCGTAGAAGACGGCGTCACCGCAGGCCAATACGGCGGCATCGTCACAGCAGTGTTCCCGTTCGGTCCGGATCCGGCGGGAGATCCACCACACAGCGGGGTGGAAGAAGAAGAGCACTTCGATCACGCATTGGAGGCCGTTGACGAGGCTATCCAGGCGCTTGATGTGGGCGAGCTCGTGGGCCAGGACCGCCTCGGCGGCCAGGGGATCGAGGTTGGCGAAGAAGCCCAGGGGCAGGAGGATGACCGGGCGCAGGAGGCCCATGCACATGGGGGTTGCCACCCGGGTGGACTCGACGAAGCGCACCGCGCGGCGGAGGGCGGCGCTGCGGACCAGGCGCCCGAGCCAAGGCGGCTCGACGATGGGCGTAGCCGCGGCCTTCAGGCGGCGCAGCCAGAGCCATCCACCCACCGTGCGAAGGCTGAAGGCCATGACACCCGCGATCCATGCGGCCAGGATCCAGGGCAGGTACGGCTGCAGCCGGGCCTGCCAGGGGAGGGTGGTCGTCAAGGGTGCGGCTGCGGACGCCACGAGCGGTGCGGAGGGGACCTCTGGAGAGCCCGGAAGCAGGGTGAAGCTCAGGCCCTGACCCGGAACATGAGGAACCGGCGAGAGCAGCATGAAGGTGGTGATCGCGCTCCCCAGGCAGGCCAGGAGGAAGGCGCAGCCCGCCAGATGGCGAAGCTGGGGGGCCCGTCGCTTGAGGAGCGAGAACGCCACCCAGGCCGCCAGGCCCAGCAGGGCGCCCTGCCACAGGAAGTGGAGCAGGGTCCAGGCGAGGCGCTGGGCCGCGGGCGATTCGAGGAGGGGGATCACGGACGCTTCTCCTTGGCCTTTGCCAGCAGCTGGGCGATCTCCTCGCGCTCGCTGGAGTCCAGCTTGCGGCTCGCGAGGGTGGTGGCCATCAGGTCCAGGGCGCTGCCGCCGAAGGCGCGCTCCAGCAGGTCATCCACCAGGTGCCTCAGGGTGTGCTCCCGGGCCTGGGCGGGACGGTAGACGTGGGAACGGCCCGATTCATCGCGAAGCAGCAACCCCTTGTCCGTCATGGTCTGCATCATCTTCAACACGGCGGTGTAGGCCAGGTCGCGATCCACGGTGAGCGCTTCGTGGACCTGGCGCACCGTGGCCGGGCCGAGGTCCCAGAGGGCGCGAAGGATGGAGAGTTCCACATCGGTGGGACGGTTCAGGGGATGTCGCATGGGGTGTCCTGGGGCTACACCAGAAAACCTACGATAAAAAGTGTATGTGTCAACCCCGGTCCCGAATTTTTTTTATCCGAGGGCAAAGCTGTCGTCTCTCCAAACGGGGCCCGCAGGCCCTCGTTTGGAGCTGGGCTCTCGGAGAATCAAGGTTCCTCCCGTACAATGATCGGTTCGGGAGTCCGCATGCTCGCAGTCCAGAACGTCACCATGCGCTACGGCGCGAAGATCCTCTTCGAGGACGTCACCACGACCTTCAACCCGGGCCGGCGCTACGGTCTGACGGGGCCGAACGGAGCTGGGAAGTCCACGTTCATGAAGATCCTCGCGGGCGAGCTGGAGCAGCAGACGGGCACCGTCCAGCGGCCCCGCAAGATGGGCATCCTCCGACAGGACCAGTTCGCCTTCGACGCATTCCGCGTCATCGACACGGTGATCATGGGCAACGCGGGGCTCTGGAAGGCGCTGCAGGAGCGGGACGCCATCTACGAGAAGGCCGAGATGACGGACGAGGACGGCATGCGCGTGGCCGAGCTCGAGGGCATCGTGGCCGACGAGGACGGCTACACCGCCGAAGCCGATGCCGCGGTGCTGCTGGATGGCCTGGGCATCCCCGAGGCGCTCCATGAGCGGAAGATGGGCGAGCTGCAGGGTGGCCAGAAGGTGCGCGTGCTGCTGTCCCAGGCCCTGTTCGGCAACCCCGAGGCGCTGCTGCTGGACGAGCCCACCAACCACCTGGACCTGGACTCCATCCACTGGCTGGAGGAGTTCCTGGACCGCTACAAGGGCACGGTGGTGGTGATCTCCCACGACCGTCACTTCCTGAACAACGTCTGCACCCACATCGCCGACATCGACTACCAGACGATCATCCAGTACACCGGCGGCTACGACGACATGGTCATGGCCAAGATGCAGATCCGGTCGCGCATCGAATCCGAGAACGCCCAGCGCGAGAAGAAGATCGCCCAGCTCAACGAGTTCATCCAGCGCTTCGCGGCGGGCACCCGCAGCAGCCAGGTGAACAGCCGGCGCAAGGAGGTCGAGCGCCTCCAGCCCAGCGACCTGGCGCGCAGCAACATCCAGCGCCCCTTCATCAAGTTCAACCTCGGCAAGCCCGGCGGCCGCTACGCCCTGGAGTGCGAGGGCGTGAAGAAGGGCTACGACACGGCCAAGGACGGGACGGGCGGCCGCCACGAGGTCATCAAGGGCTTCACCGCCATGGTCCAGCGCGGCGAGAAGGTCGCCATCATGGGCCGCAACGGCATCGGCAAGACCACCCTGCTGAACGCCCTGCTGGCCAACGCGCCCCAGGTGACCGAAGGCGGCCTGAAGCTGGACGCGGGCGAGGTGAAGTGGGGCCACGAGGCCAACGTGGGCTACTTCTCGCAGGACTTCGCCGAGAGCATCCCCAAGGGCTACGACCTGGTGACCTGGCTGCACCAGTTTGACCCGGACGCCACCAAGGAGCAGATCCGCGGCGTCATGGGCCAGATGCTCTTCCGCGGCGAGGAAGGCAACAAGATGACGGACGTGCTGAGCGGCGGCGAGTCCTGCCGCCTGCTCTTCTGCAAGCTCATGCTGCAGAAGCCCAACATCCTGGTGCTCGACGAACCCACGAACCACCTGGACCTGGAAGCCGTCATCGCCCTCAACGACGCGCTCCAGCGCTACGAGGGGACCATCCTCTTCGTGACCCACGACGAGGACATCATCGACGAAGTGGCCACCCGCATCTGGCACCTCACAGACGACGGCATCGAGGACTTCCAGGGGACCTACGCCGAGTACATGGCGCCCACAGGAAGGTGAGCCGTCTCCCCCGGGCTCACTCGGGCACGTGGATCCGCTCCTTGATGTGCTTGAGGTTCGCCACGATGGTGAAGGTCATGATGATGAGGAGCGACCAGGAGCTCCACTTGCCCACGTGCACCCGGGACCAGGCGCCGAGCTGGTTGGGGTACCTCCAGATGCCCAGGAAGGTGCTGACGTTTTCGGCCAGCCAGATGAAGAAGCCGATCAGTACGAAGGCCAGCAGCAGGGGCATCTTCCGCTCCCGGTCCAGGGGACGGAAGATCACGGTGGCTCGCGCATAGAGACCCAGCGCGCAGGCCGCCAAGTACCAGCGGACATCGCCGATGAAGTGGTGGGTGAAGAAGTTGGCGTAGACCAGCGTGGCCAGGATCCACGCCATCCAGTACGGCGGGTGGTGGACCACCCGCACGTGGAGGAGGCGCCAGGCCTGGATGAGGTAACTGCCGATGGCCGCGTACATGAAACCCGAGAAGAGCGGCACGCCGAGGATCTTGGTGTAGGCGTCGTCCGGATAGGACCAGGACCGGATGCCCTGGGAGGTCTTGAAGGCTTCCAGCACGAACCCGATCACGTGGAAGAGCGTGATGGCCTTGAGCTCGTCCAGGGTCTCGAGCCGGGACCAGACCATCCATCCCTGGATGCCGAGGGCCACCAGGAGCAATAGGTCGTAGCGGGGCAGGCCCAGCACGCCGCCCCGCGGCATGGAAAACACGGCGCCGAAGAAGAGTCCGGCGAAGAGGCAGGCCCGGGCCTCCTTGAGGCCGAAAGACCAGAATTCCGCCAGGAATCGTCGCGGACCCTCCAGGTCAGGCCGATCGGCGGGATGGATCAGGCGCTCATCCAGCTCTTTCAGATCGGGGAATCGCAGGCAGGAGAAGGGCAGGGTAGGCATGTGGACCGGAAAGGGCTGATCGATCTTGAACCATAACAGTCCCCCCTCCCGATCATCGGACTCCGGCCTGACAGGATGCAGATGGCCGCCTCGCTCCTGGATCGAGTCCTGCCTCGTGCTTTAGGTCTATCTTGCCTAGTTGATCCGAATGTCTATATTGAGACTTTGTCTGAATGGTTCTGGATCTGATGGAGAAGCCTCTTCGTGACATTTCGGCAGGGAACCAGCCACGGCCCGGAAGATGAGCCCACGGATCCCGGCGGGCCGGGGAAATCGACCTCGCGCGTCACCCGGCTCCTGCGGGAACTGGAGAACTTCAAGCGGGCCCTCGACGAGCACGCCATCGTGGCGGTGACCGACGCCCGGGGCCGGATCACCTACGTGAACGAGAAGTTCTGCGCCATCTCCCAGTACTCGCACGAGGAGCTGCTGGGCCAGGACCACCGGATCATCAACTCGGGTCACCACCCCAAGGCCTTCATGGCGCAGCTGTGGAAGACCATCCTGGCCGGACAGGTGTGGAAGGGGGAGATCAAGAACCGGGCGAAGGACGGGAGCTATTACTGGGTGGACACCACCATCGTCCCGTTCCTTGGGGAAGATGGCCGGCCCGCGCAGTTCGTGGCCATCCGGGCCGACATCACCCAGCGCAAGGAGGCCGAGGACGCGCTGCGGCAATCCCAGAAGCTGGAGAGCCTCGGGGTCCTGTCCGGCGGCATCGCCCACGACTTCAACAACCTGCTCACCACCATCCTGGGCAACGCCAACCTCGGCGCCATGCAGCTGCCGCCGGAGAGCCCGGCCCTGCCGTACCTGCGGCAGATCGAGCAGGCCACGCTGAGGGCCGCTGACCTGACCCGGCAGCTGCTGGCCTACGCGGGGAAGGGCCGCCTGCAGGTCGTCGAGGTGGACCTGAACCGCCTGGTGGTGGAGATGACCCAGCTCCTCACGGTCTCCATCTCCAAGAAGGCGATGGTGCGCTACGACCTGGCCCAGGGCCTGCCCACCATCTCCGCCGATCCCTCCCAGATGCAGCAGCTCGTCATGAACCTGGTCACCAATGCCTCAGAGGCCATCGGCGAGGAGGTCAGCGGGCTCATCACCGTGAGGACCGGCGTCCAGAGCGTGGACGAGGTCACCAACGGGGGCCTCCTGCCGGCCCTGCCCCTGGCCGTGGGCACCTACGTGACCCTGGAGGTGAGCGACACAGGCTGCGGCATGTCGCCGGAAGTGCGCGACCGGATCTTCGACCCCTTCTTCACCACCAAGTTCACGGGCCGGGGCCTGGGACTCTCCGCCATGCTGGGCATTCTGCGGAGCCACCACGGCAGCTTGAAGGTGTACAGCGAGCCGGGCCGGGGATCCGTCTTCAAGCTCTTCCTCCCCGCCCTTATCCACGACCCCGAATCCCAGGCGCCGCGGCCCTCCGGGGCGGAGTGGCAAGGCCGCGGGGTGCTGCTGGTGGTGGACGACGAACCCGGGGCCCGGGCCGTGGCCCGGGGCATGGCCGAAATCTGCGGCTTCCAGGTGCTGGAGGCGGCGGACGGCCAGGAGGCGGTGTCGCTGTTCGAGCTGCGCCACACGGAGATCCGGGCCGTCCTCATGGATCTGACCATGCCCCACATGGACGGCCGACAGGCTTTCCTCCGCATGCACGAGGTGGATCCGGGCGTGCCCGTGGTGCTCACCAGCGGCTACAGCGAGCAGGATGTGCTGGCGGACTTCCTGGGCCGGGGCTTGGCCGGCTTCCTGGCGAAGCCTTACCAGGCCAGCCAGTTCCAGGGCGTGCTGCGGCAGGCCCTGGAGGGTTCCTAGGTTGCGGGCTCCAGCAGCAGCCGCAGCGCCTCCTCGGCGACTTTCATCCCCACGATGGCGGGCATGTACGAGATGGTGCCCACGGGCCGGCGCTGGCGGCCGGGGCCGCGATGGGGCTCGATGTCGATGGGGTTCGCCGGGCGCTTGTTGTCGGCGGGTTCCAGCGAGTAGACGCAGCAGATGCCCTGGGTGATGCCCACCTTGCGGAGCTCCTTGCGCACCCGCGCCGCCAGCGGGCAGAGGCGCGTGTGGCTGAGGTCGCCCACGCGGAGCTGGCTGCTGTCCGTGCGCCCGCCGGCGCCCATGGCCGAGATGATGGGCAGGCCCTGCTCGTGCGCGGTGCGCATGAGGGCCACCTTGCAGGACATGGAGTCGATGGCGTCGATCATCACGTCGGGTCGCGGCGTGAGCAGCTCGGGCAGCGTGTCCGTGTGGATGAAGGTGATGCGGGGCTCCACGTCGCAGTCGGGGTTGATGTCCCGCACCCGGGCGGCGGCGACCTCGGCCTTGGGCTGGCCGATCGTGGAGCGGAGGGCATAGAGCTGGCGGTTGAGGTTGCTGGGGCCGACGACGTCGTGGTCCACCAGGCGCAGATGCCCCACGCCCGCGCGGGCCAGGGCCTCCACGGCGAAGGAGCCCACGCCGCCCAGGCCGAAGACCGTCAGGCGCGCGGCGCGCAGCCGCTCCAGGGCCGCTTCTCCGAGCAGCAGCTCGCTCCGGGAATACCACCTCATGCCATGAGCTCCTTGAAACACTGGCCCCCATTCTCCCAGGCCAGGAGCTCAAGATCCGTCACGCTGATCCCGCGGATCGCCGAGGCCGCCTCCATCACCCGCTCCAGCTCCACGCTGCCGTCCGTCTCCAGGAGCAGGCGGGAGGGTGAAGCCGACCGCAGAGCCTCCCGTACGCCTGCCTGTTCGGGCTTCAGGAGGGCGCCGGAAAACGACAGGAAGACGCCCATGGCCTGGAGCGTCCGGGCGGTCTCCGGGCTTCCGGAGAAGGCATGGACCAGCGCGCCGGCCGGGGGCACCCCCTCCTCCCGGAGCACCTCCAGCAGCGTCCCCCAGGCCTTGACCACGTGGATCGCCACGGGCCGGTGCAGGGCGTGGGCCAGTCGCAGCTGGACCCGCAGGGCCGACTCCTGTCCGGTCCGGTCCGCTTCCTTGCGCGCGAAGTCGAGCCCGCACTCTCCGACGCCGGCGGGATGGGAACGGAGCAGGGCCTCCAGCCGCGCCTCCCAGCCTTGCGCCGCGTCCCTCACGAACCAGGGATGCAGGCCCAGCATCGGGAGAACCTCTGCGTGAGAGGCCGCATGGGCCAGCACCGCGGGCCAATCCGCCTCGCAGGTCCCGCAGACCACGCGCCGGTGGTCCCGGCCGCGCACCACAGGCTCCGGCGCGCCGACCTTCGGCAGGTGGCTGTGGGCATCGAAGAGAGGCGGCATGACATTCGCTCGGCGGATGGATCGGACGATCCGGGTTCCTTTCCCCATGATAAGCCGGATCGGTGGCGCATGGATGGAATGATGCCGCCGCATCCGTGCAGCCAGATTGAGGATTAATTGTCAAAAACAGGGCACGAATTGCTCTGCTTTCGACGCGATCGCCGTCCGGACACCTGTGTCGGGAGAGCTCCCGCAGCGTCCAGGTCTCCGGGGCTCGTGGAGCCTACTTGATCTTGAACGCCTCATGGGTGATCAGCGTCCCCAGCTCCTCTCTGATGACGGCGGGTGCCTTCGGATCACGCTTCCAGGCTTCCACGAAGTCCGCCACGAGCCCATGATTCCGCACGAAGGAGCCGAAACCAGCCGCCCGCCCCAGGCCTGCGGGTGAGGGAGGCTCCAGAACAAAGAGACAACTGCTAGACTGGGGGCCTCGCAAACCCGCGCGGGTCCCGTAGCTCAGCTGGATAGAGCAGCTCCCTCCTAAGGAGCAGGTCGTGCGTTCGAATCGCATCGGGGCCACCATTCTTGCCAGGGCCCGCCCCGGGCACTCCGAAAGCGGGCAGAAGCCCCCGTGGAGCTTCTGCTCGAATGTCAGAACGGCGGCGGCAGCGCTGCCCGATCACCGGATGGGGGCGTAGGCCAGCCCTCCGCCGGGGGCCAGGAAGACGGCCTCGTGATCGAGGAGGCCCACCAGCCGGTGTCCCTCGGGCAGCTCGGTCGGGATCCACTCCAGGGCGCCGTTGAGCAGGTCGAAGCGGGCAAGCACGAGGCCCTTGGATTCGGGGGCGCCGCAGGACTTGATCTGGCTGGGCGTGAAGACGCTGAAGATCACGTCCTTGCCCGCCCAGGACAGCATGGGGCCGCGGCCCACCGAGCCCAGCAGGGCGCGGCCGGGCAGGGCGTCGTGGCAGGTGAAGAAGGTCTGGCCGGGCTCCTTGGGCCCCCGGGCTGGGTCGAGGACCGTGAAGGCCAGGCTGGCGCCCTCCGCGAGGTACACCGTCCCGTCCGTTCCCAGCGCCATGCGGTTGAGCGGGA
Organism: Geothrix mesophila; assembly: GCF_022808835.1. Lineage (NCBI taxonomy): Bacteria > Pseudomonadati > Acidobacteriota > Holophagae > Holophagales > Holophagaceae > Geothrix > Geothrix mesophila. Next base: position 63,755 of record NZ_JAKZLD010000005.1, read on the forward strand.
CCAGCAGGGGCTGGGTCGCGGCGTCCTTCACCTGGGCGCGGTCGCCGTAGGACCAGAGCACCGCGCCGGTCCTCAGGTCGCGCTTCTCGAGGTAGGGCTTCAGGGTCCGGTAGAGGACGAGGATGCCCTCGCGGCCCACGGCCATGTCCTCGATGGCGGCGGGAACCGCCAGGGCGTTCTCGATCTGGCCGTCCTTGTTGAGGATGACCAGGCGGCCGTCGCAGGCCATCCAGGTCCGGCTGTAGGAGTCGATGACCCAGCGCTCGGGCACGGCCTCGCAGGCGGCCTCCGGGGCCGGTTGCGGGGTCGGCTTCGTGGCCGCGGCGCGGGGCCGCTGGTGCTGTGGAATCCCGTAGAGGAGGGCCCCGGCCGCGTCATAGTCGCTGGCGACGCGACCGCTCGCGACCGGCGCCGGTTTCGGCGCCGCGGCGGCCTTCCGGACTTCCGGAAGGGTGACCTGGAGCGTGGACAGGAGGCCGTTCCCCTTCATCCAGGAACGCAGGGAGCGGGTGGGCGGGTCGAAGAAGACCAGCGAGCCGTCGACTTCCTGGAAGGCCCATCCTCCCGTCGCGCGGGCGGGATCCCAGCCCTGGGCCGAAGCCCGGGCCTGGGCGTCCAGGGGAAGGGAGCCGCAGAGGGCCAGCGTGGCAAAGATGGTCAGAAGGCGGAGTCTCATAAATTACCTGCCTATATTTTATTATGCCCATCTACGACTTCAGTCAAACCCATCTCGCTGTGACGGAGCGCACGATTTATTCCAAAGACCTTCAGATCTGTTGAGAACCCCAGGCTGGCCCCGGAATCCCGCACTTCTTGCGATGATGGAGGTTTCCCGAGGGGCTGACGTGACGCGATCCCGGCTGAAGGACGAAGTCTTCATGAACATGGCACTGGAGCTGAGCCGCCTGGGGACCTGCTGCCGCCTCCAGGTGGGCGCGGTCCTGCTGCGGGGCGATGGCGGCATCGCGGCCGCGGGCTTCAACGGGGCGCTGCCCGGCATGCCCCACTGCACGCCGGACACCTGCAAGCCAGGCCAGCGCTGCCTGCACACCAGCCACGCGGAGGAGAACGCCCTGGGATTCTGCGACGGCCCCGTGGCCACGGCCTACGTCACCCACGAGCCCTGCCTCACCTGCTGCCGCGCCCTGGTGCGTCGTGGCGTGCGCCGGGTGGTGTTCCGCCACCCCTACGCGAGCATCGCCGAGCAGGAACGCGTCGAGCGCCAGCACATCCTCGACCACTTCGGCGTGAAGTGGGAACAGCACGGCCAGCCTTGAACTCCAGGGCAGGCGGCGCATACTGCTGAGCGCCCCTTCCTTCAGGAGACAAGCTGGTGACCGGAACCCCCATCCGCCTGCGGGTGAATGGCCGCGACGTCGCGACGCAGCCGGGGACCACGCTGCTGGAGACCTGCCGGCGGAACGGCATCGAGATCCCCACCCTCTGTTCAGACCCGCGGTTGAAGCCCGCCTCCAGCTGCCGGTTGTGCGAGGTCGAGGTGGAAGGCCGCGAACGCCCACCCTGCGCCTGCGGCACCCTGGCGGAGGAGGGCATGGTGGTGGAGACCCACACGCCCGCCCTGGAGGATTTCCGCCGGGCCATGCTGACGCGTCTGGCCGGGCGCATCCCCGTGGAGGATCCGGCGCGCCTGGCGGGGAAGCCCTTCCGGAAGCTGCTGGATACCTATGGCGTGGCGCCATCGGGTGCGCGCAGGCCAGGGGCGAGGCATCCGGAGCATCCCTACCTGGACGTGGACCTGTCCTGGTGCGTGGCCTGCGGCCGTTGCGTGCGAATCTGCGACGAGGTGCAGGGGCAGAACATCTGGACGTTCACGGGGCGCGGCGGGGACCTGGCCTTGGCGCCGGAGCTGTCGCCCGGCCTGCGGGAGAGCGCCTGCGTGAGCTGCGGCGCCTGCGCCGACACCTGCCCCACCGGGGCCATCGAGGATGTCTCCCGCCTGGCCGCGGGGCTTCCGGAGCGCTGGGTGCGCACCACCTGCCCCTACTGCGGCACCGGCTGCGAGCTGGACGTGGGCGTGACCGAGGGGCGCATCACCGAGGCCCGCCCAGTGGTCGCCTCGCCCGTGAGCCGGGGGCACCTCTGCGTGAAGGGACGCTACGGCTGGGGCTTCAACGAGGCGCCGGACCGGATCACCGAGCCCATGCTCCGACGCCACGGCGTCTGGGAGCCGGTGAGCTGGGAGGAGGCGCTGGATGCCGCCGCCTCGGCGCTTCGGGCCGGGATGGCCTCGGGCGGGCCGGAGGCCGTGGGCGTTCTGGCCTCGAGCCGCGCCACCAACGAGGAGAACTACCTGGCGCAGAAGTTCGCGCGCGTGGCGCTGGGCACCCACAACGTGGACTGCTGCGCCCGCGTCTGCCACGCCCCCAGCGCCGCGGGCCTGGGTCAGGCCTTCGGCACCGGGGCGGCCACCAACAGCTACGCGGACATCGAGCGGGCCGGCCTGCTGATGGTGGTGGGCGCCAACCCCACGGAGAACCACCCCATCGTCGGCGCCCGCCTCCGCCAACGCGCGCGGACGGGCGTGCCGCTCATCGTGATCGATCCGCGTCGCACGGAGCTGGCCGAAGCGGCCGCCCACCACCTGGCCCCGCGACCCGGCACGAACCTGCCCCTCCTGCAGGCCATGGCGAACGTGATCCTGGCCGAGGGCCTCGCGGACACGGCCTTCCTCGGGGCCCGCACCCGCAACCTGGAGGCCTATGCCGATTCGCTGCGGGCGTGGACTCCGGAACGGGCGGGCGCCCTGTGCGGGATCGATCCGGAGGCCATCCGGCGCGCGGCGAAGCTGTACGCCACCGCCAAGCCGGCCATGACCTTCCACGGCCTGGGGGTCACCGAGCACCGGCAGGGCACGGATGGCGTGGCGGCCCTGGCCCACCTCGCGCTGCTCACGGGGAACGTGGGCATTCCGGGTGGTGGGGTGAATCCCCTGCGGGGCCAGAACAACGTCCAGGGCAGCGCGCAGATGGGCTGCGAGCCCTCCCGCCTGACGGGCTACCAGAAGCTGGAGCAGGCGAAGGGCGTCCACGCGCAGGTCTGGGGCGCCGACCTGCCGCAGGCGCCGGGCCTCAACGCCCTGCAGATGATCGACGCCGCGGGGGAGGGCCGGCTGAAGGCCCTGCTGGTGATCGGCTACGACCCGCTGCTGAGCCATCCCGGGGCGCGGGAGACCGCCGAGAACCTGAATGGGCTGGAGGCCCTCATCGTGGTGGACCTCTTCCTCACGGAGACGGCCAAAGCCTTCGGCACGGTCTTCCTGCCCGCCGCCAGCCCCTTCGAGAAGGAGGGCACCTTCATGAATGGGGAGCGGCGCGTCCAGCGGGTCCGCCGGGTGCTGCCGCCGAAGGGGAACAGCCGCACGGACCAGGCGATCCTGGCCGCCCTGGCGGAACGGCTGGGCGCCGGCCCGCAGTTCGCGCATCCGGATGCGGCGGCCGTGTGGGAGGAGGCGCGCCAGGTCTGGCCGGCCATCGCGGGCATCAGCCATGCGCGGCTGGACCGCGAGGGGGGTCTCCAGTGGCCCTGCCCGGCGGAGGACCACCCCGGCACGCCGGTCCTTCACGCGGGAGGCTTCCCGGAAGGCCGCGCCACCTTCCGCCCGCTGGCCTGGGCGCCTTCACCGGAGGCTCCGGACCGCGAGTTCCCCTTCCTGCTGAACACGGGCCGCAGCCTGTTCCACTTCAATGCCGCCACCATGACGGGACGGACCCGGAACCACGAGCTGCGGGCGGATGACGAGCTGGAACTCCACCCCGACGACGCTGCGGAGCTGGGGCTTTCGGCGGGCGATCCGGTGCGGGTGCGGAGCCGCCACGGGGCCTTCACTCTCCGCGTCCGCCCCACGGACCGGGTCCGGCGGGGCGAGCCCTTCGCCACCTTCCACGCGGTGGCCGCCTATGTGAACCTGGCCACGGGCCCGGGCCGGGACACGGTCACGGGGACGCCGGAATACAAGGTCACGGCGGTGAGTCTGCACCCTACCGCCGACTCGAAGGTCCGGTAACCTGGGGCATGCTCAGCCATGCCGCCCAGCCGAACCCGCGCCCCTTCCGCGAGAACCGCTTCCTCCAGGCCCTCGGCCTGCTCTACGCCCTCGTCTGGATCGTGACGGCCATCCGGCCCCTCTATCCCAGCGACTGGCGGATGGAGAACCTGCTGGTGGTCATCGCGGTGATCGGGTTGGCTGGCACCTACCGTCGTTTCCCCCTGTCGGACCTCAGCTACCTGCTGATCACCGTGTTCCTGGCCCTACATGCGGTCGGGGCCCACTACACCTACGCCAACGTGCCCCTCGGCTTCTGGATGAAGGCCCACTGGGGGCTGGCGCGGAACCCCTTCGACCGCATCGTCCACTTCAGCTTCGGCCTGCTGATGGCCTACCCCGCCCGCGAGGTGTTCATGCGGGTGGCCCGGACCCGGGGCTTCTGGAACTACTACCTGCCGCTGGACGTGGTGCTGGCGGCCTCCGCCGTCTACGAGATCATCGAGAGCCTCACCGCCCGTCTCGCCGCCCCGGAGCTGGGCGACGCCTTCCTCGGCACCCAGGGGGACATCTGGGACGCCCAGAAGGACATGACGGCCGCCGCCGCCGGGGCCGTCCTCACCATGCTGGTGGTGGCGCTGGTGCGGCGAATGCGTCGGATGCCGGAACCCTCACCCGAACCCGGCGCCTGAATCCAGCACTTGAGACCCGGTTCCCAGCGTCCTCTCCGGAGTTCAGATGCCGCCGTGCTCCCAGGAGGGCAGGGGCTTGTTCTCCAGGGCCACCTCGGTGCCATCGTCCAGGATGAGCACGGGGGGATCCCCCAGCCGGAGGTCGACGATGGTGCGGCCGAGGAGGCGCTCGTGGTGGTCCCGCTGCCAGGGGATGCCCACGGGATAGGTGCGGCGGTAGGCGTCCAGGGGATCCTCGAGCTGGTGGCAGAGGCGATGGAGGGCGGCGTCGAAGGCGGCCTCGAAGCCCTTGGGCGGGTCGGGATCCAGGCCGGCGGCCCGGAGGAAGGCCTCCATGGGTGGGATGTCTCCGGAACCTCCGGCCACCCAGCGCCGGAGACCGCGCCCATAGGGGGCTGGCCCATCCAGTGCCACGGCCCGGTCCCGGTGGATCCCCAGCCAGAGGGAGACCCGTCCGCAGGCGCCGGCGCCCTCGAAGTCCAGGGGCAGCTGGGCATCGTCATGGAAGACCACCGCGCGGAGGGGCAGCCATTCGAAGGTCTCGGCCACCTTGGCGCCCACGGGGCCGAGGCTGTCCCGACGTAGGTCGGCGACAGCTTCCGCGAAGGTCTGACGCAGGCTGGCCAGGCTGAGGACGCCTTCCGGAAGGCCCTGGGCATCGAGGGCCAGGGGCGGTTCGTGCCAGTCCGCGGCCAGGGCCGGCAGCACCTGCTGGAAGAGGATCAAGGCCGGGTCCCAGTCCCAGTGGTGGGCGGGCTCGTAGCCCAGCTCGCGGCAGAGGTCGAACCAGGCGCGATCCGGCGCCGCGGCCCCGGGCAGGTAGATGGACCGTCCGTCCAGGAAGATCTCACAGGCCGGGAGGCCGGCGGCGGACCGCCGGCGGCTCAGGCCCAGCTCATGGCGCCCCAGGGTGGCCAGGGTGGTCTCCCGGTACGGATGATCCTCCTGCCGCAGCACCTTCAGCGGCGCGCCGAGGATCCAGGCGTCCATGGACATCTCCACCTCCCGGGGAGGCTAACCTGGGGTCGCCATGGCATTCCGTCAATCCCAGAATGGGATTTCATGGTCAAAAATCAGTCGACTTTCCGGAGCTCGGTCCCGGGATAGTAGTGCTGGAGGATCTGCTGGAAGGTGGCGCCTTCCAGGGCCATGCCGTAGGCCCCGGTCTGGCACAGGCCCACGCCGTGCCCCCAGCCGCGCCCGTAGAACACCCAGCGGCGCTGGGCGCCCTGGCCGAGCGTGAGGAACCGGAAGACGTTGTCCTTGAGGCCCAGCAGGCCGCGGATGTGCATGCCCCGCACGCGATGGACGGCGCCCTGGGTATCCACCAGCGCCAGATCCAGCACCCGGCCCTCCTGGTTGTGCTGGGCGCGGAGCTCGCGGATGCCGGGCACCTTCATGCGCTTACGCACCAGGGCCAGCAGATCCGCCTCGGTGTACTCCACACGCCAGTGGGCCGTGGGGCTGTAGCGATCCCAGGCGGCGCCGTCGGGATCGAGGCGGCGCACCAGCAGGGTGGCCGGCCCGCCCTCGGGGATCCACTTCAGGCGATCGCCCACCTGGATGTCGGCCTTCGGGACCAGGCGCAGGCTCCCGTCCGGGGCCTCCTCCGCGAGGAGCAGCCGGGGCGAGAGAGCCAAGGGCTCGGGGCCGCCCCGCTTCCGGCGGACCTGGCGGTCCATCAGCAGGCTGCCCTCGCCCAGCGCCAGGGGCTCCAGGTCCTGCCACATCCGGCCCAGGGCCGCGAGAGCCTGCCGCAGGGTGGGCGGCTCCGGAGCGGCCCAGGCAGCCGCGGGCACCAGGCCGCGCCGGGTGAGGAAGGTGGCCAGCAGGCGATCCGCGGCGGGGAGCTCGGAAGGCAGGAAGTAGGCCGCGTCCTGGGGGCGCTCCTGCCCCGCCACCACCTGCTCCAGCCCCAGGGCGCGCGCCAGGGCGAGCATCAGGGGGCCCTGACGGGGCAGGGGCGCGGGCTCGAGGCCCAGCCGTTGCTGGAGGGCCAGGACGGGAGCCGTGAGATCCTCCGCGGTGGCGGGGCGGGCCAGGCGCTCGCCGCTCAGCCAGTCCACCGGCACGATGTCCGCGGCCAGCCTCAGCAGGTCCCAGGTGAGCCAGGGCTGCTGGGCCTCCGTCGTCACGGACACGCCGGAGGCGAAGGGTAGGGTGAGGGGTTTGGCGGGATAGCAGGTGGCGGCCTTGAGGTAGGGGGCGTCCCCGCCGAAGACCTGGGACACGTCCACGGTGTGGCCGCCGCAGTTGGCCATGAAGAGGGCCAGGATGGGCTTGCCGCCATAGGTGGCGAAGAGGCCCTCGGTCTCCTGGATGGCCCGGTCTGTGAGGGCCTGCTCGCCGTCGCGGCCGCCGTACACCTGGTCGGCCACGGTATCGCCCATGTCGAAGCCGTCCGCCGCGCGCTTGCCGCGGTTGGCCACGGCATAGGTGCGGGCGGCCACCGCCTGGGCCTTCAGGGCCTCCAGGCTGGGGAATTCCCAGGCGCCCATCTCCTTGGGCACCACGCCGCGCAGGTAGGTCTCCAGGTCCAAGGTGTTCACCACAGTCAGGCGGCCCTGGGCGTTGGGGAAGATCTCCACCTTGCCGCGGTAGCGGCCCTTGCCGTTGAGGCTGGTGAGCTCGCCTGCGGGCTTCAGCCACACGCCGCCCAGGGGCAGAGGGCGTCGCTCATAGCGCTCGGTGACGGCGTAGAGGGCGCGACCCTTGCGCGGCTGGGCGTCCCGGGATTCCGTGGCCACCCACAACTCCTCGAAGCCCAGGTCCTGGAGCTTCTGGAGCAGGGGGTCGGCCTTGGCCGCCTCGGGGAAGTGCCCCACCAGCACGCGCCAGGTGTCGGCGTCCGGAACCTTCACGCGATCCGACGGTTCCCCCAGCTTCCGGAGGCGGGCCATCAGGGCCGCGGCCTCGTCGGCGCCCAGGGGGTGTCCCACCTGGATGCGGTACTCGCTCGTGGGGTCCGAGACCCCCCGGCTGTCCCACCAGATGCGGACCTTTTCGTCCGGCGCCAGTCGCAGGATCGGCTTCCCCGCGCGGTCGCAGATCTGGCCGCCGCCCTCCAGGGACACGATCCATTCCGTGGCCTGGGTGTCGAGCCCGATCTTCAGCGGGGGCTGGGCGGCGGGGGCGGCGACGAAGGGCAGGACCAGGGCGGGAACGAGGAAGGGCTTCATCCGCCGAATTGTCCCACGAAACGGGAGAGGGCTTGCCAGCGCCGGGCCCGCAACGCCTCTATGTCGAGCATCATTCCGGCCGGCCCGCTCCTGTGGAGCAGGAGGGCCACACAGGCTCCGTCCGCGGGCCGGTAGAAGAGGGCGGGGCCGGTGTAGCCCAGGTGGAACCACCAGCCCGAGGGAGGGCCCGGCTCGGGTTCGAGGGACGGCGCCGGGGTCGGCATGTCCAGCGCCGGATCCTCGATCACATGGAGGCCCACATCGGCGGGAATTCTGGACAGCAACTGTCCGAACCGGCCTCCACCCGAGAAGAGCGCCTGGAGGCCGAGTCCCCACCGGGATCCGTTCTCTCCGTCGGCGGTCTCGACCGCCATGCGCGCCGGCCAGCCCGCGGCCACCCAGCCCGCCAGGGCGGCTTCCAACTGCGGAGTCGTGGCGCCGAAACCCGCGTGGCCGGGCATGCCCGCCCGGGCGTTGGCGTCCTGGGGCAGGCACGGATCCCGCGGGGGCAGGGGATGATCCGTGGCCAGCCGCCAGGCCTCGGCGTCGGGGGCATCCGGCAGCTCGATGGGTGCGTCACGCCAGGGGGCGGGTGACAGGCCGGACATCGCGCCGAGCCTTCGGAAGGAAACGCGAGTCTCGGCCTCCACCAGCTCCGCCAGCAGGCGGTAGTTCAGGTCCGAGTAGGTGGCCATGCCTGGCGTGGCGGGGCGGAGCAGGGGATGATCCGGCACGGGACGCCGCAGCTGCGCGGCCAGGGGTTCGCCCGTGAAGGGCCGCCAGGGCGGCAGCCCGGAGCTGTGCGACAGCAGCTGCCGCACCGTGAGCGGCGTGTCGCGGTCATGGAAGCCCAGCGCCCAACGCCGGTCCGCATCCAGGTCCAGGAAGGCCAGCGCCAGCGGCGCCGTCACCAGGGGCTTGGTGAGGGAGGCGAGGTCGTAGAACCCGCTCACGCCTGCCGGATCTCCGCCAGGCTCTTGGCCACGGCCTTCTGCACCTGGTCGGCCACGCGCATGGCCTCCTGGCCTTCTTCCCAGGTGACGCCCTCCTGGCCCTGGCCCAGGCAGGCGGCGTGGAAGGCTTCGATCTCGAGGCGGAGGGGCTCGCCCTCCTCGATGCTGGCGGTCTCCGGGCGCACTTCGGGGCCGTCAGGGCCCATGACCAGCCGCAGCAGCTCCAGCTTCTGGGCGGCGAAGTCGAGGCTGGCGTATTCCTTGTCGCCGAAGGCGCGGAGGGTGCGCTCCTTCTTGCGGGCCACGCGGCTGGCGGTGACGGTGGCGAAGGCACCGCCCTCGAACTTCAGGCGGGCGTTCACCAGGTCGGCGTAGGGCGTCAGCACCGGCACGCCCACGGCCACCACATCCACCACGGGACGTCCCACCAGGGCGCGCAGCAGGTCGAGGTCATGGATCATCACGTCCATGATCACGTCCACCTCCAGGCTGCGGGCCGGGAAGGGCGAGACGCGCACGGCCTCGAGGAAGCGGGGCTTGAAGCCGCGGTCGCGCAGGGCCGCCACGGCGGGATTGAAGCGCTCCAGGTGCCCCACCTGGGCCACGAGGCCCGGTTTGGCGGCCCGGGCCGCTGCCAGGGCCGTCAGCAGGGCCGCGCCCTCCTCCAGAGAGGCTGCCAGGGGCTTCTCCATCAGGACGTGCTTGCCGGCCTTGAGGGCCTGGGCGCCGAGGGCATGGTGGAAGCCCGTGGGCGCGGCGATCTGGACGGCGTCCACCTCCGCGAGCACCTGGCCCAGGGAGGCGGCCCAGGGGGCGCCGAATTTTCCCGCGATCTCCGGGCCCCGGGCCGGATCCGGATCCACGACGGCGGTCAGCACGGCGTCCGGCGCGGAGGCGGCGATCCTCGCATGGTGCTGGCCCAGGTGTCCCACACCCACGACGGCGACGCGCAGCTTGGACATGACAGCCTCCTGACCAATCGAGCCTAGCAGGGCTGCTACCCTGGGGGTCTTCTTCGCGAGGGTGACCATGAACCTGAAGCTCGAGGCCGTGAATCTTGTCCGCTGGCTGCACTTCGTGACCCTGGCCGTGGGTGGCGGAGCGGCCGTGGTGGCGCTGCTCCTCTCCGGATTCGAGGAGGGCCGCGAAGAGATCCGGGGTCTGGCCGCGACGATCTGGGCGAAGGTGGTGGCCTGGTCCTTCCGGCTGGCGCTGGTCGCCGGCATCGGCCTCCTGATCCTGATGATCCAGGGCGGCCAGAACCCCCTGAAGCATGGCCACTACTTCCACATCAAGCTGCTGCTCGTGGTCGTCCTGGTGGGCCTGTCCGAGATGACGCCCAAGGCCCTGGCGGCCGGCAAGCGGGGGTCCGCCCTGCTGGTCTTGATGTTCTTCCTGGCCTCCAGCTTCATCGTCTACAACAAGGGGCTCTTCGGCGCCCGTCCGGCGCCGGCCACCATCCTCCCCGCCACGGCGGATACCGCTTTCACGGCCCGCTGATCCATGCGGCGCCTGGTCTGGATCCTGGCGGGGACGAGCCTCCTCGCCGGGTGGCCGGAGACCGTCCCTGAACGCACTCAGCTCCGGCGGACCTCCACGGTGGGGGAGGTCCGGGCCTTCATGGAGGCCCTTCGGAAGCAGGCCCCGGGCCTGGAGCCCTACCAGCCCAAAGGGGCGCCGCGGGCCACGGAGACAGGCCGGCCCCTGCTGGCCTGGCGCCTGAGGGGCACGGGGAGGGATCCGCTCCGCGTCTACGTGAATGCCAACATCCACGCGGGCGAGGTGGAGGGCAAGGAGGCCATCCAGCAGATCGTCCGCGAGCTGCTCCAGGGCAAGCACCCGGTCCTGCGGCGCGACCTCGACCTGGTGGTCATGCCCGCCTACAACGCCGATGGCACGGATGCGCTGGATCCCGCCATCCGGCCCTGGCAGCCCAACCCCACGGAGAGCGGCGTGGGCCGACGCGAGAATGCCCAGGGCCTGGACCTCAACCGCGACCTCATGAAGGCCGCGGCGCCCAACACCCGCTGGCTCCTGGCCATGCTCCGCGACTTCGACCCGGCGGCGGTGCTGGACCTCCACACCACCGACGGCAGCACCCACGGCTTCCATCTCACCCACGGCCCCGCCTGCACCCTGGGCGCGGACGAGGGCCTGCTGGCCTTCAACCGGAAGATGCTGGTGGAGGTGCGCGAGCGCCTGAAGGCCGAGGGCATGCCCACCTACGACTACGGCAACTTCGTGCCCTACAAGCCCACGCCGGAGAAGCCCCCCACGGCCTGGGAGACCTACGACGCCCATCCGCGGCTGCTGACCAACTACCCGGCCCTGCGCAACCGCCTGGCGGTGCTCTCGGAGAGCTACGTCTACCGCAGCTGGCCCGACCGCATCGCCGACACCCGCCGCTTCGTGCTGGCCTGCCTGACCTGGATGGCGGAGCACCGCGGCGAGATCCGGGGTGAGATCCAGATGGCCCAGGCCCGCTGGACCGAAGCCTGGACGAAGGAATCCGTGTCCCTCCCCCTTTCCGCGAAGCTGAAGGAAGTCGAACGCGCCGCGTTCGAGTGGGTGGATCCCATCCGCGACGGGAACGGCCGCTTGATCGGCGAGAAGTCGCGGACGCACCTCGTGCTGCCGAGCTTCGTGGGCTTCGAGGGCCAGGACTTCGTGCCCGTGCCGGCGGGATACCTGGTGGATCCGGCCTTCGCCGCCGCAGTCCGCCCTCTTCTGGAGGCCCACGGCCTGAAGGTTCTGGAAGGCCGCACGCGGCCGCGGACCCTGCCTCTCCTCCGCTTCGAGGAGACGGGCCGCAAGCTCTCGTCCTCGGCCTACCAAGGCGTGTTCACGCTGGAGCTCCAGGGCGCCTGGAAGGCGGGGACGGTGCCGAAGCCCATGGAGCTGCCCTGGACACCCACGGACCTGGACCGGGCGCTCTACGTGCCCCTGGACCAGCCCCTCGGCCGCCTGGCTTTCTACCTGCTGGATCCCCGCAGCACCGACAGCCTGGTGTTCTGGGGCGCCTTCCATACCGTGCTCCTGCGCGGCAACGGCATGTGGGGCGAGCCGCCCAGGTTCCCGATCCTGGCCGTCGGGCAGGGGGATGGTGCAGCCCCCGTGGTTCCATCGGCTCCGATGGCGAAAACGCAGGAGTGACCCATCGGCCGGCTTCGCCGGAATGAACCTTGATCCTGGAGGCGTCATGATGCGTATGGCTTTGTTCTTGGTTCTGTCGATTCCGCTGATAGCGGCCAGTGCGTCCTTGCGGGTGGAAGGCAGGGTCCTGGGACCTGGCGGTGAGCCGATTTCCGGTGCCGTGGTGGCGCTGGTTCCGACGGGCGGGCGCTCGGGTTTGTCTCCTACCCCCGAGCAGCGTACAGATGCCAAGGGTCGATTCAGGCTCGAAGCCTCCCCAGGTCGCTTCGGGCTGACTGTCACGGCCAGGGCCTTCTCCCCTCATTTCCGCAACCTGGATCTCAAGGCCGAAGGTTTATTACAGCCACTCGAGGTTCGACTGGAGAAGGGAGGGCATCGGGTCCAGGGCATGCTGCTGCCGGCTCAAGGGTTCGACTTGACCGGAGTCCGCATCGGATTTGCCAAAATCAGCCAGGATGATGGGGACGAATTCTACGGTGAGGTGAAGCTCGGCCGGTTCGACATCACGCTCGCCCCCGGAGACTACCTTGCCAACGTCGAGGCCAAGGGGCAGACGGGAAGAAAACGGGTGGCCGTTCGCGGGGATATCCAGAACGACACGATCCAGCTGAGCGCAGAACCTCGACCTGCGGATCCGGAGACACTGGCCTGGATCAAGCGGAAGGCCGTCCCTCTGCAAGGTGTGGAGGCAGGGCATGGCTTTTCGGACATGCAGCCTCTGAGAGCCCTTGTGGGCGATGCGACGGTCGTGGGATTGGGCGAGGCGACCCATGGCACGCGGGAATTCTTCCAGCTCAAACATCGGATGCTGGAATTCCTGGCTACGGAGATGGGGTTCACCGTGTTCGCCATCGAGGCCAACCTTCCGGAAGCCTTCGCGGTGGACGATTATGTGGTCACCGGGAAGGGAGACCCCGCGAAGGCTCTCGCAGGCCTCTACTTCTGGACCTGGAATACGGAGGAAGTCCTCGACATGATCCGATGGATGCGGCGCTACAACGAGGACCCGGCCCACCTGAAGAAGCTGCGGTTCTATGGCGTGGACATGCAAACGGAAACGGTGGCCTATGCCCAGGCAAAGGCCTGGCTGGACATCGTGGACCCGGCCGAGGCTGCGCATCTGGCTGCGATCAGGACCGCCATGGTGAAGCTCCCGAGATGGAACAACGCGAAGCGGACGGACGAGGAGCAGGCGGCTTGGCGTTCGGTTGCTCAGGGATTGGAGGCTTTGATCGTTCGCCTCGACGGGAAGCCATTCTCCGAAGGAGATGCGGACCGCCAGCGCCAGAACCTCCGCGTGTTGGCCCAGTTTGCGATGATGCAGGCCGAGGTCGGCCGTGGCAATCAGGTCCGGGATGAATCCATGGCGGCCAACCTCCGGTGGATCCAGGCTCGGGAACACGGCGCGAAAGTGGTGCTTTGGGCGCACAACGGGCATATCAGCTTCCACCCCGGTTCAATCGGTGGGGACAACAGCCTCGGGTGGCATCTCCGCCAAAAATTGGGGAGGTCCTACCTCTCCATGGGGTTTGCCTTCCGCGAAGGTGGGTTTCAGGCGATGGGTGGCGGTTCCTCACCCCAGGGGCTGAGGGCCTTCGAGGTGAAACCCCTGGAGGTGGGGACTCTGGATGCCGCGCTTGCGGCGACCGGCCATCCGGTTCTTGCCTTGGATCTCAGGTCCCGGCCGAGTTCAGGTCCCGTAAAACGCTGGCTGGATTCTCCGCAAGGATCCTGGAGCATCGGCGCCGTGTTTGGGGAGGGGCAGGCGGCCCGCTACCTTGTAAAGCAGCCCATCGCCGAGGCCTATGACGCCATCCTGTTCGTGAAACACACCACGAGTGCCAGGCCTGTCGGAGGGCGTGGAACCCCCATGGCGGCTGCAGCCAAGGCGAAAGAACCCATGAATCTGGGCTTCGAAGGTGGGCTGAATGGCTGGTCCAACCCTCAGGATCGGGGCTTCAAGGCCACAGTGACGGATCAGGGCGCCAAGCAGGGCGCCCGTTGCCTCCAGGTGAGGTTCGAAGGAGACCAGAACCCGTCCGCGTGGTGGACGGGCATGCAGGCCATCGATGCCACGGCCTATCGCGGAAAGAAGGTCCGTCTCCGTGGATGGATCCGGACGGACGGGAAACCCGATTGCAAGGCGATGTTCTGGATGCGTGTGGACTGCGCAAGCGGAATGGGGTTCTTTGACAACATGATGCAGCGGCCCGTCACGGGCACGGAGTGGACCGAAGTCGCCATTGAGGGCCCGGTGGCCATGGATGCCGTGAACCTCAATTTCGGGTGCATGATTCAGGGAATGGGGTCGGCCTGGTTTGATGGAATCCGCTGGGAAGTGCTGCCGTAGTCGTGGACTACGCCATGACCAAACCATAAAAATACGACTCGGGGCGCCAGAAGGCGCCCCGAGCAGCTGAAGACTGACCTCAGTCTTCGGGCTCCTCGTAGTCGCCGTTGTGCCACACGTTCTGCACGTCGTCGTTGTCCTCCAGCAGGTCCACCAGCTTGAGGAAGCTGGCGAGCTTGGAGCCTTCGAGGGCGGTGCTGGTGCTGGGGGCCATGATGATCTTGGCCTCGATGACGGGGAGCTTGGCGGCGTCCACGGCATCCTTCACGGCCTGGTAGGACTCGGGGCTGGTCTTGATGACCCAGGCATCACCCTCGTTGGCCACGTCATCGGCACCGGCCTCCAAGGCCACTTCCATGACCTTGTCCTCGGAGACTTCAGGCTCCACGACGATCTGGCCCTCTTTGGTGAACAGGTAGGCCACGGAGCCCTGCGCGCCCAGCTCTCCCCCGAACTTGGTGAAGTAGCTGCGGACCTCCGGGGTCGTGCGGTTCTTGTTGTCGGTCATGGCCTCCACGAGGATCGCCACGCCACCGGGACCGTAGGCCTCGTAGACCACTTCCTCGTAGGTCACGCCCTCCAGCTCGCCCGTGCCCTTCTTGATGGCGCGCTCCCAGTTGTCCTTGGGCATGTTGCTGCCCTTGGCCTGGTCCACGGCCAGGCGCAGGCGGGGGTTGCTGCCGATGTCGCCGCCGCCGAGGCGGGCGGCCACGGTGATCTCCTTGAGGATCTTCGTGAAGAGCTTGCCGCGCTTGGCATCCGCGGCGCCCTTCTTGTGCTTGATGGTGGACCATTTGTTGTGGCCGGACATGGGGGTGGCTCCTTCAGTCGTTCGTTCCGTGCAGCAACCGCTTCGCGTTTGCTGAAGAGTGAAAAGATTCGTTTCAATACTTCGGAACCGGTGCGCAGCGGTGGTCCCGAAGCCAGGCTTCAGCCCCGCAGCGCCCGGCGCGACACGCGGGCGAAGGCCGGTGCCTCCTGGCGGATCATGGGGCGCTCGAGCATGAACTGGTACCATTGCTCGCCGTAGACCTTCATCTTGAGGGCCTTGCCGTTCTGCAGCAGGTTCCGATTGGTGATGAGGCGCTCGTCGCCCTTGCAGACGCCGAGGCCCTGGTTGAGGATCTCGATGGCCTTGTCGCGCTCGCCCATCTCGACCAGCACGTAGGCGTAGACGGCGTAGAGCAGGCTCTCCTTCTTGCCGGTCTTGAGCGCCAGGGCAAAGGTTTCCTTGGCCTTCTTCTTCTCGCCGCGCTTCCACTGGAGGATGCCCAGCATGGCCTTGGCGATGTAGTGCTGCATGGAGGCGGAGGCCAGCAGGGGCTCGGCCTCCTCGTTCTTCTTGCGCAGGTACTGCACCACGCCGATCTGGCCGTCGATGCTGCCCTTCACGAGGAACTGGCGGGAGGCGAAGCGGTAGCCCTCCTTCATGATCTCAATGGCCTTATCGAACTGCTGCTTCTTCAGCTGATCGCCGGCCCGGGTGAAGATCTTCTCGAGCTCCTGCTGGACCTTGCGGCCCTGCCAGATGAAGAGGCCGGCACCCGCGAGGATGCCGATGGGCACGCTGATCCACAGCTTGATGCTGAGCAAGGTGGACAGCAGGATCACGGCGAGGGCGGCGCCCAGGCCGAGCAGGAGGTTGATCACAGGGGCTCCGATGGGGGCCCGGGGCCGGGCCAAAGGGCCATTTTATCGGCCTTCGGCCCCTTTTTCCACGCGGAGGTTGAGAACTCGGCTAGGCGATGACGCCGCTCCGGGAAGGGGTCGGCCGACGGCGGCGGAGGACGCGCTTCGCGGGAGCCGCGGCGGCCTCCTTGCGGGGCCGGCCGGGGCCGCGCTTCGCGATGGCCTCCTTCGGCTTGGCCACCTTGCGCACCTTGACCTTCTTTTCCTTCTTCACGCGCTCACGGCGGACGAGGGCCGCGGCGGCCCGGCCCGTCACCACCACCCGGGTACCGTCCTTGAGCTTCTTGACCTTGCTGCCCGGCTTGCGGCCCCGCTTGAGGCTCATGGACAGGGGCTCGGTCTCGAGCAGGTCGCGCTCAAGCTGGGCCTGGAGCGCCATCATCTCGCCCTGGTCCTTTTCGTGGTCGTGACCGCAGAGATGAAGGAAGCCATGGATCACCAGCGTCTCGACTTCGCGACGCCGGCTGACACCGAACTTCTTGGCCATTTTCTCGGCAGTGGGAAGGCTGATCACGATATCGCCGAGGTGCGGGAACGCCCCCTTTTCAGCGCTTGAGGGGAAACTCAGCACATCCGTCGTCATGTTTTTCCCGCGGTGTTCGCGGTTGAGTTTTCTCATGCCGCGATCATCGACATAAGTCAGCGATACACCCTGAGCGCCTGGAGCAAGCCGATCCCGAAGGCTATGAAGCAGCTTCCCGAGGGACTGCTCGCCAGGCCCACGCATTTTGCTCCGGCTCGACCAATCGATCTGGAAGGGCAGCTTGGTATCAGTCATGGCCGGCTCCTGTGGAAGATCAGTCAAAGGGAATACATCATGGGGGCTATTGAGCCATTCGTCAATATTTTCATTCTAGAAGCATGAAATGCATCAATGTTCACCATTCAGATGATAGACCGGGGTGTTGGCCAACCTGAACCAAAATCGCGTAAAAATATTGAATATAAAAGAGAAGTGATCGGCCCAGCAAGGATTCAATCCCGTGGGCCGATCCCTGGCATCCTGGAGGCATGGAGCCCCGCCTGCCCGCCCCCCTGTCCGCGCCCCTGAGCCGCTACCTGGACCTGCTCGAGCGGTGGAACCGCACCCACGCCCTGACTTCCCTCGCCCCATCCGAGCGGCGGGAAGAACTGCTGCTGGATGCGGCGGCGCTCCTCCCCTTCCTTGAGGCCCTTCCCCCGGGAAGCCGGGTGGCGGATCTGGGAACCGGCATGGGCTGCCCTGCGGTGGTGCTGGCCCTGGCCCGCCCCGACCTGGAGGTGCTCGCGGTGGATGCCTCCGCCAAGAAGCTGGCTTTCGTCCGCCAGGTGGCCCTGGAGCTGCCGTTGCCCAACCTCCGGCCCGTGCATGGCCGCCTGGAGGACATGACCCCCCTCAAGGCGGATCTCGGGACCGCCAAGGCCCTCGGATCCCTGGGGCAGCTGACGGCCTGGTGGGACCGGCACGGAAAATCAGGCGCTCCGTTTCTGGCGCTCAAGGGGTCGGACTGGTCCGAGGAGGTCCTCCCCCCCGGTTGGGAGGCCACCCCCCATCCCTATGCCTTGCCCACCCGGGGGCGGCGCGTGGTGGTGGAACTGAAGCGCCGGAACGACTGAGGCCCCCGAAGGGGCCCCGGTCTTCGCCAGTCTGTTCAGGAGTTCAACGGGTGAGGGTGTCGCCGAGGAGGATCTCCTCGGTGGTCCTGAGCAGCCGGCAGGTGGCCGTCTGGGCGTCCGTGCGGACCACCAGGGCCTGGCCGATGTAGTGGGTGGTGGTCTCCGTGGCCTTCTTCCGGTCGTCGTCCGGGCCCACGGGGAAGGTCTTGGTGCGGACGGCCAGCAGCACGTCGCCCACCTTCAGGCCGTCGTTGGTGCCCTTGTCCACGATCACCATGTCGCCGATGGCCGTGTGCTGGTGGGCATCGCGGGCGAAGACGACCACGGCCGAGTTCGGGGCCATCTTCACGGGATCGGTGATGTCCGTCCGGAGCTGGAGGGGCAGGTTCGCCGGCTCGGTGAAGCGCACCAGATGATCGCCGACCTCGACGCCGTCGAGGCAGCGCTCGATGATGGCGACGGATCCCTTGGGCTGGGGCGTCACCACCCGGAGCACGCCCACCTGCTGCACCACGTCGCCCATCTTGTGCTTGGTGGCGGGGTGCTTGACCTTGCGGGCCACGGTCTTGAGGATGAGGAAGCGGTCGCCGACCTTCACGCCCTGCTCGCTGCCGCCGTTCATGTAGACGGTCTCGCCTTCGGCGAGGTGCTGGCGGTCATCCCGGCGGTTCCCGGTCAGGGTGAAGGCGCCCTGGCTCTTGTAGTGGGCCTCGGCGCCGTCGGGGGCGAAGAAGGGCAGCTGGATGAAGTCCTGGAAGGCGAAGCCCAGCTCGGGCCGCCTGGCGGCCGTGTAGGCACCCCGCCGGTCGGGCTGGAGGCCGGACACGGATTCGGGGACGGAGCCGGCGGTCGCCACGGCGCGGGTCAGGTCGATGATCAGGGGGTCCCCGGGGTAGATCCAGTGCGGATCCTTGATCCACTGGTTCAGCTCCCAGATCTGGGGCCATGCGTAAGGATTGCCCAGGTACTTCCCGGACAGATCCCACAAGGTGTCCCCCTTCTCCACGATGTGGGTGCGGGAGCCTTCTGGCACCTGGATTTCCTTGGGATAATCCCATTTCGAACTGTGGGTCTCGACCTTGATCGTGCCAGCGGGCTCCTGGGCCACAAGCGCGGGAACAGCGAAGGTCAGGGCCATGAAGAGACCGGGGGCCAGCGCGAGGGCGCGCCGCCGACCGACAGGCAGACGATTGGGCTGGTGCATCAGGGACCCCCAGGGGATTAGGTGGTGCTGATTATAGGTCTTCGACGCGGATCATATCTGAAAATAATGCCAAGCGGTTGCGAACTTCATCCTGGGATATCTGCTCGAGGCGTTCCGTGGAGAACTGCTCCACCGTGAAACTGGCCATGACCGAGCCCACCAGGGTGGCGTGCTTCAAGGCGGTCACATCTGCCCGCTCGATCCAGGCCAGGTAGCCCAGGAAGCCGCCGGCGAAGGTGTCCCCGGCCCCGGTGGGGTCGAACACGTTCTCGAGGGGGTAGGCCGGGGCGGCGAAGATCCCCTCGGGCGTGAAGAGAGCCACGCCGTATTCCCCGCGCTTGACCACCAGGGTGCTGGGGCCGAGGGCCCGGACCTTCTTGTAGGCCTTGATGAGGCTGTATTCCTGGGTGAGTTCCCGCACCTCGGCATCGTTCACCAGGAGGATGTCGACTTCCTTCAGGACCGCATCCAGGGCCGGACGGGCGCCCCGGATCCAGTAGTTCATGGTGTCCAGGGCGATCCACTTGGGCCGCTTCGCCATCTGGCGCACCACGTCCAGCTGCAGGACGGGGTCGATGTTCCCGAGGAACAGGTACTCGCACTCCCGGTAGCCCGTGGGCAGGACCGGCTTGAAGTCGGCGAAGACGTTGAGGTCCGTGGCCAGGGTCTGGGCCTCGTTCAGGTCATAGCCGTAGGCCCCCTTCCAGCGGAAGCTCAGGCCCTTGACCTTCGACAGGCCCGCCAGGTCGATGGGGCGTCCTTCGAAGACGCGCATCTGGTCCGGGCCGAAGTCCTCCCCCACCACGGCGACGATGCGGACGGGATGGAAGCGGCTGGCGCTCAGGGAGAAGTAGGTCGCGGAGCCGCCCAGGGCGTGCTCGCGGCTGCCGAAGGGTGTTTCCAGGTCATCAAAGGCCACACTGCCAACCACCAACAGACTCATCGGGGGAACTCCATGTGATTCGAACCAGGCAATCGGATCAGGACTGGGGCTGGGATGGGGTGAAATAGAGCAGCCAGGCCTGGCTGCCGCCCATGGGCACCGGTGCCTGGGCGAACCGCGCGACCATAGGCGTCTTGCCGGAGGCCAGCAGGGCCAGCAGGCCCTCATGGAGCGCCGGCTCCGGGCCCAGGATGACCTGGAGGCTCCGCCAGCCCAGCACGAGGCCATCCTCCAGACGGTCTTTCAGGCGGTCCATGGCGTCCTGGAGCGTGTGGCCGCGGAGGTCCAGTACGCCGTCCACATCGATGGCCATCCCCGCCGCCAGCTGGAACCGCACCGGAGAGGGCGCGGGAACCTCCGGCATGCCAGCGGGAACGCTCGCTTCGACGGCTTTGGGGGGCTCCGGGGGAAGAGCCACGGGCGCCTTCTCCGCTGGGGGAGGCGGTGGTGCCTGCGTTGGCCTGATCGCCGGGGCCGGGGCTGGGGAAGCCTGGGCCATGGGCCCGCGCGGAATCGGCTTCAGGCCTTTCAGGTCCTTGAGCGCTTCTTCAAAGGTCTCGGGTGAAGGCGGAGGTGGAGGCGGTGTGGCAGGGGCCTCGGAGGGCGCCGCCTGGGGTTCGGGAGCGGCCTTGGCAGGGCGGGGGGCCTTGGCTTTCAGGCCCATGGCCGACAGGAAGACCTCGTCCTCGTCATCCAGGCTGGTGGGGGTCGATGGCTTCGGGGCGGGCTTGGGAGGGGGTTTCGGCGCCGGCGCGGGGACTCCCTCCGCTCCCAGCTGCTGCTTCAACTTCGCCAGATCCTGCTTCCACGCCATGAACCATCCTCGTCCTGTCCAGAGTAGGCCATCGCGGTCCCGGCCCAAAGCCTGCTGTTGCAATCCGGCACGCGACCGAGGCAAAACGCCGCGATCGCGCCGGGGCCTCAACCGGAGTATGCTGCGCTGGATCCAAGGATTGACGGGGCTTGCCCTAAGCTGGCACGCCGTTCGCTCCGTAGTTTTCCAGCACCATCCATTGGAGGCCCTATGCGCCGAATCTCGATGCTCCTGCTGCCCATGCTCCTCGCTTCGGGCGCCGCGCTCCACGCCCAGTCCCCGCACATGGGCTTCAGCCTGAACCTCACCATCCCCACCGGTGAGTTCTCCAGCAAGACCTATCCCGCCTACTACAGCCCCTCCGCGGGCTACGTGATCCCCCCGCAAAAGGAGACCTACGACGTGGGTCTCGGCGGGAGCTTCACGGTCAGCTTCCCCGTCGACCGCAGTCTGGCCATCCGTCTGAACTTCAGCGGATCCGCCGAGAACGGGACCAACCGAGCCCCTGGCGAGACCACCATCAACCTACGCCACTCCATGTTCAACCTGGGTGGGGACCTGCAGATCTTCCCCGAGGGGACCGCCTACCGGCACCGTGGCTTCTATTTCGTGACGGGGCTCTCGGCGGACTTCGAGCAGTTCGATCGCAGCTTCGGCGATCCGCTCTACGACTACACCGACACCACCCGCAAGAGCCGCATGGGCGGCTCCCTCGGTTTCGGCCACAGCTTCGGTTATGACGCGGGGCTGCGGTTCACGCTGGAAGCCACCTACCACAAGACCCTCACCTCCCACGATGTGGATGCCGGCGATCCCCCGGCCACCGACTTCGTGAAGGTGGGGTTCGGATTCGTGTTCTAGCGTTTCCCCCACGGACGAAAAAGCGGCCCTCGCGGGCCGCTTTTTCGTAGATGGAACGGCTCACTTCTTGGGAGCGGCCTTCTTCTTCCGGGCCTTGGGCTTGGCGGGCTCGGCCGGCTCGTCCTTGCCCAGGAGGGTGTTCACCAGACGGGTGACATCCTTGTTGGCGGGATCGAGCTTCTGGAGGCGACGGGCGTAGGCCAGGCGCTCCTGCTGAGGCCGGGCATCGTCGGCTTTCACCTGCTCGACCTTGCCGGCCACGAAGCGGGCGGTGCCGCCGGCCTCGGCGATCTCCGCTTTTTCGCGGTCCAGGAAGGCCTTCCAGTCCGCGGCGGCCTTGGTGGTGTTCGCCTTGGTCTGGCGCAGCCGCTCGAGGATGCCGTCGATGTCCTTCAGGGCGCGCTCGCTGTGGGCGATGGCGGCCTTCTGCTCGTCCATGAAGATCCGGAGCTGCTGGCGGAGCTTCATCTGTTCCTGGGTCAGGCCGGGCGCCTCGTCCAGCTCTTTGAGCCGAGGGGCCTGCTTGTCCATGGCGTTCCGGAATTCCTGGAGCTTGGTCTCGTGCTCGGCGCGGGTCTTGGCCAGCAGGGGCTCCGCGGTGGCCAGATTCTCTTCGGCGGCAGCCTGGGCCTTCTGCAGGTGAAGAACCGCCTCCTCCCAGCTGCCTTCGGCCACGCAGGCCCGGGCAGCCAGGCTGCGGAGGGCCGCGAGGGCGTGCATGTCGTTGTAGTCGGAGGGATTGACCGTGAGGCCTTCCCGGCCGAGAAGGGCCTCCACCCCGCGGCGGACGGTCGAGGCGTCACCCCGCTCCAGCTGGAGCTCCCAGGGGCCCCGGACCTCCTTGAACCGATCCGTGAGGCTCTGGGCGCCCAGGCTGGCGGCCAGGGCGCAGGCAAACAGGATTCCGAGGCGGCTCATGGTCGCTCCCTCCAGGTCGTACGCGGCGTGCTCACTTCTTCTTGCCGGCCTTCTTGGCGGGCTTGGCTTCCTTGGCGAAGGGTTCCTTGCCCTGCTTCAGGTTGTCCAGAGCCTTCGTGGCCGTGGCGTTGCCGGGATCCAGCACCAGCAGGCGGTTGAGGAAGGCGGCCTGGGTCTGCGTGCCGTTCAGCTTGGTGACGTTCTCGTGGTTACGGAGCACCGCGTCCACCCAGTTCTTCTTGCCGACGACCTTGACCTTCTTCACCACCTGCTCGGTGTTGAACTTGGTGATCTCGTCGTTCTGGCTGGCCAGGACTTCCTTGGCCTTGGCCAGGGAGGTCTCCGCGGCCTTCACCATGCCCTCGGCTTCCTTGCGGTTGTCGGCGAGCACCTTGATCACCTTGGGGGCGTTGGCGATGTTCTGCTTGTGGACCGGGAGGGCCGCGTTGATCTGGTCGAGCTCCTGCTGCTGCTCGGGGGCCTTCGCCGCCCGGGCCTTGAGGTCTTCCAGGCCCTTGGCATCCAGCTTCGTCTGCTTGGAGTTCACGGCCGCGATCTCGTCCTGCAGGGCCTTCAGGCCCGTCTGCAGCTCCTGCTGACGGCCCGCGTGCTTGGCGATGTAGTCCTGGGAGTCCTTGGCGGCCTTGTCCCACTGGGCGGCGATGGGGGTCTGGGCCTTCTCCAGGTCCGCCTTGATCGCCTGGGCGGTCCTGAGCCGCTTGTCCTGGATCTCGACGGCCTTCTCCCACTGGCCGGCCTCGGAGGCGGCGTTCGCCCAGAGGCGATAGAAGGAGAGGAGGCCCTGGGCATTGTCCATGCTCTGGCCGATGGTCTGGAGATTGGCGCCGTTGAACGCGGGGCGCTCGGCGGGGATCAGGCCCTCCACCTTCTTCATGGCCTCCTGGGCCTGGAAGGTCTTGAGCATCTGGTTGATCCCGGGCAGCTCGGCATTGAACCGCTGGGTCAGGTCGATGGGGGCGGGGGCCTGGGCCACCAGCGCCACGGCGGGGAAGAGGATGAGAGGCATCGGGCGCATGGGCACTCCGTAAAAGTCCAGGCTCCAGGGTAGCGAAAAGGCCCAGGGCCTGCCCGTCCCAAGGGCAACTTGTGATGGGATCAGCCTTCCTGCCGCTTTTCCTCCAACTCCAGCCAGACGATCTCGAGATCCTCCAATTCCGCGCGTGCCGCATCCCGGTCCTTCAGGGCCTGGTGGCCCGGGCTGTCGACCCGCAGGAAGGCCGATGGGTCGGCCAGGGCCGCGTCCAACTTGGACAGCCGGACATGGAGGACGTCCATCGCCTGCTCCACCTCGGCGAGACGCCGCAGCTCCTTCTGGGAGAGCCCCGGCTTGCGGGCCCGCGGCACCGCGGCTTTCACCGCGGCGCGGGCCGCCTCGGGCCGGGCCGCCTCCAGGGAGGCCGCCCGGGCCTCCCGCAGGCTGCGCACGGTGGAAGGCGCGCCTTCGTAGAGTTCCCAGCGGGGCGTCCCTTCGCCGTTCCAGGCCAGCGTGTGGGTCGCCACCTGATCCAGGAAGAAGCGGTCGTGGCTCACCAGGAGCAGCGTGCCCTGGAAGCCCAGCAGGGCCTCCTCCAGGTTCTGGAGGGTGGGGATGTCCAGATCGTTGGTGGGCTCGTCCAGCACCAGCAGGTCGGCCGGGCTGAGCATGGCCTTGGCCAGCAGGAGGCGGTTCCGCTCGCCGCCGCTGAGGGTGGCCGCGCTCCGGTTCTGCTGGTCCACCAGGAAGCCGAAGCGGGTGAGGTAGACGTGGGCCAGCAGGGTGCCGCTGCCGGTGTCCACCACCGCGGCGCGGTCCGCCAGGTTGTCGAGGATGCTGCGGGTGCCGTCGAGCTCCCCGCGTCCCTGGGAGATGGTGGTGGTGGCCAGCTTCGGATGCCGGGCCACCTCGCCCGCGACCGGTTCCAGATCCCCCAGCAGCACCTTCAGCAGGGTGGACTTCCCGCAGCCGTTGGGCCCCAGCAGGGCCACGCGCATGCCGCGCTGGAGGCTCAGGTCGAGGCCGTCCAGCAGTTCGGGCCCGCCGGGATAGGCGAAGCGCAGGCCCTCCGCGCGGATCAGGGCGTCGCTGCGGTTGCCGCCGGCGGCGAAGGCGAGCCCCTGGCGCACCTCCAGGCGCGTGCGGTCCTCCACCGTGTCCTTGAGGTCCAACACTTCCTGGATGCGCAGCTTGGACTTGCGGGTGCGGGCCTTCGCGCCGCGGCGCAGCCAGGCCATCTCGCGCCGCAGGCGGTTCTGCATGTGCTCCGTAAGCCGCGCCTCGCGGAACTCCCGGTCCGACTTCTCCAGCAGGTAGTCGCTGTAGCCGCCCTCGTAGCTGCGGAGCCCGCCATCCTCCAGCTCCAGCATCCGCGACACAACGGCATCCAGCAGGTGGCGGTCGTGGGTGATGAGGAGGAGGGCGCCCCCGAAGGCCTGGAGCCAGGCTTCCAGTTTCTCCACCTGGTCCGGGTCCAGGTGATTGGTGGGCTCGTCCAGCACCAGCACGTCCGGCTCCTTGAGCCAGGCCTGGGCCAGGGCCACGCGCTTGCGCCAGCCGCCGGAGAGGGATTCCACCTCGGCGTCCAGGTCCTCCAGGCCCCAGGTGGTGGCCGCCGCCTTGAGGCGCGGCTCGAGATCCCAGCCCCAGTGCTCGATTTGATGTTCCACGCTTTGCAGTTCGTCAAGCAGCCTGGCCTCCTCGGGGCCGGTCGCGCCATGGAGCGTCTCGTGGATGCGCTGGTGGCGGGCCAGCAGGGCCGCATGGTCCGCCAGAGCGGCTTCCAGGGCCTGCCGGATGCTGGCGCCCGGGGCGAAATGAGGTTCCTGGCTCAGGCGCGCGACGCGGAGGCCCTGGGTGATCACCACGTCGCCGGAATCGGGCGTCTCGTCCCCGGTCAGCAGCCGGAACAGCGTGCTCTTCCCCGCGCCGTTGCGCCCGATGAGACCGACCTTCTCACCCTGGAAGAGACCGAGGCTCAGTCCGTCCAGAATGGCTGTCGCGCCATAGCGTTTCGTGACATTGATCAAACTCAGGGCGATAGAAGGCAAGAAGGGCTCCTAAGACCTTCCAGAATCCCATGGATGGGGAGATCCTTGCCCGCAAAGAATCCGTGAGGTCGCCATGTCCCTTCAGGAAGAACTCCAGATGTCGAAGCTTCCCTCCCCGGGAGTCCAGCTCGTGCTGCAGCTGATGCTGACGCGGGAGGCCGTCGTTCGGGTGCAGGAACGGCTCTTCGAGGCCCATGGCCTCACCATCCAGCAGTACAACGTCCTGCGCATCGCCCGGGGCGGCCCGGCCAAGGGGCACCCCATCTACGAGATCGAGCGGCGAATGATCTACCGCTTCGCGAACGTGACGCGCCTGGTGGACCGCCTGGAGGCGCAGGGGTTGCTCAAGCGGGTGGCGGACCCCAAGGACCGGCGCGTGAGCCGCGTGGTCATCACACCCAAGGGACGGCGGCTCATGGAGCGCCTCGACGAGCCCGTGCGCAGCATGGCCGCCCAGATGACGAGCTGCTGCGACGAGCAGGAGTGCCTGAACATGTCGGTCTGGCTGGAGCGCCTGCGGGAACACTGCCTCCACCAGGAGGAGACGGTTCAGGAAGACCTGGTGGGTGCCATCAACTGATCCAGCAGGTGATAGGCGGCCGTCTCGGTCACGCCATCCAGGCGCAGCCAGCGACCCTGTCCGAGGTCCATCCACAGGAGGCGCGAGGCGGGATCCCACCAGCCCTGGCGGAAGGTGCGGGCGCCCGCCAGCCGCCGGTTCCCCTTGAGCTGGGCCTGCCCGGGCCGGGAGACGGCCTCCACCTTCCAGGTTCCGTTCAAGGTGAGGGTTCCCTTCCGCAGGTCCCACCGTCCGCCCGGCAGGCGAAGGTAGCTTCCGTCGGAGCTCGTCACCTGGTCGCCTTCGATGCGGATGCCCTTGCCCCAGGAGGCCGGGCCTTCGCGCTCCGGGATCCAGCGGACGCCTGAGAAGGCCTGGGCGGCGCCCTCCCAGCCCACGCTGCCGAGGTCGGAGAGATCCGTGTCGCCGAGTTTGATGCGCAGGGCCGAGGCCGGGGCCTGGTCGAAGGTGGGGTCCACGGGCACCCAGCGGTCCTTCAGCTTCACCTCGACCCAGAAATGCAGTCCGAGGGTCTCGCCCAGGCCCACCCAGCCGGTGACGCCGCGGGCGGGGACACCCAGGCGGCGCAGCAGGGCCACGGCCAGCACCCCATGCTCGGTGCAGTCGCCCCGGGGGGTGCGGCAGACCTCCAGGGCCGAGGCGAAGCCCACGGTGAAATCCTTGTCGGAGATCCAGTCGAAGACGAACGCGGTCACGCGCTTCGCCACCTCCCAGCGCGGCAGGCCCGGCGGCAGGGCCATGCGCCGAAGGAGGCCGTCGAAGGCGGGATCCCTGAAGGGCACCAGGGGGCTGGGGGCGAGGTAGCGGGCCTCTTCCGCCGCCGGAGTTCCCGTCACGGGGGGCTGGGCCGCCTCCGCGCCGCTGGGCGACGCCGCCTGAGAGAGGCGCCACCGGCCATCGGGAAGCCGCGTCTGCTGGGCGTCCTCGGGCAGGGAGGGCGGGGATCCCTCGGCCCGCAGCGTCAGAGTCTGCAGCCAGGGCTGGAAGGGGTGGGGCGGCAGGGTCTGGAGGGTGCGCTCGAAGAACCCCGCCGCGTCGCCGGTGCGGACCTCGGGCGGGGGGAGCTCCGCGCGCTGCATCAGGATGGCGAGGCCGCCCAGGTCGGTTTTCTGGCGCAGTTCTCCCGCGGTGGGCGAGATCCAGACTTCCACCGGCGTCGACGACGCGCCCTGGGTCTCCTGGCCGGTGAAGCGTACGGCGTCGGGAAAGCCGGGAAGCGGCGCCGCCCCCGCCGGCTCGAGGCTGAGGGTGCTCCACTGCTGGACCGGGAAGGAGTAGGTGACCGCCTTCACGGGACGGCGCAGCCGCGCGGCCTCCATGAGGCGGGCGTCGAGATCCTCGGGCCAGAGCAGCGCGCCGTCGGGCACCTGGGTGCGCAGGGCGGCCCCGTTCAGAGGATGGAGGTTCAGGGCGCGGGGATCCGAGGGCGACCACTCCGCCCGGCCTTCGAAGGGCTCCTTGGAAAGCTGGAGCCGCCAGGTGAAGGTCATGGCGCCGTCGGCGGCGCGGCGGGCGGTCTGGTCCACCTCCTGGCGGATCTCCTGGCCGAGGCGCGAGATGGACAGCCACTCGCGGTTCCGCACCTCGCGGACGCCGCTGCGGGTTTTCGTCTCCTGGGAGGCCCCGCCCACTTCCTGTCCGCCCACCCATTGACGGTAGGTCCGGACCGGGGCGTCCTGGGCGAGGAGGATCCCGCTGAGGGCGGCTGCGAAAAGGAGGGATGCGCGCATCCCTCCAGTCTATCGGCAGCCTCACATGCCCATGGCCATGCGGAAGTGGCGCAGGCGCTCCCGCCGGCGGAACCGGGCCTCTTCGCGCAGCTGGGCGGCCTTGGCCCGCTGCTCCGGCGTGAGCACGGCCTGGACTTCCTGGCGCATGGCGCGGCCCGCCATCCGCATCCCGAACCGGGCGGAGGCGGCCTTGTCATGGAGGAGGTGCAGCTGGGCCTCGGGGGTGGCGGGGTCCCGGAGCGCGGCCCGGAAGGCGGCTTGGGCCTCGCGCGCTGCGTTCCGCTGGGCCGCCAGGTCCGGCCGGTGCTTTTCGCGGATGGCCTGGATGCTGGCTTTCTGCGCATCGGTGAGGGCCAGGGCCCGGCCGATGCGGCGCTCACCTGGGCGGGGGGCGGGTTGCGCCAGGGCCGGGAGCACGGTGAGCGCGAGGACCGCGAAAGTCCGGAACAGGGATGTCATGGCCATCTCCTTCGGCGGGAAGGCTCAGGAGCCTCGCCAGATGAGACACGGCTCCGGGCCGGCGGTTGAATCCGGGCAGACTGGAGAGGTGATCCGCACCTGCGCCGCCATCGTCCTCAAGGCCGTGCCCTTCGCCGAGGGCGGGGCCGTCGTCTCTTTCCTGTCCGAGCACGGGGAGCGGCTGTCGGGCCTGGCCAAGGGGGTGAAGAAGCCCACGGCCAAGTGGGTGGCGGCCTTCGAGCCTCTGGGCATGGTGCGGGTGAGCTTCTTCGGCAAGGAACAGACCGAGCTGAAGCGGGTCACCCGCTGCGAGCTGGCCTTCAGCCCGCTGACCCTCGGCCACCTGGAGTGCAGCCTCGTCATGGCCTGCCTGGCGGACCTCTTCGACCGGGTGGCCAAGGAGGGCGTGGAGGACGACCGCCTCTACCGGCTGCTGAGCGCCTGCGGGCGGGCCCTCAAGGCCGATCCGGACAACGCCCTGGGCATCCTGGCCTACGCTGAGCACTGGCTGTTGCACTGCCTGGGCCTGCTGCCCCACCCGCGGGTCTGCGGGCGCTGCGGGAACGAGGTGGCGCCGCTGGTCCTCCTGAGCCCCGAGCACGGTTGGTGCTGCGCGGAGTGCACGCCCGTGGATCCCGTCGAGGCCCTGCCTCCCGGCACGCGCGAGCACCTGCGCCGCCTCCGCACCGGCGGCGCCGACGCGGCCCCGCGCCTGGATCCCGCGAACGAGGCCCAGGCGGCGGTCACGGCTCTGCTGCGCTCCCGGCTGATCCAGGAACTGGGGGGCGGCCTCCGGAGCTATGAGGTGCTCTGGCGGACCATCTAGGGCCGCGGTTCCTATCGGCCCAAATTTGCCTTGGCGGGGTCGCCGGCCGATGGGACTTCATGGCTTGAGGATGGGCATGAGGCTGGGGAGCGTGTTCGTGGGATTGGGCGGCATCCGCTCCTGGCTGGCGGATCTCGCGGCGTTGCCCCTCCTGGGCGCCGCGGCCTACCTTCTCTTCACAGCCTCGGCGTCGCTGCGGCCGGCGGAGGCCGCGGTCCTGATGATGGTGGCCGCGGGGTTGGTGCTGCTGGGACGCCGGTGGCTGGCCTGGCAGCGGAGCCTGGCGCCGGAGAGCCTGCTGTCGGACTGGGCCGGCCGCATCCTCCAGGGCGATCGCACGCCGCTCGCGCCTCCCGAGGGCATGGAGCCGGCGGACCTTGAGGTGGCGAAGGCGCTCAACCTCCTCCTGGAGGAAGGCCGCCTGATGGACGGGCGCCTGGAGTCCCTCCACCGGGCCGTCCTCCGGGAGTGGACGGACCTGGATGGGCTGCTGGGGCAGGTCCAGCAGCGGTCCGGCGAGGACCGGACGGCGCAGGTCGCGGTCCGGAAACGGCTGGTGACCTTCGGCCGCGACCTACGCGAGGTGGTGGAGCGCTCCATGAATGTCGATCGGATCGAGCTGGATCTGCGGCTCCGGGCGGACCAGCACCGCATCCAGGGTCAGGCGTTCCGGGCCGCCATGGAACAGGCGGAGGGGCGGCTCGAGAAGGTCGAAGGGCTGATGAACGATCTGAAGGAGACCTTCCCCCGCCTGCGGGAAGGCGAAGAGTCCCTGGGGCGGCTGGCGGGCGCCGGTGTGCGGCAGGGGGCGCATCTCGACCTGGTGGTCAAGGGCCTGGCGACCCACACGCCGAGGCTCGTGGAGGAGACCCGGATCCGGGCGGAGCAGCTCCGGCGCTTCCGGACCTCGGCGGATGACCTGCGGGACCAGGCGGAGGCCCTGGCCCGCCGCATCGAAGGGTTCAGGGTCGAATCGCAACGGCGGATCGAATCCTTCGGCGGCGCGCAGGGAGCCATCCACATCATCGATCAGGCGGCCCAGCAGGCCGGTCTGCTGGCGGTGAACACCGCGATCCTCGCTCAGCAGGGTGGTGGCGGGCCCCGCCTGCAAACCATCGGCGGGCGCCTCCGCGGCCTGGCCGACCAGACCTCGCAGGGGGCAGCGGACCTGGGGCGGGCCCTCGATGAGCACCAGCAGGGCATGGCGCGGGAGAGCGCGGGACTGTGGGATCTCCAGGAGGTGACGCAGCGTCTCGGCGCGGGCATCCAGGAACTCCTCCATGCGGCGGATCATCTGGACCAGCAGGGGCAGGACCTGGAACGGACCCTGGAGGCCCAGGTGGCCCTGGTGGGGCAGGTGCAGGAGGCCTCGGATCCCGCGGAACAATCCCTCATCCAGATCGGCGAATGCTCGGCGGCCCTCCAGTCCGCCCTGAGCCGCCAGTGGGGCGTGGAGGCCAAGGCGGCGGCCGAGATGGATCAGCTGGTCAGGACCGGAAGGCACATGGCCGAAGCGGGCCGCGACCTCTCCCGGATCGCCCAGAAGAACATGGAGGAGATCTGGGAGATCCTCGAAGGCCATCAGACCCTGCGCCAGAGCGAGGCCTATCGCCAGATCGCCCACGGCGACCTGGCCAGCCTCCTGGGGCCCGAGGATCAGACGGATCCCGTGTGGAACCGGGTCGCCTGGGCCAGGTCCCAGCGCCGCTCGCGCCTGCTGGAATGCATGGGGCGCCCACGTCCCTTCGGCCGTCCGGACCCGACCGGGGGGATCCGGATGCTCGTCCTGGGGCTGGATGCCCTCGGACGTCCCGAACCCTCCGCCGTGGTGGATTGGTCCTGCGACGAGGATGGCCAGGCCTGGCGGCTCATCCTCGCCGAAGGCCTCGACACCGAGGACCATCGGCATGCCTTGCAGGAGACGCTCCGGGAGAGCCCTCTGCGAGCCTGCCTCCCGGGAACGGAAGTCCATGTCTCCGCCGAGGGGATCGATGTCCGGCTGCCCTTTCCCTACCCGGGATTCCCCCGCTTCCTGGCGGGCCTCGGGCTCGAAATGACCGTGGATCCGGCGGCCTGGCGAGCCCCGCTCCGCGAAGCGGGCCTGCGGGTGGCCCCCGTGCAGCGGTTCTTCTGGTGCGGACCTGGCGTGGAGCCCGCCCGGCGGAGCAGCCTCATGCGCCTGGTCCACGCCTGGGTCCGGGACGATCCGCAGCACGAGAACTTCCTGCTGGGGTTGCCCTATGAAGGGCACCGGCCACCCTGTCCCTGGCTCGCGGGGAGCGACCCGGGCGAGCGCCTTGAGGCTCAGCCGAAGGTCCGATGCCTGGGTCTGGGAGCTGACGACGCGAGCCTCCGCCCGCTACTGAACCGCCTGCTCCAGGCCGGGGCGGAGGAAGGGGAGGGGGAAGCGGTCCTCTGTGCCGCGGCCCTGGGCCATGCCCATCCGGAGGCCCTGCTCCTGCGGCTCTTCCAGGCCGGCACCGGCATGGCGGGCGCGCCCCATCCCGAGCTGGCCCCGCTCCGCGCCCGCCTTCAGTCGGAGGTGCTTGGCGCGCAGAGCGCCGATCCGTATCGCGCGGCCTGGCGGCTGCTGGAGGATCTCCAGCGCAAGGGGTGGGTGCTGCCGCTGCCCTCCGCGGAGTGATCTGGAGGATCTCCGAACCTAATCCAGGTAGGTGCCTTGACAGCGGTGCTTCGCCGCCGATACCTGATTCAAGCGATCTTTGGACCTCCTCCAGACGGTGTGTGATCCAGGGCCCGGGATTGCCACCAACCTGATGTCCGCCGCCTGCGGTGGGTGTGGGTTCTGCGGAAGGCCACAGTCGCCACCCACAGGAGATCCCATGTCCATCCTCGCGCTCCGGCGCGGCCGGGGGCCTGCCTTCCCGGACCTGCCGCCCACCCTGCAACCCCACGCCATCCTCGCTTCGGCGCCGCCTTCGGACACCTTCCGCGCGGCCTCACTTTCCGCCTTGACCTACCTCCTGCTCGTCGGCGGAGCCGTGGCCATCGCGTCCTTCGGGCCCAAGGCCGTCCTGGCGCCGACGCTTCCGCCCGCCCCTCCCTGGAGACCGATAGAGATCGACGGACCTCCGCGTCCGCGTCCCATCGAACGTCAGGCGCCCACGGCCACCGGGGGCGTGGGAGGCGGCACGGCCGTCGTCACCACCGGCGCGCCCACGCGGGCGGATCCGGTGGAGCCCGCCGCGGGCCTTCCCACCTTGGATCGCCACCTGGAGGTTCCCGGGGCGGGGCCCGCGCTTCCAGGCCTCACGGTCCCGGCCGCCGGCCCCGCAGGTCCCGCAGCGGGCCCGGTGATCCACGACTTCACCACCACCGCTCCGGCGATCCTCCATCGCGTGGATCCCATCTACCCGGATCTGGCGCGCCGGGCCCACGTCCAGGGCACGGTGGTGCTGATGATGGTGGTGGATGAACGGGGCGCGCCCATGCAGGTGCGTGTCCTGGACGGACACCCGGCCCTTCAGGACGCCGCGCTGCAGGCTGCCCGCCAGTGGCGCTTCGAACCCGCCCTGATGGATGGCCGCCCGGTGGCGGCGAGCTTCCGGCTCACCCTGAACTTCCGGCTGAGGTGAGGACACCATGACCCCGAAGATCCGCAGCGACATCAACATCACACCCCTGGTGGACATCGTCCTGGTGCTCCTGATCGTCTTCATCACCCTCGTTCCGGTCCTGCCCCGGGCCCTCGACGCCTCCCTCCCCGGGGGTGCCGGGGCCGGGGTCCCGGGACCGCTCCTCCGCCTCACCCTCGCGGCGGACGGTTCCCTCGACCTGGATGGCGTGAAGATCACCCTGGCTGAACTGCCCGCACGGATCCACGCGACGACCGGGAAGGTGGTCCTCCGGGTCCACCCTTCGCTGCCGCTCCATCGGGCCACGGGCGTCCTCGACGCCGTCAAGGCGGGCCGGCCGGAAGCATTGCCCGCCCTGATCGCCACGCCGGAGGGCACCTAGATCGTGCTAGCCTCACCCTTGTGGATCAGGGCGTCGCTGCTCGCAAGGGCAGAGGAAAGTCCGGGCTCCACAGGGTGCTGGGCCTGGTAACACCAGGGCGGGGCGACCCGACGGAAAGTGCAACAGAGAGCAGACCGCCGATGGATCCTCGGATCACAGGCAAGGGTGAAACGGTGGGGTAAGAGCCCACCGCCGGACTGGCAACAGGACGGGCACGGTAAACCCCCCAGGGAGCAAGACCAAATAGGCCGGCGCACCGCGCAAGCGGCGAGGGTTGACCCGACCGAGCCGGCGGGTAGGTCGCTTGAGTTGGATGGCGACATCCATCCCAGAGGAATGACGTCCCACGACAGAACCCGGCTTACCGATCCACCGGAGCCCCCGCAAGGGGGCTTCGCGCGTCCTCCTCCCCTCGTGATTCCCTCCTCGCCGGGTCCCGACTCCGCACGCTCCACCGGAGCGTGCTCCATCACCCGGCGGTCGGGAGAACCCGGCTTGCCGATCCACCGCGGCCTCTGAAAGGAGGCCGTGTTCATGTCCTCCGGGAATCCGTCGAAGATTCGGCTAAGCTGGTGGCTTCTCTGGATAGGCCTCTGACCTGCTCCCGTCATTCCGTTGGTTTCGCGCCTGGACTTGGCGTCGGGAGCCTGCGCCTGGGCTGACGCAAGGGCGCGACCCTGTGTTTGCCGCCGCGCCTCCGGGCGGGCGGACTCCCCTTTTTCGGAGATTTCCATGTTCCATGACTTGACCTGCCTGTCGCGTCGTCTCGAGCGCGCCCAGGCCCTTCAAAACGAACGATTCAACCAGGCCGCCGGAGGCCGCAGCCTGCCGGTGGGCGGCGGTTTCGCGCACTTTCGCGGCGAGGCCCACCCCCTCAATCAGGCGCTGGGCTTGGCCGAGCCGATCACCGAACCAGAGCTGGAAGCCGTCGAGGCCTTCCTCGGCGTGCCCACCGTGCTGGAACTCAGTCCCGGCGCCGATCCGTCGCTGTGGCCGCTGCTGGCGCGCCGGGGGTACCGCCTCCACGCGTTCCAGCAGCTGTGGGTGCGATCCCTGGAGGACCCACCTGCGGCAGGTTCGGAAGGCCTGGTCCGGCAAGCCCGTCTCGACGAGGCTGGAATCTTCAACCGCGTGGTCGCGGCAGGATTTCTCGAGCGCGATGACTGGCAGGACCTGACGCCGCCTTTCGAGGTGTCGCTGGAGGTGCCGGACGCCTGGGGCTTCCTGGCCTTCGCGGACGGAGGGCCGGCCGGAGGCGGCATGCTGGGTGTCGTGGAGGGCGTGGCCCTGCTCTCGGGCGATGCGGTGCTGCCGCGCTTCCGGGCCCGCGGCCTGCAGAAGGCCCTCATCGCCGCGCGCCTGGCCTTCGCGCGGATCCGCGGCTGTGACCTCGCCTGCGCCTCCACGGCCCCGGGCACCGCCAGCCAGCGGTCCTACGAGGCCTGCGGCTTCCGGGCCGCCTACCCCAAGGTGGAGATGGCGCGAGGCTGAAAGGCCGATGCGATAGTGGGGGGATGCGCCGTCCCGCTCCCCCCACCGCCGCCCTCCTCGTGACGGCCCTGGCCTTCCACGTGGACATGCTCCTCTACTACCTGCTGGTGCCCCTGCTGCCCCGGTACGCGCGGGACCTCCACCTGAACCAGATGGAGGTGGGGATCCTCTTCGGCAGCTACGCCGTGGCCCTGCTGGCAGCCACCTTCCCCGTGGCTCTCCTCACGGACCGCTTCGGCCGCCGCGCGCCCATGCTCTGGGGCCTGGCGGGGCTGGGAGTCACCACGCTGGTCTTCGCCGTGTCGAAGCAGTACTGGCTGCTGGTGCTGGCCCGCTTCCTCCAGGGCGTGGCGGGGGCGGCCACCTGGCTTCCGGGCATGGCGTTGCTGGCGGACATCTTTCCGAGCGAATCGCGGGGCAAGGCCATGGGCACGGCGTTCGCGGCCGCGAACCTCGGCGTGCTGATCGGGCCCCCGCTCTCCGGCTTCCTCGATCAGCACGCGGGCCCCACCGCGCCCTTCGTGTTGGGGGCGGTCCTGGTGGCCCTGGATGCGGCGGGTCGCGCCTTCCTCCTGCCGGAGACCGAATCCGGCCAGGGGCTGCAGCTGCCTTTCCGCCAGCTGCTGTCCAATCCGACCATCCGGGTCTTCGCCGGCGCCATGGCCCTGGGCTCCTGCCTGTGGGCCCTGCTGGAATCCACCCTGCCGCTGCACCTGGATCGGCGCCTGGGCCAGTCGCCGACCCAGATCGGTCTCTGTTTCGCGGCGGCGGCCCTGGCCCACACCTTCACCTCGCCATTGATGGGTGCCCTCTCGGACCGCATCGGGCGGGTGCGGGTGCTCCGCATGGGGCTGGTGCTGGCGGTGGTCTTCATCCCCTTGCCGGTGCTGCTGCCCCGGTCCTGGATGGTGGTGCTGGCCATGATGGGGTTGGGCAGCACGGCCAGCTTCATCATGAGTCCCTGCAGTCCCGCGGTGGCCGACCAGGTGGAGCGGCAGGGCAGTCAGAGTTTCGCCTCTGCCTTCTCCATCCTGAACCTGGCGTACTCCGTGGGCCTGATGGTAGGCCCCCTGGTGGGCGGCGCCCTGGTGCAGGGACTGGGCCTGCCGGTGGCCATGGGGCTTTCGGGGTTGGGGTTCGGCGCCTACCTGGCGGCGACCCGGCGGATTACCCGCTGAAGGCCTGATTGAATGGAGGATTCGAGCCTAGAATCGGGGCATGCGACGCCTACTTCTCCTGGCAGTTCTGCCCTTGATGGGGGCCGCACCGGGATCCTTGAAGATCCTGGAGGCCAGTGTCACCTGGGGATCTGGCGTGGAACCCAGGGACTCGATGCCAGCCGCCCGATTCGAGGCCCGAGTGGCCTTCCAGGGACGGAAGTTGCCCGCCAAGGCCCAGTTCCGGGCCCGGTGCCTGAATGTGAGGGATCTGCGGACCCTGGAACCAGACGCGTCCATACGCAAGCTCTATGACCGCCATGGGAACCTCGAGATCACGGTTAGGGCGGGAGCAACTGGAACCTGGACCATTCAGGGCCCCTGGCCACACGCCCCGGAATCCGACGATCGCTTGGTGGTGGAGGTCTGGTCCGGTTCCCGCCGCCTGGGATGGGCTGCGGCACCTCTGGTGGAACTTGCGCTCCCGGTTGTCGCCGGGCCCCAGCGGGATCCGATTCAGCACTGAATCTCGATTCTGGATCTTCATGACTTTGAAGCCCGAAGCGCGCAGAGGCTAAGAGCCCTGCTTTCAGGCTGCGGTCTTAACAAAAATTAACATTCAGGGCCCCCCGTGCCTCGATAGGTAGGTGGTAGTGTTTCCATGTACTTTTATAAAAATTTTGTTTTTTTGACGCGGCCATCCCCTTTGGGGGTGACTTGGCTCGGAGGATTACATGCTTTTTCCACCACCTAACCGACTTGTGGGTGGGCTTCTGGCCACTCTGCTCGCCGGAATGCCCACCGTTCAGGCCAAGGATGTCCCCAAGAGTGCCGCCCAGGAACCGGATCGCCCCATGGAACGGGCCCTGGCCAACCTGGAACTCTTCGGCGGCCGGGCAACCCCGGAATACCTGGACTTCAAGGCGCGAGTCGCGGAAGACCAACTCCAGAAGTGGGAACGCCTCATCCCGGGGACCAGGGCTTTCAGGGCCCAGCCTGCCCCGACCGGCATTCCCGCGAAGGCTTGGACCAACATTGGTCCGCTGCGGGGCCAGAGTCAGCTTTACCTGATGGATGCCAACGTCGCCGACACAGGTCGCCCCACGGTGATCCTCCCCCATCCCACCGATCCCAACATCCTCTACGTGGGTTATGCGGGCGGTGGCCTATGGCGTTGCACCAACGCCGATGTCACGGCCACCGGAGACTGGACCTGGGCGCCCCTGACGGACGCCCTGCCCGCCGGGAGCCCCGCAGGCAACCTTTCGGTGGGGGGCGCGGCTTTCAAACCCGAAGACCCCAACATCCTTTACCTTGCCCTGGGCGACATGGAGCCCGGATCGGCCGATAGCACTGCCGAAGGGCGGGGGTTCTTCATCAGCACCGATGGGGGGGATAACTGGGTTCGGGGGGGCACCCTCGGCGCCACCACCCGGGTGAAGACCGTTCTCGCCCTGTCAGGAAACATTGTGCTGGTGGCCGGCAACGCGGGCCTGTTCCGTTCCACGGATGGGGGGGCGAGCTTCGCTCAGGTTGCCATCGGAGCAGCC
Source organism: Geothrix mesophila (assembly GCF_022808835.1). NCBI lineage: Bacteria > Pseudomonadati > Acidobacteriota > Holophagae > Holophagales > Holophagaceae > Geothrix > Geothrix mesophila. The sequence continues at coordinate 100,926 of NZ_JAKZLD010000005.1, forward strand.
CCTCTGAGCAACACCAAGGGCTGGGATATCGTCCCCATGGCCAACGGGGAACTGGTGATGTCCTTCCAGTCCACCACCACCGGTGGCGTGGTCTACTCCACGGACCAGGGGCTCACATGGACCGACGCCGCCATAAGTTCCGAGCTGTTCACCATCGGGGCCGGTCGCATCGCCTTGGCCGCCCAGGGCAACACCATGTACGGGTTGTTCGCGGACAAGAACGGGACCTTCCAGAAGGGGGTCATGAAATCCACGGATGGGGGCCACTCCTGGGTTTGGCTGGGCAGCACGACACTGTTCAACGTCTCCGGCGACGGAGCCCAGGCGGGCTACAACCACATGATCGCCGTGGATCCCACTGATCCCAACAAGGTGTTCGCGGGAACCAACCTGTCCCTGTACCGCAGCCTGAATGGGGGCGCGGACTGGGAGCGAATGACCCAGTGGATGGGCGGTGACCGTCAATACAATCATGCGGATTTCCACGTCCATGCCTGGATGAAGGCTCCCACCGGGCCCAAGACCCTCTTCCTGGGCACGGACGGTGGGCTGAGTGTGGTGAGGAATCCGGACATCAACCCCATCCCCACGGGAACGGGAGGCGTGCTATCGGACATCACCTTCATCGATACCCGGCGGAACCGCAACATCGCCACCCAGCTGGTCTATCACGTGGGCTCCACCACGGCCACCACTCCCCCGAACTCCAGCCAGCGGGTGATCGTGGGCCTCCAGGATCAGGGCACCCGCCTTCGTTCGGAAGCCGGGGCCGCCGACCAGAGTTACAACCTGGTGGTGGGCGGGGACGGGTTCGGCTGTCTCATCCATCCCTACGATGGCAACAAGATGCTGGGCTCGATCTACTACACCCGGATCTATCGATCCACGGACGGAGGCAGCAGCTTCGTGTCGAGCAGCACCGGCATCACCGGGGCCGGCTACGGAAATTTGGCCCCCTTCTTCACCCGCCTGGGCCAGGACATGTCCGATCCTACGGGCAACCGGGTCTACACCTACACCAACACCGCGCCTTATGTCTCCAATGATTTTGGCGCCTCTTGGACGGCCATGCCCACCACGGGACTCACGTCCGTGTCCGCCATCCGCAATATCAGCGCCTCTCCCCTGGCTCCCAATCTTGTGGGTGTCGCCCTCAACGGCGGTCGCGTGGGTCTCACCAGCAACGGCGCCAGCTGGACGACGGTCGCTGCGGCATCCTTTCCCAACAACCCCAGTTACATGAACTGCGTCGCCTTCGATACGGCCGATTCCAGGGTCATGTATGCCTCATCCGTGGCCTTCAACGCAACCGCGAGCCATATCTGGAAATCGGTGAATTCGGGCGTCACATGGACAGCCATCGACGTGGCCAACGGATTCCCCTTTGGTATCCCTGTCCACATGGTCAAGGTGGATCCCCTGGATAGCACCTGCGTGTATGCCGGCACGGACCTGGGCCTCTACCGCTCCACCGACGGAGGCGCCACTTGGGCCCGTTTCGGCACCGGGCTGCCCCTGGTGTCCGTGCGGGATATCTACATCGCCCCGGATGGAACCTTCATGCGCATCGGTACCCATGGCCGCGGCGTGTGGGAGATGCAGGGCGTCACCGATGCCTTTGCGCCGGTCATCAGCTCTCCGCCTCAGAACACCTCCGTTTATGCGGGCCAGAACGCAGTCCTGACCGTGATCGCCACGGGACTTCCAGCCCCCACCTTCCAATGGCAGATCTCCCTCGATGGCAGCACCTGGAACAACGTGGCCTCCAACGGCACCAGCAGCACCTATACCTTTCCCAATGCCGCCCTCAGCGATACGGGCACCCAGTTTCGCGTACTGGTCTCCAATGCCGTGGGGACCGTTACCAGTGCCGCGGCCACCCTCACGGTCCTGAGCCCGGTAATTCCCTCCTTCACGCTCCAGCCCACCAACCAGACCCAGATCGCCGGGCTTCGGGTGGACTTCACGGGCGGCGCCACGGGGCTTCCTGCACCCACCTACCAGTGGCAGAGCTCCACCGATGGCACCACCTGGAACAACCTTGCAGGCTCGACCACGACCCGGTACCGGTTCTACCCGGCGACCACGGACGCCAACAAGCGGTTCCGCCTCCAAGCCAACAATTCTGCGGGGACCACCAACAGCAATGTTGCCACCCTGTCCTTGACGCCGAACCTGGTTCAAGTGCTCGTGAATCCCGACTTCGAGGTCACCCCCTTCGGCAACGGCTGGTCGTGGTCTCACCTCGCATCGTCCATGCTGGATGCCACCAACGTCCATGAAGGAGCTTCCGCGGCTGTCTTTGGATACTGGGGGGCGGTCACCACGGACTGGGCCTATCAGGACGTGGCCATTCCGGCCAATCCCACCAGTGCGAACCTCAGCTTCTGGCTGAAGATCTGGAATGGCGCCGGGGTGCCGGCTTCTGTGGTCAATACCATGGCCGTGAAGGTGAAGGACACCAGCGGCGCCGACCTCGCCACCCTCGGCACCTTCAATAACACGACGACGGGATTCGCCTCCTTCGCTAAGGCTGGCCCCTACGATCTGAGGGCCTTTGCGGGACAAACCGTGCGGGTGTACTTCACCAGCAGTCAGACCAACGCAGCCTACAACACGGGCTTCTCCTTGGATGATGCCAACCTCATCGTCGGCACCGCTCCGGGCTTCGATATCAACGGGGATGGCGCGATCGACGTCTACGACCTGCTGGAACTCCTGAAGCGGTACGGAAGCACGGTTCCTGCGGATCTAGCCAAGTCGGACTTTAACGGTGACGGTCAGATCAACGATGCCGATCTCACCGCCCTCCTTGCCGCCCTCTGAGGAAGGAACGAATCATGAGTTTTCGCCCCTCGATCCAAGCGTTCTTCGGTGCCCTCCTTCTGGTCCTCACCCTGGCCTGCGGAGGAGGTGGCGGCGGAGGGGGCAACTCGCCCACCCCTGTGGCCATCAGCGTGACCCCCACCACCGCCAGCCTCTTCACCGGGGCCAGCCAGACCTTCGCGGCCACGGTGACGGGTAACACCAATACGGCTGTGACCTGGACCGTTCAGGAAGGCGCCCCGGGCGGTACCGTCACCTCGGGTGGGGTCTACACCGCCCCGGCCACCCCCGGCACCTACCACGTGATCGCCACCAGCGTGGCCGATACCAGCAAGCGTGCGAGCGCCACCGTGACGGTGACGGCGGCCCCGGTGGTCGCGGTCGCCCTCACGCCCACCACCACGAGCCTCTTCACGGGAGCCAGCCAGACCTTCACGGCCACGGTGACGGGCAACGCCAATACGGCGGTGACCTGGACCGTGCAGGAAGGCGCTCTGGGCGGGACCATCACCTCGGGTGGGGTCTACACCGCCCCGGCCACCCCCGGCACCTACCACGTGATCGCCACCAGCGTGGCCGATCCCAGCAAGGTGGCCAGCGCCACCGTGACGGTGACGGCGGCCCCGGTGGTCGCGGTCGCCCTCACACCCACCACCACGAGCCTCTTCACGGGAGCCAGCCAGACCTTCACGGCCACGGTGACGGGCAACGCCAATACGGCGGTGACCTGGACCGTGCAGGAAGGCGCTCTGGGCGGGACCATCACCTCTGGTGGGGTCTACACCGCCCCGGCCACCCCCGGCACCTACCACGTGATCGCCACCAGCGTGGCCGATGCCAGCAAGGCGGCCAGCGCCACCCTGACGGTGACGGCGGCCCCAGTGGTCGCGGTCGCCCTCATGCCCACCAGCGCCAGCCTCGTTACGGGAGCCAGCCAGACCTTCACGGCGACGGTGACGGGCAACGCCAATACGGCGGTGACCTGGACCGTGCAGGAAGGCGCTCTGGGCGGGACCATCACCTCTGGTGGGGTCTACACCGCCCCGGCCACCCCCGGCACCTACCACGTGATCGCCACCAGCGTGGCCGATACCAGCAAGAGTGCGAGTGCCACTGTGACGGTGACTTCCGTGGCCACTGGTTTGAACTATGTCGACCCCACCACTGGGACCTACCGCCTTCTAAAGAACTCCACCCTTAGTACCGCCAGCCACTTGGTACTGGACGTGGTAGGCGTGGGGGCCCCCAGCGGGGCCGCCATCGCCTTCACCTTGTCTGTTGGTGATTCCCAGACCCTTTGGGTGAAGGTGGATGGCGCGGATGCAGAAGTCATCGAAAATGGCACGGTCTTGAGCTTGGGAACGGGACCCCTGGCCCTCAAGGGCAAGGTGGTCGGCGGCGTACTCACAGCCGCCCTAGGTCAGAAAGGTACGGGTTCTTCTGTGGCCTTGAATGGTGTCCTTGCCCGGGTCGCACTGGACCTCAAGGCTGGAGCCCCGCTCGGGCCCGTGCCGTTCGCGGTGGTCAAGGCCCAAGTACTTCAGTCCGATGGCAGTCTTCCGGTCGTGTCCATCAGCATCGGGACTCTGACCGTAAACTGATCTCCAGGCCTATGCCCCCCCTGGAAGCCCGGAGCTTCCAAGGGGGGCCTCGGTCCTGGCATTCGAGCCCCTCAGGGGGCGACAGGCGCTGTCAAAGAGGAGAACACCGCTTTAAGGCCCGGTAGATCCAGCGTTCCGCCTCTTCCGCCCAGGGCCGGCCGTCCAGGCCGCCGTAGGCCGCCACGTCTCCGAAGCCCGCCGCCGCGAGGCTGGTTCGGACCTCGGTGTCCGAGGGAATCCAGATGTCGTGGCGGAAGGCTTCGCCCTGGCAGCGGCGCTCCGTGCGGATGCGGCGGCCGTCGGGGCTCCAGGTGGCGCGCTCCTCGTAGCCTTCGTCCGGGAATTCCAGCCACTGCCCCTCGACTTCCGCGATGGTACGCCGCAGGGAGGAGCGGCCGGCCAGATCCAGGAGCAGGGCGCCCCCGGGCCGGAGCACGCGGGCGAACTCGGCCAGCTGGCGGAGGTTCTCCGCGTCCGTGGCGAAATAGCCCCAGCTGGTGTAGGCGCAGAAGACGCCATCCGCACAGCCCACCCGGAAGGGCAGGGCGCGGAGGTCGAGGCGGGCCAGGGCCGCGGGGTGTTCCTTCCGGTGGCGATCCAGGTTCATCCGGCTGAGGTCGCCCCCCACGGTTTCCCAGCCCCGGGCCACCAGGTGGGGCTGGAGGCGGCCCCAGCCGCAAGGCAGGTCCAGGATCCGGCTACCCGGAGGCAGGTCCAGCAAGGCCGCGAGCGCCGGCCCTTCGGTGGCGGCCTCCGCGTCCTTGTCCGCGTAGATCTGGAAGTAGGCCGGGCGGTCGAAGTCCCAGGCGAACCATTCCATGGCCCGAGTGTGACGAGGCTCCCCTGGGGGAAAAGCAGGGGGCCGGCTTTGCCGGTCCTCTGCCCCGGGGGGCCGGGGGTGGGCGCGCAGCGGGGAACCCCCGGAGAGCATCATCCTTCGTCTGTGTCGGCCTTCACCAGCTTCACGATGGGCGTGGACTGGGGCGTGTTGACAATGCCCTTCCAGACGTAGCGGGTGCCGCGCTTCTGGCCGCTCTTGGTGATCAGCTTGGCCTCCTCCAGCTCGGTGAAGAGGCGGCGAAGCGTGGCCGGGGCCCAGTCGCAGTCCTTGAGGTCCAGGGCCACCTGGGCCTCGAAGCTGCTGAGGGATCCCTTGTCCTGAAGGGCGCGCATCAGATCCCCCTTCAGGTCTTCCAGTTCGGGCTTGGATCGGCGGGCCTTGGTCTTGAAGGCCGGCGGGGCGGCCACGGGCGCGGGGGCAGCGGGCTTGGGCGCCGGCGGGACCGCGGCCTGGACGGGCGCGGACACCTGGGCCTGCACCAGCAGGCCATCGAGGTAGATGTCGCCGCGCTCGGGGCGGAAGAGCACTACCACGGAGCCGGGCGGCAGGCCTTCCTGCTGGAGTGCCGTGATGACACGCTCCCCGATGCGAGACTTCTGGTCCGATGACAGATTGGGGGATTGTATAATAACGATGGCCATGGGGGCTCCAATATGCATACGGTTGATACATAATACGCTTTGGGTTTTCATCTGTAAAATACGATCTGTCGACTGGACCGGTTAGACTTGCCACCGAGGATTCCATGCGCAAACCCAAGATCGAACGCCCCGAGGAACAGCAGCGCTTCGAAACCTTCCTGCGATCGCGGCAGCTCAAGCTGACCGGCGAACGCCTCGAGCTGGTGGAGGAGGTCTTCGGCCAGGTCCACCACTTCGATGCGGACCAGCTGCACATGGCGCTCAAGCAGAAGGGCAAGGCCATCAGCCGGGCCACGGTGTACCGCACCCTGGATCTGCTGGTGCAGTGCGGCCTGGTGCGGAAGAGCAGCTTCGGCGACCAGCACGCGCACTACGAGGCCGTGCGCAGCAATGAGCACCACGACCACCTGATCTGCCTGAACTGCGACGCCATCATCGAGTTCTTCCGCCCGGACCTGGAGGCCCTCCAGGAGGCCATCTGCCACGAGTACGGCTTCCGACCCATGCACCACAGCCACCAGATCTTCGGCCTGTGCAAGGAGTGCCAGAGCCGCGAGACGGACGCGCCGACGCTGGCGCACCGGATGAGCCAGCTCAACGTGTGATACTTTCCGGGGGTTCCGCGCTGCGCGTACACCCCCGGACCCCCGCGCAGAAGCCCGGCGAAGCCGGGCTTCTGCTTATTCCAAGGTCCTCATCGGATGGTCGCCCGCCTCGCGAAGCGCTAGGCTAGGCCATGCCGAAACTTACGATCCAGGATCTCCAGCGCCTCCCGAAGACGGATCTGCATGTCCACCTGGACGGCAGCCTCCGCATCGCCACCATCCTCGACCTCGCCGAGCAGCAGAAGGTGAAGCTGCCCGCGGACACGCCTGAGGGCCTGCGGCCCTTCGTGGAGGTGGGCGACGATTGCAAGTCGCTGGTGGAGTACCTCAAGGCCTTCGACGTCACCCTCTCGGTGATGCAGACCTACGAGAGCCTCGTGCGCACGGCCTTCGAGTTGGCGGAGGACGCGGCCAAGGAGAACGTCCGCTACATGGAGGTGCGCTACAGCCCGATCCTCCACCAGCAGAAGGGCCTCACGCTGCACGCCATCGTGCAGGCGGTGCTGGAGGGCCTGGCCCAGGCCGAGAGGCAGCACAACATCAAGACCGGCGTCATCCTCTGCGGCATGCGCCACATCTCGCCCGACATCTCGCTGCGACTGGCGGACCTCACCGTGGCCTTCAAGAACAAGGGCGTGGTGGGCTTCGACCTGGCGGGCGCCGAGGAGAACTTCCCCGCCAAGCGTCACAAGGACGCCTTCGGCCGCGTGCTGCAGAACAACATCAACTGCACCCTGCACGCGGGCGAGGCCTACGGCCCCGAGAGCATCCACCAGGCCATCCACCTCTGCGGCGCCCACCGCATCGGCCACGGCGTGCGGCTCATCGAGGACGGCGACCTGCTGAACTACGTGAACGACCACCGTATTCCGCTGGAGTGCTGCCCCTCGAGCAACGTGCAGACCAAGGCCGTGAAGAAGATGGCGGACCATCCCATCCGCCTGTTCTACGACCTGGGCCTGCGAGTCACCGTGAACACGGACAACCGCATGGTCACCAACACCACCGTGAGCCGCGAGTTCCAGGTCATCCACGAGGAGCTGGGTTTCAGCCTCGAGGAGATCAAGGACCTCATCATCATGGGCTTCAAGAGCGCCTTCCTGCCCTACGCCCTCAAGCGCGCCCTGCTGGCCGAAGTGGTCCACGAGCTGAAGGCCTTCAAGCCGGGCAGCCTGGAGAGCAAAAAGGAGCACCTGTAAGGCCTCGATGAGTCGGCGCGGTCTCGCGTATCGGCGAAACCGATACCGAGAAGAAGGAGCATCTGTAAGGCCTCGATGAGTCGGCGCGGTCCCGCGTATCGGCGAAGCCGATACCGAGAAGAAGGAGCATCTGTAAGGCCTCGATGAGTCGGCGCGGTCTCGCGTATCGGCGAAGCCGATACCGAGAAGAAGGAGCACCTCTGATATCCTGACTATCGAGGTCAGGATTCATGCTCGATCGCTTTGCCGACTTTCTCGATGGCCATGCCAAGGTCCTTCTCACCACCCACGAGAACCCGGATGGAGATGGGGTGGGCGCGGCGGTGGCGCTGGCGGCCCACCTGAAGGAGGAGGGCAAGGAGGCCCGCATCGTGGTGGCGCCGGTCCTGCCGGAGAATCTGCGGTTCCTGGATCCCGAGGGCTGGATCGAGGCCTACGATCCTGCGGGCGCCCATGTGGACCTGGCCGCCTGGCCAGACGCCTGGCTGCTCATCGACGCCTCGGAACCGCACCGCATGGGGGCGCTCTACGCCGCCTTCGAGGGCACGAAGGCCGAACGGGCCTGCCTGGATCACCACCTGAAGGATGCGCCCCACGGCTTCGACGACGAGTTCACGGATCCCACCGCCAGCGCCAGCACGGAGCTGGTCTACGACCTGGTGCGGCCCCGAATCGGCGGGGACCTGCCGCCGGTGATGGCCCAGGCCCTCTACGCAGGCATGGTGAGCGACACGGGCAACTTCCGGCACTCCAACACCACGCCCAAGATCCACCAGGCGGCCGCAGACCTCATCGCACAGGGCGTCCATCCGGCCCGCACCTACAACGCCCTCTACCAAACCGCCACACCCGCCAAGCTCAAGCTCTTCGGCCGGGCCATGGGCGGGCTCCAGATGAGGGATGGCGGCCGTTTCGCCTACGTGGCCGTGACCAAGGCGGACCTGGCCGCCTGCGGCGCCACGCACGAGGACCTGGACGAGCTGGTGGAGGAGCCCCGGAAGCTGAAGGGCGTCGAGGTGGCCGCCCTGTTTTCGGAGGCGGCGGACGGCCGGGCCAAGGTCAGCCTCCGCTCCCGCGAGAAGGTGGACGTGAACGCGGTCTGTCGCCGGTTCGGGGGCGGGGGCCATCGCCTGGCCTCGGGCGCCAAGGCGGCCATGCCGCTGCCGGCGTTCATCGCCGAGGTCGAGGCAGCCGTGATGGACCAGATCGGACGCGACATGGCCTAGCCGCCACCCTCCGGATCGGCTTGCCGAGAAAAAAGCCTGGTCCCAGACTTCATGTTCCCCCCGGGCGGCATCCAATGGTTGGACCCGCACCCTTTCCCGGACTCCCATGTCGCCCAAAGAACCCAGCAGCGCCCCGAAACTCGAACTGTTCTGCAAGCTCCAGGCGGAGAAGGTGCCCTTCATCGCCAAGGCCAACGTGCCGTCGATCTTCGGCAAGTTCACGGTCTACGGCTTCCTGGAGCACGCCACGGGCAAGGAACACCTGGCCATCGTGGCCGGCGAAATCGACGCCCGGCGCCGCATCCCCGTGCGCATCCACTCCGAGTGCTGGACCGGCGACGTGCTGGGCAGCCTCCGGTGCGACTGCCGCCAGCAGCTGGAAGAGGGTCTTCGTCACGTGGCCGAGCATGGGGGAATGGTGCTCTATCTCCGCCAGGAGGGCCGCGGCATCGGCCTCCTGAACAAGCTCAAGGCCTATGCCCTCCAGGAGCAGGGGCTCGACACGGTGGAGGCCAATCACTCCCTGGGCTTCCCGGACGATCTGCGCACCTACGATTGCGCCGTGGAGATGCTCAACTTCTTCGGCATCACCAAGGTCAAGCTGCTGACCAACAATCCCCGGAAGATCGGGGCCCTGGAATCCGCCGGCATCGAGGTGGAGCGGGAGCGCCACCAGCTGGCCTCCAACCCCCACAACCTGCGCTACCTCAAGACCAAGGCCCGCAAGAGTGGGCACATGCTGGATTTCGAGGAAGAGGTGCTGTAGGAGCTGTCAGCCATCGGCTCTCAGCTTTCAGCTCAAGAGGGGCGCGGCATTTTTTACTGACAGCTGACAGCTGAGAGCTGATAGCTATAGAGCCATGCCCGTCCCCGCGCCTCCCGTTTCCGCCCAGACCATCACGGACATCTCCCACGTCATCCAGCTGTCGGTGGCGCCGGTCTTCCTGCTCACCTCCATCGGGACGATCCTCGGCGTGCTGTCCACCCGGCTGGCGCGCATCGTGGACCGGGCCCGGGCGCTGAAGGACCTTCTGGATCAGGCGCCGGAACGTCGGCACCCGGCCATCCACGACGAGATGCACACCCTGGCGCATCGCCGGCGGTTCATCAACCTGGCCATCACCTCCGGCACCACCGCGGCGCTGCTGGTCTGCGTCAGCATCGCCACCGTGTTCCTGGGGGCCGTGCTGAAGGCCAGCGTGGCCGTGCCCGTGGCCCTGCTTTTCATCCTGGCCATGGCGGCCTTCGTGGCGGCCCTGGTGTTCTTCCTGCGGGAGATCCTGCTGGCGGTGCGGAGCCTGCACCTGGCTTGATTCGCTGACCTCTTCCCGCCTCCGGATGCCACAATGCCCCGCAGGAGGGCACCCATGGGGCAGGAACTGGAAGGCAAGGTGGCGCTCGTGACGGCGGCCAGCAAGGGGCTGGGCCGGGCTTCGGCCGAGGCTCTGGCGCGGGCCGGCTGCGACCTGGCCATCTGCGGCCGGGATCAGGCGGCCGTGGAGAAGGCGGCCGAGGAGATCCGCCGGGCCACGGGGCGCGCGGTCCTGCCGGTGGTGGCGGACCTGGGCCGTGCCGAGGATGTCCAGCGGCTGGTGGAGGCCACCCTGGCCGCCTACGCCCACGTGGACGTGCTGGTCTCCAACACGGGCGGACCCCAGCCGGGGCCCTTCATGGGCTTCGACGATGCCGCTTGGCAGGGAGCCTTCGACAGCCTGCTCATGCCCGCTGTGCGCCTGGCGCGGGCGGTCGTGCCCGGCATGAAGGAACGGAGCTGGGGCCGGATCCTCTTCATCACCTCCAGCGCCGTCAAGCAGCCCATTCCCGCGCTGGTGCTCTCCAACTCGCTGCGGGCCGCGGTGACGGCCATGGCCAAGACCCTCGCCGGGCAGGTGGCGAAGGACGGCATCACCGTGAACTGCGTGGCCCCGGGGCGCATCTTCACGGACCGCGTCCGCTTCCTGGACGGCGAAGCCGCGAAGGCCAGCGGCCGGACCATGGAGGACATCCGGGCGGAGCAGGGCGCCCGCATCCCGGTGGGGCGCTACGGCGAGCCGAGGGAATTCGGCGAGGCCGTGGCCTTCCTGGCGGGACCCGGGGCCTCCTACATCACCGGAAGCACCCTGGCGGTGGACGGCGGGGCGATCTCGTCGCTTCTGTAGATCGCTACAGGCTCTTGATCGCCGCGATCTCCTGGGGGCTGAGGAAGCGCCAAGCGCCGGGCTTGAGGAACTGGTCGGCCAGGGGGCCGAACTGCACGCGGCGCAGCTTGCTCACGGGGTGGCCCACGGCGGCGAACATGCGGCGGATCTGCTGGTTCTTGCCCTCGGTGAGGGTCACCTTCAGCCAGGGGTTGTCGCCCTTCTCGGCGATCTCGATGTGGCAGGGCTTCAGGCGCCGCCCGCTGAGCAGGAAGCCCTCCTGAAGCTCCTTCATCAGCTCGGGCTTCGGCGTGCGGTGCACCTTCACCAGGTAGACCTTGGGGATCTCATGCTCGGGCCCCATGAGCACCTGCGCGAGGGCGCCGTCGTTGGTCATGAGCAGCAGGCCCTCGGAGTTGAAGTCGAGGCGGCCCACCGGGTAGAGGCGGCCCGGCACGCCCTTGAGCAGGGCCATGACCGTGGGCCGGCCCTGGTCGTCCTTCACGGTGGTGACGTAGCCCTTGGGCTTGTTCATGAGGATGTAGACCGGCGCCTCCTTGTGGATGGGGATGAGGTCCACGGTGATCTCGTCCCGGCGCGGATCGGCGCGGGCGCCCAGTTCGGCGACGGTCTTCCCGTTCACCTGCACGCGGCCGTCGAGGATGATCTGCTCGCAGGCCCGGCGGCTGTCGATGCCCGCAGCGGCGAGGATCTTTTGGAGGCGCTCCTGACCGGCCTGGGCAGGGCGAGGCGAAGCGCCGCCGGGGCGGGGCGCAGCGGCCTTGCGAGGGGCCTGCTTGGCCGCGGGCCGGGTCTTGTCGATGGCGGGCCTCCGCGTCGGGGCGCCGGACGCCGAGCGGCTGGCAGGGGCCGAGGTGGGGCGGGAGGCCGAGGACGGGCGGGAAGTTGAGGATGGCCGAGCCGGACCTGCGGCCGGCCGGGCTGGCGATGATGACCGGGCCGGTCTGCCGGCGGCGGGCTTGCGAGTGGCGGGCGCGGTGCGGGGCCCCTTCGGGGCGGGCTTTCTCATGGCGGCTCCTTCGGCGTCTCCCGACGCGGAAGGCCCAGTCTATCAGGCTTCCTCGCCGAACCAGGGATGGGCCCGGTAGTCCGCCAGCAGCTCCTCGGCCACCACCTTCAGCACCACCGCCAACGGCACCGCGAAGATCAACCCCAGCACACCGAACCAGAAGCCGAAGGCCGTGAGGGCCAGCAGCACCTCCAGGGGATGCAGGCGGCTGGCGCGCCCCACCCAGACGGGCGTGAAGTAGAAGGCCTCGGCCTTCTGCACGGCGATGAACACGAGGGCGAGGGTCACGAGATGTCCCGTGCGCCCTCCGTCCAGGTAGGCCAGCACCAGGGCCGGCGGGAGGGCGGTCAGGTAGGGGGAGTAGGGCACGACGTTGGACACGCCGGCCACCAGGCCCAGCAGCCAGGCGTAGGGCACGCCGAGGATCGCCAGGGCCAGCCCCTGGAGCAGGGCCATGGCCGCGGCCACGGCGGCCTGGCCGCGGATGTAGCCGCCCAGGCGCTGGTGGATGGCTCCGGCCATGCGGTCCATGCGCTCCCGGTGCCGCGGGGGGGCCAGGCTCCGGAGGCTGGCGACGAGCCGGGGGCCCTCCAGCAGCAGGTAGTAGAGGATCAGGGGCACGAGGATGAGGGCGAGCAGGTCGAGGAAGCAGCCCAGGAGGCCGCCGCCCGTGGCGCGGAGGCCGCGGAGCAGCAGTCCCGGATCCAGGCCCTCCAGGCCGCGCTCCAGGCGGGCCTGCCAGGCCGGGTGGGCCTGGAACCAGGGAAGCAGCCTCGCCTCCAGGGCCTGTTTCCAGCCCGGCAGGGAAGTGGCGAGGCGTTCGCCCTGGTCCGCCAGCCAGGGCACCAGGATCATCAACAAGCCGCCGACGGCGACCACGAAGCCGCTGAGTACCACAACCACGCTCCAGGGCCGGCCCAGGCGCCCGGTCAGGCGATCCACCAGGGGGCCCAGCAGGTAGGCCAGGACCATGGCGAAGAAGAAGGGGGCCAGGGCCCGCCGCAGCAGCCAGAGGGCCAGCAGGGCAGTCGCCGCGGCCAGGGCGAAGCGGAGGGGAATCCGGCCCCGGTCCGTCATCCCGCGGCGGCGGTCCGGGTGGCCCGCACGAAGTAGTGGATGCCGGAGGCCAGCACCAGGGCCGCCACCACCCAGTACATCTCCGGGAGGAAGGGATCCATCCAACGCCGGTAGCCCAGGGCGTTGAACAGCAGGCCCAGGGAGACGGCGACGAGTTGGGCCGCCGTGCTCACCTTGCCCAGAAGGCTGGGGTGGAACTTGCTGTCGCTGAGCCGGTCCACGGAGGCGAAGGCGTAGAAGGAGATCACCAGGTCCCGCGTGATGGCGAGCATCGCCACCCACACGGGGATGGGCGCGGTCATGCCCTGGGTGCGCCAGGCCAGGAGCACGAAGGCCGTGGTCATGAGCAGCTTGTCGGCGGCCGGATCCAGCACGGCGCCCAGGTCCGATCCCTGGTCGAAGGCCCGGGCGATGAGCCCGTCCAACAGGTCCGTGAGCCCCGCCGCCCCGAAGATGATGAAGGCCTGCCAGTGGTGTCCGTACCAGACCGCGATGGCGAAAAAGGGGATGGCCAGGATCCGCAGCAGGGTCAGTGCGTTGGGCAGGGTCAGGGGGCTGGTCGTGGGCATCGGATCCAGTTTAGACGGAGATCACATCCTTTGACTTAGACCTTGTAGCACCCTAATGGGGAGTTAGACTATGGTCTGGAGTTGAGATTATGACTCAGAATCTATCAATCCCGCTGAGCGACCTCCAGCCGGGGGACCAGGGGGAGGTGATCCAGGTCAAGGCGCAGGGTCAGATCCGTCAGCGCCTGCTGGAGATGGGCTTCATCCGGGGCGCGCGCCTGAGGGTGGAGAAGCTGGCCCCCCTGGGCGATCCCATGGAACTCGTGATCAAGGGCTACCACCTGTCGCTGCGACGGGATGAGAGCGCCTGCATCCTCGTGCACCGGGTGGCCTGATGTCCCTCACCATCGCCCTGGCGGGCAATCCCAACTGCGGGAAGACCACGCTGTTCAATGCCCTCACCGGGGCCCGCCATCACGTGGGCAACTGGCCCGGCGTCACCGTGGAACGGCGCAGCGGCGCCTTCGAGCAGGACGGCCTGACCCTGGAGGTGGTGGACCTTCCCGGGACCTACTCCCTGGCGGCCCGCAGCGAGGATGAGCGGGTCGCCGCCCAGTTCCTGGCTTCCCCGGAGGTGGACCTGGTCCTGAACGTGCTGGACGCCTCGAACCTGGAGCGCAACCTCTACCTCAGCACCCAGCTCCTGGAGCTGGGCAAGCCCGTGGCCTTCGTCCTCAACATGGTGGATGACGCCGAAAACCGGGGTGTCCACATCGACGTGGCGGCCCTGGAAACCCTGCTGGGCGGCCCGGTCATCCCCACCGTGGGCAACCGGGCCCAGGGCATTCCCGAGCTCAAGGCCCTGCTGGCGGTGCTGGCCCGCGGCGAGTCCACCCGCTGCCGCCGCATCACCGTGGACTATGGCCACGACATCGAGGGCGAGCTGGCCAAGCTCGAGACGGAGATCTGCCGCGATGAGAAGCTCGAGGCGGCCATGCCGCCCCGCTGGCTGGCCCTCCAGCTGCTGGAGAACAATGCCGAGGCCAAGCGGCGCGTGGCGGAGAGCCACGCCAGCGAAGCCATCAGCCAGCAGCTCGCGAAGAGCTTCGCCTTCCTGGAGCCCCACCTGGGCGCCGATGGCGCGACGCTGATCGCCGAGCGCCGCTACGGGTTCGCCCACGGCCTGGTGAAGGAGGTGGCCACGGCGCCGGACGAGGGCCGCACCCCCACCGCCAGGCTCGACGCGGTGCTCACCCACCGGTGGCTGGGCATCCCCATCTTCGTGGGCATCCTGGCCCTGGTCTACTCGGTGTCCTTCATCCTCGGGAAGATCCCCCAGGACTGGATCGCCGAGGGCTTCAAGGCGCTGTCGGACTTCGCCGGGGCCCACCTGCCCGCCGGCGAGCTGACCAGCCTGTTGGTGGACGGCGTGATCCCAGGCGTGAGCGCGGTGATCGTCTTCGTGCCCGTGATCATGATCCTCATGGGCTGCATCGCCTTCCTGGAGGACACGGGCTACATGGCCCGGGCGGCCTTCATCATGGACCGCCTCATGCATGTCATGGGTCTCCACGGGAAGAGCTTCATCCCCCTCATCATGGGCAGCGGCTGCAACGTACCGGCCATCCAGGCCGCCCGCACCATCGAGAGCCGGCAGGACCGTCTCATCACCATCCTCGTCACGCCACTGGTGAGCTGCTCGGCGCGCCTCCAGGTCTACATCGTCATCGCCGGGACCTTCTTCACGCCCTTCAAGGCGGCCCTGGCCATCATCGCCATGCACTTCCTGGGCCTGGGACTCGCCGTCCTCATGGGCCGCATCCTGCGCAGCGCGCTGTTCGCCGGGCCCAGCTCGCCCTTCGTGATGGAGCTGCCGCCCTACCGGTTGCCGGTCCTGAAGGCCACACTCATCCACATGTGGGAGAAGGGCTCGGTCTTCCTCACCCGCGCCGGCACGACCATCTTCGCGGGCGCCACGCTGATCTGGTTCCTCTCGCGCTATCCCGGCATCGCCAACCAGGAGTGGACCGCCCAGTACCAGGAGCAGCGGCAGGCCGTGACCGCCCTGAAGCTGCCCGGGGCCGAGGAGGAGGACCGCCTCAGGGCGCTCCAGCTGGCCCACGAGAGCCGCATCGTGAATACTAGCCTGGCCGCGCGGCTGGGCCAGAAGGCCTCCCCCCTCCTCCGGCCCATCCTCGATCCGGACCACAAGCGCGCCGAGGCCTGGAAGGATGTCATCGCCCTCACCGCCGGTTTTGTGGCCAAGGAGATCGTGGTCTCCACCATGGCGGTCATCCACCAGGCCAGCGATGAGCCGAAGCCGGGCGAGCGCCTCAGTCCGCTCCAGGTGTCCCTCCGCGACAACTCGGGCCTGAGCCCCCTCACGGCCCTGGCCTTCATGGTGTTCACGCTCATCTACACGCCCTGCCTGGGCACCGTCGCCATGATCCGCCGCGAGGCGGGCAGCTGGGGCTGGGCGGGCTTCACCATCGCCTACGGCCTGGTCCTGGGCTGGGGCTTGGCCTGGATCACCGTGGCCGCCGGCCGCGCCCTCGGCTTCGCGTGAGGTGCCCATGAACCTCCAGCTCGTCCTCGTCGCGTCTGCCGTCAGCTGGTCGGCCTTCTACTTCCTGCGGGGCGCCTACCAGGACCTGAAGGCGGGGAACGCCTGCTCCCACTGCAGCTCCGGCGGCTGTCCCGCCGCCCGGCGGCGCTGAGGGGCCTCAGAGCCCCCGCGCCCACTCGGGCCGCAGGGGCACCTTGCCTTCGAGGGCGGCGTCGATGGCGGTCAGCATGGCCTCCCGGTCCCGCGGCAGCCGACCGCCGATGGGCAGGTAGTTCGAGGCGTGGTTGGACCGGAAGACGGCGTTGCCGGGGCGGGCCTCCTCCAGGAACCAGCGCAGTTCCATCAGGAGCCCCCGCGGGTCCGGAAGCTCGAAGCGCCCCTGGTCCTCCAGCGCGGCCAGCGGCGTGTGGGGCACCACCGTCAGGGTCAGCGTGGAGAGGAAGCGGGGATCCATGGCCGTCGCCAGGCGGCCCGAGGCGCGGGCGTGGGCTTCGCTGCGGTCGCGGCCCCCGGCGCCCAGCAGGAAGATGAGGGACTGGTCCATTCCCGCCTCCCGGGCCCGGCGGGCGGCCTCGACGTGCTCCTCCGCCGTGGCCCCCTTGGCGATCCGGTGGAGGGTCACCTCGTCGCCGGATTCCGGGCCGAGGTAGAGGAGGGACAGGCCCAGCTCCCGGAGCCGCTTCAGCTCCCCGGGCGCCTTCCCCAGGAGATTGCGCGCCGTGGCATAGGTGCTGACCCGCCGCAACCGAGGGAAGGCCGCGGCCAGAGCCCGGAGGGTGGGCTCCCACCGGTCCATGGCCATGCCCAGGGGATCCCCGTCCGCCACGAAGACGTGCCGCACCTCCTCCGCAAAGCGGGCCCCGGCCTCGGCGATGTCGGTCAGCACGTCCTCCAAGGGCCGCTCCCGGTACCGCTTCCCCCGGTACATGGCGCAGTAGGTGCAGGCGTTCCAGGAACACCCCAGGGTCGCCTGGAGGATGAACGAGTCGGCCTCGCTGGGCGGGCGGAAGAGGGGCTCGTCGTAGCGCACTCAGCAGCCCCTCCGCCGGGCCTCGGACACCAAGTCCAGGGCCAGGTCCACTGGGTCCACGGGGAGGTGGGGCAGGCCGGCCACGAAGCCCGGGCGTCCCACGCGATCATCACGGGGGGCCTGCGGGCAGAGGGTCTGGAACCGCGTGGTGAGCAGGGCGAGGTTGGCCAGGGTCGCGGGGCGCATGTCCGGGCCGAGGCAGCGGTAGTCCATGGCGTGTTCATAGATCATCAGGTCCGGGTGGCCATCCCCGCGCTGGACCAGGAGGAAGGGCTCCTTGGCGTGGGTGGTGCGCTCCTCCACCTTCTCCACCTTCTTGGTCAGCAGGAGCCCTCCGCTGAGGACGGCCTTGCCCAGGTCGAAGCGCGTCTCCTTGGTCTTGATGATCTCCGTGGTGCTCTGGGTCCGGGCTCCCCGCTGCAGGAGACGGACCGCGTCCAGGAGGCACGGGTGGGTCTGGCCCTTCGTGTCCACGGCCTGGAAGCCTCCCGGCTCCCAATCAAGGCTTCGCACCACCACGCGGGTTCCGTCCGTGGGAACGGCGGAGGGTTCGGCCGCCCAGGCGAGGAATCCCTCCGCCGTCAGGGCCGCCACCAGGCTCTCGCCGTCCGGCGTGGCCCGGACGAGGATCCGAGGCAGGGTGCCCGCCAGCATGCGCGCCGCGTCCGGCAGGGCGAGGCCCGCCAGCCGTGCCGCCCGGGCCACGACCTCGGGAGCTCCAGGGATCCGACCCACCGCCACGAACATGGGACGAGTATGAGGCCGGCTGGACGAGGGGGATTAAACTTGGTGTGTTCCCGCGAGGTCGCTGTGCGAACTGGTCGCGGAAGGGTGAAATCCCCGGAGTACCAGGCGGCTTGGTTCCGCCGGGTGGCCGCCTTGGCGCTCGCCATCCTGGCCGCGCCGCTGGTGTGGGCTCCCGGGATGCCGGATCGGCGGGTCTGCGTGGCCCGGATCCAGGGCACCATCGGCCCGGCCACGGCGACCTACGTGGCGCGGGCCATCGGGGAGGCCGCGGGCCAGAAGGCCCAGTGCCTGGTCATCCAGCTCGACACGCCGGGCGGGCTCCTGGACTCCACGAAGGAGATCATCCAGAGCTTCCTGCGCTCTCCCGTGCCCACCGTCGTCTACGTCTCCCCCCAGGGCGCCTGGGCCGGCAGCGCGGGCTGCTTCATCACCATGGCGGCCGACGTGGCGGCCATGGCCCCGTCCACCAGCATCGGGGCGGCCCATCCCGTGGGGATCGGCGGGGGCGAGAAGCAGGACGAGGTGATGAAGCAGAAGCTGGAGAACTTCGCCGCCAGCTACCTGGAGGCCATCGCCGGCAAGCGGCACCGCAACATGGAATGGGCCCGGGCCTCGGTGCGCGAGAGCGCAGCCATCCCAGCGGACAAGGCCCTCGAGCTGAATGTGGTGGATCTCCTCGCGGACGACATGCCTGATCTGCTGCGGCGGCTGGATGGTCGGCAGGTCGGGGCCTGGCGGCTGGAGACGGCCGGGGCGACCGTCGTCGAGATCCCCCTGTCGATGCGGGAGCAGGCGTTCCAGACCATCGCGCATCCGCAGGTGATGCTGATCCTGATGCTGGTCGTGGTGTACGGGATCATCGGGGAGCTGACCAGCCCCGGGGCCATCCTGCCAGGCGTGGCGGGCGTGATCGCGCTCCTCCTCCTGCTGTATCTGGCCTCCGTTCTGCCGATGAACATCACGGGGCTGGCGCTGATCGCTGTGGCCCTCGTGCTGTTCACCATCGACGCCTTCGCGCCGACCCACGGGGTGCTCACGGGGGGCGGCGTGATCGCGTTCTTCCTCGGGCTGTTCATGCTGTTCGACCGGAGCGAGCCCTTCCTGCGGCTCTCGCTGATGTGGCTGGTGCCGGCCACCGTCGTGACGGCCCTGTTCTTCATCTTCGTGGCCGGCGCGGGCATCCGCGCCCAGCGCCTCCCGGCCAGGGCCGGCGCCCAGACGATGCTGGGTCGGACCGTCGCGGCCGTGGAACCGATCGACGCCTCCCGGGGGAAGGTGTTCCTCGAAGGCGAATACTGGGACGCCGTCAGCGCCGTGCCCATCGCGGCGGGGCAGGTCGTGGAGATCGTGGCGCTGAACGGTCTGACCCTGACGGTGGAACCCGTGGGGACTTCCGAGGAGGAGCGGCCATGAACGCCTACGTGATGTACCTGGGACCCTGGATCGTCGTGCTGGTGGCGCTGGGACTGATCGTCCTGCCCCAGGCGGCCCGCATCCTGCGCGAGTACGAGCGGGGCGTGATCTTCCGCTGGGGCAAGCTCCGGGGCGCCAAGGGGCCGGGCCTGATCTTCCTCATCCCCTTCATCGACCGCATGGTGCGCATGGACCTGCGCGTGGTGACCATCGACGTGCCCAAGCAGGAGGTGATGACCCGCGACAACGTCCCAGCGACGGTCGACGCCGTGGTCTACTTCCGCGTGGTGGACCCGCAGGCGGCCGTGGTCAAGGTGGAGAACTTCCTCAAGGCCTCCTCTCTGATCGCCCAGACCACGCTGCGCAGCGTGCTGGGCCAGTCGGAGCTGGACGAGCTGCTGTCGCACCGGGAGATGATCAACCTCAAGCTCCAGGAGATCATCGACCGCCAGACCGAGCCCTGGGGCGTGAAGGTGAGCACCGTGGAGGTGCGCGACGTGGTGCTGCCCGACGGCATGAAGCGCGCCATGGCCAAGCAGGCCGAAGCCGAGCGGGAGCGGCGCGCCAAGGTCGTCAACGCCGAGGGCGAGTTCCAGGCCGCCGAGAAGATGGTGCAGGCCGCTGCCATGATGGCGGAACAGCCCATCTCGCTCCAGCTGCGCTTCCTCCAGACCATGGTGGAGATCTCCAGCGAGCACAACACCACGAGCTTCATTCCGCTGCCCAGCGAGCTGTTCCGGCCCTTCATCCAGAAGAGCTAGCGGTCCGCCGCAGCAGGAGGATGGTGCGGTCGTCCGTGAAGGGGGCGCCCTTCGCGTGGGCTTCCAGATCGGCCATGAGGCCGGCGTCGATGGCATCGAGCCCGAGGGTCAGGCTCGTCCGCAGGAAGGCCTGGAGGCGATCCTCGCCGTACTCCTCGCCGTCCGGGGCCGCGGCTTCCGTGATGCCGTCGGTGTAGAGCGCCAGGAGGTCGCCGGGCTCCAGGCGGAAGGAGCCGGAGCCGTACGGCTGTCCCGGCAGCATGGCCAGGGGCAGCCCCTGGGATTCCAACGCCCGGAAGGTTCCGTCGGCGCTCACCAGGTAGCCCGGGTTGTGGCCCGCGTTCGTGTAGGTCACCTCGCCGGTGGCGGGCTCGAAGAGGAGCAGGAAGGCCGTCACGAACCGCTTCCCGTCCGTGTGCCGGGCCAGGGATCGGGAGAGGTGGAAGGCGAGATCATCCGGCGCGATGTCCCGCTCGCCGAAGGCTTCGAGGAAGGCGGAGAGGCTCGCCATGAGGAGGCCCGGTCCCAGGCCCTTCCCGCTGACGTCGGCCAGGGCCATGAGCCAGCGGCCATCTTCCCGCAGCCACCATCCGAAGAGGTCGCCGCTTACCTGCCGGCTGGGCAGGTTGTTGCCATGGAGCTCGTAGCCGGGGATCTCCGGAGGCAGGCCCGGAAGGAGGTCCTGCTGGATGTGCCTGGCCAGGTCCAGCTCCTGATCCAGGGAGCGCCGCCTCTGGGCCTCTTCCTGCATGCGGACCTGCTCCAGCTTCGCCGAGGCCAGATGGGCGAAGGTGCTGGCGAGGCCCAGGTCCTGCTCGGTGAAGGGGGCGCGCGGGGCCTTGGCGTCCAGGTAGAGCAGGCCGAGGATGGCGCCTTCGAATTCCAGGGGCGCCACGATAGCCGTGGAGATGCCGCTGAGGAGCAGGGAGGGGCTCGCGGTGCCCGCCTCGACATCCCGGAACAGCACGGCCTGCCGCCGCGCCAGGGCGGATTCCACCAGATGCGTGGAGAGGCTGATGGGGGCGTGCCCTTCGCTGGCGCGGGAGGCCACGGGTTTCAGGTTCCCGCCGGGACCCGAGAGGAGGATCGCCGCCCGCCAGGGATGGAGCTGGTTCCAGAGGTGGTCCAGCACGTGGTCGAGCAGCGTCCCAGGCGGCACATCCTTGATGAGCTCCAGGCTGAGGTCCTGGAAGTCCCGGATCACCGCCCCCATGCGGTCCGACGCGCCCGAGGGCAGCCATGTCCGCCAGGCCTCGTCGATGGGAAGGACCACGCTCGACCGGGGCGAGGATCCGCTCTCGTCGCGGAACCGGACCTCGGGACCGAGGGTTCCGCCGGTCACCCGGATGTGGACGGACCCGAGATGCACCTCATCCCCGCCGCGCAGCGGGCGGGGGGCATGGACCCGCTCGCCATTGATGAAGGTGCCGTTGCGGCTGTCCAAGTCCTCGAGGAAGGGGATGCCCCGGTGCATCACGATCCGGGCGTGGCGCCGGCTCAGGGCCCCATCGGCGATCACCACGTCGTTCTGGTGCGAGCGGCCGAAATGCCAGGCCTGGCCGTCCTCTCCCTCCAGCAGGAGCGGGTCGAGTCCCGGAACATGCAGGGTCATGGCGGCCATGGCGGCAAGGATTGTGTCCGAGTCAGCCGGCGTGCGCCATGGTGAGTTTCCAGAAGAGCCACCTTTTTTTGCGGCCACCCTCGGAATGATCTGGCAAAAATCGCTGAGATTAATTTTATACGGATGTTATTGCGTGATGATTTTAATACGGGTAATAATAGACAGAGAGGAAAGGACATCCGCCCATGCTCGATCGCTCGCTGACGCTCTGCACCGCCTTCGACGGCCCGCGCCGTATCGCCTCTGGTCCCCTGGGGCAGGTGGCCGTGGCCATAAAGGGCCGTGTGGATGGCGGCCAGGTCGGGGGCGTGGCGGGCGGCGTGGCGCCCAGTGTGCTGGTGTTCGACGATGAAACGGGCCGCGTCATCGACCTCGACCTGCGCGGGACGCCCGAGGACGTGGTCGCCCGCCTCGGCGGTCCGCAGGAGCAGGCGGAAAAGCCCCGGGGGAGGGGCCGGCCCAGGCTCGGCGTCGTGCCAAGGGAGGTCACCCTCCTCCCGAGGCACTGGGAGTGGCTCAGCGTCCAGCCCGGCGGGGCTTCGGTGGCCCTGCGCAAGCTCGTGGAGGAGGCCCGCCGGACGGGGACGGCCGGCGAGCGCAGGCGCCTGGCCCAGGAGCGCGCCTACCGCTTCATGGCGGCCCTGGCCGGTGACGCCCCTGGGTACGAGGAGGCCCTGCGGGCGCTCTACGCGGGGAACGCGGCGGCCTTCGAGACGCACATCCAGCCCTGGCCGGTGGACGTCAGGGAGCATGCCCGGAAGCTCGCGCAGGCGGCATTCGAGCCCGGGCTCTGACGGCGGGGACCTGGGAGAGGGGAGGAAAGGGCATGGACGGATCCTTCGATCGGAAAGCGGCGCTTCGGGCCTACAAGGAGCGGAAGCCGCGCCCCGGCATCTATGCGGTGCGCCACCGGGCGTCGGGCCGCGCGTGGGCCGGCGCGAACCCGAACCTCGACACCACCCGGAACGGCCTGTGGCATCAGCTGAACGAAGGACGCCACCTGGACCGCGGGCTGCAGGCGGCTTGGAACCAGCACGGCGAGGCAGCCTTCGAGTACGTCATCCTCGAGGTTATCGAAGAAGAGATGAGCCCTCTGGTTCTCAAAGAAACGCTGAAAGCCAAGAAAGTCGAGTGGGCGGCCCTCCTCGCCGAAAGCGAAGGGATCTCGGGAGATGCCTGACGGCCAGGCCGCTGAGGCGCTGAGATGTCCTTCCGCCCGGGGGGAGTGGCATCTGCTGGCTTCCGCGTTGCTCCGCTCACAGCGCGCTTTAAAGGAACTGGAGTCGCAGGCCGCACATGCCAAGCAGAATGGCGGTGGCGATAAGGGCTGAAGCTAGGCGCCCCAGACCACCACGCCATCCGCCAATCCCCTCCGCGCGCCATGGGCCAGCATGATGGCCCGCAGGCCGCTGCCCACATGAGAAAGGACGAGGAACACTGCCAGCCAATAAAGCGGGACCAGACGGATGTTCCACGCATCATGAATCAGTCCCGTGGGGGCCCCGGTGGCGAACCCCCAGTCGGAGTCGATGTTGAGGATTCTGCGGGCCTCAGTTCAGCCGAGTTGGGTGCCTGGATTCCCCCCGAGGTGCATGGCGGCGAGCAGAGCTGCGACAGGCATGAGGAAGGCCAGCAGTAGCAAGGTGGCTGGGACTAGGCCGAGCCTGCCCCCTCTGTGTTCCAGGGACGTGTGGAACCCCACGAGCGCGTATGGATAAACGAGCGCCCCGATGGGAGGGATGAACCCAATGGATCGGTTCAATGCCTCCGATAAACACCAACCTGATGCTCTTGTTTGGTTACCTTGGCTCAGACTATCCCCGCGAGGGCTGGGAGCGGCTCCACGCCCTCGGTGTGGCACCAATCCAGATAGTCCTGGCGAGCGCCGAGAGCATCCGCGACGCGGATCAGATTCCCCTCCGCATCCCGGTATTCATTCCGGCCGTTCACTTCGATGTGGACAATGCAGGGCTCATCGCCGATGGCCTCCCAACTATCCTCATTCCCCGCAGGTTCGTGAACGTACATGCCGGGGCCTACGATCTCGCCGGTATCCAGCCGCCTTGTGCCAGAAAGGTTGAATGCGTGGACCTCTCCTGTGTGGCGATGGCGGGAGATGACCGTTCCAGGTTCCAGCCGAAGCAGGAGCTGCCAACCACTGAGGTCTGGGAATATATAAATGGGTTTGAAGGACAGCCCCTCGGAGAGTGGGATCCAACCGATCTGGGTGGTGTCCACAACAGTGGTAGGCGGAACGTTGCGCATGAAGATCCTTGGGAAGTTGGACCACCGGGTCACCTCCCAAGTCTCCAGTTGTTTGGTCTAGTAAAAAGTTCCATTTTTGAAATAGCTGCTAGGCCATCTCGAAGGGCTGATTGTCCGCTGGAACCCACGTGCCGAGGCCCAGGCGAGGCAGTCGGGCGAAGCCATCCGCAGCTCGAAAATGGCTCATACGCCCGCTTCCAGGACTGCGCGCAGGCCAGGAGGAGACCTGCCGCGAGCTCACGCGCCCACCGTTGGTGGAGCCGGGTGGACCAGACTCGAGCTTTGGCTGGCTGGTTGGAGCAGAGTTAGGAATGAGGGCCCCCCACCTCGATCGATTTCGCGTAGGCAGCCACCAGCGAATCGCGAAAGTGCCTGATCGGGAGTGAGAGCCAGCCTTCAGGTGACGTGTAAACAACCGAAATACCAATCGCCTTCTTCAGCTCAGGCACGTCAATCACCCGCACCAGGTCCCGCCACGGTGACGCCTGCGCGATTCGCAGGGGCACGATGCCAAGCCCGACCTTGCGGGATATGAGGGAAAGCTGGAGATCCTCACTCCTGGCTTCGACTGAGATCTCGAAGGGAAGTCCGGCCCGCTCGAGGGCCCGCCTGATCATCCTGCGGACGCCGCATCCTTCCTGATTGAGCACCCAAGGCATGTCGCGCAGCTGCTTCAACGGCACGCGGTCGGGTAAAGGGCTGTCCAGCGGGGCCACGACCGCGACCGCCTGCTCCCCCACCGGTTCTGAATGAAGGCCGATCGGGAGCTTCTCATCATGTGGCAAGTACACCACCGCGGCATCCAGCCGGCTGCGGCGGACCTGTTCCACAAGCTCGGGTGACCACGCGGAAGTGGCATGCACGGTCAGCAGGGGGAAGGAGGTCCGCAACTCATCGAGAGGTCCGGCAAGCGCGGTCTCGGCGACGAATTGAGAAATGCCCAGCCTCAATTCACCAGTCAAGGCATTCGATTGGACGACGGACGCACGCAGGTCTTCGATCGAACGAAGCACCCTTCGGCTGAGCTCGTAGACTCGGCGCCCAGCTTCGGTCGGCCGCAGGGGTTTCGACAGACGCTCCAGAAGCTGAACGTCCAGGAGCTGCTCGAGACTTTGAATTCGGCGGGTCACACCTGGCTGAGTAAGGTTCAGGCGCGTGGATGCCGCCACGACTGAGCCGGAGTCGACCACCGCGACAAAGGCTTCAAGGTCTCGCGTATTCATGCGTAATCCTCATGAGCATTATTCTAATTATTCAATAGACGCATGACAAACGCATTTTTAAGCTGAACCTCCAAGGCAACCCTTGGCCTAGGAGTGGAGTGATGCAGCCTCTTTCGGTAAAGGTTTCAAGCCTTTCAGAATCAACAAAAGAGAACAAAATAAAATCTAGTCTTCTACTCCTGCTCGCGGTATCGGCCGGCATCATCGTTTCAAATCTCTTCGCCTCTCAGCCGATCGTGGCGGAGATCAGTGCATCAATCGGCATGCCGTCACAATTGGCGGGCCTTGTGTCCACGCTGACCATGCTTGGTTACGCAACCGGCGTGGTCTTTCTGCTGCCGCTGACTGATCGGCTGGAGAACCGGAGGCTGATACTCGGGACACTGACCGCCTCGATCCTGGCCCTTCTAGGGGCCTCGTACGCCCGTGGGGCCGCAACCTTCCTTTGTGCTGTCTTCCTTGTTGGAGTGACCTCCTGCACCTTGCAGATGGTCGTCGTCATGGTGGCGACCCTTTGCGACGAATCGGAGCGAGGGAAGGTCGTGGGCACCGTGATGAGCGGTGTCATGGTCGGGGGCCTGCTGTGCCGACCTACTGGAGTGCTCCTTTCGGCTGCCTCGAGCTGGCGAAGCGTGTACCTGACCCTGGCCATTTTTTCGGCTGCATTGCTGTTCGCGCTGTCTCGGATGCTGCCAGTTGTCCAGCCCACAGGCGCTTTGCCCTATCTGGAGTCTCTGAAATCGCTAGGGCCCCTGCTCGCTCGTGTGCCCGTCCTGAGGCGACGCGCATCCTACCAGGCCGCCATCATGGTTTCCTTTGGCGCCTTTTGGACTTCCATCCCGTGGCGTTTGATCCAGCCCCCGTTTACGCTTGGTCCTCGGGGCGTTGCAATATTCGCCTTCGTTGCTGTCGGCAGCGCCATCATTGCCCCGGTTGCTGGCCAGGCAGGTGACCGCGGGCTCACGAGATCCGCCACGATATGGGCCCACTCGGCCGTGGTTGCGGGAGCCATTCTGGCCGCATACGCAGGGGCCTCAACAAACACCTATGCGGGGTCCATTGGGACGTGGTGGATCCCGCTTGGGCTGATGGCCGTTGCGGCCATGTTTCTGGACACGGGTGTCGTCGCTGACCAGGCTCTGGGCCGTCGTGCAGTCAACATGGTCCGGCCCGAGGCGCGCGGCCGCATCAATGGCCTGTTCACCAGCTCCTTCTTCGTGGGCCAAGCTCTGGGAGCGGCTCTCGCAAGGCCGGCATGGATGGCAGGGGGTTGGGTCGGTGTCTGTGTCTTGGTCTTGGTGCCGGCCCTTGTGGCTTTCGCCTTGCACCTCGGTGAGCCGTGGGCAAAGGCTTCGGAACCTCTCGAAACCGCCTTCCCTGCTGATTGGTGATGTCCCGGACCAGGCCATCTGGTTTCCCGGCTAGGAGTGTCATTGAGTTCGGGGAGTTCGGGCAGGTTACGAAACCAGAAGAACAAGTACAGCAGCTCGGGGTCTTGAGCTGGTCTGGGTCCGGCGTGTGTGACACGGTGACATCCTGGCGGCCGTAGCTCGGTGCAAACCGGAGCGCTTTGCGGAGTGAAACCCAGGCCCCGCCACACGCCACCTTTTCGTGACCGGATCCTCACAGGGGATACCGGGCTTCCGGGTCTCCGCCTCAACTCCGCCCTGTAATGAGAATCCAAGCAGCCCATTCCCATCAAACCCAAGCGGGGCACGGGATTTCTCGCTGGACCCCCACGGGACTTCAGTCGGGAAGTCGTGCGAAGACCCACGAACTTCTCTGGTACAGCCACTCAGGATCCTGAATATCAACCTCAGTGGTTGTCGATTCAGGTTCTCCGGCTGTGGCTCAATTATTAATTTGAGATGATTTTGGGCACAGCTCCATGAAAAAACCTTCATGTTGTTAAATTGTTACATAGTCGGTAACTCATTAATTTTCTTAACATTCCTTGACGAGAACCGGGCCAGAATTCACTGTATTCAACAAACCAGGAGCCGGTCATGTGTATGGCAGCGCAGAGGCCACCACTATCCATCAAGAGTGGGTCATCACCCTTCACCTGGCGTTCCGCGGGGCTGTTTCTGGCCCAGGTGGCACTCATCCTGACCATGGCCTGCGGCGGTGGTGGCGGAACTACCCCCTCAAATACGGCTCCCCTGATCACCACCCAGCCAGTGAACCAGACCGTGAACGCGGGTAGTACAGCCACCTTCACGGCCGCGGCCAGCGGTACGCCTGCGCCCACCTTCACCTGGCAGCGCAGCAACGACGGTGGCACCACCTGGACAGCGATCCCAGGTGCCACCAGCGCGACCTATACCACCGCCGCCACGGTCAAGGCGGACAATGCCGCCCAGTTTCGCGCCGTGGCCACCAACGCCGTTAGCCCGGATGCCACCAGCACCGCGGCCACGCTGACCGTACGGTGGCTCGCCATCACCACCCAACCCGCCAACGCGAGTGTGACGGCCGGTGCTACGGCCACCTTCACCGTGGTGCCGGATGCCAGCCCGATCGCTACCTACCAGTGGCAATCCAGCACGAACGGAACCACCTGGGCGAACGTGTCCGGCGGCACGGGCGCCACGAGCGCCAGCTACACCACTGCCGCCACCTCCTTGAGCGACACCGGCACCCAGTATCGTTGTGCCTTGACCAACGCCGCTGGGACGCTCAACAGCAGTGGGGCCACGCTCACCGTGATCGCGGCTCCTGTCATCACCAGCTTCGTCGCGGCCAAGAGCCCCGTGACCACGGGAACCGGCGCGACATTGACGGCAGTGTTCACAGGCGGAACGGGCACTGTGGACCACGGCATCGGCGTCGTGACCAGCGGTGTTGCCGTGCCCACGGGCAATTTGGCGGCCACAACGGTTTTCACCCTGACTGTGACCAATGCAACGGGTACCGCCGTCACCCTGCCGGTGACCGTGACCGTGGTGGCCGCGCCGACGACTCCCGTGGTCACGGCGCCCGCCAGCATCACTGCCAACCAGGCGGGCTACACCGCGTCGATCCCGGCCCAGGCGGGCAGCACCTATGCCTGGACCATCACGAATGGAACCATCACGGCCGGTGCGACCTCGACCAGCATCACGTTCACGGCGGGAGCATCCGGCAACGCCGTCCCGTCCTGCATCGTCACCAATGCCGCCGGCACGGCCTCCACCGCCGGAACCGCCACGTGCGCCATCGTGGCTGCGCCGACGACTCCCGTGGTCACGGCGCCCGCCAGCGTCACTGCCAACCAGGCGGGCTACACCGCGTCGGTCCCGGCCCAGGCGGGCAGCACCTATGCCTGGACCATCACGAATGGAACCATCACGGCCGGTGCCACCACGACCAGCATCACGTTCACGGCGGGCGCATCTGGCAGCGCCACACCGTCCTGCATCGTCACCAATGCCGCCGGGACGGCCTCCACCGCTGGAACCGCCACGTGCGCCATCGTGGCCCCGCCGACGACTCCGGTGGTCACGGCACCCGCCAGCGTCACTGCCAGCCAGGCGGGCTACACCGCATCAGTCCCGGCCCAGGCGGGCAGCACCTATGCCTGGACCATCACGAATGGAAGCATCACGGCCGGTGCGACCACGACCAGCATCACGTTCACGGCGGGAGTATCAGGCAGCGCCACGCCGTCCTGCATCGTCACCAATGCCGCCGGCACGGCCTCCACCGCCGGAACCGCCACGTGCGCCATCGTGGCCCCGCCGACCACTCCCGTGGTCACGGCCCCAGCCAGCATCACTGCCAGCCAGGCGGGCTACACCGCGTCGATCCCGGCTCAGGCGGCCGGTAGCACCTATGCCTGGACCATCACGAATGGAAGCATCACGGCCGGTGCCACCACGACCAGCATCACGTTCACGGCGGGAGCATCCGGCAGCACCATCCTGTCCTGCATCGTCACCAATGTCGCCGGCACGGCCTCCACCGCCGGAACCGCCACATGCACCATCGTGGCCGCGCCGGCCATCACCAGCTTCACCGCAAGTGGTGGCCTCAGCACCATCACCATCACCAATGGCTTTAGCACCACCCTGTCGTTCACCTTCAGCGGAGGCACGGGTTCCATCGATCAGGGCGTGGGCTCCGTCACAAGCCTCGGAACAAAGAACGTGAGCCCGACAGTCACCACGACCTATACCCTGACCGTGGACAACGGCGTGAGTACCCCCGCCACAGCGCAGGTGACCGTGAATGTGGTGGACCCGCCCGTGATCACCAGCTTCACGGCCGCGAACCCGCTCATCGCTCCGGGCACCAGCACGACCCTGACCGGGACATTCACCGGCGGAACGGGCTCTGTTGACCATGGCGTCGGGGCTGTGACGACCGCAGTTGCCGGGACCACGGGCAATCTGACGACCACGACCACCTTCACCTTGACCGTGACCAATACGGCGACCACTCCCGCCACAGCCACAGCCACGGCCACCGTGACCGTGGGCAACACCCTCACCGTGAACATCACGGGCCTGGGCAGCCTGCCCGGCAATGTGGTTGTCACTGGGCCCAGCGGCTACGCCAGCGGGGTCCTTACCGCCGCCACGCAAACGCTCTCAGGCCTGGCGGACGGCGACTATACGATCACCCCCGCCACTGTCACGGACCCGAGCCAACCTGGCCAGGGGCGAGGCGCGGATGGCACCGGCACCCCTGGTACCTTGGGGCCCGCCAACCTGCAGCGGTACCCAGCCGTGCTTGCGCTGACCCAGACCCTCGCCCTCGCTGGCACCAATACCGCCTCCGTGGCCGTGGATTATCCCGCCCCGTACCTCACCGTCACGGTGCCTGCGGACCCGATGGTACCGATCCTCAGCACCTCGATCGACTTGGTCCTGGTTCCCGCGGGAACCTTCACCATGGGCGAAACGGAGTCTGTCGTCGGGTCAGATCTCTCGACACAGCCTTCGCATGGCGTGACCTTGGGCAAGGCGTTCTACATCGCGAAGGCGCCCTGCACCCAGGCCCAGTGGGTGGCCATCATGAACAACAACCCCGCGCATTTCACAGCGGGCAATGGATTCCCGGATCCGGACGAGCTGACTCGGCCTGTGGAAACGGTGGACTTCGACGCCGTCACCACCCCCAGTACGGGCTTCCTGGACAAGTTGAACTCGGCTGCGGCGTCGGTTCTGACGGGCCCGCTAGCAGGCAGCTCCTTCCGCCTGCCCACGGAGGCCGAGTACGAATACGCCTGCCGGGCCGGGAGTGAATCCACGGTGCTGAACGTCCCAGATCCTTTGAACAATAACTATTATTTCGGTTCCTATGATCCAGGTGGCGGAGACCCGGCCGTCATCCTGCTCGTCCAGCAGTACATGTGGCATTCCGGCAACAGCAACCTGACCACTCAGCCGGTAGCCAGGAAACTCCCCAACGCCTGGGGCCTGTACGACATGATCGGCAACGTGTGGGAGCTCTGCCGGGATGATTGGCATGCCGATTATTCCGTCACTGGAGTAGGCATCCCCCCGCTCCCGGTTGATGGCAGTGCCTGGCTGGATGCCACGCCGAACATCCAGCACTCCTACAAGGGCGGGTCCTGGTCTGGCACCGCGAGCGATGGCCAGTCCAAGCGACGTGGGGCCTATCCCATCAATCCGGTTCCCACTCCCGCCAATGAATACGCAGGCTTCCGCTTGGTCCTGCCGCTGCCTTGATACCCACCCCTCTGGCCCCGGCGCACTGGATCCGGGGCCGACACGGGTTTGAGGCCTTCCTGAATACTCGATCCCCGCTGGTTCCCGGCTTTAGTTCCCGGCCTGGGCGAGCGGGGATCGGGACTTTCGACTGGTTTTGCGGTTTCCGCCAAGCTTTCCGCGCCCTGTACGCCTGAATTCCCTGAACGTTAGAACAGGGAATTTGAAGGCTAGGGCAGGGAATGCGGGGCGTTGGATGAACCCCGCCAGTGAGGGGGAGACGTGGAGGTCGGTTGCCGCCAACCCTTCAGTTTTCAGATGGCTTCATGTTCCGGAGATCGCTCAGGAGGTCGGGGCCCGTCGGGTGCCATCCCAGCTGCTCCCTGGTGCGCACGCTGGAAGCTGGGATATCCAAGGCAACAAAAGCAGCCAGCCAGCCGAAGTGGGTTTCAGCGTCCTTCGGATCCAGCCTCACGACGGGCAGCTTCAGCGTTTCGCCGATGGCTTCTGCAATCTCCCGGAAGGTGATCCCTTCCTCAGCCACGGCGTTGTATCGAGCGTTGGCCTCACCTTTTTCGAGCACGAGTCGGTACAGATGAGCCGTATCCAGCCGATGCGCCGCGGGCCAGCGGTTCAGGCCATCGCCCACGTAGGCTGAGATGCCTCTCGCCTGGGCAATCTGAATGGCGGGAGACACCAGGCCGTGCTTTGCCCGGTCATGGATTTGGGCCAGGCGCACCACTGACACGCGGACGCCATGTTCTGCAACAGCGTCCGCAGCCTCTTCGGAAGCCGCGCGGGGGACGCGCTTCGAGCTTGCGGGCGGATCCGTCTCGAGGGCGATCTGATCTGCTCCGGTTCGTGACATCCCGGTCCCCGAGGTGACGATCAGCGGGCGGTTGGTTCCAGCCAGCGTTGAGCCCAGCGTCTCGATGACTCGTCGATCGTCCTCGCAGTTCTGGAGGTAATGGGTAAAGTCATGGTTGAACGCGGTGTGGATGACCGCGTCAGCTTGCAGTGCCCCTGCGCGCAGGCTCTCAAGATCGCTCAGATCGCCACGATGTGCGCCTGCGCCCGCACGTCTCAGGGCCTCGACTCCGGCTTCGGAGCGCGTGAGGCCAAGGACTTGGTGGCCAGAGTTGATGAGCTCAGGGACGATCGCCGAGCCAATGAATCCCGTGGCACCCGTTAGAAAGATCCGCATATCCACCGCTCCCGGAATGAATGCCTGCGTCGTGATCGCAGGGCGCGATTGGAATGCTATGAGGCCAACCCGGGACGATCCATGTTACAAAGTCCATAATTTTGTAGTGATCGTCCGGGGTTGCCCATGGATCCTCTCTCATCTGTGCTATCCCTTCTGAAACCACGCAGCTATATGGCGGGCGGTCTGGATCTGGGCGCCCCTTGGTCCTTGGAATTTGGTCGTCACGAGGGTGTCAAGTTCCACGCCATCGTCTCGGGCCGATGCTGGGTGGCTGTGGAGGGACTCGGCGAGCCCGTGCTGGCCTCGGCCGGGGATTGCATCCTGCTTCCCTCGGGTCGCCCCTTCCGCATGGCGAGCGATCTCTCCCTGCCCAGCGTGGGGGCCCTCTCGGTCATTCCCTTCCCGCTGAATGGGGCCATGGCCACCATCAATGGAGGCGGCGACTGCCTGGGGCTTGGAGGGCACTTCGCGCTCTCGGGTGATGCGGATATTTTGCTGGGCTTGTTGCCTCCGGTGGTGCACCTCTCCAAGGAATCGGATCGCGCCGCCATGCGCTGGTCACTGAATCGCATGATGGAGGAACTCCGGGAGCCCCGGCCGGGAAGCGCACTCATCGCTCAGCACATGGTCGGTATGATGCTCGTGCAGATCCTCCGGTTGTATCTGGAGGACCAGGCCGGCACGGTCGGCTGGCTTTCCGCGCTGGCGGATAAGCAGATCGCTGCCGCCATGGGCTGCATCCACGGCGAACCCGCGAGGAATTGGACGCTGCAACTTCTCGCGGAGCGCGCCGGCATGTCGCGCTCCATCTTCGCCATGCGCTTCAAGGAAGTCGTCGGCATGTCGCCCATCGACTACCTGATCCGCTGGCGGATGCGTCTGGCAGCGGATCGCCTCACCCACTCCCGGGATTCCATCTCCGAGATCGCCGCTTCCGTGGGCTATGGCTCCGAGAGCTCCTTCGGCCTAGCCTTCAAGCGCGTGATGGGATGCTCGCCGAGGCAGTACGGGCGCAAAGGAGCTGGGGTGGAGGGTGCGGAGGCAGGCTAGAGACTCCGCTTCACATCCATAGCTCCCACCTGCGGCGACGATGGCCTTGTGCGGATCGCGCGGCATCCATCCGAGCTCACGATGGGTCTTCTCATCGGACGCCTTCTTCACATAAGGGGATGGAAGCCAGCGGGTTTCCCGCGCTTCTCGATCCGATCATGCAAACGGCCGACTGCCGCCGACCGCTGCACTTGGTGGTGGGGGCAGGGCTTGAACCGTTGCGGCTGAAGATTCGCGCCTGTCTCCGCTGCGGCAGCCTCCCAGGCTGCCTTCGCGGGGTGCTCACCGGGCGGCTGCCACTCGCAGGTTCAAATCCTGCCGCTTCCCGCCCTCCGCGCCGGCTCGTGCAGTTCTGATTTGAACTGGCCCCGCTGCGCGGTTCCCGGTCTTGCTCCGGCGGGCATCTAGTCCTGCCTCCGCAATCCCACTCGCAGGTCCAAATCCTGCCCGTCCGTTATGGGCGTACGCAAAGACCGGAGCACTCGGCTCCGGTCATCTGTTCGATTGGTAGCGGGGCCAATCCTTCGGGCTGACAGGAGTCCGGAAATCCCTGCGTTGGGGAATTTTACAGGGGTATCCTGAATTTCCGGGGTCTGAGCGGCACTACCTGAAGCAGGGAGTGAGTCGTGGCTGGAGTTTTTGGTTCTTGGATTATCGAATTCTCTAAACAGTCTGAACAGGGGATCTTTTTTCCTATCAGGGAGCACGAGGAAAATTCGAGGCGCCTTGGTAATCAGTTGGTGTCGATATCTTGGTGGATGTCGAGTGGTAGAGCCCTCATGCACGCGGATACATATAGCCTTCAGGGGCCTTCCCCAAATTCTGGCGGAACATGGCCGTAAATGCACTGGGGCTCTGATAGCCGAGTATGTTGGCGACTTCCTTGACTGTTTTCCCAGAGGCTAGCAGAGAGACCGCCTCTGAGAGCATCACTTGCTGCCGCCAGGCGACGAAGCCCATCCCAAGGTCTTGATGAAACAACCTCATTAAAGTTCGGCTACTGGCGCCGGTACCCCTGGCCAACACTTCGAAGCTCTCCTTCCTATTTGGCCGATCGAGGAGCGTGTTACAGAGCCTCACGAGCCTAGGGTCTGAAGGCATGGGAATTTGTAACGGGACCTGGTGAGCCCGTGGAATTTCAAGGAGTATTAAATTCATGATCAAACCACCACGGCCTTGCGGATCGTAATCGAGAGATTCATCGACAGCATTGAGAATGAGCTCGCGGAGTAGCAGCGAAACTTCGATTACAGTGCATTCCTTCGGGATCTCGGCGGAAGTGCCAGGTGTCAGGTAGAGGGTCCTCATCTGAACGGGACCTTTCATTGAGACCTGATGCCGGATCCCCGGAGGGATCCATACAGCGCGGAACGGCGGAACAATCCATCCCGTGGTTTCAGTCATCACGCGCATCAGGCCCGTGATTGCATACAGGAGCTGCCCCCGAGGATGAGAATGGGGGGCGATTACAAATCCGTCCGGATAATCCTTCGCCATCGCTACCACTGGCCGCGGCACCTGTTGGTAGTCCTCGCTGTTCCCGGTGCGAACCATGGTGTGTCCGATTTCCGACGAATGATGTCATAACGGCTATATTCGGACAACCCACACTTAGCGTGGCCGGGGCATTCCTCGCGCCTCGGAGGGTGCATGTCTCAATCCCTATACACACGCCGAACAATGCTGAAGGTGGGTGCCGCCTTGGCAAGTGCCGCCATGCTGCCAGCGGGTGAGTTCCGAAAGGATGATCCTCAAGGTGCGCATGAAACGCCCGCTCTTGTGGTGTTTTTCTTGAACGGAGGGCCTTCCGGGCTCTTCAACAGTGCCGGGTCCTTCCTTGAGAAGGGGAGCTTTGGCGTGAGGCCGGACAATGTGAAGGCCCTTGGCAATGGATTGGTGGTGGATGCGGCCACGTTTGGGAATCTTCCATCAATAGCCCTATCTCATATGGCATCCATTAATTTCCAGCACGGACACTACCGTCACGACCTCGCCAGGGCGGCGGTGCTCCAGACAGGCAACCGCAGCAACCTATTGCTGCTCGCAGGCGCCATGACGACGAAGGCGCCGATCCGCTGCGCCATTGTCAATTCGCTAGGATTCCCGGTGGGGATCTCATGGGATTCCCCGGCGGAGGGCGGAGCCGCATTTACCCGTGTGACTGATTTCCGCTCTGTTGAAACGGAATTGATGAGAGTTCCTGCCTTCGACCATCAGGAAGCCGCAGCCGCATACGGCTTGGCTCAGGGAATTCGGGAAATCGCGGACACACCGTCCACCTTCCTAGCTACGGAAATGCTCGTGCGCGGAGGTACCAGTATCGTCTTTTCCCAGCCAGCTTACTTGGGAAGACCTGATCGCCAGTTCGACATACACAAGGAGCTCAATGGCGCCACGGACCGAAAAATCATGTCCCAGCTCATACCATCTCTTCAAATCTTTCTGGATCGGATGCTCACGCTGTCGAATCGGAATGTAGTAGTGGCTCTATTTGGCGAATTTTCACGCACGGTCACGACCTCTGATCATGAACCTGGAGGCACTGCCACCATCATCGGGAAGCATGTGCGTTGCGGAACCGCTGGACCTCAGAATCCGGATGGGTCGATGCCTCCCAATACGCCTGGTACTGGAGCGCTCTGGGCATTTCTTGCGGATGCGCTGCGTCTCGAAGACCATCCGTTCGGGAGTAACCCCAATCCTGGACTTCTCCTTTAGCTAACCGGACCAGCCGCGTCTGAAACGATTGGCCGAGGCGGCTTCTGGTGCCGAGAGGAACTTGGGGCAGGCCCTCCCGGAAGGTTGATTCGGTCTCCGAATTCCCGATCGAATCTCGCCCAAATTCCTCTCAGAACGAGGCAATCCAGGCCCTGAAGGAGGGGGAAAGCGTAGCAAGGCCAGCCAAGCGAACTCCCCGCCGGCGCCCAGCCATTCGGCTCTCAGCTTAGGGGCCAGCGGGCCTCCTGCGATTCTCGATTCAGTAACACAAACGGCCAACTGCAGTCGGCCGTTGCTTTTGGTAGTGTGGCGAATCCTACTAACTGATCCCTGCATTGAGGACGGGCCCTGATTGCCTGTTTCAGGGAAATATACAGGGATCGCGCGCTTTCCCGACCTACCTTCGAGGATTACCCACTTCTCGGATGCAGGTAGGGCGGGCCTTTGGGACCGTTCGGAACGGGATTCCCTATCAACTCAATCAGGGAATATCCCTGCACTGATCAAGGAATCCAGCGCCGACATCAAGGAGCTACCTCCAGACGCGGCTGCCCAGCCAGGCGCTGGAATGTGAAACCGAACCACGGGGGCGGATCGAATCACAGCTCCTTTCTGGGGATAGAGCCTGGTTGTCGCTTTCGAACCCTAGCGGGCGTCCGCAAGGTAGAAGGGGCCCCCCGGTGGTCGGATTGATCAGCACTATCCACTTCCATTTTGGCTCGATTGGAGCGACGACATGGATTGGAGGGTGAAGTGACCGATGCAGATGATCCATCCGAGTCCTACGAGGTCGGCTTCGGGAGGCCTCCCAAGAACACTCAGTTCCAGAAAGGGGTTTCTGGAAACCCGCTGGGAAGGAAGCCCCAAGGGGCCCCTTCCGACTCGAACGGAGCAGACGAACTGACCACAACGTATGACATCGGATTCAAGCAGCCACCCAGGTCAACGCAGTTCAGGAAAGGAGTATCTGGGAACCCCTACGGCAGGAAAGCAGAAAGACATTTCGTTGAATCCATCCTTAGCAAGGTGTTGTTCAGTGCCACAGCGCCCACCGCAGCAACCCGGAGCCGGGCATGCACCAACCTGGAAGCTATGGTGCGGGCCATGGTCATGAAGGCCCTTGAAGGAGATGTCGTTGCGTTCCGCGAGGTGATGGAATGGATCTGCGAATTCGGCATCGGCATGGAGAGTCGGCTCGCCGCTCGGAAGCTCTCCCTTGAACTCCAGAGCCACCTGCTTGAGGCTCGAAAACGATAGGTCCCCGTTGCACTGTTTGGGACTCTGACAATGCCAAGGGTACCCTGCCGCACCTCCCCTACGGGACGTGCCGCCTGGCCCGTAAAGCCTAGGATCCCCAGCCAAAGTTGATAGCTAGAACCCGAGGGGCCAGCGGGAAGGTCGGCTTGATGCTAAGTTAGAAAAAAATTCTCCAAAAATATTGACTGGACGATATTCGATCGGCTACATTCTGAATCTGCCTGGTTGTCAACCGGCCCTCAAAGGAGATTCACCGTGTTCCTCAAATCCCACCTCAGCCTGCATGGCACAGCGAGCGCGCCTGCGCGTCGCGTGGCGATGCTCACGGCGCTGGGATTTGATACCCGGTGCTCGGAGTGGTCAGGTTCCCAGGAACCGAAGTCCCGAAGGGGCTATCGCCACCTAAAGAGTCAAGGGAACTTGATTCCGACCGTGTAAGGCGTTTCCAGACCGGGTTCACACCCCAGAACTGGCGCCACCGGAAGACCTGAAGAATCTAGGGGCATGGGTTCGCAGCATCAGGCATACCGGAACATGGTTGAAGCGAACGGCCCATAGGGGGCGTGGCCCAGCGGCTACGGCACCTGGCTCTGATCCAGGCTTTCAGAGGTTCGAGTCCTCTCGCCCCTACCACCATCCACTGATGGGGGATCGTTCAGCGGCAGGACGCGGGCCTTTGGCTCCCGAGACCCTGGTTCGATTCCAGGTCCCCCAGCCAATCCACCCACGGTGAGGTCAACCGAAATCGGTATCGGCCCCGGTTGCTATCCGGGTTGGGGAAGTTATATCCCTATGTGAGTTCGATCCTCACCCTCACCGCCATTGCATTTCATGAATTCTTGTTCATTGAAAACTTCATATTTGGGATAACTGCTATTTCTGGTCGTTTGAGGACGATCGGAAAGGTGGAAACAAGGGCAGGCGGAAGCCTTCTGGCCCGGCAGATCACCGCTTCAGGCATACCTGGGCGCATCACCGGCACGTGAGGACGTTTGTCTGCCCGCAGTACCCCTGTCGGTGTGCCCGACAGGGTTCTAAGGAGCGTTGGAGGAGTCTGGCCGTCCTCGGTGCACTGTCTATGCACACATCACGGGTTCGAATCCCGTACGCCCCGCCATTTTCGGGTCCGAAGTGTTGTCGCGTGGCATGCCTGCTTTGCACGCAGGAGGGCCGGGTTCGATCCCCGGCGGATCCACCAGTCTTGGGAGCATGGCCAAACGGTAAGGCACCTGGGTCTCAGCCAGGCAACCGCGGGTTCGAGTCCCGCTGCTCCTGCCAAATACAGTGCGAGTGTGGCGGAAACGGCATACGCCCACGGTTGAGAGCCGTGGTCATGAGGGTTCGAATCCCTCCACTCGTACCATCATGCCGCCCGCGCCTCACTGGACGGGGCACCGGATCGTAAACCCGGCGCAGAGATGCAACAGGGTTCGATTCCCTGGGGCGGCACCATTCTGGGCGTGGGCCAGTGGTTGGCCACCTGCCTTGGGAGCAGGCCTACACAGGTTCGAATCCTGTCACCCAGACCAATGAGGCTGTCGTCCAGCGGCAGGATCGGGCGCCGCCATCGCCCAGACACGGGTTCAAATCCCGTCAGCCTCTCCAATCCAAGCGCCTCCAAAGCTCATGTGGACGAGCAACCGGCCTTTAACCGGTGGGCAGCGAGTTCGAGGCTCGCTGGAGGCACCAATCCAATGCGGGTCCAGTGGTGGCCCTTGGGCTCATAACCCGAAGGTGGAAGCAGGGTTCAACTCCCTCACCCGCAACCAATTTCCCGAAGGCCAGGTCAACGCATCCAGCCCCAGGAACCATGCCCCAGTACGCTATCCGGTATCGCGGCCACTCTCAGAAAGTGGTGTTTCTGTCCGTTCGACTCGGATCTGGGGTACCAATCGCACGGCCCATCCGGTTCCCTTCAGTGTGGGGCTCTGGGGGGATCGTGAGGGACACGACCAGCCGTCCCCGATCGGGTCACGTCAAGACCTCGGTGAGTTGAGCGGAATGGCATCGCACCCGTCTGGAAGACGGTCTCGCCCTCTGTCCTGAGGGCGTCCCGGTTCGAATCCGGGACTCACCGCCACTGACTCGCGCGCCAGGGCGCAGGCTGGACTCCAAATCCAGCCGGGCGGGGTTCGATTCCCCGGTGGGTCGCCAACCTCAGTGCCGCCTAGCTCCAATCCGGTAGAGCGCTCGCCCGATAAGCGAGAGGGTCTGGGTTCGAATCCCAGGGCGGCAACCATTCATGGGTCCAAGGTGTTGCGGCGTGACACACGCGGATGGCATTCGCGAGAACCCGGTTGAACTCCGGGTGGATCCACCAATCAAG
This sequence comes from Geothrix mesophila, assembly GCF_022808835.1. Taxonomy (NCBI): domain Bacteria; kingdom Pseudomonadati; phylum Acidobacteriota; class Holophagae; order Holophagales; family Holophagaceae; genus Geothrix; species Geothrix mesophila. The sequence continues at coordinate 140,457 of NZ_JAKZLD010000005.1, forward strand.
GCGAGTTGAGCGGAACGGTATCGCACCCGCCCCGAAAGCGGACTGGCCCTCTGCCCCGAGGGTCTGGGAGTTCAAGTCTCCCACTCGCCGCCATTCTGCCCCGTCCCAGGGAGGGCCAGGGTCTTCTAAACCCGAACGGCAGGTTCGACTCCTGCACGGGGAACCACCAACATTCAAGCGCCCGTAGCTGAACGGGATTAGCACCAGTTTACGAAGCTGGGTTCATGGGGGTTCGAGTCCCTCCGGGCGCACCAATCACGAACGTACGGACTGGAAGCTCAACGGTCGAGCAGCGCCCTGTTAAGGCGCCCATTGCGGGTTCGAATCCCGTCCAGTTCGCCAATCGGGCCCGGCGATGGGCCCCCAGAAGGTGACGTTAGCTCAGTGGCAGAGCACCGCGCTGTGAACGCGGGTGCATCGGTTCGATTCCGTTACGTCACACCACCACGGGTTGGAAGCTGAAACGTGGATGCAGCGCCGGACTGAAAATCCGGAGGATGTCAGTTCGATTCTGACCCAGCCCACCACACCCCCATAGTTCAGGTGAAGAACACGGCTCTCCGAAGGCCGAGGTCCCGGTGTCGAACCCGGTGGGGGTACCAGGTCCTCGAAGCCGAACCGCATGAGGCAGCCCCCTCCTAAGGGGCAGTTTGGCGGTTGAAATCCGCCCGAAGACACCATTGCCGCCTTAGCTCATCTGGCAGAGCGCCCGCCTTGTAAGCGGGGGGCACCCGGATCATGACCGGGAGGCGGCTCCACATCAGCCTGTAGCTTAGCCTGGAGAAAGCGGCGGTCTGGGGGACCGGAGACCGCCCGTCCAAATCGGGCCAGGCTGACCACACTCCTGTAGCTCAGAGGCAGAGCGCCTGGCCCACACCCAGGAGGTCGGGGTTTCGAAATCCCCCTGGAGTACCACTTGGCCCTCGTAGCTCATCGGCAGAGCGCCCGCCTGACATGCGGGAGGCGGCTGGATCGACACCAGCCGGGGGTACCACGGACCGTGACGCATCGGAGTAAGCGGCCAGCCCTTCAAGCTGGTGGAAGAGGGTGCAAGTCCCTCACGGTTCGCCAATCCACGCCGCAGTAGCTCAGGTGGAAGAGCACCCGGTTCTTACCCGGGAGCGCGCCGTTTCGACTACGGCCTGCGGTACCAATCCGGCGTGTAGCGCAGCCTGGGAGCGCGCCTGCTTCGGGAGCAGGAGGTCGCCAGTTCAATTCCGGCCACGCCGACCAGATCTCATCCGGGATCTCCCCAGGTGAGTCCACCCGGCCCGCAATGTGTGGGCTTCAACCCAAAACCCTGTTACGAAAGGAGGCGACCATGTCCCTCGCAACCCTCCAGGGGGCTGTCGCCCCCATCAAGATGTGGACTCCCGTCCACGAAGTCGAATCCCAGGCCCTCACCCAGCTCAAGAACATCGCGGCCCTTCCGTGGGTGTTCAAGCATGTGGCCGTCATGCCCGACGTCCATTTTGGGAAGGGCGCCACGGTGGGCTCCGTCATCGCCATGAAGGACGCCATCGCACCTGCCGCGGTAGGCGTGGACATTGGCTGTGGCATGGCCGCCCTGAAGACCAATCTTACGGCCTCGGATCTCCCCGAAAGCCTCAAGGCCCTCCGGCTCAGCATCGAGCAGGCCATCCCCGTGGGGTTCAACCAGTACCGGGACCCCCTGGATACCATCGAACGGCACGCCCTCTGGGACGAGTTCGAGGATCTGGATGCCCGGGTACAGAACCTCTTCGGGAAAGCCCGCCGTCAGGCGGGAACCCTCGGGAGTGGCAACCACTTCATCGAGGTCTGCCTGGACCAGGATCAGGGCGTGTGGATCATGCTCCACTCGGGCAGCCGGAACATCGGCAACGAGTTGGCCAAGATCCACATCGAGGTCGCGCAGAAGCTGGCCCACAACCAGGGCCTGCCCGACCGTGACCTGGCCGTGTTTCTCAAGGGCACGAAGGAGATGGCGGCCTACCGCCGGGATTTGTTTTGGGCCCAGCGGTATGCCTTCCTCAACCGCGAAGCGATGCTCGACCAGGTAAAGGATGTCGTGAAGGTCCACTTCCCCGAAGTGGCTTTTGAGGCACCTATCCTCTGCCACCACAACTACGTGTCGGAGGAAGTCCACTTCGGCGAGGAGGTCCTGGTGACCCGCAAGGGAGCCATCCGAGCCGGCCGTGGCGAATGGGGCATCATTCCGGGTTCCATGGGTGCGCGCAGCTTCATCGTCCAGGGCAAGGGGAACCCCGAGTCCTTCGAGTCGGCGTCCCACGGCGCCGGCCGGAAGATGAGCCGCAATGCCGCCAAGAAGCACTTCAGCGTGCAGGACCTCGCCCGTCAGACTGAAGGCGTCGAGTGCCGGAAGGACGCTGGCGTCCTAGATGAAATCCCAGGCTGCTACAAGGACATCGATGAGGTCATGCGGAACCAGGCCGATCTCGTCGAGATCCGGTTCGAACTGAAGCAGGTGCTCTGCGTGAAGGGGTAGTCCCTTCCTGGAGCAAGAAGACCACCCACGCCCGGGTTTCCAACCCGGGCGTGGGTCAGGAGGGGGGCCTGGCAAGTGCGGCGCCTCCGGCCCACGGAACCTCATGAGTTCCCGGTCGGCCGGAGGTGTCCCGCGATTCGACCCAGGAGGAGCCCTCCCGTACGGGGACGACGCACTGTCCCACGATCAAGGGGTTCGACTCCCCAACGGACTGTTAATCCGTGCACTGGTTGCATGCGCCTAAGAAGCGCTCGGAACCACCCACCACTTCCGCCCAGGCCCCAGCCCGAGGGATTCGTCCCGAGGGCAGGGGGCAGCCCAGCCAGCGGTCTCCACCTGCCCATGTGGGCAGGGGCCGGACCCGGACCTTCAGGCGCATGCCATTTCGCGCCCAGGTCCGGATCCCGCCGGAGACCCCGCTGGGAAGCCCCCGGGGCCTCGGCTGAAGTCTCACCAAGAAAGGATTTCAACGATGTATCAGCGTTATGTCATCTCCGACCAGGAGCGTGGTCTCCTGGTCCGCAACGGTCAGCTCGTCCGCTGGCTGGAACCCGGCCGTCACCGGGTGTTCCGGGGCCTGTCCCGCCTGGAGCTGCGTCTCTTCAACCGCGACACCCTTCAGACTCCGTTCACCCCGGAGCTGATGGCCGTGGCACCTTCCGGCGCTGCCGTGGAGGCCTTCGTGCCCGAGACCCACCTGGGTCTCCTGCGGGCGGATGGTGTGCCCAAGGCTGTCCTCCAGCCCGGCCGCTACCTGCTCTGGCAGCTCGCATCCAAGGTGACCCTGGATGTGGTGAGCCTCGAGCCCCTGCGGCCTTCGATTCCCGAAGGCTTCTGGGCCTTGGTGCCCACCGCCCAGGTCCAGACCGTCCTGGTTCTGCCCTTCGAGCGCGCCCTCGTCCACGTCGACGGTGTGCTTCGCGAAGTCCTCTCCGAGGGCCTTGCGATCTACAGCACCCTCAACCGCAAGCTTGAGGTCATGCGTGTGGACCTGCGCGAGCAGGAAGTGCAGATCCTCGGTCAGGAGCTCATGACCCGTGACAAGGTCACCCTGCGCCTGAACCTGGTCGTGAAGTTCCGCGTCACCGATCCCGTGAAGGCCGTGCAGTCCGTTGCCTCCCTGCGGGATGCGCTCTACAGCGAGGCCCAGATGTCGGCTCGGCACTTCGTAGCCGAACTGAACCTGGACCAGCTCCTGGAGCGCCGCTCGGAGGCTGTGGCCCCCATGGCGGAGGCTCTGCGGGAACGTGCCGCCTCCTGGGGTGCGGAAGTGTTGAAGCTCGACGTGAAGGACCTGGTCCTTCCCGGAGAGATGAAGCAGCTCCTCAACCAGGTCATCGAGGCCGAGAAGAAGGCTGCGGCCCAGGTCATCCTGCGCCGTGAGGAAGTGGCCTCGACCCGTTCCATGGTAAACACCGCCCAGATGCTCGAGCGCAACCCTGCGCTCCTGCGCCTGAAGGAACTGGAAGCCTTCAAGGAGATCGCAGCCGCGATCCCCAACCTCACCCTCGTGATGGGTCAGCCGGACCTGCTTCGCAGCCTGGGAGGCCTGAACAAGGACTGAGGTGTTTCGCCCTGGGGGTGCGAGTCCATCCATCGCACCCCCACCCTTGCGGGTCTGGTCCAGCGGCCGGGCCTCGGCCTTCCAAGCCGAAGAGAGGGGTTCGACTCCCCTGACCCGCTCCACCCTTGCACCAGAAGCCGAAGCGGACGAAGCGCGGGACTGCAAACCCCGTCTTAGGGGGTTCGAGTCCCTCCTGGTGCTCCATCCGCCCGAGGAGCTCGGTTGGTCGAGCACCCGCTTGGTAAGTGGGCGGTCGCCGGTTCGAACCCGGCCTTGGGCTCCAAGTTCCACCAGCAGTTATCCCGATGTGAAGTTCGCCTTCTTGGTCATGTGCCGTGTCGCCGCTCTCGTAAGGCGGAAGGCCGGGTTGGATTCCCGGAGAAGGCTCCAACGCGGGCGTGGCGGAAATGGCGTACGCCTCCAGCTCAAACCTGGAGTCTTTGTGGGTTCGATTCCCACCGCCCGCACCAACCGAGGTCCCCCATGTCCAGACACACCAAGAAGCACCACACCCAAACCGTCCTCGCCCTGGACTGCCACTACATGCCCATGGTCGAGATGTCGCGCCGGAAGGCCCTGAAGGCCATGGCGACGGGCCGGGCGCACGCGCTAGATCTGAAGACCTGGTCGAAGCTTGGCCTGCAGGACGTGGCCTCGCAGCCCTTTCATGCGGTGGTCTTTTCGAGGGCCAAGGCCGTGGCGGAATCGAAGCTCGGGTTCGGACGTGGCAATGCCAGCATCCTCCGGCGTGATGATCACCGCTGCCAGTACCTGGGTTGCACGCGACGGGCGACCACGGTGGACCATGTCATCCCCCGGTGCCAGGGTGGGGCGAGCACCTGGGCAAACCTGGTCGCCTGTTGCCGCGAGTGCAATGCTCACAAAGGTGGAAGGACTCCAGAGCAGGCAGGGATGCAACTCCGATCGGCCATTCGTTCACAACGCGCGCTCCTGATGGAACGCCTCCATGCACTGACAGACGGATGAACTAGAATGCATGGCCAGTGGCTGGTGAAGAGACATCTTCCTAGACCGCTGGCCTTCGCCCTTGAGGTGCCGGCGATAATTTGGGCCGACGGGAATTATTTGGCTCTTGATGCATGATGAGGGCCGACTGCTTGCAGTACCACCAAGACACCTTAGAGGGATCCATGGAATTCAATGACCTCCTGGCCAAGCAGAACATCGATCCCAAACAGGTGCTCGTCTTGCGGCATCGGCCCAAGGAACCACGGCTGCATAGGGCCCTTCCCTTAATGGCTGCTGATCGCCCGGACCTTTACAACGCATACCAGCAGACCCAGACCCCGCAGGTACAAGCGGCCATGCTGAAAGCTCCCTATGTGGCTTCTTTTGTGGGACATAGCGCTGGGAAAGCTTTTTTCGTAGGGCTTTATCGAAATGCGGGTTCACGCCCACTGACTTTTAAACAGTATTGGGAACTCCCCTGCCACAAGGAACTCAAGAAATTCGGCATGACTGGTTACCAAGGAGGCCGCGATCCAATTCTCTGGTTTGAACTTGAACGGATGAAGTTCTATTCCGAATGGGCCGGGAAGCTGATCGTGGACTGGCCCGGCATCGATCGCTCTTGGTGGCGATGGTCCGAACGTAACCACATACCCATCTCTGCCATTCTTGAGGAAGACTTATTGAACCCCGAAATGGCTGCTTGGAATCAGATTTCACTCGCGTGGGAAGAACTGAGCCTTCTGCCGGGGAAGTGGCGAGAAGCTCTAAAGCAGTGGCGTGGAATCTACCTGATCTTCGATGAGGCCGACGGCAAGGGTTATGTGGGATCAGCCTATGGTCGTCAGAACCTATTGGGGCGATGGACCAACTACGCGGCCTCAGGACATGGTGGGAACAAGCACCTAAAGGCCCGAGACCCTATCGGCTTTCGATTCACCATCCTCCAACTGGTTGCGCCGGATATGCCCGCCGAAGATGTCATTGCGTTGGAATCGAGTTGGAAAGATCGCCTACACACCCGGGAGCCTTTCGGGCTCAATGCGAACTAGCAAGCCCTCGTAAGCGCATGCGACACCCTTGGCATTATCGAAAGTAGGGTTCGAATCGCGGGCCTGAATCAGGAAAATTCTTGGTCTAGTTCTCCTGGGGGACGTCACCGGCCACGCCGCGGATCTGAAGGTGACGCTCGGCACAATATTCCCGGTGAAGCTTGATTAACATCATAGAATAGGGTCTGAACAACCGTTAGGAGGGCTGTGATGGGGTCTTCAGGCTCGGGTCAATTTTCAGACTATCCTGGTACCAAAGCCAAGGATGTCTCAGGAGATGGAGCTGGTAAGGCAGGTGGCAGTAGTGGCTATGATCCCTGCAGGCAGGCGTTCCACGTAGTGCTGGAGGATGTCGGGAATAGCGATTTTTATTCGCGGTTCAAAAGTGTTCCGGCTGTTCGGAGCCAGTTGGGTATTCTCTTCGACAAGAAACGCGTTTTTGCGGTGGATGTGAATGGAGTCAAAGTCGGAGCACTTCCCACAAAATTTAATTATCTCGTGGCATGCATGGAAGACGGCGTGATTTATGTCGGTGTGGTGACGTCCTCTGCGATGTTGCCTGTTCCCACTGTAACCGCCGACTTTGCGCCGCAATAATCATGGCCGACAGAAATGTGGTTCTCATTGTTGGGGAACTGATTGTCGACTACACAGTTGCCCAACAAGGTACATCGTGCAAGCTCCGTTTAGGTGGTGTCTGCCACGCCGCCAGAGGACTATGGGCCGCTGGGTTAGATTATTCGATCGCAGCCTTCTGCCCGGGGTACCTCGTTGATGAAGCAAAACATTACCTATCAGCGATCGGGTGCAAAGAGTTTATATGGCTTGGAGATATCGTCGGCGCTCCAAACGTTATTCTCATAGGTGACGTGACGGAGGTCTCGCACCAAGGCTACGAAGATTTAATGCGTGATACCAAAGTAGTGAAACTCTTCGATCCGATGCCTCCCCTCCACGCTTACCAGAGGGTCGTTATCTTCCCTGGTCGGTTTGATATCAACGCACTCCTCAAAGCGTTCTCAAAAGAAGCAAAGTTCTCGTTCGACATTGCGTATGATCTTGAGGACCTAACTTCACTTGAGCTATTCAGGGGGCGCTTGGAGGCTGTCATCATCTCAACATCGTCGGCGCTGTTCATGAAGCTTGGAAAGGATGATATCGACGGGCTGCTAGATGCAGTGAAAACCCTTTCGCCAGAAGTGTTTCTGCTCAAGGAAAATCGTGGTGGCAGTCGCCTTTTCGAGTTGTACAATGGAAACATCGAGGAGATACCGGCAACATTAGGTTCTACAGTCAACTCGGTTGGAGTTGGGGACGTCTATTCCAGTGTCATGGTGGGGCTCTCCCAGAAGGGATGGATTGAAGCAGCCTGGCGTGGATGCCAAGCCGCGACGGTGTACTCTCAATCGACATTTCCAGACGACATCAAGCGCGACATACAGCGCGGGTTCCGACTATCACTGAATATTCTGCAAGCGCTAGGCGGAACTTCACTTCCCTGGCATAGCCGACAGAGCTACTCGATTTACCTCGCAGGCCCAGACTTTTCGTACGTCAACAAAAAGGAGTTCGACCGTGCTGCTGATAGCCTTACCTATCACAATTTCAGGGTGAGGCGTCCCGTCCAAGAAAATGGAGAGCTGGAACGACCAGCAAGTAATCACGATATGCAACGTACGTATCACATGGACTTTAAGTTGCTAGAGGAATGTGATGCAGTCTTTGCGGTTCCTCTCGATCGTGACCCTGGCACACTCGTCGAAATTGGCATGGCAATTCAGATGGGCAAGCCAGTCATTACGTACGACCCTCGGCGTGAAAATGAGAACACGATGGTGGTTGTCGGAAGTTCCATGTACTCTACGGAACTTGATGTGTGCATTAACGGCACCTTCAAAGCTATTGCTGAATTGAAGGCCAGGACGTGATGGGAAAAGCGCTACTTCTAGCCTCTGGCGGTTTAGACTCAACAACTGTTGGATACCAGCTCATTGAACAGGGAGTTGAGGTGGTTCCTATCTTTTTTGATTACGGGCAGCACTGCATAGACATTGAATGGAGTCGTGTAAACGAAGTGCTACCTGTCCAAATGCAGCGGCCTGAGCGGTTTAACATTTCAGACATATTCCGAGGCTCGCAATCACGGCTGATTCGTGAAGCTGATCTCTGGACTGAAGAGGTCAAGGACGACGATTTGTACATTCCGTATCGAACGCTGCTGTTCTTTGCAGCCGCAGCGGCGCGCGCCCAGACCATAGGCATACTGGATGTCTATACTGGCTTTATCAACAGTAACCACGCCAAAGAAATTGACTGCACCGCTGCATTTATGAACAGTCTCGATGGACTAATATCGAGTATAGGTCCTGTTCGCTTTCACTCACCATTTCGCTATTCTTCCAAGGCTGATGTTGCGAGGGTAGCGGCCGACCTTGGTGTGCCTATTGGCCGAACATACTCGTGTCAAGCATCTGCGCAGTTTCCTTGTGGTGCTTGTCCAAATTGCGTAGAGCGCCTGAATGCTTTGAATGAGGCGAGGTTGGTATGAACAATTCTGCCTTTGAGATGTTGCTCGTTGCACGTCGCATCGCTAACCATGCGAAGGACGAAGGTGTATTTGTTAAGGAGAAACACCAGCGTACAGTTTGCGAGCACCTAGGTGCCGTTCTTGCAGATTCGGTGCTCCAAGCCGGGCTTAATTACACGACGGTGGTTCGCCCACGAGTGATAGCAATCATGCAGGTGCATCCGACATGTCAAACGATTTCCTCATTGTCGGCACTGATTCGGGCCGGTGAAACAAGTGCATTTTTGAACTGGCGCCACCATGAAAAGGTGAACCGTTTTGAGGCACTAGTGGTTTTTCTACAGGGGGCTGGAATCGAGGACATACACGATTTGCGCGCGAGTCTACTCTCCGAGCAATTCTGTAAGGCAATGCAAAGTGTTAATGGAATCGGCCCAAAAACCGTCGATTATATGGCATGCCTTGTTGGTATCGACTCCATCGCAGTTGATCGCCACGTTCGTGCTTTCGCTAAAGCGGTTGGCGTTAAGAATGAGGACTATCATTTCCTGCGAGAGTCATTTTGCTGTGCTGCTGACCTTCTCTCACTTCCACGTCGGGAATTTGATGCATGGCTATGGCGTCGAGCCGCAGCACCCGTCCAAGTGCAATTGGCTCTCGGAATCTAGTATTGAGTCCCAAGAAGTGTAGAGATCTAGTGTTATGTAACCGGGGGTTCGAATGGGATGGGACTCTTACGCCCAAATTGGCAATGCCCTTAAAAGGCGATCCGATCAGATGTCTCCTGAAGTGCTGTTGAATTTTTTCTTTGTTCTGCAAGCAGATTCGGCTATTGTTGTTTAACGACCCAGAGGAATAATATGGCGACCAACGACGATTTGATCCGTGCATTGCAGATTGCTGCAGAGCATCTACTGGGTCGTAATCTGACGACCCAAGAGCTAAGCGCTCTTCTGGATAGGTTTAATAAAACACCGGGAAGGCCTGTAGAGAAGGCACTCGGGGCACTTGAGGGGCTAGGCGGGCGCACAAGTAGAGAATTAGCAAAGACGGCCTCAGATAATAGTGATCGAATCATTAATGACTTGATTCAAGTTGCGAACTCATGGAATCCAAAGCCTTGATCTACATGTTAAGCGAGGCTCAAGATCCTACTTCAGGGCCATTTTGGTATGTCAGCGCGTTAATTGTTGGTGGAGTTCTAGGTTGGATCCTCAATGCTTTGCGGACAAAATCAGAAATTAATAAATTAAATACAGAGATTGGAAAGTTAAAAATTGAATCAACTAAAATGGCTGCGGAGTTATTAGATAAAATTTATGAAGCTGAAGATAAATACCGAATTGCTTGTGAGAAAATGGATAAAGAAACACTGGCGTTAGTTAAAAAAATTAAAACTGATGCTTCATCTGAAGAAATAAATATTTATCATGAAAATTTTTGCAAGATTTTACTAAATGAAGTAACTAATTCTCTCATTCGGCGAATTGACTACGCAGCATTGCGGCATACCAATAATCCAAATGCTGCCTACACGTTCGTACGTGATCATGTTTGTGTAGAACTCATCCGTCTGAAAAAGTGGGTTGATACTGCCAATCTAAAAATATTTACAGAAAAATTAGGAAAAAGTCCTGTCAAATTAAGCCCATATTCGTTCGATTGTCTAGATTCATTGCTGGATCTCGTGGGCCCAGAAGATAAGAGCTCTGCTAGAGATTTACTATCTGCGGCTAGATCTCAGCTATTCCCAGGTGTGTAATATATTCTGTTTAAAATTAATAAACACCGAATAATTTATGCAAATGAAAATTCGAATATTAATGACGAAATGCGAGTTGAGCTGGGTTGAGGGCTTAAAGACTGCGGCGTAGGCCGAGAATGGGGCTTATGCTGCGAGGGGTTAGAATCGGGCACTCGAATTGTTACAGCCAGGTGTGTAGCTCTTAATCGATTCTATTATCGATTAAGAGCTACTGACTCTGGACCAGTACCTTTCTCCAACCACCCGAGTTGGCTGCACCACTCGCCATGCGTTCGCAGGAGGCCGTATGACGCCTGATCAATTCCAGAAGCTGGCTTGGGCGACGAACCAATTGGCAGAGAGTTGGGATGGCCCAATGGGTAGCTTCCTGGATCTTCGCCGCCAGCTCAAGGGTGCCATCAAGGCAACAGCCCTGTTCGGGCCTGACAACATCAAAACAGACTACGCCTTTCATTGGGGAGGCCGGGGTGAGTTTCAATTGAGCACCGGCATTGAAACTGAGGGGGCGGAGCTTCGTGTTGGTCTTGCCTTCAGCCTAGAAGGTAGTGCGAAAACTCGAGGAGTGCCTGAAACTCTGAGACCTAAAATTGAACGATTCAATTCATTGGTTACCGGCAATCCAACCCTGCTCGCGAATGTAGACCACGCCTATTGGGTCCACACCAAGACTAAGGAGCATCATCGATTCGAGCCGGGTGTCATTCCAGAGGCAGCCATCCGGGAGAATGTTTTCATTTTCTTGGGGCATTTCTTCCCAGCAGCCACGGCAATCCCGGAGACCCTATTGGAATATTGGGACAAAGTTCTCCCGCTCTACGAGGCTGTAGAGCGCTCCGCGAGGATGTCTCAGAAAGCCTGGGCGTTGTATTCCAGTCAGGACGGTGAGCGGTCCTTTCAATGTAACGAAGGCTACGCGGACAAACTTGGTGAGTACCTCTCTTTCGACAACCAAGTTGCGAACTCGCTGCAGGTGAAGGTGGGAGATCGAATTCTGATCATCGACGGCTGCTTGGTCTATGGCACGTCCCTGGTCGATAAGATCACTTCCGGACCCGCCGACAAGATCATGAAGGTCTGCCCCGAGTGTGAGACCACCACTCTGAGCCCCAGGAAGACACTTCCGGGCTCCAAGTGCACGAAGTGCGGCAAGGTCTGGGATGCCCCGAAGACCATCACGAAGGTGGTAACCGCCTTCCGGGCCTTCTACGGAACTCAATGGGCTCCTTTCAACCCACCCCTCTCCCGGGACACGTTCGACATCCCATTCACTAACAAGGCCGTGCAGAATGCCATCCGCCCGCTCGATGGTGACGCGCTTGCTCGTCTCCTTGGCGGCCCATCTCCCGGGGACGAAGTTGAGCAGGAACTTTCACTCATCCTCGGAAAGCCCTCGAAGGGGAAGGGCTTTGCCCCTGGCCTCAGCTCGGCCCAAAAGAAGGCCGTTGAGAATCGCGCCATGGAAGTTGCCAAAAAGGCCCTGGAAGAGGAAGGGTGGGAGGTCGAGGACACGAGCCTTGGGAACCCCTTCGACCTACTTGCGCGGCGCTCTGACGTTGAGATGCACGTGGAGGTGAAGGGCACCTGCACGACAGGGGAGAAGGTGGTCTTGACCAGGGGTGAGGTCAAACACCACAACAAAACTACAGCGGTCTCGGCTCTGTACGTTGTCTCCGCCATCAAGCTTGGGGGTACCAAGGAAGCCCCAGTAGCCAATGACGGAACCCTTCGAATCATCAGGCCGTGGGCCATCGATCCTGCGGGACTGGAATCCCTTGCCTACGAGTACACCGTTCCAAGAGAGCCCATGAGCACCTAAACCTCAGCGTGCATGTACCTGGTGGAATGGCCCGGCATTCTATCTGAAGCCAGCACTGGAGTCTTTTCGCCTCGGCGAATAGAACAGGCTTAGACCTTCTGGAATTCTCCGATTGCACAGTCCCCGCGTTGGGGATGTCACCTCGGAGAACTTCATCATGGTGGGCAAGGCAGCAACTCTCGGGCGTGGGCCCGAACCAGCCGGGATCTCAAGTAACGAGAACACGGCTCTTCGCGTGGTCATGAGGTCGTTGGGAGAAATCACTCCCGACCCGCGCAACCCTCGGACGCACTCCCCACGCCAGATCACCAAGATCGCTCGGAGCATCGAGACGTTCGGGTTCAATGTCCCGATTCTGATCGACCGGAACGGTCAGATCGTGGCCGGACATGGACGCCTGCAGGCGGCAAGAAAGCTTGGGTGGGAAGCGGTGCCGACCATCATGCTGGAGCATTTGACCGAGGACCAGGCCAAGGCTTACCGCATTGCGGACAACCGGTTGACGGAGATCTCGGAGTGGGATGACCAGCTGCTGGCGGAACAGTTGAAGGAGCTCTCGCTGGTGGATCTGGACTTCAGCCTTGAGGTCACCGGCTTCGAGATGGGTGAGATCGACATTCGGATCGACGGCCTCGACTTTCGGGAGGCAGGTGAGAACGAGCCTGACCCCGCCGACGATGTCCCAGACACTCCCACGGAGGCCCCGGTCAGTTGCCTGGGTGACCTCTGGCTCCTGGGCCGCCACCGGGTGCTGTGTGGGAACGCCCTCGAGGAGGGGGATCTGGCCAAGCTGATGGGCGGACGGAAGGCGGCGGCCGTGTTTACGGACCCGCCCTACAACGTGCCCATCGATGGTCATTGCACCGGCCTAGGCTCAGTGAGGCACCGCGAATTCGCCATGGCCGCCGGGGAAATGAGCGTGGCCGAGTTCACGACCTTCCTCATGACGGCCATGGCGCGTCTCGCAGCCTGCAGCGAGGACGGGGCCCTGCACTACGTCTGCATGGACTGGCGGCACCTGCAGGAGGTCCTCGACGCCGGCCACCAGGTCTACACCGAGCTCAAGAACCTTTGCGTCTGGGCCAAGGACAACGCCGGCATGGGCTCCTTCTACCGCAGCCAGCACGAGCTGGTGCTGGTGTTCAAGCATGGGAAGGCGCCGCACCAGAACCATGTGCAGCTTGGTCAGCATGGCCGCTACCGCAGCAACGTCTGGCGGTATCCGGGCGTGAACTCGTTTGGCCGGGCGACGGAGGAGGGCAACCTGCTTGTGCTGCACCCCACGGTGAAGCCGGTGGCGCTGGTCGCAGACGCCATTCTGGACTGCTCCAGGAGGGGCGAGATCGTCTTGGACAGCTTTCTCGGCAGCGGCACCACGCTCATGGCGGCGGAGAAGGTAGGGCGGGCCTGCTTCGGCCTGGAGTTGGACGCCCTCTACGTGGACACGATCATTCGGCGTTGGCAGAAGCTGACGGGAGATTCCGCGGTGCTCGCGGAGGGCGGGGCGAGTTTCGAGCAGGTGCAGGCGGAGCGCCAGGCGACCGACCTGAAGGAGGTGGTCAATGGCTGAGGAGAAGGATTACCAGGTGGGCTACGGCCGGCCTCCGAAGGTCACCCAGTTCCAGAAGGGTCAGTCCGGGAACCCCAAGGGCCGGCCGAAGGGCAGCCTGAACGCCGCCACCCTGATGCAGCAGCTCATGGCCGAGCGGATTTCAGTGGTCGAGAAGAGCGGCCGGGAGAAGGTGATGCCCATGATGGAGGTGCTCCTGCGGCGCCTGGTGAACAAGGCGGCTTCTGGAGATCTCAAAGCCCTACCTCTGGTGCTCAAAATTGCGGAGCAAGGACTGGCCGACCTTGGAGATGAGACCCCCAGCACGGAGCGGGACCAGGCCCACCTCCAGGGGATCCTGCTGAGAATGCGCACCGAGCTGGCCAAGGGTGAGCCTGACCCCAAGGAGGCCCAGTGACGGGGAAGGCCATCAAACACCGCGCAACGAGGGCAGCTGGAGGTGATCCGTTCACCAAGGACGAATTCAACGCCCTGCTGCGCCAGGACCTCTACGCGTTCACGATCCAGAGCTTCCGGGAGCTCGAGAGGAAAACGGAATTTCTTCCCAACTGGCATCAGGTGCTCATCACGAACAAGCTCGAAGCCTGCATGAGGGGTGAATGCCGGCGGCTCATCATCAACCTGCCGCCTCGTCATTTCAAAAGCCTGTTCGCCTCCATCGCCCTTCCCGCGTTCTGGTTGGGAAGGGACCCTTCCGCCAAGATCGTCTGCGCCAGCTACACGCAGGACCTGGCGAATAAGCTGGCCCGGAGCTGCCGGCAGGTGATGGGGGCGGCATGGTATCGGGAGGCCTTCCCCCTGACCCGCATGTCGGCCAAGCGGGATGCCGTGGGCGAGTTCCTGACCACCGAAGGGGGCTATCGTCTATCGCTCGGGGTTGAGGGCGGCCTGATGGGCCGGGGCGGGGACATCATCATCGTGGACGACCCCTTGGACCCGAACATGGCTGCGTCGGATGTTCAGCGCGCCCATGTGAACGACTGGTTTGACCGGACCCTCTACTCGCGCCTCGACAACCAGAAGACCGGCGTGATCATCATCGTCATGCAGCGGCTCCACATGGATGACCTCGTGGGGCACGTGCTGGAAAAGGACGATTGGGAGGTGCTCTCCTTGCCGGCCATCGCCGAGGAGGAGGAGCGCCATGAGATCCGAACCTTAGGTGAGGTGATGACCGTGGTGCGTCGCCCAGGGGACCTCCTGCATGAGGCTCACCTGGACCGGGAGGCCCTGGACCGTCTCCGGAAGAACCAGGGCGAGTACGCCTTTTCGGCCCAGTACCAGCAGAGCCCCGTCCCGCCAGGCGGGGCGATGGTGAAGGCGGCGTGGTGGCGCTTCTATGAACGCAGGCCCGAATCCTTCAACCAGGTGATTCAGAGCTGGGACACGGCCTGCAAGAAAAGCGAGTATGCCGACTACAGCGTATGCACGACCTGGGGCATGAAGGACCGAAAGCTCCACCTGCTGGACGTATTCCGGGAGAAGCTGGACTA
Organism: Geothrix mesophila; assembly: GCF_022808835.1. NCBI lineage: Bacteria > Pseudomonadati > Acidobacteriota > Holophagae > Holophagales > Holophagaceae > Geothrix > Geothrix mesophila. The sequence continues at coordinate 155,701 of NZ_JAKZLD010000005.1, forward strand.
CCCCGACCTGAAGCGGGCCGTGAAGCTGCAGGCCGAGAAGCACAAGCCGGCCGTGATCCTGATCGAGGATATGACCACTGGAAGCGCGCTGCTCCAGGAACTGCCCAGTGAAGGCATGCGGGGCCTCAAGGGTTGCAAGCCGGTGGGGGACAAGGTCACGCGGCTCTACACCCACCTCACGTGGATCGAGGGGGGCAACGTGCTGCTGCCGATGGAGGCGCCCTGGTTGGCGGAATACCGTCGTGAGCTTGAATCGTTCCCGCAGTCAAAGCGCAAGGACCAGGTGGATTCGACTTCGCAGGTCCTGGCCTGGGCGCAGGCCAACCGGTGGGTGGGTGTGGACATGATCCGGGTGGCCGGGACGCGCCTCTCGCATTCGGCCGCCTTGCATAGCTATGTCCACGGCTCATCGAGCTATTTCGGGCCGTGAGGTGCCAGTACCTGCGTGATTAAATCCACATGCAGGCTCAATGGCCCGTCTGGCGCCACTTTTTGGGGTTAAAGCAGAAGTGACTTGATCTCCGCGCCGCTCAGAGCGTTCCTGGAGCACCCCGAGAGCGGGGTTAACTCATGGAGGTATGAGATGGCGAAATTCGCCCAAGGCGAAGCCCTGGCCGAGGAGGCCGGTATCCTGCGACGGCTGGGGCACCAGTTGCAGGCCCTCGAGGGCATGGTTCTGGCGGAACTGCGAGAGCAATACAAGGCACTTTTCGGGGAGGAGGCTCGCTCCAAGAATCTCCCCTTCCTGCGCAAGAAGCTGGCCTTCCGGCTGCAGGAGCAGGTGGAAGGGGGGCTCTCCCCTGCGGCTTTGGCCCGAATCGAGGAGCTGGCCCCGGCAACCCTGCCGGTGGCAACGCCGAAGGAGAGGACCGGGGAGGCGGCCCGGTCGGCTCCGAGGCCTCCGCAATCCAGAGATAACCGGCTTCCAGAAGCGGGCACCGTCCTGAAGCGCGACTACAAGGGCTTCACCTATGAGGTCGAGGTGAAGGAGGACCAGTTCCTCTACCGGGGGCGAACCTACACGAGCCTCTCCAGCATCGCCAAGGAGATCACGGGGACCCCCTGGAATGGGTTCACCTTCTTCGGCCTCAAAAAGGAGCAAGTACATGGCGAAGCCTGAAGCCCACAAGGCGATGCGCTGTGCCATCTACACCCGGAAATCCACCGCGGCGGGGTTGGAGAAGGACTTTAACTCCCTGGACGCCCAGCGGGAGGCCTGCGAGGCCTACATCAAGACCAGGGTGCACGAGGGGTGGGAGGCCCTAACGGAGCCTTTCGATGACGGGGGCTATACCGGGGCCAACACCGACCGACCTGCCTTTCAGAAGCTGCTGACCTGGATTTCTAGGAAGCGGGTCGATGTGGTGGTGATCTACAAGGTTGACCGACTCTCGCGCTCCTTGGTGGACTTCGCCCAGGTCATGGAGCATTTCAACAAGTACGGCATCGGCTTCGTGAGCGTGACTCAGCACTTCTCCACCACCGAGCCAGTAGGCCGCCTCACCCTGAACATGCTCATGAGCTTCGCAGAGTTCGAGCGGGAGATGATTGCGGAGCGCATTCGCGACAAGATCCGGGCGACCAGACTGAAGGGGCAGTGGACAGGGGGTAATGCGCCTTTGGGGTATCGATCCGAAAGGTCTCACCTCCTGGTCCACGAAGAGGAGGCTCCCTGGGTCAAACAGATCTACCAATGGTATCTGGAGGGTGTGAGCGCACTGGTCATCGGCCAGCGGCTCAACGAGGCCAATGTGCCACTCAAGACCATCCAGCGCCCTCGCCCAAACCCGTGGACCAAGGACCTGGTGCTTCGAATTCTCCGGAACCGCCTCTACCTGGGCGAGATCTCCTGCCAGGGGGAGTTCGTTGTGGCCGAGCACCCAGGGCTGATTGATCAGGATACCTTCGACCGGGTTCAGCACATGCTGCTCCCCAAGAATCGGCGGGAGCGGCACGAGTGCCGGAACCCGACCTACCTCATGCGGGGGACGCTTCGATGTGGCCATTGTGGTGCGGCCATGACTAGCGCCAGCTCCTTTCGGATGGGGCGGCTGCACCGCTATTACCGCTGTTCGAATCGGGACAAGCAGGGGAAGAAGGTCTGCGCCACCCGGCAACTGCCGGCGGAGGCCATCGAGGCCTTCGTGGTGGAACGGATCCAGGGGGCGCTTGAGGATCCAGACATGAGGCCGCTCCTGGAGGCGCAGTTGGCGAACTTGGGGCTACAAGCGCCCAAAGGGGGGCTCTCGACGCTCTGGGAGGCGCTGACCCTCCCCAACCGCCGGCGGCTCATCGGGCTGATGGTTGAGGAAGCCCGGGTCGACCAGTTCAAGGGGAAGCTGAGCGTGCGGTTCCGGGACCTGAGAGGGCTCTCGGCGGAGGAGGAGCCCCATGCTGACCATTGAGGTTCCCCTTGTCAGGGTCCGGAAGGGGCGGTGTGTTGAGTTCACGGAGCACAAGCCCGAATCAAAGCCCAAGGAGGGGCGAGCCAGTGCTGCAGCGCGAGCCCTTGCCCTGGGCCACCGCATAGTCAGGGCGGTGGAGACAGGGGAGGTGCGGGACTTCACGGATGCCGCGCGGGTGATGGGTGTCAGTCAGCCTCGGGTGTCCATGCTGGTGGGGTTGACGTTCCTGGCACCGGACATTCAGGAAGAGGTTCTCCTCGATGGCACTAGGCGGAATGCGCCGAGCACCCATCAATTACTCCATCGATCCAGGCTAAACCAGTGGGAGGAACAGAGACGATTCCTCCGATGTTCTAGGACTGAGAATGCCTGTGTTGAATCATAAGTAATACAGGATCATTAATTCCATTTTCTTGGAGCTTGCTTTGAATGATACTGAGCCATGCATGTCTAAAGGTATTCAGACCTCATCTTCTAGGAACCACTCCGGTATGACCATCGCCGGCCTCTTCGCGGGGGTGGGGGGTATTGAGCGTGGCCTACATTTGGCGGGTCATGAATCCAAATTCCTTTGTGAATCCGATTCCTTCGCTGCAGAGGTGCTTGAAGAACGCTTCCCTGGAGTTGCTCTCCATCCAGATATCAAATCCCTGCATCGATTGCCTAAAGTTGACTTGGTGGCCGCTGGCTTCCCCTGTCAGGACCTGAGCCAAGCCGGCCAGACAAGCGGGATCAAGGGGGGGCAGTCAGGGCTCGTAGACTATCTTTTCGAATTGGTGAGGAAAGCTCGACCACGACCCGCATGGATCCTGCTGGAGAACGTCCCGTTCATGCTCTTCCTGCACAAAGGCCATGCCATGCAGCATGTCCTTGAGGGGCTCGAAGACCTTGGCTACACCTGGGCTTACCGCATCATCGATGCCCATGCCTTCGGACTTCCCCAGCGTCGGAAGCGCATGGTCATCCTCGCTTCTCGTTCCGGGGATCCCAGGAGTGTGCTGCTCTCGGAGGACGCAGGGCCGGTTGCCTCCCAGAGGCGTTCCGATTGGTGGTGCGGGTTCTATTGGACCGAGGGGAATAGTGGGGTCGGCTGGGCCGTGAATGCCCTCCCTCCGTTGAAGGGTGGATCACGGGTGGGGATTCCGAGTCCTCCCGCGATCTGGATCCCGGAGGACCATCGCATCGTCCTCCCGGACATTCGGGATGCAGAGAGGCTCCAGGGCTTCACGGCTGGCTGGACCAAGCCGAGTGGTGCGACCTTCCGTGACCGGCTGCGATGGCGCATGGTCGGGAACGCTGTGAGCGTCCCCATGGCTCAGTGGATTGGACTGAGACTGTCCAGCCCCTTCGAATACGATCACCGGTTGGATGTTCCATTCGAGCGGGAGAAGGGATGGCCGAAGGCGGCATGGGGCAAGCGCGGGTATCAGTTCGCGAGTCCCGTTTCGGCGTGGCCTGTCCGCCGAACGATGAAGCCGCTCAGCGGCTTCCTCCGTCACCCGTTCACTCCCCTCTCCGTGAAGGCCGCGAGCGGATTCCTGGGTCGCGCCAAGGCCTCGGGATTGCGCTTCGAACCAGGCTTTTTGGAGGACCTTGAAGCCCATATCGAACGGATGAGGGCTGGGGAGCGTTTGACGGTGAAAGAGCTGATCGGATGACCGCTGATCCTCTCCATCCCTCGAAAGCGGTGCCCGGTCCAGGCGTCAGCGAGCGGATGAAGAGGATTCGACAGCAGGACACTGCGCTCGAAATGGCCATTCGTAGGGCCCTGTTCGGGCGCGGTTGTCGATACCGGTTGCATGCTCAGGTGGTGCCAGGGACGAAGCGCAGCGTCGACCTCGTGTTCCTCGGGCCTCGAATCGCCGTGTTCCTGGACGGCTGTTTCTGGCATGGCTGTCCGACCCACGGGAGCATCCCCAAATCCAACACGGAATGGTGGCTCCGGAAGATCGACGCCAACCGAGCACGAGACATGGACACCAATGAAAGACTCACTCGGGCGGGCTGGCAAGTGCTTCGAATATGGGAGCATGAAGACACGAACCAAGCCGTCGAGCGCATCCTTTCCGCCCGCAGGTCGCGAGCGTCCAAATCTCGGCATCGTGGACCCAACGGTCCCGGCCCTGGTTCACCCTCATGAGGTCTTGAAATGTCGTCGTCAGCACTGGAAGGCACCATCACACGCCTGAGCGCCATCCCAGAGCCGGGCCAGCTCGTTGAAGTCAGGCGCAGGCACTGGATCGTCGGTGACGTTCGGGGCTCAGAACTCCGTGAGGGTATCACCTCGGAACCGCAGCATCTTGTGACGCTTACGTCGATGGACGAGGATTCCACGGGAGAGGAGATCACCGTGCTCTGGGAGATCGAGCCCGGAGCCCAGGTCATCGAGCGGGCCGGATTGCCCGCCATGGACTCCTACGACGATCCCGCAGTGGTCGAAGCCTTCCTGGATGCCGTGAGGTGGGGGGCGGCGACCAATGCCGACCGGTCCTACCTCCAGGCTCCCTTCCGGAGTGGAGTCTCCATCGAGGACTACCAATTGGATCCCTTGGTACGTGCCATCGACATGGCTAGGGTGAGCCTCCTCATTGCCGATGACGTGGGTCTCGGCAAGACCATCGAAGCAGGTCTGGTGATTCAGGAGATGATCCTGCGCCATCGGGCCAGGACTGTGCTGGTCGTCTGCCCGTCGTCCCTCCAGATCAAGTGGCAGATGGAGATGCAGGAGAAGTTCGGATTGGAGTTCCGGATCGTGGATTCGGAGTACCTGAGGACCCTGCGCCGAGAACGTGGCATCCACGCGAATCCGTGGACTTCCTACCCACGCCTGATCACCTCCATGGACTGGATCAAGGATGGGGAAGCCCTCCGCTTCATGAAGAGCGCTCTTCCGGTCCGCCCCACCTATCCCAGGACCTTCGACATCTTGGTGGTGGACGAATCCCACAACGTGGCCCCGTCCGGAACGGGGAGCTATGCCCTGGAGAGCCAGCGCACCCGGTTGATCCGGACGCTCGCCCCCCATTTCGAGCACCGCCTCTTCCTCACGGCCACGCCCCACAACGGCTACCAGGAGTCCTTTACATCGCTCCTGGAACTCCTGGACGACCAGCGGTTCGCCCGCACCTTGATGCCCGATGAGAAGCAACTCCAGCGCGTGATGGTCCGTCGGCTCAAGACCGATCTGGTGGACGAGAACGGGAACCGGATCTATCCCGTCCGGGATCTCCAGGCCATGGAGGTCGACTACACCCCCGAAGAACTGGAGGCCCACCAGCTCCTCCAGGAATACACGAAGAGTCGGAATCAACAGGCGGGCGGACGAGGACCAGCGGGGGAGTTCATCAACATCCTCCTCAAGAAGCGGCTCTTCTCTTCGCCTGCGGCCTTCGCGACCACGCTGGCCAAACACCGGGAGAGCCTCGGCAGGAGCAGGAGGAGCGCCGGTCCGCGCTCCTTTGAAGAGCGGATCCTGCGGAAAGCCCTCCTCCAGAGCCAGGAGGACTACGCCGACGACAGCCGCTACGAGGAGGTCCTCGAAGAGGTGACCGAGGAGCTGACGCTGAACGCTCCGGCCCTGACCGCCGATGAGAGAGGTCTCCTCGACCGGTTGACCGGCTGGGCGGAGCGAGCCCGGAACCGCAAGGACTCCAAGGCTGAAGCCATCCTCAAGTGGCTGGAGGACCACCTCCGCCCCGGAGGGAACTGGAACCACGAGCGGGTGATCCTCTTCACGGAATACCGCACCACCCATGGCTGGCTCCAAACGATCCTGGCGAACCATGGGTTCGGAGGCGACCGCCTCATGTGCCTGCACGGCAGCATGGACCGGGATGAACGCGAAGTGGTGAAGGCAGCCTTCCAGTCCTCTCCGGCCGTGGCACCGGTCCGGATCCTCCTGGCCACAGACGCAGCCTCGGAAGGCATCGACCTCCAGAACCACTGCCGCTACATGATCCACGTCGAGATCCCGTGGAACCCGAATGTGATGGAACAGCGGAACGGTCGTATCGACCGACACGGACAGAAGGCATCCGCCGTCGAGATCTGGCACCCCGTCGGACGAGGCTATCGGGACCTCCCCGACGAAGCCCAGGTCAAGGTCGGGCATACCCAGGGGGACGGCGAATACCTGATGCGGGCGGTGAAGAAGATCGACCGGATCCGAGAGGACCTCGGCAGCGTCGGCCCCGTGATCGCCCGGCAGATCGAGGAGGCCATGCTAGGCAAGCGCAGCATCCTCGACACCCGTGATGCCGAACAGAAGGCCGAGAAGAGCCGGAAGTACCTCCGGGTGGAGCGGGACTTGAAGCAGAAGATCGCTCGACTCCACCAGCGGCTGCTTGAAGCGCGGGACGAGAATCATCTGTCCCCGGAGCGGATCGAACGGGCCGTCAGGGTGGCTCTCAGGATCGCCCACGGGCTCGAACTCGAATCCATCCACTTGGCGGGTGTCCCTGATGGAAAAGCCTTCAAGGTCCCGATTCTGCCGGGGTCATGGGAGAAGGCGACGGCTGGGCTTGCCCACCCGCATACGAAGGTCCGACGCCCCATCACCTTCGACCATGAGGTCGCGAAAGGTCGCGACGATGTCGTCCTCGCCCACCTGAACCACCGCCTCGTCCAGATGTGCCTCCGGCTCCTCAGGGCCGAGGTCTTCGCGCTGGAGGACCGGAAACAGTTGCACCGTGTGAGCGTCCGGACACTCCCGGATGGCGAGATCCAGGATCCCGTGGCCATCGTATGTTCCCGCCTCGTGGTGACGGGGTGCAACCACCATCGGCTCCACGAGGAACTCACGTTCGCGGGCGGATTCCTGAAGGAGGGATCCTTCGCCCGAATCCCGCAGGTGACCAAACTCGAGACCTGGGTTCGGGAGGCTGCGGCCCTGGAACCCTCCGAAGCCCTCTTCTCGCTCCTCGCATCGCGGTTCGAGCGTTCTAGGACCAGCATCGAGGACGCGATCCGGGCGCGATCCAGGGACCGCATCGAGTTCCTGGGGAACACCTTGGATCGACGCAAGACCACCGAGATCGAGGATGTCACTTCGGTGCTGGATGAACTGGAGAAGGCCCTCCGCAAGGAAATCGGAGGAGCCCAGCAACAGCCACTCTTCTCTGCGGAGGAGCTAGGCCAAGTGGAGAAGGACATGGACTACCTCCGCGCCCGTCTGGAGCGCATCCCCGAAGAGAAGGTGGCCGAGGTGGAGGCCATCGAATCCCGCTACCGGGGCTTCCTGCCGCGTGAGTTCCCCGTGGCCGTCTTCTTCTTCGTTCCTGAATCCCTCGTTCGTCGGGTTTGAAGATGTCCCAACACATCGAATGGCTGAACCTGATCGATCGCTCCGGCGCGTTCCTCGAGCCCGGAGTGCTGGACGATGCCCTGCCCCAGGGCCTGGAGGGCGTCGATTCCGAGCGCCGTCGGAACTTGCTCTCGGCCTACGACGAGTGGCGCGAGGCCGTGGACGCTTGCGACGCCGACGCCGAGGCACTCCATCGAGCCTGGATCGATTTCGTGCTCAAGGAGTTCTTGGAATACGAGGACCGTGTCCTGCTGCGTGGTGAATTCGTCCCCGAGTCGCTCTCGTTGTCTGTGGCCGAACACGGCGGGATTGTCCGTCCTGGAATGGCAGTGATGAAGGGCGATTCGCCCCAACTCCTGATCGATGTGCTACCACCAGACACGGACCTCGAATCCATTCGCTCTTACGAGGGATGGAACACGAGCGCCCTGGATCGGATGATCGCCCTCTGCCGGGGAGCCAAGGTCACGATCGGCCTCGTGACGAATGGTGAACGCTGGTTGGTGGTCCATGTCCCCGAGGGTGGCACGGTGGGACACGCATCCTGGTATGGACGGATCTGGAGGCCCGAGCCCGTCACCCTGAGGGCCTTCCAGACCCTCCTTGGCGTTCGCCGCTGTTTCGGCCCCCAGGAGAAGACGCTTCCTGCACTCCTCTCTGCATCCCTGGAATACCAGGACGAGGTCACGGACACCCTCGGTCAGCAGGTCAGGCGCGCGGTGGAGGTGCTGATCCAGAGCCTCGATCGGGCGGATCACGATCGCCACGATGAACTTCTTAGGGACGTGGAACCCCGCGAACTCTACGAGGCGGGCCTAACGGTCATGATGCGGCTCGTCTTCCTGATGTGCGCGGAAGAGCGTGGTCTGCTCCTCCTCGGCGAGGGGATCTACGACCAGAACTACGCCATTTCCACCCTGAGGTCCGAACTGCGGGAGTGGCAGAGCCGTCATGGGGATCAGGTCCTGGAGCGTCGACACGACGCCTGGTCCAGGCTTCTGGCGACTTTCCGAGCCGTCTTCGGGGGAGTCGCCCACGAGACCCTCAGGATGCCCGCCCTCGGTGGGTCCCTCTTCGATCCGGACCGTTTCCCCTTCCTGGAGGGACGTCCCACGGGCAGTTCCTGGCGTCAGAGCGTCGCCACACCGCTGCCTATCGACAACCGCACGGTGTTGCTCCTCCTCTCCTCCCTCCAGGTGCTCGAACAGCGCCAGGGTGCGAGGTTGCTCTCCTATAAGGCCCTCGACGTCGAACAGATCGGTCACGTCTACGAAGGCCTCCTGGAATGTACCGTCCAGCGCCTCCCGGAGATCACCCTCGGACTCGAAGGAGCCTCCAGCGCCAAGGATCCGAATGTCTCCCTTTTAGACCTGGAACGAACCCAGCGGGAGGGTGAAGCCTTCGTCCTGGCCCTGCTCACCGAGGTCACCGGACGGTCGGAATCGGCACTGCGCCGTGCGATGACTCGGGATGTGGATGAGGCCTTCGAAAGCCGATTGCTCCTGGCCTGTGGCAGTGACACAGGGTTGCTCCGACGGGTGAAACCCTGGGCGAACTTGCTCCGGAAGGACATCTGGGACCATCCTCTGGTTTATCGGAAAGATGCCTTCGCGGTGACCCTCGGCAGCGATCGCCGTGAGACGGGAACTCACTACACCCCCAAGTCCCTCACTGAACGGATCGTCCGGACCACGCTCGAGCCCTTGGTCTATGGGGGGCCCTCGGATGGAAAGCCCCGAGAGGCATGGATCCTCAAGACACCTCATGAACTCCTAGACCTCAAGGTTTGCGACCCCGCCATGGGATCGGGGGCCTTCCTGGTGCAGGTCTGCCGCTACCTTGGGGACCGAGTGGCAGAGAGCTGGATCCTCGAAGAAGCATCCGGGAAGGCGATCACGGTCGATGGCGAGGTGATCGAAAGCCTTGGTTCGAGCGAATCCGTGCCCACCGATCCTGAGGAACGAGTAATCCTTGCTCGGCGACTGGTTGCCGAGCGGTGCCTATACGGTGTCGACATCAACCCGATGGCCGTGGAGCTCGCCAAGCTTTCCATTTGGCTTGTGACTTTGGCCAAGGGACGTCCCTTTGGGTTCTTGGATCACAACCTGAGGTGTGGTGACAGCCTCCTAGGAACCCACCACCTCGATCAGATTACAGACCTGACGATGGATCATTCCAGAGACCGGCAACCCCACCTGTTCGGGCAATCGATCAGAACGATTGTGAACGAGGCACTCCACTTTCGTTTAGAAATCAGAAAGATCCCCGTGCGAGATCTCAATGACATCAATGCGAAAGCAAAAAGGTACTCCCAAGCGCGGGAAATTGTCGAGGCAGCAGAACAAATCGCTGATGCACTTGTCGGCGAGGCCCTTCGTACTGCGGGATCGGACTCGGCCCAGAGGTCAGCCTTGGAAGAGTTGGCTAGGGAAGCTCAGAGAATGCTCGATGGGGAGAACGAGGGAAGACAGGCCGTTATTCATCGAGCGTATACAAATCTCACCGTAGATTGCCCGCCGGAGAAGCCAATTCGTACTCCCTTTCATTGGTCACTCGAATTTCCAGAAGTATTCGAAAGAGAGAATGGCGGTTTCGATGCGATTGTTGGCAACCCTCCCTTCCTGGGTGGTCAAAAAATCTCAGGGGTTCTCGGCTCCTCGTACCGAAATTATCTAGTAGCCCACCTTGCCGGAGGACAGCGCGGTTCAGCCGATCTGGTGGCCTACTTTTTCCTGAGGTCGTATTCCTTGATTCGGATGGGCGGTGATATTGGGTTGCTTGCAGTAAATACAATTGCGGAAGGCGATTCTAGAGAAGTCGGGCTCGAATCATTGTTAACAAATGGTGCTGTCATCTACGCCGCCTATCCAAACGAACCCTGGCCTGGGGTAGCAGCTGTTGTGACCAGTCGAGTGCACATGCACAAAGGATCCTGGCAAGGAACACGACTATTACAAGGTAACGCCGTTCCGTTTGTCTCTGCGTTCCTTACTAATAGAGACGATTGGACTCCGAGGCGTTTAAAGGCAAACGATGGGAAATCATTCCAGGGGTCCATCACCCTTGGAATGGGGTTCGTTCTCACACAATCCGAAGCGAGAGAAATGCTAGACGCCGATCCCTGCAATGGGGAAGTGATTTTCCCCTACTTGAATGGGGAAGATCTGAATTCAGATCCCGAACAGCGCCCAAGTCGATGGGTCATTTGCTTTTGGGACTGGCCAGAGGAGAAGGCCCGTCAATTCAAATTACCGTGGCTGTGGATTGAGGAGCGTGTTAAACCCGAACGACAGCGTTGCAATCAAAGCGGCGAATTTGTATTGCGGCGCCCGCTTCCGCAAAGATGGTGGCAATTTGCGGAAAAGCGGCCGGCACTTTACCACTCAATTGGACGTGGACATCTCTTTGAACGCCATCCAAGTAACTGGGACACACAAACAGCACCAAAGACTAAAATAATAGCGTTTGCTACACAAGCAAGTAAATATCCTGGATTTTCCTTGATTTCTAATCACAGTATTTTTTCAAATGCAGTTGGAGTAATTGCTACTGATAATCCAGCTCGATTAATGGAACTATCTAGCTCATTCCATGCGCACTGGGCTTTTACATTTGGTGGGCGGCTTGAAACCCGATTGCGTTATGCACCAACAGATTGTTTTGAGACATTTCCATTTCTTGATGATGTTGATTCCCAGTTAATTAATCTAGGTGAGTTATTCCATAATGAAAGATTAAAATTATTAATCGAGTTAAATATTGGCTTAACGCAACTTTATAACAGATTTCATAATTTTCTGGATAACGACGAAAAAATAGAAAAATTACGTGGTATTCAGATAAAAATTGATCAACTAATTGCCAATAATTACGGATGGAATGACCTTGATCTAGCCCATGGATTTCACAAGATCCATTATTTGCCGGAGAATGACCAAATTCGATTTACTATTTCTGACTCTGTATGGGTGGAAGCACTGCGAAGACTCTCCGAACTTAACCGGGAACGGTACCAAGATGAAATTGCTCGCGGGCTTCAGCGGCCCCCTCGACTACTCCGAGGAGGTAGGGAGATGTTGCAACCGCAAATTCCATTTTCCAATCCAGGGTTAAATTTCGACGAGAGTGGCCAAGAGGGCCCGGGTGCGGGGCCAACAGCGCTCCTGCGGTCGAACCCTGGCCCAAATCCTTTGGAGTTGAACCCTGCTAGTGCAATCCTCAACCTCCTTCGAGGAAATACGGGTTGGCATGCAAAGAGTGATGTCACCGCCGCAACCGGCCTCACAGATAGCCAATGGAATGCTGGCATTGGAGACCTGGTTGCAAGAGGCCTTGTTGAACGCCAGGGTGAACGCCGTAGTGCTCGATATCGTGGCATTGGGGTTTGAGCGTGAAAGTTATTTCTTTCGGTGACCTTGCCGCCTCCGATCTGGTGGTGGATGCCATTTACGAGAGCAGCAGGGATGGCCAAATGGCTGGCGAACCCATCGCCAGGCTCCTTCCAGGGTCTGGTAATCAAGGCGGCTTCAGGGCCGCAGGTCGCGGCGAAGAGAAGAATTGGGTCGTCCTGACCACCAGCGGTGAAGACCCCGACTGGCCAGATGTTCTGAATCTGAACACTGGCGAGTTCGTCTACTTCGGAGACAACAAATCGCCTGGTCGTGAACTGCATGACACGGCCCGTGGCGGAAACGCGATCCTCCGCAAGGTCTTCGCGCAACTCCACGATCAAGGCAATCCAAGGCAAGGAATTCCGCCCTTTTTCCTTTTCCAAAAAAACCCGACGGTGCACGGTGCCAGATCGGTTCGCTTCTTGGGTGTTGCTGCTCCTGGTTTCCCAGGCATGTCCGCACTAGAGGATTTGATTGCAGTGTGGAAGGCGACTAGCGGGGAACGTTTCCAGAATTACCGAGCTGTATTAACAGTTTTGGATATCCCCGTGGTCCAGCGGGCCTGGCTTATCGATCTTGCAGTCGGAGTCCGCGACTCTATCCATGCTCCAAATGCTTGGCGCTCCTGGTTGCGAGATGGTCGGTATCGTCCCCTCACGGCTGAACCCACCACCAACATTCGATCTGCAGAACAGCAAGTTCCAAGTGGCGCTCTCCAGATCGAGATCCTCAGAGCAGTTTGGGAATATTTCCGGGATACTCCGGTGGCTTTCGAAGCCTTTGCAGCTCGGATATACCAATTGGTCGACCATCGGGTGGTCATTGATGAGATCACCAGAGGATCCGTGGACGGTGGACGGGATGCTATCGGTCGCCATTTGTTGGGTCTGAATGATGATCCCGTATATGCGGAATTTTCATTAGAAGCAAAGTGTTACCAGCCACCGATCGATGGGCATTCGGCGAATACAGTCGGCGTGAAGGAGGTATCTCGCCTCATTTCCAGGATCCGGCATCGACAATACGGCGTACTCGTCACGACCTCTCTCGTAGCTCGCCAGGCCTACGAGGAAGTAAGGGAGGATCGCCATCCGATCATCTTCATTGCAGGAAAGGACATAGCTGAAATTCTGGTGCGAAATGGATATTCCACAGCGGAACACGTACGGCGGCTTCTCCTCGATGAGTTCCCGTCATGAGTCGTATGTTTGATCGATCGACACCAAGGCATTTCAGGCAAATGATTTAAAGAACGAATCCATGATCTCTGGAGCAAGCTGTGGCAAAGGATCACCAAAAGACCGAGAAGAAGGAACAGCCCGTTCGGATTCCCAACGCATGGCTCTTGGAAACGAAGCAGGGGGTGGATCTGGGCATCCATCTGGTGGATATCCAGGCGGATGGCATCGAGAGCGTCGGAATCGAGGATCTGGACGGAATTCTGATCTTCGATTCTTCCAAACAGATCATCGGGCTCGCCCGTGTGTTCCGGATGCGACGGTTCGAGGGACGGATCCGGGTCTACTTCGAGAGTCAGCAGCGCTTCGATCCGCCCATCGATACTTCTGGGCTGGGTCAGACCCTGCCCAGCATGGTCGGGGTGCTCACGCGCCTGGACTGGCCCGCCTTTGAGGGCATCGTCCAGGCCATCACGGGGGCCCCCTTCGCCTCCTTGCCGCCCATCAGCGGGGAGACTCCGGCTGAACAGGCCTATTTCCGAGAACTGCTCCACGACGCCGTCCGTGATGACCTCCTCGGCCCGGCAGGTGGGCCGAGGGAAGAAATCCTCGGGATGAGCGTGCGGGACCGCTATGTGGTGGGGAAGCTCGCGCCGAGGGAAACGGCGATCGATGGCGAACAGATCGAGGAATTGGGCGGTGGTGCGGGGAAGGTGGAACCGGAGGACGGCGGCAAGGAAATCGACGCCTCCACGAACACGTCCCTCGTTCCCTCCTCCCTCGGGTTCACTTTCTGCGTAGACCAGGAAATCCAGGACCTGGTGATCGAAGCCCGATGGGGAAGGTACGAACGCACGGAAGGTTCCGAACCCGACCCGAAGACGGGAAAATCCAGATCCGTATGGAAGCGGATTCCGAGCGGAGGAAGGCTCACCCTGAGGTTGGTCAATGGCCACATCGCCCCCATGTCGCCGGACGGAGACTGTCCGGAGATCGTCATCCAGGGCTCGATCCGTCAGGCCGGGAACGGGGATCGCTTGATCACCCTCTTCCTCGTGAACGCCCAGGCGCAGCCGAAGAGCAACCCGGACCAGGCGTGGATCTTCCAACCGGAGGTCATCGCCCGCCATCCCGAAGGGGCTCCGGTCTTCAGGCGCAGGCCGGTGCTCGGGGACGGGGACCCGGACGAGGAGCGGACTGCCCTCGAAATGATCTACCGCCGCCGCGTGGAGTTCGCCGTTGGCCACGGGGTCTCGGTCCACGCCGAAGTGGCCACCGAAACCCCCGATCGCGCTTCGGAAGTCCGGACCAGCGTCATGCCCGGATACGAGGTCGGTGTCACCGAGACTCCCGGCCTTGAACCCGAGGACCGCCCCGCCATGCAGAAGCTGGTGAAGGATGGGTTCCTGGACATGCGGACCTTGGCGGGCCTTGACCAGAAGGAACTGGGCCTCGTCCTCGACATCCTCGCCGCCGACTACGAGACCTGGATTGGTGAACAGCGCAGTCGGATCGGCGCGAGTGTGACCGGGTTCGATGCGGCTGCAACCGAAGCAATGCTGCGTTGCGAGAAAGTCTTGGAGCGCCTCCGCGAAGGCATCCAGGTGCTGGGAAGCGATGCCAGAGCCTGGAAGGCCTTCAAACTCGCCAACCTCGCCATGGCGGACCAGCGTGTCCGCAGCATCTACGCGCTTGAGCACCGCAGGGACCCCGCGAAGCAGATCGACCCGAAGGACTTCGACATCCCCAAGAACCGATCCTGGCGTCCCTTCCAGCTCGCGTTCGTCCTGCTCTCCATCCCTGCCCTCGCAGACCCCACCCATCGGGACCGGACCGATCCGATCGAGGCCATTGCCGACTTGCTCTGGTTCCCGACGGGCGGTGGTAAGACCGAAGCCTACTTGGGGGTGGCCGCCTTCACGATGGTCATCCGCCGCCTCCAGGGGATCGTGGGAGGCTTGGACGGCACCCGAGGCCTGGCCGTCATCATGCGCTACACCCTGCGCCTGTTGACGCTCCAACAGTTCCAGCGTGCCACGACCCTCATCTGCGCCCTGGAGATACTGCGGAAGGACGACCCGGAACTGGGTGGTACCAGATTCACGATCGGCCTCTGGGTGGGGCAGAAGGTCACCCCCAACACGACCGAACAGAGTCACCGCGCCATTCTGGCGATCCGGAACGACAAACGTCCGGAGTCCTCCACTCCAGCGCAGTTGACCACCTGTCCATGGTGTGGCGAGGAGATCGAACCGAAGCGGGACATCGAGGTCGACACTGAACTCGGCATCACCCGGATTTTCTGTGGCGACAAGCTGAGTCAATGCCCCTTCTCAAGGAATGTGGACGGCAGTCCTGGTATTCCTGTGCTCGTCGTGGACGAAGAGATCTACCACCGGCCACCGAGCATGCTGATCGCCACGGTGGACAAGTTCGCCATGATGGCCTGGAAGGGGGACACCCGGACTCTCTTCGGGCGTGCCACCCGCGAATGCCCGCGCCACGGACTGATATGGCCAGGGGCCGAATGCAACGGGGAGCACAAGAAGAAGAAAGACTTCCCGGCCACCACGGGCGTGGACCTTCTTGGGCTGAGACCCCCGGACCTGATCATCCAGGACGAGTTCCACCTCATCAGTGGCCCGCTGGGCACCATGGTCGGGCTCTACGAAACGGCAGTGGACGAACTCTGCGCGTGGAAGATCGGAGAGAAGGTGGTGCGTCCGAAGGTCGTGGCTTCCTCTGCGACGGTCCGGAAGGGCAAGGAACAGGTCAAGAGCGTGTTCCTGCGGGAGATCTCGGTCTTCCCGCCCCACGGACTGGACGTGGAGGACAACTTCTTCGCCGTCCAGCGTGGAACGGATTCGAAGCCGGGTCGCCAATACGTGGGGGTCTGTGCGCCTGGGAGTTCCAGACCCGCCGTCCTGATCCGTCTTTACGTGGCCCTGCTCACGGCAGGAAAGGCCTTGTTCGACCGTTTCGGGCCAGCAGCGGACCCCTACATGACCGTGGTCGGGTACTTCAATTCCCTTCGAGAGCTAGGCGGCATGAAGCGGCTCGCCGAGGACGACGTCCAGACCCGAGCCTTCCGCGTCCAACGCAGCGAGGTGAGGCGACCAGGGTTGGCTCAGCGGAATGTGAATCAGATCGAGGAACTCACGTCCCGCGTGTCCAGCAAAGACATCCCGAAGAAACTCGACCAGCTCGAAGTGAAGTTCAAGACCCAGTGGGCCAAGGGCGAGACGCGAGCCATCGATGTGGTGCTCGCCACGAACATGCTTTCGGTGGGTGTCGACGTGAACCGCCTCGGCCTCATGGCCGTGAACGGACAGCCCAAGAGCACGGCGGAGTACATCCAGGCCACGAGCCGCGTGGGCCGTGC
The DNA here is from genome assembly GCF_022808835.1 of Geothrix mesophila. Classification (NCBI taxonomy): domain Bacteria; kingdom Pseudomonadati; phylum Acidobacteriota; class Holophagae; order Holophagales; family Holophagaceae; genus Geothrix; species Geothrix mesophila. Next base: position 172,359 of record NZ_JAKZLD010000005.1, read on the forward strand.
CTTCCCCGGCATCGTGTTCACAGTCCTGGTGTGGTCGAGGCCTCGCGATCTCTCCCACTACGAGACCTTCGAGCACTATCACGCGACCTTCTACAAGCACGTAGAAGCCCAGTCGGTGACGCCATTCTCGCCCCGCGCCATGGACCGTGGCCTCACCGGAGCCATGGTCAGCCTGCTCCGTGGGCGGGAAACCCCCTTCACGCCGAACCTGGGTGCCCAAGAGGCCACCACTCCCTCTCGCCCTGAGTTGCAGCAGGCGGCGAAGGTTTTCTTGGACCGCGCCTGGAAGGCTACGAATCAGAGCAGCATCAAGGATCTCGCGGACCTCATGGTCGGGGAGAGGTTGGACCAGTGGGCCAAGGAGGCCCAGCGACCCAATCGCCAGTTGGGCTACGAGCGACCCGGTTCTGGCGGAACCGTTGCTCCCCTGCTGAGCAAACCCGGCTTCGAACCCTGGGGGACATTCACTGTGCCGATGTCCATGCGTGAAGTCGAGCCGGGTGTCCGGCTCCAGATGGAGACCCGGGGCATCGCAGATGCCCCACCTTGGCGGCCTCCGGTCAAGCCTGCGACCGATCAGACCGGAGGTGAGGAATGAGTACGATCCCCGTCGGAGAAGTGAGACCCAGCCAGTTGCTCTGGACCTATGGGCCAGGCGCTCTGGTGGACCTGCCTAACCTGTCCGTGGTCACCATGGGGCTCCACCAGTGGGATACGGCCCGGTGCCGCCGAGTCGAAGAGGTGCGGCTCCTCGATGCCGTGAGGCGGAGGCTCGGCCCACAAGTCGAGAAGCTGCTGATGCCGCCCGTGGTCGAGGACGACTCGATCGATCCATTCTCGCCCGAGGCTCTGGTCGGTGTGCCAGTGAAGCCCTTCCCTCGCTGGCTGCGCTGCGTGAAGTGCCAGCTACTGGCGGAAGTCGATTCCGGACTGTTCCGCGTAGCTGAGAACAGGTTCCGCCCAGAGCGCACCCAGTACCTCCACGTCAACTGCCCGAAGGGGGACGGGCGGGATCAGGACGCGGTGCCAGCCCGCTTCTTGCTGGCGTGCCGCAACGGCCACCTGGACGACTTCCCCTGGCACTGGTTCGCACACGGGGGTCCCTCGGATTGCCGGGGCACGCTCCGATTCCTGGAAGAGAGCGCTTCGCTCCAGACCCAGGACCTGTTCGTGCGCTGTGATGACTGCCGGTCCAGCCGGTCCTTGGCCCAAGCCTTCGGAGCCCGCGCCGCAGGCTTCCTTCCTGGATGCCGGGGACGGCATCCGCACCTCGACACCTTCGACGAGGGCTGCGACCAGTCCCCGCGAGCCGTGCTGCTCGGGGCCACCAACAGTTGGTTCCCCGTGAACATGTCCGCCCTGGCGATTCCCATCGCTTCAAGCCCTTTGGAGCACCTGCTCGAAGAGGGTTGGGATACCTTCCAGGAAACGGAGTCCCTCGGCGAATTGAAAGGCCTCCTGAAGGGGCTCAAGCGGAGTGGCTCCCTGCCTGGCATTGAGAAATTCGAACCGGAGGACATCTGGTCCGCCATCGAGGCCAAGCGATCTGGCGCTGCCGTTCCCGCAGGATCGAGCGAAGTCGATCTCAAACGTCCCGAATGGACCGTGCTCACGGATCCCAACCCCAGGACGGACTTCCCCCATTTCTTGGCCACACCCGTCTCAGTTCCTTCGGACTTCTCTTCGAAGTTGCATAGCGTGTTGCTGCTGGAGCGGCTGCGTGAGGTCAACGCGCTGATCGGATACACCCGCGTGGAGGCTCCCGAGGAGTCGAGCAATCCGGAAGACCGGGCTCCCATGGCTGCGTTGACGAAAGGCAGCCCGATATGGGTCCCGGCCACCGAAGTGCACGGGGAGGGAATCTTCATCCGCTTCCATGAGGATGTACTGGCTGCATGGGAAGGCTGGACGGGCGTCCTCGCGAGGGACGTCAAACTCCAGGAGGGCCACCGGGGGTGGAGAAGTTCTCGGAAACTCTCACCCGACGAAGGCTATCCCGGCATCCGATACGCCCTCCTGCACACGTTTTCCCACCTGCTGATCCGCGAACTCGCCTTGGAATGCGGGTACAACGCAGCGAGCATTCGCGAGCGGATCTATGCCTCGAAGGACGGAGATCCCATGGCCGGGATCCTGATCTACACGGCGGCTGCCGATTCCGATGGAACACTGGGAGGCCTCGTCCAACTGGGCAAGCCTGAGAACCTCGGCAGGTTGATCCGGCAGGCACTCCAGAGGGCGCGGATCTGCTCCTCGGATCCACTCTGCTCGGAACACGATCCCGGCAAGGACCGCTCGATCCACGCCGCCGCCTGCCACGCCTGCGGATTCGTGGCCGAGACTTCGTGCGAGAAGGGGAATCGCTACCTCGATCGCGCCCTGTTGTTGAAGACCTTCGAGACCACGGATGCAGCATTCTTCGGGGCAGAGGAGGATCCTGCATGACCCTGTGGGATGTCATCGCTGCCGCCGCTCAGGAATTGCACCCGGATCGCATGGAAGCGGCAGCACGGGCGGCGGAATCCCGCGATCCGGCGGGATTCCGAACTTGGACACAGGGGGCTGGGGCTCTGGTTCTCACCCAGGTCGGCAAGGCGTGGTTGGAGTGCCCAGGAACGACCGGGAAGGAAATCGCCTCTGCCCTCCGAGCTGCGGGCTCCACGGCTCGAGCCATTCGTGCGCAATCCCGTGTGGATCTCGTCTGGAGTGGTCCCGATACGCACCTCGTCCCCGTTCGCAGGACGGACCAGGTTCTCCTGGAACTGATCGAAACCTCTGAGCGAACCCTATTCCTGGTCAGCTTCGTGGCCTACAACGTGGAGAGTCTCCTGACGGCTCTCAAGAAGGCCCTTGCGCGAGGCGTAGAGGTCTCCTTCCTCCTCGAAGCCCCCGAGGCAGGGCACATCTCCATAGACTCGCCTGGGCTCATCCGAGGGGCCTTGCCGGCGGCCAAAGTCTATCAGTGGGAACCCAAGGAAACGGTGCCGGGTGGACAGGGAGCAGTCCACGCCAAATGCCTGCTGGCAGACGGAAAGGCAGCCTTCATCACCAGTGCCAACCTCACCAACGCCGCAATGGAAAAGAACATGGAACTCGGCGTGAAACTCACGGGTGGTGCGGTCCCGGAACAACTGAGGGCGCACTTCGAGGCCTTGATCGTGACTGGGGAGATCGTGCCGGTTTCACCGGGCCACCCATAGCCACCGCCTTCCGAACGCCGCCAAGTCAGCTCCGGCCGGGAAATGAGGCCCGATAATTAAGGGCATGGGTGCAGGGAAGACCAAGAGAGCCATCCGGGCCTGATTTCTCGGATGCGTAACCGATCCGCTCCTCTGGGGGCCCATTTCGCTCTGAGAAGCCGGTGGTTCCTAGGACCGTAGGTAGCCAATAGGGGATTCCATCCCCTCGAGCCTGCCGATTTCGAGTCCCTCTAGGCCCCCTCTCACCCTAGGGGCTGGCGGTTTCTCGCAACATAATGAGGAGGGCCGACATGTAGTCGGCCCTCTTGGTTGGTAGCGGGGGCAGGATTTGAACCTGCGACCTTTGGGTTATGAGCCCAACGAGCTACCGGACTGCTCCACCCCGCGGTAGGAAATCAAGTGTAGCAGGGATCTCGGGCGTGGCAAGGACGCATGGGTGGCGGGTGTTGGTAGACTCGACGGACGCTCTGGGAGGACCTGATGGGACGCCGCATGCTGGCTGCGCTGGTGCTGTTCGCGGCCATGGGGCTGGGCGCGGCGCCGCGGACCTGGACGCCGGAGAAGTGGTTCGACAAGCCGAAGTCGCCACGGATCGCCAACTACAAGATCGACGCGGTGCTGGACTTCGAGCACAAGACGCTGGAAGCGACCGAGACGCTGTCGTGGCGGAACACGGGCACGGCGCCCACGCAGGAGCTGCCGCTGCACCTGTACCTCAACGCATTCAAAGGGCCCCAGAGCCTCTTCGTGCAGGAGAGCGGCGGGCGGCTGCGCATGGACCACCAGGATCGGCCCGCGGAGCCGTCCTCCTGGGGCTATTGCCGCCTCATCAGCGCCCGGATGGAGGGCCATGACCTCCCCGGCCACGCGGGCGAGGATGAGACCGTCCATTGGCTGAAGCTGCCGCGCGCCGTCGCGCCCGGGGAGACCATCCAGGTGGAGATCGCCTGGGAGAACCGCTATCCCAGGGTCTTCGCACGCAGCGGATGGTCGGAGGACTTCCTCATGTCGGGCCAGTGGTTTCCCAAGGTGGGCGTCTACCAGGGAGACCGGTGGAACTGCCACGCCTACCACGCGAACACCGAGTTCTTCGCGGATTTCGGCGTCTACGACGTGTCCCTGTCGCTTCCGAATGCGCTGGGCCTCGCCCACACGGGGACCCAGACGAACTTCGTGACGGAGATCGAGCAGGATCCCAAGCGGCCCTTGAACGTGATCTGGCGCCTGCACGCGGAGGATGTCCACGACTTCGCCTGGGCGGTGATGCCCCGGGAGAGCTGGCGGAACCCGGCCATGTTCGAGTATCGCGGCGTGCAGGTGTTCTACTACGCCGCGGACCGCAACCGGGGGAATTTTCAGCGGCAGCGCCGGGCGGTGGAGAACGCCCTGCGCTGGAGCGAGGAGTGGTTCTTCAAGTACCCGTACCCCACGCTGACGGTGATCGACACGCCGAAGGACGCCTCCGGGGCCGATGGCATGGAATATCCGACCCTCATCACCGCCGGATCGCTACCGTTCGATCCCATCCAGCAGCGGTTCGTGCCGGAAGTTGTGTCCGTCCATGAGTACGGGCACCAGTACTTCTACGGCATGCTCGCCAGCAACGAGTTCGAGGAACCTTGGCTGGACGAAGGCTTCACGAGCTGGTTCACCCGCAAGGCCATGGAGCGCAGCTACCACAGCCTGCTGAGCGGGCGGAGGTTCCAGATCCCCACGGAGTTCGTGGAGTGGTCGGGGTACTGGTCCCTGCCGTCCGCCGATCCCCTCACGCGGGTCGGCTTCAAGACGATCAATCTCCGCAGCTACTTCGTGACGGCCTACGGGAAGCCCACCCTGGTGCTGGACCAGCTGGAGGCCATGCTGGGCCGGCCCGTGATGGAGCAGGTGATGCGGGCCTACGCCCAGGAGATGGCCTTCCGCCATCCCACCCGGCACGACTTCATGCGGATCGCGGAGCGCGTGTCCGGCCGGGACCTCTCGGCTTTCTGGCGGGACTTCGTGGAAGGCACGGAGGTGCTCGACTACGCCATCCGCTGCGTGAAGAGCCGCGAGGTCACCCAGGGCGGCTGGCTGTTCTCGGACAAGGCACCGGTCTTCGCGGCGCCTCAGCCGGCGGCCCCGGGCCGGGTGGGCTCCATCACCCTGGAGCGGAAGGGCGGGCTGAAGGTGCCGATCACGCTTTGGGTGCGCCTGGAGAACCGCGAGGAGCAGCGGCTCGTGTGGGACGGCCAGGACCGCTGGATCACCTATGAGTTCGATTCGCCCGTGGCTGCCGCCGTGCTGGATCCCGACGGCAACTACCCCATGCTCAGGGACCGGCTCCACGCCAGCTACACGCCGAAGCCGATCAAGCGCGGCTTCTACTACTGGTCGCAGATGGTCTGGGGCGCCGTGGCGGGGTGGCTGCAGGGCTGCGGGATCGGCTAGGCCATCCGTCGGATCAGGCTAGGGCTTCCGCGGCGCCGCGTCCCCCATGCGGACCGCTCGGATGTTCCCCTGTGCGTCCAGGTCGATGAGGATGGGGAACCAGGCCAGGCCCAGAACCTCGAAGGCCGCCCGGCTGGGGACGTAGTGTGCGGTCCGTCCCGCGGCCTGGAGCCGCGCGGACAGGGCCCGGGCCTCGGCCGCCAGTCCCTCGGGGATGCTCGCGCTGCGCTCGTCCATGCCCGCCTCCAGGCTGGGAATGACCCAGGCCACATCCGCGGGCAGCTCCGGCCAGGCGCCTTCTCCGGCCGGGTAGATCCAGATGCGGCGGGCGCCCAGCTGGTCCAGCCTCAGGTCCTGGTACTCCTGGCCGGGCAGCGTCCACAGGCGCAGGACCGGGGAAGGTCCGCCCAGCATGCCGAACAGCCGCTGGAACTGGGAAAGGATGGGTTCGGCAGACTCATCGGCCCGGGCCTTGAGCGCGGCGAGCCGGGTCTCGTCCTGGTCCGCCAAGGCCCAGCAGAGGGCATGGCGCAGGGCGTAGCCTCGGGTGAGGGCGGGTCCTTTCCCCAGCAGGCGATCCTCCCAGGCCTGCCGGATCGCCGGGGTGAACCGGCCTTCGCGGACCTGGGTCTTGCCCCACCGCCACAGGGCCAGGGCTGTACCGGCCTGGCGGAGGGGCAGGGCGGCCAGGCGCTGGGTCAGTCGGGCCTGGGGCGCCTGCATCAGGGCCCTCAGGGCCTCCGCCTCCCGGTGCGCGGCTCCGGGCGGGAAGGGGTCGGTGGGCGCCGTCGTCAGCGGGTCGAAGGTGGCCGCGGCCTGAAGCCACCGGTAGGCGGCGGCCCCGGGGCCCCGGGGAGCCGCAGGCAGGGGACGGCCCCAGTCGTAGGCATCCAGCGCCTGATCCTGCAGCTGGGCCGCGGTAGGCGGCGCGGGACGGACCTCGGCGGGAGGCGTGGGTGGCGGAGCGGTCAGTGGCACGGGGTCCCCTTGGTGGCAGAATGATCCTCCGCATCATACGGGAGTCCTCCTTGAACTCAGCCCCCTCACCTCTTACGCCCCGGGACCGCCTCGTGGTGGCCCTGGACCTGCCCACGGCCGGGGAGGCCCTGGCCATGGCGGAGCGGCTGGCGGGCCGCGTGGGCATGCTGAAGGTGGGGCTGGAGCTGTTCTGCGCGGAAGGGCCCGCCTTCGTCCGGGAGCTCCAGAAGCAGGTGCCGGTCTTCCTGGATCTCAAGCTCCACGACATCCCCACCACCGTGCGCCGGGCCCTGGAGGCCGTCCTGAAGCTGGATCCGCGGCTGGTGAATGTCCACGCCCAGGGGGGCCCAGCCATGCTGGAGGCGGCGGTGGAGGCCGTGCGCGCCCACCGTGCCGCGGGCGGCCGGACCGAGCTGCTGGCGGTGACCGTGCTCACGAGCCTGGACCGGGAGGCCCTGGCGGCCCTGGGCCACGCGGGGCGGCCCGAAGACCTGGCGCTGGCCTATGCGAAGCTGGCCCACCGCGCCGGTTGTGACGGCGTGGTGTGCTCGGCCTGGGAGGCTGCCAGCATCCGCGAGGCCTGTGGCGAAGCCTTCCACCGCCTCACGCCGGGCATCCGTCCCGCCGGCGCCGCCACCCAGGACCAGGCCCGCGTCATGACGCCGACCCAGGCGCTGAAGCAGGGCGCCACCTGGCTGGTGGTGGGGCGGCCCATCACCCATGCCGCGGATCCCGCCGCGGCGGCGGAAGCCATCGTGGCGGAGATGGAAGCCTGATGAGTGTCGGCTCACCCCTCGTTTACAGACCCTCCTTCGCCCAGCGGGCCATGGCCGTGCTGTTGTTCGCGGGCTCCTGGCTGGTGGGCGTGCGGGCCCTGGCCCAGATCTTCGAGCGCCTCCCTGTGCTCCGCGCCTCCATGAAGGTGGCGGAGGCCGCGGGCGAGCCCACGTGGTCATTCTGGGTGGCCCTGGTGGCGGCCGTCGGCGCGGTGGTGGCGGGCGGCGCCCTGCTCCTGGCCACCCTCCTGGGCCTGCTCCTCGTGGAGGGTTCCCAGGTGCTGGTGGATGAGCTGGGCCTCGCCGTGGAGCACAATGCTCTGCCGGCTCCCCTGGCCCGGAAGCTGGGAGCGGGCCGCCTGCTCTGGAAGCGCATCACCCTCCTCGACCGCTCCGGCCCCTTCTTCGTGGTGAAGGGCGGTGGCGAGCCGGGCCACCCCGGCCCTGGCGATCCGACCCTGCGCTTCCTCATGGTGGACCAGCTCGAGCGGCTGGTGCTGACCATCCTGGAACGCAGCCCGAACCTGAAGCACGAGGACTGATGCCAAGCGGGATGGAGGTCTTCGGGTTCCTGACGGGCGCGGCCTGCGTGGCGCTGCTGGTGCGGGAGAACATCTGGAACTGGCCTGTCGGTATCGCCAACAACCTGGTATTCATCGTGCTGTTCTACCGGACGGGCCTCTACGCGGACGTGGGGCTCCAGGCCTTCTACGTCGCCATCTCGATCTACGGCTGGTGGAGCTGGCTGCACGGGGGGCGGGACCACGGCGCGCTCACCGTGAGCCGCATCCGGCCGCCGGCTGCGATCAGCCTGGCCCTGGCGGTGGCCGCCACCACCGCCGTGCTGGCCTGGTTGCTGCGCCACTTCACGAACAGCACCGTGCCCGTGCTGGATTCCCTCATCACGGCCCTCAGCCTCGCGGCCCAGTTCATGATGACCCGCAAGTGGCTCGAAAACTGGCTGGTCTGGATCGCGGCCAACTGCCTCTCCGTGGGCCTGCTGATCTACAAGGGGCTCTACGTCACCAGCGGGCTCTACCTGGTCTACCAGGTGCTCTGCGTCCTCGGCTGGGTGGCCTGGCGGCGGGCGCTCCGGGCGGGAATCCCCGTGCCGGGGCAGCCGGTGGAGGCTACATCTTCGGCCGGCTGAGGTAGGCCTCCGCGCCCTTCATCTCGGCCGTGGGCCCGTGGGCGGGCTTCTTCGCCTTAGCTTTGTGCCGGTTCAGGCCCCAGAGGGCCGCCAGCTCCGTGGCTTCGGGGTTGCCCGGCGCGAGGGCCAGCACTTCCGCGAGGTCGGCGCGGGCCTTGTCGACCCGCCCCAGCTTCTCCCGCAGCAGGGCCCGCTTCATGAAGCCCCAGGGATTGGCAGGCTCCTTCGCGATGATCTCGGCGTACTCGACCTCGGCCTCGGTGAAGCGACCCTCCTCCTCCGCGGCCTCGCCACAGAGCAGGTTGGTGACGGCGCAGAAGCCCAGCCAAGCCTTCTGCTCGGCGAATTCGGCGGGGCTGAAGCGTGACTTGGCGCGGGCCTGCTGAGCGACATGGTCGATGTGCCGCAGGGCCTTTTCCGTGTGGCTGTCCACCCGGGCGAAGATCTCGGCGTCGCCGCTGGCGCGGTAGAAGTCCTTCCGGATGCGGCCCTCGGCCCGGTACTGGTCGAACATGCGGGTGCCCGGATACAGCGCCAGGGGGCTGATCTGGCAGTCCTGGGGCCGGGTGTCGCGGATGAAGGCGGCGGTCTCCTCCACGTCCGCCCAGGTCTCGCCGGGGATGCCGGTGATGAGGTAGATGCCCAGGTTCATGCCCACCTTGCGCACCAGGCCCAGGGCCCGGCGGGCGTGGCGCAGGTTCGTGCCCTTGTCCAGCAGCTGCAGCACGCGCTCGCTGCCGTGCTCCACGCCGAACTGCATGAACTCGCAGCCGGCGCGCTTCATGGCCACCAGCCGGTCCTCGTCCACCAGGTTCACGCGGCTCTGGCAGTTCCACAGCGGGTGCAGGCCGCTCTCCTGGATGCCCTTCATCAGCGTCAGCACCCGGTCGCGGTTGGCGGTGAAGGTGTCGTCCCGGAAGCTGAAGTAGGTAAGGCCGTGGTTTTCGCGGAGCAGCCGCATCTCCCGCAGCACCGAGGGCGCGCTGCGGAAGCGGATGGAGGTGCCCCAGAACTCCGGCGTGTTGCAGAAGTTGCAGGTGGCCGGGCAGCCCCGGCTGGTGCTGAGGTAGGCCAGCTGGCCCACGTCGTTCAGGAAATCCGCCTCCAGGTGCTCGGCGGGGATGCCGATGGTGTCCAGGTCCTCCAAGGGCGGCTGGGGCAGGGTGCGGCCCTCGCGAAGGATGAGGCCCGGCGTGCGCTTCCAGAGGTCCGAGCCGGAGGCGGTCTTCAGGCGCTCGGCGATGCCCAGCAGCACGGCCTCGCCCTCGCCCTGCACGATGGCGTCCAGGGCCGGGCAGTCCTCGAAGACCTCCTCGGCCAGGTGCGTCGGATGCGGCCCGCCCGCCAGGAGGATGGCGCCGGGGCAGGCCTCCCGGGCCCAGGTGAGCAGCTCGTAGGAGCGCTTGCGGTTGAAGGTGAACATGGAGACACCCACCACTCCCGGGTTCTGGGCCCTCAGGTAGGCCAGGACCTCCTTGCGTCCCTTGCCGCTGAGGTTCGCCACGCGGCAGGGCAGCTCCCGCGACTTCAGCATGGCCTGGAGGTAGCCCAGGCCGATGGGCAGGAAGGTCATCCACTCGTCCCCGAAGCCGCTGCGGGGAGCGCTGTAGGCGAGCAGGGTGCGGGGAGGGGTCATGGGCTCCGAGGGCGTGACTTTCCAGTGTACGGAAAGGGATTCCCGAGGGAAGCGGACATTCCGCGGCTGAGCCTCGGACGGATGTCAAGCCTCGTCCGGAGAGCCCGGAACCGCTAGAATCAAGGCTTCCGGAGCCTCCATGTCCGTTGCCCACGAACCGGCCGTCACCGAATCCCTGGCTCTGGAGCTGGGCCTGTCCAAGGATGAGTGGCAGGTCCTGCTGCGCCTGCTCGACGGCCGCATGCCCACCTACCCCGAGCTGGGCGTCTTCAGCGCCATGTGGAGCGAGCACTGCTCGTACAAATCCAGCCGCGTCCACCTGAAGAACCTGCCCACGGAGGGCCCCCGCGTCATCCAGGGTCCCGGCGAGAACGCGGGCGTGGTGGACATCGGCGATGGCTGGGCCGTGGCCTTCAAGATGGAGAGCCACAACCACCCCAGCTTCATCGAGCCCTACCAGGGCGCGGCGACCGGCGTGGGCGGCATCCTGCGCGATGTCTTCACCATGGGCGCCCGGCCCCTGGCCAACCTGAACTCGCTTCGTTTCGGAGAGATCGACGCGCCCCGCATGAAGGGCCTCGTCAAGGGCGTGGCCGCGGGCATCGCTGGCTACGGGAACTGCATGGGCATCCCCATGCTGGGCGGGGACTGCGCCTTCGACGCCAGCTACAACGGCAACATCCTCGTGAACGCGTTTACGCTGGGCGTGTTGCGCAGCGACAAGATCTTCAAGGGCTTCGCCTCTGGCGTGGGCAACAAGGTGATGTACATCGGTTCGAAGACGGGTCGTGACGGCATCCACGGCGCCAGCATGGCCTCGGCGGAGTTCGGCGAGGGCAGCGAGGAGAAGCGGCCCACGGTGCAGGTGGGCGATCCCTTCACGGAGAAGCTTCTGCTCGAAGCCTGCCTAGAGATCTTCCAGACCGACTGGGTCATCGGCATCCAGGACATGGGCGCCGCGGGCCTCACCTCCAGCAGCTTCGAGATGGCCAGCCGCGCCGGCACGGGCCTGGAGATCCGCCTCGACCAGGTGCCCCAGCGCGAGGAGGGCATGACGCCCTTCGAGCTCATGCTGAGCGAGAGCCAGGAGCGCATGCTGCTGGTGGCCCGGCCCGGCTGCGAGCCCAACATCATCGCCGTGCTGCACAAGTGGGGCCTGGACGCCTGCGTGGTGGGCGAGGTCACCGACAGCGGCCGCTTCATCGGCAGCTGGCACGGGGCGCCCGTCATCAACCTGCCCATCCAGCCCCTGGTGGACGCCGCGCCGAAGTACGACCGGCCCCGCCAGCGGCCCGGCTACCTGGACGCTGTGAATGCCGCGCCCCTGCCCGCGGACCTGAAGCCCGCCGAGGTGGAGCGCACCCTGCGCCAGGTCCTCGCGGCCCCCACGGTGGCCAGCAAGCGGTGGATCTTCGAGCAGTACGACGGCACCGTGCGCAGCAATACGCTGCTCGGCATGGGCCGGGGCGACGCGGGCCTCATCCGCGTGAAGGACGAGCAGGGGAAGGACACGGGCAAGGCCGTGGCCATGAGCAGCGACTGCAACAGCCGCTTCTGCTACCTGGATCCCTTCTGGGGCGCGGCCCACGCGGTGGCCGAAGCCTGCCGCAACCTGGCCTGCGTGGGCGCCGAGCCCATCGGCCTCACGGACTGCCTGAACTACGGCAACCCCGAGAAGCCCGAGAACATGTGGACCTTCGAGCAGGGCTGCCTAGGCATCCGCCAAGCCTGCCTGGCCCTCGACGTGCCCATCGTCAGCGGCAACGTGAGCCTCTACAACGACACCGAAGGCCAGAGCATCGCCCCCACGCCCATGATCGCGGCCGTGGGCCTCCTCGAGGATTGCGCGGGCCAGGTGGAGGTGGCCGCCGCCGACGCCACGGCCCTCTCCAAGGTGGGCAACCGCCTCTGCGGATCCAGCTTCCGCGCCGCCCACGATGGCATCTTCCTCCTGGGCGAGACCCGCGATGAGCTGGGCGGCAGCGAGTACCTCAAGCTCCGCACCGGCAAGGTCCAGGGCGCCTGCCCCGAGCTGCGGCTGGATGAGGAGCTGCGCCTCCAGGCCTGCGTGCGCGAGGGCATCCGCCTGGGCCTCATCCGCAGCGCCCACGACACCAGCGAGGGCGGCCTGCTGGTCACCGCGCTGGAGAGTGCCTTCGGCGCGAATGATGGCGAGGGCATGGGCTGCCAGCTGATGTTCTCGAAGGGCGCCCTGCGCCTGGACAGCCTGCTCTTCGGCGAGACCGCCGGCCGCATCGTGGTGAGCGTGAGCCCGGAAGCCGAAGGCAGCCTGGCCACCCTCTGCGCCACCCACCGCGTGCCCGTCGCCAAGATCGGCACCACGGGCGGTAGCCGCGTCACCCTTGCCGTGGACGGCCAGCCCCTGCTGGATGCCGACGCCGCCGAGCTGAAGGACCTCCACGCCGGGGCCCTGGAGCGCGCCCTGGGTTGACAGGGGGCCGCAGCCCCGGAAACCCTGGGACATTCCCCCGGGGGCCCCATGCGTCTGCCCATCCTGCTGTTTCTGGCTTCCACGCTCCTTGCGGCCGGCACCGCGCAGAAGGCGGCGAAGGCGAAGCCCTCCGCGGCCGGCGTTGAAGCGACTCGCCTGGAATCCGAGGCGAAGCGCGCCAAAGCTTCAGCGGAGCGCCTGAAGGTCAGCGCGGCCAAGGCGGAAACGCAGGCCAAGGCGGCCGCGGCCAAGGCCAAGGACGCGGAAACCCGCGCGGCGGACCTTCAGATCCGCGCTTCGGAAGCCCGGGCCAAGGCGGCGGAGGCCGAGGCCAAGGCTGCCTCCGAGAAGGCCAGCGAGGCGCGCGTGAAGGCCCGCGAGGCCCAGCAGCGCGTGGCCAACCTCAAGGGGGCCAAGGCGAAGCCGGCCAAGTCCGCCAAGCCTGCCGCGCCGGCGGCCAAGCCCGAGGAGGCACCGGCCACCAAGGCCGACGTGGCGCCCAAGCCAACTGCCAAGTCAGAGCCCGCGCCCAAGCCCGAGCCGGAAACAGTACCCAAGTAGGGGCCCCTCGGGCCCCTGCCTTGACTCAGATCCCCATGGCGGCCGGTGCCTTGAGCTTGGCCGCGATCTTCTGCATCAGCTCCTGATCGGCCTTGAGGGTTGCCTTGAAGGCCGCGTGGTCCGTGTGGTGGATCTCCCGCCGGATCTCGTCGAGGCTGTGGTCCAGCATCCGCATGAGGAGTTCGGTTTCCTTGGCGTCCAGGTAGAGTTCCATGGTCCCTCCCGCTGGCTTGGCCGCGTCCCGGTGGGCCGTGGTCGTGGCCAAATATCAGGTCCCGGCGGCCCTTATGCCAGCCCCGGCCCTAGAAGCGGCCACCGAGGATCCGGGCCGGCAGCAGGAACAGGCCCTTGATGAGCCCGAACACCCCCTCCACGGCGAAGCCCAGGAGCCGGAAGGGCAGAAGCAGCAGCCAGACCAGCGGGTAGAGGATCAGCGCCAGGAGCGCCAGCGGCCAGCAGACCACCAGCAGGATGAGCCAGAGCAGGAACGCGGCCATGGAAGCCTCCCGGGGCCAGGATGGGACCGCCCGGCCCCGCGTGGCGGCGTGGACCGGTCAACGCTCGTGGCGGACCGGCCGGTCGCAGGAGGATATGATCCACTGACACCCACCCCGAGGAAGCCCATGCCACGCCGAGCTGATTCCCTGTCCCTCGATCGCCGTGCCTTCCTGGGGGCCGGCCTGGCCACGGGCGCGGCTGCGCTGGTGGGCGGCGACCTGAAGGTGGGCCCGACCCGCAAGGGCCTGGCGCTGGAGGAGGCCACGGTGGATGCCCTCCAGGCGGGCATGGCGGACGGGCGCTGGACCTCGGCCGATCTGGTGCGGCGCTACCAGGCGCGCATCCGCGCCCTGGACCAGGCGGGTCCGAGGCTGAATTCGGTCATCGAGCTGAACCCCGACGCCCTGGCCATTGCGAAGGCGCTGGATGCCGAGCGGAAGGCGGGGAACCTGCGCGGGCCCCTCCACGGCATCCCCGTGCTCATCAAGGACAACATCGACACCGCGGACCGCATGAAGACCACGGCGGGCTCGCTGGCCCTGGCGGACGCCCCAACCCCGAAGGAGGACGCCTTCGTGGCGAAGCGCCTGCGGGACGCGGGCGCGGTGATCCTCGGCAAGACCAACCTCAGCGAGTGGGCCAACTTCCGTTCCACCCGCAGCAGCAGCGGCTGGAGCGGCCGGGGCGGGCAGACCCGGAACCCCTACGCCCTGGACCGGAGCCCCAGCGGCTCCAGCTCGGGCTCCGGGGTCGCCGCCGCCGCCAGTCTCTGCGCCATGGCCGTGGGCACCGAGACCGACGGCTCCATCGTGAGCCCCTCCAACGCCAATGGGCTGGTGGGCGTGAAGCCCACGGTGGGCCTGGTGAGCCGCAGCGGCATCATCCCCATCTCCAGCACCCAGGACACGGCGGGGCCCATGGCGCGGACCGTGCGGGACGCGGCGCTCATGCTGAACGCGCTGGTGGGCGCCGACCCGAAGGATGCCGCCACTGGCGATCCCGCGGCTCGCCGGGAGAAGGACTACACCCAGTTCCTCGCCGCCGAGGGCCTCCGAGGGGCCCGGCTCGCGGTGGCGAAGAACTTCCTGGGCGTGCATGCTCACGTGGACGCCGTCATCCAGCCCGCCCTGGACCTGCTGAAGGCCCGCGGGGCCGTGCTCGTGGATGTGGAGCTGAAGACCGCCGCCTACGATGACGCCGAGTTCGAGGTGCTGCTCTACGAGTTCAAGGCGGGCCTCAATGCCTACCTGGCGGGCCGGGGCGGCGCCGTGAAGGACCTGGCGGGGCTCATGGCCTTCGACGAGCGCGAGAAGGCGCGGGAGATGCCCTTCTTCGGCCAGGAGATCGTCCTGCAGGCCCAGGCCAAGGGGCCGCTGACGGATCCCGCCTACCGGAAGGCCCTCGAGACCTGCGCCCAGGCCCGGAAGGATATCCTGGGCCTGCTGGAGAAGCACGCGGCGCAGGCCCTGGTGGCGCCCACGGGCGGCCCCGCCTGGCTCATCGACCACCTCAACGGCGACAGCTCGGGCTTCAGCTTCTCCAGTCCCGCCGCGGTGGCGGGCTGCCCGCACATCACCGTGCCCGCCGGGTTCGCCGCGGGCCTCCCCCTGGGCCTGTCCTTCGTGGGCGCGCCCTGGCAGGAGGGCACCCTGCTGAAGCTGGCCTACGCCTATGAGCAGGCCTCCAGGGCGCGCCGCCCGCCGCGCTTCGCACCGTCCTGCCGCCTGACCCGTTGACTGCCCTGTTGACGGCCCCGTTGACAGCGGAGGTTCGGAAGACCACGCTTGTCCTCCCATTCAAGGAGCATCCATGAACCGCGCCCTGTTCGCCCTCCTGCTGGCCGCCTCCGTGATGGTCGCCGCCCAGGCCCCCCAGCCCAAGCCCGCCGAGCCCAAGACCGCCGCCGAAAAGAAGGCCGAGAAGAAGGCCAAGAAGGCGGAGGAGAAGAAGAAGGAGGCCGAGGCCAAGGCCGCTGCCGCGAAGCCGGCGCCTGCTCCCGCCCCCGCTGCGAAGCCCGCGCCGGCTCCGGCCCCTGCCGCTGCCCCCGCGCCCAAGCCGGCCCCCGCCCCCGCCGCTGCCAAGTCCACCGCCCCCAAGTCCGCCGCGGTCTCCACGGCCATCGTGGCCAACAAGGACTCCAAGATCTACCACCGCGCCGACTGCAAACTGGCCGGGAAGATGAAGGAAGCGAACAAGGTCACCTTCGCCTCCGCCGCCGAGGCCGACAAGGCCGGCTACAAGGCCTGCAAGGTGTGCAAGCCCTAGGCAGTCCTCAGTCCTCAGTGTTCAGTCCTCAGACTTTCGGGAGGTTCCGATGAAGTTGGTCATGTCATTGATCCTGGGTGCGTCGCTGGCCCTGGCAGCCCAGGTTCCCAGCAAGGCCGACCTGAAGGGGGCCGCGGACGCCACCGTGGACAAGGCGAAGGCTAAGGGCGATGAGAAGGCCGACCAGGCCAAGGTCAAGGCCGACCAGAAGGCCGAGGCCGGCAAGACCAAGGCGGACGCCAAGGCCGGGGCAGTCCCCGTGGCGGGCGAGCACGTGAAGGCCGCCACCGCCAAGGGCGAGGGCGCCGCCAAGACGGGCACCACCAAGGCCAAAGCCAAGTCGAAGAAGGGCACCACCAAGGGTGCCGACAAGGCGAAGGCGGTCACGGAGAAAGCAACCAAGTAACGCTTTTCTCCACTCAGAAAAAGGGCGCCGGTCGGCGCCCTTTTTCTGAGTATGGGAAAGATTACTTCTTCGGGAACTGCCGCTCGTAGGCTTCCTGCGCGTACTCGCTGGGGGGGACGCCGAAGCGGCGCTTGAAGGCGCGGGTGAAGGCGCTGGCGTCGTAGAAGCCCAGGATCTTCGCCACGTCGCTGGGGCGCTCGCCGTTGGCCAGCAGGGTCACGGCCCGCTGGAGGCGGCGCTCGATGAGGTACTGGTGGGGCGTGGTGCTGGTGGCCTCGCGGAAGAGGCGGATGAAGTGGTCCGGGGTGCAGCGGGCCATGGTGGCCAGCTCGGGGACGCTGTTCTTGGAGCCGATGTGGACTTCCATGTGGTCCAGCACCAGCTGCAGGGTGGAGCGGTTCAGGCGGTAGGGGAAGCGGCCCCGGTCCTCCTTCTCCGTGAGGCGGGACAGCTCCGCGCCCAGCAGGATGAGGAAGAGCTCGCGCGTCATCAGCTGCACGCCGTCGGGGTTGGACAGCTCCTGGGAGAAGATGCTGAAGAGCTGCTTGAGGCTGAGGCTGCGGAGCACCGCGAAGCTGGATTCCTGCCACTTGCGGGGTGGGTTCTGCAGCGACGACAGCAGCGGCTCGGGGAAGGGGCCCTCCATGAACAGCGCCGTGAAGCCGAAGGGCGCGTTCGCGTGGTGGCGCTTCAGGGTGTGGCCGAAGCCCGGCAGCAGCAGGGCCAGGTCGCCGGAGCGGATGACGCCCTCCTCGCGGTCCTCGCTGGTGCAGACGCGCACCGCATGCGTGGGCTGGAGCAGTGTCCACGCGTCCCGCGCGGGCAGCAGCTTCGCGGGCACGGGGTCGCGCTTGAGGACAGCCAGGCGGAGGGGGCCGCTGGTATAAGTTTGGAGGTTCTTGGCTTCAGGTACGCTCATGGCTCAGGAATAAACAGAGGTGCCCATCGGGGCCTTCCGGAAGGATGACAGGAAAACTTTTCGGCACGCGTGAAAATTTCACAAGCCAAGGCTGTTTTTTTTCCACGGTGCCGGCAAAGGCCCGTCCCGACCCTATTCAGACCCGATTCAAACCTTGCTGAAGGCCGCCTCCAGGCTCCTGAAGATGCCCATGCCGCCCGTGGGGCCCAGCTTGGGGTCCACGGCCCGCTCGGGGTGGGGCATCATGCCCAGCACGTTGCCCCGGATGTTCACGATGCCCGCGATGCCGTTCATGGCGCCGTTGGGCACGTGGTCCGCCCCGATCTCGCCCTGGGCCGAGCAGTAGCGGAAGGCCACGCCGCCCCGGGCCTCCAGGTCGGTCAGCTCCGCGGGGTCCAGGGTGAAGTTGCCCTCGGCGTGGGCGATGGGCACCCGGAACACCTCGCCGGCCTTCATGGCCCGGGTGAAGGGCAGATCGGTCCGCTCCACCCGCAGGTGGACGTCCGCGTGGATGAAGCGCAGGGATTCGTTGCGCAGCAGGGCGCCGGGCAGCAGCTGGGCCTCGCAGAGGATCTGGAAGCCGTTGCACACGCCCAGCACCAGGCCGCTGTTGTCGGCGTGGCGCTTCACGTCGGCCATGATGGGCGCCAGGGCCGCGATGGCGCCGCAGCGCAGGTAGTCGCCGTAGCTGAAGCCGCCGGGGATGAAGACGAGATCCGTGTTCTCAGGCAGACGCGGATCCTGGTGCCAGACGGGGATCGTCTCCCAGCCCAGCACGGTGCCGCAGGCGTGGAGGGCGTCGTGGTCGCAGTTGGAGCCCGGGAAGACCGGGACGGCCACGCGCATCACAGCACCTCGATGGAGGCCTTCTCCATCACGGGATTGACCAGCAGCTTGTCGCACATGGCCTGGGCCTTGGCCTTCACGTCCGCCGCGTCGGAACCGGGAATGTCCATCTCGATGAGCCGGCCGATGCGGACATGCTCCACCTCGAAGGCGAAGCCGTGCAGCCCCTGTTCCACCGCCTTGCCCTGGGGATCCAGGATCCCCGGCTTCAACTGCACCGACACGCGCACCTTCATGGAGCCCTCCGCCCTCCAGTGTACCTGATGGTCACCGGCCCCGGGGCCGCCACCGGTGGGCTTCCAGATCCAGGTTGCCCTGGTCGTCCACTTCGATGCCCTCGTCCCGCAGGCGGCCGATCTGCTCCATGGCGCCCCACCAGCGGCCCCGGCTGGGCACGTAGCCTCGTGTGTTCACCACGCGGTGCCAGGGCAGGTCCGTGCCCTCCGGCAGGCCCGAGAGCACCATGCCCACCTGGCGGGGCCGCTGGGGGAAGCCCGCCAGCAGGGCCACCTGGCCGTACGAGGCCAGGCGCCCCTTGGGGATGCGTGCCACCACCGCCAGGACAGCCGCGCGGAAGTCACCGGGCGGGGCGCCGGGTTCGACACGCTTGGGGGGGCGAGCGGCCATGGGGGGATTTTCCGGAAAAGGGAAGAAGAACAACTCACGCAGAGGTTCGCAGAGAAAGCCGAGGTTCGCGGAGGAAAGATGAGGTCAAAAAGCCTTCCTCCGCGTTCCTCCGCCAGCCTCCGCAATCTCCGCGAGCGTATTTTCGGGAACGGCCCTCAGGCCTGCACGCCGGGCCGCTGGTCGGCGGGCACGCGGGAGCGGAAGCCGCCTTCGTAGCTGTGCCAGTGGTCGAGGGCCTCCTCGGGGTAGGCCCAGCACCAGTAGCCGTCGCCGGCGTCGAAATCCACCAGCCACAGGCCCTTCACGTCGGCCTCCAGGTCCTGCATGCTCTGCTGCCAGGACTTGACCAGCACCTGCAGGCGCTCGCGCAGCTCCTCCACCCGGTGCCCGTCCCGGGCCTCTTCCGCCTGGGTGAGCTCCTCGGCGAGGCTGGCGGCCAGTGTGTAGACAGGTTCCGTCAATGCCTTCACTTGCGGCATCAGGGCCCGCGCTTCGTCCAGGGTGAAAATGCGGCCCATGGCACCTCCGATGCTCCATGATAAGCCGATGCGGTTCGTGCCCCAGATCCCTTCCCACGTTGATCCCGGTCCCTGGGTCCCCCTGGCGCCCCTGACCCTGCGGTGGGAGGGCGGCCTGCATCCCGACTGGTCCACCCTTGCGCGCCGGGGCCTGGCCATCCACGCCGTCCATCTGTCCGGCGAGTCGCCGGTGGAAGACGGGCTCGCCGTGCTCCACGCCTCGCTCGGCCCCGATTTCCTCATCGTGCCCGCCGCCCGTCCGCAGACCCGCGAGGCGGGCTTCCGCCTGCTGGGACACCTGGAGACCCTGCTGGAGGCCGCCAGCGGCCGCGGCGCGAAGATCGCCCTGAGCATCGAGGGCGGGGCCGAGGCCGCCGTGCTGGACCTGCTGGCCCAGGCCAAGGCCGACGCGGTGGGCTTCTGCTGGCACCCGGGCACCGTGGACGCGGCGCGCCTGGCGGACCGGCTCTGGTGCGGCGTCTGCGGGCCGACCTCGGACCTGCGCCCGCTCCAGAAGCTGGGCTACCGCTGGGACATGGCCCTGCCCGCGGAGGATCCCGCCACCTTCCGGGCGCAGGCCGCCGCGCTGGCGGCCGCCCATCCCGAGGTGATCTTCCCCGAGGAGATCCTGCCCCCGGGCCTGGACCGCGCGGCCGAGCCGCCGGAGGGCTTCGCCTTCGGGCGGCACTGGGGTCCCACGGGGAACCGTTCATGACGAAGACCCTGCTGGTCATCGCGGGCGAGGATTCCGGCGACCTCCACGGCGCGGAACTGCTGCGGGAGCTGAAGGCCCGCCGGCCCGACCTGCGCCTCGTGGGCGTCGGCGGCCCGCGCATGAGCCCCTTCCTGGACCGCAAGCTGGCGGACGTGAAGGATCTCGCCGTGGTGGGCTTCGTGGAAGTCATCAAGCACCTGCCGCGCCTGAACCGGCTGTTCAAGGCCATCCTGGCCGCCGCGGCGGAGGAGCAGGTGGCCGGCGCCCTGCTCATCGACTACCCGGGCTTCAACCTGCGGCTGGCCAAGGCCCTGCGGAAGCAGCTGCCCGCGGTGACTCTGCACCAGTACGTGTGCCCCCAGGTGTGGGCCTGGAAGAAGGGGCGCATTCCCGAGCTGGGCACCGTGCTGAACACGCTCTACTGCCTCTTCGACTTCGAGCCGGAACTGTTCCGCGGCTACCCCGTGGACGCCCGCTTCGTGGGCCACCCCCTGGTGGAGGTGGTGAAGCCCGAGTGCGACCGCGCCGCCTTCTTCGCCGAGACCGGCCTCGACCCCGCGCGGCCCCTGGTGGCCCTGCTGCCCGGCAGCCGCAAGGGCGAGATCGAGCGACTCCTGCCGCCCATGGCGGAGCTGGCCCGGCGCTGGCGCACGGCCCAGTCCGAGGTTCAGTCCGAGGTCCAGTGGGTGCTGCCTGTCGCCCCCACGCTGGATCCCGCCTTCGTGCGCAGCCACCTGGGAGACGCGCCCGTGACGCTGGTGCAGGACCGCCCCTACGCCGCCCGCGCCCACGCGGACGCGGCCCTGGTGGCCTCCGGCACCGCCACCCTGGAGACGGCCCTGCTGGGCACCCCCTTCGCCATCGTCTACAAGCTGAACGCCCTCACCTACGAGATGGCCAAGCGCGTGGTGAAGGTCCCCTACTTCGGCCTCGCCAACGTCGTGGCCCGCCGCGAAGTGGCCCCCGAATTGCTCCAGGGCGAGGTGAACCCCGAGCGGTTGGGTGTTGAGCTGGCGCGGCTGCTGGAGCCCGAGGTGGCTCGGCGCGTGCGCGCCGAGTTGAGTGAAGTGCGTGGCCACCTGGGGGAGCCGGGCGCTGCGGGGCGCGTGGCCGAGGATCTGCTGGGGAAACTCCAAGGCTGAGGGGCTCTGATAGGACTGCTTGAGATGTGGTAGTAGCGCCACTTGGAGATTCTTAATTCTTTTCCGCCAGATCTAGGGAGCGTTCCCGTTCGCCCCTGGTTTTGCCCCGTTCGGCGGAGAAAGGATCCAATGATCTACAATGCCGGTATCGTGCCTTCATCCCTATCAGACACTAGGCCCAAGGCGGGTCTGGTTGTTTATTGAAAGGTGCCCAACCATTAATACATGGAGACTCACATGACCTTGACTGCCTATAAAGAGCACCCGCTTCGTGAGTCTATATCTCGAATTCTTCATATGAAGAATGACCCCGCATTTTCAATAAAAGAAATCTCAGAAAACGAAACATATGCGTTTGCTCGAGATAAAATATTTGCAATATCACAATCCATTTATGATTTACTAAAACAAACTCCTGCAGAACTGACAAGCATAAATGCATTAAATCAAATCCATTCAAATATACAAGCACCAATTAATGAATTAACTGCTTTTATATCAAATAAAAATCTAGCCCATTTGGCCAATGCTGTATCACAGTTTGAACAAAATATACTTCCGTCTATGTGGGCATTCATGCCTGTTGTTAAATCGGTGAATGGAAAGACATTTCCTGCCATTTTGGATACAGTTTCAAAATTATCACTCGAATCCATTCAACAAATTAGTGCTAATAGAGATCAATTGATTCAAAGAATTCAAGAAGCAGAAAGTGACGTTGAAAAAATAAAACTAAAACTCGATGAAATTTCTACTGGAGCGGCGCGAGAACGCGCAGAGGCTGCTGCCTCTGTCGCAAAACTTGAACAACAGTATGTTCAGAGCGAAGGTGCAAGGCAGACTGGATTTGATGCATCTATGGCCAATTTCAAACAAGAGTTCATCGAATTAACAAATAATATAGAGCAATCAGGCGATTCAATAATTGAAACACTACTAAGTAAAAAGGATGACGCAGCTAGAATTGTTCAAATAGTAGGTAATATAGGTGTTACTGGAAATTATCAAAAAATCGCAAACTCCGAATCAACACAAGCCAACATATGGCGAATCATTACACTTGGATTCTTTTCTATAGGCATAACTATCGCAATTATCACATTTTTAACACACCTTGGCGATTCTCTGTCTCCGGATATTATGCGCTCCGTAATGATTCGCTTGCTTTATGCGCTAGTGATTGCAGCGCCCGCGTGGTACACAGCTCGGGAATCCGCTAGGCACAGGTCCAATGCCGATCGAGCAAGGCAGACTGAACTGGAACTGGCCTCACTTGGCCCATTCCTTGATGCCCTTCAGGATGATAAAAAGTCCGCAATTCGAGAAAAACTTGCCCCGCTGTATTTTGGGCGCCCTATTGAACCCCACACGGTCGAACCACCAATCGACCCAAAACTCATCAAAGAAACCGCAGTCGAAGTCGCTAAGGCCCTTAAGCATTAAATTCGTATGCTGTTGGCTAACCCTACGCTCAATTTGGGCCCCGCCTTGCCTCGTCCTTCGCGCCTTATAACCCTTGCTTCCAAGCTTCTTTTCAACATCTCGGCGCAGCCAAATCCGGTCACTTTTACCCACCCCGCGCCACCCAAAGGGGGGGAGGGCCTGATGACGGTATCCGTCTTTGTGGGGACGAGCGTGGACGGGTTCATCGCCCGCCTGAACCACGACCTGGACTGGCTGCCGGAGGGGGGCGGGGAAGACCACGGCTTCCAGGCATTCCTGGCGGGCGTGGATGCGGTGGTCATGGGGCGCAAGACCTTCAAGAAGGTGCTGACCTTCGACCCCTGGCCCTACGGGTCCAAGCGGGTGGTGGTGCTGAGCGGCCAGCCGCTCCGGCTGCCGAGCGCCATCGGCGGCGCGGTGGAGCAGATGGCGGGCTCGCCGACGGAGATCGTGGCCCGGCTGGCGGAGCGCGGCGCCACGAACCTCTACGTGGACGGCGGCATCACCATCCAGCGGTTCCTGCGGGCGGGGCTGGTGGACCGCCTCATCATCACCCGGGTTCCGGTGCTGATCGGCGAGGGCATCCCGCTCTTCAGCACCCTGCCGCACGACATCCATCTGCGGCACGTCGCCACCCGGTCCTTCCCCAGCGGCCTGGTCCAGAGCGAGTACCAGGTGCTCCGCTGACCGGGTGGCGCGCTCCTGTTCGGACTAGTGGCCCGCCGGCTTGTTGTCGTACTTGCCGGGCTGCTCGACGTAGACCACGGCCCCGTCCGGCTGGCTGTTCGAGTGGGGATGGTTCGCCGGGATGAAGACGTAGGAGCCTGGACCGTAGGGCTGCTCGTGGTCGGGGTCGCTCCCGTAGCGGAAGGTGCCCGACACCACCACGAGCCTCAGGGCGCTGGAGTGGGCGTGGACGGGGCTCTTGCTGGCCACGGGGAACTTGACGAAGCCATGCCAGGCCCCCTTGGCATGGAGGCCCTCCACATCGGCCACCATCACGCCGACGCCCTTGGCCGCCAGGTCCTCCCACGGGAGCTTGTCGGCGGCCAGGGTGACCTCCCCGCTGTGCTTCTCGCCGCCGTGGGCGAAGGAAAGGGTGCCGGCAACCAAGGCCGCGGAAAGCACGACCAGCCCGGAAGGTGAGATCTTCATTGCTTCCTCCTGGTAGAAAGCCCGCATGGGCTGTCAGACGATAGTCCTCCACCTTGTTTGTCGCAACAGGTAGATTGCTGGACGGCAGGGGTGGATTCCCCGCCGGGAGGGAGGCAGGGGAAGGCCTTTCCAGAGGCGATGTCCTGGGCGCTTGTGATGCCCCTAAACCCATCCCGGGCTTGGCGCATCATAGGGATGGATGTGCGCGGAGGTGCCCATGCTTCCCAGTCTGTTGATGCTTCCCATGGCGGTCCTCCAGGCCCCGGCGCCCCTACCGGTGGTGGAGGCCAAGGATCTTCCCAAGGCTCCCCGGGGCCCCATGACCCCCCATCGCCCCGATCCTGGCGGCGAGGCCAGCATCCTGGGCGAGACCCGGCACGGGGCCCGGAAGGGGCCGTCCATCCCGGCCCTCCAGCTGCCGGCGGGCAGCGTCCGGGTGACGGACAAGGTCCCCGACATGAGCGGGCGGCGGGCCTTCGCCATCGAGGTGCCCGCTGGCGGCAAGGTGAAGGCCCAGGTCGTGGAGGGCCGGAAGGCCTGGTTCCGTGTGCTGGCCGTGAACGCCTGGGGGCGGGATGAGCCGGGGCTGCTCCAGAACCGGATCCCCACCGGCGAACCCCAGGCCACGTACGAGAACCCCAGCAAGGAGACGCGCACCATCTACTTCATCGTGGACACCCTCGACGCCAACATGGTCGGCGAGCCCTACACGCTGGAGGTCACCCGGAACTAGAGCCGGCCTTCGGCGGATCCCCGGGGAGGTGCTGGAGCCGGAGGGGCAGGGCGTCGCGGAAGGCCTTCCGCAGGCTTTCGGGGGCGCTTCGCCAGGCCTTCAGGGCGGCGGCGCGGGTGGGGTAGGCGCCGTAGCAGGCCTGCCACCAGCGGAAACCATCCGGCCGCACGTAGGGCAGCACCAGCACGTCCGGGGCCTTGGGGCCCGCGGCGTGGGCCACCACCTTCAGGCCCTCGGCGCGGCCGGAGACCACCAGGCGCAGGGTCCAGGCGCCCTGCGGCGCGGCGGCTCGCTGGGCGGCGCCCCGGTGCAGGGCCTCCTGCAGGTCCATGCGCTCCAGCGGCTTCACGGCCTCTTCCGGATCGGCCAGGTCCTTCTCCGTGAGCACGCGACGCGGCGCTTCCACCTGCACTTCGAGGCTGCGGGAGGATCCGCCCATGAGATTGCTGACGCTGAGGGTGTAGACCGTGGTCTTGTCGGGGACCACGGCGATGCTGGACTGGCCGTCCAGCTCCAGGCCGCCGGGCTCGAGGCGCACCTTGGCGTCGCCCTGGCAGATCCACTTGAGATCGACCTGCTCACCGGGCTTCACCACGGTGCGGCTGGCTTCGAAGCTGCACACGCTGGCGATGGGCGTCTGGGCCGCCGCCATGGGCCGGCGCCCCAGCACCGCCACCTCCAGCGTGCGGCTCTGGCCACCGGCGGCGTTGTTGGCGGTGATGGTGTAGCGGGTGCTCTCCAGGGGCGTGACGGTCACTTCGCTCTTGCCGTCCAGCTCGAGCCCGCCGGGCTCCAGGCGCACCTTGGCGCTGCCCGCGCACTCCCACTTCAGCACCACGGGCTCGCCCGGCAGCACGGCCTTGGTGCTGGCGTCGAAGGCGCAGATGCGGGCGGCCTCGCCCAGGGGCATCCCGGGCGTCACGCGCACTTCCGCGTGGCCGAGTTCGGCGCTGCCAGACCCGGCGCCGGGCCCCGCGTCGAAGAGGCTGTACCTCGTCGTATAGGAAGGTCGCACCGTCACCTGGGATCGCCCCGGCAGGATCATGCCGCCGGGTTCCAGGCGCACCTGGGTCGACTGGGGGCAGGTCCAGGCCAGCAGCACCGATTCGCCCGGGCGGATTTCGCGCGGCTCGGCGGTCACGGTGCAGGGCGGCTGGGCCTGAAGAAACCCGAGGGCCACCGTCATCCAGAGGGCTGAGCGCATCAGGGGAGTTTAGTGCACCCGACCCCCCGGTGCCCCGGCGTTTTGTCAGACATCACCGGTTCGGGTTCCTACATCCGCAGGCTGGTTTCCGCGGCCACGCCCGGGTCCTCCAACAGGGTCTCGAGCAGGAGCAGGTACCACCCGATGGCGGACAGCAGCGCCGGATCGGCCAGGCGCCGGTGGGGCTGGGAGATGTCCACCAGGGCGAGGGGGGTGTTCTCCGGGACCGACCGGCTGGTGCCGTCCGGGTTCAGGGTGAGCTGGACCAGCGGCAGGCCGTCCGCGTCCAGGAAGGCCGCGCCGGGGTGGATGCCTCCGATGCGGACCCAGTCGAAGGTTTCGTCACCCTGGAAGACCAGCTTCCCGTTTCCCACCAGGTGGGGGTGGAACATGGCCAGATCCGTCTTGGAGCCCGCTTGGCGGAGGGTGACGGAACTGGCCGGGAAGCGGCTGTGCTTGAGGGTCCAGGCTCCGCCGGTGGTTTCCACCCTGGCCAGGGTGGGATCCTCGGGAAGGAAGGTGAGGGTGGCGACGGTTCCCTCCCTGGTCTCCAGGCTGAAGGTGGGACCGGCCTCGCCGGTCTTCTTCCAGGCGAGAGCGGCGGAGGCGAGGTTGATGAGCGCTGGCATAAATCCCCCTTTCTGGGGCGCTGATGCGCACACCCCAAAGGTAGGCCTGGAATGGCCTCCTGGAGGGGCGGAGAGGGGGCGTCCGACCGACCCGCTTCAGGCCGGGCCGGTGGCTGGTCGGGGTTCCTGCTCAGTTCCCCAGGTAGGTGAACCAGAAGCGCACGCCCAGGTACGAACCGTCGTAACCGTCCGGCAGACGCTGGAGGGGGGCGGCGCGGAGGACGGCCATGCGGGCGCTCTCGTCCATGGCGGCGTTGCCGCTGGGGATCTCCACCCGCACCCGGTCGAGGCTGCCGTCCCGGGCGATGCGGAAGTAGATCTGCACGCGGCCCTGGGTGCTGGACACCCGGTTCCAGTTGGAGGTGATGCGGGCCTGGACCTGCTGCAGGTACCACACGAACGGGAAGTTGCCGTCCACCCCGCCCACCAGGCCCACGCCGCCCTGGACGCCGGAGGTGGGGTTCAGGCCCGGGATGCCCGAGCCGGCGCCGAAGGCCGCGCCGTTGCCCGAGCCCACGGCGCCGGCCACGGGGTTGGGCGAGGCGGTCTTGCCCTTGGCGGCGGTGGTGCCCGTGCCGGTGCTGGCGGCATCCTTGCTGTCGCCCTTCGCGGCGGCCTTGGTGGTCTTGGTGGCGAAGGGATCCGGGGCCGTGGCGGAGGGCGTCGTGTTCCGCACCGGTGCCACCTCCTCCACGCGCCGCAGGCGCTCGCCGGTCTTGCCCACCTCCATGGCGTCGGAGCCGCCAGACTGGCCGCCCATGGCCGCGGGCAGGTTCACCCAGGTGACCTTGACCTCTTCGGCCTTCTCGCCGCCGCCGCCCCGGGGCCAGAAGAAGGCCACGCCGATGGTCAGGTGCAGGGCCAGGCTCAGGGCCAGCCCAGGCCCCCAGCGGAGCTCGCCCAGGTGGGCGCGGCTGCGGAGGTAGGCCTGGAGGTCCTGGCTCATTTCGTTCCGGTGGCTGAAGCGGCGGTGGGCGCGGCGATGGGGGCCGCGGCGGTGACGAAGCCCACCTGAGTGAAGCCCGCCTCACGGATGGCGTCCACCACCTGGATGACGCGGCCGTAGGGCACGTTGTGGTCGGCCCGCACCAGCACGGGGCGCTTGCCGCCGGACTGGGCCCGGGCCTTGAGCTGGTTGGCCAGCACGGGCAGGGCCATGAAGGCCTGGTCGAACTGGAGACGGCCATCGAAGGTGATGGAGACCGTCAGGGCCTCACTCTCCAGGTTCCGGCCCGTGCGGCTCTCCGGCAGCTTCACGTCCACGCCCGTCATCATCATGGGGGCCGCGATCATGAAGATGATCAGCAGCACCAGCATCACGTCGATGAGGGGGGTCATGTTGATGTCGGCCATGGCGCCGCGCCTGCTGCCTGGGGTGAATGACACGGGGACCTCGCACGTCTGGCTACCAGTCTACCGCCTGCCAGGTCTGCTGTCGGCGCGGCTGGATCCCGCGGCTCCCGGCCCAGGGCCACGGCGCCGGATCGGGCGCGGGCCTACCCGGATCGCTGGCGCTTGAAGATCCGCGCCAGGATGGCCTCCCGCCTGGCGGGGCCGACCGGGGCCCCGGTGATGGCCACGGGAGCGGGCGCGTCGGTGACGAACGGGTGGTCCCCACTCACCGGGGCCTCGCGTCTCAGCCCGGACTGCAGGATGGGCCGGAGAAGCTTCCGCGCCATGGATTCGAGATCGCCGAGGGGGCACGCCGGATGGGCCATGGCCACGTCGGCGACGCCACGCACCACGTGCAGGCTCAGGTGCACGACCGGCCCCAGGGCCGGTTCGGAGAAGCGGTTCCCGTAGCGCAGGAGGATCTCCTGCCGCAGGGCCTCCTCCAGGCCCTCCGCATGGGTGGCCAGGGAGCCCAGGCGATGGGCTTTCAGGTAGGCGTTGACCGTCACATGGAGTTGGAGATTTTCTTTCAGGTTCCCGACCGTGGCCCGCGCGAGGGAGGCACTGAGCGCCATGGTGATGCCCTCGGCATCCCTCAGGGAATCCCACGCCACGGTCTGGACGTGGCTGCGGAACGCCCGTTCGTCCGCGCGCCGGAGGCGGTCGAAGAGGGCGATGGCCACGTCATCCCGCCCTGCTGGGAAGTAGTTGTACAGGGTCTGGTTGCCCACACCGGACAGGGCGAGGATGTCCCGCAGGGTGATGGCGTCGGCGGGGAACTGGCGGAAGAGGCCCGCCGCCGCCTCGAGGATGGCCGCGTACGAGGCCTGGCCGGCGTGCCTGGGTTCGAGGCCCCGCAACAGTCGCATCCGCTCGTCCATGACGAGAACCCCCCCTCTCCACCGCCCCCACCATACGGTTGGCGAGGCCCATGGTTTCTAGAACGGCTGTTGGAGGCGTCAACGTAAATACCGATAATCCCAAGACTAACGAACCCGGTGGCCCTGGAATCGAGGCATTCTGGACCTAACGATAGACTGGACAACAGATCGATGAGACCCCCATGCCTGCAGTCGGGAAACCCGAGCCTGACCCGGAGACGGCATTGCCTGCCGCGTGCGTAGCCGCGCGCGCCGTGGTCCTCCTTGTGGATGACGACATCTCGATCCAGGATTCCGTGGGCGCCATCCTGGATTTCCTGGGCTTCGAGCCCATCATCGCCGCCACGGGCGAAGCGGCGCTGGACCTCCTGGAGGGGGGACTCCAGCCCGCCGTGACGATCCTGGACATGGACATGCCCGGCCTGGGTGGTGCCGGTACGCTGCCGCACCTCCGCGCCCTCCGTCCGGACCTTCCGGTGGTGATCTCGACCGGCCGCGTCAACCACGCCGTCCTGGAGCTGGTGGGGCGCTACCCCGGGGTGAGCCTGATGCCGAAGCCCTTCAGCCTGGCCGACCTCAAGCGCCACCTCGCCTGAGGGCGGCGGGTGGGAGGAGGCGGCCGTCCCCATAGGCAGGGGCGTCTGTCGAATGGTCTTAAATTGACAAATTGACCCTTGAATTCGAGTGGGTCTAGCGTGCCATGATTCGATCCTGAATATCGGTCTCTGCCGCCAACTTCTCGCCCTGGGAGCTGTGCAGATGGATGAAGTCAGGAAGGCGCGCCGGATGGTTCCCCTGGGGTCCCGGGCCGAGACCCTGGATGGCCGCGAGCCCGAACCCGAGCCCGGGTCCGCGCCCGGGAGCGGTCTGACCCTGGGTGCGCCGGTTCCCGCGGCCAGATCCGGTCCGCCGGCCTTCCCGGTGCCGGGCTGGGACCGCTACGAGTGCCTGGGCTTCCTGGGGCAGGGCGGCATGGGCAAGGTGTTCCGCTGTCGCGACCGGCGCCTGGGCCGCATGGTGGCCATCAAGTTCGTGCGCCTGGACGACGATCGCCACCTCGCGCGCTTCATGCTGGAGGCCCGGGCCCAGGCGCGGGTGGACCACGACCACGTGTGCAAGGTCTTCGAAGTGGGCGAGGTGGAGGGCCGGGTCTTCATCGCCATGCAGTGCATCGGCGGGCGGCCCTTCGACCTGGCGGCCGAGGAGCTGTCGCTGGAGCAGCGGGCCATGGTGGTGCGGGACGCGGCCCTGGGCGTCCAGGAAGCCCACCGGGTGGGGATCATCCACCGGGACCTCAAGCCCTCCAACATCATGGTGGAGCGCACGGAGGACGGCACCCTGCGCACCTTCGTCATGGACTTCGGACTGGCCCGGGACTGGGACCAGAACGTCACCGAGACGGGTGCGGTGCTGGGCACGCCGTCCTACATGTCTCCCGAGCAGGCCCGCGGAGAGGTCTCGCGACTGGATCGGCGCACGGACATCTACAGCCTGGGTGCCACGCTCTACCAGGCGGTGACGGGGCGGCCGCCGGTCACCGGAGCCAACGCGCTGGAGATCCTGGGTGCCATCGCCGCCCATGAGGTTCCGTCCATGCGCGGCCCGGGCCTGGACGTCCCCCGCGACCTGGAGGCCATCACCCTCAAGTGCCTGGAGAAGGAGCGCGGCCGCCGCTACGAGTCGGCCCGGGCCCTCGCCGAGGATCTCGACCGCTTCCTCGCCGGGGACCCGGTGCTGGCCCGGCCCACGGGGCTCTGGTACCGCGTCCAGCGCAAGCTCCGCAAGCACCGGCAGCTGGCGGCCGTGGGTGCTGTGGCCGCGCTGGCCGTGCTGGTGGCCCTGGGCGTCGCGGTGAAGACGCGGCGCGACGCCGGCCGCCGGGAGCATCTCGCCCAGCAGTTCACCGAGGCCACCGCCCGCATCGACGCCACGGCCCGCTACTCCGCCTTGTCGCCGCCCCACGACATCCGACCGGACCTGCAGGCCGTGCGGGACCAGATGACCCGGCTCCAGGCCGACATGGCCCAGGCCGGCGCCATCGCCAACGGGCCGGGCCACTACGCCCTGGGCCTGGGCCATTGGACGCTGGATGACGTGGAGAAGGCGCGGGAGCACCTGCAGATGGCCTGGGACGCGGGCTACCGGCAGCCCCGCGTGGCCTACGCCCTGAGCCTCGCCCTCGGCCAGCAGTACCGGGACCGACTCCTGGAAGCGGAGCGCATCGCCTCCAAGGACCAGCGGGAGGCCCGCCTGCGGGAAGTGGAGCGCACCCTGCGCGACCCCGCCCTCGCCTTCCTCCGCCAAGCCAAGGGCGCGGACGTGCCTTCGCCGGCCTACGTGGAGGCACTGCTGGCCTTCTACGAGGGGCGGCTGGACGAGGCCCTGGCGCGGCTCGAGGCGCTGGGGACCGAGCTGCCCTGGTTCTACGAGGCCCCGCTGCTGCGCGGTTCCCTGCTGCAGGCCCGGGCCTGGCAGGCGTGGAACCGGGGCGACCGGGAGGGCGCGCACCGGGACTTCGAGGAGGGCCGCCAGGCCCTGCGTGCCGCCACCGTCACGGGGCGGAGCGTGCCCGCGGTGTACGCGGCGACCGCCGATCTGGAGAACAACGCCTTCTTCATGGAGAAGTACGGGCAGGGGGATGTCCAGGGGCCCTTCGACCGTGGCATGGCAGCCCTGGATACCGCGCTGCGCCTCCAGCCGGACCATGTGCCGTCCCTGATCCTCGTGTCGGCGCTGGAGCGGAACCTCGCGGACACCCAGGTCCTCCAGGGCCAGGACGCCCAGGCCCTCGCCGGCTCGGCGCTGGCCGCCGCCGAAAAGGCCGTGGCGACCGGCCCCGCCCGGGCGGATGCGCGGATCGCCCTGGGCCAGACCTGCTACGTGCTGGGCAACGCCCGATTCCAGCGGGGTCTCGATCCCACGGAGGCCCTGGCCCGGGGGCTCTCGGCCTTCGGGGCCCTTTCGACCGAGAAGCGGGACTACACGGTCTGGAACCACCTCGGCCTGCTGAACCAGAAGCTGGCCCAGTACGAGGACGGTTGCGGCAAGGACTCCTCGGTCCACCTGGACGCGGCCATCGAGGGTTTCCGCACCGCGGCCCGGATGGAGCCCCACCTCCTGCCGGCGTGGATCAACCTCGGCCTGTGTCTTGAGCAGCGGGCCACGCGGCCAGGTGCCATCCAGTCGGCGGCGGACCTCCAGGAGGCGGTGGACGTCTTGACGAAGGCCCGGGGTCTCAATCCCCAGCATTTCGTGCCCTGCTTTGCCCTCGGTCAGGTGTTCTTCGACCGCGCCCTCCGCGCCCGGGCTGAGGGCCGGGACCCGCGCCCCGATCTGTTCCAGTCCCGGGATCTGCACCGCCAGGGGCAGGCAATCAATCCCGCCATCCCCAACCTCCACAACGGAGAGGGCATGGCCCTCGTCGAGCTGGCCCAGGAGGCCTGGGAGCGGGGGGAGGACCCATCCCCATCACTCGGGGAGGCCGAGGCCGCTTTCGGGGCGGCCATTCGAGTGGCGCCTGCTCAAGCCTATGGCTACGCCAACTTGGCGGAAGCGTTGCTCAGGGAGACCCGGTGGACCGGGGCGCTCCGCTCCCTCTCGAAGGCGGAGGCCGCGTTGGTGCGGGGCCTTCGCGCCGCCCCAGGCGATTCCGCCCTCTGGGGGGAGCAGGGCCGCGCCGCGGCAGTCCGGGTGGAGGCGGCACAGCGCACCGGAGCGGATCCTGCGGCTCCGGTCCGCGCGGGCGAGGCCGCTCTGGCCCGGGTCTTGGCCGCGGATCCGAAGAACCGCGACGCTTGGCAGTACCTGGGTGAGTTGCGGGCCGCCGCCGTCCGCTGGAAGGTCACCCGGGCCTCGGCCACCGAGGCGGACTTCGCCGCCGCCCGGGAGGCCTTCAACCGGGCCCTGGCGGTGGACCCGGCTTCGCAGGAGTCCCGGCTCGCCCTGGGGCAGCTCTGGCGGGACCAGGCGGCCTGGGAACGGGGGCGGGATGCCGGTCCGGCCCTGGCCCAGGGGAAGGCCCAGGCCGAGGCGCTCCTCAAGGTCCGGCCGGGCTGGGCCGAAGCCCTGGCCCTGCGGGGCACACTCCAGGTGATCGATGCGGAGACCCTGCTTCGTCCAGCCTCCCTTCAGCCGGCCCTGGCGGATCTCACCGCCGCCGAGGGCGGGAACCGGCACCTGGCGCCGGTCCTGGCCCCCTGGAAGGTCCGCGCTCAGCGGGCGGGGGCCCGCTGAGCGCGTCTGCCGCCCCGGTTGGCGTCAGCCGGTGACGCCGATCGTTCCGGCGTTGAGGGTGGCCCGGAGGTCCGGCGGGGTGTCGACCGAATAGTTGCCCAGATCGGCGTTTGCCAGGATGGCGTAGACGTTGGAGCCGCTGGCATTCGCGTCCACGGTGCAGGTGGTGGTCCCGAAGAGGGTCGAGGGATCCACCGTGGAGCCCGGGGCGGCCGTGATGGTCACGGTGGTGGGGGCACTGGAGCCGGCCTGGATGAAGTGGATGGAATCCACCGTGCGCTTGCCTTGCGTCAGGGAGGGATTGCATGAGTTGGGACCGACGGTGATCGTCTTGGTGGCCATGACGCCTCCAGAGAGAGAGAAAGAGAGGGATGCCAGGGGCCCAGGGTGGACCCTGGCTGATCGGGTGTGGCGATCCAGCCTAGTCCCATCCTGGAATAAATCGAATCAATTTGTTTGGACAGCCGGTTTGTGCCCGTCTGGGCCTACACCTGGACCGGAGCCACCACGTACTTCCCCTTGGCGTCCCGGCTGACGGTGCCGGCAGGGAACTCGGGATCGTGCTCGAAGACGCACACCGTATCCGTGCCGGTCACCTCGTCCAGCAGCTTCTGGCGCTCGTTCACGCAGGTCACCACGTCCAGGTCGTAGCCCATGCACCAGGCCGGCTGGATGTGGCGGGCCGTGGGGATGAGGTCCGCCAGGTAGACGAGCCGCTTGCCGCCGCCCTCCACGATGACGTTCTGAAGGCCCTCGATGTGGCCGGGGGCGGGGCGCACGGAGATGCCGGGCAGCAGCTCGGCGATGCCGTCCACGGTCTCCAGCAGGCCCGCGGCCTCCAGGGGCTCCCAGTTCTGGGGCAGGTAGCTGGCCTTCACGCGCAGGTGGGGGTGCTTCGCATCCGCGAGGTCCTTGGCCTGCACCACGTAGCGGGCGTTGGGGAAGCTGGGCACGGGCTTGCCGTTCGCGTCGAAGCGTGTGCTGCCGCCCGCGTGGTCGAAGTGCAGGTGGGTGAGGATGCAGAGGGTGATGTCCGCGGGCTTCACGCCGTGCTTCGCGAGGTTGGCGTCCAGCACGCCCCGGCCCTCGAACTTGAAGCGGGCCATGAAGTCGTCGCTCTCCTTGTCCCCGTTGCCGTTGTCCACGAGGATGACGTGCTTCTTCCCGTCCACCTCGCCGCGGATCAGCAGGCAGTTGGTGGCCATGAGGATCTGGTTCTCCTCGTCGGCGGGGTAGAGCTTGTTCCAGACGACCTTGGGTACGGTGCCGAACATGGCGCCGCCATCCAGCCGGAAGGTGCCGCCGCTGACGATCTGGACATCCCAGGGACCGAACTGCATGGAGACTCCTCAGGGGAAGGGACTGGAACCGCGAAAGGGGCGAATGGGCGCGAAAGAGAGATAGGGCAAAGGCCCATGCCTTGGATGCTTTTCGCGTGCCCGCAGGGCTTCGCGTTTTTCGCGGTTGCTTCTTCTTAGAATGCCAGGACCTTGCGCGCTGCCGCCAGCACCTTGTCGGCATTGGGGAGGATGGCGCGCTCGAGGATGCGGTTGAAGCCCACGGGCGTGAACTCGGAGCCCACGCGCTCCACGGGCGCGTCCAGCCAGACGAAGCACTCGGAGGCGCAGATGGCCGCCAGCTCGCCGCCGAAGCCGCCGAAGACCTTGTCCTCGTGGGCGATGAGCACACGGTGCGTCTTCTTCACGGACTTGAGGATGGCGGGCGTGTCCAGGGGGCTGAGGCTGCGGAGGTCGATCACCTCGGCGGACTTGCCCTCCTTCTCCAGCTTGGCCGCGGCTTCCAGGGCGAAGTGGACCGGCGTGCCGTAGGCGAGGATGGTGAGGTCCGTGCCTTCGCGGCGGACGCGGGCCTTGCCGAAGGGCACGGCGAAGTCCGACGGCACCACGGCCTGGGCCATCTTCGCGTTGTAGAGGAACTTCGGCTCGAGGTAGAGGGTGGTGCCGCGGCTGCGCAGGGCCGTACGCAGCAGGCCCGCGGCGTCGTCGGCGAAGGCGGGCACCACCACGCGGATGCCGGGCAGGGTGGTGAGCCAGCCTTCGACGTTCTGCGAGTGGTAGAGGCCGCCGCCGATGTAGCCGCCGGAGGCCAGGCGGATGGTGACGTTGGGAGCGAACTGGCCGTTGCTGCGCCAGTAGTCGTGACTGCACTCCACGATCTGCTCGGCGGCGGGCCAGATGTAGTCGGCAAACTCGGCGCCCTCCACCACCACCCGGATCTTGTCGTCCAGCCGGGAGAAGCCGTTGGCGGTGCCGACGATGAAGTCCTCGGCGATGGGGGCGTTGAAGACCCGCTTCTCGCCGAACTCCTGCTGCATCCCCTTCGACACGTTGAAGATGCCGCCCTTCTCCTTGTTGGCCATGTCCTGGCCCCAGATGAAGGTGTCGGGGTTGTGGCGGAACTCCTCCTTCAGGGTCTGGTTGAGGGCGGTGATCACGCTGACGGGCGTACCTTCGGCGTGGTGCGTGCCGTCCGGATACTGCGCGGAGACCCAGCCCTCGGGGATGACGAAGTCGTAGATGGTGGCGGGATCGGGATTCGGCGCGGCCATGGCCTTGTCGTGGGCGGCCAGGTAGCGGGCCTGGTTTTCCGTCTCGATGGCCTTCAGCTCCTCCTCCGCGAGGCCGTTCGCCAGGCAGTAGGCGCGGAAGCGGGGCAGGGGATCCTTGGCCTTGGCCTCGGCCCGCTCCGCGTCGTCGCGGTAGAGCTCGTGGCGGTCCGAGTTCGAGTGGCTGCCGATGCGCACGCACATGGCGTAAACCATGGCCGGACCCTGGCCGGTGCGGATGTAGGCGATGGCCTCCGCCATGGCGCGCATGGAATCCAGGAGGTCCAGCCCGTCGCACTTGATGATCTTCAGGTTGGAGTAGCCGCTGAAGTTGTCGCAGAGGTAGTCGTTGGCGCTCTGGTCGTGCTTGGGCACGGAGATGCCGTAGCCGTTGTCCTGGACCACGAAGACCACGGGCAGCTGCTCGCGGTCGGCCCCGTTGATGCTCTCGGAGCAGTAGCCTTCGGACAGCGAGGACTCGCCCTGGCTGCAGAACACCACGCTGTCGCGGCCGTAGTACTTCACCGCGCGGGCGAGGCCCACGGCGTGCTGGGTGTGGTTGCCCGTGAGGCTGGACACGTTCTGGATGCCGATGGACGGCTTCGCGAAGTGGTTGCTCATGTGGCGGCCGCCGCTGGCAGGGTCGGTGGCCTTGGAGATGCCGTTGAGGATGATCTCCTCGGGCGTGAGGCCCGCGGCGAGGCAGGTCATCATGTCGCGGTAGTAGGGGAACAGGAAATCCTGGCCGGCGCGGAAGGCCAGCCCGGCCGCCAGCTGGATGCCGTCGTGGCCGGCGCACGGGGCGTGGTACGACCAGCCGATGGCCTGCTTAAGGTAGTTCGGCGCTTTGTCATCCAGGATGCGTCCGAGGTGCATCAGTTCGTACCATCGGGCGAGGTCCTCGCGGCTGGGGGCACCCTGGCCCTCCAGCGCGTTGAGGGCCGCTTTCACCAAGGTCGGAGTTTCCAACATCCACCTCCACGGGGCCGGGTTCCACCGGCTGTGCCAGAGCTTTTCATCTTCCCATGGACCTGCCTGACGGGCCAGCGTGCGTGTCGCCGCTCACCCTCGGCGATGGCTCCAGATCAGGCTCGTACCTTCGCGATTGGCTTCAGTGAAGGCTTTGCCGACGCGGGTCAAAGCCGACTTCAAGGTCATGTCGTCATCGCCGGGGAACCACAGCGTCGCCCCGGTGGGGTGCTCGCCCACGATTCCGCGAAGCCGCGTGAGCAGGACCTCCGTGCCCTCCTCGCTGGTGTGGGGCATGATCAGCAGGTACTGGTCCGCCGACAGCTCGATGAGCAGATCCTCGCCGCGCAGATGGGAGGCGGCGGCGGCCAGGCGGCCGCGGGTGCCCGTCACCAGGGGTTGGGACCAGAGGGCGAGGGCGATGGGTTCCTTGCGGCGGCGGGCCATGAACAGCGAGGCGCGGAGCCAGATGTCGAGGTAGCGGCGGTTGGGCAGGCCGGAGCGGGCGCTCTGGAGCGCGCTGTCCTCCACGATGGCGCCGCTGAGTTCCAGCGCGTCCAGGGCCCCCCGGAGCTCCTGCTTCATGCTCTCGGATTCGAGGGTGCGCGCCATGAGGTGCCCCATGGCGCGGATCAGCTCGGTCTCGCCGCGGTCGAAGGCCCTGGGGGCGTGGCACTGGACGCACAGGGTGCCCACCACGTTGTCGCCTTCCTTCAACGCCACGCCGGAGTAGGCGCGGATGCCAAGCTCCAGGTAGCCGGGGCTCTTGCGCCAGCGCGGTTCCAGCGAGGCGTCCCGGATGGTGAGCGGGCGGTCCGGGTGGGCCATCACCCACGGACAGTAGCCCTTCTCGGGGGCCTCGAAGATGCCGTTCATGCCGGCGCCGTCCGCCACGGCCCACCAGAACACTTCGTAGCCCAGCCCCGTGATCCGGGTGAGCAGGGCGCGGTCCACGTTGAGGCGGTCCACCAGCAGGGCGAGGCCATGCTCGAAGAGCCGGGCCGGGTCCTCCCGGCTGGCATTGAGCAGGTCCGCCAGCGCGGCAAGATGGTTCCCCTTGGCACTGCGACGCTTGACCGCCTTCCCAGGGCTCACGCATGTCTCCAGTCGGTACCCTTAGAGTGCCGGACTTTTACCACAGTGCAAGGGGTCAGATTGGAAAGAATCTACCAACTCACGACGCGGATGCTGGGACTGATCTCCACTCGGCCTGGCCTCCGGCCATGACCGAGGTGCCGTGGGCGGGGAGCCGGCCAGGCCTCTGACGGGCCCTTCACCAGCTTACGACGCGGATGCTGGGACTGATCTCCTCCTGGAGCAGCCCCTCGATGTAGCGCAGGGTGCCGCTGGTGGAGGAGGGGCAGGAGCCGCAGGCGCCGTGGTAACTGATCTGGAGGGTCTGGCCGTCGAAGGAGATCACCTCCAGACCGCCGCCATCGCCCGCCAGGCCGGGGCGGATGCGGGAATCCAGCAGCTGGTTGATGCGCTCC
Source organism: Geothrix mesophila (assembly GCF_022808835.1). Classification (NCBI taxonomy): domain Bacteria; kingdom Pseudomonadati; phylum Acidobacteriota; class Holophagae; order Holophagales; family Holophagaceae; genus Geothrix; species Geothrix mesophila. The sequence goes on from NZ_JAKZLD010000005.1 coordinate 210,170, forward strand.
AGCGTCGCGTCCGCGTCGCCGCCCGGCGTCAGCGCCACATCGCCGGTGTCGTTCTCCGGCAGCTTCAGGTCCTCGATGGATTCGCAGATGGGGTCGATGAGATCGGTCCACTCGGCCGAGGGATCCTTGTTCACGGTGACGAAGCGGTCCATGTAGAACACGGAGGTCACCTTGCCCAGGGCGAAGAGCGCCGAGCCCAGCGGATCGCCCACCGCCGCCCCGAAATCCTTGAAGGACCGGGAGCCGGCCTTGAGAATGGCCGGGTGCACCAGGAACTTCAGGGCATCGGGATTGGGCGTGGGTTCGATGTTGATGACCTTGGGCATGGAAGGCTCCCAGGAAAGTTTACCAAATTCGTCAGGATTTGCGAGAACCCATACTTGGACCCGGAGATCCCATGACTCGGACGAAGGTCCTCCTGAGCTGGTCCAGCGGCAAGGATGCCGCCTGGGCCCTGCACGCCCTCCGGCAGGCCGGAGACGTGGACGTGGTGGGTCTCCTCACCACCACCAACGAGGCCTTCGGACGGGTGGCCATGCACGCGGTGCGGGAATCCCTGCTGGAGGCCCAGGCCGAGGCCGTCGGTCTGCCCCTCTGGAAAGTGCCGCTGCCCTGGCCCTGCCCGAACGAGGCCTACGAGGCCCGGATGGCCGAGGCCTGCGCCAGCGCGGTGGCCGAAGGCATCGGGGCCATGGCCTTCGGGGACCTGTTCCTGGAGGATGTGCGGGACTATCGCATCCAGAAGCTGGCAGGCACGGGCCTGGCGCCCCTGTTCCCGATCTGGGATCCGGATACGGCGGGGCTCTCCCGCGCCATGGTGGCCGCGGGCCTGAAGGCCACCCTGACCTGCGTGGATCCCCGGGCGCTGGACGCGGCCTTCGCGGGCCGGGCCTTCGACGCCGGGCTGCTGGCGGACCTGCCGGCCGGCGTGGATCCCTGCGGCGAGCGGGGCGAGTTCCACACCTTCGCCTGGGACGGCCCCATGTTCAGCCATCCGGTGGCGGTCCGGAATGGCGAAGTGATCGAGCGGGACGGCTTCGTCTTCGCGGACCTGGTGCCCGCATGACGTCGCCGCAGCCCACGGGCGCGAGCCTGATGGACCCAGGCCGACCGCTGATCCTCGTCACCGGCGCCACCGGCTACATCGGCGGACGCCTGGTGCCCCGCCTCCTCGCCGCCGGCCACCACGTGCGCTGCCTGGCCCGCAACCCCGACCGGCTGGCGGGCCGGCCCTGGCCGGGGGTGCAGACGGTGAAGGGGGACGTGAGCGATCCGGCCTCCCTGGCGGTGGCCCTGGACGGCGTGTCGCAGGCCTACTACCTGGTCCATGCCATGAGCGAAGACCGGCCGGACTTCCGCGACCGGGACCTGGGCCATGCCCTGGTCTTCGCCGCGGCCTGCGCCAAGGCGGGCGTGCAGCGGATCATCTACCTGGGCGGGCTGGGGGATCCCAAGGGCCACCGGAGCGATCACCTCGCCAGCCGGCAGGAGGTCGGGGCGGCCCTCGGTTCCACGGGCGTGCCGGTGCTGGAGTTCCGGGCCGCGGTCATCGTGGGCAGCGGCAGCGCCAGCTTCGAGATGATCCGCCACCTGACGGAGCGCCTGCCCATCATGATCACGCCGCGCTGGGTCAACACCCGCTGCCAGCCCATCGGCGTGCGCAACGTGCTTGGCTACCTCACCGAGGCCCTGGAACACCCGGACGTGTCGGGTATCTTCGAGATCGGCGGCCGCGATGTCCTCGACTACCGGCGGATGATGCTGGGCTATGCCGAGGCCCGGGGCCTGCGCCGCTTCATCATCCCCATGCGCGTGCCGCTGCCGATCCTGTCGGCCCTGTGGGTGGACCTGGTCACGCCCATCCCGCTGGTCCTGGCCAAGCCCCTCATCGAAGGCATGACGACCGAGGTGGTGGTGCGCGACCCCCGCGCGCTGGAGGTCTTCCAGGTGCGCCCCATGGCCTACAAGGAGGCCCTGGCCCTCGCCTTGCAGCGCCTGGACGAGGATGCGGTGGAGACCACCTGGGCCACCAGCCTCTCCCGCGAGCAGGAGGAGGAGGTCCTGGGCTCCCACGAGGGCATGTTCCTGGAGCGCCACCACCGGCACGTGAAGGCCCCGCCTCGCACGGTGTTCGAGACCTTCTGCGCGCTGGGCGGCGAGAACGGCTGGCCCGCCGGCAACTGGCTGTGGCAGATCCGCGGCTTCCTGGACCGGCTGTTCCGCGGCATGGGCATGCGCCGGGGGCGGCGGCATCCGCGGCAGCTCCGCGTGGGCGATCCCGTGGACTTCTGGCGCGTCGAGGCCGTCGAGGAGGACCGCCTCCTGCGGCTGCGCTCCGAGATGAAGCTGGATGGCCACGCCTGGCTCCAGTTCACCGTGCGCCCGGAGGGAGCGGGCTCGCGCCTGGAGCAGACCGCCTTCTTCGAGCCCCACGGCGTGCTCGGCCTGATCTACTGGTACTCGGTGCTGCCATTCCACCTCTTCGTGTTCCCCGGCATGATCCGGGCGCTGAAGAAGCGGGCGGAGGCGGCCATGCCAGAATCAAGGCCGGGAGCCTGACATGTACGACGCGCAACGGGAGGCCTGTGTGGCTGCGGCCCAGGCCGGAGGGAAGGTGCTGCTCGGCTATTTCCGGAAGCTCGATCCCGCCACCATCACCGAGAAGACCAAGAACGACGTGGTGAGCGAGGCTGATCGTGCCGCCGAAGCCGCCATCCACGCCGAGTTGGACTTCCGCTTCCCCCAGTACGGGTTCCTGGGCGAGGAGGGCGGGAGCCACGGCAGCGCGGACATCCGCTGGATCGTGGACCCGCTCGACGGCACGCTGAACTTCGTCCAGGGCTTCCCCCACTGGTGCGTCTCAGTGGCCCTGTGGGACGCGGAGGGCCCTGTGGTGGGCTGCGTGCTGGATCCCCTGCGGGGCGACTGCTTCCTGGCCGTGCGCGGCATGGGCGCCACCTGGAACGGCAGGCCCATGCGCGTGTCGCAGCAGGCGGGCCTGGATGGCGCCTTCCTGGCCACGGGCTTCGCGTTCCAGCTGGGCGAGCGCTGGCCGGTCTTCAATGCCGCCCTCGGCCGCGTGTTCCCCCGGGCCAAGGGCATCCGCCGCGCCGGCAGCGCCGCCCTCGACCTGGCCCACGTGGCCTGCGGCATCTTCGACGGCTACTTCGAGCTGGGCCTCAAGCCCTGGGACCTCGCCGCCGGTGCCCTGCTGGTGCAGGAGGCCGGCGGCGTGATCACCGATTGGGAGGGCGGGCAGACCTGGTGCGGAACGGGGAACCTGGTGGTGGGAAATCCCGGCGTACAGCGGGACCTTCGGGCCTGTTTGCTCCCGTCCTAGTCAACCGGTTTGATCAGGTCCTCGAAGGGGGGGTATCCGCGGAACTTGCGGAAGGCCTCGTCGTGCGTCAGGACGTAGGCCAGGTTCGAGCCGCCCGCCACGGCCTGGCGGAGGCGTTCGACCATCCGCTCCTTCTCCCCGAGCGCGGCCAGTACACAGGCACATTCGAAAGGATGGCCGGGCATCGAACCTGGCTTGGACGGAAGGGCGGCCAGTTGTGCCTCCACCGCCCTGGCCTCGGTGGCCGCGCCCAGTTCCGCCAGGAGCATGCCCCGGTCGGAGAGCGGATCCGGATTGTTAGGGTCCTTTGCCAGCCGGGCGTCCACCAGGGCCAGCGCCTCCTTCTGCCGCCCCAGAATGCGAAGCATGTGGATGGTGTCGCCCCACAGCCACGGTTCCGTTGGCGGGTCCGCCGAAGGGGAATGGCGATCGAGGAACCGCGATGCCCAGCGTTGGCTCTCCGCCTCCTCCCCGTGGGCATGAAGCTCCGCGGCGGCGATGGCCTCGAGGGCCCGGGGGGGAGCCGCAAGCCCGCGGCTCGGCTTGACGAGGCTGCCGTCCTGCACGGCCTGTTCCACCTCCGCCATCCGGCCCATGGCTGCGAGCGCAGCAACTTCGCGCACGCGGAAGAGGGTGTTGTCCGGCACCACCGCCAAGCCTTTGCGAGCCAGCCGGAGCTCCTCCTCGTACTCTCCCCGCTGGTGCAGGAGCCTCCCCATGGGTAGGGCGATCCATCCTGCGAACCAGCCCTCCCAGAATACCGACGAATCCATGATCGGCCGGAATTCCCGGAGCGCACTGCCATCGTGGTGCATGGCCAGGTACAGGTTTCCAAGGTTGTAGTGGAGCGATTCGAAATCCCCGCAGACGGCGCGGACATCCAGCAGGGCCTTGACGCCTTCCGCCGGGCGGTTTTCGGTCCTTGCGCGGAAGAACCGCAGGAAGCCGCGCTCTGCGGACGTGTAGAAGGGACTGCGGGGCTCGATGGCGTCGAGCAAGGCCCTCGCCTCCTCTGCGCGCTTGGGCGTCGCGATGTAGGCGAGCAGCACGTAGATGGCGTCGAATCCATCTGGATCGCTTTCCAGAATCTTGCGCAAGGCGGCAATCGTTCCTTCGGGATCGGCGTTGAACCGTTCGTAGCAATCCCTCGACTGCAGCCAGGTGTCCAGGCGGGGTGCCCGCCACGTGCCGAACCTGGCGCCGCCGGTATCGCAAAGGGAGATGACCAGCGCACCGGCCAGGTACTGCCTGAGCTCCTTCAGCGCGGCGGTGGGGTCCTCCGGCGGCGCCTGCCAGGGTCCCAGCGAATAGATGGTCGTGCCAGCCCACGGATCCTCGAGCCGGGCCTGGAACACCAGGTCCCGGCCTCGTCGTGCGTAGCTGCCGGTCGCGACCAGTCTCGCCCGCGTGGCCGCCGCCAGACGGTGCAGGTCGCGTCCCCCGGGGTTCACCGCCAGCTTCAGGCTCCCCACCTTCTCCAGATCCTGGCGGACCAGGTCGGCGGCCTGCTGGCCCAGATCGTCCAGGGAAGGATCCCCGGTCCGGTTCTCCAGAGGCAGGACAAGCGCGAGGTGATCGTCCCACTTTGGCGTGGAAGGCACCCAGGGGCGCCACCACAGGAGGAAGCCGAGAGCTGCGGTCAGCGCCACTCCGGCGGTGGCCAGCAGTCCCCTGCGGGGAAGTCGCAGACCAGCCTGGGGTCTGGACGGAAAACGGAGTATCGGCCCGCCCTCCTTGGTCGCCATGGCCGCCAGTGCCTCCGCGAGCTCACCGTCGCTCCGGTAGCGTTCGGTGGGATCCTTCGCCAGGCAGCGCCGGACGATCGAGACCAAGCCCGCAGGGACCCCCGACGCCAGGCTTTCCAGCGGCGTAGGCTTGTCCCGTACGATCGCCGCCAGGGTCTCCGTAATCGAATCGCCGGTGAAGGGACGCATCCCGGCAACCATCTCATAGAGCACGACGCCGAGGCTGAACTGGTCGGTTGCGAACCCCACGGGTTTCCCGGTCGCCTGCTCGGGGCTCATGTAGGACGCCGTCCCCACCACCATCCCCGTGCCGGTTCCGAGGGTCGTCACTGACGTGAACTGATTCTCCAGGCAACCGGACTTGGCCAAGCCGAAGTCCAGGATCTTCACCACCCCGCGGCGGGTGAGGAAGAGGTTCTCGGGCTTGATGTCGCGGTGGATGATCCCCCGCTCGTGCGCCGCCGCAAGCCCTTCAGCGATCTGCGCACCCAGCTCTGCGATGCGTCCCGCCGTCAACGGACCCTGTTTCATCAACTCCCGCAGGGTGAGCCCCTCGAGCAGTTCCATGACCAGGAAGGGTGAGCCCTCGTGGGTGCCGAGTTCATAGATCGTGAGGATGTTCGGGTGGTTCAGCGCGCTCGCCGCCCGGGCCTCCCGCTCGAAGCGGCGCAGCCGCTCGGCATCCTCGGCGAAGGCCGCCGGGAGGACCTTGATCGCCACCTCCCGCCCGAGCTTCGGATCATGGGCGCGGTACACCTCACCCATCCCGCCCTTGCCCAGCAACGCGAGCACCCGATAAGGACCGAGGAAGGAGCCTGTGGAAAGAATTTGAGCAGACATCTTCCCCTCTCAGAAGCTCAGGGACAGGCTCCAGCGCAGGCTGCGGCCGGCGAGCCAGGACCATGGTTGGCGCCAGGTGGGGTTGCCTTCAGGGTAGGGGTACTTCCACCAGGCCTTGTTCTCGTCCACGCCAGTGACCGTCTGCCGATTGAACAGGTTGAACACGTCCAGGGAGGGCGTGACCTTGACCCGGCTGAAGCGCATCTCGTAGCGCAGGGTGAGGTCGCATACCACCTGGGTGGGCAGGCGGCCGTGGTTGCCGTACCTGCCGTCGATGGGGTGTGCCGCTCCGTAGTTGCCGAAGTCGTTGGTGCCATCCCAGTCGGTGCTGGGGATGCCGCTCACCAGCCGGGAGAAGGTGCCGACCGTGAAGGTGTGCCCAAAGAGCGGAAGGCTCTTGGTGGCGAGCAGCTTCAGGCTGTGGGTGTGGTCGAGGGGCAGGAGGCCCACACCCACATAGGGCCAGTAGTCGTAGGTGAAGGTCAGGTTGGCATTGGCCTGGAACTGCACGGCCAGGCCCTCGTAGGAGCCCTCGAAGCGGCTGTGGGTGTAGCTGAGCTCGAGGCTGTAGTCGGAGCCGTGCCTGGCCAGGGTGAGGTCGATGGCCCGGTAGAGGTTATAGGCGGTGGGGAAGACGTCGTTCACCCACACGTTGAGTGCGCCGGGGTCATTGTGCAGGGCATTGTTCCGCCAGCGCACGGTGGCGCCGGCCCTGGGATTCCAGAGGATCGAGAAGCCTTCGTCGTCGATGGGATTGCCATTCCGGTCGGTGGGCACCGAGTCCTCGATGACTTGGGTCAGCTTGCGCCAACGGTAGTGGACGCCGGCCAGCCAACCGCTGGCGAAGCGGTGGTCGTAGCCGAGGGTGTACTCATCGCGCCGGGGGAGCTGGATGCCTTCGGCAATGGGCGGCCGTGTCCCCCAGAACCTGGAGTTGTCGTAGGTTGGGCGGGAGTCGAAGCCGGGGATGCCATCGGGATTCCCGGTGATGGTCCAGGCGCGGGTGGTGAGGTCGTAGCTGGCGCTGGCGGGGCTGTAGTTCTCCCAGAGGTTGAAGTAGCCCCCGCCCGTGGTCATCACCGGGTTGAGGGGGATCTGCTCGTAGTACTGGCCGTAGCTCCCGCTCAGCTTGAGGCGGCCATCGCCCCGGAGGTCCCAGGTGAAGCCGAGGCGGGGTTGGGTGACATCCTTGGCCCTGGTGAACTTGAAGAAGGTGGCTCCCTGGTTGTCCCGCTGCTCCTGGCTCTCGTAGCGGAGGCCGTACATCAGGCGCAAGCCTGGCCGGACCTCCCAGGTGTCCTGGGCGTACAGGGCCGAGTAGTCGCCGGAGGCATGTGAATCCCGCGAGGAGAAGCTGCGCCTCAGGCCGCGGAACTGGTAGCGGTCGGGCCCGGAGTTGAACTGGTAGATGGAGATGGCGTAGCCGCCGGTGGTCCGGCCCTGGAAGGTCCACTCCGGCAAGGTCCGGCTGATCCCGACCTTCAGGATGTGGCTGGCGATCAGCCAGCTGAAATCCACGCGCAGCTGGCGCGCGGTGATGGCGCTCTCCGAGGTGTACCACCCCAGTCCGCCGTACGCGAAGTTACTGTCAGGAAGGGTTGACGTCGGCAGGGGGTTTGATCCCCAGGGCCCCAGCGGGCTGAAGTACATCTGGTCGTTCACGCGGACCTCCGTGCCGTCCGTCGGGGTTCGGTCCGATTTGAATTGGGAGCGTCCGGCTTTGACGGCCAACACCATGGACGGGCTGATGATCCAGTCCCAGTTGAGGCTCAGGTTCCGGGTGCGGTCGTGGACTGCGGCGCCGAATTGGGCCGTGCCGTTGGGTGAGGGATAGCGGTTGTCTTGGCTCTGGTCACGGTTACGGTCCTGAAGCGCGAAGGTCACCTGGTGATCCGGATGCGGGAACCAGTTCACCTTGCCGTACAGGTTGCGGGTGTCATCCTTCGCTGGATCGGACCGGAGGCCCTGGTTGTTGGGAGTCACCGAGGCCGGGTCGGGCGCCACCCGGTTGAAGCTGCCGCCGAGGAAGTAGAACAGCCGATCCTTGCGCAGGGGCCCGCTGACCGTGAAGGTGGTGTCCCAGGTCCGCTGCGGATCGTTCGGCTTCAGCTGGCCCACGGCCGGGTTGTACTTCGCGCGTGCCTGCAGCTGCGGCAAAGTCGAGGTGTAGGCCAGGGAGCCGGCGAAAGCGTTGGTGCCCTGCTTGGTGATGGCCACCACGATACCGCCGAGCGCCGAATACTCCGGGGCAAAGCCGCCGGTCTGAACCTCCACCTGCTTGACCCATTCCTTGGGCAATGCAGCACCCTGAAAGCCAGTCCGGAAGTCGTTGGTCACCAGGCCGTCGAGCAGGTAGAGGTTTTCCAGGGAAGATGCGCCGCTCACCGAAGGGTTGCCATTCCAATTGGTGGTGCCGGTGTTCGTGAAGCCCGAATCCTCCACCCCGGGCCCGAGCATGAGCAGGTCGCTCAGGTCCCGGCCGGTGGGCAACCGCTCAAGGTCGGAGGCGGTCAAGCTGGAACCCTGGATGTTCGTGCTCAAGTCCATCTGCAGGGCCTCGGCCACAACCTCGACCCGCGCCTGTCCCGACGGTGCCATCTTCACCCTCACCGGATGAACGGATGCAGTGGTGACGGTGAGGGACAGGGACAGGGCGGTGTAGCCCGCCAGTGTGAACTCCAGGGTCCAATCGCCGGGGTTGAGCAGCGCGAGATGGAACCCGCCCTCAGGGTCCGAGGTGGTCGTCCGCTGGATCTGCGCCGAAGTCGCACGGATTGTGGCGCGCGCCAGGGGGGTGCCTCTGGTGTCGAACACCAGGCCAGAGATCGCCCCAGTGGTGGACGTCTGCCCCCGCAATGGTGGGCCGATGGCCAGCAGAAGAGAGATCAAGTAGCTGACAGACCGGGGGGACACCATACTGCCTCCCTGGGTGCTTCGAAAGCCGGATCAGGTGAGTCAGGTGGATTAATCAGATACATAGTTCAGCGATTGGTCGTTTTTTCAAGGGGGAAAATGCCCTCATCGTGAAGGCTTCCACCGAGTCCATCCTCCGGTTGAGACAAAGCCTCAGCCGAGGGCGGCCCACGTCCTCGGGGCTTTGTTAGGCGCTCTCAATGCCAGCCGAGATCTTTTTCGTAGCCCGTGTTTCTCCTTCATCCTGGCTGGTTCCGTTTCTTTTTCAGCCAGGATGAAGGGGATGAATAGGATCCGGGCCGCTCAATCCCCAGCTAGTTCACGCGCCGGGCGCTGAGCACGACGATGAGGCCGCGGCCCTTCACGACCGAGGTTCCGACCACCACGGTTTCACCTTCTTTCAGGCTCAGTTCTGTGCTCATTCCAGCGACCGCGGGGCGACCATCGGATCGATTCTCCATGAGGTTCAGCCGGAAGGATTCAATCCGGAAGACAAAGGTTTCGCTGCCTGTGTTTTCGAGGACAATCCCGCGGGGGAGCGAACAGTCGATGCTCAACTCAGGGGTGTCCTTGCCCGCGGAAGCACCCATCCCGCTGGGGTCCACGGCGCTCTGCATCCTGATGCCTTCCATGAGTTGTTCCCTGGGATGTACACGCTGAACCACGGTCGCCCCAAGGGTATAGCTGCGATAGTCGAGGGTGTCCTTCAACTGCTTCACCACCCCATCAAGGTTTGATGGGAGCCCGCTGCCCTGTGCCTGAGCCTTCGATGCGAACAGGATCTGAAGGGTCAACTCCACATTCGGGGTCTTCTTGATCGCCGTAGGTGCATCCAGGCGCTTGATCGCTTCTTCGATGGCGGCCAAGTTCTCAGGGAAATCTCGGACAGTGAGCAGCCTCAGGCCATCATCGTTGGTCCAGTCCAAACGGCTGCCCCGCACACCGCTGCCCAGGGCTCGAAGGCTATTGGCGAGCCATAGGGGGCTGCGGTGCTTCACTTCGAACACCTTGCTCTTCATGGCGCGGAGCATGGCGGGGTCGGGGTCAGGCTCAGGGGCCTTGGGCTGGGCGGCGGCGGGCGGGGCGGTGGTCTGGGCCAGGGCCGGGAGGGCCGTGCCGATCAGAGTGGCGAAGGCGAGGGCGAGGCGGACGCTCATGGATGCTCCGTGGACGGTTCGGTTTCGGGAAGGGGCTTGGCCTGGGCCAGCCAGATGATTCGGATGTTGGGATCGGCGGTCTGGAACTCGATGCGCGCGGGAGTTGCGGGAGGCGATGGAGGCTCCTCGCGGGCCGAGGCAGGCGTGCGGCGGGCCGGGGCGGGTGTGGCACGGGCGGCGAGGGGGTGGGGTTGGGGTAGGGCGGGTTTCGAGCCCGGAAGAGCGGGCTCGGGCACCGCAGGCCCAGCCACGGGTGCCGTCGGTTGAGGCTGGCGCAGAGCCCAGGTGAGACTGGCCAGAAGCAGCGCGGCCGCGGCGAGGAGGGAAATGCGCATCCGAGGCGAGAGCGGCCGTGGGCGTGGTTCGGCCGCCACCCGATCCATCAACGCGCGCCGGAGCCGGGCGTGGTCGGCGGCTCCAAAGGGCGCCGCCATGGCCTCTCGCAGCCAGGCCCGGCTGGCTCGCAGATCCTCGGCCGCGGCGCGGCAGGCGGGGCATCCCTCCAGGTGCCGGTCGACGGCGGCCATCTCCGCCGTCCCCAGGTCGTCTCCGGCCCAGAGGGGCAGCAGGTCGAGGACATGGCTCGTCATGGGCGTCCTCCAGGTGTGGATTTCAGGTGGCGGGCGCAGAAGGCCTGCACCTTGGCACGGGCCGAGGCGGCCTGGGAGCGGACCGTGACGGGGCGGACGCCCAGGATCCGGGCAGCCTCCTCCGTGGACAGGCCCTCCAGGTCCCGGAGTACCAGGGCGGCCCGCTCGGCCTGGGGCAGCGTGGCCAGAGCCCGCCGCACCAGGGCCCGGCGCTGGTCGAGGAGGATGGAGGCCTCAGTGCCCAGAGGCGCTTCGCCTTCGAGGACCTCCAGTACCTCCACAGGAGCAGGCCGGGGTCCACGTTTCCGGGTGAGATCGTGGCAGACGTTCACGGCGATGCGGACCATCCAGGCCTCGAAGCGCTCGCCCAGACGGAAGGAGTTCAGGGACCGGAATACGCGGAGGTAGGTCTCCTGGGCCGCATCCTCGGCCAGGTGCCGGTCTCCCAGCATCCGCCAGGCCAGAGCCAGGATCCGCCCTTCGGTGCGCGCCAGCAGATCTCCGAAGGCTTCCACATCGCCAGCCCGGATGCGGCGGATCAGCGGTTCCAATGGATCATCCGCCGATGCTTCCGGAAGCGAGGCCAGCCCCTCATCCATCAGCGCGGCCTCGGTCTCTGGGAACACGTCACGATTCCTCCCTCACCTATCCATACCGGGGGAGCGCGCCAAGTGTTGATCCGAAAATCGAAAAGGAGAACGGAATTAAGGAAGCAGAGGAAAGCGGAGATGCGGAGGGCAACGGAGGGATGAATAGGTCATCCTGCCTCCGTTTTCCTCTGCCCCTCTGCTCTCCTCCGCTTTTCAAATTCCTTTTCGGAGAACTACGCCTCGCCCTTGGCCCGCCGGCTGTAGACGACCACGTAGAGGCACAGGGCCACGAGGGCGGCCAGACCCAGCCACTCGCCCAGGGCGCCTTCGGCCTGGTGGGCCGTGAGGAGGGGGAAGCCTTCGGTCCACTTGAGCTTGATGAAGCTGGCCACCACGCCCATGATGGCGCCGCCGGCCATGAGGCCGCTGGCGATGAGCACGCCGCGGTTCTCCCGGGCCTTGGCATCGGCCTCGCTGGTGCCGGGCTTGGGCCGGTTCACCAGGTGCGCCAGGATGCCGCCCAGGAAGAGGGGCGTGTTCAGCTCGATGGGCAGGTACATGCCCAGGGCGAAGCCCAGGGCGGGAAGCTCCACCATGCGCAGCACGAGGGAGAGCATGATGCCGAGGCCGAAGGCGTACCAGCGCAGGGGCATGGACACGGTGCCGAAGATGCCTTCGAGGATGGCCTTCATGGCGCTGGCCTGGGGCGCGGGAATGGAGGTGCCCAGGGCCATGGTGCCGTCCAGGTTCACCTGCTTGGCCATGAGCCACATGGCGATGCCCGTGAAGAGGGCGGCCACGAAGGTGCCCACGAACTTCCAGCCGATCTGGCGCGCCGGCGTGGCGCCGATCCAGTGGCCGATCTTGAGGTCGGTGCTGAAGGCGCCGGAGGCCGCCAGGGCCGTGCACACGATGCCGCCCACCATCATGGTGAGGAACATGCCGTAGCCGCCGGTGAAGTTCAGCTTGAGCATGAGCACGCCGGTGATCACAAGGGTCAGCATGGTCATGCCGCTGATGGGGTTGGTGCCGATGGTGGCGATGGCGCGGGCGGCGACGGGCGCGAAGAAGAAGGAGATGACCATCACCACCAGGGTGGCGATGAGGGCCGGCACCAGGGCCTGCTTGATGCCCAGGCCGAAGCTGAGGAAGGCCAGGGTGCCCACCATGCTGGTGACGAGGCCCACGGCGATCATGGAGCCTGCGAGGCTGCGCTCGGTGCGGATGGCGGCCTTGGGGGACTCGGCGGCCGCATCGCGATCCATGAGGGCCTTCATGTTGCTGATGATGCTGCGGATCATGTTGGGCATGGAGGCGAGCACCCCCATGACGCCCGCGCCTGCGATGGCGCCCACGCCGATGATGCGCACGTAGGCGAAGAAGACCTGCTCGGGCCTCATGTCGGCGATGAGCTTGGCGCCCGGCGGCACGATCACCGGCACGTGCTGGCCGATGGCGTGGAAGAGGGGCACCAGCACGAACATGCTGAAGAAGGAGCCCGCGGCGATGACGGCGGAGTAGCGCAGGCCGATGATGTACCCGATGCCCAGCGTGGCCGCGCTGTTGAGGAAGTTGAAGCTCATGAACTTCTCGCGCAGGGCCTTCCCCACGTACACATGCTCGAGGCGGATGTACTCGCCCATGCCGCGGAAGATGGATACGAGACCGTCATAGAGGGCGCCGATGCCCGCGGCGATGGCCAGCTCCTTGGCCTGGTTGCCGGCCTTCTCGCCGGTCACGAGGATCTCGGCGGTGGCGGTGGCCTCGGGCCAGGGGAAGATGCCGTGGTTCTCCACCATGAAGTGGTGGCGCAGGGGCACCAGGAACAGGATGCCGATGCAGCCGCCCAGGAAGCTCACCAGCACCACCTGCCACAGGGTGGGCGTGGGCACGCCGCTGCCGGGCGTCTGGGCCAGGATGTAGAGGGCGGGGATGGTGAAGGCCGCGCCGCTCACCACGTGGCTGCTGTTGGCGCCGATGCTTTGGACGATGACGTTCTCGAGGATGGTGTTCTTGCGGGGGAAGAAGCGGCTGAGGCCCACGGCCAGGATGGCGATGGGGATGGCCGCTTCGATGCCCTGGCCCAGCTTCAGGGCCAGGTAGGCCGCCGCCATGCTGAAGATGGCGCAGAAGATGAGGCCCATGGTGATGGCCCGGGGGGTGGTCTCGGGCACGCCGTCCTGGGGGACGAGGGGCACATAGGCCTCGCCGGCGTTCAGGGGGCGGCGCGCATTCGCGGGCAGACCCTTGATCTCCTGGGGTTCGGATCCGTGGGACATGGAGGCTCCTGGGGTTCAGGCCATGGAAGGGCAAAGACTCACGCAGAGATCGCGGAGGCTGGCGGAGGTCGCGGAGAAAAGAAACATGACTGTCTCCTCTGGGTTCTCCGCTTTCTCTGCGATCTCCGCGAGTGTGTTTCAGCTGGGGTAGGACTCAAGCACGGATGCCACCACGCGCCGCGAGAGGCCGTGGTAGCCGGGGCTGGCGGCGGCGAAGATCTCGCGGGCCAGGGCGCGGGTGCGGGCATGCTGGCCCAAGGCGCCGTAGAGCGGCCGGAGGTACTTCATGCGCCCCACGCGGACCAGCACCTCGCGGATGCGCGGGAAGGCCGCCTCGTAGTCCGCAGCCGCGGCCAGGGTCAGCCACTCCACGAGGATCTCGTGGTTGCCCCGGTTCATCAGCTTGAAGTGCGCGTCCAGCCAGGCGCAGTCGGCCTGGGAGAGCTGGCGGGGCAGCTTCTGGAGGTAGACCAGCAGCTCCGAAGGCGTCCAGGCCGCGATCTGGGCCTCGGTGGGCCGCTGGCCGCCGGTCCATCCCTCCGCCAGGGCCGTGAGGCCGTCCAGCTGGGCGCTGCGGAACTGGGGCGCCGTGGCGGGCATCCCGGACTCGTCCAGGTAGGCCTTGGCGTTCACGGCCGCCAGGGCGCCGGGCAGTTTCTCGTCCACGAAGGCGCAGAACTGCTCCGTGGTGATGGAAGTGAAGCGGAAGGCGTCCATGTAGTCGCGGAGGAAGCGGCCGAAGGTGGCCTCTCCCACCTGCCGCTCCAGGGCCGCCACCAGCCTTGCGCCCTTCTCGTAGGGGATGCTGGAGAAGGCGTCGTCGGGATCGATGCCCTCGAGGTGCATGCGCAGCACCGTGAGGTGGGGCTCCTTCTTGAAACGCTCCAGGCTGTCTTCCAGGGCCTTCTGGCCGGTGGCCCAGCCCAGGGCCGCGGCGTCGTCGCCGTGGAGGGTGCGCAGGATCTTGCGCTCGGCCCACACGGTGAAGCCCTCGTTCAGCCAGAAGTGCTCCATGCTGGCGTTGGTGACGAGGTTGCCGGTCCAGCTGTGGGCCAGCTCGTGGGCCACCACATCCACCAGGCTGCGGTCCCCCGCCAGCAGGGTGGGCGTGAGGAAGGTCATGCGCGGGTTCTCCATGCCGCCGTAGGGGAAGGAGGGTGGCAGCACCAGCATGTCGTAGCGGTCCCAGGGGTAGGCTCCGAAGAGGCCCTCGGCCTTGACGATCATCTCCTCCACCCCGGCGAACTCCCAGGCGGCGGCGGCCACCGTCTCCGGCTCCGCCCACACGCGGCTGCGGGGGCTCAGGTCGCGGGATTCCAGGCGCCCCACGGCCAGGGCCAGCAGGTAGCTGGGGATGGGCTGGGGCATGGTGAAGCGGAAGATGTGGCGGCCATCGCCGGTGGCCTCATCGCCGTCCGGGCCCGCGGACATCACCGCGGTGAGGCCCTCGGGCACGGTGACCTCGGCCTGGTAGGACACCCGGGCGATGGGCGTGTCCTGGCAGGGCACCATGGTGCGGGCGTGGATCTGCTGGCACTGGCTGAAGAGGTAGGGCGCCACCTTGCCCTCGGTCTGCTCCGGATCCAGCCACTGGAGGGCCATGGCGTCCGGGGCCGTCCGGTAGCGGACTGTCACTTCCCGGGTGCCATCGGGCACGGTCACCCGCAGGCGGCTGCCCAGGATGGGATCGGCCTCGCCGAGCTCCCAGGGGAGGGAGCCCTTGCCTGGCGCGTCCACCGCGAGGATCTCCAGTCCCTTGGTGTCCAAGTCCAGTGGGCCGGACATCGGGTCGCCGAACTCCAGGACCACCTCTCCAGCGATGCGCTTGGCGGCGAAGTCCACCCCCAGCTTCAGGCGAAGCCGCCGGGCCTTCGGTTGGGCTGCATCGTAGTAGGAATGCGGATCAGGGCGGTGCATGAGGGCCTCGGGGAACCCGCCATCATCCCACAGGGCCCCGATCGGCAAGCGTCACAACTAGGAGGCCCCACTGGCGGGGCCTCCTAGTTGAAAACCGAAGGTTTTCAGCCCGGGAATCACTCCTCGTCCGGAGCCAATCCCTCCACCTTCTGCATCTTGATGACGTCGCCGTGGTCCTTGACGATGCAGCGCAGCCAGTCCTCGGGAGCCTTGGGATGGGTGACCTCGCCCTTCCCGTTGCGGACGTTGCCATCCAGGTACTTCCAGATGAGGGATTCGCCCAGCTTCTTCCACCGGCCCATGAGCTCCTCGGACTGAATGGCGGCGCGCTGGGTGAGGTAGGCCTGGGCCTGGGCGGGATCCTGCTTGTAGAGCTCGAGGGCCTTGCGGTCCACCTCGGCCTGGTCGGCTAGGTAGCGGCCTTCGAGCTCCTGCTGCACCTTCTGGACATCCACGATCATGTCGCTCCAGCGGGTGTAGGTGTAGTTGCTGACGAAGTTGAAGGTCCAGAACGCGCTGTCCCAGCTGAAGGAATCAAAGTTGCCCGTGCCGATGGCGAAGGCCTTGGGCGGCGCCGTGATGGCGCAGGAGATGGGCTGGTAGACCGTGGTGTAGGTGTCGTCCACGCCGAACCACAGCACGCCGCCCACGGGACCGGGCATCCAGCCGCGGGCCTGGCTCACGAAGGAGAACCCGGTCTGCTGGGTGCTGATGGCGCGCTCGTGGAGATACTCCTGGCCGTCCACCTTCCAGGTCATGGGGCGCCAGCGGTAGGGCAGCTTGTAGGGGCCGGCGCCCACGTCCTTGGTCATGTCGAACTCGGTGCCCTCGAAGTGGTCGCGCATGAGCTGCATGACGTCATGCACGCCCAGCTTCTGATCGGGCTTGATGAAGAGCGGCATGGGCTTGGCGCCCTTCACGGCCTTCACGTAGTCGATGGAGAGGTTCTGGCTGGGCGCGGCGCGGCGGAACAGGCTCCACACACGGGCCTCGCAGGCGCGCAGGGCCCCGAAGGTGAGGGGCGCATAGGTGTCGGCGAAGCTGAAGTCCTTGTCCGCCCCCTTGAAGTAGCCCTTCTCCCGGGCGAAGGGGATGAGGTCCTTGCTGTAGATGGCGGTGCTGGGGTCGTTCAGGGGGAACTGGCGGATGCGGGACTGGTTGGCGTGGGCGCTGATGGTGCCGTCCGGCAGGTGGTAGGCCACCCACAGGGCGCCGGTCTGGCCCTTGCCCTTGCCGATCATCTCGAGGATCCAGACTTCGTTGGGATCCGCGATGGAGAAGCTCTCGCCCTCGGAGGCGTAGCCGTACTGCTCGGCGAGGGTGGTCATCACCTGGATGGCCTCGCGGGCCGTCTTCGCGCGCTCCAGGCCGATGTAGATGAGGCTGCCATAGTCGATGATGCCGCTGGGGACCTGCAGTTCCTTGCGCCCGCCGAAAGTGGTCTCCGCGATGGTGACCTGGTGCTCATTCATGTTGCCGACGCGGGTGTAGGTCACGGGGGCCTCGGGGATGCTGCCCAGCACCTTGCCCGTGTCGAAGGTGAAGCCGCTGTCCCACTCCCGGATCACGCGCACCTCGCCGGGGCTGTGCTTCCCGCCGGGCTTGAAGTAGAGCTCGCCGTAGAGCGTGTGGCTGTCGGCGGCATAGGTGATCATCGTCGACCCATCCTTGGTCGCGCCCTTGGTCACGAGCAGGTTGGTGCAGGCGTCCAGGGCCGCGCCGGCGGTCAGGAGGGTGGCGAGGAGGACGAGGGGGCGGATGCGCATGGAGATCCTTTGGAAGTCGGGACGAAAGGGCGATGCTACCAGATGGCCGGGCGGTCCTTCTCGGGCCGCTTCATGGGGTCGCCGTCCTGGCAGCCGAAGGCCTCGTAGAACTCCGGCAGATTGGCGAGCGGGCCGTTCACGCGGAACTTCGCCGGGCTGTGAGGATCGGTGACGGCGCGGAGGCGGGTGGCCTCCTCGCGGGTGAGGGTGCGCCAGGTCTCGGCATAGCCCAGGAAGAACCGCTGTTCAGGTGTGAAACCCTCGATCTTTCCGACGGGGGGTTTGCCCTTCTGGCTCAGCTTCCAGGCACTCCACGCGATCTTGAGGCCGCCCAGGTCGGCGATGTTCTCGCCCAGGGTGAGCTTTCCGTTGAGGTGCAGGCCAGGCAGGGGCTCGAAGGCGTCGAATTGCTTCACCACCAGCTCGGCGCGCTCGTTGTAGGCCTTCTCGTCCTCAGGGGTCCACCAGCTCTTGAGGTTGCCGTCCGCGTCGAACTGGCGGCCCTCGTCGTCGAAGCCGTGGGTCATCTCGTGGCCGATGGTGGCGCCGATGTTCCCGTAGTTCACCGCGTCATCAGCCGTCGCGTCGAAGTAGGGCGGCTGAAGAATGCCCGCGGGGAAGACGATCTCGTTCATGGTGGGGCTGTAGTAGGCGTTGTTGGTCTGCGGCGTCATGCTCCACTCGTTCCGGTCGATGGGGCCGCCGAGCTTCGCCAGGCGCCGCTGGAACTCGAAGCGGCGGGCCTCCAGGAGGTTGAGCACGTACGGCTGCCGCTTGACCTCGAGCTGGGCGTAGTCGCGCCAGACATCCGGATAGCCGATCTTCACCCGCATGGCGGCCAGCTTCTGGCGGGCCTTGGTCTTGGTCGGGCCGCTCATCCAGGCGAGGCCGTCGATGCGGGCCTTCAGCGCCGTGCAGAGGTTCTCCACCATCTCCAGCACCTTGGCCTTGCTGCTGGCAGGGAAGGCGCGCTGGACGTAGAGCTTGCCCAGGGCCTCGCCCAGGCCGCGGTCGGCGGCGAACATCACGCGCTTCCAGCGGGGATGCTGGGCGGTGGTGCCCTGGAGCTTCGTGCCGTAGAAGGCGAAGGATGCCTGCTCGAAGGCCTTGGGCAGGCCCGGGGCGGCATCGTTGAGAAGCGTCCAGCGCAGGTAGGTGCGCCACTGGTCGGCGGGGACCTCCTGGATCATGCGGCCCAGCTCGGCCATGAAGGCGGGCTGGCGTACCACGAAGCGGTCCGGGGTGGGGGCCGCCAGGGCCTTCAGGTAGAGCTCCGCGGGGAAACCGGGCGCGGCGGCCTTGAGCTGGACGGGCGTCATGGCGTGGTAGACGGCGTTGGGATCCCGCTGCTCCACCCGGGTCATGCTGGCCTTGGCGAGGCTCGTCTCCAGGTCGAGGATGCGGTCGGCGTCCCCGGCCTGGAAGCCGGCCATGGTCATCATCTTCGCGACATGGGCGCGATAGGCGGCGAGGAGTTCCTTCGACTTGGGATCATCCTTCAGGTAGTAGTCCCGGTCCGGAAGGCCGAGGCCGCCCTGGGCGAGCACCATGGAATAGCGGCTGCTCTCCTTGTCGTCCTGCTCGACGCCGAAATAGAAGCCCGCGAAGGCGCCCAGCCGGTGCAGGTCCGCCAGCACGGCCACCAGGGAGGCCGCGTCCTTCACGCCGTCGATGCGCGCGAACAACGGGGCGAGGGGCTTGAGCCCCGCGGCCTCGATGCCGGCCTCGTCCATGCCGCTGGCGTAGAAGTCCCCGACCTTCCGGGTCTCGGAACCTGGGGCGGCCTTGGCGGCCGCCGCGGATTCCATGATCTCCCGCAGGATCTGGTGGGTCCGGGTGTCGATCTCCTGGTCCACGCCGTAGCGCTCGTACTCGGCAGGGATGACCGTGCGCTTGGCCCAGCCGCCCACGGCGTACTGGAAGAAGTCCTGGCAGGGCCTCACGGTGGGGTCGAGGTTCGCCGGGTTGAAGCCCTTGTAGGGCAGCTGGGCGGAGAGCGGCGCCATCAGCGCCAGTACGAGCAGTACGGAGCGGTTCTTCATGCCATTCCCTTTTTTCGATCTCCGGAATGCGCTGCATTCCGGAGCATGGATCACCAGATGGCCGGCCGCACCTTGGCGTCCCGCTTCATGGGCTGGCCGTCAGTGCAGCCGAAGGCGTCGTAGAACTCCGGCAGGTTGGACAGGGGGCCGATGACGCGCTCCCGGCCGGGGCTGTGGGGATCGGTCTTGAGGCGCACGGAGAGGGCCGCCTCGCGGATGTGGTTGCGCCACACGGCCGCGGCGCCCAGGAAGAAGCGCTGGGGGCCCGTGAAGCCGTCGATGGGCGCCGGGGCGGGCTTGCCCTTGAGGCTGTTCTGGTAGGCCGCGAAGGCGATCTTGAGGCCGCCGATGTCGGCGATGTTCTCGCCCAGGGTGAGCTTGCCATTGACGTGCTCGCCCTTGATGGGCTCGTAGGCGTCGTACTGCTTCACCACGAGGTCGGTGCGGGATTGGTAGGCCTGCTTGTCCGCCTCGGTCCACCAGTTCTTGAGGTTGCCTTCCGCGTCGAACTGGCTGCCGCTGTCGTCGAAGCCGTGGGTCATCTCGTGGCCGATGACGTAGCCCAGGGCGCCGTAGTTCACGGCGTCGTCAGCCTTGGCATCGAAGAAGGGCGGCTGAAGGATACCCGCGGGGAAGACGATCTCGTTCATGGTGGGGCTGTAGTAGGCGTTCACGGTGGGCGGCGTCATGCCCCACTCCGTGCGGTCGATGGGCTTGCCGAGCTTGGTCAGGTTCTCGTGGACGCGGAAGGCAGCGGCACGGCGCACGTTGCCGAAGAAGTCATCCCGCTTCACGTCGAAGGCGTAGGTCTTCCATTTGTCGGGATAGCCGATCTTCACGCCGAAGGCGTTGAGCTTCGTGAGGGCCTGCTGCTTGGTTTCCGGGCTCATCCAGTCCAGGTTCGTGATGCGCTCGCGCAGGGCGACGCGGAGGTTCTCCACCAGCTCCAGGACCTTCTTCTTGGATTCGGGCGGGAAGGCCACCTTCACGTAGAGCTGGCCCAGGGCCTCGCCCAGGGTGCCGTCCGTCATGGCCTCGATGCGCTTGGCGCGGGGCTCCCGCTCGGGCGTGCCGTTGAGCACCTTGCCGTGGAAGGCGAAGGCCTCTTCGCCGAAGGCCTTGGGCAGCAGGTTGGCGGTGGCGCTGAGGGCATGCCAGCGCAGGTAGGTGCGCCACTGGGGCGCGGGCACGTCGGAGGCCAGCTTGCCGAAGGCCTGGAAGAAAGAGGGCTGGCTGAGGTTCAGATCGGCGAGCTTGACCCCGCGGGCGGCGAAGTAGGCCCTCCAGTCGAAGCCGGGGGCTTCGCTCGTCACCTGGTCGAGGGTGCGCTTGTTGTAGGTCTTCTGGGGATTCCGCAGCTCCACGCGGGTCCACTGGGCCTGAGCCAGGCGGGTCTCCAGATCCAGCACCACCTTGGCGCGGACCCGGGCGAGGTCCGGCGCGTCGCCCGCCAGCTCCAGCATCTTCGCGATATGCGCCTCGTACTTGGCGCGGATATCCCGGCTGCGGGCGTCATCCTTCAGGTAGTAGTCGCGGTCGGGCAGGCCCGTGCCGCCCTGGCCCAGGTAGCCCAGGTACTGGGTGGAGGCCTTGGCGTCCTGGCGCACGAAGAAGCCGAAGCCGCCGGGCAGGCCCTGGCTGTGCAGCTTCGCCAGCAGGGCGGGGAGCTGCTTCGTGTCCTTCAGGCCGTCGATGGTGGCGAAGATCGGCTTCATGGGCGCCAGGCCACGCTTCTCCATGGCGCTTTCGTTCATGCCGGAAGCGTAGAAGTCACCCACCTTCTGCTGCACGCTGCCCTTGGCCCAGGTGGTCTTCGCGCTGGTCTCGTTCAGGATCTTCTGGAGGATGGCGCGGTTGCGCTCGCTCAGTTCCTCCATGGCGCCGTAGCGGGACTTGTCCGCCGGCAGGCTGTGGGACTTGAGCCAGCCGCCGTTGGCGAACCGGTAGAAGTCGTCGCAGGGCTTCACGGTGGTGTCCAGGTTGGCGGGGTCGACGCCGGGCTTGGGCTGGGCCACCAGGGAGAAGGCCGCAAGGCCCAGACAGAGGCCGAGGGAGGCGCGCAGAGAGGAAGCCATGAATAACCTCGTAAGTTGAGGGTAAAAGCCTATCAGGAAGAACTCCGAAGTGATATATGCACCACTTTCTGCAGTTCGGCGTGGATAACGCCGTCGGCGTCCCGCCATTCCACGGGATAGGTGCGGTCCACCTTGGGCTGGTCCCGGAGGAGCTGGCGGATCCCAGCCAGCTCGGTCTCGTCGATCCGGAAGGTGGCGGACAGGAGGCTGCGGCCCGGCTTGCGGAAGCGGATGGAGGCGGCCTTGTCCCACACCACGTACTCCGGTCCGAGCCGGTGGATCAGCATGAGCATGTAGATGGGATCCGCTCCGGCGTAGAGGCTGCCGCCGAAGGTGGTGCCCACGTAGTTCCGGGTCCGCCAGGAGAGGGGCAGGCGCACGCGGACCTCGGACCAGTCCGAGGCGATGAAGGTCACTCGGGCCCCCGTGCCCCGGTAGCAGGGCCAGAGGTTGAATACCCAGCGGAAGAGGCGGGTGCGGAGGGATTCGCGCAAGAGATTCCGGGAAGGCTAGAAGCGGACCGTGACCTTCTCGCCTTCCTTCATGTGCACGGTGTCGATGAAGTGCACCTTCCGGTCCTGGTAGGTGAGCACCAGGCTCTGGGTGCGGACGCCGTGGCCGAAATGGAGCACGCCCTTCAGGAGGTTCCCGTGGGTGACGCCGCAGGCCGCGAACACGATCTGCTTGCCGGGGCAGAGGTCGTCCGTGAAGTAGATGCGGTTGAAGTCCACGCCCATGGCCTCGGCCTTCTCGCGGCTGGCGGTGTTGGTGTCCACCTTGAGGCGGCCCTGGATCTCGCCGTTGAGGCACTTGAGGGCGGCGGCGGAGAGCACGCCTTCGGGCGCCCCGCCGGTGCCCATGACCGCGTGGATGCCCGTGCCGCTGACGGCGGCGCTGATGGCGGCGCTGAGGTCGCCGTCGCCGATGAGCTGGATGCGGGCCCCGGCCTTGCGGATGTCGGCGATGAGCTGGGCGTGGCGCTCCCGGTCGAGCACGGTGACGGTGATCTCCTCGACTTTGCGGTCCAGGGACTTCGCAATGATCTCCAGGTTCTCCTGCACGGGGGCGTTGAGGCTCACCTTGCCCTTGGCGGCCGGGCCCACGACCAGCTTCTCCATGTAGAGGTCCGGCGCGTGCAGCAGGCCGCCCTTTTCCGTGGCCGCCAGCACGGCGATGGCGTTGGGGGCGCCGGTGGCGCAGAGGTTCGTGCCTTCCAGGGGATCCACGGCGATGTCCACCGCCGGGTGGTCCCCGTCCATGTCCGCCCCCATGCCCACCTTCTCGCCGATGAAGAGCATGGGCGCCTCGTCCCGCTCGCCCTCGCCGATGACGATGGTGCCGTCCATGCGGACGGTCTCCATGGCGTGGCGCATGGCCTCCACCGCGAGCTGGTCGCTGTACTTCCGCCGACCGTGGCCGACGGAGGAAGCGCAGGCGATGGCGGCCTGTTCGACCACGCGCAGGAATTCGAGGGACAGGGTCTGTTCCATGGGGGGCTCCGGATGGGCGGGTCGGATGGGCTCAGGCGAGCCGGTTCACGCTCTGATGGATCCAGTCGAGGAAGCCCTCGGACCCGGCTTCCACGGGAAACATCAGGATCTCCGGGACTTCGTAGGTGTGGAGGTCCGAAATCACTTCCGACACCTGGGGGAAGAATTCCCTGGTGGTCTTGATGATGAGCATCACCTCTTCGTCGAGGTGGGTTTCGCCCTTGAAGTAGTAGTAGCTCTTGATGCTGGGGACGATGTTCACACAGGCGGCATAGGCCTGATCCACCAGGGCCGCGGCGATGGTCAGAGCTGTCTCCTCGCTGCCGCAGGTGGTCATGATGGTGCAGGCGTCGCTCATCGGGTGGACTCCCCGCCCGGCGGGCGGAACCCGCCATTGTATCGTGCCGGCAGGGGCGCCGTTGATCACGAAGCTCGGAGGTGGATCGCGACGGCACCTGCGTGGTCTGACCACGGCCGGGCGGAGGTTGGGAGCGATATTCGCTGGGGGACCATCGGTTGGGGATGCTGCCGAATGACTCACGGGGAGGTGGGCCGCTTACCCTTCTGGGGTTTCGACCCACCCGAGCCCCGGATTCGAACGCGTCTGGCTATGCCAGCCGCCGGTCTTGTTTGGAGGTCGGCCATTCTCCGTATTCGGCGCCGACCCACCAGGGCGCGGATTCGAACGCACCCGGCTTCGCCGTGTGCCGGTCTTTCTCCGGCGCGACATCGAGTCGCGCCTCCGAAATCCCACTCGGAAGTTCGCCGCTTACCCTTCTGAGGTTTCGACCCATCCGGGCCCCGGATTCGAACTGCGTCTGGCTGCGCCAGCCGCCGGTCCCGCTTCGGCGTGCCATCTAGGCACGCCACGGGCGGTCCCACTCGGAGGTTGGCCGCTTATCCTTCTGAGGTTTCGACCCATCCGGGCCCCGGATTCGAACTGCGTCTGGCTGTGCCAGCCGCCGGTCCCGCTTCGGCGTGCCATCAAGGCACGCCTCGGGCGGTCCCACTCGGAGGTTCGAATCATTGTCTTTTCCCGACCAATAAGAAGGGGGCCCGCAGGCCCCCTTCTTATTGGTCGGGGCGAGAGGATTCGAACCTCCGACCTCTCGGTCCCGAACCGAGCGCTCTACCAGGCTGAGCCACGCCCCGACGAAGGTTTGACTCTACTGGAAACGGGCGGGGCCGTCCAGCCCGGGACTACTCGGACTCCAGGCCGAGGCGGATGCGCTCCCGACGGCGGGCTTCGAGGAGGCGCAGGGCACGGCGGAGGGGATCGGGATCCTCCGGCGGGGCGGGGGCTTCCGCAGGCGGGTCGCAGGGGGTGATCTGGAGGCCGGTCAGGCTGAGGTTCAGGGCCCGCTGGATGCGGTCGCGGATCTGGGGCCACACGGCGGTGGCGGCGTCGCGCAGGGGGCCGATCCGGGTCAGTTCCCAGCAGCCCATCACGAGCACGTTCCGCTCCACGCGCAGCGGGCGGGTGCGTTCCGCCAGGACGGGGCCCACCACGAAGACCCAGGCGGCGCGCAGGCGCGCCAGGGCCTTCTGGTCCGGCTGGCGGGCGCCCAGGGGCACCAGGCGGGGGACGCGGCGGCGGTCGGCGCTCATGGCTTCCAGCGGGGCGGGGGCAGGGGGGCGCAGGCCCGTTCGCCGTTGAGCAGCACGGGCGAGGCCAGGGTGGGAACCATGGCGTTGGTCTCGGCTTCGAACAGGGGCTGGAGCAGGTTGTGCAGCTCGCCGCCCTGGCGGAACAGCACCTCGTCCACGGTACGGATGCGGCTGGCGGGGATGGCGTTGGGTTCGCAGAAGGCCAGCACCCGGTCCACGGTGCTGGCTAGCGTGCGGGCCTCGATGAGGGCCACCAGCGCCTCCCGGTCCTTCACGCGGCCCCGGTTCTGCCGCCACTCGGGCCGCGCGTCCAGGTCCAGGTCCAGCCACATGGCCAGCACCTCGAACTGGCGGTCGCTGCCCACGGCGATGGCCACATCACCATCGGAGCAGCGGAAGGTCTGGTAGGGCACGATCTGGGGATGGGCGTTGCCCCAGCGCTGCGGGGTCTTGCCGGTCATGAGGGCGCCCGCCCCGACGTTTGCCAGGCCCGCCAGGGCCGCCTCCATGAGGGGCACCTCGATGTGGAGGGCCTCGCCCGTGCGCTCGCGGTGGAGGAGGGCCGCCTGGATGCCGTTGGCGCAGTAGAGGCCCGCCAGCACGTCCACCAGGGCCACGCCCACCTTCATGGGGCGGCCCTCCGGCTCGCCGGTGATGGCCATCCACCCGCTCTCGGCCTGGATGATGAAGTCGTAGCCGGCGCGCCGGGAGGCCGTGACATCCGAGGCGAACCCGCGGACGGAGGCCAGGATGAGCTTGGGGAACCTGGCGTGGAGCCGCTTCCAGCCAAGCCCGAGGCGATCCGCGGAATCGGCGCGGAAGTTCTCCACCAGCACATCCGCGTCCTTCAGCAGCTCGAAGAGGCAGGTCCGGCCTTCCTCTGCGTGGAGGTCGATGGTCCGGCTGCGCTTGCCGCGGTTGGCGCAGCGGAAGTAGGCGCTTTCGCCGGATTCGCCGTGCTCGAAGGGCGGTCCCCAGCCCCGCGAAGGATCCCCGTCCGGGGGCTCCAGCTTCTGGACCTCGGCCCCGAAGTCCGCCAGCAGCTGGGTCGAGAAGGGGCCTGCGAGCACGCAGGACAGATCCACGATCCTGATGTGGGACAGGGGCTTGGGCATCGGGTTCTCCGCCACCCAGCCTACTTCATGTGCTTCATGCGCCCGCGAGGGATCAGCTGGCGGCCACGGTGCGTCGGTAGGCCGCGACCAGCGAGGCCGCGATGTCCCCGGGCTCGTGGCCCAGGAAATCCTGGCGCTGCATGAGGTGGACCAGCTGCCCGTCCTTGAAGATGGCGGCCTGAGGGCTGGTGGGCATGGCGCCCTCGAAGTACTCGCGGGCCTGGGCCGTGGCTTCCTTCTCCATGCCGGCGAAGACCGTGACCAGGTGATCGAAGCGCAGGCCCTGCGTGCGGAGGGCCTCCGTCACGCCTGGCCGGGCCCCAGCCGCCGCGCAGCCGCAGACGCTGTTCACCAGCAGGAGGGTCGTGCCGGGCTGCTGCAGGGCCTCGTCCACCTGCGCGGGCGTCAGAAGCTGGCGGAAGCCCACCTGCAACAGTTCCTCACGCATCGGAGCGACCATGTATTCCGGGTAGTTCGACACCACAGCCTCCAGGGGTTCTAAAAGTTTACCTATCAAGTCAAGATTGATCCAGATCACATTTCCGGAGGTCCCATGCGACTGGTCCTGGTGGGTGGAAGCCTGCGCCCCGCATCCCTGAACACCCGGTTTCTCAAGCACCTGGCGGCCGACCTGGAAACCCACGGCCACGAGGTGTCCAGCTTCGCCGGGTCTGCGCTCCGCTTCCCGCTCTACGAAGAAGGGGAGGCGCCGACGGCGGATCTCCAGGAGTTGCACGGGAAGCTCGGGAAGGCCCAGGGTCTGGTGATCGTGTCGCCGGAGTACAACTCAGGCATCCCGGGCCACCTGAAGAATGCCGTGGACTGGCTCAGCACCATGGCTCCCAGTCCCTGGCAGGGCTTGCCGGTGCTGCTGTGCGCCGCGAGTCCGGGCGCCTTCGGCGGGGCCCGCGGCCTGGTGGCGTGGCGGGCGACCCTGGCGAACATGGGCGCGCTGGCCTTTCCGGGCGCGATCACGGTTCCGCATGCGGACCAGCAGCTCGACGAGCGCGGCGCCCCGACCGATCCCCGCACCGCCGCCTCCGTCTCGAAGACGCTGGCGGGGTTCCTGGCCCTGGCGGCCCGGCTTCACCCCGAGTGAGTTCGTGCGATCCTGAACTGTCCTCTCCGGAGCCGCCATGAAGGATTTCTTCAAGACTTTCTTCGCCGCCCTGCTGGCCCTGATGGTGGCCGGCGCGCTGGCCTTCGTCATGTTCCTCGGCGTCCTGGCGGCCCTCGGTTCCTCCGGGAAGCCCGTGGTGCCCAGCAAGGCCGTGCTGGTGTTCGACCTGGACACCAGCCTGTCCGACGCGGATCGCGAGCCCGAGCCCAGCGAGGCACTCAGTGAAGCCCTGGGCGGCGGGGGTGGGCATGCCCAGTCGCTGCCTGCGGCCATCGAGGCCCTGGACCGGGCCGCCTCCGACAGCCGCATCACGGCGCTGTTCCTCACGGGCAACCTGCAGGGGGCCGGTCCCGCCCAGCTGCGGGAGCTGCGGGAGGCGATCCAGCGCTTCAAGGCGAAGAAGCCCGTGCTGGCCTACAACCAGGGCTGGAGCAAGCGGGACTACTACCTGGCCGCGGGCGCCAGCACGGTGTTCATCAACCCCTTCGGCGAGATGGAAGTGAACGGCCTGGCCAGCGAGCCGATGTTCTTCGGCGAGGCCTTCAAGAAGTACGGCGTGGAGGTGCAGGTCACCCGCGTGGGCAAGTACAAGAGCGCGGTGGAGCCCTTCATCACCGACCGCATGAGCGAACCCAACCGCGAGCAGGTGCAGAAGCTGCTGGAGGACATCTGGAGCGAGTGGAAGACCACGGTGGCCAAGGATCGCAAGAAGACCGCCGACGACCTCCAGGCCATTGCTGACGAGAAGGGGCTCGTGGAGGCCGACGAAGCCAAGAAGATGGGCCTGGTGGATCGCGTCGCCCCCTACGACGAGGTGCTGGACGAGCTGAAGAAGCTGGCCGGGAAGCAGCCCAAGGACAAGGACTTCCCCCAGATCGCCCTGGCCACCTATGCGGGCATCCCCGGAGAAGCGAAGACCGGCAGGACCCGCATCGCCGTGGTCGTGGCCGAAGGCGAGATCGTGGATGGCGAAGGCAAGGCCAACCAGGTGGGCGGCGAGCGCCTCAGCCGCGAGCTCCGCAAGCTGCGCCTGGACGACCGCATCAAGGCCGTGGTCCTCCGCGTGAACAGCCCCGGCGGCAGCGCGGCGGCGTCCGAGCTCATCCAGCGCGAGGTCATCCTCACCAAGAAGGTGAAGCCACTCGTGGTCTCCATGGGCCACCTGGCGGCCTCCGGCGGCTACTGGATCAGCACCTACGGCGACCGCATCTTCGCCGAGCCCAGCACCATCACGGGCTCTATCGGCGTCTTCGGCCTGCTGCCCAACGTGAAGAAGCTGGCCAACGACCATGGCATCACCTGGGACAGCGTGCAGACCGCCAAGCTGGCCAACCCCATGACCCTGGCCCGGCCCAAGAACGATCTGGAGCTGGCCCGCATCCAGGGCCTGGTGGACCGCATCTACGAGCAGTTCGTGGCCAAGGTGGCCGACAGCCGCAAGATGAAGAAGGAGGCGGTCCACGAGATCGCCCAGGGCCGCGTGTGGTCCGGCCAGGAGGCCGTGAAGCTGGGCCTGGTGGACGAAGTCGGCGGCCTGGATGCGGCGGTGAAGTACGCGGCCGGCCGGATCAAGGCGGGCGACGACTACCAGGTCGTGGGGCCCGAGCGGGAGCCGGACACCCTCCGGGAAATCCTGAAGAACCTGGGCGGCAAGCCCCGGAAGCTCGCCAAGCCCGGTCCGGTGGATGGGCTGGTGGACTCGTTCCGCCACCAGCTGGACCTCCTGGCCTCGCTGAATGATCCGCAGGGCGTCTACGCGCGGCTGCCCTTCGAGCTCGAGCTGAAATAGCTGGGCGCTCCGGCGCCAGGAGGCCCCCATGCTGGGATCCAGACCCATGGGCGAATGGATCCAGGCCTACGCCCGGAGCCATCAGCACCCGGTCAACCAGGCCTGCCACACGGTCGGGATTCCCCTCGTCACGCTCTCGATCCTCCTGCTGCTGGGCGCTCCCTTCGTGCCGGGCCTGTGGAAGCTGGGCCTGGGTGCCTTCGTGATCGGGTGGATCTTCCAGTTCCTGGGACATGCGGTGGAAGGCAAGCCCCCGGAGTTCCTCAAAGACTGGCGGTTCCTGTTCGTTGGCCTCCGCTGGTGGGCGGCCAAGGTGAGCGGGCGGTCCATTCCGCCCCTCTGATCGCGAGGCGCCATGGACTCCTCCTCCTTCGTCTCGGCCATCGTCCTGCTGGTGCTGGTGACCGATCCCCTGGGCAACATCCCGGTCTTCATCGGGCTGCTGCGCCAGGTGGATCCGGCCCGGCGCCAGCGGATCATCATCCGCGAGGTGCTGTTCGCCTTCGCGATCCTGCTCTTCTTCGCGCTCTTCGGCCAGAAGGTGCTGCGACTCATGCACCTGACGGACACCTCGCTGGGCATCGCGGGCGGCGTGATCCTCTTCCTCATCGCCCTGAAGATGGTGTTCCCCCATGCGGAGGCTCCGGCGGATCTCCCCGTCCATGGAGAACCCTTCCTCGTGCCCCTGGCCATCCCCTTCATCGCCGGCCCCTCGGCCATCGCCACGGTGCTGCTGCTGGTGAGCCGAGAGCCCCACCGGCTCTGGGAATGGCTGGGCGCCCTGTCCGTGGCCATGGCCATCTCCGCCGTGGTGCTCGGGTTTGCGGAGAAGATCGCCGCCTTCCTGGGCGAGAAGGTCACCCTGGCTTTCGAGCGGCTCATGGGCCTGGTGCTGACGGCCATGGCCATCGAGATGCTGCTGGCGGGCATCCAGAAGTTCGTCATCCAGCTCCGGACGGTCTAGCTCTTCCGCTTGAGGCTCAGCTCCAGCGTGAACTCTGCCACGGGCTCGAAGGTGCCGTCCGGCAGCTTCACCGCGGCCTGGATGTGCATGGGCTCCGTGAGGCGCTCCTCGGAGGCCAGGGTGCGGCGCACCTGGTCGCGGATGGCCGCGCCCTCCTCGCAGATGAAGTAGACATCGGATTCGGGGCGCTTGAGGAAGGTGGCCTGGAAGGCCTTGAAGACCAGGGACACCGCCTGGCCGGACCGCTTGATCTGGTCCATGGCCAGCAGGCCCCCGGCGCAGTCCGCGCCGATGGCCAGCGCGCCGAAATACATGGAACCCAGGTGGTTCTTCGTCCAGCGCCGGAGGGGGATCCGCACCACGCAGCGGGCTTCCGTCAGCTCGACGACACTGGGACGCACGGAGGCCAGGAGGGGGATCTTCAGCCAGCCGAACAGGCGCATGCCGAAGGTCTGTTTGAAGCGGTCGAAGGCGGGGGACATCCCCTGATTCTCAGCCTCAGACCTGGTTCACGTCCAGCAGGCCTTCCGGTGGATCCAGGTCCAGGCGGCGGTTCGGCAGGTCCAGGGTCCACCAGGCCTTGATGTAGGGGATGTCGCGCTGGCCCGTGCGGCCGGGGCGCAGGTCCCGCATCACCACCATGTCGTAGCCCGCGGGCCCGGGATCCAGGCGCAGCACCTCGCCCACCTTGCGGCCCCCGATGAAGACCTCGCAGCCGATCCACTGGTGACGGAAGCTCTCGCCCTCGTCCAGGACCGCCGCCGATTCGGGCATCCACAGGGCCCAGCCCTTCAGTGCCTCGGCCGTCGTGCGGTCGAGCACCTCGGCGAAGGCGAGGCAGGGCCTGTCCTGGTGCCACCGGAAGCCTCGCAGCTTCACGGGCCGGGCCGGGGCGGCCGCCTCGCCGTGCTCGAGGTCCATCTGGGGCGGCGCCAGCAGCAGTCCGGCCATGCCGTCCAGCCGCTCGGGGTCATCCATGACGGCATGGAAGAGGAACTCGCCCTTGAGCCCCTGGACCTTGGCGAGATGGCCCGCAAGAAGCATCTAGGCCTCCCGTTCGTCCTCGTCGTCCAGCTCGAGGTTCACCATCAGGTCCGCCTTCTCCCCGGCGACCTTGCAGAGGGTGCGAAGCGCCGAGATCATGCGCCCGTGCTTGCCGATAATGCGCCCGCGGTCCCTGGGGTCCGCGAAGACCAGCACATCGCGCTTCCGTCCCTCGCCGCTGACCTCGACCCGGAGGGCCTCCGGATGGTCCAGCAGGGGGGTCAGCACATCGCGCAGGAAGGCTTCGGGATTCATGGGCGCTCCACGAACAAAGAAAGCCGGACCCTGGCCCGGCTTTCGGCGAACGGAAACCGGCTACAGGATCTGGTTCTTCTTGAACAGATCAAGGACGGTCTTGGAGGGCTGGGCGCCCTTCTGGAGCCAGGACTTGGCCTTCTCGGCGTCGATGCGAACCTCTTCGCCGGCGCCGGCGATGGGGTTCACGAAGCCCAGCACCTCCACGGCGCGGCCGGTGGGGATGCGGTCATTCTCGGAGACGACGATGTGGTAGAACGGGCGCTTCTTGGCACCATTGCGAGCAAGTCGGATCGAAAGCATGGGCACTCCCTGAGCAGGAGAGTGTATCGCGGAATTCACCCGTTCCCAAGCGCTAATTCAGGGCTCGAAGCTCGAGGGCGGGAAGCTGCCTTCCATGACGGCCTGGCGCTCCCGGACGTTCCGGCGGAGGGTCGGCCAGCGGGGGTGGGTCCGCATCTTCTCGAGGAAGGGTGAGGACTCGTACCAGCGGGCGCAGCTGAACCCCTGGACGAAGGCCCGCGTGGCGCAATCCACAGCCCGATCCGAATCGCCGAGGAGCGAATAGGCCTCCGCATGCTTGAAGGTCAGTTCCCCGTCGGGAATGCGGAGCTTCCCGCGGACATCGTCGATCCGCCGGAGTTCGGCCAGGCCGTCCGCGGTCCGCCCCTCCAGCAGGGCGCGATAGACCCGGGCGAGGTCCTGGAAGGGGCTGAAGCCCCCCGCCGTCTCGGCGTCCTTCATGCGCCCGAGGGCCGTCTTGCGGTCGCCTTTCAGCAGGGCGAGGTAGCCCAGGTAGAACAGGACGCCCGAATCCTCGCGCAGAGTCCTCGCCTGCTGCACGTCCTGCTCGAAGGCGGACCAGTCCCCGATGTAGAGGTTGGTGGTCTCGACGGTCCAGGAGGAGGCGGGGGACAGGGGGGCGAGGAGCTCCTGCCGCCGGAGCATGGCCGACCGGGCCCCCGTCAGCAGGCCCGAGGTGCGGCCGGCGTAGGTGAGGCCGAGGAAGATGTCGGGAACCTCCGGGCGCAGGCGCATGGCCTCGTCGAGGACCCGCAGGGCCACATCCTGGTTTCCCGTGTCCGTGAGCATCAGGGACCAGAGGAAAGTGGCCCGGGGGTGGCCGGGCACCAGCTCCACGGCCCGCTGGAACGCCCTGTGGGTGCGGGAATTGAGACCGATGCCGGCCTCGGCGGGATCCACCCACAGGCTGCGGTAGAGGTGATCCCCCAGCGTGGTCCAGGCGGTGGCGCACATGGGTTCGGCCTCGGCCAGGGCCTGGGTGGCGGGCAGCTGGTTCGTGGCTTCCCGGTCGTCCCGGATGGCCATGGCCCGCAGGAGCTGCCAGAACCGCTCGGGATCCCGGGGGTAGAGGTCGGCCCGGAAGCGGTGGCGTCGATCCAGGGGCCACCGCGCCACCCAGGTGTCCATGGCCTGGGCGGGATCCATGGGGGGCTGGGCATCCCGGCGCCAGGGGCGACCCGCCAGGAGCTCCGCGGGCGTGGTCCACTGGGTGGTCAGGGCCAGCCGCTGGCCGTCCCGACGTCCGTGGAAGCGGAACAGGGCGAGGTCGGACGGGAGTTTCCGCAGGTCCGCCGGGGCGGGAACGGCCGCGGCGTGGGTGACCGTGATTCCCGCCAGTACCTCGAAGTGGTCCGAGATCAAGGTTTCGAGGCCCAGGTTCACCTCGGTCTGCTGCGAAGGTTCGGAGCTGATGATGAGCACCCGCCGCGCCCGAGCGGCGTGGGCGCTGGACCGCCACAGCCATGCCCCGGTCAGGCTGACGGCCAGGATCACCCCGAAGACCATCCAGGTTCTGGCGGATGTCAGGGGACGGGGGAGCACCAAGGGTCCTCGCTAGAAAGGCAGGCTAGAAAGGCAGGTTGGGGCCGCCGCCCATCTTGGCCATGCGCTGCATGCGGGCCATGAACTTGGGGTCGTTCATCTGGCCCATCATCTTCTTCGTCTCCACGTACTGCTTGATGAGCTGGTTGATCTCGCTCACGGGGCGCCCGCAGCCGGCCGCGATGCGGCGCTTGCGCTTGCCGTCCAGCAGGTTGTGGTTGGCGCGCTCGGCGGGCGTCATGGAGTTGATGATGGCCTCGAGATGCTTGATGCGCTTGTCCGTGGCCACCTGGGCCAGCTGGTCCTTCATCTGCCCCAGGCCTGGCAGCATGCCCAGGATCTTGTTCATGGAGCCCAGCTTCTGCACCTGCTGGAACTGCTTGCGCATGTCCTCCAGGGTGAACTGGTTCTTGGCCAGGCGCTTGGCCATGACCTCAGCTTCCTTCTCGTCGATCTTGTCCTTGGCGTGCTCGATGAGGCTCAGCACATCGCCCATGCCGAGGATGCGCTGGGCCATGCGGTCCGGGTGGAAGCGCTGGAAGTCCTCCAGCTTCTCGCCCTCGCCCACGAACTTCAGGGGCTGACCCGTGGCCTGCTTGATGCTGAAGGCCGCGCCGCCGCGGGTGTCGCCGTCGGTCTTGGTGAGCACCACGCCCGTGATGCCCAGCTTCTCGTGGAAGGCCGTGGCGCTGCGGACCGCGTCCTGGCCCGTCATGGCGTCGGCCACGAAGAAGATCTCGTCCGGAGAGACCGAGCCCTTGATGCGGACCAGCTCCTCCATCAGCGCTTCATCGAGGTGGAGGCGGCCCGCGGTGTCGAGGATGACCGTGTCCCAGCCCTTGAGCTTCGCTTCGGCTACGGCGGCTGCGCAGATGGCCACGGGATCCTTCTCCTCCGTGCGGAAGGAGGGCACGCCGGCGTCCTTGGCCACCACGTGCAGCTGCTCGATGGCGGCGGGGCGGTAGACGTCCGCGGGCACCAGCAGGGGCGAGCGGCCCAGCTTCTTCAGGAACACCGCCAGCTTGCCGCAGGTGGTGGTCTTGCCGGCGCCCTGCAGGCCCACCATCATCACCACC
The DNA here is from genome assembly GCF_022808835.1 of Geothrix mesophila. Taxonomy (NCBI): domain Bacteria; kingdom Pseudomonadati; phylum Acidobacteriota; class Holophagae; order Holophagales; family Holophagaceae; genus Geothrix; species Geothrix mesophila. The sequence continues at coordinate 243,730 of NZ_JAKZLD010000005.1, forward strand.
GTCGGCGGCTTCGATGCGAAGGCGATGGGATGCTCGGGGGCCTGGCCACCCATGATCTCCACCAGCTCGCGGTGGACGATGTCGATGAAGGCCTGGGCGGGGTTGAGGCCCTGCATGACCTCGGCGCCGAGGGCCTTCTCCTTCACCCGCTGGAGGAAGGTGCGGGCCACGCTCACGTGGACGTCGGCTTCCAGCAGCGCCATGCGCACTTCGCGCAGCACGGCTTCGAGGTTGGCTTCCGTCAGCTTCGACTGGCCCCGGAGGGCCTTCATGGCCTGGCTGAGTTTCTGGGTGAGGCTGTCGAACATGGGACTCCGGAGCGGCACGAAAGTTCCATTCTACCGGTGGCCACCGTCATGTCCCTGTCATGAAAGGGATCCTGGGGCATAATCCGGTCCGGGGAGCCGGATATGTCCAATCATCTCGCTGGAAGCCTCAGTCCCTACCTGCTCCAGCACGCCCACAACCCCGTGGACTGGTTCCCGTGGGGCGGGGAGGCGCTGGCCAAGGCACGGGCCGAGCAGAAGCCCATCTTCCTCAGCATCGGCTACAGCGCCTGCCACTGGTGCCACGTCATGGAGCGGGAAAGCTTCGAGAATCCGGCCGTGGCCGAGGTGCTGAACGCCCACTTCGTGAGCATCAAGGTGGATCGGGAGGAGCGGCCCGACCTGGACGACCTCTACATGGACGCCGTGCAGGCGATGACCGGCCGGGGCGGCTGGCCCATGAGCGTGTGGCTCACGCCGGACCTGGAGCCCTTCTACGGGGGCACCTACTTCCCGCCGGAACCCCGGGGTGGCATGCCGGGATTCATCCCCCTGCTTCGGCGCATCGCTGAGGTGTGGCGGGAGGACCGGGCGGGCGTGGTGGGGCAGGCGGCGAATCTTGCAACGGAGCTTCGGCGGCAGGCGACGGTGGAAGCGGGTGCGGAGCTTCCGGGTGAGGCGGTGCTCGACGAGGCCCTGGCCCAGCTGCGGGCCGCGTTCGATCCCCGCTGGGGCGGCTTCGGCCCGGCGCCCAAGTTCCCCCAGTCCATGGCCGTGGAACTGATCCTGGCCCGGGGCACGGCGGAGGACCGGGCCATGGCCCTGCGCACCCTGGACGCCATGTGGGAGGGCGGCATGTACGACCACCTGGGCGGCGGCTTTGCCCGCTACAGCGTGGACGGCCAGTGGCTGGTGCCCCACTTCGAGAAGATGCTGTACGACAACGCCCAGCTCGCTTGCACCTATCTGGCGGCTTTCCAGGCCACGGGAGAGGCCCGCTACAGCCAGGTGGCGCGGGAGACGCTGGATTACCTGCTGCGGGACCTGCGGGATCCCGCCGGCGGCTTCCACTCCAGCGAGGATGCGGATAGCGAGGGCGAGGAGGGGAAGTTCTACGTCTTCACGCCCGCTGAGGTCCGCGATGCCCTGGGCGAGATGGATGGCCCGCGCTTCTGTGCGGCCTTCGGCATCACCGATGGCGGGAATTTCGAGCACGGGAAGAGCGTGGTTCACCGCTTTTCATGTCCTCGGGAAGCTTCGCTTCCCGAGAAAGAAGATCAGCTGCTGCGAGAGCGCCTGCGGCAATGGCGGGACCGCCGCGTGCGCCCGGGCAAGGACGACAAGGTGCTGGCGTCCTGGAACGGGCTGGCGCTCTCCGCCTTGGCCCGGGGCTTCCAGGTGCTGGGTGAGGCTCGTTACCTCGAAGCGGCCACGGCTTGCGCGGCCTTCCTGTACCGGGAACTCTGGCGGGATGGACACCTGCTGCGTGTCTGGCGGCAAGAGCAGGCCCACACGCCGGGCTTCCTGGAGGACAGCGCCGCCGTGGTGGAGGGGCTGGTGGACCTCTACGAAGCGGGTTTCGATCCCGCCTGGCTGCGCTGGGCGGAATCGCTGGCCGAGGGGCTGCTGGCGCGGTTCCTGGATCAGGTCGACGGCGGCTTCTTCAGCACCGAGGCGGATCAGGCGGACCTCCTCTTCCGTCTGAAGCCGGGGTTCGACAACGCCATCCCCGGCGGCAACACGCTGGCGGCGCGGGCCCTGCTGCGGTTGTCCCGCCACCTCCAGCGAGAGGACTTCCGGCTGGCCGCCGAGGGCGCGCTCCGCTGCTTCGCCGCCTGGATGCGACGGGCGCCCCGGGCCTTCCTGGGGATGCTCGGCGTGTTCGACCTGGCCCTGCGCGAACCGGTGGAGGTGGCCATCTCCGGCAATCCGCGCAGCTCCGCGGTGCGGGCCATGCTGGCGGAGGTCCACCGCCGCCACCTGCCCGGGCGGGTCCTGTCTGTGTCGGAGGATCAGCTCCTCCCCCTGCATGAGGAACGCGCCACCTCCAAGGAGGGTCCCTTCGCCTTCGTCTGTCGGGGCCGCACCTGCGCCCGGCCCGTGACATCGCCGGTGGAATTGGCTTCGCTCCTCCACTGACCGGCCTTCCGGATGTGACCCGTTGCCCTGGGGTAGATTGGCTACACTGGGGTGGTCATTCGCGTGAGCATCCACGGAATGCCGGCGCGTTCGCGCGATCATGTGAAACAGGGGCTGCCATGAAGACCTTCACGCTGAAGATCGACCCGCTGACGGGCGAGGAATATTACGAGGTCTACGTCCGGGGCCGGCAGCTGTTGAACAATCCGCATCTGAACAAGGCCTCGGCGTTCAGCAAGGAGGAGCGTCTGGGGTTGGGCCTGGACGGCATGCTGCGGCCCGGCATCTCCACCCTGGAATCCCAGCTGGACCGCACCTACGAGGCGTTCCAGCGCAAGTCCGACGACCTGGAGAAGTACATCTACCTGTCGGGTCTCCTGGACCGGAACGAGGTCCTGTTCTACCGCCTCCTGGTGGATCACCTGGACGAGATGGTGCCCATCGTCTACACGCCCACCGTCGGCCAGGCCTGCCTCCAGTTGAGCCACATCCAGCGGCGCTACCGGGGCATCTACATCACGCCTGAGAACATCGGGAACATCGACCAGATCTTTCACGGACTCTCACAGCCGCAGGTGAACCTCATCGTCGTGACGGATGGCGAGCGCATCCTGGGCCTGGGCGACCTGGGCTCCGACGGCATGGGCATCCCCGTGGGCAAGGTGAGCCTCTACGTGGCTGCCGGCGGCGTCCACCCCGGTGTCTGCCTGCCCGTCACGCTGGACGTGGGCACCAACAACCCCCGGCTGCTGGAGGATCCGCTCTACCTGGGCATCCGCAAGCCCCGGCTCCGCGGCGCGGAGTATGAAGAACTGGTCGAGAAGTTCGTTCTCGGCGTGAAGCGCAACTTCCCCGGCGCCCTGCTCCAGTGGGAGGACTTCGCCAAGCACACGGCCTTCAAGAACCTCGATCGCTACCGCGAGCGCATCCTCTCCTTCAACGACGACATCCAGGGCACGGGGTCTACGGCCCTGGCGGCGCTGATGACCGCCATGCGCATCAAGAAGAGCCGCTTCCAGGATGAGCGCTACGTCATCGTGGGCATGGGCCAGGCCGGCACCGGCATCGCCATGAACATCCGCGCCGCGCTGAAGGCGGAAGGCCTCTCCGACGCGGAGGCCCGCAAGCGCATCTTCGCCGTGGACATGCAGGGCCTGCTCATCGAGGGCGATCCCCTGCTGGAGGGCCCCCAGATGCCCCTGGCGCAGTGCCGCTCCTCGGTGGAAGGGTGGAAGCTGGACGACCCCTCCCGCATCGGCCTGCAGGATGTGGTGCGCAACGCGCATCCCACGGTGCTCATCGGCGTCACCGCCCAGCCGAACCTCTTCGACGAGGCCATCCTGGCGGAGACCGCCAGGCATTCCGAACGGCCCATCGTGCTGGCGCTCTCGAACCCCACCCACAAGTGCGAGTGCTCGCCCGAGGCGGTCTGGAAGGCCACGGACGGCAAGGGCCTGGTGGCCACCGGCAGCCCCTTCGCGCCAGTGGAATGGAAGGGCCGCACGCTCCAGGCCTCCCAGTGCAACAACATGTACATCTTCCCGGGCGTGGGCCTGGGCGCCCTGGTCTGCAAGGCCACCCGGATCACGGACAGCATGTTCCTGGCGGCCAGCAAGGCCATCAGCACCTTCGTGACGCCGGCGCAGGAAGCCACCGGCCTGCTGCTGCCGGAGATGAAGGACATCCGCCAGGTCTCCGCCGCCGTGGCCAAGGCCGTGGGCATCGAGGCCAGGAATGCCGGCCTCGGCCGCCTGCTCGACGACGACCAGCTGGGGTCCATCGTGACCAAGGCCCAGTGGGAGCCGCACTACACCACCTACCGGGCCGGCGCGCCGGGCCTGATCGACTGATGGCTGCCAGGACAGTTTTTCCTCTTGAGAGGGGTGGAGGCCGGCCTAGCCTGTGAGTCGGGAAGAGTTTCTCTTTCCTCCCACGGGGCGACCGTTCACGCCAGCCCCTTCCGGCCCGTGATCCTAGTGGCCGAGACAATTGGGCACCCTTCGGGGTGCCCTTTCTATGGTCCGGGGGTTGCGCGCTGCGCGCATACCCCCGGGCCCCCGCGGCAAATCCCGGCGTAGCCGGGCTTTGCCTTGCCCCGTTGTCCGGGGGTTCCCTCCGCAACGCACGCGTTGCAGGGATCTATGGGCTCGCTGCGCGAACACCCCCGGGCCCCCGCGCACAAGCCCTGCAGAGCCGGGCTTGTGCTTTCCCTCGCTTGTCGGCGTTCCCTTTTCACGGGAGCCCTTGACAATCGGCCTGATCTACACAAAATGGTCTACACCATCTTGTGTAGGATTCCCATGAAGCGACCGAACAAGCCGACTGACGTGGAGCTCAAGTTCCTGCGGGTCCTCTGGGACCTGGGGCCGTCCACCGTGAAGGAGGTGCATGCCCGCCTGAACCTCACGGAGGAGTACGCCTACACCGGCGTCCTGCGGATGCTGCAGGTGATGCTGGACAAGGGCCTGGTGACCCGGGACGAGCGGCAGCGCAGCCATGTCTACACCCCGGCTCACAGCCGGGCGGCCATGGAGGGGGGCTTGGTGGCCGATCTGAGCGAGCGTCTCTTCGGGGGATCCGCCGCTGCCCTGGTGCTCGCGGCCCTCCGCTCCGGTCCCGTCAGTCCCGAAGAAAAGGCCCGCATCCGCGAGCTGCTGGGCAAGGAGGAGTGATGGCCGCCATCGTCCAGATCCTGGGCTGGGCCCTCGTCCACGCCCTCTGGCAGGACAGCCTGCTGGTGGCCCTGGCGGCCCTGGGCGGCCTCCTTCTCAGGGGCCGCGTCCGACACGCCATGAATGGCCTGATCCTGGCCCTCTGCCTGGGGCTGCCTGCGGTCACGGCCTGGCATTTCCACCGTTCGGAACCGCTGGGGGCCGGCCGGATCCAGGTGGCCGAGGTCGCGCAGAACCGCCCGGCCGCGTTCCTGCCCCGGGCGGACATGGCGTCCAGACCCCTGCTGACGAGGCTGGAGGCCGCGCTCCAGCCCCGGCTGCCCTTCCTGGTGGGCCTCTGGGCGGTGGGAGCGGGTCTCATGGCCCTGCGCCTGGGCGGCGGGTATGCCCTCAGCCTGAGCTGGAAACGGAGGGGCGTCCCGGTCTCCCGGGAATGGCAAGGCATGATCGATGATCTGGCCCTGCGCCTGGGAATCCTGCGCAAGGTTCGCCTTCTCCTGGTGGGGCAGGGGTCATCGCCCGTGGCTCTCGGGCTGTGGAAACCGGTGGTGCTCCTGCCGGCGACCCTGCTCACGGGCCTCCCGCCGGGCTACCTAGAGGCGCTCCTGGCCCATGAATTGGCCCACGTGCGCCGCCTGGACTACCTGGCCAACCTCCTTCAGGGCATCGCAGAGACCCTCCTCTTCTTCCACCCCGCCGTCTGGTGGCTCTCGGCCAGGATCCGGGCCGAACGCGAGGAGCTCTCCGATGATCTGGCGGCCGAGATGCTCGGCGATCCACGACGCCTGGCCTTGGCCCTCAACGCGCTGGACGACCTCCAGCGACCCCTTCCCCACCTGTTGTTCCCGGCCCTCGCGGCCCGAGGAGGGCATCTGCTCACCCGCATCGAACGTCTGCTTACCCCGAAACCTGTCAGGGGCCCCCTCGGAGGCGCCCTGACCCTCCTGCTGATTCCCGGCCTGGCGCTCGCCCTGCGGGCCGCGGCTCCGGTATTCCCGCCCATCGGGGCACCGGTCACGGTGATCGCCCAGCTGGATGCCCTGGCTGCCCGGGAGGGCCTGGATCCCCAGCTGCTCCGGAGCATGGCCTGGGTGGAGAGTGGCTTCAACACGGCCGCGAAGAGCCCCCGTGGCGCCACGGGGCTGCTCCAGGTCATGCCCGAAACCGCCCGGAAATATGGCGCGACGGATCTGGAGGATCCCGCCCAGGTGATGGCCGCGGGCACGAAGTACCTGCGCTTCCTGCTGGACCGCTACCAGGGGGACGTCCAGAAGGCGGTGGCGGCCTACAACTGCGGCGAGAAGGCCCTGGACGAGGGGCGCATCACCGAGGAGGCCACCCGCTACCGGACCCTGGTGATGGACGTGCTGGCCGCGAAGGCCGTGCAGCCGGAGGCCCCGCTGGCCGAGGGCGAAGTCCAGGGGGTGATCCGGCGCGGAAGCGGAGGCCGGATCTCGCTCCAGCTTCGCGCCAGTGGCCGGGGAAACCTGAAACTAGAGATCCTGCCGGCCGAGGGCACCGGGGTGCTGGGAACCGTCCGGATCGGAGAGAAGCGCCAGGACGGGACCTTTGCCGTGGGTCCTTGGGAGGAGTTCAGGCCCAGGATTCTGCTGGATGCCTCCAAGGCCGGGGCCGGTCTGGTGATTCGTGGCGAGGATCCTGGCATCGGCTGGCGGGGCGAGGCCCGCGTGCCGCTGGACGCCCCCTGGAAGACCTTCACCTTCCAGATGAAGAAGCCATAAGGCATTCCCGTACGCAGAACGGCCCGGCATCGCCGGGCCGTTCTGCGCAGGATCGAGCCTCAGGCTGCGAAAGTCCGATGGCTGCGGTGCATGACCTCGGCCTCGAGCTCGGCTTCGAGGGCCTGCACCTGGCGAAGGACGGCGAGGCCGCGCGGGGAGGCGCTCATCTTGGACTCGAGCTGGTTGAAGACCTCGTGCAGCCGCTCGGCGGTGGTCCAGAAGGCGGGGTTGTGCTGTCGAACGCTGGCATCCATGTGCATGGCCACTCCACTGCTTGCTGGACATCATCATCGTCTTTGATGATTCCCAATGCTAGTGATAGACATCACAAGAAATGTCACGAGTTACGGACATTTTTGTCATGGTCGCCATGACAATTCCGGAAGCCCTTGAAAAACATGACATTCAGGTTGTCAACGGGGCGGATCAGACCCGCCGGGTGGCCAGCAGATGGCCGATGGCCACGGCGGCGGCGTCGGCCGCATCGGCCGCCAGGGGCTCCTTCAGGTTCAGCAGGGTCATGACCATCTTCCCCACCTGGCTCTTGTCCGCCCAGCCGTAGCCGCTGACGGCCTTCTTCACCTGCATGGGGTTGTAGTCGCCCACGGGCAGGCCGTGGAGGGCCGCCGTCAGCAGGATGCCGCCGCGGATCTGGCCCAGCTTCAGGGCGGTGGCGGCGTTCTTCTCCACGAAGGGAGACTCCACGGCCATGAAGCCCGGCCCGTGGGCGGCGATGGCCTCCGCCAGGCGCTCGTGGATGCGCAGGGCCCGCTGATCGAAATCGGCGCCCCGGGGGCTGCGGATGACGCCCGCCTCCACCAGGGTCAGGCGCGAACCGAAGCGCTCCACCACCGCCCAGCCGCAGGCCAGGGAGCCCGGATCCACGCCCAGGCAGCGCACGGGTGAGGGCGCGACGATCACCGGCCCTTCCGCTTGCCACCGCCCCGCACCGCTCCCTTGGGCGGCTTGGGTTTGGCCTCTCGGGCCTTCTTCGGCGGCCGGCCCTTCGGCGGCGCCTCATGGCGCACCTTGGGTTCCTTCGCCCGGCCCCCGCCCCCCCGCCTCGGTTTTTCGAAATCCCCTTCCCGCAGCGTCGCAGGCGCTGCGAGCGTCGGCACGAAGGTGAAGGCCTTCCCGTGGCCGTCCTGGGCCCTGGCCTCGGTCATCCAGGCGCTGATGCGGCGCAGGTCCTCGTCCACGGCGGTGACCTCCACCTCCACGGCGTCGCCGATGGTGAGCACCACCGATCCGCGGAGGCCCGTGGCCTTGGTGCGGTGCTCGTCGATCCAGAAGCTGCCGCCCAGGGCCGCCAGCGGCACCCCCACCTCCACGAAGGGGGCGTCGAGGGTGATGAACACCACCTTGGCGGAGAAACCCTGGATGCGGCCCCGGAACCGCTGCCCGATGCGGGACTTCATCAGCAGGCAGGCCTTCCACTTGTCGTTCTCGCGCTCCGCCTCGGTGGCCTTCTGCTCGGCGTCGCTGGCGCCCTTGGCCAGCACGGCCAGGTGGCTCTGGAGGGCCTCGGGCAGGCGCTCGCCCCGCAGGACCTTCCGCAGCAGGCGGTGGACGACGAGGTCGGGGTAGCGGCGGATGGGGCTGGTGAAGTGCAGGTAGTCCTGCAGGGCCAGGCCCGAGTGGCCGATGTTCTCGGCGCTGTACTCGGCCCGCTTGAGGCTGCGCAGCAGCAGGGTGTTGATCATCACCTCCAGGGGGCCGCCCCGGATCTTGTCCAGCATGGCGTTGAGGTGCTCTGGCGTGGGCGTCTCCTTGGGCTTCAGCAGCCCGAAGGTGCGCGCCACCTCCGCGAAGATCTCCAGCTTCAGCGGGTCGGGCTCGTCGTGGATGCGGTAGATGGTGGGGACCTTCTTCCGCGTGAAGAACTGGGCCACGGCCTCGTTGGCCAGCAGCATGAACTCCTCGATCATGCGGTGGGCGTCGTGGCGCGGATAGCGGCGGGCATCCACGGGGCGGCCCTCCGCGTCGAAGATGAACTCGGCCTCCTCGGTGTCCAGGTTCATGGCGCCCCGGCCCAGGCGGGCCACGGTGAGGCGCCGCGACAGCACCAGCGATTCGTCCAGCAGGGCGCAGAGGTCCTCGCCCAGCTCGGCCCGTTTCCGCGTCGAGAGGTCGATGCTGGCCTCCTTCACCTCGTCGTAGGTGAGGCGCTTCGCGCTGCGGATGACGCTCTCGGAGAGCCGCGTCTCCACCACCTCCAACTCGGGCGAGATCGTCATCCAGGCCGTCATGGTCAGGCGGTCCACGCCTTCGCGCAGGCTGCACAGATCCCCGCTGAGGCGGTCCGGGATCATGGGGATGGCCTCGTCCGGGAAATACACCGAGGTGCCCCGAAGCCGGGCCTCCTCGTCCAGGGGGCCGTTCTCGGCGACGTAGTGGCTCACGTCCGCGATGTGCACGCCCAGCAGCCAGCCGCCGCCTTCGGACTTGGGCAGCGCCTCCAGACTGATGGCATCGTCGAAGTCCTTGGCCGTGGGCGGGTCCACGGTGCATGTGAGCGTTTCGCGCAGATCCTCGCGGCCCTGGATCCATTCGGCGGGGATGGCCGTGGGGAAGGGCGCCAGCTCCTTCATCACGCCGTCCGGGAAGGCCGTGCGCAGGTTGAAGAGGGCCGCGGTCAGCCTGTTCTCGATCTTCAGGTCAGTCTTCTTCCCCAGCCGGGCCACCACGATGCCGTGCAGCTGCTTGGCCTCGGGATCGGCATCCAGCTTCACGCTCACCAGCTCGCCATCCTCGGCCAGATCCGTGGGCGGCACGGAGATGATCTGGGAGAGCCGCGGTTCCAGGGGCACCACCCGCCAGCCCCAGGGCTGCTTCTGAAGCGTGCCGGGCAGGGGGATCTCGCCGCGGCCCCGCACCTCCAGCACCCGGGCCTTGAGGCGCCCGTCCCAGCCCTCGCCACAGACTTCGGCCAGGACCTTGTCGCCGTGGATGGCGCCGTGGGCATCCCGCCAGTCCACGAGGAGGTCCATGCCCGGGCCCTTGGGCATTCCAGCCAGGCGCAGGAATCCGCCGGCGCCCTCCGGATGGCCCAGGAAGGTGGCTTCGAAGGTCTCGTACGGACGAAGCCCCGCGGTTGCCCGCGGGGCTTTCGAGGCCTCCCGTCGATCAGGAGTTCGCGCCGGGGGGCGGACGGAAAAGCGGGAGGCGGCGCGGCGGGGCATATCCCCAGGGTACCGCGATTGGGCTCCCGGGTCGGGATCAGCCCTTCTTGCCCTTCTTGACGGGCTTGGCGGGCTTCACGGGCGTGGCCGGGGCCTTCCCGAACAGGACGTCGAGCTGGTGCTGGACCTTCTTGCTCTCGGGATCCACGACGGACAGGCGGTACAGGAAGCGCGCCTTGCCGGCCTTGTCGCCCTGGGCCTCGAGGTAGGCCGGGCTGGAAACCACGGCCTCGACCCACTTGAGCTTGTCGCCCTTGCCGGCCTTGTACTCCTCCACCTGGTTGGCCTCGCCCTTCAGCTTGTCCTCCATGACCTTCACCAGGGGGTCATAGGCCTCGGTCTCGCGCTTGGTGACGTCGAGGTAGGTCTGGAAGAACTTCACCCACTTGGCGTCGTCCGCCTGTTCCTTCTCCACCCCCAGGGCGAGATCCAGCTCCTGACGCTCGCCGGGATCGAGGACGCTCTTCCCCTTCAGCTCCTTGATGCGGGCGTCGTTCTCCTCAAGCACCTGCTTGGCCCGGGCGCCGGCCTGGGTGTAGTAGGTGACGGTCTGGCCGAAGGGCTCCTTGATCGCATCGTAGCTTTCGGCGGCCAAGGCCTTGGCGGTCTTTGCGTATTCCAGGGCCTTCTCCCAGTAGCCGGCGGCGTCCGCGGTCTCCACGGCCATTCGGTAGGCCTGGCAGAGGTCCATGTAGGTCACGGCGCTCTGGACCATGGTCTGGTTGTCCTTCTTGTCGAAGGCGGGCTTGGTGGCGGGAAGCAGGCTCTCGGCCCGCTTCATGGCCTCGGGGTACTGGAGGTCCGCCACCAGCTTGTCCACGGCCGGGCGTTCAGCCTTCAGCCGGTCCCCGAGGGACGCGGCGGGCGCCTGGGCGATCAAGGCGGCGGGGAGGAGCAGGGCAGGAAGAAGGGCGAATGTACGCATCAGCATGACCCAAAGTTGAGGGGGCGTCCCCCGGGGGAAAACGTCCATTGTGGTTCCATGGTCCAGCTTTGACTAGCCTGCCTTTTATCTCGACTTATCCCAAGGCTTCGGCCATCTGGCGAGCGGTGAGCGTCGGAGACCGTAGGCGGGGTCACCTGATGGATTCAGGGCGGCTTCGAATCTCGGTCTTGATCCTCGCCATGTCCTCTCGCTCGATCCTCCGCGCGGGGACACCGCCCCGCGAACCCCGTCGGGTGGCGCAGCGGGCTGCGGGGCAGCCTGCGAAGCCGGGACCCGGCGAGCGGTGAGCATCGGAGACCGTAGGCGGGGTCACCTGATGGATTCCGAGCGGCTTCGAATCTCGGTCTTGATCCTCGCCATGTCCTCGCGCTCGATCCTCCGAGCGGGGACACCGCCCCGCGAACCCCGTCGGGTGGCGCAGCGGGCTGCGGGGCAGCCTGCGAAGCCGGGACCCGGCGAGCGGTGAGCATCGGAGACCGTAGGCAGGGTCACCTGATGGATTCAGGGCGGCTTCGAATCTCGGCCTTGATCCTCGTCATGTCCTCGCGCTCGATCCTCCGCGCGGGGACACCGCCCCGCGAACCCCGGCGGGTGGCGCAGCAGGCTGCGGGGCAGCCTGTGAAGCCGGGGCCCGGCGAGCGGTGAGCATCGGAGACCGTAGGCGGGGTCACCTGATGGATTCCGGGCGGCTTCGAATCTCGGTCTTGATCCTCGCCATGTCCTCGCGCTCGATCCTCCGCGCGGGGACACCGCCCCAGGTCTCCCCCGCCCCCACCCGGCTCCCCGGCAACACCACGCTCTCGGGCAGGATGGTGGCGTCGTCGCCGATGACCACGTCGCCCATGATGCAGCAGGCCAGGCCGAGGGTGGCGCGGTGCCCGACCGTCACGGGGGCGATGACCAGGTTCCCGGCGCCTCCGTAATGGGCGCAGAGGCGCACGCTGCCGCCCAGCGCCGCGTCATCGCCGATGGTGATGAGCTGGGGGTCGCTGATGTACTCCGTGTTGATGAAGGCATGGCGCCCGATCTTCATGCCCATGGCCTTGAGGAACCACACCCCGAAGGGCGTGAGGGTCACGAAGGGCAGGAAGGTGTAGCGCACCAGGTAGAAGAGCCCGTTGTGGAGGAACCAGGGCACGGCATGCAGGGTGTAGTAGCCGCCCTTGAACGGTTTCACCCGGGTGGGCAGCAGCCAGTTGTAGAGGGGGACCACCACCAGCAGGGTCAGGCCGAAGATGAAGAAGCAGATGGCCAGGGCGATTCCCTGGCCCACCCAGGGCAGGACGCCGGGGAGCCTCTGCAACCCCGGATGGACCTGGGCCCAGGCCCACAGGGCTGGTGCCAGGGCCAGGCCCAGCGCCGTGGAGACCAGGGCGTACATCAGCAGGACCGCCACCATGTAGGCGCTCCTGCTGAAGCGGCGGAGCAGGCGGTCCAACCCATTGAGGGCCGGGGGATTCTTGGACTGGTCCATGGCGAAGGGCTTCATGCCCCCAGCCTAGCGACATCGGCAGGTAGCATGGGGGCATGGATCTGGTCCTGCTCCGCCTCTCCGCCCTCGGCGACATCCTCCGGGTGATGCCGGCCTGGGCCAACCTCCAGGAGGCCTTCCCGGAAGCGCGCTTCCGGGCCGTCGTGGAGGACCGCCACGCGTTCCTGCTGGAACCGCTCCCCTGGCTGGAACCGGTGATTGTGCGCCGGAAGCGCCTCTCGAATCCCTTGTCGGCTCTGCCGGAGCTGCGGCGGGTGGCGGGCCTGGTGCGGGATGCCGAAGCCAGCCTCGATTTCCACGGCATCCTCAAGGCGGCCCTCATCCCGAAGCTGGCGGCCATCCCCGAGCGCTGGGGCGATGGCGTCACCAAGGAGTTCGCCGGGTCGCTCCAGACCCATCCGCTCCCCTTCCGCCACCAGACCCGATACGACCAGGCCCTGGGGTTGGCCGAGGCCTTCGGGCGGGGCCGGGGCGTACCAGGCCTGGGCCGCTTCAGGCCTGTGCTCCAGGCGGTGGATCTGCCGGATCCTGGCGAGGTCTGGCCGGTCCGGACGAAACCCCGCGCCGTACTGGTGCCCGGCGCTTCCCGCCGCGGCGCCATCAAGCGCTGGCCCCTGCGCCACTGGATCACCCTCGCCGGGATACTGAAGGACCGGTGGGACCTGCGGTGGTCCCTGGGTCCCGAAGAGGAGGACCTCCGCGGCTGGCTGCCGGCGGAAACCGGGGTTCCGGCCCTGCCGCGCCTGGGCTTCTGGCAGCTGGCGGCGGTCCTGCGGCAGGCGGATCGGGTGGTGGCACCGGATACGGGCCTCCTTCACCTGGCGGTCGTCCTGGGCGTGCCGGCCCTGGGCCTCTACGGCTCCAGCGATCCCGTGGTGGCCGGCCTGCCCGTGGGCGCCGGCCGCGTGCTCCGCACGGGCATCAGCTGCTCCCCGTGCCGGGAACGCGCCTGCCAGCGGCGCCAGTGCCTGGAGGAGCTGGCCCCGGAGGCGGTGCGCGCCGCCCTCCTGGAATCGCCGGGAACCCTCACCGGATATTGAACTTGAACTTGCCCTCGTGGCATTCCAGGCACTTCACCTTGGGGGCCTGGTGCTGCCGGTGGCATTCGGTGCAGGGAATCTCGCCCAGGTGGGAATCGTGGGGGTTGGGCTTCACATCCTTGGTCAGGGCCTTCATGGCGGGGTAGTCGCCGTGGCAGGTCATGCAGGAATCAGAAGCCACGGCCTTCTTGGTGGGCTTTTCCTCGTGATGGCAGTCGAAGCAGTGGACGCCCGCCTTCGCATGGTGCTCCGGCAGCTTGTGGGTGGCTGAATCCTGGGCCCACATCGGCGCCGCCATGAGCAGGCCGCAGAGCAGGCTGGCTAGACAACGGGCAAGTGCCATGGCGATCCCTCGGGCCGGCGGGGCGGGGCCGCCAGATTCACGAGCAGTCTACCGGAGCCCGGATCCCGATCCAGGGGACAGGATCCAGGGCGGTTCCGCAGATGCAGACCTGGAGGGCGTTTTTGCCTCCGGCGTGATCCGGATCACGTTTCCATGCGGGGACCGGGGGGATTGGGGTTCGGGTGTACGATGGCGACCTAAAGGGCATTTATGGCGGCATCTTTCCAGGTCATTGGCAGTTAACCGGGGAACACTCAGGGGACCGGCAGGGGGGGATCCCGGTCGGAACGCCTGATTCAACAAGGGGTCCATATGAGAGGGAACCACACCTATCTCGCCGCGGGCATGGCCGTGGCATTGGGGATGTCCTGTTTCGCTGGGCTCCAGGCCCAGACAGCCCAGACCCGGGCCAAGGTGCCCGCCTCGATCCCCCGCTACCAGGCCCAGGCCGCGGTGAAGGGCCCCATCGACCTGCCGGGGGCGGACGAGCTCATGGATCTCGGCGACGAGTGGTCCGCCGGCTTCCGGAAGTTTCATCCCGAAGCCAATCTGATCTACCGGTCGAAGCTCACGAAAGAGGCGGTCAAGGACTTCCAGGACGGCAGCGCCCTGCTCATCCTCGCCGACCGCGAGTTCACGCCCGAAGAGACCAAGGCCTTCCAGACGAAGTTCGGCTACATGCCCATGCGCATCCCCGTCTGCCTGGACGCGAATATCGTCTTCGTCAACAAGGCCAATCCGATCACCTCCATCACGATGGAGCAGCTGGACGCCATCTATTCCCGGACTCGCCTCGGCGGCAGCAAGGCGCCGGCGCTCACCTGGGGTGACCTCGGAGTCAAGGGCGAGTGGGCCAAGATGCCCATCGTCGCCTATGCGCGGGCCGAGGGGACGAACACGCGCACCTCGTTCGCCGCCCAGGCCATGCTCAAGGGTGAGTACCGGCCCGGCATCCAGGAGCGCGGCGACTCCTCGGCCCTGGCCGAGGCGGTCATGACCGACCGCGCGGGCATCGCCTTCGGCACCATGGCCTCCTGGTACTTCGCCAACAAGGTGCTGCCGGTGACGCCCTATCACATCGAGGATGCCCGCTTCCCGAACCAGGAGGCGGTCACCACCAGCAAGTACCCCATGCCCCGGCTGTTCTACGCCTACCTGAACCGGACCCCCGGCCAGCCCCTCCCAGCCCCGGTGAACGAGGTCATCCACTTTCTCCTGACCCAGGAAGGCCAGAACGCCGTGGCCGATTCCGGCCTCCTTCCCGGTCCCCCGGAGTTCATCCAGATCGCGCTGAAGCGGCTCAGCCGCTGAGACCCTTACGCAGAAAGGCCCTCGCGCCCCGGCACGAGGGCCTTTCTGCGTGGTGAATGAATATAAGCAGAAGCCCGGCTTGGCCGGGTTTCTGCTTGGGGGCCCGGGGGTGTGCGCGCAGCGCGACCTTAGATCCTCGCAACGCATGCGTTGCGAGGGGGACCCCCGGAAAACACTATCCCCGTCGCCAGCCGACCGTTCCGTCCTTGCGGTCCTCCAGGACGATGCCCATGGCCTTGAGCTGGTCGCGCACTCGATCGGCTTCGGCCCAGTTCTTGGCGGCTTTGGCCGCCCGGCGGGCCTCGATGAGGGCCTCCACCTCGGCATCGAGGCTGGCCTCCTCGTGGGGCCAGGCGGCGAAGATGGCGTCGGCCTCGTCCAGGAAGGCCAGCACGGCGTCGCGTTCCTCGCGGGTGAGGGCCACATGGTCGTCCTGGGCGTTGAGGTCGCTGATGAGGGTGAAGATCGCCGCCAGGGCCTCGGGGGTGTTGAGGTCGTCGGCCATGGCCGCCCAGAAGGCTTCGCGGGCTTGGTCCAGGCGGACGGTGGGTTCGATGGCCTCTGCCCAGGGACCGCCGCCGGCCTGGCCCTCGCCCTCCATGCGCTTGCGGAAGGCCCGGATGCGCTTGAGGGAATTCTCGGCGGCCCGCAGGCCCTCGAAGCTGAAGTTCAGCACCTTGCGGTAGTGGTTGCTCTGGATGGCGTAGCGCAGGGCGATGGGATCCACGCCCTTGGCCACGAGGTCGCGCAGGGTGAAGAAGTTCCCCAGGCTCTTGGACATCTTCTGGCCCTCGACGAGCAGGAACTCGCCGTGGACCCAGTGCTCCACCCAGCGGTGGCCGAGCTTGCCTTCGCTCTGGGCAATCTCGTTCTCGTGGTGGGGGAAGATCAGGTCCACGCCGCCGCTGTGGATGTCCACCCGCTCGCCCAGCAGCTCCATGCCCATGGCCGAGCACTCGATGTGCCAGCCGGGCCGCCCGGGGCCCCAGGGGCTGTCCCACCAGGGCTCGCCGGGCTTGGCAGCCTTCCACAGGACGAAGTCGGTGACAGAGTCTCGTTCGTATTCGTCGGCGTCCACGGAGGCCCCTGCCTGCATGCCCTCCCGGTCCAGGTGGGCCAGGCAGCCGTACTGGGGCAGGCCGGCGATGCGGTAATAGACGCTGCCTTCGCGGGCGTAGGCCAGGCCCTTGGCTTCGAGATCCTGCACCAGGCGGATCATCTGGGGGATGTAGGCGGTGGCCCGGGGCAGGAAGTCCGCCTTCCGGATGCGGAGGGTGTCCAGGTCCTCCAGGAAGATGGCCGTGAAGCGCTCGGTGAGGGCCGTCATGGCCCCGTGGCGGGCCTCGTTGGAGGCCTCCGCAGGCAGGCCGCCCTGCGAATCCCGGATGATCTTGTCCTCCACATCCGTGATGTTCATGCAGTGGCGGACCTCGTGGCCAGCGGCCTGGAAGGTCCGCTTGAGCAGGTCCTGGAAGAGGAAGGTCCGCAAATTTCCAATGTGTGCGTAGTTGTAGACCGTGGGACCGCAGGTGTACAACGAGAGTGACCCCGGCACCACAGGCACCACGGGTTCGATCTTTCGGGTCAGGGTGTTGAAAAGGGAGATCGGCCGCCGCATCTTCATGGCACTAGGTAACCATCTTTATCGCTTCTTCTGAAGGCTTCGTGTGCCCCATGGGTTTCTTCGGTGGAAAGACCAGGGACCTCGCGTCGGTGGGACGGGAGGACCGGCTGCGTCAGCTTGAGGAGGAGAACCGGGCGCTCCGGAACCGCATGGCGGAGACCCAGGAGCTGGTGCGCCACCTGGACGAGGATCGGGACCTCCTCCTGGGCGCCGCGAAGCGCCTCCGCCCCGGCCTCTCCCCGCGCGAGCTGGGCGAGGCCCTCATGGAAGTCTGCTTCAAGCCCCTGGGCCTGGCCTGCTTCTACGTGGCCCTGGCGGACTGGGACAACGACCAGCTGCAGTTCGTGTTCTACCACGAGGGCGGGCGTCTCCGGCAGCACCCGTCCCGGCGGCTCTCGGATCGGGCGGGCCTGTCCGAGCGCGTGCTCTCCGGCCACCGGGCCATCTACATCCGGACCATGGAGGAGGGGCAGGCGGCCGGAAGCCTCCTGACCGCCGCGGAACAGGCCACGGGCCTCATCCCCCATTCCTGGTACGGCATCCCGCTGGGAACGGGCGGGCGGCCCGTGGGTCTGGTGAGCTTCCAGAGCTTCCAGACCGATGCCTTCAGCGAGAGCCGGCGGGGGGTCATGGATGCCCTGGCGGCCCTGCTGTCCAATTGCCTCTGTCTGCAGGCCGAGCTTCAGGGGCGCTGAATCAGCTCCAGGAGATCATCCGGCAGCACCCGGGCGCGGTTATCGGAGCCAGCCACCAGGTGGGTGCTCTCTCCCTCGGCCAGCAAGGTCCCGTTGCGTTCGATGCGGTAGCCGAACACGACGCGGCGGCGGCCGGTATCCCGGAGGAAGGTCCGGACCTGCACCAGTTCGTCATAGCGGGCCGGTGAACGGAAGCGGACGCGGATCTCGTTGACCACCAGGCGCACGCCCCGGGCTTCCCAGTCCGCGTAGCTCTGGCCCAGCTCGCGCAGGAAATCGCTGCGGCCCAGCTCCATCCACACCGGATAGGTCGCGTGATGGACGATGCCCATGGCATCCGTCTCGGCGTAGCGCACTCGAAGTTCGGTCAGGGATTCCATGGTTCCAGCGTACACAAAGAGGCCCCGCGTGGCGGGGCCTTGAGATGCACGGAGGGGCTCCCGGCTACTCGACGGTGACGCGGATGTGATCGCCCTTGTCCGTGGTGACTTCCAGGAGCAGGTCGCCCGGCTTGGCGTCGGACAGCAGCTTCTGGAGCTGTTCGGGCTTCATGCCCTTCTTCGTCTCGCCATTGATCTTGATTTCCCCTTCGCCGGCCATGTCGAGGATGCCGTTGGCCAGGCTGATGGGCATGCGGACATGCACTTCGCTGGGGCCATCCGCACCCTTGTGCCTGGCATGGTGCTGGAAGGATTTGGAGACGATGTCCACCTTGAGGAACCGCGCGGTCTGCGCGGACAGAGGGAGACTGAGGCTGGCCGCCAGGGCCAGCGGGATCATGACGGCGCGCATGGGCGGCCTCCTTGGAAGGAAAGGGGTTCGGCACTCGCCGATTCACCTGGGATTACGGGGGTCTGACCCGCCGGATTAGCCCGGGTATCCTGGGAGATGGAACGGAAGCCCGGTTGGCTCCATCCAACATTCTGTGCGGTGCATCCGCCCTCTCTCCGGAGTTCCAGCATGAAAGCCCTCGCCGCCCTCCTGCTCATCGCCGCGCCCCTGGTGGCCCAGGGACCCGTGAAGTGGGAGCACGACTACCAGACCGCCCTCAAGCGCGCCAAGGCCGAAAAGAAGGTCATCTTCATGGACCTCTGGACCGAGTGGTGCCCGCCCTGCCAGTACCTCCAGAAGAACGTCTTCCCCAGCGCCGAGGGCCAGGCCGCCCTCGCCAAGGTGGTGCCCTTCTCCGCCCTCGTGGAGAAACGGGACCGCACCCCCCTGCCCGAGGGGAAGAAGCTGGCCGACAAGTTCGGCCTCGAAGCCTTCCCGACCATGGTGATCCTCGACGCCAACGGCAAGGAGGTCCGCCGCCAGGTGGGCGCCTTCCGCACCGGCGCCGAGTTCGCGGCCTGGCTGGGGCAGAAGTAGCTATCAGCTCTCAGCTGTCAGCCATCAGTAAAAGCACGGCGGCCTCCGGGCCGCCGTTTCTTTAGCTGACGGCTGATAGCTGACAGCCCGATTACAGATCCTTCACCCCTCCCGGGGTCTTCGGGGGCTTGGGCAGGCGCTGCTTGATGCCCTCCAGCTCGTCCTGCTGGGCACCCATGCTGGGGCGGGGCGGCGGGGGGGGCGGAGGGGTCTTCGGATTGGGTGGTGGCGGCGTGGCGTCCTTCACCAGGGTCTGCAGATCGTGGATGGCGTCCGGCTGGCCCGGATGTTCCAGCAGCAGGCGTTCCAGCAGGGCCCGGGCTTCGGCGGGACGCCTGGCCTCGAGGTGCGCCCGGGCGGCCAGGAGCAGGGCGGGCGTCCGCCAGGGCGGCAGGGGCCGCGGGGCTCCCTGGCCCACCAGGGGAGACAGGGCCTTCAGGGCCTCATCGGGAAGGCCGGTCCTCAGGTCGATCTGGGCGGCCAGGAGCACATGGGAGGGCTTGGCGTCCCCCGGACGCCACCGGCGGGCCCCAGGCAGATCCCCGTTCTCTAGGGCCCGCTGGGCGAACCAGGCCTTCACGCTGGGGGGCGCCCAGGCCTTCCCGGACTGGGCGCGGAGGGGCGTGGCCAGGGCCAGCAGGAGGAGCAGCGCGGGCCGCCACCGGGCCATGGGCTTGCCCGCGAAAGCCAGCCAGAGGGCCAGTCCCGCCAGGGCCAGCCAGGCACCTACCTCGGGGTGGGCTGGCTGGAGGGAACGCCGGGCCGGCAGGGGCAACCTGCCGGCGGCCAGGGACTGGAGCCCCGCGGCGGCCGTCTCGCCGTTCGTGAACACCTGGCCCCCGGTGGCCTGGGCCAGGCGGGCCAGGAAGTCAGGGTGGGCGGTGCTCACGGCGGGTTCGGCCGCTGAGGACTGGGCTGATGGTTGGGTGGGGGGCTGGCCTTCGGGCGCGGGCCTGACGGGCACGGCGTGGGGTTGGCCGTCACCCAGGGCAAGTACGCAGACCGGGAGCTTCGCCTTCTTCAGGGCCTCCACGGCGCGGGCCAGGGCGATCTCGGGAACCTCCCAGGTCTCTTCGCCGTCGCTGAGCAGGAGGATGACGGCGGGGGCATCGCGGTCCGCCTGCGCGGCCACCTGGGGCAGGCCGCGACCCAGGCTCGTGCCGGGGGAGCCCACCTCGCCGGGTACCACGGCGCGCAGCGCCTCGCGGAGCAGGGTGCGGTCCTCCCCGGGGGGCTGGAGCGGGATGTCGTCGCCGGTGAGCAGATCCAGGCTCCAACGCAGGCCGGCCTGGGGCTGGGACCAGATGCGGTCGAGGGAGGCCACGGCGGCGTCCCAGCGCGAGCGGCCCCCGGCATCGGGTACGGTCATGGATCGGCTGGCGTCCAGCACCACATGCACAGTCAGCCTCGGGAACTCCGGCAGGCCCCAGCGGGGTTCTGCCAGACCGAGCCCCAGGCCCGCCAGCATGAGCGCCATGCCCAGGCCCTGCCAGAGCGGGCGCTGGCCCACCACCTGAACGCCCAGGCCCGGCCGCAGGTGGGCGCGCAGGGCGAGGGTGATGGCCAAGACCGCCGCCACGCCGAAGGGCGCCAGCAGCCAGGGATGGGTGAAGGGGAGGTTCATGTTCATGGCCCCTCCACCCAAGCGGGCCGCGGCTTGCCGCGCTTGAAGGCGAGGTCCGCGGCCAGGGGCAGCGCCAGGAGGGCCGCCGCCAGGAGGAACCAGCGCGCCAGGGGCTCGCCCTCCGTAGGCTGATCCACGGGCAGGAGCGTCTTCTCCAGCTGGTCGACGGACGCGAGGCTGCGGGCCAGGCCGCCGGGATCCTCGGCGCTGAAGGACTCACCGCCGGTGAGGTGGGCCACCTGTTGCAGGGTGGCGTGGTCCACCTCCACGCGGAGGCGGGCGAAGCCGCCGCCCTCCAGGGGCACCAGGCTCTCGCCGTCGGTTCCGATGGCCACGGCGTGGATGCGGATGCCGTTGCGCTGCGCCTCTTCCGCGGCCTCCACGGGCGTCACCCGACCTCGGTTCTGCACCCCGTCCGTGATGAGCAGGATCACGCGGCTGCGGGCGGGGCTGTCCTCCAGGCGGCGCACGGCGGTCATGAGGGCGGAACCGATGGCGGTGCCGTCGTCCCGGCTGTCCAGGTCGAGGCGGGCCAGCATGCGGAGCAGGCGCGTGTGGTCGGCGGTGAGGGGGCTGAGGGTCACCGGGTGGGCGCTGAAGAGGATGAGGGCGAAGCGGTCGTCGGGCCGGCGCTGGACGAACTGGGCCAGGGTGCGACGGGCCGCGTGCCAGCGGTCCTCGTCGGGCCGGTCGAGGATCTTCATGCTGCTGCTGCCGTCCAGCACCACGGCGAAGTCCACCACGGGAGCCTCACCCCGCACGGGTCGGCGCCACTCGGGGCCCGCCGCAGCCAGGCCCAGGGCCAGGGCCAGCACCGGCGGCAGCCAGTGGGAGCTGAGGCGCGCCAACGCGCTGGAGGGTCGCGACGAGGGGATGCCCCAGCGGTAGACCACCCGCCAGGCCCAGACCAGCAGGGGTACGGCCACCAGCAGCAGGAGGGGTTGGCGCAGGGCGATCATGCGTCCCCCTTCTGGTCGCCGCGGGCGTCCAGGGCCGCCACCAGCAGCTCCGGAGCCGGGAAGGGGGGGTCGGTCCGGCCGAAGCGGGCCGCATCCAGGCTCCTGGTCCACTGGTCCCAGGGGCCCAGGTTGCGAGCCTGGAACTCCGCGGGACCCCAGGCGCGGGCGGCATCCCCGAAGCGGGCGGCCAGCAGGTCGCGGCCCAGGGCGTGGGCGGCGTCGAGGGCAGTGCGATCCCGCCGGGCCGGGGGCCAGTGCCGGCGGAAGACCTGGGTCGCGTGGTGCAGGTGGCGCTTGGCCGAGCCCTTCCGCCAGCGGCGGATGATCCAGGAGGCCAGCGCGAGGGGGGGCAGCAGCAGGAGGCTGGCCCAGGCCCAGGGGAAGGGGATGGCGGGCAGGAGATCCTCGTTTCCGCCGCCGAAGCCCACCCAGGGACCGCCAAAGGGGATGGTACGGGGCACGTCCAGCCGCAGCTCCGGACTCCGCTGTCCATTGCCCAGGTCCAGGGCGGGGATCATCGCCAGCCCCGGCTCCAGGGCCTGCACCTGGAAGCGCCAACCGCGCCCGTCCGGCAGGGGTTCCATGGAACGCAGGCGCAGCGGCCCCAGGCGATCCTCCACCGTGGGCCGCGGTGGGGCCGGCGCTCCTGGATTCTCCTCCCTCAACTCCAGCACCTGGAGTTCGCCGAGCTTCAGTGGACCGGCCGACTTCCAGGTGGGCGCGGCACCGGCCCACAGGCCCATTGCCAGCAAACATGCGATCTTTTGATATCTCGGAATCCGCCTGCGGATTCCGAGCCAGGACAGGCGAAGGACGGAACCACCGATCTCCATGCTTACGCCCCCCCCGCCCGCAGCCACGCGTTCAGCTTCACGATGGGGTCCTCCAGGAGGTCCCAGCGTTGCCGCTCGATGGCGGGGGAGAAGCCGGGGTCGGGCCAGGTCGGGGCCCTGGGCCCTTCGGGTGTCTCCGGCTGGAACCAGACCAGCCGGTGCCGCGTGGCCAGGGGCTTCAAGAGGGGCGCCAAGCCCTGCAGACCCGCGCCGTTGCTGAAGAGCCAGAGGCGGTGCCCCTTGCCATGCTCGCCCCAGTGGCCCAGGGCCTCGCGCCAGGTGGCCTCCGTGGGAATGGAGGGGCCGCGCTCGGCCAGGGTCTCCAGGATGCGGAGGCCGTGGATGCGGCCCCGCTTGGGCGCGATGCGGAGGGCTGGGGTGCGGCCATCGCCGGGGACGATGAGGCCCAGGCGGTCGCCGGTGGCCTGGAGGGTGGCGAAGGCGGCGCCGCAGAGCTCCAGGGCCCAGCGCAAAGGCGAGACCGGATCGCCCAGGAACATGGAGGGTGAGGGGTCCACCACCAGCCACAGCACCAGGTCGCGGCTGCTCTCGAAGCGCTTCATGATCGGTTCGCCCGTGCGGGCGGTCAGCGGCCAGTTGATGAAGCGTGGATCATCGCCCGGCACGTAGGGCCGGTTCTCCACGAAGGTGAGCCCCGCGCCCTTGAGCTTCGAGGGATGCAGGCCCTCGGTGCCGCCGCCCAGCCGCCCCCGGAGGCGCAGGGGCAGGCGTCGCAGGCGGGCGAGGAAGCGGGCGGGGAGGGGCATGGCAGTTCAGTATGGCGGAATTCGGGGTCAGTCCTCAGTCCTGAGTCTTCAGTCCTCAGGTACTGCTTTCCGTGGCGGCGCTTCGCGCCGCATCATCTTTTCCCCTTGATGCCGACCCATCCCTTCCAAACGGCCACACCCAAAGGCAAATAAAGGCCCTGCCAGAGGCTGCCCCGGGATCCTTTACTGAGGATCGAGGATCGAGGACCGAGGACCGAGGACCGAGGCCTGGAGACCGCCCCTACCACCTCACCCGCACGCGGTAGGTCAGCGTGGCTTTGCCTTCGGCGGGGACGGCGACCTGGAACTTCCCGGTGCCGGCGGCGGCCTTGATGCAGGGGTGGCTGCTCTGGAGCACCTCCCAGTCGCCGGGCATGGGCTCCAGCACCGTGACGGTGACGGGCTCCTTCTTGGCGTTCTTCAGCTCGATCTCGAAGGCGGACTCATGCACGAAGCCGTACTTCCCCTGCTTGCCGAGGCTCTTGTAGTCGGTCTGCTTGCGCCTCGCCGTGATGTCGAAGGCGTCGCCCAGCTTCATACGGACCAACTCGTTCTTCGGCGTGTGGTCGATGTTGTCCTCGCCCACGAACTGGGCACGACCCTCGCCGTCCCGTTTGTAGACGCGAATGATGCCCTTGGGGAGCGGCATGCCCAGACGGCTGGCCTCCTTGTTGTCGAACTCGACGAACACGCCCACCTTCTGCTTGTCGCCCAGGTCGCCGTAGCTGCCGGAGTAGTAGTAGGCCTGGCCCTGGAGCAGATACTCCTTGCGGACGGGCACGACACTGGCGCTCAGCAGGGCCACCTGCTTGGTCTGGTTCACGGCCAGGGTGGTGGGGCGGTCCAGGGTGTAGAGGTGGTACTCGAAGAGGCTCTCCTCGGCCATCTTCGGCGGGGCGGGAGCGGCTCTGGCCATAACTTCCACGGTGGCGTAGGCACGCTCTGGGCGCTGCTGGGCCCGGTTCACATCCCCCGCGACCAGCTGCAGGGTGGCATTGGGGTAGGCGGCGCCGCTCTGGTTGGTGAGGGTCACCCAGCCGCTGAGGTCGAGGGTCTTTTCGTCCGGCGCCAGGTTGGCCACATAGTCGGCCCGCCAGGAGAGACCGCCCGTGAGGTAGCTCAGCTCCAGCTTCTGCTCCCGGTCGGCGCCGCTGTTGAGGGTGATCACCAGGGTGGGCCGGGCCCGGAGGTTGCCGGGCACCTTGGGGAAGATGAGGCGGCCGGGGACGGCGGTCTCGATGCGGTCCGCGAACTGGAGCACCGTGCCGTTGTTGGTGGCCAGCACCGTGGCCTCCTCGCGCACCTCCTTCGCCCCCGCGCCGGATTCGTTGGGCACGCTGCGGACCACCGTCACCTTCTCGCCCACGTACTTCTCCAGCAGCTTCTGGGGCGTGAGCAGGTCGAAGTCGAAGTTCTGCTCCGCCACCCAGAAATCCTTCGGGTGGGTCAGGTTCCGCAGCAGGGCCGTCTCGGGCCGGATCTGGGCGGACACCTCCTGGAAGGCCAGCCGGGACTCGCCCTTGGGCAGCCGCACCTCCCGCGTGTCCTTCACCAGGGCCAGGTTGTCGTTGTAGATCGTGACCGCCAGAGCTTTCTGATCCTTCAGCGTGGTGACGGCCTCCTGGGCGACCAGGAGCGAGGGCAGGGTGGCAAGCAGCAGGGCGGGGCGCATGGAACCTCCGGGATGTGGGCGGGGTGCCCGATACAAGGTCATGCCGGGAATTGGGACATCCTTTCATGAAAAGAATGAAGTACGCGGAGGAGAGCTGAGGGGCGGAGGAGAGCTGAGGGGCGGAGGAAAGCTGAGGGGCGGAGGAAAGCGGAGAAAAACATCCCAGTAAGGTTTTCCCCTCCGCTCTCCTCCGCTTCCCTCCGCTTATTCCATTCCTTGATATTTCAGATCTGCCCGGCCCCAGCCAGTTCCTGGATGCGGGCGAGGCCGCTGTCGAGCTGGCCCTGGAGCAGCTTCTCGGCGCCCATCATGGCCATCATCATCGGGATGTCGGCCTCGTCCACCAGGCGCAGGGTGCAGCCGCCGTCGGCAGGGGCGATCTCGAAGCGCAGCTCGTGGTCGAACATCTTCTTCGCGCCGGGTACCAGCACCACCCGCTGGCCGGGCACGCGCTCCTTCACCACCAGCTCCTGGGGCATCTTCATGCCCATGACCTCGATGATGTAGCTGTGCCGGTCCGCCTCGCCCTGGAAGTTCATGGCCGCCGGCTCCAGGAACGCCCGGTGCTTCGAGAGGTCCGAGAGGAAGGCGTACAGCGCGTCGGCGGAGACGGGCAGCGAGGCCGTGGCGGTCTTGATCGTGGTCATGGGGACTCCGGGGACGAAGGAACCATCGAACCACGAAGCGGGCATGGCCGGGAGGCCCTACCTCCGGACAGGATGGCTTACCGGACGTACACCCGCTCGCCGAAGAACGCGGTGCCGATGCGGATCTGGTCCGATCCCGCGGCGATGGCGGTCTCCAGGTCGGCGCTCATGCCCATGCTGAGGCTCAGTGGCCGGCCCAGGTCCTGCTGCAGCCGCTCGCGCAGGGTGGCCAGCTGGGCGAAGGCGGCTTCGTCCTCGGGCGGGGGGATGGCCATGAGGCCGCGCAGGGGCAGGTGGGGATCGTCGCCCAGGGCCTCGATCAAGGCGGGCAGGTCCGCTTCGGCGCAGCCGCCGAGCTTGGTTGCCTCGTTCCAGAGGTCCACCTGGATCCAGACCGGGCGCACCACCTGGAGTTCCTCGGCCAGACGCCGCAGGCGCTCCGCCAGCTCGGGGCGATCCAGGCTCTGGATCTCGGCGAAGTGCTGGAGGGCGGGCTTGGCCTTGTTGCGCTGGAGCGGGCCGAGGAGGACGAAGGCCAGGTCGGGCAGGGCCGCCGCCTTGTCGGTGCCTTCCTGCACGTAGTTCTCACCGAACCGCGTGAAACCCAGGGCAGCGGCCTCCTGGATCAGCGCAAGAGGCTGCTTCTTCGACACAGGCAGGAGCTCGATGCGTTCGGGGTCCCGGTTCCCAGCCTCGCAGGCGCGGGCGATGCGGGCCCGCAGGACCCCGACCCGGTCCGCCAGGCTCACGGCAGGAAGAGGATCCGCTGGCAGGATTCGCAGGCCACGGGACCCTTGGCCTCCTTCAGCTGGAAGAGGAAGGGGCCGCGCAGCTTGACGTGGCAGCCGGTGCAGGCGCCGTTCTCCACGGGCACGACCACCCGTCCCTGGCGGGCGCCGGCGAGCCGATGGAAGCGGGCGACCTCGGTGGTCGAGAGCTTCGCTTCCAGTTGCGCCTGCTTGGTCTGGAGCTGCTTGCGCCCCTCCACCTGGTTGGCGTGCTCGCCTAGAAACACCGAATGGAGCTCGTCGAACTTCACCTTGAGGGTGGCCCGCTCGGCTTCCAGGGCCTCCAGGGCCTGCTCCAGGGCCTTCGCCTCGGTCTCCAGGGCCTTCAGGGGCTTGGCGATGGAGGACTTCAGCCGCTCTTTCTCGTCCAGCTCGCGGATGGCCGCGGCGTACTGCACCTTCTGGCTGGTGGTCTTCACGGCGGCGCGCGCCCGCTCCTCTTCCTTCTGGGCCTGGGCCAGTTCCTTGGTCTTCACCTGGATGTGGATCCGGGCCGACTCCAGGGCCTTGGTCTTTTCCGCCGTCTGCTTCTCGATGGCTTTGAGCCGGGTATCCAGGACCGCCAGATCAGGAGGCAGGGCCGACAGGTCGCGCTCAATGGTCCGAAGGTAGTCCAGGGTGGCTTGCAGGTCGCGCAGGATGGCGAGGTGTTCCATGAAATTGAGGCTACACCCTGCGGAGGCTCGCAGCTCGCATTTGGATATCTGACATTTGTTGGAAGAAAATATGAATTGTATGCACTAAAATTTAATGCCGTTTGGGAAGATCCTGCTTGACCAGCTCGGGGGCCGATGACAGACTTGGCACTCGCTGTGGCTGAGTGCTAACAGCCCCATTCGTTTCTTTCTCTTCTTTCCAAGGAGGTCCCATGGCCATCAAGCCCCTCTCCGACCGCGTCGTGCTGAAGCGCGTCGATCCCGCCGAAGTCGTCAAGGGCGGCATCATCATCCCGGACACCGCCAAGGAGAAGCCCATGGAGGCCGAGGTCGTGGCCGTGGGCGAAGGCAAGATCAACGAGAACGGCACCCGCAACCCCATGTCCGTGAAGGCCGGCCAGAAGGTGCTGATCGGCAAGTACAGCGGCACGGAAGTGAAGATCGACGGCGTCGACCACGTGATCGTGCGCGAGGACGAGATCCTGGCGATCGTGGGCTAACGGGGCTTTCGGCTCTCAGCCATCAGTTGATGGTCGATAGCTGACAGCCCGATTCCGATCCGATTCCAACCTTTTCCAATCTGGAGACACACATGGCCAAGTCCATCATCTATGCCGAAGATGCCCGCCAGGCGATCCTGCGCGGCGTGAACAAGCTCGCCGACGCGGTGCAGGTCACCCTCGGCCCCAAGGGCCGCAACGTCCTCATCGAGAAGAAGTTCGGCTCCCCGCTCATGACCAAGGACGGCGTCACCGTCGCCAAGGAAGTGGAGCTGAAGGACAAGCACGAGAACATGGGCGCCCAGCTGGTGCGCGAGGTCGCCTCCAAGACCTCCGACATCGCCGGTGACGGCACCACCACCGCCACCGTCCTGGCCCGCGCCATCTACCGTGAGGGCATCAAGGCCGTCGTGAGCGGCGCCAACACCATGGAGATCAAGAAGGGTATCGACCTGGCCGTCGACACTGTTGTGAAGGCCATCGACGAGATCAAGAAGCCCGTCGAGGGCAACGCCATCGCCCAGGTCGGCACCATCTCCGCCAACGGCGACGAGGAGATCGGCAAGATCATCGCGGAAGCCATGGCCAAGGTGGGCAAGGACGGCGTCATCACGGTGGAAGAGGCCAAGGGCCGCGACACCGAGCTGAACGTGGTCGAGGGCATGCAGTTCGACCGCGGCTACCTCAGCCCCTACTTCGTGACCAACCCCGACCAGATGAAGGTGGAGCTCGAGAATCCCTACATCCTGGCCTACGAGAAGAAGATCTCGAACATGCGCGACCTCCTGCCCCTGCTGGAGCAGGTCGTCAACAGCCGCCGCCCCCTGCTGCTCATCGCCGAGGACGTGGACGGCGAGGCGCTGGCCACCCTCGTGGTGAACAAGATCCGCGGCACCCTGAACGTGGCCGCCGTGAAGGCCCCCGGCTTCGGCGACCGCCGCAAGGCCATGCTCGAGGACATCGCCATCCTGACCGGCGGCAAGGCCATCAGCGAGGACCTGGGCCTCAAGCTCGAGAACCTCACGCTGGCTGACCTCGGCAGCGCCAAGAAGATCGTCATCGACAAGGAGAACACCACCATCGTCGAGGGCGCCGGCGCCAGCGAGGCCATCCAGGGCCGCGTGAAGCAGATCCGCGCCCAGGTCGAGGTCTCCACCAGCGACTACGACAAGGAGAAGCTGCAGGAGCGCCTGGCCAAGCTCGTGGGCGGCGTCGCCGTCATCAAGGTGGGCGCGGCCTCCGAGACCGAGATGAAGGAGAAGAAGGCCCGCGTGGAAGACGCCATGCACGCCACCAAGGCCGCCGTCGAGGACGGCATCGTGGCCGGCGGCGGCGTCGCGCTGCTCCGCAGCCTGCCCAAGCTCGCCGACCTCAAGGCCATCGGCGATCAGGCCACCGGCGTGGACATCGTCCGCAAGTCCCTGGAGGAGCCCCTCCGCCAGATCGCCAACAACGCCGGCGTCGAAGGCTCCGTGGTGGTCAACACCGTGCGCGAGGCCAAGGGTAACCACGGCTACAACGCCGCCACCAACGAGTACGGCGACATGGTGAAGTTCGGCGTCGTCGATCCCGCCAAGGTGACCAAGTCCGCCCTGCGGAACGCCGCCTCCGTGGCCGCCATGATGCTGACCACCGAAGCCATCATCACCGAGCTCCCCGAGCCCAAGGCTCCCGCCCCCGCGGCCCCCGGCATGGGCGGCATGGAAGACATGTATTGATTAGCCGCGACTGCGGTTCGTGGAAAAGGGGCCCCGCGGTTGCGGGGCCTTTTTTTAGTGCATTGGAGAGGGGACGATTGGAGGGACTGCTCTGACGGTCGTGATTCGCTCCCTGTGGGGCCCCGCTTCGCAGGCTCCACTGGAGCCTGGTTCGCGACCCACATGGTCGCGACATGGAAGACATGTATTGATCAGAAGCAGCTGTCAGCCATCAGCTTTCAGCTGTCAGAGAAACGCCCCGCGCATGCGGGGCGTTTCTCGTTTCAGACCGGAATAAAGGGGACTTTGACGTCCCAAGAACACGTTGCGATGTGACAAAACCCCACCCGCAGGGGGGCTAAGGACGGAAGGGGAAAACCTCTCCCGATGGGGTGGGCTGGCGGGAAGATCTGGAAAGCCTAACCCGCGCCGTTCCTGGGAACTGCTTCGCGCAAGCGAGGCTTTTTTCTTATATCAGACAACATCGTCATTTTTAATTGCTACCAAGGGGTTGACTATGATTCCGGCCGAATGGATGCTTCTTCCGAATCCCCGGGAATGTCTCCCGGGCACCTTGAAAAAGCAGGAGAACCCATGGGCATGGGCCTTCTC
Organism: Geothrix mesophila; assembly: GCF_022808835.1. Taxonomy (NCBI): domain Bacteria; kingdom Pseudomonadati; phylum Acidobacteriota; class Holophagae; order Holophagales; family Holophagaceae; genus Geothrix; species Geothrix mesophila. The sequence goes on from NZ_JAKZLD010000005.1 coordinate 273,305, forward strand.
TTTGACGCGACGCGCTGCATCGGATGCGGCGCCTGCAGCTCCGCCTGCAAGGAGCAGAACAAGCTACCGGGGAAGGTAGAGGAGGTGTTGACGGCCTACACCTGGACCACGGTCCAGGAGCGAGAGGGCCTCAACGTGCGCCGGATGTGCATGCACTGCGAAGTGCCCACCTGCGCCTCGGTCTGCCCGGTGGGTGCGCTGAAGAAGACGCCGGAAGGGCCAGTGGTCTACGATGCCGAGCGTTGCATGGGCTGCCGCTATTGCATGATGGCCTGCCCCTTCGAGATCCCGAAGTACCAGTGGGACCGGCCCGTGCCCGTGGTCGGCAAGTGCATCATGTGCGCGGGCCGCCTCAAGGAGGGCAAGCCCACCGCCTGCGCGGAGGCCTGCCCGGCGGAGGCCACCATCTTCGGGAAGAAGGAGGACCTGATCTGGGAGGCCCGGACGCGCATCCGCCAGAAGCCCGGCGCCTACGTCGACCACATCTACGGCCTCACGGAGGCCGGCGGCACGTCGGTCCTGATGATCTCCAACGTGCCCTTCGACAAGCTGGGCCTGAAGTCCAACCTGCCCGGGGAGCCCCCGGCCATGAAGACCTGGCAGGTGCTGTCCAACATCCCTGACTTCGTCGCGGTCTGGGCCGTCTTCCTCTATGGGGTGCACTGGATCACCGCCAGGCGGGAAGAGGTGGCGAAGGCCACGGCCAACGGGAATGGGAACGGCCGCAACGGACAAGGCCACGGACGGGAGGACCGGTCATGAACACCACGCTCACTACGCCCGCCACGCTGGCCGGACGCCGGTTCCGGCCCGGCTTCTGGACCGCGGTCTTCGGCATTCTCTTCCTCGCGTTCTGCGCTGTGTCCGTCATCCGCTACACCAAGGGGCTGGGCGCGGTCACCAACCTGAGCGACCAGTTCCCCTGGGGGCTCTGGATCGGCTTCGACCTCCTCTGCGGCGTGGGCCTGGCCGCCGGTGCGTTCACCCTCACGGCGGTGGTTCACCTCTTCAACCTGCGTCGCTACGAGCCCATCGTGCGCCCCACCATCCTCACCGGCTTCCTGGGCTACGCCTTCGTGATCGTGGCGCTGCTCCTGGACCTGGGCCAGCCCTGGCGCATCTGGCATGCCATCGTCTACTGGAACACGCACTCGGTCATGTTCGAGGTGGCCTGGTGCGTGATGCTCTACACCACGGTGCTGGCGGTGGAGTTCTCGCCGGTGGTCTTCGAGTACTTCGGCTTCCACGCGCCGGCGAAGTTCATCCATCAGCTCATCACGCCCCTGGTCATCCTCGGCGTGATCCTCTCGACCCTGCACCAGTCCTCGCTGGGATCCCTCTACCTCATCGTCCCCAGCAAGCTGCACCCGCTCTGGTATTCGCCGATGCTGCCGCTGCACTTCTACATCTCGGCCATCGGGGCGGGCATCGGCATGATCGTCCTGGAATCCTACCTCAGCAAGCGGGCCTTCCACCGCCACTTGGAGATGGATCTGCTCGAGCCCCTGGCCCGGGGCATGGTGGTGGCGCTCGGCATCTACGGCCTCATGCGGCTGCAGGGGATCGCGCGCAACCACGCGTTCGGGACGATCTTCGACCTCAGCTATGAAGGGCGCATGTTCCTCCTCGAGTTCGCGCTGGGCGTGGTGCTGCCCGTGGTGCTGATGTCCTTCCGGAAGCTGCGCACGAATCCCGATTGGCTGGTGGCAGGCGCCTTCCTCGCGGTGCTCGGGTTCGTCATGAACCGCCTCAACGTGAGCATCACGGGCATGGAGGCGGCTTCCGGCACCCGCTACCTCCCCTCGGCCATGGAGATCACCGTCTCCCTCGGCCTCGTGGCCATCGGCATGGCGGTCTTCGCCTTCGCCGTCCGCACCTTCTCCGTCTTCCCCGAGGGTCCGGTCGCTGGCTCGAAGGAGCTGCCGAGGAGAGGCTAGGCATGCGAACCCGAATCGGGACGCGGCTTGTTCTGGGCGCTGGCCTCGCGACCGCGGTGGTGATCGGAGGCATGGCCTTCGCCGTCCTCCGAGCCCACACGGCGCAGCTCCTCGCCGAACGCACCCGCAGCGCCGACCAGCTCAGCGAGACCATCAAGAGCGCGACCCACTTCGACATGCTGGAGAACCGGCGGGAGAACCTGCACCGCCAGATCCGGGCGGTGGGCGACCTGCGCGAGGAGGGCATCCGGAAGGTTCGGGTGTTCAACAAGGAGGGCCGCATCATGTTCTCCTCCGCGGAGGAGGAGATCGGCACCAGCCTGGATATCCGCGGCGAGGCCTGCTACGCGTGCCACGCCGAGGGCCGCCCCCTGGAGCGCCTGGGCATCCAGGCCCGGGCCCGAACCTTCCGCGCACCGGATGGGACTCGCATCCTGGGGCTCATCAACCCCATTCCCAACGAGCCTTCCTGCTCGACGGCGGCCTGCCATGCCCACAGCGGGAAGCAGAGTCTGCTGGGGGTTCTCGATGTGAACGTCTCCCTGGCTGAGGTGGATCGTGAGATCCGCCACAGCCGCACGCTGATGGTGCTCTCGGCCACTGTGGCCATCCTGGCGGGCGGCCTGATCCTCTGGTTCCTCAACCGGAGCCTGGTGGTCAAGCCCGTGGCGGCCCTTGTGGCGGGCACCCGTCGGGTAGGCGAGGGGGATCTCGGCACCACCATTCCCGTGAGCGGCAACCACGAGCTGGGCGAACTGGCGGGTGCCTTCAACACCATGTCCCAACGGCTGGCGGAAACCCAGCGGCAGCTGGCCCAGGCGGACAAGCTGGCCTCCGTGGGGCGGCTGGCCGCGGGCGTGGCCCACGAGATCAACAACCCGCTGACCGGCGTGCTGAGCTACGCATCCCTGCTGCGCAAGCGGCTGGACGGTGACAAGGAGTCCTGCGACGACCTGGATGTGATCGTGCGGGAGACCGTCCGGTGCCGCGGAATCATCCGCGGGCTGCTCGACTTTGCCCGGCCCACGCCGCCTGCCCGCAAGCCCATGGACCTGAACGAGGTGGTGCGGCGGGCCGTGTCCGTGGTGATGACCCAGCTGTCCCTGAACCAGGTGGATCTGTCGCTGGATCTTGCGCCCCAGCTTCCCGTGGTCCACGCGGACGCGAATCAGATCCAGCAGGTGGCCGTGAACCTGCTGCTGAACGCCGGGGATGCCATCAACGGCGACGGCGGCACCATCAGGCTCACCACGCGGGCCGGCGCAGAGGGTTCCGTGGAAATGCTCGTCCAGGACAACGGGCGCGGCATTCCGGCGGAGGATCTTCCGCGCATCTTCGAACCGTTCTACACGACCAAGGGGAGCCATGGCACAGGTCTGGGCCTCGCCGTGAGCTGGGGCATCGTGGAAGCCCACGGTGGAACCCTGGAGGTCCACAGCGACCCGGGCCAGGGCGCCTGCTTCACCCTTCGCATCCCCGCGTCCGCCGGCCCCGGAGAAGGCACCGGCCCACTCCCCATTCCCACCACCACCTAGGAGGTTCCCATGACCGCCCTGCTGATCCTTTTCATGTTCGTCGCCTTCGTGGGCATCGACTTCCTGGTTCGCACGAGCCTCCGCCGCATGCGGGAGAAGCGCGAGCGTCAGGCCCGGGAAGCGGTGCTGAACACCGCCATCCACCTCGACTTCACCTACGAAGCCAAGAGCCTGAAGCGCGTGGAGGTCCCCAATCCCAAGGCCAGGATCCTGGCGGTGGACGACGAGGCCGTGGTGCTCGACTCCTTCCGGCGGATCCTGGTGCTCGAAGGCTTCAGCGTGGACACCGTCGAGCACGGCCCCGAGGCGCTGGGCCTGATCCAGCGCCACGACTACGACTTCCTGTTCACGGACCTCAAGATGCCCGACATGGACGGCGTGGACGTGGTGAAGGGGGCCAAGCACCTGCGGCCGGACCTGGATGTGGTGGTGATCACCGGCTACGGCAGCATCGACACCGCCGTGCAGACCCTCCAGTTCGGGGCCTGCGAGTACGTCCAGAAACCCTTCACGGCCGACGAGCTGGCCGAGTTCGCGAAGAAGATCCTCATCAAGCGGGAGGCCCGCCTCGAGGCGCAGCGGCGCCCGAACGTGCGCGTGGTGGCGCCGGAGATGGCCGAGGTCCTGTCCGCCAGCGAGTTCTGCGTGCCCGGCGGCGCGTTCCTGTCCACGGGCCACGCCTGGGTGCGCATCGAGCCCGAGGGTCAGATCCGCGTGGGCATCGACGACTTCGTGCGGAAGGCCCTCGGCTCGGTGAAGGGCGTGGTGCTTCCGGAACGGGGGAAGACGGTGCGGAAAGGCGACATCCTGTTCACCCTGAAGGGTGCCTCCGGCGAAGTCCACGTGGCCGCGCCGCTCAGCGGAAGCGTCGAGCACCACAATGAGGGCCTTCTCTCCACGCCTTCCGACCTCATGCACAGCCCCTACGATCGCGGCTGGGTCTGCCTGATGACGCCCAGCGACCTGGCCGGCGAACTGGCGGCCCTCAAGATCGGGCAGCCCGTCATCGACTGGTACCAGGAGGAGATCACCCGCTTCAGGACCGCGGAGACGCCTCTGGCGGCCGGCACCCTGGACTGGTCCACCTTCGAGAAGCAGTTCCTGGGACAGGGCGAGCACGCCCCGGCCTGAACCTCGGCGCCTGCCGGGAGAGCCTGCCGGAGAGCTTTGAGGGCCTAGCCCTCGAAGCTCTCCTTGGCGTGGTAGCTGGACCGCACGAGCGGGGCGGACTCCACCCGCTGGAAGCCCATCTCCAGGCCCTTCCGGCGGTACAGGTCGAACTCGGCCGGCTCCACGAAGCGGTCCAGGGGCAGGTGCAGCTCCGAAGGCGGGAGGTACTGGCCGATGGTGGCGATGTCCACGCGGCTCTTCCGCCAGTCGGCCATCAGGTCGAGCACCTGCTCCGGCGTCTCTCCCAGGCCCACCATGATGCCGCTCTTCACGCGCATGGCCGGGGCGTGGGCATCGCGCCACTCCGCCGTCCGGCGCAGCACTGTGAGGCTCTGGGCGTAGTCGGCGTCCGGTCGCACCCGCCGGTAGAGATGCGGCACTGTCTCGACGTTGTGGTTCAGCACATCGGGGCGGGCCTCCAGCACGGTGAGCAGGTCCGCCTCGCGGCCGCGGAAATCCGGGATGAGCACCTCCACCCCGCAATGGGGCGACAGGGTGCGGATCCACTGGATGGTGGCGGCGAAGTGAGCGGAACCCCCGTCGGGAAGGTCGTCGCGATTCACAGAGGTGACCACCGCGAACTTCAGGCCCAGGCGGGCGACGGCTTCAGCCACGCGCTGGGGTTCCTCCGGGTCCAGCTCGCCCGGGCGGCCCTTGCCCACGTTGCAGAAGCCGCAGTGCCGGGTGCAGACGTCGCCCATGAGCATGAAGGTGGCTGTGCGGTGGACGCCCCAGCATTCGTGCAGGTTGGGGCAGCGGGCCTCCTCGCAGACTGTCACCAGCCGCTGTTCGCGGATGAGCCCCTCGACTTCCGCCACCACCTCGGGCGCCGGCACGCGGATCTTCAGCCAATCAGGACGGGGACCGGGGAGGACGGGAGGGCGGGCCATGGCCTTCCATTGTGGATGAATGGCCACGGATAAACACAGATGAACACGGATGCGGATGACTGCGTATAGATCATCTCTTTTTAAATAAGCGTTTATATGTGCTCATCTATGGCTAATTCCAGCTTCCTCTTCCGGTAGAATGACCCCATGTCCGACACCCCCCAGGAAGTCCCCGAATCTGTGGCCGAGCCTTTGCCTGAGGTTCCAAAAACCTTCGAGCCTCCCAAGGGCTTCGAGACGAAGTTCCGTGGGCTGGCGCTCCATCTGTCGGCCTTCGAAGGCCCCCTGGACCTGCTTCTGCACCTCATCCACGAGCAGAAGCTGGACATCCTGAACCTCCCCATGGCGGAGGTCACGCGGCAGTACATGGAATACCTCAAGCTCATGGAAGAGCTGAACCTGGAGATCGCGGCGGAGTTCGTGGCCATGGCGGCCCAGCTGCTGCAGATCAAGTCGCGGCTCATGCTGCCCCGCCCGCCCCAGGAATCGGGCGAGGAGGACCCCCGCGAGGCCCTGGTGCAGCGCCTGCTGGACTACCAGCAGGTGAAGGCCGCGGCCCTGGCCCTGTCGGAGCGCGAATCGGACTGGCAGAAGGTGGCCTTCGCCCCTGGCCTCGACCTGGAGGACCACAAGCGGGTGGAGGACGAGCCCATCCGGGCCACGCTGTTCGACCTGCTCGGCGCCTACCGCGAGGCCCTCAAGCGTCTGCTCCCGCCGCCGCCGGTGGAGGTGCGGACCCAGCCCAAGACGCTGGAGCAGCGGGTGATGGAGGTGCTCCGTGACCTTCAGGATGGCCTGTGGAAGCCCTTCCAGGGCCTGCTGGGCCCGGCGCGGACCCGGGAGGAGCTGGTGCTGACCTTCCTGGCCCTGCTGGAGCTGGTGCGGACCGGTCGCATCTCCCTGGTCCAGGGGGAGGCGTTCGGGGAGATCCGCGTCAAGGCCTCCGAGGCCGCGTGATCGAGGCGCCCGAGCACCTCCGGACGGCCTGCCGCCAAGCCCGCCTCGTGGGGTTGGCTCTTTGCCTGGGCACGCCCATCCTCATCGGGGCCTTGATCCTGTCCGGCCTCGTACCGGCCGGGAACCATCCGCCCGAAGGGACGTATCTCCAAGTGGGCCATCTCTTCACCGGCCTGGTCTTCTTCTCCGCCGCCTGGGTGCTCTGGCGGCGCGGGGCGGTGTTGAAGGCCTTCCCCGAGGTTCCGGTCTCCCTGCAGACCGGCGTGGTCCTCCGGGAGACCCTCATCTACGCGGCGCTCTTCGAGCTGAGCAGCCTCTACGGACTGGTGTACTGGCTGCTGGTGGGGGCCCACGCGGCGCGGCACGTGTTCGGCTTCATCGTGCTGTCCCCGCTCCTGTTCCTGGCCTTCGCCCCCAGGCTCCGCCACTGGGCGAAACCGCTGGAATCGGGTCCCGGGGGGGGCAAGTGAGCCGCCTGGCATTATCCTGAGTGTCGCCAGTCGAGATCCAGGGGGGCCCCATGAGTGAACACGAGACGCGGCCAGGCCAGGAAGGTGCCCCGGACCAGACCCACAAGCTGGTCCTGCCCATGACGTCCGATCCGGTCCAGCGGACGCAGAAGATCTCCATCCAGGCCGGGACCTCCGGGCAGACGCAAATGCCGGGCGCCCCGGCCGGTGCTTCCCGGCCGTGGACCTGGAAGCTGCTCCTGGGTTTCGGGGGCATTCTCGCGCTGGGGGGAGCAGCGCTCCTGCTGTCCTCGCGGGGGCCGGAACTCGGGGTGCCCAAACCGCAGGGCGGGACTCCGGAAGCGGGAGCGCCGGACGCGATCCGGGCCTACCTGGACCAGGCCCAGGCCGGGGACGTCCATGCCATGCGGATGCTCGGCGTGATGTACTACTACGGCCTCAACGTGCCGCAGGACCGGGAGAAGGGCCTCCATTGGTACCGCCAGGCGGCGGAGAAAGGCAGCGACGCGGCCCGCGACGATCTCTCCAGGCTCCAGATGGGGGTCGCGAAGTAGGCCTCAGAAGCCGACCACCACCTGCAGGCTGCCGCCCCAGAAGTGGTAGGTCGAGGCCTTTTCGCCCCAGGTGGCTTCCGCCTTCAGGGCCAGGGATGGATTCAGCGGCCAATGCCCCGAGAGGCTGGCGAGACGCTCCTGGGGACGGGTGCCAGGCAGGAAGGTCGCGACGCCTGTCGTGCCTCCCATCATGGAAGAGCCGGTGCCGCCATATCCGAACCGGCCTCCGTACCCGCTGCCGCCCGTGGTCATGGCCGTGGTCGTGGAGGCGAGGCCGCCCCCGGAGGCGGTGCTTTCGATGATGCCCCGCCCCCAGGCCAGCCGCAGGCTGTGCCACATGGCGAGATCGTTTCCGCCGAACCTGAGGTTCAGGATGCAACCGTCATCGGAATCCCCGTAGGGTTCGTACTGCAGTCGCTGGTACCAGGCGGAGGCGCTCCAGGAGCGGCCCTGGTAACCCGGGCCCGCCTGGAGCAGCCGGACCTCCTGGTCTCCGTGGAAGCGGCTGATGGCGCCCGTCAGATCCACCTTCCAGCCGTGGGCGACATCCAGGTGGAGGTCCACATCCACCCGGCCTCTCGGCAGGATGTCCGTGTTGGTGCCGCCGCTGGCGCCCAGGTAGATCGAAGAGGCTTTGCCGATGAGGAGGTACTTGCCCACGGAGAAGAGCGTCCCCTTGCCCTCGGGCCGATCGAACCCCACGGCGGCGAGCTGCCAGGGCCCGCCGCGGGCGGGGTAGATGGTGCCTTCGAGCGTCCAGCCCTTCCACCGGCCGTAGCCATCCGAGAACGCCTGGTCGTACCCGCCCACGGCCACGCGCGTGAGGGTGGTGGGCTGGGGAAGGTCGAAGTCGAACGGATCTTCCTGGGCAGACAGCCCCAGGCAGGCCAGCAGGAGGAGGACGGCACGCTTCATCATCGGGGCTCCAGGTCTGCGTGGTCAGGTTCGATCATGGTGCGGCCGTTCAGCGTCCCCGGCCACCCCTGCCGGCTGCCCGTCCGGACCTCTGGCCCGTGCCCAGCGCCTGGCCACAGCTGCCGTCGCGCTTGCGGAGCTGGTCCCGGGTTTTCGACTGGTCCCGAGTCTGCGCCTGATCCTGATCTCGGGTCCGCGCCTGGTCTCGGGCCTGATCCCTGGCCTGGGCTTGAGTCCGGTCTTTCTGAGGGGTCTGTGCCGAGAGGGCAAGGGCCGCGCCAAGCGCCGCGGCCAGGCACATCGTGATCTTCATGGGTGCCTCCAGGGGGAGGTGCGGGAGGGGCCGCACATCTGGAGAGATGGCTATTCCGCGTCGTTGGTTGAGAGGAATCCACGCGACGTCAGGGTCGGTGGAATCAGCCGTTCCCCTGGGGTTGAGCGCGTTTCCACGCCTCGATGCGGCCTGTGGCGGCCGGGCCGACCGCCTCAGCCAGGTCGGCCTCGCTCGCTTCTCGCACTCGCGCGGCGCTGCCGAAGGCCTGAAGCAGCTTCTTCGCCGTGGCAGGGCCGATGCCGGGGATCTGCGTCAGCTCCGTCTGGAGCGTGCGCTTGGCCCGCAGGTTCCGGTGGTAGGTGATGGCGAAGCGGTGGGCCTCGTCGCGGATGCGCTGGAGCAGCTGCAGCACGGGCGAGGACTTGGGGATGCGCAGCGGCTCGCTGGAGCCGGGCCGGAAGACCAGCTCCTCCTTCTTGGCGAGGGAGCCCAGCTCCAGCTGGTCGATGCCAAGTTCCTTCAGGGCGGCCTCCGCCGCATGCAGCTGTCCCAGCCCGCCGTCGATCAACACCAGATCGGGAAACTCCTGCTTTTCATCCCGGAGCCGCCTGTAGCGCCGCGTGACGGCCTCGTGCATATTGGCGAAGTCGTCGTTCTGTTCGTTGGTCATCTTGAAGCGGCGGTAGCGGGCCTTGTCGGGCGCGCCGTCGGTGAACACCACGCAGCTGGCCACCACTTCGCGGCCCTGGCCGTGGCTGATGTCGAAGCACTCCATGCGCCGGGGCAGGTGGCTGAGGCCCAGGAAGGCCTGCAGGCCCTCGAGCACGGCCTCGTTGAGACGCGCCGGCTCAAACTTGCGCTCCAGGGCCAGCCGGGCGTTCTCCTGAGCCATGGCCAGCAGATCCACCTTCTCGCCCTTCTTCGGGACCTGGATCTGGGGACGGGATCCGCGCATGCCGCCCAGCCAGTCCCGCAGCAGCTCGGCGTCCTCCGGCTCCACTTCCGCCAGGATGCGGCCGGGGACGGGATCGGCGCTGTAGACGCGCTGGAGCACTTGGGTCAGCACGGCGCCGTCGAAAGTCTCGACCTCATTCAGCACGTACTCCTGGCGCCCCATCATGCGGCCGTCCCGCAGCATGAGGCGATGCACGCAGGCCCGGCCATCCAGCACGGCGCTGCCGTACACGTCCAGGTCCTCCAGGTTCGGGCTGGCGGCCTTCTGGCGGGTGAACCAGGCATCCACCTGCTGGAGGGCATCCCGGTGCTGGGCGGCCTGCTCGAAGGCGGCGGCCTCCGCGGCCTTCCACATGGCGGCCTCCAGGCGCGCCTTCAGCTCATCGCGCTTGCCCTCCAGGAAGAGCCGCGCCTCCTTCGCCTGCTCCCGGTAGGCCTCCTGGCTCACGGCGGCGATGCAGGGAGCCGTGCAGCGGTGGAGCTGGTATTTGAGGCAGGCCCGACCGCGCTTGCCGTCGATCTCGATGTCGCAGTCGCGGATCTGGAAGAAGCGGTAGACCAGTTCCGCCGTGCGGTAGGCGGTGCTGGCGGGGAAGAAGGGGCCGTAGTAGAGGCCGCCGTCCTTCCGCACCTTGCGCGTGACGAAGACCTTGGGGAACGCCTCCTTCCAGGTGAGCTTCACGTAGGGGTAGCTCTTGTCGTCACGGAGCAGGATGTTGAAGGGCGGCAGGTGCTCGTTGATGAGGTTGTTCTCCAGCACCAGGGCTTCGAGCTCCGTCTCGCAGACGATGAACTCCAGGTCCCAGACGCGGGCCACGAGGCGCCGGGTCTTGGCGTCCAGGTGCTTGTTCTGGAAGTAGGACTTCACCCGGTTCCGCAGGACCTTGGCCTTGCCGATGTAGAGCAGGACTCCCTTCTGGTCCCGGTAGAGATAGCAGCCGGGCCGCAGGGGCAGGTCCGACAGCTTGCGCTGGAGGGCGGGGGACTTGTCGAGGTTGTTCCGGATCGCGGCCACGGTTCAGTGTAGCGGTCAGCCATCAGCTATCAGCTATCGGCTATCGGCGGGGGCGGATCTGGGACAATAGGGGGATGCTGAACCTCGAGACCTTCCCCGTGGGCCCGCTGGGCTGCAACTGCTCCCTGCTGTGGGACCCCGACACGAGCCGGGGTGTGGTGGTGGACCCGGGCGGGGATGGCGCAAAGATCCGGAAGCGTGTGGAGGCCCTGGGCTTCCGGGTGACGGCCCTCCTGCACACCCACGCCCACTTCGACCACGTGGGTGCCACGAAGGAACTGCAGGACCTCTGGCAGTGCCCCGCCTACCTGCACGGGGACGACACCTTCCTCATCGAGGCCCTGGCCCAGCAGACCGCGATGTTCGGGATGCCGGCCATCCCTCAGCCCGAGATGACGGGCCTGAACGCCGGGGACCGGCACATGGACCTCGCCACCCTGCACACACCGGGCCACACGCCGGGTTCCTGCTGCTTCCACGGCACCTTCGAGATGGGTCAGGTGCTGCTGGCCGGCGACACCCTCTTCCGCGGCGGAGTGGGTCGCACGGACCTCTGGGGCGGGAGCTGGGACGCGCTGGAGCAGAGCATCCGACGCGAACTCTACGTCCTGGATGGCGCCACCCTGGTGATCCCGGGACATGGGCCCGCCACCACCCTCGGCGAGGAGGCGGCGAGCAATCCCTTCGTTCGGAAATAGGCTATCGGCCGAACCGGAAGACAGCGCTCACGGCGAGCCAGCTGATCGAGTCCATGCCCAGGCCGTCGGCCCCGTTCTTCTCCACCGACACGCTGTTGAGGTGGCCCTCGAGGCTGAAGACGCGGGAGAAGGTGTAGCCCCCTCCGATGCGGACGCCGATGCGGCCGGACTGGTCGGCCTCCACATCCGGGAAGCCCGCGAGCTCGTAGGTGGCCTTCACCTTGTTCACGTTCAGGCCCACCAGGAAGTAGCCTCCCAGGGACGGCGAGATGGCGTTGAAGACGTAGTCCGCCCCGAACTGGGCCACGCCGAACCGGTTCTGCTGCGTGCTTCCGAAGATCGTCTGCTCCTTGCTCGCGAACCCGTTCGCGTTGAGGACCAGGCGCATCTGGTGGTGCCGGGTGAAGTTGAAGTCGATGTGCCCGCCGACATGGGCCCCGAGGCCCTGGTTGGCGCCGAGGTAATAGCCCCCCTCCTTCTTATCGGCGAAGTCGCCGACGGGGAAGGCGAGGCCTGCCTGAAGCCCCCCGTTCAGGGTGGTGGACTGCGCCATCAAACCGGCTCCGGCCGCGAACAGGAGTGCCAGGATCTTCGCGTTCATATCCCCTCCTGGAAGAAACCGCCCAAAGGATAGCCGAGAAGCGGGTTGTCTTTCCTGGCTTTCTCTGGTGGCATGATGGGCATCCCCCCTGGAGGTCCTCGATGCCTGAACTCCTCGCCACGTCGTTCGGCTGCTTCGGCCCGATCGCGCTCGTCCTGCTGATCTACCTCTTCGCCTGCCTCAAGGTGGTGAACGAGTACGAGCGGCTGGTCGTCTTCACCCTCGGAAAGGTGGAGGACCGCCCCAAGGGTCCCGGCCTCTGCTTCGTGTGGCGGCCCTTCCAGACGGCCGTGACCGTGAGCCTGCGCACCGTCGTGATGGACGTCCCCAGCCAGGACATCATCACCCGCGACAACGTCAGCCTGAAGGTGAGCGCCGTCGTCTACTTCAAGGTGCTGGATCCCAAGCAGGCCATCGTGGGGGTGGAGAACTACTACTACGCCACCAGCCAGATCGCCCAGACGACGCTGCGCTCCATCCTCGGCGAAGTCACGCTGGACGAGCTGCTGGCGGACCGCGAGAAGCTGAGCCAGCGCCTCCGCGAGATCATCGACCAGTCCACGGAGCCCTGGGGCATCGAGGTGAGCAGCGTCGAGCTGAAGAGCGTGGACCTGCCCGAGCAGATCCAGCGGGCCATGGGCAAGCAGGCCGAGGCGGAGCGCGAGAAGCGGGCCAAGATCATCGCTGCCGAAGGCGAGCTCATGGCCAGCCAGCAGCTCCTGGAGGCCGCCAACAAGATCAGCGAGAACCCCACCGCCATCCAGATGCGCTACCTGCAGACCCTCACCGAGATCGCCGTGGAGAAGAACAGCACCATCGTCTTCCCGCTGCCCATGGAGCTCATGAAGGCCTTCGAGAAGTTCACCGGGAAATAGGAACCTTCCAGCCCCGCCAGGCCGCGGCCTCCGCCTTCGCCAGGGCGGAGGCCGCGCTGTTCCGGCCGCCGTAGGCCTCGGCGTCCACCCGGCCCGCGAGCTCCAGCAGGGCCCCGGAGCGCTCGGGCCGCAGGGTGGCGAGCCGCAGCAGCCACGCCCTGGCTGTTTCTCCGGCCAAGGGGGCGGCCACGCGCCGGGTCCGGGCCAGCAGGGGACGCAGGGCCCGGACGGCCCCCGGGCCCGCTGGCGCGGGTCGCCAGAGTCGCCGCGTCCGCCAGGCGATCCAGGCGGCGGCCGCCAGGGCGAGGCCCCAGGACAGGCCGGTCGGCGGGGCCTTCCAGTGCCACTCCCAGCCCTGGATCCGCGCCTGGATCCAGGAGAGGCCTGCCACCTGGTCCTGGTCCGAGAAGCGCACCACATGGCGGTCCCACTGGTAGCGCAGCGTGTCGAGCCAGCGCGAGAGGAAGCCCAGGCTGTGTGGGCCTTCCAGGGGATCCAGGCCCGCGGCGGCCGGTGTGGGATCCGCCACATGCCAGCGGCCCTGATCCCAGTACTCCACCCAGCTGTGGGCCTGGTCCTGGCTCACGCGGAAGTAGCCGCCCTCGGGAATCCAGGGGCCCAGGCGGAAGCCGTTCACGACTCGGGCAGGCACGCCCCGCGCTCGCAGCATCAGGGCCATGGCCGAGGCGAAGTACTCGCAGTGGCCGGCCTGCGTTCGGTCCAGGAAATCCTCCAGAGGATTTGCGGCCCGGCCGGAGGGGTTGTCCAGGGTGTAGCGGAATCCGCGAAGGGAGCGCTCCAAGGTCCTGGCCAGCTCCGGCGTGGGCAGGATGCCCGGCGCCAGGCGCAGGCTCCAGCGCCGGGCGGCCTCATGTTCGGGTCCCAGCTCAAGCAGGTGCTCGAGCCGCCGGGAGGACAGCGCGGCCTCAGCCTGACCGGCGTTCCCCGGGCTCCAGGTCACCTCCAGGGGCATGGGGCTGGTCCGGGGGAACCGCCAGCGGATGCTGCCCCCTCCGCCCCGGCGCAGGGGCAGGTCGGGGGCCAGCCCCGTGGTTCCGTAGGGCAGGGTGAGGATGCCCTGGGCACTGGGATAGAACAGGAACTCCGCCTGTCTGGTCTCGGCTCCACCCAGTCGGCTTCTCCCGCTGGCGGGCGTCAGGTCCCAGACGCTCCAGCGCGGGCCCTGGACCGTCTCCAGGGCCAGGCCGCGCAACAGGTCCAATCCAGGCACGGTCGCCGGATCCGTGCCGGACGGCGGCGCGATGCGGAGGACCACCTCGGGGTTGGGTTCGATGGGGCCGCCGGCGGCCAGGTCCACCTGGTCACCGAAGCCCGCCCGGCCCGCGGCCGCCGCGGTTCCCATGAACGCCGCCGGGCGGAACCCGGCCTGGAGGCGGGGCAGGATGAGGAAGAAGGTGGCGCCGATCAGCAGGGTGGCGCCGATCCAGCCGGGGATGCGGGCGTAGGGCGGCGGGGAGAGCACACCGCGGCGCAGGCTGGCCGAGCCTTCCCAGCTCTGCTGGAGCAGGGCCGCCGCGGCCGATCCCAGCCAGAGCAGGGCCCAGACCAGGAACACCAGATCCGTGGTGCTCACGGCCGTGGTGAGGAAGAGCAGGAAGCCCATGAGCACCAGCTGGCGGCGCTGCGGCAAAGCCCTGGGCAGGGCCAGCCTCATGCCCGCCAGCAGGAACAGGGTGTGGATGGCCACCGGGAAGATGCCTCGGCCCCGGGCGAGATCGACCAGGAAGAAGACCAGGGCGCCTGCCTCCAGCCAGCGGTGGTGCCGGCCCAGGTCCCAGCGCAGGGCCTCCACCAAGGCCGCCGCCGCCAGGGGCAGGGCCATGACCGCCAGCTCGCCGGGCTCGTAGATGTCCGTGGACACGGCCGCGCCGAAGGCCACCCAGAGGGGCAGGTGGTCGACCCAGCGAGCGAGCCTCACGGCCAGACCCAGCTGCCGAGCACCACGGACCGCGCGGCGCCGGTCACCTCCGGCAGGTTCCCGGGCAGGCCCAGGGCGCTGGCGGCGCCGAGCAGGGCCCAGCTCACGGCCTCCCGGGCGCCGGTGGGGAAGGCCGCGTCGTCGTTGAGGGGCAGCGGCAGGCGGGACGCCAGCTCCGCGCGCAGGCGGCCGTGCAGGGCTCCGCCGCCGCTCACCAGGCCGCGGGCATTCGCCGCCAGGGGCTTGAGACGCGCCGCTTCCCGGACCACGGCCTCGGCGCTGAACGCCGCGAGGGTGGCCAGGCGATCCTCGAGGGAAAGTCCCTCCAGCGCCCCGGCCTCCGCTTCAAGCCAGGCTTCGCCGAAGACCTCCCGACCGGTGGACTTGGGAGGCATCGCCTGGAAGTGCGGATGCGACAGCCATCGTTCCAGCAGGTCGGGATGCACCTCTCCGGTGGCCGAGACGCCTCCGGGATCGAAGGCCAGGCCCAGCCAGCGCCGGGCCGCGAGGTCCAGGAGGGACATGCCTGGACCCGTGTCCCAGGCCTGAAGCTGATGGCCGTCCCAGTAGGCCAGGTTCGCGATGCCGCCCAGGTTCAGGGCCAGCCATGGCTCCGGGCCTCGCAGCCAGCGCTCGGGCAGGGGCACCAGCGGAGCGCCCTGGCCGCCCAGGGCCATGTCGCGGCGGCGGAGGTCCCACACCACGGGGCAACCCAGGGCTTCGACCAGCACGTAGGGGTCTGCCAGCTGGAGCGTGGCGCCCTCCGCGGGCCGGTGCTGGACGGTCTGGCCGTGGAGTGAAGCCAGATCGGGGATTAGGTTCAATCTGGCGCAGAGCTCCGCCGCCGCGCGGGCGTGGTGGTCCCCCAGGCGGCGCTGGAGGATGCAGAGTTCGGCGGGAGCCAGCCGGTTCGAGGCCGCCGCGAGGACCGTGGTTTTCAGGCCCTCGGGATAGGGTGCCGCCTGGTGGCCCAGCAGGGCGCGGAAGGGCCGCCCGGCTTCGAAGCCCCCGGGGTCCACCTCCACCGCCGCCACATCCACGCCGTCGGCGCTGGTGCCGGACATGAGGCCCAGCACACGCCAGGGGCGGTCCTCCGGGAGCGGGATGCGGGAGCGCATGATGCTGATCATGCCAGCAAGTACCGCCTTGGGGTTTCGAGGTACCCTTGAGGTTCCCCGGGGGTTCCCATGTTCTGGATCATCCTCATCATCGGCATCGTGCTCTTCTTCATCCTCCGCGGGAAGAAGGACCGCCCCGAGCAGCTTGGCGCCTCCCGTCGGGCCCTCCCGACCGCGCCGCTGGAACCCCACACCTTTCCGTGCCCTTATCCCAAGTGCCCCGCCTGCGGCGCCACAGGCGACAAGATGGTCCAGGAATGGGATGGTCTCCGCGCCGTGAAGTGGACCTGCGGCTATTGCGGCGCCCTGGCTGGCGTGCAGACCCTCAAGGACGAGGAGCTGCCGCCCTCCGCGCGGCGACGCCTGGGCCTGGACGCGCCGCTGCAGGGAGCGGCCCCCATGCAGCAGGGCGGCTACGGCCAGCCGGGCGGCGGCATGGGCGGCCTGCTCACCGGCATGATGATCGGGAGCATGATGGGCGGCGGAAACCACCACCATCACGATGGGCAGAGCGGTGACGACGGCTGGGGTGGCGGCGCTTCCGGCGGCGGCTCCAGCGACTGGGGCGAGTCCAGCGGGGGTGACTGGGGCGACTCCGGTGGCGGAGGCGACTGGGGCGGTGGGGATTCCGGCGGCGACTCGGGCGGCGATTGGTAATACAGAACCGAAAATCGGGGCATGGAAGCCTGGATAGCCGGGTTGGCTGATCTTGTCTTGATTCAATCAGATGACTGTACCGGCATAAATGATGATCTTTGTATCGTCAATGGGTGTTCTGGAAATTTTCCTTGATGCAGACATTCAAATGTCCATGATGAAGCCACTTCTTTTCTGAACCTGGCCATCCGATGGTGGCCATTCCTTTTGGAGCGGCCATGGCCAGCCGTCGCATGCGCTATCTGACCCTGCTTCTAGCCTCTGGAGCCATCCTCTCGGCCCAGACCACGGGATCTCTTCAGGGGCGCGTGATGGATCCAAAGGGAAGACCGGTCGTCGGCGCCACGGTGTCCATCAGCGGGGCGGGGATCCAGGGTGGCCGCTCCACCACCACGGATGAATCCGGAACCTATCGCATCGGCCTTCTGCCCCCGGGGTTCTGCACCATCACCGCCACCAAGGAAGGGCTGAACGCCGCGAAGGCGCAGATCCAGATCGGTTTGGACCGCACCGCCACCGTGGACCTGGCGCTGAAATCCATCGCGACGGCCACCGTGGAAGTGACGGACGCCAATGCGACCGTGGACCTGAAGGCCACCACCGCCGGGAGCAACTACACCAGCGAGGCCATCCTGAAGCTGCCCACCACCCGCGATTTCGCCAATGTCGCGCTGCTCGCGCCCGGCGTGTCTCAGGACAATGTGGGCTTCAAGGTCTACGGTTCTTCCGGGGCCGAGAACAACTTCGTGGTGGACGGCATCAACACCACCAACGTGGAGTTCGGAACCCAGGGCAAGAAGATTCCCCAGGAGTTCGTGCAGGAATTCCAGGTCAAGACCGGCGGGTACGAGGCGGAATACGGCAAGGCCACCGGCGGCATCATCAACGTCATCACCAAGTCGGGCGGCAACGAATTTTCGGGGGACGTGTTCGCCTATTCCGAGGGTCGGGCCTTCAAGAGCGGGAACCGGCACACAGACGACGCCAACCTCCGCCTGAAGCCCCTCCTCCTGGAGAACCGCACCTCGGAGTACGGCTTCGATGTTGGCGGCCCGATCATCAAGGACAAGCTCTGGTTCTTCGCCGCCTATGACCGGCGCACCAACTCGCAGGAATCCCAGGTGCGGGTGCCGGGCCCCGACCTGGGCCTGAAGGCCCCCACGGACTCCACCCGCGACCTGTACGCCCTGAAGCTCACCTGGCGCCTCGCCGAGAACCAGACCCTCATCGCCTCGGTCCTCGGCGACCCTGAGAAGGTCACGGGGGCCGTGAAGGATCCCCAGGGCCCCTCAACCACCTGGGATGGCGAGCGGAAGATCGGCGGCACGGACCTCAGCCTGCGCTATGAGCTGACCGGGCAGTCCTGGTTCGTGCAGCTCCAGGCCAGCCAGCACGAGGAGAAGAACTCCGTCCTCCCCACGGGCGCCGGGGCCTCGCTCATCCAGACCGTGGACAACACCACCCAGCGGAACAGCGGCGGGTTCGGCCGCTACGACGACAAGGACTTCACGCGCACCAACTTCTCGGGTTCGCTCACCTGGTACCTCGGGCCTCACGAGCTCAAGGGCGGGTTCGACCTCCAGACTGACAAGGCCACCATCCACCGCGGGTATTCAGGCGGCCAGCAGGTCACGGACTACGGCAACGGCACCTATTCCCACTACTACTGGACCGTCGCCGGCGCGGACGTGAACAACGCGCCCAGCATCATCTTCAACGCATCCCCGAAGCACGAGAGCGCGGGCTACTTCGTTCAGGACAAGTGGTCCGCCACACCGGCCCTCACCTTCAACCTGGGCGTCCGCCTCGACACCACCAAGATCAAGGACCAGCACGGGGCCACCAAGATCGACCTCAAGGACCAGTGGGCCCCCCGCCTGGGCGTCATCTGGGACTGGGCCGGGAAGGGGCAGGACAAGGTGTACATGAGCCTGTCGCGCTTCTATGAGCAGGTGCCCCTCGATCTCGTCATCCGCTCCTTCAGCGACGAGAGCAATCCCACCATCTTCAACTTCAGCCCCACCAGCCTGGTGCCCGATCCCGCCGCGGGCACCAGCTCCATCGTCGGGTCGTACATCGAGCCCGTGGATCCCGATCTCAAAGGCCAGTACTCGGATGAACTCATCCTGGGGGCCGAAACGACCGTGGCAACCAACTACATCCTCGGAGCCAAGTACATCCGCCGCTACGTGGGCCGGGCCATTGAGGATTCCCTCGATGTGAACAGCCCCCTGGGCGACTACTTCATCATGAACCCCGGAACCAGCCAGACCGGCAGGCAGTACCCCCGGGCCACCCGTGACTACAAGGGCGTGGAAGTCAGCGTGCAGCGGAAGTTCGCGGACCACTACACGTGGCAGGCCTCGTACCTCTGGAGCAAGCTGGACGGCAACTACGAAGGGGCCTACCAGGGCGTTGGTGGACCGGACGGGACCGGGCAGCTGGACCCGAACATCAACTCGGCCTTCGACGAGCCCGCCTTCATGGTCAACAGCGAGGGGCGGCTCAGCGGCGACCGCACTCATCAGGTCAAGGCGAACGGCTACTACGAGTGGGACTTCGGACTGACTCTCGGCGCCTCGTTCACCTACGCCACGGGGACTCCGGTCAATCGCCTCGGCTTCGCGGACCAGGTGCAGCCCTTCCCCTACACCCGTTACGAGCTGTTCCTCACGCCCCGGGGCTCCGAAGGGCGCACCCCGGACACCAGCCGCCTGGACCTGAACCTGGGCTACACCTTCAAGGTCGTCGCCAAGCAGCAGGTCCGGCTCTCGCTCGACATCACCAATGTGCTCAACAGCCAGAGCGCCACGGCGGTGGACCAGCGGTACAACTTCAGCGGCCTCGATGTGGGCCAGACGAATCCCTACTTCAAGGCTCCCACCACCTTCCAGGCGCCGCGCTCGGTCCGTTTCGGCGTCCGCTACAGCTTCTGAACCCTGTTTCCGCCCTTGGGAAGCGGCTCCTCCAGGGGCCGCTTCCTTTTCGATCAGAGGACTTTCGGGACGACGAAGTGCCCCCGATCCTGCTGGGGCGCGTTGGTCAGGGCCTGGGTCTGCGTGAACGTGTCCCGCGCTTCATCCTCGCGGCGGGGCAGGGGGTGGGCCAGGGCCTGGAACATCGGTTCCACGTCATCCAGCGGAAGGTCATCCAGGCTGGCCGCATGGGTGAGCATGCGGGCCATGGCCAGCCGCATGGGCTCGATCTCCTCCTCCCGCAGGCTCAGGTGGGCCAGGGTGGCGCAGCGCAGCACATCTTCGCGGGTGACGTCCATGTCAGGCTCCAAGCTTGAGGTCGGCGTCGGCGTTCTGGATCCAGGGCTCGGCATCCGGTTCCAGCAGGGCGCCAGCGGCGGCGATCATGGCGCCGTTGTCCGTGCAGAGGCGCGGTTCGGGAATGGCCAGGGACAGGCCGGCCTGGGCGGCCAGGACCGCCGCATCGGCGCGCAGCCTCGAGTTGCAGGCCACGCCGCCGCTGATCACGAGGCTCCGGGCGCCATGCTCTTCGGCCAGCCCGGGCACGGGCTTCAGCAGCCAAGTGCTGATGGCCTCCTGAAGGCTGTGGCAGAGGCCCTGGACCTCGGGATCATCAGCGCCTGCGGCGGCCAGACGCGGGTTCCGCTCCACCCGCAGCTTCACGGCGGTCTTGAGGCCCGAGAAGCTCCAGGAGGCCTTGCCGTCGCGGAACTTCGGCGGCGTGAAGGGATCCGCGGCCTTATTCGCGGTGCGGGCGCAGGCGTCCACCACCGGGCCGCCGGGATAGCCCAGGTTCAGCATGCGGGCGGTCTTGTCGAAGGCCTCGCCGGCCGCGTCATCCCGCGTTTTCTGGAGGAGCTGGAGCGAGGTCCAGTCCTTCGCCAGGTAGAGGTGGGTGTGGCCGCCCGAAACCAGCAGTACCAGGGCCGGAAACGGCAGGTCGGGCGCAGGAAAGCGGGCTGCGTTGAGGTGCCCCAGGAGGTGGTGGACCCCCACCCACGGGATTCCTTCCCGCCAGGCCAGGGCCTTGCTGGCGCTGAAGGTGGCCAGCAGGCTGCCGACGAGGCCGGGCCCTCGGGTGACGGCGATGCGGTCCAGATCTTTCAATCCGGTTCCCGCCTGCGCCAGGGCCCCGGCCATGACCGCGCGCACCTGCAGCAGGTGCTCTCGCGCGGCGAGTTCGGGCACCACGCCGCCGAAGGGCCCATGGATGGCGTCCTGGCTCTCCCGCACCAGCGATTTCAGCACCGGGCCCGCGGCCGTCTCCTCCACCACCGCGGCGGAGCAGTCGTCGCAGGAGGATTCCAGGCCGAGGACCAGCATCCGGATAGTGTAACTTGGCACCTGGAGCCCACCCCATGCGCGGTCTGACGATACTGCTGCTGCCCGCCCTGCTGCTGGCCCAGCGCCCGCCCGCATCTCCCGCCGCCGCCTTCGACCGGGAACTGAAGCGAAACCGGTTCGGCACCTGGGTCGTGCTGGAGGACGATGGGGCCGCCTGGGGCGTCACCATGCGGTCGGCCCTGGACGAGGAACCCATGATCCTGCTCAACCTGCCGCTGAAGGTGGTGGCGGGGGGCAAGAAGGCCGACGCCCTGGCCCCGGTCCTCCGGGAGCGCTTCGGCTGGGCGAAGGGAGCCCACTGGGCCCTGGTGGACGCGAAGGGCCGCGTGAAGGCCGAGGCGGCCGAGACTCCCATGCCGGGGACTCTGAGCCGGGCTGTGGAGCAGGCTGGAACCTCTTCCCGGACGCAGGAACTGGAGGCCTTCCTCCGGCAGAACCCGGACCGCCTGGATGCGCGGGCGGCCCTGGTCCAGGAATACCTCGCCGTGGCGACCCGGCGGACGCAGAAGGCCCTGAACCTTCCCGGATCCACATCGGCGCCCTCCGAACCGGTTCCCGTGAAGCTGCTCGATGCCGAAGCGGATCTCAAGATCTGGGCCGCGGCGGCCCAGCAGCTGGACACCCTCCTCCGGGAGGCCGGCGGCTCTCCCGATGGATCCCTGGGGTACATGCTCGGACCTCGAATCCGGAGATCCGCGGCGGAGTGCTCCCCAACCACGATCGCTGTGCTGGCGCGCCACAAGGCGGACCTGGAGGAGATGCTTCGCCGGTCGCCGGAGAGCTTCGCGACTTGGCAAGTCTGGATCGCCGCCTCCCAGAAGTGCGGCGGGTGGCCTCTCCAGCCTCTGCTCGCGGCCATTCCGGCTTTGCCCGGAACTGCGCCGGGATCATGGCCGCCCGCGGGCATCTTCGAGGCGTATCTGAAGGACGCGAAATCCCGGAGCGACTGGACGACGATCCGGGAGGTCCTGGAACCCCGTTGGAGTGGCCTCCGGGACGCCGTCCTGGATGGGCAGATGCACCTGGGGAACAACGCCATCTCCTGGGACTGGAGCCTTGGTCCCTTGCTGGAGGCACAGGTTTCCCAGGGAGACATCGGGGCCGCTGACCAGGTGCTGAACGAAGCGGCCGAGGTGATGGGCCGATGAGCCTCGTCCCTACTCGCGTCCAGCTCAACCGCCCCCTGCCGCCGCTCACCTACCTGGCGCCGGAGGGCCTTCCCGCAGGGGTACGGGTGCGGGTTCGGGTCCGGAACAGCCTGGCGGTGGGCCTGACCATGGGGCCGGATCCCGCGCCTCCCGAGGCGAAGCTGCGCCCCTTGGAGGCCGTGCTCGATCCCTTCCCCCTGCTGCCGCCCATGCTGCGGGAGCTGCAGGCCTTCGCCGCCCGCTACTACGGGTGCCTGGAGGCCCACCTGCTGCCCCTGAGCCTGCCCCAGGCCCTGCTGCCCCACTGGGAGGCGGACGAGGATGGCCAGCGGCTGTCCTTCCACCGCGATCGAGGCGCCTGGGACGTGCTGGCGGGCTTGGGCGAAGCCTGGCACCGTGACCCGTCCATCCTGCCCACGCTGCTGCACCGGCCCGTGCTGCGGGGCGCGGGCTTCACGGAGGTGCGCCTCACCGGCGCACCCCACCCGCCCCGAGTGACGTCCGCCCAGGCGAAGATCCTGCTGGCCCTGGAGGAGGCCGGCGGCGCCCTCATGGAACCGGAGCTTCTGGAAGCCGCCGGCGTGGGCGCCTCCGTGCTGGGCACCCTGGAGAAGCGAGGCCTCGTGGCGCGCATGAAGCGGGTGGACCTCCTGGCCCAGCGCCGGGAGGCCGGCGCCGACCGCACGGTGATCCTCAATGACGAGCAGCGGGCGGCCCTGGAGGCCGTGGGGCCCGGGACCTTCGGCGTCCACCTGCTCCAGGGCGTCACAGGTTCCGGCAAGACCGAGGTCTACCTTGCCCTGGCGGAGCGGGTGCTGGCCGCCGGGCGGCGGGTGCTCTGGCTGGTGCCGGAGATCGGCCTCACGGCCCGGCTGCTGGATCGCCTGGAGGCCCGCTTCCCTGGCCGCATTGCCGTGGGCCACGCGGGCCTCAACGCCGGCGAGAAGCACGGCGACGTGGTGCGGTTGCTCTTCAACGGGGCGGACCTCTTCGTGGGCGTGCGGAACGCGGTGATGGCCCCCCTGCGCAACATCGGCCTCATCGTCGTGGACGAGGAGCACGAGGGCTCGTACAAGTCCGAGGAGCACCCCCGCATCCACGCCCGGGACCTGGCCATCAAGCGCGCCCAGCTCGAGGGCTGCCCCATCGTGCTGGGCAGCGCCACCCCCAGCCTGGAGAGCTGGCAGGCCGCCCAGAGCGGGCGCTACCGGCTGCTCCAGCTGAAGCAGCGGCCGGCGGGCATCGCCCTCCCGGCTGTGGAGGTCGTGGACCTGCGGGACGCCTACCGGGAGATGCGGCGCAAGGTGATCCTGACGCCGCTGCTGATGCGGGCCCTCACGGACGTCCTGGCACGGGGCGAGCAGGCCCTGCTCCTGCTGAACCGCCGGGGCTACGAGAACTTCTGGATGTGCCGGGCCTGCGGCCGGACGCTCGGCTGCCCCCACTGTGCCATCTCCCTTACCTACCACCGCGGCGACTTCCGTCTGCGCTGCCACCTCTGCGGCCACGAGACCGTGCCGCCGGAGGCCTGCCCGGACTGCGGCGCCGATCACCTGCGGGGCGTGGGCGAGGGCACGGAGCAGGTGGAGGAGCACCTGAAGCAGCTCTTCCCCGCCGCCCGCATCCTGCGCCTGGACCGGGACACCACGCGCCGTCGGGGTTCCTTCGAGGCGGGCCTGCTGGCCGCCGAGACCGGCGAGGTGGACATCCTGGTGGGCACCCAGATGCTGGCCAAGGGCCACACCTTCCCCAAGCTCACCCTGGTGGGCGTGCTCAATGCGGACCAGGGCCTGAAGGTGGCGGACTTCCGGGCCTCGGAGCGCACCTTCCAGCTGCTCACCCAGGTGGCGGGCCGTGCGGGCCGGGCCGAGCTGCCAGGCCGCGTGATCCTCCAGACCTACTCGCCGGAGCACCCAGCCATCACCTTCGCCCTGGCCCAGGACTTCGAGGGTTTCGCCGCCTCGGAGCTGCCCTTCCGCGAGGGTCTGGGCTACCCGCCCTTCACGGCCCTCTCCCTCTACCGCGCCGAGGCGGACACCCCGAAGGAAGCCCGCGAGGCCCTGGAGGCCTTCCGACAGCACCTGAGCGTTCCCGGCCTGCGGGTGCTCGGCCCCCTGGAGGCCCCCGTGCCCCGCGTGCGCGACCGCTGGCGCATGCACCTGCTCCTCAAGGGCACCCGCGGCGCCCTGGGCGAAGTCCTTGCGCGCCATCCCTTGAACCCCTCAGGGCCCATCAGCCTGGACCGGGATCCCATCCAGTTCGGATAAAAAAAGGGGCCCCCGAAGGGGCCCCGCTGGACAGACGGACATCCTTATCGGACCACGCGCCAGGAACGGAGCTTGAGTCCTGCCTGCTTGGAGGTGTCCCGGACATTTTGCAGCGAGGCTGTGTTGGACCCCGTCTGCTGATTGAAGGATGTCGTCGAGGCAGCCGTGACGGCGCCGCCTTGAATCACCCGGTCTCCCGTGTCCGTCATCTCGCTGGCCAGTGAATTGAAGAAGAAGGCCAATCCGCTGCAGGAATCTGAGTTCCGGTTGAGGGTGTCTGTGTCACCGACGAGCGTCGAGGCCTCGAGTCTGCTCTGGCTCGAAATCCCCAGGGGGCGGAGTATGTCGCATTCACGGTAGGTCCTGGTGAAGGCATTGGAAGAGCACTTATAACCTGAATTCCCATTGATGTTGAAAATGGAGAAGAAGATGGAATTCTGCTTGATCAAGGGGCTGACGAGCACTTTGTCGTGTGTGGTGTCTAGATAGGCCTGACCTGGCAGGGAACCATTCAGAAGATCGTAGTAATAACCTGTATTATTCGCGAAAAGGTAGTTGGAGTCCCCTGGCGTTACCTTCCCATTGTCATTGGTATAGCTGGTGGTCCAATTGAAGTTCGCGTCACTCGTGTCCTTGATCTCCTGAAGGCTGCTCTCGGGAATGCCCGATGTATCCGTCCCTTGGTTATTACTGTCTTGCCGGTCCGCGAAAACAAGCATGCGATTGGTAAGGGAGGGGTAGCTCTTGAGCGTGATGGTCCCATCTGAGACAGATTCATCAGCGTCTGTCGGGTTGTTCCAATCGCCGGATCCAATGGCGATCATGGCCGTCATCGGAGCGAAATTCGGCTGCGAAGGAGGGGGATTGCCCAATTTCACGGCGGGGACCGGATAGCCGCTGTCCAGAAGACTCGTCTCTGGCCGTGTGCTGAAGCGGAAGGCGGAGTTGCTGTAGATGAACCGCGGTGTCGCTCTCCAGTTGTTCATGATGCTGGTGTCCAGGCGGAATCCTCCCGGGTATCCGTTGGCTGGATCCGCACCGCTGAGCGATGAGGAGTCCAAGGCCATCACATTGCCCTTCATGTCGGCGAAATAGATGCGATGGACCAGCGGGTAGCCCAAAAAGATTCCGAGGGGAGAAACCGCGGAAGGGATGGCGCCGACTTTGGCGTCTCCGGACCAATCCCAAGTCTTGAGGATGGTGCCAGTCCGAGGATCCAGGGCGAGCATGGAGCGTCCCATCCCCTGGCTCGACGTGATGGGCGGGTTGGCTCTGACGCGATAACGGGCATTGATTTCGGGGTTGGCATAGCCACCGGGGAGGAAGCACACAGCCGTTTTCGTGGCCAGCGTTCCGTCGGTGCTGATGTAGGTGAAGACGGGAGTCGCGGTACTCGCTCCCATTCTCTTGACCGTATCGATGGTTGAGGTCTGCGGATCGAGCTTCCACATGAACTTGGGAAGCCCCGGGGTACCACCGGTCCCACTCAGGGAAAGCGCATAATAGCTCCTTGCGCCTTTTCGCATGCCGAAGACGATGATGGCGTCTTCCGAAGCGTCTACGCGCGTGTTTCCAATGGGTGAGCCGGAGGGAGGGACGTCCTCCCAGAACAGCGCGGGGTTCCCGTCAACCGTATAGGTATGAGGAAGCACATCGTTGATGCCATCGTTCAAGTAGACCTGATAGAGGGTGTTCAGCACATCGGGTGGGATGAAGGACCAGGCTTCAGTGGCCTTCGCCTTTACGTAGCCGCTGGCGTCGGTGGAAGCGGACTCCACGAAGCAGTGGAGCTGCCCCATGTTCGTTCCCACCAGGACCAGCCTCACATGCGGGTCTGTGCCCGTGCTGGGCCATGCAATGGCGGATGGCAGATCCCGGATGTTGTCCGATCCGAGTTCGATGGCCAGAGGCGAGGAATTGACGATATCTCCCATGATATCGATGCGGTTGTTGGAGGCGGCGTAGGTGGGATTCCTGTGCTGTCCGCGGATGAAATTGATGAATTTCTGGACGGTCGCCGTGGTGGGTGTAGGTGTGTAGCCCGCTGCGGTGAATTGAGCGACGAGCGCATTCACCAGGGTGGTGTTGTCAGAGGCGAACCGTTCCAAGGAAGAGCCGTTCAGGGTGTATACGTTCCGCTGGCTCCAGAGCAACCCACTGCCTCCCGCGACACCGTCGGTGTAGGGCGGCACGCCATTGGAGTAATCCGTGCTGAGGTAGGCACCGAAAATGTCGAAGGCGGACCAGAGGTGCCGATGATCGAAATCATTGGTTCCTGTGATCACGATGGGTTGGCCTGAGTTGTCCAGAAGTGGCTGGTTCAAGGCATCGGTGGGGGTATAGGAGGCAATGGTGTTCCGGCTTTGGGAATCGTAGAAGGACAGGACTTCCGTCGTTCCCGCGGCATTGAGGCTCCGCTTGAGACCGACAGAAAAGAGGTTGCCTGACCAGACTGGCGTGCGGCTGGTCCGGAAAATGCCGAAGTAGGCTTGGGTGGTGACGCGGGCTCCGGTCGAGGGGGTTGCGGGAGCTGACAGGGAGGCGGAACCGGCCACGATATAAGCGACAGCATTCCTGAAATTATCCTCCAGCTGGGTTGGACTCCCTGAAGGGTAGTAGTGGACCTGGCCGGGGTTGGTGGGATCCACGACGGAGGTGTCATAGCCTGGCTTGTCGGAGTACCACTTGCCATATCCCAGGTCCTTTCGGGTTGGATCCGACCATTGGGCGATGCGGAAGAACTGAGCCGAGGCGCTGCGAAGGTTGTGGGAAGACCCACAGTAGACGCTCCCGGGAATGCCCACGCTCACGACCAGTGTCTGAAGGCCTGGGTTCGCCGAGCTTCGGGTGGTGCCCGGAGCGAGTTCCCATGGTGCGCCCCAATGGGAGGAGGTGTTGGTCGTGGCTTCAGCGAAGGCCGCGACAGAAGCCAGGGCCGCAGGATGGAAGGAAATGCTCCCCGGGGTGAGAGATCCGGTGGCGCTGGGGCCCTGGCAAAGCGGGGCTCCTGGATAATTGCCGTTGATCTGGGGGACGCCTCCTCCGACACCGGAAGGGATGGCCCCCGACTTGCTGCCATAAGCAATGGCGGCGTCTTCGGAGATGCTTGTGGGTGAGCCGATGCCGGTCGAATCCGTGAACCCACCGGTCGGGAACATGATCACGTATTTCTGGCTCGGGCAGGTGGCGGACGAAGCCGGGAAAATGTCCGTCATGCTGTGCTTAGTGGGTTCGACGGTCGCCCGATAGTAGGTGTTGGCCAAAGCGTAGGCCCATGGCTGCGGGGTCCGCGGGTCCATGGTACCCCCGCTCAATTTGCAGGGGTCGTTATTGCCGGTGGCTTCGATGAAATCATTCAGCGCGTCGTAGGTTTTCGGGGCCTGGAGGTAGACCTGGCTCCATCCGGAGGGGCCCATGAGCTGAAGGCTTGTGGCGTTGGTGGACACACCGGTGCTCGCATCATTGGTGAGCTTGCGAAGATACTTCCGGTTCCTGATGGACACGTCATTCCACAGACTGCTCTGGGACGGGTTGTTGTCTACCGGGCCCACGTTCCCCCAGTCGATGCCTTCCTCGGAGTTGAGAGGGTTATCGACACGTCCGTCCACATAGCGATAGACGATGTTCACCTTCCCCACGTAGTCCAAGAAGACGTTGATGGCTGCCATCTTCAGTGCCTGGTACCTGGCCATCACGGGCAGTCCGTTGAACCAGCCCTCTGCCGTGACCTTGCCGCTCATCCCGGGGACCGTGGTCTGTTCCGTCGCGGCGGGAACCGCATAGCCATTGGGCGAGGCATAGTTGCCCGAGGTTGGGGCGGCAGACCAGCAGAATCCGTTCCCGATCTCTTTGGATCCGAAAATCCACGCCATGTAATCAAAGGGATAATAGAAGTTGCCGATTGGTACATAACCATCGGGAATGTTCTGAAGGTCCGATCCCGAAGCCGGGTTCGTACCGCTCAGGTTCGCCTCAGACCAGGGATCATAATGGGGGCCGCCCGATCCGGCTTGGGCATGCTGGAAATTGGCGATGCCGGAATTGCTGGGGCGGCGAGGGTTGCTGGGATCGGCCGAGTAAGGGGAGTCCCAGATCTGGGAGGGACATGGAAGATCCACGCTGCGCCCCTTGATGGTGAACCGGACATGCGTGATGTGGGCAATGGTGTCCGCATCCGAAGACCCCGCGATAACACTCGCCTTGGACTGCGTGTTGCTGCTCCCGGAAAATTGATAAGGAGTTCCAACAAGGGCTGGGGCGGCGGGACCGTGTCCATTCCCGTTATAGAAGTCCTGGCTCTGTGGCCATCGGTAAAGCCGGACTTCGGTCGTCCCCTTTTTGAGCAGGAAAATGTAGCCATAATCCTTGCCCTGAATAATGGTGCTGCAATCGATTCCGGGTACGCCGGCGTTGGCGATGTACTGGTTGCGGCCGTTGTTGGTGAGGTAGATCGCTGGCTCATACACGGCCCGGCTGAGTGTGCTGAAATCCATGAGGCAGACGACCGCGGATTGTCCGGCGTCGGATTTGTAAACATCCAGGGTGTCGGTCCTGGTTCGGAGCTGGGGTTCCACCTGGGCCTTGAGGCTCGAGCCCAGGATCAAGAGCAGACCGGACAGAAGGGCAGTGCGTATGTTGGACATGGTTTCCCTCGACTCAGTAGACGAGCGCTTCGCGACGGGAGATGAAGGACTGGCCAGTGTTCGCGATATTGGCCCTGCCCGTGCTGCGCGCGATGAAGGCGGCTGGGCCTTTTGACTTCTGGGTGGCAAAAGGATGACCCAGGTAGCGGAGTTCCAGGTCGAAGGCAGGTTGAACGACGCTATTTGTCTGCAGATACCCCGCGGTGCCTGGCGTCAGATCTCCGCCGATGTTCGAGGCCAACATCGTGACCTTGATCGTGCCGTCGGGATCCATGCCGGTGAAGGTGTTGTTGGACGGGTCGATGGCGTTCAAGAGCGCCTGGTACTGGGTCGCGATCATCTGCGCCGTGGGAGAGGGGGCAGTCACGTAGGGGGTGTTGCTCCAAGTGATGAGATAGTCGATGCCGGAGTCTGCCATTTCATAGGCTTTTCGACCGGTGGATTCATTGCTGGTGATGAGGGCCTCGCGGATGGCCGAGCGGCTGAGGCTCACGGTGACCACGGCCGCGACGCTCAGCAGGATGAGGGCCATCAGGATGGCGATTCCACCTGATTCCCGGTGGCTGGATGATGTTGGATGGCTCATGGTCGCAACCCTTAATTGGAGCCGATCCCGCAATTCCGTGGGGAGAGCAGGATGGTCTCCCTCCGGGTGCGGTAGTCGACTTTGGGATTTGCCGCCGTGCTGTCGGCACTGAATTCAGTCCGCCGCATGACTGAACGGGTGGTCAGGTCGATGCGGATCAAAATCGGCGTGTAGAGGGTCCACATGGGCAAGGTCGGGTTGTCGACTCCGCCAGATTGCTTGATGAACTGGCTTGGGCTTCCTTTGATCGCCGCGTCGAGGGCTCCCCGGATGTCTTTCCACTCATTCCCGGCACCTGAGGCGCGCAGCCAGGTCTTCCCCCCGTCAATGCTCCAATCCACGGCAAACCCGGTCACATTCTCCAGGAGAATCTGCTCGTCCGCGGCGGGGACATTCTTGTTTGGAGCCCAGATCTCGCCGGGAACGAGTGGCCTCGACTGGCGGACGAGACAGGGGACCATGGTATTTGGATCGGCGGGATCCAACGCCCGGGGGACCACGGTAAATCGGATGATCTGGGCCGGCCGGATCACCGAAAAAGGCATTCCCTTGGCGTGCTGGAACTTGAATCCGCCCGTCGGGCTCACGGTGTTCAGCGGGGTGCCTGTGTTTGGATCAATCCCGGCGCTTTCCGAGGTCTGCAGTTGGATGGTGACGTTGGTCCCGCTTCCAGGTTTCGCGCTGATGGTCGGGAATTCCGCGCCAGCGTCCTGGATGAAGAGCATATCTCCCGCCTGGATCACCCCTGCTCCTGTCGGGATGGTGGCGGGGAATTGGCTGGCCCCGAAGGCGATGGTGTCTGACGATTGCCCCTGAACATCCAGAGGAACGTCCATGACCATCTGCAACTCATCGACAGGGAGATTGGCGCCGGTCGGAACATAGTCCGTGGCCTGCATCAGCAGGGGGGGCTGGAAGCTATCACCTGCCATGAGCCCGCCCGGAGCGGAACGCACAGGGAAAAGGAATCCTGCCTCCAGGATCTCGTCCTGTAGCAGGTTCAACCCCCAGCGGGTGTTGCGCTGAACCCCCATGGTTTCCATGCCCGCCATGAATGCAGAGGTGCTGGAGGCGAAGACTTTGAACATGCCCGCCATGAGGATTGAAAGAAACGCGACAGCTACCAGCATCTCAATTAAAGAGAAGCCGCGGGAACGACGGACAATCGGACTGGACTCAGATGCGGACATTTCGGCTCGCCGAGAAGTAATGCGTCTGGATGGACGTGGTCCCATTTGAAGTCTTGACGGCTTCATTCCACTGAACGTTCACGACAAATGGCTGCATCGCCAGCACGTTGCTTCCGATCATCCCCGGCATGCGCTGCCAGCTGACCGTATAGACCCGGCTCGGATCCGCGGCTGCCACGGCATTGCCCTGGACGTCGTAATAGAAGTTGGTGCCGCCCCCGGAGGTGGCTGGTGTGAGACCAACAGGGTCGATGAACGTCCAACCCGTCGAAGTGATGGTTCCGTTCCCACTGTCGTACCGTTCAGCCGCGGAGACCAAGCCTTCCGCCACGGCGCGATCGAGCAGGTTGTGGGCGAGGATGGTCGCCGTGCCCCTCAGGCGGGATTGCCCTCCACTGGCGATGGAGACGACTTGAAGGCTGAGCAGTCCGAGCAGACCTACGGCCAGAATGAAGGCCACCAGCATCAACTCGATCATCGAGAACCCGTGAGCCGATGAGTGTGCTGAACGTGAGGTTCGGGGAGTGTTCATTTCTACTCCAAACGTTTCCATTTGTTCTCAGGAGTGTCATCCAACTGGGCGTCTCCCTTGTAGTAAGTGACGATCTGCCCCTGTTCCGTCACGAGGACGACACCGTAAGGGACACCGCTGGTGTTCGGCGTGGTGCCGACCACCCCCACCCAGAAACCTCCATTCGCGACGCTGACCGTCGGATTCGGCGACGGCCCCGCGAGTTGGACCGTGGAACCGGTGGGGCTGAATCCATACTGCGAGGAGCCCGTGAGGCATTGGGTCCAGGCCCCAGCAACGGCGGAGGCCCCGAAGCCATATGAATTCGCGGGCGATAAGGCTGTGACTGCCGTGGAAGTCGTCGGGAGATCCTGAAAGGCCGTGGCCAGGGAACAGTAGGTCAGGGGCTTCAAGGGCAGGGTATCGGAGAAAAACGTCGCGATCGCGTTGGTTTCTGCAAGTGAGGTGTCCATGGCCCTGAATTGCCATTGCCCAGAGATGTTTTCGAGCCGAATCCGCACGGTCTTGCCGCTGGAAATGGCGGATTGCCGTGCATTCTGAAGGGCATTTCTCAGATCCAGAAGGACCGCACGGGTCGCTTTCGGAGACTTGGGTCCAAGCGAGGAAATGCTCGCCAAGGCCAGGACTCCAATAATGGCGAGCACCACAATCAGCTCGATGAGGGAATATCCTCGATTTGGGGATCGGTGATTGGAAATGGGGTCCATAGGCGCCTCGAGAGGAATAGTAGGTGAGTGTGGTCGGAGGTCCTTGTTTTATTAAATCTATTTAATTTAGTACTTATGCTAAGAATGGACCCTCGGGATCCCCTCTGGATCGATGGTTTGTATAAAAAGAATACACCACGTTCACAACTGCCATGGATCGAAAGATCCCCGTGCTAACCTGAATCGTGTCCGAATCCGCCCAGCTTCCGAGACTCCGGGCAAAAAAGCGGCTCGGCCAGAACTTCCTGGTGAACGAGGGGGCCATTGCCACCGTCGTGGGGGCCGCGCTGGGTTCGAAGGCGCCGAGGCTGCTGGAGATCGGGCCGGGTCCCGGGGTACTGACGGAGCGGCTGCTGGCGGACGGACGGCCCCTGTGGGCGGTGGACCTGGACCCGGAGGCCTGTGCCCTGCTGCGGGAACGCTTCTCGGCCTCGCCCCATTTCCACCTGCTGGAGGGCGATGCCGTGCAACTGCCCTTGCCGGAGGGCGAGCCCTGGTCCGTGGTGGGGAACCTGCCCTACAACGCGGCGACGCCGATTCTGGCGCGGCTGCTCACGGAGGGCATCCCCTGGGACCGCATGGCGCTCATGTTCCAGCTGGAGGTGGCCCAGAAGCTCATGGGCGAGCCCGGCACCAAGGCCTACGGGCCGCTGTCAGTGCTGGCGCAGCTCTGCGCGCGGTTGACCCGCCTTGTGAAGCTGGGACCCGGCTCCTTCCGCCCGGCACCCAAGGTGGACTCCGCGGTGGTGCAGTTCGACCCCAGGACGGACGCCCCCAGCCTGACCGAGCGTCGGGCCCTGCTCACGGTGTTGCACCGCTCCTTCGGGCACCGGCGGAAGACCCTCGCGAACAACTGGCAGGGCCTCCTTCCGGCGGAAACCCTTTCGAGCGTGGGACTGGCCCCAGCGCTTCGCGCTGAAGTCATCGCGCCCGCGGCGTGGCTGATGGCCACACGCAAACTCATCCAATCGCACCCGGAGGTGTTCCCATCGTGACGCCCGTCGCGCCCGAATTCACGACCTGGACCGAGGTCCCCGCCGACGACGAGCTGCGGCTGATCCCCATCGGCGGGCTCGGCGAGTTCGGCATGAACGCCCTGGTGGTGCACAGCGCCCGCAGCCTCTTCCTGGTGGACTGCGGCCAGCTCTTCCCCTCGGACGACCAGCCGGGCATCGATTCCATCGTGCCGGACTTCGCCTACCTGGAGCCCTTCGCCGATCGGCTCCAGGCGGTGCTCCTCACCCACGGTCACGAGGACCACATCGGCGCGCTGCCCTACTTCCTGCGTCGCTGGCCCGTGCCCGTCTACGGCACGGCCTTCACCCTGGGCCTGGTGGAGGGCAAGCTCCGCGAGCACGGGATCGATACCGACCTGCTCCACCCGGTGCCGGACTTCGGCCGCGTGAAGGTGGGCCGCGATGAGGATGGTGGCGAGATCGAGGCCGAATGGATCCCCGTCACCCACAGCATCCCCGATGCCTGCGCCCTGGCGCTCCACACCCCGCAGGGCGTGCTGGTGCACTCCGGCGATTTCAAGATCGATCCGGACCCGCTCGACGGCCGACACACGGGCATGGACCGGCTGAAGGCCCTGGGCGACGCCGGCGTGCGGCTGCTCATGGCGGATTCGACCAACGTGGGCCGTCCAGGCCGCTCGCCGTCGGAATCCGCCTGCCGGGGGGGCCTGGAAGCCGCGTTCGAGCAGACGAAGGGGCGGCTCTTCGTCACCACCTTCAGCTCCAACATCCACCGGCTCCAGACGCTCATCGACCTGGCCTACGAGTTCCGGCGCCGGGTGGTGCTGCTGGGGCGCAGCCTCGACCGCAACCTCGCCCTGGCCCGCTCCCTGAAGCGCCTGGCCCTGCCGGACGACATCCTCATTGATCCCAAGGACGCCCACCTGTTCGATCCCGGCGAGCTGCTGGTTCTTTGCACCGGCAGCCAGGGCGAGCCCATGAGCGGCCTGGCGCGCCTCCTCCGCCGGGAGGTGAAGGGCCTTCCCATCCAGCCCGGCGATCGCCTGGTGGTGAGCGCCCGGGCCATCCCCGGCAACGAAGTGTCCATCTCGCGGATGCTGGACGAAGCCGAGCGCCTGGGCGCGGAGACCTCGCTCGAGGGCCTGGGGCCCGTGCATGCCTCAGGTCACGGCAGCCGCGACGAGCTGGCGGACCTCATCCGCGCCGTGCGCCCCGCACAGATGGTGCCCGTGCACGGCACCTACCGGAACCTGCGAGCCCACGGGAAGCTCGCCGCCTCGCTGGGCTGGGCGCCGGAGCGCATCTCGCTGCTGGATGGCGGTCTCTGCCTGCGGCTGTTCGGGGAGGACCGCATGGACATGCCCGGGGCCGTTCCCGTGGGCAAGTGCTTCGTCAGCGAGGGCGTGGACCACATGGTGGACGCCCGCGTGGTGAAGGACCGTCTCATCCTCCAGGAGGATGGTGTGGTGTTCGCCACCCTGCTGGTGGACCCGCAGACCCGCGACCTTGTGGCTGATCCCACCATCCTCAGCCGCGGCTTCGTGATGCTTTCCGACGACGAGGCCTACACGGAGCTGCTGGCGGGCGTGGCCCGCAAGACCTACGAGGAGGCGCCGCCGGAGATCCGGAAGGATGGCGAAGCGCTGCGGGACACCCTGCGCCTGGCCCTGCGCCGCGTCATCCGCAAGACCACCCAGACCCGGCCCCTGGTCATTCCCGTGGTCCTCGAGGCCCCTGGGATCTGATCAGCGGCCTCCCCGCCGCATGCCGCCGCCTAGACCGGGGCGCAGCAATCCGGGGCGACCGCCCGCCCCGCCCTGCCTCAGGGCCTCCAGCATGCGCCGCTGCATCTCCTCCACATGGGTGATGAGGCGGACCTGCTGGGCGGGGCTCAAGCGGGCGCGGATGTCCTCCTCGAATTTGAACTTGAGGTCAGCCTGCTGGTGGCGCAGCTCCACGAACTGGTCGAGGAGGGGCCGGACCTTGGCGTTCTTCTCCTCCTCGCTCCCGGGGCCCAAGAGGATGTCATTGAACTTTCGGCGGATCTGTTGGATCTGCTGGGTTTTGTCGAACTGTTCGCGGTCATAGCGGGACCAGCGCTCCACCACGGCCCGGGCTTGGTCCTCGGGAAGGCCGACGGTCTGCTGCAGCTGCTCCATGCGGAAGCGGACCAGCGGCCGGTCGTCCTCCGCCTGGCCCCGCATGGGCAGGCCGGCAAGCAGGAGGAAGGTCAGGAAAAGGATCGTTCGGGACATGCATCACCTCGTCGGCGCCGGGGTTGTATCCAGGCGCTCCAGGAGGGCCTTCATCTCCTCGGGGCTGAGGGCCTGCACCTGGGCGGCCTCCTCCTCGCCGCTGTGGAAGGGCGTGTCGGTGGTGGAGACCTCGAGGATATCGGGCTGCCGGGGCAGGTTGGCTTCCACATAGGGCGTCCGGTTCGCGCGCCCGGCCAGGAACGCGCCGGCACCCACGGCCATGAGCAGGCCCGCCGCCGCGGCCCAGGCCAGGGGACCCAGGCGGTGGTGCAGGGCCGGGCGGGCGGGCAGCTTCCGGAGGATGCGGCCGGGAAGGCGCTCGAAGTAGCCGGAGGGCGCCAGTACCTCAGGGCTGTCCTCCAGGGCCAGGAACTGGATCCGGGCCTCGGCGCAGGCAGTGCAGGTCTTCATGTGGGCCTCCGCGGCGGTGCCGGGATCCAGAGGGCTGGCCTCGGCGGCGGACAGGGCCGAGACACAGGCTTCGGGGAGGGGCAGGGGCTCGGCGGTCATGCTCGGCCTCCTTTGACATGGCGGGTGAGGTTCTGGATGGCATGGAAGATGTGGGCCTTCACGCTGCCCACGGAGGTGCCCATCTGCGCGGCGATCTGCTCGTATTTCCAGTCGTGCTGCAACTTCAGCGTGAGGGCTTCCTTCTGGCGGCGGGGCAGCTTGGGCAGGGCCTCGTGCAGGAGGCGCCGTGCCTCCTGGTCCAGGAAGGCGGCCACCTGGCTTTCCTCGACGCGTAGGGCCGGGTGGTCCAGTGTGCCCTCCGGGCCATCGAGGCTCTCGTGCTCGCGGGCCATCCGCTCCCGGAAGTTCAGGGCCTGGCGGGTGGCGATGGTGATGAGCCAGGTGCGGAAGGAGGACTCGAAGCGGAAGCCGGGCAGGGCCCGAAAGACGCGGATGAAGGTCTCCTGTACGACGTCGTCGGCGTCCTGGTGGTTCCGGAGGATGGAAAAGGCCTTGCCGTAGACATCCCGGGAGAACAGGCGCACCAGGTTGGCGAAGGCGGCCTGGTCGCCCTGCTGGGCGGCTTCCACCCAGGCCAGCACCTCCGGCGTATGGTAGGGCGAGGCCGGATCGGGCATCCGGTCGACGGCCCGGGGGGCCGGCTGGGGCATCAGGGGTTCGTTCAAGGTGGCAACCGCCATCATCGTAGTCTCCGGCGCCGGGGTTCGAGGAGAAATACGCCGTCATCGGATGGACCCCGGAAGGCCTTCTGGGGTTGAATGGAAATGACCCCGGAACATCGTTCCAGCCCATCCCTTTCAGGAGTTTCCATGCGCGATCGCATCAGCCCGCTGCTCACGGAGGGGCAGATCCGGACCCGGGTCCAGGAACTGGGGGCCCAGCTGTCCAGGGACTATGCGGGCCAGGACCTGGTGGTGATCGGCCTCCTGAACGGAGTGTTCCCCTTCTTCGCGGATCTCGTGCGGGCCATGGATCTGGACATCGACGTGAGCTTCATGCAGGTGTCCAGCTACGGGGCGGGCACGGAAAGCACCGGTGAGGTGCACATCCTCAAGGACCTCGACCGCTCCATCCAGGGGCGGCATGCCCTGGTGGTCGAGGACATCGTGGACACCGGCCTCACCCTCTTCAAGGTCCGCAACCTGCTCCACGATCGGGAACCCCTCAGCCTCAAGATCTGCACCCTCCTGGACAAGCCCAGCCGCCGCAAGGTCGAGGTCCCCGTGGACTACATCGGCTTCACCATCGAGGACCACTTCGTGGTCGGCTACGGCCTCGACTTCGACGGCAAACTCCGGAACCTGCCCTACGTCGGGATCTACCATCCCTAGGATCCCTGTGCCCCGCCTTGTTCTTCTCCCCCTCTTTCTTGCGGCCTCCCTGGGCTGCGGGTACCACCGTCTGGACCGGCAGCCGCGGCCGGTGGCCTGGGCAAAGCAGGGGGAGACGATCCGCTTGGCGCGGTTCCGCAACCTGACGCCCCGGCTGGGGCTGGAGGACCGCTTCACCAAGGCGCTGGAGAACCGCATCGTGGCGGCCAGCCCCTGGCGTCTGGTGGGGGCCGGCGAGCCTTCCCGCTGGGTGCTCCAGGGCACGCTGGAGGGCTACACCTCTCGGCCCCTGGGCCTGTCCCTGGGCAATGACAAGCTGAAAGCCAGCGCCGGGTCCGCCTCCCGTGTGGAGGTGGCCGTGGTGGCCAGCGTGGAGTTGCTGGATGGCCAGACCGGCGCGGTGGTGCTGTCCCGGCGGGGCATGACGTTCTCGAACCAGTACCGGGTGGACCAGAACTTCGCCAGCTTCGACAGCCGGGAGCTCCAGGTGCTCGAGAGCCTGGCGGACGACTTCGCCGAGAGCTTCCTCACCCAGCTGCTGGAAGGCACGGACTGATGGCGGCCCCGGCCTGGGTGGACCACGCCTTCGCCCTGGTCCACGGCGAGGATGGCGACGGGCGGCGGAAGGCCGTGGAGGACTGGAAGGCCCGGCACGTGGACCCGGAGTGGGCCGACTTCACGCTGACGATCTGCGCCGAGGGGTGTCCCTGGGCCGAAGTGGTGGCCGCCCTCCAGGAAGCCGCCCCCCTAGGGGCCGAGGCCCGCACGGTGGTCGTTCCCGCCGCGGACAACCTCTTCGCCCGGGCCAAGGACCTGCCAGGGGCGGTGAAAACCCTCCTCGAAAAGCCGCCCCAGGGCGTGAATCTGCTGCTGGTGGCGTGGGCCACCCTGCCGGCCGCCCCGGGCAAGGCCATCGGCGCCAAGCCGTGGACGGACTGGGCCAAGGCGGGACGCATCCTCAAGGTGGGGGCCTTGGAGGCTGCCGAGATCCCCGGGTTCATCGAGGCCGAGGCCCGGCGTCTGAGCCTGTCCCTCCAGGGGGCGGCTGCCACCCTGCTGGCCCAGCGCCAGGGCGGGAAGCCCGGCCTGCTCAAGCGGGCCCTGGAAGTGCTGGACCTGTTGGCGGAGGACCGGCGGGTGACCGAGGCCATGGTGGACCAGGTGACCTTCCGGCTGGCGGAGCAGAAGGCCTTCGCCTGGTCCGGCGCCTGGCAGAAGGGGGACGCGGCCGGAGCCCTGAGGGCCCTCCGCATGGCCCTGGAAGACGGGGACGAGCCCCTGATGCTGCTCGGCCAGGCCCGCCGCGAGGTGGATCGGCTGTTGAGGTACGCCGAGGCACAGGCCGCCGGGCTCAAGGGACCGGAATTGACCTCCGCCCTGGGCCTTTCCCCCAAGCAGGCCTTCCTGATGGATGGCTACCGTGGCGCATTCGATAAGCTGAAGCCGAAGGGCGTGAAGGCCCTGCTGGGGCGACTGAACCAGTGCGAGCGTGACCTCAAGGGCCTGGCCATCTCCCGGAGCGAAGCCCCTCTGCTGGACCTCACCCTCGCCCTGTGCCGGGCCTGGGGGCGTTGACCTTCAGGGCCGCGAGCCCTCGGCCTGGATGACCTGGGCGGCCCTCAGCACGTCCCCCAGGCAGCAGGCGCCGGAGGGGTTCAGGGTTTCGCACCGGCAGCGCCCCTCCCTCACGGCGCTTCGGATGGCCTCCACCGAATCCAGGCGACCGGTGGCCTCCCATTCCCCGCGCAAGCTCTCCAGGCTGTGGCCGAAGCAGTAGCAGAGGAGGGGGTTCGCCTCCATCCCCTTCGGAACGGGAGCTTCGGATCCGCCGCAACACGCGCAGGATCGGGGTTCGCCCGCGGCACCCATGGCAGCGCCTAGAAGACCAGCACCTGGTCCGCCCACAGCGTCCAGTCGGTCAGTTCCTCCAGCGTGCTCCGTCGGCAGTCCTCGGCCAGTTCAGCCTGGGTGAGGCCCCTGGCGTCCATGCAGGTGCCACACACGCCGACCAGGCCGTGGCGGGCGGTGACGCCCTTCAGCATGCGCTCCAAGTTGTAGTATCCGTCAGGAGTCTTCTGGCCTTTCTTGGCGCAGGCGGCGGCGTCGCCCATGAGGAAGACGCGCACCTCGACGCCCTCGCGCTTGGCGGTCGCTCCCGCCAGGCGTAATCCGTTGTAGCTGCGCTCGGTGCCATAGGGGGGATCGTTGAGGATGAAGAGGATCTTGCTCATGGTGGCCCCGCGGATGAGGCCCCAGGATAGCTGGAGAGGGCTTCCACGCCGGTGGCAGGGGAACCGGGCATTGATCACTTGAGACTCGGCTTCGGCGGGCGGATGATGGGGGTCTGGATTCCGGAGGGCCCATGTCCGAATGCGTCATTCCCACCCTGACCTCCAACGAGGTGGTGGCGTCCAAGTCCGTGCTGCCCGCCGGGTGGAAGCCCAATCTCAAGGATCTCAAGGCCCTGGATCTCACCCTGCCCATGCTGGAGCTGCTGCGCCGCTCCACCAGCCGCCTCCCCCAGGACGTGATCGACGCCCTGGTGAAGGGCCGCGACGCCGAAGAGGAAGGCAGCCGGGCCTTCAACACCCTGAACGACATGGTGCGCAACATCATCCTCGCAGACGGGCATGTGACGCCGCTTTGCCAGGACACGGGCACCATCATCGTCTGGGTGCGCCATCCCTTCGGCCTGAGCCAGCGCGCCGCCAAGCAGCAGATCCGGGCCGCCGTGGCCGAGGCCACCAAGCGCTCCTGGCTGCGCCCCAACTGCGTGGAGGCCCTCAGCGGCAAGAACACCGGGACGAACATGGATCCCTTCCATGAGGGCCACCCGGCCGTCCACTTCGAGGAGTGGGACAAGCCGGAGGTCGAGATCGCCGTCATGCAGAAGGGCGGGGGCTGCGAGAACGTGGGCGCCCAGTACCGCCTGCCGGACGCCGCGCTGGGCGCGGGCCGGGACATCAAGGGTGTGCGTAAGTGCATCATCGACGCCGTGGTGAAGGCGCAGGGCCAGGGCTGCAGCCCCGGCATCCTCGGCGTGGCCATCGGCGGTGACCGCGTCTCCAGCTACGAGAAGAGCAAGGAGCTCATCCTCCGCAAGCTCGG
Source organism: Geothrix mesophila (assembly GCF_022808835.1). Lineage (NCBI taxonomy): Bacteria > Pseudomonadati > Acidobacteriota > Holophagae > Holophagales > Holophagaceae > Geothrix > Geothrix mesophila. Next base: position 313,398 of record NZ_JAKZLD010000005.1, read on the forward strand.
CACGCCGAACCCCGATCCCAAGATGGACGCCTTCGAGAAGGAGATCACCGCCGATCTCAACACCCTGGGCATCGGCCCCATGGGCTACGGCGGCAACACCACGGTGCTGGGCGTCCTGGCGGAGGAGATGTACCGCCACCCGGCGAGCTTCTATGTCTCCATCAGCTACATGTGCTGGAGCAGCCGCAGGGGCTCGATCACGCTCAAGACCAACGGCGAAGTGTCCTTCGACTGACCGCGACGACGAGGCTCAACATGATCCGTCTCACCACCCCCATCACCGAAGACCAGATCCGCCAGCTCAAGGTTGGCGACGAAGTGCTGCTCAACGGCCGCGTCGTCCTCAGCCGCGACATGGGCCACAAGTACATGAAGGAGCAGAAGCCCGAGTGGCTGAAGCCCATCCTCGAGAACATGGTCATCTACCACTGCGGTCCCGTGGTGAAGAAGCACGAGGACGGCCACTACAGCTTCGTGGCGGCGGGTCCCACCACTTCCATCCGCGAGGAGCCCTACCAGGCCGACGTCATCGAGACCTACAAGGTCCGCGGCGTCATCGGCAAGGGCGGCATGGGCAAGAAGACCAGCGAGGGCCTCCAGAAGACCGGGGCCGTCTACCTCCACGCCACCGGCGGCGCCGGCAGCCTGCTGGCCGAGCGCTGCAAGCGCGTGGTCGACGTGAAGATGCTCGAGGAGTTCGGCAGCCCCGAGGCCTTCTGGATCATCGAGGTGGAGGACTTCCCCCTGGTGGTCACCATGGACAGCCACGGCGGCAGCCTCCACGAGATCGTCGCCCAGCAGAGCCAGGAGCGCGCCAAGGCCCTGATGGGATGAATTCTTTCCCGGGGGTTCTCCTCGCGGCGCATGCGTCGCGAGGAGCTAGCGTCGTGCTTCGCACACACCCCCGGAACCCCCGCGCCGTGTCCTGGCCGGGGCCAGGCCACGGCTTGTCCAGGATCGGAGTTGGGGCGCGCTTCTTCCGCGCTAGGCTGGAGGGATGGCCCAGAGCTACCGTCAACTCCGCCTCGATCTGGGCGCAGCCCTGGCCGAATTCCTGGATCACGCGGAGGCCCATGCCGAAAGCCTCCGCTGGTTCGAGGAGGGGCTGGGCCTCTCCCGGTCCTGGATGGCGGCCCATGGTGGCGACTTGGTTCCTGACGAGGCGCGTGCGCAGGTGAGCGCCTGGGTGCGCCGGCGCAGGACGGGCGAACCCTGGGCCTACATCCTGGGATGGTGCCTCTTCCGGGGGTGGCGCTTCAGGGTCACCCGGGAGACGCTGATCCCGCGCCCCGAGACTGAGCTGCTGGTGGAGGCCGCCCTGGACGTGGGGACGCGGCTCGGGGTGAGCCGATGTGTGGATGTGGGTACGGGCAGCGGCATCATCGCCGCGAGTCTGGCTCTGGAAACGGATTGGCAGGTGTCCGCTTCGGACCTGAGCTCAGGTGCCTTGGCGGTGGCCCGGGAGAACGTCGCCGCCCTGGGCGCGTCCGTGACTTTCTTCCAGGGCAGTCTCCTGGATCCGGTTCCCGATCCTCTGGGCCTGGTGGTGGCGAACCTGCCCTACGTGGACCCCGCGGATGAGCCCGGCCTCCAGCGGGAACTGGCCTTCGAGCCCGCCTCGGCCCTCTTCGCCCCGGACCGAGGATTGGCCTTGTCGGCCCGCCTGCTGGAACAGGCCCGAGCGCGCCAGGCGCCGGCCTGCCTGCTGGAGATCGGGGCGGGCCAGGGCGGCGAGCTGTGCCGGCGGGCAATGGGCGCGGGATGGTCCAAGGCGATGGTGCATCAGGATCTGGCCGGCCATGACCGGATTCTCGTGGCCCTGGGTGTATCGAGCCTCCCGGGTGATCGTCCGGCCGTCTCCGGAGCCAAAAAAGTGGGATCGGGGGCTTGAGTTGGGGCAATTGCGTGCCGATAAGGCACCGTCAAGGGGCGAGCGCATGAGCAACCAGGGCAGATCCCGCAAGGACGACGGCCACAAGAGCACAGGCTCGGGGGATGCCGCCGCCGACCATCTCGTCGAAGTGGCCCATGAGGTGCTGGCCGAGACGCCGGATGTGCGCGCCGAGAAGCTCAAGGCCCTCAAGCGCCAGTTGGAGGCGGGGACCTATCATCCCGATGAGGGGGCAGTGGCTGAGGGCCTGATCCGCGAGCACCTGGCCAACGAGAAACCCCAGGGAAAACCCCAGGGGCGCTGAGGTCACCGGGGCCGGAGGGCCTTCAACGGAAGCCACCAGGTGCGCTCGGGGCCGCCACAGAGCAGGGCTCCGGCCTCGGGGCGAAGGTTTTCGAGTCCGGGAAACGTGGAGGCGCTCGGGGGTGGTGCCAACCGTTTCCAGGCATCGGCGATGGACACCACCTTCATGCGCTCCTCGCCGGGTTTCCACAGGTACAGGCGATCCAGTCCCTTGTCGATGTAGGTCTGCCAATCCTCCCGCGAAGGTTGGATGGTGGCGGTCGTCGCCGGGGGGGTGGCGGGGGTTTGGAGAGCCTGGCCAGAATCGTCCGGGATGGGAGGCGCGTCCGTCGGGGCGGCTGCTGGAGAATCCGGTGCGGGAGCCGGCAGGGGAAGGGTGGGTCGCGTCAGACCGAACCACAGATGGCCGTCCGGTTCTTCGCCCAGCAGCTGGAGCAGGCTTGCATCCAGGCTTGATGAGTCAGGAAGGAGGGCCTTCAGGTCGCGCGATGGGCCAGTCTTCGCGTCTGGGCCCAGGGGAACCAGGGCCCCAGGTTCGGGCTGCCACCAGCCGCCCTTCGCATCGCCAGCGATCCGGCCGAGCCCGTGGGGAAACCCGAGGGGCGAAGGTGCCGGAGCCGGTACATGGGTCCAGGCCCCGTCGCGCCAGGTCGAGAGTCCCGAGTCGTGGGCCACGGCGAAGGCGCGGCAGCCGATCGGGAGGAGGCTGGAAACCGTCTTCACCTCCGGTGGAAGGCCCACCGGTGTGGAGGCGGGTTTCGGCTGGCCGGGGCGGCCGGCCAGTTCCAGGATGTTCACAGGTGTCGAACCCCCGAAGAGAAACACGCTGCGGTGGTCCGCGGACAGGGTCAGGTGCTCGCCGGGCGCGCGGAAGGACCAGCGGACCTGCTGGGAACGCAAGTCGCAGGCCAGGACCAGCGATGGCGAGGAGGGGTCTGTCGAGCTGCGGTAGAGCAGGACCAGGGCATCGTCTGGCGCCAGTGCCGCATCTGCCAGGTCCGCGAACCGGAAGAACCCATCAGGTACGCCCGAAGGTTCCGGCAGGGAGAAGACCGGGCCGGGCACGCCCTGCTGGAAGAGAACTGCCTGCTGTCGGCCGGTCTGGGTCAGGATCTGCGCCACGGACGCGCCCCCAGGGAGAGGCAGGGTCCACCGGACGCTCCTGAGGGGCATGGACGGGGGTTGGAGGTCAATCAGTTGGCCGGCGCCCATCGGTTCGGAACGGAAGGGCTCCAGGGCCTCCTCTTGGGGCGGGATTCCCGGGTCCCGACGAGCCAGCCACCAGGCCCCACTTCCGAGCACGAGGATCAGGGCGGCAGCCCCCAAGGCGAGGGCGGGTCGCTTCATGGCAGGCCTCCGGCGAGGATCAGGTGCTGTTCCAGCGAACGGAGCGCCCGTTCCCGATGGGCGCGGCCCTTGGCTGATTTCACGGCCCGGGTCCCGCCTGCGCGCTTGAGGGTGCGCAGGTCCAGGAGGCCCTCGGGGAGCGGCGGCAGCAGCCCCAGCATGGCGTTGGTCGGCCCGAAATCCACGCTTGAGGCGTGGGCCAGGTAGTGCAGCAGGCTGCCGAGCATGGTGTCCGGCGGGAAGGGCATGGGGGCCAGGCCGCGCACGGCGCGATCTGCGGCGAACGCGGCGGCCAGGCCTCCCGCGGCGGATTCCAGGTAGCCCTCCACGCCTGAGAGCTGCCCGGCGATCCAGAGACCTGGGATGGATTTGACAGCAAGTGTCGCATCGAGCACCGCCGGTGCCTGCACGTAGGTGTTCCGGTGGATGCTTCCAAAGCGGACGAACTCCGCATTTTCCAGACCCGGGATGAGCCGGAAGACCTCTTTCTGGGCGCCCCATTTCAAACGGGTCTGGAAGCCCACCAGATTGAAGAGCTCTCCCGCGAGGGTGTCCTGGCGAAGCTGGACCACGGCGTGGGGCCACCGCCCGGTGCGGGGATCATCCAGTCCCATGGGCTTCATGGGGCCATGGCGGAGGGTTTCCCGGCCGCGATCGGCCATGACCTCGATGGGAAGGCAGGCCTCGAAATAGGGCGTGTCCACCTCGTGGAGAGGGACGCGATCGGCGCTGAGCAGGGCGTCCAGAAACCGCTCGTACTGGGCCTTGTCGAGGGGGCAGTTGATGAAGTCGGCGCCCCCCTTGTCGTAGCGGGCCGCCATCCAGGCGATGCCCATATCGATGCTCGGGCGCTCCACGATCGGTGCGATGGCGTCATAGAAGTGCAGCCGGGTCGTGCCTGTGTGCTGCGCAAGCCAGTCAGCGAGCGGATCCGCGGTCAGCGGGCCCGTGGCGAGGATGGTCGGGACACCCGATTCCGGGGCCACGATCTGAGCCTCTTCCCACTGGATGCGGGGGTGCGACTTCAGCGCCTCGGTGACGGATTGGGAGAAGGCTTCCCGATCCACCGCCAGGCTGTTCCCCGCGGGCACGCGGGTGGCCTCGGCACAGCGGAGGATGAGAGAGCCCATGCGCCGCATTTCGGCCTTCAGGATGCCTGTGGCCGAATCCGGATCGTCGCTCTTGAAGGAGTTGGAGCAGACCATCTCCGCGGCCCGATCGGTTGCGTGAGCCGGGGTTGCCCAACGCGGGCGCATCTCCGTCAGCCGGACGTCATGGCCTCGCGAAGCCAACTGCCATGCGGCTTCCGACCCGGCCAGACCCGCCCCGACAATATGAATCACGCGCCCTCCCGGTCCTCGATTCTACGGCAGGGATCATCGCATTCTGGCTGGTCCCAACGGATTCCAGGAGGTCCCGCGAAAATTCCTCTTGCACTTTCAGCCCGGGATGTTAGTCTGAATGTCCTGCGCAGTTGAGGCTGCGGAGTGCCGGGAAGGGCTGGAAGGTTCTTCTGGATCATGCTGAGGCAATGCGGAAGCGTGGTGGGCGTCTTTGAAAACCGGATAGAAGATAGGAAGCCTTTGAGGGTTCCGCGGGACGTTCTAGGACGGTCCGTGGGATTCAGAGAAATACGAC
>NZ_JAKZLD010000006.1:0-5376 GCF_022808835.1 Geothrix mesophila
TTCTGGATCATGCTGAGGCAATGCGGAAGCGTGGTGGGCGTCTTTGAAAACCGGATAGAAGATAGGAAGCCTTTGAGGGTTCCGCGGGACGTTCTAGGACGGTCCGTGGGATTCAGAGAAATACGACCAGAGCATTTGTCCGAGGGGGAGACTCCGAGGAGCAAGAGTTCAGGAATATTAAACTTGAGAGTTTGATCCTGGCTCAGAATGAACGCTGGCGGCGTGCCTAACACATGCAAGTCGGATGTGCCGCAAGGTGCATGGCAGACGGGTGAGTAACGCGTGGGGAATCTACCTTTTAGTGGGGAATAACGCTCCGAAAGGAGTGGTAATACCGCATGAGACCACGGGCTGGGATGTCTGTGGTGAAACCTGGGGACCGCAAGGCCTGGGGCTAGAAGAGGATCCTGCGTCTGATTAGCTAGTTGGCGGGGTAATGGCCCACCAAGGCGACGATCAGTAGCCGGCCTGAGAGGGTGATCGGCCACACTGGAACTGAGACACGGTCCAGACTCCTACGGGAGGCAGCAGTGGGGAATTTTGCGCAATGGACGAGAGTCTGACGCAGCAACGCCGCGTGGGTGATGAAGGTCTTCGGACTGTAAAACCCTGTCGTCAGGGACGAAGGTGGCAGTGTTAATAGCGCTGTTACTTGACGGTACCTGGAGAGGAAGCCCCGGCTAACTCTGTGCCAGCAGCCGCGGTAATACAGAGGGGGCAAGCGTTATTCGGAATTATTGGGCGTAAAGGGCGCGTAGGCGGTTTTTTAAGTCAGATGTGTAATCCCCGAGCTCAACTTGGGAACTGCATCTGAGACTGGAAGGCTAGAGTACTGGAGAGGGTGGTGGAATTCCTCGTGTAGCGGTGAAATGCGTAGAGATGAGGAGGAACACCAGTGGCGAAGGCGGCCACCTGGACAGTAACTGACGCTGAGGCGCGAAAGTGTGGGTAGCAAACAGGATTAGATACCCTGGTAGTCCACGCTGTAAACGATGAACACTTGGTGTGGAGGGAGTTGACCCCTTCCGTGCCGGAGCTAACGCGTTAAGTGTTCCGCCTGGGGAGTACGGTCGCAAGGCTGAAACTCAAAGGAATTGACGGGGGCCCGCACAAGCGGTGGAGCATGTGGTTTAATTCGACGCAACGCGAAGAACCTTACCTGGGCTTGAACTGCAGTGGACCGGTGCAGAGATGTGCCTTTTCGCAAGAACTGCTGCAGAGGTGCTGCATGGCTGTCGTCAGCTCGTGTCGTGAGATGTTGGGTTAAGTCCCGCAACGAGCGCAACCCTTACCCGTAGTTGCCAGCGCGTCATGGCGGGAACTCTACGGGGACTGCCCGGGTTAACCGGGAGGAAGGTGGGGATGATGTCAAGTCCTCATGGCCCTTATGTCCAGGGCTACACACGTGCTACAATGGGCGATACAAACCGTTGCAAAGTCGCGAGATGGAGCTAATCGGAGAAAGTCGTCCTCAGTTCGGATTGTAGTCTGCAACTCGACTACATGAAGGTGGAATCGCTAGTAATCGTGTATCAGAATGATACGGTGAATACGTTCCCGGGCCTTGTACACACCGCCCGTCACATCACGAAAGCCGGGAGCACTTGAAGAGGCTGTGGTAACCCGCAAGGGGGCTAGGTCTCAATGGTGAACTTGGTGATTGGGGTGAAGTCGTAACAAGGTAGCTGTAGGAGAACCTGTGGCTGGATCACCTCCTTTCTAAGGAGAGTCACTTCTAGGAGTGACGAAAGGTCAACGCTTCCGATCAAAATTTCTATCCGGTTTTTAAAGACGCTCGGGCAAGTCTTTGACGAGCGTGCTTGGGCGTCCGCACAGCGGGCCCGTAGCTCAGCTGGGAGAGCGCCTGGTTTGCATCCAGGAGGTCGTCGGTTCGATCCCGGTCGGGTCCACCAGCGGTCGCTGGGGCACTTCATGGGGCCTATAGCTCAGTCTGGTTAGAGCGCACGCCTGATAAGCGTGAGGTCGGTGGTTCGAATCCACCTAGGCCCACCAATTTGAGTTGAGTTGAGATCCCGCGGGATTTGAATCCAGCTCAAAGCCGCCTCGAGGGGCGGGTCGAAAGACGGAGCTGTTTGACAATCAAATAGAAGGAATAGAGAAGGGTGATCCATGGCGTTGAAGCGACGCTGTGGGCTTAAGGCGAGGCAAGTTTAGCGAATCAACACTCTCGTGGGCCGAAATGAATGATTCATGAATGTGATTCATTGATGGAAGGCCAAGTTACAAAGGGTTGACGGTGGATGCCTTGGCAGATGACAGCGATGAAGGACGTGGTAAGCTGCGAAAAGTCTCGGGGAGTTGCACGCGAACGGTGATCCGGGAATGTCCGAATGGGGAAACCCTCTTGGGTGAAAGCTCAAGAATCTCTTAGCTGAATTCATAGGCTTTGAGAGGCGAACGTGGGGAAGTGAACCATCTCAGTACCCACAGGAACAGAAAACAACAGTGATTCCGGGAGTAGCGGCGAGCGAAACCGGAGGAGCCCAAACCTCTTACGTGTAAGCGGCAGGCGTTGCGTAGGGGGGGTCGTGGGACCTACAGGCTGGAGCTGCCCTCCAGCACAGAGTTACAAAACCGACGGTTAGCGGAACGGCATGGAAAGGCCGGCGAGACAGGGTGATAGCCCCTTACGCGAAAGCCGATCGGACTCTGAGTGGTGTTCCCAAGTATGTCGGGGCACGAGAAACCTTGACAGAATTTGCCGCGACCATGCGGTAAGGCTAAATATGTTCATCTGACCGATAGTGAACCAGTACCGTGAGGGAAAGGCGAAAAGAACCCCGATGAGGGGAGTGAAATAGAACCTGAAACCGTCAATCTACAAGCAGTGGAACCCCTATGGTTTACCAGGGGAACCGCGTGCCTTTTGCATAATGAGCCGGCTAGTTATTTTCAGTGGCGAGGCGAAGCCGAAGAGGCGAAGCCGCAGGGAAACCGAGTCTGAATAGGGCGACAGTCGCTGGAAATAGACGCGAAACGGGATGATCTATCCTTGACCAGGATGAAGTCCGGGTGACACCGGATGGAGGTCCGAACCAGTGTGGGTTGAAAACCGCTTGGATGAGTTGAGGATAGGGGTGAAAGGCCAATCAAATTCCGTGATAGCTCGTTCTCCCCGAAATAGCTTTAGGGCTAGCGTCGGATGTTTCGTCGTGCAGGTAGAGACCTGAATGGACTAGGGGGCTTACCAGCTTACTGAATCCAACCAATCTTCGAATGGCACGCCGTGAAGTCCGGCAGTCAGACTGCGGGTGATAAGATCCGTAGTCGAGAGGGAAAGAACCCAGATCGCCAGCTAAGGTCCCAAAATACATGCTAAGTGGAAAAGGATGTGGATGTGCTTAGACAGCCAGGAGGTTAGCTTAGAAGCAGCTATCCTTTAAAGAAAGCGTAATAGCTCACTGGTCAAGCGGGTCTGTGCCGACAATTCAACGGGGCTAAAGCATGTTACCGAAGCTGCGAACGTAAGTGGTAGGGGAGCATTCCCTACGTCTGTGAAGGTTGACCGTAAGGACAGCTGGAGACATGGGAAGAGACTCTGTCGGCATAAGTAGCGTAAAGACGGGCGAGAACCCCGTCCGCCGTAAGACTAAGGTTTCCAACGCAAGGTCAATCCGCGTTGGGTTAGTCGGACCCTAAGCTGAGGCCGAAAGGCGTAGGCGATGGAAGGCTGGTTAATATTCCAGCACCATGAGCATCTCGTTTGTACGATGCAGGGACGCAGGAAGGTAGGGACGCAGGGCTATGGAATGTTCTGCGAAAGGTATCAAGGGTGGCGCTTAGGGAAGTCCGGGCGCCAACAGCTCAAGGTATCTGACGAAAAGTCCTGATCCTACACTGCCGAGAAAAGCTGCTAAGGAGAGGTGCTTGTGTCCGTACCGCAAACCGACACAGGTAGTCGAGGAGAGAATCCTCAGGCGTTTGAGAGAACTCTGCTGAAGGAACTCGGCAAATTAACCCCGTAACTTCGGGAGAAGGGGTACCACGGTAGGGTTCATAGCCCGAGGTGGTGGCACATAAATGTCCCAGGCGACTGTTTAACAAAAACACAGGTCTCTGCAAACTCCAAAGAGGAGGTATAGGGGCTGACGCCTGCCCGGTGCCGGAAGGTCAAGAGGAGCGGTCAGCGCAAGCGAAGCTGCGAATTTAAGCCCCGGTGAACGGCGGCCGTAACTATAACGGTCCTAAGGTAGCGAAATTCCTTGTCGGGTAAGTTCCGACCTGCACGAATGGCGTAACGATCTGGGAACTGTCTCCAGCAGAGACTCAGCGAACTTGTAGCACCGGTGAAGATGCCGGTTACCCGCACTTAGACGGAAAGACCCCGTGCACCTTTACTACACCTTGACATTGAGGTTGGCGTTGGACTGTGCAGGATAGGTGGGAGGCTATGAAACTGGCTCGTTAGGGTCGGTGGAGCCGACGTTGAGATACCACCCTGTTTAACGCTGATCTCTAACTCGCACCCGTGATCCGGGTGGAAGACAATGTCAGGCGGGTAGTTTGACTGGGGCGGTCGCCTCCTAAAGCGTAACGGAGGCGTACGAAGGTTCCCTCAGGCTGTTTGGAAATCAGCCGCAGAGCGCAATAGTATAAGGGAGCTTGACTGCGAGTCAGACACGACGAGCAGGTGCGAAAGCAGGTTATAGTGATCCGGTGGTCCCGAATGGAAGGGCCATCGCTCAACGGATAAAAGGTACGCCGGGGATAACAGGCTGATCTTGCCCAAGAGTTCATATCGACGGCAAGGTTTGGCACCTCGATGTCGACTCATCACATCCTGGGGCTGAAGCAGGTCCCAAGGGTTCGGCTGTTCGCCGATCAATAGTGGTACGTGAGTTGGGTTCAGAACGTCGCGAGACAGTTCGGTCCCTATCTAGTGTGGGCGCAGGAGATTTGAGAGGACCTGTCCTTAGTACGAGAGGACCGGGATGGACTGACCTCTGGTGTTCCAGTTGTGCCTCCAGGTGCAATGCTGGGTAGCTATGTCGGGAAGTGAGAAGCGCTGAAAGCATCTAAGCGCGAAACACCCCTCAAGATGAGATCTCCCTATGAGACCCGTGGTAGACCACCACGTTGATAGGTCGCATGTGCAAGGCCGGTGACGGCTTCAGCTGAGCGATACTAATCGGTCCATCGACTTGACCTTTCATCAATGAATTGCATGACTTCATCACCCACGAACGCTCGACAGAGCTTCGCCTCAACCCTTCTCAACCCTTCTACCCTTCGTCGCGGCTTTTCCCCAGGGGTCACACCCGTTCCCATCCCGAACACGGCCGTTAAGACCTGGAGGGCCGATGATACTGCTCCCCACAGGAGTGGAAAAGTAGGTCGCTGCGACGTTAAATCCCC
>NZ_JAKZLD010000007.1:0-650 GCF_022808835.1 Geothrix mesophila
ACCTTGCCGGCCTCGGCGTTCAGGCTGACGGCCACGGTCTCGCCGATGACGCCGGGGAAGGTCTTGATGCCGTACTCATTGCGGTTGAGGCTGAGGGCGCCGTCGATGAAGCCTGCCACCACGCTGCCGGGCGCCATGCCGGGCTGGGTGCCCGCGTTGGTGATGGGGAAGGTGATGCGCTTGGTCACGCCATGCAGGGTGAAGTCGCCGGTGATCTCCAGCTTGCCCTTGGCCACTTCCTTCACGGACGTGCTCTTGAAGGTGATGGTGGGGAACTTCGCCACGTCGAAGAAGTCGGGGGACTTCAGGTGCTTGTCCCGGGCCTCGTTGTCCGTGGTCAGGCTGGTCGCGTCGATGGTGACGGCCACGCTCGACTTGCTGATGTCGGCGGTGTCGACCTGGATGGTGCCTTCGAACTTCGTGAAGCGGCCGCTGACCTTGGCGAGCAGGTGGCTGACCTTGAAGCTCACCTCGCTGTGGACGGGGTCGATCTTGTAGGTGTCCTGGCCGGCCAGGGCGGGCACGGTCGCCAAGGCGAGGGTGGCGAGCAGGGTGCGGAAGGGGTGTCGCATGGAGCCTCCGGAGATTAGGTGTTTCACCATGCAATTCAGTCTAGGCGCTTCCAATGAAGTTGCAACACCTTTTTTGGG